>CAVVON010000018.1:0-45946 GCA_963749815.1 uncultured Alphaproteobacteria bacterium | reverse complement strand
CTCACCGCGCCAATCTTCGCGTCGCCTTCATGCGCTGCACGGTGTCGCCCGCCAGATGGCTCCAGATGATGCCGTCGCGCACCAGCTTGTCGGCGCGCGGCTCATCGCACGCCGGCTCCGGCGTGGACGTCGAGATTGAGCTCGGTCACCTCCTGGATGACGTCGGTCGAGAAATTCATGCACAGCCCGGCATTGGCCGAGTGCACCTTGTGATCGTGCTCCCAGGCGATGCGCATCACGAACGAGCGCAGCGCCTCGGTCAGCATGTGCATCTTGTTGAGCTTGAGCTGGACGACCTGCTGCTCGAAGAGCAGCCTGCCGCCCTGCGTCTTGCGTGCGGGCGAGCTTCATCGCCATCTCGAAGGCGGCGTCGCAGACGCCGAGCGCGTTGGCGGCAAGCTCGAGATCGCCGAACAGGTCGCCGCCGGTGTCGTCGCCGCGCCGCCTTCTTCATGCCGCGCCGTTCACCTCGCCGACGACGTTGGCGTGCGGCACGCGCGCGTTCTCGAAGATCATCTCGGCGTTCTGGTAGAAGCGCCAGCCGCTCTTGTTGAACACCTTGCCGACGCGGAAGCCGGGCGTGTCGCGCGGCACC
Source organism: uncultured Alphaproteobacteria bacterium (assembly GCA_963749815.1). Lineage (GTDB taxonomy): Bacteria > Pseudomonadota > Alphaproteobacteria > Rhizobiales > Xanthobacteraceae > VAZQ01. The sequence goes on along the minus strand of CAVVON010000018.1, from coordinate 45,351 downwards.
AGGAACATCGTGGTGCCCTGCTTGAGCGGCGACGTTCGGGATCGGTGCGCGCGTCGACGAAGAACAGCTTGCCGACGCTGGCGTTCGCGATGAAGCATTTCTCGCCGTTGAGGATCCACTCGTCGCCGTTGCGTTCGGCGCTGCAGCCTGAGGCCGGCCTTGGGATCGTCCTCCGGCGGCAGCCGATTGTCCGAGCCGGCACTCGGCTCGGTGATGCCCTTGCCCAGCAGATACGTATCGTCGGCGAGAAACGGCTTGAGGAAGCGTCTCCTTCTGCTCGTCGGTGCAGGTGGCGGCGATCAGGTGGCTCCACTTCCAGCACTGGCTGAAGGTCTTGGAGATCGCGCTGTCGCCCTTGGCGAGTTCCGCCATCACCAGCGCCTGCGTCACGAAGTCGATGCCGTGCCCGCCCCATTCCTTGGGCACCGCCGCGGTGCGAAAGCCGAGCTTCGAGCCCTTCTTGATGATCTCCCAGTCGAAGGTTTCGCGCGGATCGTCGATCTCGTCGCGCTCGAGCGAAATCGGACGTATCTCTTCCTCGGCGAACTTGCGCGCCTTCATCTGCCAGGCGCGCTGTTCGTTGCTCAGCGAGAAGTCCATGGCCGCGTCTCCCTCTATTCGGCCGCGAGCGCGGCGGCCGGCCGGCCGCCGATAGCCGGCGAGCGCCTCGGCGATGCGCAGCTTGGCGTCGCTGTTGCCGATCGCCGGAATGCAGGAAGATCAGCGCGTCGTGCACGTACTTCTGCAGCGGCATGTCGCGCATCACGCCCATGGCGCCGAAGCATTCGGCGGCAGTCCTTGGTGGCGTGGTAGATCGCCTCCGACGCGAACACCCTGGCGACGTCGCGAGCGGCAGGTCGGGCAGGCTGCGGTCGGCGACTGCGTCGGGATGGTCGGCGGCCCAGGCCGCCTGCCAGATCGCTGCGCGCGCCACTTCGAGCCGGATCGCGATCTCGGCGAGCTTCGTGCCGATCGCCTGATGCTCGATGATGCGGCGTCCGCCCTGCACGCGCAGCTGCGCGTAGTCGAGCGCCGCCTCGTAGGCGGCGCGGCCGATGCCGAGATTGATCGCCTGGTCGGCGGGCTCGCGCTGCCGGCGCATCGACCTGCGGCTCCGCTCGCCGGAGCAGATTCTCGGCCGGCACCCGGCAGTCGCTGAAGTGACGGTGCCGCTCGCGCCGTGGTACCAGCGCTGATTGGGCCAACCTCCTTGACGCTCAGCCCGGGCGTATCGCGCGGCACCAGCAGCGTGGGCGGTTCCGTCGACGTCGACCGCACGGCGAGCAGCTTGGCAACTGGAGCATTGGCGACGCGATCCTTGACGCCGTTGACGATCCAGTCATTGCCCGCGCGAGTGGCTGTCGTCTGGACCCCGGGCCGGCGTCGCGCGGTGATAGTTGATCCCGAGCGTCCGCTCGTTGTCCGGCTCCTGCTCGGCGAGCGCGAGGTGATAGCGGTCGTCCTTGAGGAACGCGGGCAGGAACCGTGCGCGCTGCGCCGGGCGTCATCGCGCCGTCGAACAGCGCGTGGGCGAGCATCGAGGTCTGCGCCAGCACGGCCGCGACGTCCGGGTCGCCGAGCGCCAGCTCCTCGGTGACGATGCAGCAGGTGAGATTGTCGGCACCCGCGCCGCCCAGCTCCTCGGACAGCGCCAGCGTGCGCAAGCCGAGCCGCGAGGCCTGTCGAGCGCGTCCATCAGCAGCGGCTTGACGTGCGGCTCGAGCCGGCGCGGCTTGAGCGCCGCTGGCTTGATTTCCTGCGTCACGAATTCGCGCACAGTGTCGCGGATTTCGATCTGCTCCGCGCTCAGATGAAGATTATACATTCGGCATCTCCGGGGAATTCGTCAGCGGGCGTGCGCCGGTCAGAGCGGGTTTTTCACCAGCTTCTGCACCCGCCAGTTCAGGGTGTCGGCGACATAAAGGTCGCCCTGCTGGCTCACCGCGATGGAATGCGCCTCGCCGAATTGTCCGAGCGCCTTGCCCTGTCTGCCGGTCACGCCGAGGACGTTGCCGTCGAGTCGAGCTTCATCATCTGGCCGGCGTGGCCGTGGGCGAGCCAGATGTGCTGATCCGGGCCCATGAACAGCCCGCACGGCGTGCCGGGATGCTCCATTCGCGGACGAAGGTGCCGTCGGCGTCGAACACCTGGATGCGCTGGTTGTTGCGGTCGGCGACGTAGACCAGGCCCTTGGCGTCGACCACGATCGAATGCGCGATGTCGAACTCGCCCGGCGCCGGGCCCTTCTTGCCCCAGGTCTTGATGAAATTGCCGTCCTTGTCGAATTTGATGACGCGTCGGCTCGCCCTTGCCGTGGCCCTGCGTCACGTAAATGTCGCCGCCGGGGCCGAACGCCACGTCGTTAGGCTCGTTGAACAGCCGCAGATGCCCGTAGGATGCATCTCGCCGGCGTGTCGCGCACGCCGAGCACCAGCAGAATGCGTCCCTGCGGGACTGATCTTGTAGACGACGTGCGAGCGCACGTCGGTCGCCCAGATATTGTCCTGCGCATCGATGCGCAGCCCGTGCGGCCGGTCGAACAAGCCTTCGCCGAAGCGCGCGCAGAATTTGCCGTCGGCGTCGAACTCCATCAGCGGGTTGCGGGCCGCGATTGAGCACGAAGATATGGCCTTTGGAATTGATCGCGACGCCGGACGTGCTGCCGAACGTCATGCCCGCCGGCAACGTGAAGCTGTCGGCGACCGCGACGTAATCGAGCGGCGGCGGCGGGGACTGCTGCGGCCATGGCAGGCCGGCGTCGACATCAGTGTGCTCATGATGAGAATTGCGATCGTTCGCAGACCTTCCATCCCGGACCGCTCTCGATTTCGAGCTATTCGCGCCTTGATGCCGGCGCGTCTTGATCACCTTGCCCCACTTTTCGAGTGTCGGTCTTGATCAGGGCGGTCGAATTCGTCCGCCGTGAGCGGCATACGGCAGTCACATACTGGTCGGTGAGCAGCTTCACCACTTCGGGATCCGCATGACGGCGAGAGTTCGCGCGACAGGCGCTCGACGACCTCCTTTGGCGTCTTGCTCGGCACGAGGATGCCGATCCACGGCGCCATTTCGAATCCCGGCACGGTCTCGGCGACCGTCGGCAGGTCCGGGAGCGCGGGCATCCGTTGCGGTTCGTCGACCGCAAGCGCACTCAACTGGCCGCCGCGCACGTGCTCGCAGCGTGGTCTGGACATTGTTGAACATCATATTGCACCTCGCCGGCGATCACCGCCAGCGGGCGGGGCCGATGCCGCGGTACGGCACGTGCAGCAACTTCACGCCGGTCGCGAGCGCAGAACAGCTCAGGCCGCCAGATGGCTGAAATTGCCGATGCCGCCGGACGCATAGGTGAGCCGCACCGGGCTTGGCCTTGGCGAGCGCGATCAATTCGGTGATGTTGCGCGCCGGCACCGACGGGATTGCACCGCGAGCAGGCCGGGAAAGCGCACCATGCGTGCCGACCGGCGTGAAGTCGCGCAACGGCTGATACGGAAGCTTTTCGTAGAGCCACGGATTGACCGCCATGGTCGAGTCCGAGGTGGCGACGATCGTGTAGCCGTCCGGCTCGGCGCTCGCGAGCGCCTGCACGCCGATCGTGCCGTTGGCGCCGCCGCGATTCTCGACGATAGACCTGCGCGCTGAGCCGTTCGGACAGATACTTCGCGGCCACGCGCGCGATGAAGTCGGTGCCGCCGCCGGCCGCGAACGGCACGATCATCTTGATCGGCTTCTGCGGCCAGTTCTGCGCGAACACCGACGTCGGCACGATCGCTGAGCCAAGACCCGCCGCCACCAATCCCGATACGACTTCTCGCCGCGTTCTCCATGCAAGCTCCCCTCGGTTTCCTCGTCGGCGCTTTTCCCGGCATCATGCCTGCACGGCAGCCGCGATCGCGTCGCCCATCTCGGCTCGTGCTGGCGGTGCCGCCGAGATCGCGGCGTCAGGTGCTTGCCGTCGGCGATCACCGTTTCGACCGCATCGACGATCCGTTGCGCCGCCGCGGTCGCCTTCGGCTCGTTCTGCTTGCGGCCGAGCCAGGCGAGCAGCATCTGGCCGGACATGATCATCGCATAGGGATTGGCGATGTTGCGTCCGGCAATGTCGGGCGCGGAACCGTGCGTCGCCTGCGCCATCGCCTGCTGTTCGCCGACGCACAGGCCGGGCGCGAGCCCGAGCCCGCCGACGAGGCCGGCGCCGATATCGGTCAGGATGTCGCCGAACTGGTTGGTGGTGACGACCACGTCGAAGTGCTGCGGCGCCATCACGAGCTTCATCGCGATCGTATCGATCATCATCTCTTCGAACTTCACGTCCGGGATATTCCTGCGCGACCTTGCGGCACTCCTCCGCGAACATGCCGCAGGCGAGCCGATAGACCGGCTCCTTGTGGGCGGCGGTCACCTTCTTGCGCGGGCGCGTGCGCGCGAACTCGAAGGCCTCGCGCGCGACGCGGTTCGAGCCCTTGCGGGTGATCACGCGCATCGCGACCGTGATGTCGTCGTTGGGCCGGAACTCGGCGCGCCGGCGACCACCGTCTCGGAATAGAGCATGCCCTCGGTCAGCTCGCGGAAGAACACGATGTCGACGTTCTTGTGGACCGACGGCAGGGTCGGCGTGCGACAGCGCCGGCCGCAGCGCCGCGAACAGCTCGAATTTCTTGCGCACCGGCGGCATCACCCAGGTCGCGTCGCCGCGCGGATAGGCGGCGTGGCCGATCGGCCCCATGATCCAGCCGTCGAGCGTCGTGCAGCGCCTGTTCGGTGACCGCCGGCAGCGTGTTGCCATGCTCCTCGTGGCCGGCCTTGCCGATCGGCAGCGGCTGCCAGTCGATCGTCGAGCCGCGTCGCGCGCGGCCGCGGCCTTCATCACCTTGACGCATTCCGGCACGACCTCGAGCCCGATATCGTCGCCCAGCAGGATTCCGAGCTTCAACGTTCTTCCTCCACGACGATGCCGACGTCCTCGACGTCGCGCTTCCAGCTTGCCATCTCGTCGCGCAGCCAGGCCTTGGCGTCCTTCAGCGAGTTGTCCGCGGCGCGACCATCCCGCCGCGCTCGAATGCCGCGCGCATCTCGGGCGCCGCCATGGCCTCGGCGAACGCCTGGTGGAGCGTGACGATGATCTCGAGCGGCACGCGCGGCCGGCGCGAAGGCCGCGACCCATTGCGCCGCCCGCATCCCCGGAAAGCCCGACCTCCGCCAGCGTCGGAACGTCGGGAAAGCTGACGAGGCGATGTTCGGCGGCGATCGCCAGCGCGCGCACGCGTCCGGCCTTCATCATGCCGATCGGGTTGGTGATGTTGAACCAGGAGACCTGGATGTCGCCATTGGCGAGGTCGCGGATGATCTCGGCGCCGCCGCCCTTGAACGGGATGTGCAGGAGGTCGAGCCCGGCGCGCTTGGCGAGAATCTCCGTGTTGATCTGCTGATAACTGCCGATGCCGGCGCTGCCGTAGCGCACCTTGCCGGGATGCGCTTTCGCGTAGGCGATGAACTCGGCGAAGGTCTTGGGCGGGAAGTCGGTCGTGGTCGCGAGGAAGAAGACCGGAACGTCGGCGAGCTGCGAGATGATCTGCACGTCGCGCTCGTAGTCGACCCGCAGCTTCTTCGCGAGCAGCACCGGCGTCAGCGCGTTGGTCGAGATATTGCCGATCATGATCGTGTAGCCGTCGGGCCGCGCGCGGGCCATCTCCTCGATGGCGACGATGCCCGAGGCGCCGGGCTTGTTCTCGACCACGACGCCTTGCTGGAATGCCGACCGAAGCCGTTCGGAATAGAGCCGCGCGACCACGTCGGTGAGACCGCCGGGCGCGTACGGGACGATGATCTTGATCGGTTTGGCCGGATAGGGGCTCTGCGCCGCCGCCGGCGTTGCCGCGAGGGCAAGAAGCGCCAGGATCAACGCTTTGCCCCAACGCATATTCCCCCCATTGCCTGTTATTTGTTCGGTGCTGAGCAGACCGTTGGCGGCAAGATTGTATGGATGCGCCCTGGGATTGCACAAGCGCCAACTGGCGCTCCCGGGCCGGCATTCCTGAAGGGGCAGACCCCACTCCAAGGTATCGGCGTCAACGGAAAGGGCACCCGGTGTCACACAGGTCGGCGGCCTTGGCCGACGTTGGTGTGAACCAATCGCCGATCCGCGTGTTGGACTGCTGTCCGGAATTGCTGACCCGGACCGTGCTGCCGGAGGCACGTCGCGGCGTGCGGGCGAATCGGTCCATAGTTACCGTTCACGACGACGTGACGATGGTTCACCGGCTTTCGCGGCAAATGTGAAACGTCCCGGTACGGCTGCGGTTTAGCCTAGCGCATCGCCTGCCCGCGGGCGGCTGTCCGTTCGGAGGTCTGGGGCGAATTGGATGAGCGGGGAGCATGAAGCAGTCTGAGCAACCGCCAGCGTCCGCGTCGTGCGGTATCGCCGTGATGGCCAAGGCCTCGGCGCCCGGCCGCACCAAAACCAGGCTGGTCCCGCCGCTTACGCCCGGCGAGGCCGCCGAGTTGAACACCGCCTTTCTCAAAGACGTCGCCCACAACATCGCCGCCGCGGCGGAACTTATCCCGATCGCCGGCTACATGGCCTACGGTCCGCCCGGCTCGAACGCCTTTTTCGAGAGCGTCCTTCCGGCGTCCATCGGATTGCTGGAATCCTGGTATCCGGATTTCGGCGACTGCCTGTTGAGCGCCATCAGCCAGATTCTCGACCGCGGTCACGTCAGTGCGGTCGTGCTCAATTCCGACAGCCCGACGTTACCGACCGCGCTCCTAGCCGAAACGGCCGAGGTGCTGGCGCGCCCGGGCGACCGCGCCGTGCTCGGACCTTCGACCGATGGCGGCTACTACCTGCTCGGCCTCAAGGCCCCGCATCGGCGGTTGTTCGAAGACGTGGCCTGGAGCACCGAACACGTCGCGCGGCAGACCTTGGAACGCGCCGTTGAGATCGGCCTCGACGTGCACGTCCTGCCGGCTTGGTACGATGTCGATGACGCCGAGGCGCTGCGGATGCTGCGCGCCGAGCTCTACGAGGGATGGTCGTTTGCGCCGCGGATGCAGGCGCACCGCGCCCTCCATTCCGAGCGGCTCATTCGCGCGCTGCTGACGGGGAGCGATCTGGCGCGGCGCCTCGGTGGCGGTGCGGCGCGGCGGTCGCACGTTGCCGCGGAGTGATGGAATCAGATCATGAAGCAATTCGGCCGGTACCGAGGCAGCAAGGAGAAGCGGAATGGACGCGCTGACAGCGGTTAAGACAACCGTCGATCCGCGCCGCTACCATGAGAGCGCGAGCGATAAGCGCAGCGATGCCGCCGAGGCGAAGCCGGTCTGCATCTATCTCGAGACCACGAACCGCTGCAATCTCCTTTGCACCACCTGCCCGCGTACCTACGAAGAACTCGAGCCGCCTGCCGACATGAGCTGGGAGCTGTTTACCCGGATCGTCGATCAGGTGCCGAACATCGCGCGCGCGGTGCTGCACGGTGTGGGCGAGCCCATGCTGGTGAAGAACCTGCCCAAAATGGTCCGCTATCTCAAGGACCGCGGCACCTATGTGCTGTTCAACACCAACGGCACGGTGCTCAACGAGAAAAACGGCCGTGCCCTGATCGCGGCCGGGCTCGACGAGTTGCGCGTCTCACTCGATGCATCGAATGCCAAGTCCTACCGCGCGGTGCGTGGCAAGGACTACTTCAATCGCATCCTGCGCAATGTGCGAGCGTTCCGCGAGCTGCAGGAGCGTGAGGGCGCGGATCGTCCGCGCGTTTCGGCGTGGCTCACCGGGCTCAAGGAAACGATCGCCGAACTACCGGCTTTCGTGAAGGTCGCCGCCGACATCGGCGTGAAGGAGGTCTACCTCCAGCGCCTGGTGTTCTTCGAGAACGATGCCATTGGCCTGGCCCGGCCGGATCAGGCGCTCTACGAGCGGCTCGACGGCGAGGAAGCCCATTATATCGAGGAGGCGGCAGCACTTGCCCGCGCCTACGGAATGACGTTCAGCGCGTCCGGCGCGGCGTCGGAGCCTGGCATGAGTCTCAAGCGCGATGACGACGGCTCGCCGTGGTCGATGTGCCGCCGGCCGTGGACCGTGATGTATTTCACCGCCAATGGGCGTGCGCTGCCGTGCTGCATCGCGCCGTTCTCCCAGCGCGGCTACGAGAACTACACGCTCGGCGATGCGACGCAAGAGACGCTGAGTGAGATCTGGAACGGCCCGGCCTATCGCTCGTTCCGCCAGGGTCTCCTGTCCGATGCGCCGCCGCCGGCGTGCGCGAGTTGCGGACTGCGCTGGAGCCTGTGATCGCGATGAATGGCTGCGTCGTCGTTGCCATCCCGACCTTGAACGAAGAGGCGTCGATCGCCGACGTGGTGCGGTCCATTCCGCGTGATATCGTAAGCCGGGTGATCGTCGCGGACGGCGGCAGCCGTGACGAAACCGGCGCGCGTGCGGCCACGGCCGGCGCCCAGGTCATCGATGCCGGCGCCGGATATGGCCGCGCCTGCCTGGCGGCGACGCAGGCGGCGAGCGACGCCGACATCATGGTGTTCATGGACGGTGACGGCGCCGACGATCCCGCCAGCATCGCCGCCCTCGTGGCGCCGATCCAATCGGGCGCGTCCGATTTCGTGATCGGCTCGCGTGCGCGCGGTGAGCGCGAGGCGGGCAGCATCGCGTGGCACCAGCTCGCGGCCGGGCTGATGGCCGGTTTCGGCATGCGGTTGCTCTATGGTGTGCGCTATACCGACATGTGCGCGTTCCGCGCCATTCGCCGCGATCGGCTGATCGAGCTCGGGATGCAGGAACTGACCTACGGCTGGAACATCGAGATGCAGATGCGGGCGGCGCGCGCGGGCCTGCGCATCCTCGAAATCCCGGTGCCCTATCGCTGCCGGACCGGCGGGCACTCCAAGGTCGCCGGCAGTCTGCGCGGGACAATCCGCGCCGGAACGCGCATCATCGGGACGTTCGTGCGGGTCTGGGCGCAGCCCCAACCGGCGCGGGTCGCGCCGCGCTGACGGACTGATCGGCGCACCGCGCGATCGGCGGCGGGAGGGCAGCGGCGCGATTTCCAATGGCATCGACGCTCAACGTTCTGCTCGGTGCGCTCGTCGCGGCGGCGTTCTGGACCTGCCTCGGCTTCGCGCTTGCGCGCCGCATCGTGCCCGCGCCGCTCGCGTGGCCGTTGGCCCCGTTGCTTGGCTGGGCCGTATTCAACGCCATAGCGCTGCCGGCTTTCACATTGGTTGGCTTCGCGACCACAACCGTAGCGGTGGTTTCGGCGCTCGCGCTGATTGTCAGTGTTGCCACACTATATTGGATCGCAGATCCATCCGTTCGTCCCCGCGAAATCTCGCCGGCCATCGTCGTTGTGGCCTTCATTGGCGCGGCGCTGCTCGCAATTGCACCTGCGCTGGCGATCCTGCCGAAGATGTCGGGCGACACCGTCGCGCTCGCGCCGCCGATCTTCGATCATTCGAAGATTGCGATCATCGACGAGATGGCGCGGCTTGGTCTGCCGCCGGGCAACCCGTTCTTCGGCGAAGCCGGCGAACCTTCGCGGCTTGTCTATTACTATCTGTTTCATTTCAGCGCGGCCGAGGTCGCGCTCCTGACGGGTATCAGCGGCTGGGAAGCCGACGCTGCGATGACGTGGTTTGCGGCCTTCGCCTCGCTGACGCTGATGATGGGGCTGGCGGCATGGTTTGCGGGCCGGCCGGCCGCGGCGTTCTGGGTGCTTCCGCTCGCGGCGGCGGCATCGCTGCGGGACATCTTCAATCTCTTGTTCCGCAGCGAGTCGGTGTACGCGGTGCTCAAGCCCGCGACCGGTTTTGGCGGATGGCTGGTGCAGACAAGCTGGGCACCGCAGCACCTGATCTCCGGGGCGTGCGTGGTGCTGGCGATCTTATTGATGAGCGAGCTTGCCCGGCGCGCGACGCGGCTGCTCGTCGTGGCATTTGCTCTTGTCGTTGTGGCCGGGTTCGAAAGTTCGACCTGGGTCGGCGGCGTCACCTTTGCCGCCGCCGCCCTGGCGGCGGGACTGGTCATTCTCGCGCGTCTCGAAGGGCCACAGCGCCTGCCGTTCGTCGCGCGCGTGGCCGTTGCCGCGGCACTTGCGGCCATTCTGGCGGCACCGTTTGTCTATGATCAGGTGATCGCGACTGCCGCGCGCGGCGGCGGCGCGCCGATTGCGCTCCATCCTTACGAAGTCCTGGGCGAGTTCCTGCCGGTGGCCTTGCGCCGCGTGTTCGATCTTCCGGCGTACTGGCTGATCCTGTTGCCGGTGGAATTTCCGGCGATCTATCTCGTCGGATTGGTCGCGCTGGTGAGCTTGATCGCATCGCGCAAACTGGACGCCGATCGATCGCAGGCCACCATTGCCTTCGCGGCACTCGCCGGCACAAGTCTTGCGGTCTCCTGGTTGTTCGTCAGCCAGATTGGCTACAACGACCTTGGATGGCGCGCCGCCATTCCGGGCATGATGGTGCTGACGATTTTTTCCGCCGCTGGCCTGGCAGCATGGATCGCGGCGCGCGCTGTGGTGCCGATGGCCGGTGCGCTGATCCTTCTGGCGCTTGGATTATACGAAGGCATCGGGATCGCACGCGAGAATGCGACCGGAACGCCCAGCGCGCAGGGGAGGGCGTTTGCCCGCACGCCGGCAATGTGGGCGGCGGTCCGCCGGCATTCGGCGCCGGCCGAGCGCATCGCCAACAACCCGCTGTTCATGTCCGGCATGACACCCTGGCCCGGCAACATCTCCTGGGCGCTGATGGCGAACCGCCGCTCGTGCTTTGCCGGCGGTCAACTGTTGCTGGCCTTCGTGCCGCTACCGAGCGCGAAACGCGATGAGATCGACGCGCAGTTCATCCGCGTGTTTGCCGGTGACGGTTCGGCCGACGATGTTCGCGAGCTGGCCACGCGCTACGATTGCCGCCTCGTCGTGCTGACCGCGGAGGACAAGGCGTGGACGCGCGATCCGTTCGCGGCGAGCCCGCTTTATGAATTGATCGACAGCGACCCCGGCCAGTGGCGCATTTATCGCCGCAAGCCGTGACAGTCCTCCCGCTCGTCCCCGCGAAAGCGGGGACCCAGGGCTACACGTTCGATGTCGCGGTTCTGCGTTCCCGCCTACGCGGGAACGCACGGGGATAGGATGTACTTCAAATCCCGGCGAACCAACTGAAGCCGCGATCGGCCCAATAGCTGCTCGGGTAGTCGTTCGTCACCTCGATCGCGGTGATCCACTTGGCGTTCTTGAAGCCGAGCTTGGTCGACGTGCGCAGCCGCAGCGGAAAGCCGAACGGGTCGGTGATCGCCTCGCGCGCATACTTGGTGGCGAGGATGGTCTGCGGGTGCAGCGCCGTCGCCATGTCGAGGCTCTCGGTGTAGTCATCGGCACACTTGAAGGCGACGTATTTGGCGCGCGTGTCGGCACCGATCCGCTCCAGGAAGTGGCGCAGGCTCACGCCCGACCATTGGCCGATGTAGTCCCAGCCCTCGACGCAGATATGCTTGACGATGATTTCCTGCTCCGGCAGGGCATGAATCTGCTGCGCGGTCCACGACTGCTTGTCCTGGATGCGGCCGGCGAGTTCGAGCTTCCAGTTGCCGACGGCGACCGGCTTGACGTCCTCAATGCCGTAGTAGGCATTGAAGCGCGGCGGCTTGACCACCTGCGATTCGGGGTACGTCGGCGCCAGGTGATTGGGCCGGAACAGAAACTGCTGCACCCGGTCGTTCATTGCTGTGACGCTGCGTAGCGCGCTTTGCACCGACGGCCGGTCGGTCACGTCGCAGCCGGTGAGCATGGTGAGCGCGCCCAGGCTGACGGTGCCGCGCAGGAGCTTGCGGCGGTCGATCTCGGCGATCAGCTTCTTGTTCTCATCGAGCACGCTTTGATCGATCCGCCGTTTGGGGCGGAAGATCGAAGGCGAGGGCGTTCGGGTCGACATGGGCGGTCTCCGCTCAGCGGGACGGATGGTTGGATACGGCCGTGTCCGGGTGTGGGGCCGCGGCAGGATCTTGCGGTGGCACGTTCACCTCCGGGCCGCCGGTCAGCATGCCCAGCAGCGTACGCGGGACGAGCAGCGCCAGCGCGACATGCACGAGCACGAAGGCCACGATCGCGGCCATGCAGAGGAAATGCACCAGTCGGGCGGTCTGGAAACTTCCGAACAGCGCCAAGAGCTCGGAGAACTGCACCGGCTTCCAGATGACGAGGCCGGAGATCACCTGCAGGATGCCGATGAGGATAACTCCCGCATACAGCACGCGTTGGACGGTGTTGTAGCGGGTGAGGTCATCGTGCTGCAGGCGGAACCGCAAGGCATCGCGAATATCGGCGATCAGCGCGCTCGGATAGATCGGCAGCAGCATGCGGCGGAAGCGGCCGGTCACAAGGCCGTAAATGATGTAGCCCAAGCCGTTCAGCACCAGGATCCACATGCCGAGGAAATGCCATTGCAGCGCGCCCTGCGCCTCTCCGCCGATGGTGATCCAATCGGGAAAATGCAGCCATCCGAACAGCACTTCGTCTTCGTAGATTTTCCAGCCGCTGCCGATCATGATGAACATGGCAAGCGCGTTCGTCCAATGCATGATGCGAAGGGCGAGGGGATGCAGCCGGCGGGTCTTCGGCTTGCCGGCCTCGCCTGTCAGCGCGGTACGCTCCGCGTGAGATAACGTCATGGTCATGCCGGACCTCATCTGATGTCGCCGTCCGAAATCGCAGGGCAGCGCCGGCGCGAACGATAGTGGACTTGCCGCGTGAGCCACAATCTCGGCCGCCTACACAAAAACGTGTGAGGCGGGTGAATGGGGTGTGAAGACCCGTGAATAGGCTTTCGCTTACAAAGACCGGCAGGTCGAAGGACAAGCATCGAGGGGCCTCTATGACGCGGACATGGGCGGTGTTGCTGACTGGTGCTCTGCTTCTTGGCGCAGCGCCGGCGCTTGGGGCCGAAAATCCGGATAGCGTGAAGCCCGCCATGTCGGCCGACGCAAAGCCTGCACCGACGCCGCAGGAGCGGATGAACAAGCGCTTTCCGCAGCCGGTCCTGGTCGGCGACCTGATCGGGCTTCCGCTGCTCGACTACGACGACCGCACGATCGGCTACGTCCGCAGCGTCGTGCGCACTCCCGATGGCGACATCCGGCTCGTCGTGACGCAAGGTGGCTGGCCGACCGGCTGGTTCAATTGGCGCGCCCGTCTCGTGCCTGTCCCAATCGAAGCCGTCGCCATCCTCGGACGGCAGATCGACCTGCTCGACATGACGCGGGAGGAGCTGGCGGCAGCCGGCACCTGGTCGAGCGCCGACGGCGTGCCGATTCCGCCCGGCGAGAAAATCCGCATCGGCATCGAACGCCGCTGACGAGTTCTTCCGCCGTTATGCCCGGCCATGACGAAAGGAACGAGTCGTTGTCAGGCTGCGGCGCTCATGGAGGAGCGGAAGGCCCAGCGGGTGAAATAGCCCTCTATGGAGGCGAATGCCGCGTACATGGCGATGCCCTCCACCGCAAGCAGCAGCAGCGCCGCGAACACCAGCGGCATCTGAAAATTCGATCCGGCCAGCGCGATCTGATAGCCCAGCCCCGCGTTGGCGCCAACCGTCTCCGACACGACGGTGCCGACGAAGGCCAGCGTGATGGCGACCTTGAGCGAGCCGAAGAGATAAGGCTGCGTGCGCGGGATGCCGACCTTCAGCATGATGTCGAGCTTGCTGGCGCCAAGCGCGCGCAGCACGTCCTCGAGCTCGGGCTCCATGGTGGCAAGCCCGGTCGCGACATTGACCACGATCGGGAAGAACGAGATCAGGAACGCGGTCAGGATCGCCGGCACCTCGCCGATGCCGAACCACATGATCAGGATCGGCACCACGGCAACCTTGGGGATGCAGTTGAAGCCGATCATCACCGGATAGAGGCCGCGATAGATGGTGCGCGACCAGCCCACGATCAGGCCGAGCACGATGCCGAAGGCGACCGCCAGCGCGAAGCCGGCCATCGTGGTCCACAAGGTCACCAGCGAATGGCGCAGCAGCGGCCGCCAGTATTGGCCCATCGCCGCGAACGTCTCCATCGGCGTCGGCAGGATGAACTTGTCGATGTGGAAGATGCGGCAGACCGCCTCCCAGAACACGAACAGCCCGATGGTGAACAGCCAGGGCGACAGCTTTTCCAGCGTGAGGTCTCATGCCTGGCGCACCTCGGCGATCTTGGCGCGCAGTTCGTGCACGATGTCGGTGAATTTCGGCAGGTAGCAGATGTCGAGGTCGCGCGGGCGCGGGAAATCGATGTTCTTGGTCATGACGATACGCCCCGGGCGCGAGCTCATCATGTAGATGTTGTCGGCGAGAAACGTCGCTTCGCGCAGGTCGTGCGTCACCAGGATGACGGTGAAGCTGAGCTTCTGCCAGAGATCGCGCAGCACGCACCACAATTCCTCGCGCGTGAACGCATCGAGCGCGGCGAACGGCTCGTCGAGCATGAGGAGCGCAGGCTCATGGATGAGCGCGCGGCAGAGCGAGACGCGCTGCTGCATGCCGCCGGACAGCTCCCACGGAAAGCGGTCGCCGAAGCCGGCAAGCCCCACGGTCTTGAGCAGCGCCTCGGCTTGGGCGCGGTACTCCTCCTTGTGTCGGCGGAAGCGCTGGCGGTGCGGCCGCACGATCTCGAGCGGAAGGAGGACGTTGTCGATGACCTTGCGCCAAGGGAGCAGGTTCGGATTCTGGAACGCCATGCCGGCGATCTTCACCGGCCCGCGTACCTTGTCGCCGAAGATGACGATATCGCCGGAGTCGGGCGGCACGAGCCCGGTGACGAGCTTCATCAGCGAGGACTTGCCGCAGCCCGACGGTCCAACCACCGCGGCGAACTCGCCCTTGCGGACGTTGAGCGTCGTGCCCTGGAGCGCGAGCACGCCGCCCGCCGCGCCTTTATAGGTCAGCGTGACGTTGCCGATGTCGACGGAAGGTGTCATGCGCCAAGTCTTGTCTCGCCCTCATCCTGAGGAGGCGCACCCGATCCCGGGTATACCCGGGATCGGGTACTTATTGCTGCGCAAGTCGGGTAAACCGACTTGCGTGCGCCGTCTCGAAGGATGGCCACGGGCATCGGATTTTCGGCCATGCTTCGAGACGCGACCTGCGGTCGCTCCTCAGCATGAGGGCCGGAGAGCTATGCGATGGAAATCACAGCTTCCGCTCGGGTGCCGGCGGCAGATACTGGCTGGTGAAGATGTCGTCCGCCTTCGGCCGGTTCTTGAAGTCGTAGGTCAGCGCGATCTGGTCGATCGACTTCGCAAGCCGGGTCATGTCGACGCCGCCGAAGCCGTTGGCCTTCACCCAGGGCGTGACGAAGTTGTCGCGCAGCGACATCTTCAGCCGGTCGAGCTCGATCTTCTCGTCGCCGGTGTCGTTGCGCTTCATCACCGATTTGATCGCGGCGTCCGGGTCCTTGATGGTGTCGAGCACGCCCTTGATGGTGGCGCGCACGAAGCCGGCCACGACCTTCGGGTTGGCCTTGGCGTAATCCGGGTTGACCATGATGGCGTTGCCGTAGAGGACGAGGCCGTGATCGGACATCATCATCATCTTGATATCTGTCGGCTTGAGGCCCTTGGCCAGCAGATTGTAGTGCATCGAGAACGAGAAGCCGGTGATGGCGTCGACCTTGCCGTCGGCGAGCATTGGCTCGCGCACCGGGAAGCCGATGCTCTCGATCTTCACCTTGGAGGCGTCGATCTTGTTCTCGTGCACGAACGCCTTCCACTGCGCGAAGGCGCCGTCGGGCGGCGGCGCGCCGAGCACCCTGCCTTCGAGGTCCTTCGGCTTGCTGATGCCGGTCTTCGCCACGCTGGCGATCGCGAACGCCGGGTTGTCGTACATCATCAGGACGGCAACGACTCTCTTCTCGGGGTTCTGGTCCTGGAACTTGACCAGCGAGTTGATGTCGAAGAATCCGATCGGGTAGGTGCCGGCGGCGACGCGCGCGATGCCGGCGACCGAGCCTGGGCCGGAGTCGATGGTGACGTTGAGGCCTTCGGCCTTGTAGTAGCCCTTGTCGATGGCGACGAAATACGGGGCGGCGGGCCCTTCGAACTTCCAGTCGAGGGCAAACTTCACGTCGGTCTGCGCGGCGACCGGGCTCGCCGCGAAAGCGAGCAGGCCGGTTGCCATGAGCATTCCAAGATATCTGGATCGGTGCATAATCTGACGCTCCCTGTGGGCCGGTTCGGGCCGGCGCGATTGCGCGTTTATCAGCAATCCGCGTGCCATTGTTCTAGCCAGAGGGCGCCCTCCGGCAACGCGGCGTTTTCCCGCATTCTGCCTCCAGACTAGGCAGTTTCGCGGGCTTTGCCTATTCCCCGATCAGGCCGATCCAAGGCAGGCATCAACTGCCGCGATAGGTCGAGTAGCTCCAGGGCGTTGCAAGCAGCGGTACGTGGTAGTGCGCCTCCGGTTCGGCGACGGCGAATTGGATCGGCACCACGTCCAGGAACGGCGGATCGGCAAGCCGCATGCCCGAGCGGGCGAAATAGTCGGCCATATGAAAATGCAGTTCGTAACGGCCGATCGGCACGGGACGGCCGCCGATCAGCGGCTGGTCGGTGCGGCCGTCGTGATTGGTCTGCGTGCCCGCGATCATGCGGCGGTCGCCGTTTGCCGACAACTCCCACAGTTCGATCTTGACGCCGCGCGCCGGAAATCCGTTGCAGGTGTCGAGCACATGCGTCGAGATGCGGCCGTGAACCTTGAGCTTGTCGGCGGCCTCGACGCGCTGGTCGAGACGCAGCGCGGTGATGCGGAAAATCTCCTCCAGTGCGGCCTTCTCCTCGGCCGCCGCGTCGTTCGCCAGACGCTGGGCAAAGCTCCGCAGGATCGAATCCTTGGTATGCCGGCGCACGCAGACGATGAACGGGATACCGAACTTGGCCTTGTAACCGTCGTTGAGCCGATGGAATTCGGCGAATTCCTGCTCCGACAGGCGATCGAGCCCGGCGCTCGCCTGTTCGGCGACCGAGTCGGCCGTCATCGCGCCGGCGCGCGCGGCCTTTCCCGCAAGGTCGGGATGTCCCTTGATGAAGGTGAGCCGCTGCTCGCCCGGCGCCGCGCGCACCGCCGCGGTCATCGCGTCATGCACGGCGGCGAGCGTCGCAAACGGCCGCTGACCCGCTACCGCTTCGGCGACCCAGGGCGCGTGCTCGTAGATATCGCCCAGCTCGCTGACAAATGCGGACTTGTCGGCGGCATTCAGGCTGGCGAGGGATACGGTTCGCACGGCTTCGTTCCGCTAAAAGAGTCGAGGCGCGTTGGCCGCCAGCGCGCGGTGTTCGTAGTGCCAGTGGCGTGCGATGTCGAGCCGCGTCGCGACCCACACGCGGTCGCGGCTCGCGATGTAGTCGAGAAAGCGCGCGAGCGCGGCCGCGCGCCCGGGCCGTCCGACCAAGCGGCAATGCAGTCCGACCGACATCATCTTGGGCGTCTGCTCACCCTCCGCGTAGAGAAAGTCGAAGCTGTCCTTGAGGTAGGTGAAGAACTCGTCGCCGCTGCCGAAGCCCTGCGGGTTGACGAAGCGCATGTCGTTGACGTCGAGCGCATACGGGATGACGAGATGCGGCTCCTTCGGCCCCTGCACCCAGTAGGGCAGGTCGTCGGCATAGGAATCGGACGAATAGACGAAGCCGCCTTCGTCGAGCACCGCCCTGAGGCTGTTGACCGAGGTGCGGCCGGTGTACCAGCCGAGCGGACGCTCGCCGGTCGCCTCCGTGTGAATGCGGATCGCCTCGGCGAGGTCGGCGCGCTCCTCCGCCTCCGGTACGTCCTTGTAGTCGACCCATTTGAGGCCGTGGCTGGCGATCTCCCAGCGCGCCTCGTGCATTGCCGCGACCGCTTCCGGATTGCGCGCCAGTGCGCGCGCGACGCCGAACACCGTGGCTTGCATGTCGCGCGCCTTGAACATGCGCCAGAGCCGCCAGAAGCCGGCGCGCGAGCCGTATTCGTACATCGACTCGACGTTCATGTGGCGCTCGCCCGGCCAGGGGACGGCGCCGAGCACGTCCGACAGGAAGGCTTCCGAGGTCGCGTCACCGTGCAGGATGTTGCGCTCGCCGCCTTCCTCGTAGTTGATCACGAACTGCACGGCGATGCGCGCGCCGCCCGGCCAGCGCGGGTCGGGCGGGTTGCGGCCGTAGCCGACAAGGTCACGCGGGTACTCGGAGAAATCGGGAGGCGGCATCGCTGCGCGTCACTTCGCCGGCGCGCCGGCCGCGAACCAGGCGGCGAGGGTCTGGCGCTCCTGCGCGGTGATCTCGGTGATGTTGCCGGGCGGCATTGCGCTTGAGCGCGCCGCGTTGATGTCGATGAGGCGGGCGTACTTGGTGATGTTCTCGGGCGTGTCGAGCACGATGTCCTTCGGCGGGCCCTGCACGCCCGGCCAGACCGGCTCGCTCATGTGGCACATGCTGCAGCGTGACAGCACGATGTTCTGCGCGGCCTTGGCGGTGACGTTCGCCGGCAGCGCTCCGGTCGTGGTTTCGCGCGGGCCTGCGGCCGAGAGCCAGGCCACCGCGATCATGCCGGCGGCGGCCACCGCCCAGGTCCACCACGGGCTGCCCTTGCCTTCGTGTCGCATGTTGTAGAAGTGGCGGATGACCGGCCCGATCACCAGCACGATCGCGACGATCAGCCAGTTGTACTTGGTGGCGAACATCAGCGGATAATGGTTGGCGATCATCAGGAAGATGACCGGCAAGGTCAGGTAGTTGTTGTGGACCGAGCGCCGCTTGCCTTCTTCGCCCCAGAAGGGATCGGGCTCCTTGCCGGCAATCAGCGCGTCCACCGTCTTCTTCTGGTAGGGGATGATGATGATGAAGACGTTCGCCACCATGATGGTGCCGATCAGCGCGCCGATCTGCGTGAAGGCGCCGCGGCCGCTGAACACATGGGTGAAGCCGTAGGTCAGAGCGACGAGAAAGACGTAGCCGATGAGCGCTGTCGCCACCTCGTGCTTGGCGAGCGGCGAGCGGCACAGTGCCTCGTAGAACAGCCAGGCGACCAGCAGCGTCCCGAACGCGATCGCGGCGGCGGTCGGCGCCGTGACGTTGAGCACGGTCTTGTCGATCAGGTAGAGGTCGGCCCCGAGATAGTAGACCAGCACCAACAGGGCGAAGCCGGACAGCCAGGTCGCATAGGCTTCCCACTTGAACCAGGTCAATTCATCAGGCATCTGGGCAGGTGCGACCAGATACTTGATCATGTGATAGAAGCCGCCCCCGTGGACCTGCCAAGCGTCGCCTTTGACACCGGCCGCGAGGCTCGATCGGGACTTGAGGCTGAGATCGAGGTGGATGAAATAGAATGAACTGCCGATCCAGGCGATCCCGGCAATGACGTGCACCCATCGGATGATGATGCTGAGCCATTCAGTGAGCACGACTTCCACGACGCAAAGTCCTCCATCGCCTCGGCCCGGTGTCGTCACCATGGCAGACGCGCCACGACCTGTTCAAGGGTCCATCTGCCCAAGGACTGTTCAAGGTATTGCATGCTGACTGGGCAGTTTCCGCAGAGTTTGAGACCGGACGGACCGGCGGCCAAGGACGCAATCGGTGCGCGCATCATCGCGCTGGCAACGCAGTTGGCGGAATTCTCCGAGACGCGCGACGGGCTGACCTGCACCTATCTCACGCCGACGCACCGCGCGGCCGCCGCGCAACTGCGCGACTGGATGACGGACGCCGGCATGACGGCGCGGATCGATGGCGTCGGCAACGTCATCGGCCGGTACGCCGCCGCCGACCCGGCCGCCAAGGCGCTGATCGTCGGCTCGCACTATGACACCGTCGTCAATGGCGGAAACTACGACGGCCGGCTCGGCATCCTGACCGGCCTCGTGGTGGCGGAAGAGCTCAACCGCAGCGCCCGGCGCTTGCCGTTCCATCTCGACGTGGTCGGCTTCGCCGAAGAGGAGGGCGTGCGTTTCTCCGCGCATTATATCGGTTCGAGCGCGATGGTCGGACGCTTCGATCCCGCCGTGCTGATGCGGCGCGACGCCGCCGGCCAGAGCGTCGCCGACGCCATCCACAAGGCCGGCTTCGACCCCGACAATCTCGGCTCGCTGGCGCGTCCGGCCGGAGGAGATGCTGGGCTATCTCGAGGTGCATATCGAGCAGGGGCCGGTGCTGTTGCAGCAGAACCTGCCGGTCGGCATCGTCACCTCGATCGCCGGCACCATCCGCTACAGCGTCGCGATCAACGGCGTCGCCGGCCACGCCGGCACGGTGCCGATGCCGATGCGCCGTGATGCTGCTGCTGCTGCTGCTGAAATCATTCTTTATGTCGAAAAACGCTGCGCGACGGCGCCTACCCTGGTCGGCACCGTCGGGCGGCTGTCCGTGCCGAACGGCGCGATCAACGTCATTCCGGGCCGGTGCGAATTGTCGCTCGATATCCGCGCCGGCGATGACGCGACCCGCGATGCGGCGGTCGCCGACCTCCTCGCCGAGATCGCAAAGATCTGCCGGCGCCGAAATGTCGCGGCCGAGATCAAGGAAATCCAGCGTGGGCCGGCGGTGCCGTGTTCGCCGAACGTGCAGGCGAAGTTCGCCGCCGCGGTCGAGCGAGCCGGCATCCGGCCCTATCATTTGCCGAGCGGAGCGGGGCATGACGCCGTGATGTTCAACGGGCTGACCGATGTCGGCATGCTGTTCGTGCGCTGCGGCAACGGCGGGATCAGTCATTCGCCGCGCGAGACGATCACTGCCGAAGACGCGGACATCGCCGCGCGCATCTTGCTGGATACGATCGTGAACTACGAGTCCCGCCCATGACCGTCGACCAGCAGGCCGCACGCCGCATCACCGATTTCATCGATGGCGACTTCGCGCGCGAGACCGCGTTCCTCGCCGAGCTTGTGAAAGTGCCGAGCGACAATCCGCCCGGCGACTGTGCGGCCCATGCAGCGCGCGCCAAGCAACTGCTCGAAGGGCTTGGCCTGACGGTCGAGGCACATGCCGTGCCGAAAGACGCGGTCGACGCCGTGGGCATGAAGAGCGCGACCAACCTGATCGTGCGCCACCGTTTCGGTGAAGGCCCGACGGTCGCACTCAATGCCCATGGCGACGTGGTGCCGCCGGGGCTCGGCTGGCGCGTCGACCCCTATGGCGCCGCGGTCGAGGACAGCCCGCACGGCAGGGTGATGTTCGGCCGTGGCGTGGCGGTGTCGAAGTCGGATTTCGCCACCTACACCTGGACGCTGCTCGCGCTCAAGGCTGCGGCGGCGCAGGGCGCGAAGATCGGCGGCACGCTCGAACTGCACTTCACCTACGACGAGGAGATCGGCGGCGACGTCGGGCCGAAATGGCTGATCGATCAGGGCCTGACCAAGCCGGACATGGCGATTGCCGCGGGCTTCTCCTACGCCATCGTCAACGCGCATGATGGCTGCCTGCATCTCGAGGTGACCGTCACCGGCAAGCAGGCGCACGCCGCCATGCCGGAGACCGGCGTCGATGCGCTTGAAGCAGCGACCGCGGTGCTCAGCGCGCTTTATGCCTATCGTGCCGAACTGGCGAAGGTCCGATCCGCCGTTCCCGGCATCGTGTCGCCGACACTCAATGTCGGGCTCATCAAGGGCGGCATCAATACCAACGTGGTGCCCGACCAGGTCGTGTTCCGCATCGACCGCCGCATGATCCCGGACGAAGACCCTGCCGCCGCGGAGGCCGCGCTGCGCGAGGTCATCGCGTCCGCCGCGCGTACGCGCCCGCAGGTGACGGTCGGTGTGCACCGGCTCCTGCTCGCCACGCCGCTGATGCCGGGCTCCGGCACGGAGCGGATCGCCGCTGCGATCCAGGCACGGGCGAAAGAGATTTTGAACGTCGACGTGCCGCTCACCGGCGTGCCGCTCTACACCGATGCGCGCCACTACGCGGAGGCGGGCATTCCGATCGTGCTCTATGGCGCAGGACCGCGCTCGATCCTCGAAGCGAATGCGCACAACGCCAACGAAAACCTGCGGCTCAACGATCTTTCCGCCGCCACCAAGATCGTCGCGCTCGCCTGCGCCGATCTGCTGGGCGCTTCCGCGTAGCGGCGGTCAATTGCGTGTGCGAATCTCGTCGATCGCGGCGAGCACGCGTTCGGGTGTCGCAGGTGCGTCGAGGTGCGGCGCAAGGCGGTGGCCCGCAAGGCTCGAAACGGCGTCACGGATTGCGAGGTAGACGGAGATCGCGAGCATCAGCGGCGGCTCGCCGACCGCCTTGGAGTGAAAGATGGTCGCCTCCGGATTTGGCGCGTCGGCCAGGATGCGCGCGTTGAAGATGGGCGGCACGTCGCGGCTGCCTGGAATCTTGTAGGTCGAGGGGCCATGCGTGCGCAGGCGGCCGTTCGCGTCCCACCACAGTTCTTCTGTCGTGAGCCAGCCCATGCCCTGCACGAACGCACCTTCGATCTGGCCGAGGTCGATCGCCGGATTGAGCGAGCGGCCGCAGTCCTGCAAAAGCTCGGCGCGCAGCACGCGTGACTCGCCGGTCAGCGTATCGACCGCCACCTCGGAGATCGCCGCGCCATAGGCGAAATAATAGAACGGGCGGCCGGTATTGGTGGCGAAGTCCCAGTGGATCTTCGGCGTGCGGTAGTATCCGGTCGCCGAGAGCGATTGGCGCTTCTCCCAGGTCATCGCCGCAAGCTCGGCGAACGAGACGCTGCGATTGCCCGCATAGACGCGGTTCGCCGAGAACACGATGTCGGACGCGGGCACCGCGAAATGTTCGGCGGCAACGTCCGTCATGCGGGTCTTGATCTGCTCGGCCGCATTGAGCGCCGCCATGCCGTTGAGGTCGGAGCCGGAGGACGCCGCGGTCGGGGAGGTGTTCGGCACCTTGCCGGTCGAAGTCGCCGACACGCGGATATTGCTGAGGTCGATGCTGAAGGTCTCCGCGACCACCTGCGCGACCTTGATGAACAGGCCCTGGCCCATCTCGGTGCCGCCGTGGTTGAGCACGACGCTGCCGTCGGTATAGACGTGCACCAGCGCGCCCGCCTGGTTGAGCGCCGGGCGGTTGAACGAGATGCCGAACTTGATCGGCATGGTGGCGAGGCCTTTCTTCACCACCGGATTGTCGCGGTTGAAGGCGTCGATGTTCTTCCGCCAGCTTTCGATGTCGACCGTGCGTTCGAGTTCGCCGACGACGCGCTCGATGATGTTGTCCTCTACGCGCATGCCGTAGGGCGTCACGTCGTTGTGGCCGATGCCGTAATAGTTGCGCTGGCGCACGGTGCCGACCGGCAGCTTGAGGTGCCGCGCGACGATCTCGATGATGGTCTCGATCGCCACCATCCCTTGCGGGCCGCCATAGCCGCGGAAGGCGGTGTTCGACACCGTGTTGGTCTTGCAGGAGAGGCCGCGGAAGCGCGCATGCGGCAGCCAGTAGCAATTGTCGGCATGGCAGAGCGCGCGCGTGACCACGGCAGGCGTATGGTCGGCGACATGGCCGCCGTTCGCTGCGAGCAAGAGATCGAGTGCGAGGATATGGCCCTCGTCGTCGAATCCGACCTCGTAACGGATGAGGAAGGGATGGCGCTTCCCGGTCGCGCGCATGTCGTCGTCGCGCGGCAGCCGCAACTTCACCGGCCGCCGCGTCTTCCAGGCCAGCACCGCCGCGATGCCGGCGATGATGGTGGCCTGGCTTTCCTTGCCGCCGAACGCGCCCCCCATGCGGCGCACCTCGGCGGTCACGGCATTGAACGGCAGGCCGAGCACGTGGGCGACGCCGTGCTGCACCTCGGTCGGATGCTGGGTCGAACTGAAGACGTGCATGCTGCCGTCGTCGCCGGGCGTGGCGAGCGCGATCTGGCCCTCGAGATAGAAATGATCCTGCCCGCCGCAGCGGAATTCGCCGGAGAGGCGATGCGGAGCACCGGCGAGGGCGGCGGCGGCGTCGCCGCGCGCGACAATCTGCGGCGGCGCGACGAATTCGTTGCGCGCTAGGGCCTCTTCGACCGTGAGTACCGCGGGTAGCGGCTCATACTCGACGGCGACCAGCTTGGCGGCCGCGCGCGCCTGGTCGAGCGTCGCTGCCGCGATGGCGGCGACCGGCTGGCCCTCGTGTTCGACCAGATCGGCGGGAAGCAGCGGCTCGTTCGGCCGGATCGGACCGATATCGTTCTTGCCGGGGATGTCGGCCGCCGCCATCGCCGCGACGACGCCGGGCTGCGCCGAGCGCGCGGGAGAAATCGATGCTGCGGATGCGGGCGTGGGCATGCGGGCTGAGCACCAGCGCGGTTTCGAGCGTGCGGGCGACACCCGGCACGTCATCGATATAGAGGGCGCGGCCGGTGACATGGCCGACGCCGCTGTCGTGGCGCACGGCGCTGTGGGCGCCTCCACGGATGCGTGCCAGCGGTGCGTTCATAAGGCCTCCACCCGCGTGAGGACATGCGAGGTCGCTTCCAGCCGCAGACGCCGCACGAGGTTGGCGGCGGCGCGCAGCCGGTAGGCGGCACTGCCGCGATGGTCGCCCATCGGCGTGAAGTCGCGTGCAATCGCTGCGTCAGTGTCGGCGTCGACGCTTTCCGTCCATTCGCGGCCGGTGAGCACCGCTTCGAGATTTGCCGCCCGCATGGCCCGCGCCGCCATGCCGCCGTAGGCCGCTCGGATCTCGCGCACCTTGCTGCCGTCAAGCGCAAGGCAGAAGGCCGCAACGACGGTGGAAATGTCCTGATCGAACCGCTTGGAGAGCTTGTAGGCGGTGAAGGTGTGGCCGGCGCTCAACAACGGGATTTGGATCGCTGCGATCACCTCGCCGGGCGCGAGCGCGGTCTTGCGGTAGCCGGTGATGAACGTCTCGACCGGCAGCGTGCGAGTGCCCGCGCGCGAAGCCGACGTGACGGAGGCATCGAGCGCGATCAAACAGGGGATGGTGTCGCCGATCGGCGAGGCGTTGGCGAGATTGCCCGCGAGCGTGCCGAGGTTGCGGATCTGGCGCGAGCCGATGCGGCGCACGAGCGCGCCGAAGTCCGGAAAATGCCGGTCAAGATGGGGGAGAGCCTGCGTATAGGTGACGCCGCCGCCAATCGTCAGCACTTGCGCATCGGTTGCAATGGTCTGCAACTCGGCGACCGCCGTGGTCGCGATCACGCGCGGGAAGCTCTCGCGATCCTTGCTCACCCGCAGCCCGAGGTCGGTGCCGCCGCCATGCAGCAACGCGTCGGGATATGTCCGCCGTCGCGCGATGCAGTTCGTCGAGCGTGCGCGGGATGAGATACATCTGGTCGCCGTGCCGATAATCCTTGCACGGGGGCAGGCCGCGCAGCGTCTCGGCTGTCTTGCCGAAAGTGCCGGCGAAGCGGTCGGCAGGCCCCGAGGCGACGCGTCGGCAGGCATCCACGATCGAGCGGTAGCCGGTGCAGCGGCAGAGATTGCCGGCGAGTGCCTCGTGAATGAGCGTGTCCTCGGCGCTTTCGCCGCCGTGGTGGAAGGCGAACATCGTCATCACGAAGCCCGGCGTGCAAAATCCGCACTGGGTGCCATCCGTGTCGATGAGCGCTTGCTGCACCGGATGCAGGCTGCCGTCCGCAGCCGCAAGCCCATCCACCGTGAGCACCTCGGCGCCGTCAAGCTGCGGCAGCAGCATGAGGCAGGAGTTGACCGCCTCGTATCGCAGTTTGTCGCCATCGGCGCGTCCGACCGCGATGGTGCAGGCGCCGCAGTCGCCTTCCGCGCAACCTTCCTTCGTGCCAGTCAGGCGCGCGTTCAGCCGCAGCCAGTCGAGCACGGTCGTGGTCGGCGGCACG
This sequence comes from uncultured Alphaproteobacteria bacterium, assembly GCA_963749815.1. GTDB lineage: Bacteria > Pseudomonadota > Alphaproteobacteria > Rhizobiales > Xanthobacteraceae > VAZQ01. The sequence goes on along the minus strand of CAVVON010000018.1, from coordinate 19,563 downwards.
CCGCTCTCGGCGCGCGTTTCGCCGTTCAAAAGGAAATGAATTTCAGCCATTGCGTGCTCATCCCGCTCCCGGGGAGCCTTGCATGGAGCGTGCCACGCCGGCCGCGCCGTGGCCAGGAAGAAGCGCGGCCTCGAACGCGCTGGCGATGGCCTGTTTGCTCTTGCCGGCGGTGGCGGCATCTCCGATGACGACGACATTCTGTCCCGGCCGCGTGAGCCGCTTGAAGCGTTCACCCGTGGCGCGCCGCGCCCGGTAGTAGAACCATTCGCGCAACTTCGGCACCGAGAAAAGCTGCGCGAAACCCGGCCAGCGGCCGCCGCCCCAATCGAGCAGGGTTTTCGCGATTGGGCCCAGGCCGAACCGGTAGTCGGCGCCGGAAGCGATCACGACACGGTCGAACGGGGCGAGCAGTTCCGGCCGCGCGGTGACGTCGGTGCTAAAGCGGAACACCACGCCTTTGCCGATGCAGGCGGTGGTCATATCGGCGAGGTAACGCTCGAAGCTCCTTTCGCTCGCCTCGACCTCCTGGAACAGCGGCGCCTTGCCGGCGAAACGGAACGATCCGCCGGGCAGCTTGTCCTGCTCGAACACCGTGACGGTGTTCCCGTTGGCAACCAGCGACGCATAGGTGAGACCGGCGGGCCCCGCACCGATGACGGCAATACGCTCGCCCTGCGGCGGATGCGGATCGGCAAACAGCATCTCGCGTCCGGCCGCGCCGTTGACCACGCAGCCGATGCGCGCGCCGCCGCGCATCTCGTTGATGCAGGTGTTGCAGGCGAGACAGCGGCGGACCGGTTCGCCGGCCGCAAGCTTCGCGACCCATTGCGGATCGGCCACCAGTGTGCGGCCGAGCGCGATGAAGTCCGCCTTGCCGGTCGCGATCGCCGCGCTTGCGGTCGCGGGATCTCCCAGACGCCCGACCGCGATCACCGGGATGCGGACCAATTTCTTCACCTCGGCGGCGAAGTCGAGGAACGGCGCGTCCGGCATGTTCATGGGCGGCAGCACGATCTGCGCCGAGGGCAGCGAACGGTAATGACCGGCAGTGACGTGCAGCGCGTCCGCACCCGCCTGCGCAGCCCAGATGGCGATCTGCTTGCCTTCCTCGAAGGGGAGACCGCCGGCGAAATAATCCTCCACCGACAGGCGATAGATCACGCCGAGTCCGGGCGCCGCCGCCTTCACGGCGCGCAGGATGTCGAGCCCGAAGCGGGCACGGTTCTCCAGGCTGCCGCCGTATTCGTCGGTGCGGTGGTTCTCGAACGGCGCGTGGAACTGCGAAATCAGGTAGCCGTGCGCGGCATGAATCTCGACGCAGTCGAACCCGGCCTGCTGCGCGCGCAGCGCGGCCGCGACATGCGCCGCGGTCGTCTGCGCGATGCGCGCCTTGCTCATCTCTTCGGGAACGATGATCTCGAATGTCGTCTCGTAGACCGGGTGCGGAATGGCCGAGGGCGCGATCGGTGTTTCGCCGCAGATGTCCTTGCGGGTGTGGCCGCCGCCATGTCCGAGTTGGATCGAGGCTTTGGCGCCGCCGCGATGGATATCGGCGACGAGGCGCGTCAGCCCCGGCAGGAAACGGTCGTCGTAGATGCCGACCTCGCGGCGGCGATGGCGGCCGCATTTCTCCGGCGATGCCATCTCGACCGTGATGAGGCCGGTGCCGCCCGCCACGCGCGCCATGTAGTAGGCGACGCTGTCGTCGGTGACGAAACCTTCGGCGTCTGCCGTGCGCGTCGTCATCGGCGGCATCACGATGCGGTTCTTGACCTCGACCGGGCCGATCCGCGCGGGCGTGAGCAGGATGTTCACAGGACGGGAATCTCCCCGCCGTCGAGGTCGACGGTGGCGCCATGCAGCCAGGTGGCGCGCGACGACACCATGAACGTCACAAGGTCGGCGACATCCTCCACGGTGCCGAAGCGAATGATGCCGGTTTCGCGGCAGAGCGCCGCGCGCACCTTGTCCTCCGGTTCGCCGGACTGCTCGACTGCGGCGCGGATGCGCCGCCATTGCCGCTCGGTCTCGACCAGGCTCGGATGGATGCAGTTGACCCGCACGCCGTCCTCCTTGCCGAGGTCGGCTAGGCACTTGGTGAAGGCGGCGACCGCCGCGTTGACCGAACTGCCGATGGTGAAGGTTGCGTGCGGCTTTCGTCCGCTGGTTCCGCCGATCGCGATGAGCGCACCCTGACGCTCTTTCAAGAGCGGCCACGCGGCGCGCGCGAGCCGCACGTGGGCGAAGAACTTGAGCGCGTACCCCTCGGCCCAGTCCTCGTCGGTGAGCTTGAAGAAATCGCCGCGCTTGGTGGTCCCGGCGTTGTTGATCAGGATGTCGAGGGCGCCGAACTCCTTCTGCACCTGCGCGACCACCGCCGCCGGCGCATCGGGCGCGCGCAAGTCGCTCACCGACACCACGGCCTTGCGCCCCTTGGCGCGGATCGCCGCCGCGACCTCGTCGAGCGCGCCGGCGTCGCGCGCCGTCAGCATGACGTCGCAGCCTTCGTCGGCGAACGCCAGTGCGATGCCGCGGCCGATGCCGCGGCTCGCGCCCGTGACCAGCGCGATTTTCCCCGTAAGCCCAAGCTCCATCCACGAACCTCCGTATTGCGGTGCTACTATCGCAATTGGCTTGTGGCGGAGGCAACCAAGACCGTCAATGACAGGGGCCAGTGATGGCGGAACTTTAGCCCGCGGTCTGCCGGCCAGGCTCTGTTGGTTCGGAAGCCACGTGTTCCGCCTCGCTGATGTGCGGAACGATGCTGCCCGGTTCGAACAACCAGCCGGCGATCCTCGGCCAGAAATCTTCGAGCGCGCCCTTGCCGATGAACAGCCCGATGTGTCGGCACGGTGCCAGCGCCGTCTGCAGACTATCCGCCGGCGTGCCGAGCAGATGCCCGGCCGCGAACAATTGCGCCGGCGCGACCACCTCGTCATCGCGCGCCGCCAGGAGATAAAGTGGGGTGCGCACCTGCTTGAGATCGATGGTCTGGCCGAGTGCAACGAAACGCCCACCGGCGAGATCGTTGTGCTTGTAGAGCTTCTCGACGATTTCGAGATAGAACTTTCCCGGCAGATCGACGGTCCAGGCGTACCAGGTCTGGAACAGCGCTTCGAGCTTTCCGAACGCGTGCGAACCGACCGGCTCCGGCGTCTCCAGCAATTGGTGAGCCTCGTCGGCGCCAATCAATTCCGGGCCCCAAAATTGCAGCAAGCTGCGGCCAAGAACGCGGCCGTCGCCGATCTTCACTAATTCATGAAACACCGCGAGCGGGCTCGATTCTGCGACCACGGACAGGCCGGAGCGGCCGGCTGCGATGTCGATCGGGGCGCCCGCCAGCACCAGCTTGTTCACTTTCGCGGGAAAGCGCGCAGCGTAGAGGAGCGCCATCCAGCCGCCCTGACACAGCCCGATCAGATTGACGCTGCTGCCGAGCTGATCGACGAGCACGTTAAGGTCTGCGAGATAGTCATCGATACCCAGATAGCGCATCTCTGCGCTGGCCGTGTGCCAGTCGGTCACGAACAGACGCGAGAGGCCGGCGGCGCGCAGGGCCGCCACCAAACTGTGCCCGGGTGCCAAGTCGGCCATGGCCGAGCCGTGCAGCGCAAACGGCGTGCACAGCAATGTCGGCATGCCTTCGGCCGCGGTCGTAAAGTCGCGCAGCCGCACTGTCTGCAAGTCGAGCGCGATGGCGTTCGGCGTCGCCCATGCGGGTTCACGGTCCGCGTCATCGTCGGGCGACCCGACGGCAAGATCGACGAACTGCTTGGCGACCGAGGCGGCGAAGTCGCTCGCCGAGGCGGCGGCCAATGCCGGCCACAGATACGCAGCATACGGAAACTGACGGCCTGATGGCTCGTACATAATTTCATCATAGCAGAAAGACCGGCGCGCGATTGCGCCAAATCAAACGGCGCGACCGGCGGTCGCGGCCGCGTCACTTCATCAATACGTACCGTCCGGGCGCGGGATCCATGGCGGCGAAGCGGCTGCCGGCGCGCCCAAGCGGGGGAGGTGCGACCGGCGCGCCGGAATGATCGGACAGCCACAACGCCCACGCCGGCCACCAGGAACCCTCGCGTGGTGCGTTGGCTGCGAGCCATCCGTCCGGATCGACATATTGATCGCCATGCCGGCGCGTCGCGACCCGGAAGTGGCGGCTCGGATGGCCAGGCTCGGACAGGATGCCGGCATTGTGCCCGCCGTTGGTGAGCGCAAAGGTCGTATCCGCGTCGGCAAGAAAATGGAATTTGAACACCGAGCGCCAGGGCGCAACGTGATCCCATTCGGTACCGACCGCGAAGACCGGCACCCGGATGTCGTGCAGGCTGACGGCGCGGCCGTCCACCTTGAACCGGCCTTCGGCCAGGTCGTTGTCGAGGAACAGCGACCGCAGATATTCCGAATGCATGCGGTAGGGCATGCGCGTCGTATCCGCGTTCCATGCCATGATGTCGATCGCGGTCGATCGCTCGCCCATGAGGTATTCGCGCACGACGCGCGACCAGATCAAGTCGTTCGAGCGCAGCAACTGAAAGGTGCCGGCCATCTGCCGGGAGTCGAGATAGCCGCGCTCCCACATCATGTCTTCGAGGAAGGCGACCTGGCTCTCGTTGATGAAGAGCATCAGCTCTCCCGCCTCGGTAAAATCGCCCTGCGCGGCGAGAAACGTCACGCTCGCCAATCGATCGTCGTCGTCGCGCGCCATCGCGGCGGCGGTGGCCGCGAGCAGCGTGCCGCCAAGGCAGTAGCCGACGGCGTGCGCCTTGGTTGCGCCGGTGATGGCGAGCGCGGCCTCCAGCGCCGGAAGGACACCTTCGGTGCGGTAGTCGTTGAAGCTGGTGTCGCGATCCTCGCTGCCGGGATTCTTCCACGATACCATGAACACGGTGAAGCCCTGCTCGGTCAGGTACTTTACCAGCGAGTTCGCCGGCGACAGATCGAGAATGTAATACTTCATGATCCAGGCCGGCACGATCACCACGGGCTCCGGCCGCACTTTTGCGGTCGCCGGCGCATATTGGATGATCTCGGCGAGTCGGGTGCGATGCACGATCTTGCCGGGCGTCACCGCGACGGTCTCGCCCACTTTGTAGGCCTCGGTGCCGGCCGGCGGCCGGCCGGTCGCCTGCCGCCGCAGATCGTCGACGAAGTTCGCCAAGCCGCGCGTGAGGTTGGTGCCGGCCGTCGCGCGGGTGCGCGCCAGAACCTGCGGGTTCGTCGAGATGAAGTTCGATGGCGCCATGGTGTCGAGCAACTGGCGGGCGCCGAAGGTCACCATCGCCTCATGCCGCTCGTCGACGCCGCGCACGCCGGTGGTAGCGGCTTCCCACCATTTCTCCATCGCGAGGAAGCCATGCGCATAGATATTGAACGGGAAGGAGCGCCATTCCGGTGAGCGGAACCGGTTGTCGTGTGGCAGCGCGCAGAGGCAGGGGTCCTCGGCCTTGCCGGTCAGGCAAGAGACGGCATAGGCGGCATGGTCGGCGACGGCGCCAGCCGCCTGCGCCGCGAGGGCGGCCTGCTTGCCGGGGGCGATCAGGAGATGCGTGGCCCAATCGAGGTAGGCGCCGATGAGCGCGCTCGGTGCGAGTCCTACGGTGACACCGCCAAAGGCGGCGTGAAGTTTGCGGTCGAAAGCCTGGAGCGAGTCGAGGGATTCTGCGCGGCCGGAGCGCGCGGCCGGAGCCACCGCCGGCGTTGCCTTGGGCGCGGCGACCGGAAGAGACTGCCTGAGTGGCACGACGGATTCTTGCACGCGGTTTCGCCTCGATGGGAGGGCTCGCGACGATTTAGGCGATGCGACGGCAATCGATGTTGATGCAGGTCAATCGCCGCAAGGTCGATAAACGACAGATAAGCGTGCAATGATGACAATTAATCGTCAGTCGCACCGATCCTCATGCTGAGAGCGTGTGAATCTATTCGACTTCTGCGATTTTTGGCCTCGTAAGTCATTGATTTGACTCATGCCAAAATCGCCAAAATCGAAAGATTCACAGCCTCTGAGAGCGACCCATAGCAGGCGCAGCCTGCGTAAACTTGGCTGCGAAGGTCGCGTCGCGAAGCATGGTCGCAGGACTATGTACTTGCCGCCATCCTTCGAGACGCGCCGCACGCAAGTCGGGTTCACCCGACTTGCGCATCACATTTGCCCGATCCCGGGTGAACCCGGGATCGGGTGCGGCGCACCTCGGGATGAGGTCCGAGCAAAAAAAAGGATCCAGCCCGGAAAGCTGGATCCCCGTTTGCGAACGAGGAGCGTGCGTTGCCGTCCGGTCAGCGCATCGCCGGACCCGCCGGCCGGACGGGCTCGTAGTCGATCTTGTCCTGGTCCCAGACGATGAAGTTGTCCCGGTTGGGCATCTTCACCTGCGGCAAGCTCTTGGCGTCCATCACCGCGTCCTCGGGAACGATCTTGTTGAGCCCGAGGATGTAGGCCGAGAGCGCATAGAGCTCCTCGTTGGTCAGCGTCTTCGGCGCCGGGAACGGCATCGAACGGCGCATCACGTCATAGAGCGTAGTCGCATACTTGTAGTAGGGAACGGTCTTCATCGTGTCGATGCGGTCGAACTTCGACGGCCCGACCAGCGGCCCGACGCCGGGGATCGGCTTCACGCCCTTCTCACCGTGGCAGAGGGCGCACTTCTGCGCGTAGATGACCTCGCCCTGCTTGAACGTGCCGCTGCCGGGCGGCAGTCCGCTGCCGTCGGGCAGGACTTCGATGTTCCACGCCGTGATGTCGGCTTCCGTGATCGGCTTGCCGAGTCCGGGCGTTTCGGCGACCGCGGTCGCGGTGCCGAAGGCGAGCATGCCGGCGAAGGCGAGGATCGGCTTACGCATAGACATGTTTGATCTCCCCGTTCGGGCCGATGCCCCAGCTTGTGATGCTGTTGTAGTGCTGGTTGGGGAAGGCGAGCGGCGATGCCACCGGCTTCTCGGTCTGGCCGCGCGCGGCGACGAAGTCGGCGCGCAACGGCTGCACGTTGCCGGCCTCGTCCCAGGCGCGGCTCTGTAGCACGGCAGGCTGGCCATCCCAGCGCCACGGCGCGCGGAAGCGGGTGAACGCCTTCGGGTTGACCGGCCCTTGCAGCGCGGCCTCCGCCCAGCTCTTGCCGCCGTCGGCCGAGACCATGACCTTGGCGATGCGGCCGTTGCCCGAATAGGCGACGCCGGAAATGTCGTAATAGCCCGGGCCCTTCATGCTCTGGCCGAAGGACGGGTGCGTGATGAACGACTTCACCTCCTGGGTGAAGTGGAACAGCCAACTCTTGCCGCCCGGCAGAATCTGCGAATAGGTCTTGGACTCGAAGAAGCTCATCGCCGGCTGATCGATCAGCTTGATCCGGCGCACGTGCTTGACGTTCATGTTGCCCTGGTAGCCGGGCAGGAGCAGGCGCATCGGATAGCCGTTGCCGGGCATCAGCCGCTCGCCGTTCTGGTAGAGCACGATGATGGCGTCATCCATAGCCTTCTTGATCGGCACGCTGCGGTGGAGGCCGAGCGAGTCGGTGCCTTCGGCCAGCAGCCACTTCGCCTTCGGATCGACGCCGGTCTCCTCCAGCAGCGTCGACAAGGGGACGCCGGTCCACTCGGCGTTCGACACGAGGCCATGCAACGCCTGCGCGGTGACTTGCAGCGGCTCGCTCGAGAACATCGGCGCCGAATTGCCGCTGCACTCGAGGAAGTGGGCGCGCGTCACCATCGGATAGCGCGAGAGCTGGTCGACCGTGTAGACCAGCGGCTGCTTCACCAGCCCGTGGATGACGAGCTTGTGCTGCGCCGGATCGATGTCGGGCAGGCCGGAATGCGCGATGGTGAAGAACAGGCCGTTCGGCGTGATCGTGCCTTGCAGCATGTGATGCGGCGTGCGCGCATGCGAATTGCGGAGCTCGTTCTTGGGATTGCTCAGCGTGCGCACCACTCCCTTCTCGAAGCGCGATGCAACCTGATAGGGCGGCACCGCTTCGCCCATTTCCAGGCTCCACGGATCGTTCTGCAGCGGTTCGGCAGCCGCACTGTTGACCGCGACGCCGGTAGTCATCGCGCCGGCGACCATGGCGCCGCCGCGCAGCAGCGCTCGGCGATCGAGCAGTCCGTTGCCAGCGACTTGTTCAATAGGTGGGGGTGCGCCGAAGCGGCGCTTTCGAATGCTCATCGTTTCTCTCCCTCGCTCGGAGCGGCCCGCCGGCCGCTTGCGCGTGTGTTATTGCTTCAGGCTGTTGTTAAGCCTGCCGTCTTTGAGAAGTTTGTAACGCATTCAGACTGCGCCTTTTGCCCACCCGTTGCAACGCGTCCAATGCCAATTGGGCAGCAGGCCTGACCTAACGGTGGGCAACGCACGCAAACTGCTTCGGGTGCAGATGACGCTACGCCTGAAGTCCAAGCAGCCGCGCCGCCGTCCCGCCCAGCATCGCCGCGAGGTCGGCGTCGCTTGCGCCCGGCGTCGAGAGGATGTGATCCACCGCGGTCTTGTTCCACGGGAACGGAGCGTCGGTGCCGAGCACGATCTGGCTCGCGCCAACTTCGGCGATCAGATGCCGCATCGCTTCCGGCGTGAAGATGATCGAGTCGTAGTAGAGCTGCCGCAGATATTCGGTGGGCTTCTTCTTTAGCGGCGTGCCAGTGCAGCGGTCGGTGAAATTCGCGCAGACGGCATCGGAACGTGGCGCGTAGGAGCCGAGATAGCCGCCGCCGTGCGAGGCGCAGATCTTGAGGCCGGGGAAGCGGTCGAGCGTCCCGTCGAAGATGAGATGCGAGAGCGCAATCGACGTATCGAGCGGAAAGCCGATGATGTTGGGCAGGTCACCGTTGCGGCCGGCGAGGCGCTTGTCGAGCTCCGGCACGCGCCCGGGATGAATGAAGACGAGGCAGCCGAGTTCTTCCGCCTTGGCCCAGACCGGATGAAACTTCGGATCGGCCAGCTCGTTGCCCTCGACGTGGCCGCCGACCGAGACGCCGCGCAATCCGAGCTTCTTCACGCCGTCTTCGAGCTGCGCGACCGCGAGGTCGGGATGCTGCAACGCCACGGTGGCGAAGGCGACGAACCGGTCCGGCTGCGCGGCGCATAGCTCCGCGAGTTTCTCGTTCTGCAGCTTGATCAGCGTCTGCGCAACGTCGCGCTCGGCTTTGTACCAATAGGGATTGATGCTGAGCGCCGCGATGTCGATGCCCTGTTCGTCCATGGCGCGGATGCGGTCGGGACCCATCATCAAAGCTTCCGGATTGGGCTTGAGTCCCAGCATGGCCATCACCTGCGGGAACGCGACGTGCGCGTGCACGTCGACGGTCTTGACGCGGCGGCCGTTCACCACCACCTCGCGGCGCCGCGGTGTGCCCTGTGCATGGGCGTGGGTGCTGTCGAGAAAGTCACAGCCGACGAAAGCGGCGCCGGCCATCGCTGCTGAGCCGGCGATGAAGTTTCTGCGCGTGGTCATGGCGTTCTCCCTGCCGTCCCAGGCGTTCGTTCGATGATCCCGGTGACATACCGGCAGCTTCCGCCTGTTCGGCGCCCTCAGCAAGATGGTGCGAAGCAACATGCGGCATTCGATGCCTTTTGCCGGCCGCGGCCGTGCGATAGTCTTGCGCGCCGCAGCCGGAGGAATCCATGCAGACCATCGCGCGTCGCCGTTTCATGCAGACGATAGGCGCCGCCACGGCCATGCCGATGCTTGCGCAGCCAGCATGGGCGCAGAGCTATCCGGCACGGCCGGTGCGGGTCGTGCTGCCCTATGCGCCGGCGGGGATCACCGACGTTGTCGGCCGGCTCATCTCGTTGAAATTGAGTGAGCAGCTTGGCAAACAGTTCGTGGTCGAGAACGTGCCCGGCGCGACCGGCAACATCGGCACGGCGCAGGTCGCGAAGGCGCCGCCCGACGGTTACACGATTCTGGTGGTGTTCAGCTCGTACGTGGTGAACCCGAGCCTGTTCGAGAAGGTCCCCTACGATCCCTACAAGGATCTGGACCCGGTCACGCTTGCGGTCACATCGACGACGGCGATCGTGGTGAATCCGTCGGTGCCGGCGCACAACGTCAAGGACCTGGTCGAACTGATCCGCGCCAATCCCGGCAAGTACAGCTACGCGCACGCCGGGACCGGCACGCAGTCGCACCTCGCCGGCGAGCAATTCCGGCTGAAGCTCAAGCTCGACATCGTGCCGGTGCCGTTCAACGGCGGCGGCCCGGCCGCCGCCTCGGTGGTCGGCGGGCATACGCCGGTCGCATTCAATTCGCCGGCGGCGGTCATTCCGCACGCCCAAGATGGCAAGCTGCGCGTGCTGGCAGTGAACAGCGAGAAGCGAACCGCCGCTATGCCCGATGTCCCGACCATTGTGGAAGCGGGATTTCCGGGCATCAATGGCGACAGTTGGGTCGGCGTACTGGTTCCCGCCGGCACCCCGAAGGACATCGTCGCGCTGCTACAACGCGAAATCGCCAAGGCACTGGCCTTGCCGGACATGAAAGAGCGGCTGGTGGCGCTCGGCTGCGACGCGGCCGGCGGTACGCCGGAGGAGTTCGCCGCGCGTATCAAGAGCGAGATTCCCTTCTGGGGCGACGTGATCCGCTCCGCCAACATCAAGATGCAATAGGGGCATGCGCCAGCGTCTCTTTCGTATCTGCGGAAAATTGCAAGAATCCAGTCGGACATCCGGAAATCGAGGATCGCCATGACCGTCGCAACAAAAACAAAGCTCGAGGTGGTTCCGCTCACCAAGCATATCGGTGCCGAAATTCGCGGCCTCGATCTGCGCGAAACGCTCGACCGGGAAACCATCGACCAGATTCACCGCGCATGGCTCGATCATGAGGTGGTGCTGTTCCGCGGGCAGAAGCTCTCGCAGGAGGACCAACTGCGCGTCACCGGATATTTCGGCGAACTCGCGCCGCTGACGCGGCCGGTGAAATTCCATCCCAAGGGCTACGCGCGGCTGCTCCCGAACATCATGATGATCTCCAACATCCGCGAGAACGGCGAGACCATCGGTGCGCTGCCGGACGGCGAGATGCACTTTCACCACGACCAGATCCACTCGGAGGTGCCGCACGCCGGCACGCTGCTCTACTCGCTGGAGATCCCGAGTCATGGTGGCGACACGCTGTTTGCGTCGGGCTACGCCGCCTACGAGACGCTCGATCCGGTGTTGAAGCAGAAGCTGGAAAGCCGCCGTGCGCACAATTTCTACAATTACGGCTCGACCACGCGCGGTGACACCCGCGGCGTCGGCGCAACCAACCAGGCGGTTCATCCGGTGTTCCGCACCCACGAGGACACCGGCCGCAAGGCGATCTACGTCGACCGACTGATGACGCAGGCGATCGAAGGCCTGCCGCAGGCGGAAAGCGACGCGCTGCTGGAAGCGGTGTTCGACCATGCCGAGAAGCCGGAATTCGTCTACCGGCACGTCTGGCAGGTTGGCGACCTGATCGTGTGGGACAATCGCTGCTCGATGCACGCGCGCGACGATTTCCCCTCCGACCAGCGCCGCCTGATGCTGCGCACGACGGTGCAGGGAACGGTGCGGCCGTATTGATTCCGGTCCGTCCTAGCCGTCATTGCGAGCGCAGCGAAGCAACCCAGTTCATACCCAAAATCTGGATTGCTTCGTCGCCCTTGTGGGCTCCTCGCAATGACGACCGTGTTCTATCTGAAGCGCGCTAATTGCCGTCCATCAGCCAGCCGAATTTCTCCAGCGCCTTCTTCGTCACTTCCGCGCTCGGCGCGTTGGTGGCCGGAAACTTGTCGCGCCAGCGCCAGGGCTTGCAGGCGTTGATGAGCGCGACCGAATGCGTCATGTCGCCGGCGGCGCGGCGTTCCGGCGGCAGCGCCGGGTCGGCGCTCGAATCCCACGCCCCGGTGATGAACTGAATCGATTCCTTCGGATCGGTGCGCGTCAGCATAGCCCAGAGCAACTGATCGAGGTTGGTTACGTCGATATCCTCGTCGACCACGACGATGTATTTCGACGCATAGGCCGAGGCGCCGCACTGCGCGGCGACATGCGCCACCTGCACGGCGTGACCGGGATAGCGCTGCGTGATCGACACCGCATGGAACATGCGCGCGCCGCCGACCTCGTGGCACCACACCTGCCGCACGCCCGGCACGCCCGCGTTGGTGATGTTTTGCTTGATGGTGGCCGAGCGCATCACCGCGCGGTAGCGCGCCATCTCGTCGGGTCCGCCGCCCATCGGCGGCACGCCGAGCACGATCGGGTCGTTGCGATAATAAATCGCCTTGATGTCGAGCACCGGGATGTCCCGCACCCCGCCCGCGTAGTGGCCGGTCCACTCGCCGAACGGTCCCTCCGGGTGGGTGCGGTCGGGCGGCACGAAGCCTTCCAGCACGATCTCGGCATTGGCCGGGAAGGGGAGGCCGGTGATCTTGCCGCGCACCATTTTCACGGGCTTGCCGCGTAGGCCGCCCACGAGGTCGAGCTCGAACACGCCGTAGGGCGCCTCCAACCCGCCGAAGAAGAACGCGATCGGGTCGCCGCCCAGCACCGTGACGCAAGGCAGCGGCTCGCCGCGCTTGAACGACTTGTCGCGATGGATGCGGCCGTGATGACCGGCTGCCATCACCATGCCGACCGTCTTCTTGTCGTGCACCTGTGCGCGGTAGGCGCCGGCGTTGAGCCAGTGCTCCTCCGGGTCGCGGGTGATCGAATAGGTGCCGGTGCCGATATACTTGCCGCCGTCCTTCTCGTGCCATTTCGGCGCGGGAAATTTCGTCACGTCGACATCGTCGCCCATCATGACGTTTTCCATCACCGGGCCGTCGTCGACGATCTCGTGCGGGATGACGCGCTGCTGCTGCAGGTAGGCTTCGCGATAAGCGTCGCTCAGTTCCCATTTGGTCAATTCGTCGGGAAATCCGAGCGTCATGTTGCGGCGGGTGCCGGCAAAGACATTCATCAAAAGCCGCGTGCCCTTGGCGCAGCCCGGAATGTCCTCGAACACCACGCAGGGGCCGTTCTCGGCGCGCAGCACCGCTTCGGCGGCAAGTCCGATGTCCTCCTCGCAGTTAGCGCCCCTGACGGTGCGGACTTCGCCCAGCCGCTCCGCGAGGCTGAGCCATTCGCGCAGGTCGTCATAGGCAATGTTGCCGGCGGAGTTGCTCCGGTTGCTCATGGGGCGGTCTGTGCTCCCTTACCGCATCGATTCATTGTGATGCGATCGCTGATCTCGTATCCCGGGCGCAGTGCTGCAGCGCAGCCGCTTGGCTGCGCTGCAGACCCGGGATCGTAACAGATACCGCCTTCGGAAGGGTCCCGGGTCTGCAGCGCATCACTTCGTGCTGCGCCGCGCACGGGACACGATCTGCTTACTAGGCGGCCTTCGGCGCGTCCGGTTTCGGCGCGCTCGCCGCATCCTGCACTTCCGATTTGGCATGCAGCGCCATGGCGATCATCGAGGTGCCGCCGAACAGCATGTTGATGCCGACCAGGAGCCCGATCGCCCACGCCGCCGTGCCGGGCAACCCGGCAAGAATAATGACGGCGAGGATGAGGTCGACGATCCCGCTCGCCAGCATCCAGCCCCAGCGCCCGGACAACTCCTTCTTGTGCTCGAGCGCGTACATGATCGTCAGAATGCCTTCGACCGTGAAGAACACGATCAGCAGCAGCGTGAGCGTGACGGTCGCCCGCAGCGGGGAATACAAAAGGACGATGCCGGCCGCGATCCCAAGAACCGCCGAGAGCAGCGCCCACCAGAAGCCCGGCGCCTGACGCGCCATGAAGGTCATGACCAGGCCGACGATTCCGCTGATGAGGAACAGCCAGCCGACCAGGAGGGTGACCGCGAGCGTCGCGATCGGCGGCACGATGATGGCCACGAGGCCGAGCACGACGAGAACGATGCCCTCGATCAGGAACAAGGCCCAATGATCGTGGATCGATTTTTCGACGACACGCTGGAGCTCCGCGATGTTACCCGGCTGATTCATCGACATGGCAAGCCTCCCTGAGCGCCTTCCGGCAGAATCTTTAACTGCCCCACTATAGAGGCACGGCGCGACAATGTCGCGAACGCGCAGAAGGAATTCACCATCAACGCGAATGCCGGGTGAATGGTTAGGTTCTTCAAATTATAAAGAGGGCGGGATGGAGGAGGGAAGCAAGAGGCGGCACGGATGTCTGCCAGCGTTCCCTTTATCGCTTTAACGGCACTTATCGGCCTGTCATTCGGTGCAAGGCAGGTCGCACGCGTCATACCGAGCGCCGGCCGTCAGATCCTGACGGGCGTCCTGGCGGTCTCTCTCCTCGCCTCGTACTGGATTTTTGGCTGACAGGGCGGCAAGCCGGCCACGGCAATTTTCGACGATTTGCCGGCGCCGCGTTAACGTCCGGCGCTAAAATTCCGCCTCAACGGGACGGGCGGTTCTCGCGTCGCAATTTTGCAGGTTGGCACATCGGCACGAGCAACCGCCGGCGCATTGGCCGCTGGCGGGAGAACCTCAATGCACGACGTAACGGGCCGGATGGCCGCTTACCAGGTCGCCATCCAGTGGGCGACGTCGTAGGCAAGAGCCGCAATCGCGCAGGCCGCCAGCGCGCCCCATAGGACACTCAGCAGGACCACAGTATTGGCCCGCCCGAGGAATTGCTTGTCGATGAGATGTGCCATGATCAGCCGCCTTTAGGCCTCACAACATGGGGGCGACTCAGGCGGTTCGCCAAGGTCATGTTGACAAAGCTGGGTTGCGCCATCTGCGTGGCTCGCGCGGATGTTTATGCTGTGTTTACGGGCGGATAGGGGCAGGCCGGGCGCGCCCGGATTGCGGTGCGCGAGTCGGGATCCTTGCGCCCGCGCCCGCGGCATCCCGGTAGGGGCGGTTCGTGACAGCGTCCCTGGCCGTTGCTAGGACACGCCATCGCACCACTGAAGGACCAACAAAGATGCTGCAGAAGCCGAAGTGTCCAATCGTTGCGTTGGAGGAGCACTACTGGGATGCCGAACTCGCGGCGACGTACACCGGCACCGAAGCCGGCCGCCCGGGCGATATTCACCAGCGCCTGCACGACCTCGGCGCGCTGCGCATCAAGGAGATGGACGAGGTCGGAATCGACATCCAGGTTCTGTCGCATGGCGCGCCCTCGACCCAGAAGCTTACGGGCGACAACGCCGTTCCGTTGACGCAGCGCGTGAACGACCGGCTGCACGCCGCCGTCCAGGCGCACCCGACGCGCTTTGCGGCGTTCGCGGCGCTGCCCACGTCCGATCCGAAGGCGGCCGCCGACGAACTCGAACGCTGCGTCAAGCTCGGCTTCAAGGGCGCGATGATCCACGGGCTCGCCAATGGTGTCTTCCTCGACGACAAGCGGTTCTGGCCGATCTTCGAGCGCGCCGAGAAGCTGGATGTCCCGCTTTACATGCATCCGAGCCTGCCGGTGCAGCCCGTGATGAACGCCTACTACGACGATTACGCCAAGGATTTCCCGATGGTGGCGCGTGCCGCCTGGGGCTACACGGTCGAGACGGCGACGCTCGCCATCCGCATGGTGCTGAGCGGCGTGTTCGACAAGCATCCCAAGCTCAAGATCATCCTCGGCCACCTGGGCGAGACCTTGCCGTTCCTGGTGTGGCGCGTCGACATGGCGCTGGCGCGGCCGGGGTCGAGCCGGCAGGCCGGTTTCCGCGACGTGTTCTGCAGGAACTTCTGGATCACCACGAGCGGCAACTTCTCCAATCCCGCTCTCCTGTGCTGCGTGATGGAGATGGGCATCGACCGCGTGCTGTTCTCGGTCGACTACCCCTTCGTCGCCAACAAGCCGGCGGTCGACTGGATCGCGACCATTCCGCTGTGCGACGAGGACAAGGTCAAGCTCGTGAGTGGAAACGCCAAGCGGCTGCTGCGTCTGTAGGAGCAAATCCTAAGCGCGAACTAGCAGACTCCGGATCGCCGCGTTGCGGCATCCGCAATGAGGCTGCCGTCGTGACCGGCGCGCGCGGCTTTCAACGCCAGCCGGATGGACTGTTGAACGACTGGTAGGGCGGCGGCTCGGGTTCGGGATCCGAACGCCTGACCGGCGCGCCGATACGCACCGGCGGCATCGGCGCGGTGGCCCTGGCGCGTGCGGTCGCTGGCGGCGGTGCAGTTGAATGGAGTGTGTTCGGCATAGACCCGCCGCCCTTCGCGTTAGACGGCGGGATGAGCGCCCTCGCGTTTCGATCGGCGCCGGCAGCGGCAGTGGGATCGGAGGCGGTGACCGAGGGTGTTGTGTCCCACGGCTCCTGGTCCCTTGGCTCCTGATCCCGTGTCGGTTCGTGCGGGATCGCGGTGTCGGTGCGGCGATCATCAGGGCGGTCCGGCAGTGCAGCGATCGCCGGGGGAATGGCCGCGGCGTTCGCGGGCTCGTGCGGTTGCTCGGGTGCGGATATCGCGACAGCGCTCGGAGGCTCGGCCGCCGGCAACGCTGCGACGGCGCTTGGCGCCACCGCGGGACTTGGCGCTGGCACCGATGCCGCGTCCTGGCGTTCGCCGCTGTCGGATATTTCGGGCGGCAGGATTGCGGGAGCGACCGGCGCGGGACTGATGCTCTCACCGCGGATCTCCGGCGCGGGATCCGCCGGCTGGGCGATTTCCGCCTTGCGCCCAAGACCGACAAACCGCCGGACGCTGTCGGCGTCGTAGAATTGATTCCATTCGGCGTGATCGGCAAAGGCGCGGCTGCGCGAGGCTTCGAGCGGCCCCATATTGGACCGCGACTGTGCCACCGCGAACAGACCGAGCCCCGCCATTCCGACGAGCGCGGCGACCAAGGCCGCGCCGACGAAAAACCGCAGGTCAGGCAGCATCGAATTCCCCGCCTCGAATCCGCTTCGCGTCGCTCTCGGAAGCGAGGCGCCGCCGGGCCGTGCGCGCTGATGACGCCGGCACGCCGGCCGCTTGCCAAGCTGATTCGCCGCGTCGCGCCCACCTGAATCGGACATCGCGGCGAACACAAGGCGGGTAATTTCGCTGCCTTGATATGGGGTTAACGCCGCGATCGCACTGGTTCGAGGCGGCCGCAGCGAGGCCTGCCCCGCGCCATCGCCGCGCGCCAGGCGCGGACGCGATTGCCGCTCGGGACCGGGCATTGTATGGGGGGCACGCCGACCGACCCGCAACCGTACCGCGGCGCGGACAGATTGCGGACAGATGTCGTGCGCGAATTTCGTTGCAGTCCAGCGACGGGCCCGTAGCTCAATGGTTAGAGCCGACCGCTCATAACGGTCTGGTTGGAGGTTCGAGTCCTCCCGGGCCCACCACGCATTCAGTAATATGAATATGTTTTCCCGTCTCTGCGAGTTTCGCCGCGCAAATGGGCCTTTTCTCGATCGGAGACCGTCTCTGTGCCGCGGATATTTAAGGAGAGATCGCGGGATTGGGCGGGTCTGTCTCTGCTGCCCAAAATTCCGTTTCCCCGATGCTTTTTGAGTGCTCAGCTGCGTTTTTTGACGTGCGCCCCGAAGGCGCGGATCACCTGTGGAGGAAGGAGCCACCCGGAGAGTTGTCGATTGGTCCGGTAGCTGACGAGCGGCTTGGTCGGGTAACCGGCCGGGCTGAAGCCTCGTGACGAAGGCCGCCTTGGGCGGTTGAGCAATCCAGCGGGCCGTAATGCGTGTGAAGCCCGAGCAGGCCTCGAAAAGAAAGATGTGGATGCCGACCCGCCGTCAAAACGGGGAAGGCCGCGCGAACGGGGAAGCAATCGACAAATGCACCCGTTTCGATCCGCCGGGGTAGTGGGCACGGCACGTTGGAAAGGTGATGCGGGTAATCGGGGGAGACCCGTCGCGGGCGAGGGTAGCGGCCTCGACGTCGCTTGCAGGCGACGGCTCGAACGGGAGTCGGACAGGGTCGTATGACCGTTGAGGCCGGGTAACGCCGGCGGAGGAAAGGACCCTGACTTCTGGCGTGCTTTCGAAGACGGTGAGGTGATGGTGATTGGCAATGAGCCTTGCAACACCGGAAAAGATCCGGACCCTTCAGAGAAAGCTGTATCGTAAGGCGAAGGCGGAGCCCGCCTTCCGCTTCTACGTGCTCTACGACAAGATTTGCCGCGGTGATATCTTGTGTCACGCCTATGCGCTGGCCCGCGCGAATGCGGGCGCGCCGGGTGTGGACGGGATGACCTTCGCACAAATCGAGGCGTTGGGCCTGGAGGCATGGTTGGCGGGCCTGCGCGGGGAACTCGTCTCGAAGATGTATCGGCCCGATCCGGTACGACGGGTGACGATTCCGAAACCGGACGGCGGAGGCGAGCGATTGCTCGGCATTCCGACGATCCGGGATCGGGTTGTTCAGACCGCCGCCAAGATCGTGCTGGAACCAATCTTCGAGGCGGACTTCGAGGACAATGCCTACGGTTATCGTCCCGCACGGGGGGCGGCCGACGCGGTCAAGGAAGTCCATCGGCACATCTGCCGGGGCTACACCGATGTGGTCGACGCCGATCTGTCCAAATACTTCGATTCAATCCCACACTGCGAGCTTCTCAAATCGGTGGCTCGTCGGATCGTGGACCGGCACGTGCTGCGGCTGATCAAGCTGTGGCTGAAAGCGCCGATCGAAGAACAGGACGGGGAAGGAACACGGCGCATGAGTGGTGGCAAGGGCAACACGCGCGGCACGCCGCAGGGCGGCGTCGCGAGCCCATTGTTGGCCAACATCTACATGAACCGGTTCCTGAAACATTGGCGATTGACCGGACGTGGAGAGGCGTTCTGCGCGCACGTCGTTGCCTATGCCGATGACTTCGTCATCCTCAGCCGCGGTCATGCGGTCGAGGCGCTGGCGTGGACGAAGGCGGCAATGACGCAGCTTGGGTTGACGCTCAACGAGGCCAAAACCTCGGTGAAGAATGCCCAACAGGAACGCTTCGACTTCCTTGGCTATACGTTCGGACCGCACCTCTATCGGAGGAATGGCCGACGGTATCTGGGCGCAAGCCCGTCCAAGAAGAGCGTACAGCGAATCAAAACGAAGGTTGGCGAGTTGTTGATACCCAGCAACACAGGCCCGTGGCCAGAGGTGCGCGACAAGCTGAACCGGTTGCTCATTGGCTGGTCAGCGTACTTCTCCTACGGTACGCGTCTGATGGTGTATCGCGGCATCGACCACTACGTTTATGAACGGGTGCGCCACTTCCTCGTCAGACGGCACAGGGTACAAGGGCGCGGCACACAACGGTTCTCCTATCGACAGGGTCTACGGAGACTACGGCGTGCTGCGCCTAAGACGCATGTCCTCTGATGCCCCGTCGTGTGCCCCACGATGAAGTCAGTCGGAGAGCTGGATGCCGGAAATCGGCACGTCCAGTTCGATGAGCGGGGATGGGAAACGGAGCGATGCCACATGGCCCCAAGCAACCGCGCCCATCCTCGACTCTACCATTCGGGATCCGTTGTGGGATTTATGATTGCGCGGCCGTGAACCGCTCAATGTCCTTCAAGGAATACGTAGTTTGCCAGCTCGCAGAAATATCATAGAGAAGCGATGCACGGCGGCGGCGATCTTGGAACCTACCAGCGTCCAGTGTGACGACGTCGCCGGGTGGTGGAAGCTGCAGTACGC
>CAVVON010000017.1:0-60964 GCA_963749815.1 uncultured Alphaproteobacteria bacterium | reverse complement strand
TAGCTTTCTTCCCTCGCCCCGCGAAGCGGGGAGAGGGCAAAGCCACATGACCAGCAGCCAACAGATAAGAAACAACGACGGAGAAATGCTCAGTGATCGGCCGCAAAGACGACCCCGCCTTCCTGTACTTCCCGACCAACTACCGCTGGTCGATGGGGCTGCTGATCTGCCTCTCGGGTGCGCCGTGGGTCGGTACCGAGATCGACGAGGTGCACCGCGTCGGCCGCGCGCTCGACGGCCGCGTCGGCGACGACGACGCCTGGTTCGACGAATGGGTGCGCATGGGCGACAAGATCGAGGCGCGCGGCCGCGACGAGGAGCGCGACGGCCGCAAGCGCAGCGCCGCGCACTGCTTCCTGCGCGCCAGCCGCTACTACCAGACCGGCGAGCGCTTCATCCATCCGCGCTCGCCACGCAGCCAGGACGTCTACGCCAAGTCGGTGAAAATCTTTCGGGACGCCGCCGCGATCCTGCGCGAGCGCCGGATCGAGCCGGTCGAGGTGCCGTACGGCAGCGCGAGCCTGCCGGCGCTGCTGGTGCATCCCGACCCGGCGGCGACCGGCGGGAAGCCAGCGCCCTGCATGGTGTTCTTCGACGGCTTCGACGTCACCAAGGAGCTGCAATACGGCTACGGCGTGCCGGAGCTCGCGGCGCGCGGCATCGGCTGCCTGATCGTCGACGGGCCGGGCAACGGCGAGAGCGTGCGCTTCCGCAACCTGCCGCTGATCGCCGAGACCGAGCACTACGCCACGCCGGCCTACGAGTATCTCGCGGGCCGGCGCGAATTCGACCCGAAGCGCATCGGCGTGATGGCGCTGTCGCTCGGCGGCTACTACGCGCCGCGCGCGGCGTCGCTGGAGCAGCGCTATGCCTGCTGCGTCGCCTGGGGCGCGCAGTGGGACTATCACGCGATCTGGGCGAAGCGGCTCGACGATCTCGCGAGCGGAAAGGTGCTGTCGCTGTCGGTGCCGCCCGAGCACCTGCAATGGGTGCTCGGCGTCGACAGCCAGGCGGCGGCGCTGAAGAAGCTCGAAGGCTTCCGGCTCGACGGCATCGTGCAGAAGATGACGTGCCCGTTCCTGCTGGTGCATGGCGCGGGCGATGAGCAGATCCCGCTGTCGCTCGCGGAGAAGTGCTTCGCGGCGGTCGGCTCCAAGCAAAAGACCTTCAAGGTGTTCCAGCGCGAGGAGGGCGGCTTCCACCACTGCCAGGTCGACGACGCGACCATCGGCGTGCATTACATGTGGGACTGGATCGAAAGCGTGCTGAAGCCGGGAGCGTGACGACCGATGAGTGATAGGCCGCTCTACATCACCGAGGCCGAAGTCGGCCGCCTGGTCGGCGTCAAGGACGCGATCGCGGCGCTGGAGGAGATGTTCGCCACCTGGGGCGATCCGCTCACGCACAATCTTCCGCGCCAGCGTGCCAAGCTTCCGGTCGGCGTGCTCAATCACATGGGCGCATCCTACGGGGCGAAGAAGATCTACGGACTGAAGGCCTATGCGGGCGGCAAGGGCTCCACGCAGGGTCACGTGCTGGTCTATTCGAATACCGACCATTCGCTGAAAGCGATGATCGAGTGCGACCTGCTCGGACAGACCCGCACCGGCGCGGCGAGCGGGCTCGCCACCAAGCTGATGGCCAATCCGGACGCGCATACGCTCGGCGTGATCGGCACCGGCCGCCAGTCGCGATCGCAGGTGCGGGCGGTGTGCGCGGTGCGGCCGATCAAGCGCGTCAACGTGTTCGCGCGCACGGCCGAGCACCGCGAGAGCTACGCGCGCGAGATGGAGAAGGAGCTGGGCATCGAGATGCGCCCGGTCGCGTCGGCGGAGGCGTGTGTCGGCGATGCCCAGGTGGTGGTCACGATCACCAAGTCGGCCGAACCGGTCTTCCGCTTCGGTGCGCTGGCGAAGGGCGTGCACGTCAATGCCGCCGGCGCCAATGCGGGCGACCGCTGCGAACTCGACGACGACACCGTGCTGCGCGCGGCCGTGAGAGCGACCGATCACATCGAGCAGGCGAAGGTGGAGGCGGGCGAGTTCCGCAAGCTGGTGGCGGCCGGCAAGCTCGCCTGGGCGGACATCCGCGAGCTCGGCGAGCTGGTCACCGGCAAGGCCAAGGGCCGGACGTCACCAACCGACCTGACGCTGTTCAAGTCGCTCGGCATCGCACTCGAGGACATCGCGTTCGGGGAGATGATCTACCACAAGGCGCTGGCGCAGGGCGTTGGGGCGGTGGATTTGATGGGTGTCTACCCCCGTCGTAGCGGGGTTGTCCAGTTTGCCAAGCCGGCACGTTTTGCCGAAGATGGGTCCCGCTTTCGCGGGGACGACAATCGAGCGCTACTCCCACCTTGATCACGATCTTGCCGAAGTGCTGCGCCGACTGCATGTAGCGGTAGGCGGCCGGCGCCTCGTCGAAGCCGAACACCTTGTCGATCACCGGCTTGAGCTTGCCGACGCGCAATTGCCCGGTTCATCGCCTCGAACATCTGCGTCGAGCCGACCGAGATGCCCTGCACGTTGGCGCGCCGCGCCAGCAGCAGCATCGGGTTGATGTCGACGCCGGCCGCGAACGCGCTGCCGATCATCGTGACCTTGCCGCCGACGCGGATCGAGCCGAGCGACTTCGTCAGCGTGCCGGGGCCGCCGATCTCGACCACATGGTCGACGCCGGTGCCGCCGGTGGCCTCCATCACCGCCTTGTCCCAGTCGGGCGTGGTCTTGTAGTTGATGCCGTGCGCGGCGCCGAGCGCCTTGGCGTGCGCGAGCTTGTTGTCGCTCGACGAGGTGGCGATCACCTCGAGCCCCATCAGCCGGCCCAGTTGCAGCGCGAAGATCGAGACGCCGCCGGTGCCCTGCACCAGCACCGACTGGCCGGCGATCAGCTTGCCGTGCTCGATCAGCGCGTGCCAGGCGGTGAGCGCGGCGCACGGCAGGGTCGCGGCTTCTTCGTACGAGAGATGCGCGGGGAATTTGACCACGCCGTCGTCTTCGAGCAGCGCATATTCGGTCAGCATGCCGTCGGTGCCGCCGCCGAGCGCGTTCGCATGGGCGTCCGGCGGCGCCGTGCCGCCCGGCCAGCGCTGGAAGAAGCAGCCGGCGACGCGGTCGCCGGCCTTGACGCGCGTCACTTCCGCGCCGACCTCGACCACTTCGCCGGCGCCGTCCGACAGCGGGATGATGTTGGGCTTCACCGGCATGCGGTACTTGCCGGTGGCGACGCCGACGTCGCGGTAGTTGAGCGAGCAGGCCGCGACCTTGACCAGCACCTGCCGGCGTCCGGGCTTCGGTGTCGGCAGTTCGACCTTGGTGAGGGCTTCGACCCCGGCGGGCTTTGGAATCTGGTAGGCGCGCATTGCATGCTTCTCCCGTTTCGTGTGACGTCATGCACGCAGTGCGTGACGCAGAATCTCGCGTGCCGGTTCGCTGCCGTCGAGGGGCCGCAGCACGCGGCGCTTGAACTTCCAGCCGTCCGGCGTGCGCACGAGCTCCCACTTGTTCGCGCCGACGCGGTGCACGCGGTAGCCCTTCGACGTGCCGTGGTTGGACACCGTCACCGGATCGCCCTGCGTCTGCGGCACCAGGATCTGCAGGTACGAGATCACGGTCGCGCTGTCGCCGTCGATCTTCACGTAGGGCAAGCCGACGAAATGCGCGAGCCCGCCCGCGATCGCCGCCTGGTGCGCGGGCGACTGCACCTGGCTCGCCAGCGCGTCGCGACCGCGCGGGCTGGAGAGACCGGGGCCGCGGTCGAACTCGCCGTCCTCGACCCAGCAGGCGGCGACGTGCGCGCTGCCGCCGGTGTCGGCGCTCGGCGGGTGGCTGGCGATCAGGTTGTAGATTTCGAGCCGGTCCTCGATCTCGCGGATGCGGGCTTCGAGGGTGGGGTCGGATGTTGCGACATTACTGCTTGCTCCACAAAGCTCGCATTTCGCTCCGCCCTCATCCTGAGGAGGCGCGTAGCGCCGTCTCGAAGGATGCGAGCGGCCCGGGCCGCGCCCGATCTCGGGTAGCCCGAGATCGGAACCTGATGTGCACACGTCAGCTATAGCTGACTCGCGATGCTTCGAGACGCATCGCTTCGCGAGGGTCCTCAGCATGAGCAGAGAAGGGTCACCGCTTCGGAATCACCTCGCCGATGGCGCCGGCGTCGTGCGCCGAGAAGAACAGCCGCCCGTCCGGGATCGCGACGATCGCGCGCGCGCCGCAATTCTCGCCCGGGATCGCGTATTCGCCGATCACCGTGCCGTCCGGCGCCATGCGGCCGATCCTGTTGGCGAAATTCTCGGTGAACCAGAGATCGCCGTTCGCCGGCGACGCAGACGCCGCGCAGCGACGCATTCGGTGTCTTCACCGGCCACTCGGTGACGCCGCCGGCCTTGTCGACGCGGCCGAGCGCGTTGGCCTTGGTCTCGACGAACCAGATATAGCCGTCCGGATGCACCGCCATGGCGCGCGGCTCGGCATTCGGCGTCGGGATCGGATACTCGGTGACGTGGCCGTCCATGGTGATGCGGCCGATCTGGCTCGCCTCGTATTCGCTGAACCAGATGTCGCCGTCGCGCACGACCGGCGACAACGGCTTGCAGCCGGGCGTGAGCCCCTTGGAGAATTCGGTCACCACGCCTTGCGGCGTGATGCGGCCGATCTGGCTGAGCACCGCCTCGGAGAACCACAGGTTGCCGTCGGGCCCGAGCACGATGCCGTCCGGCCCGGCGCCCGGTGTCGTCACCGGAAACTCGGTGATCGCGCCCGACGTGGTGATGCGCCCGATCTTGTTGGCGGCGTTCTGGCAGAACCACAGCGCGCCGTCCGGCCCCGGAATGATGCCGATCGGCTTGGCGTTCGGGGTCGGCAGGTCGAACTCGGTGAAGCGGCCGTTGCCGGGATCGAGCCGGCCGATCTTGGCGGCGCCGCTCTCGCAGAACCACAACGCCCGGTCGGGCCCGTACGCGATGATGTAGGGCGCGCTGCCCGCGCTCGGGATCGGATGCAGGACGATCTCGACCTCGGCATTCGCGCTGGCGACGCGCGGCGGCGCGGCCGGTGACATGCTCATGACGCTTCCTTCGATTGGAATTCAGGTTGGTGCCGCAGTCTAACCTGCCGCGGGTGATTGAACCACCATGGTGGCCTATCCCCCTCCCGCACTTCCCCGAAGTGAGCTAAAGGACGCTTCGGATAAAAACGGAGGGCGTTCCATGAAGGCTGGCGTTGCGAGTGCCAATGGCGTGGTGGTGGCCGATGTGCCGCAGCCACGGCCTGCTCCCCATCAGGTGCTGGTGAAGGTCAAGGCGGCGTGCCTCAACCGCGCCGACCTCACCGTCGCGCGCGGGCTGCCGCATGGCCCGGGTGGCGGCATCGGCCAGCCGATCGGCATCGAATGGTCGGGCGAAGTCATCGAGACCGGCGCCGACGTCAAGGATATCTGGCCGGGCGAGCGCGTGATGTGCTCGGGCACCGGCGGCTACGCCGAATACGCGGTCAGCGACTGGGGCCGCGTCAGCCCGCTGCCGGACGGCATGAGCTTCGAGGATGCGGCGACCTTGCCGGTCTCGCTGATCACGCTGCACAACGCGCTGATCACCGCCGGCCGGATGCAGCCGGGCGAGGCGGTGATGATCCAGGGCGCGAGCTCTGGCGTCGGGCTGATGGGGCTGCAGATCGCCAAGCTGATGGGCGCGCGGCTGGTGGTCGGCACTGCGACCAACGACGAGCGGCGCGCCAAGCTCAAGCAGTTCGGCGCCGACCTGACGGTCGACACCAAGGATCCGACCTGGCCGGACCAGGTGCTGAAGGCGACCGACGGCAAGGGCGTCAACCTCACGGTCGACATGCTGTCCGGCCCGGTGGTGAACCAGACCATGAAGGCGACCGCGCTGCTCGGCCGCATCGTCAATGTCGGGCGGCTTGCGGGCCAGAAGGCCGAGTTCGATTTCGACCTGCACGCCATGAAGCGCATCGACTATATCGGCGTGACGTTCCGCACCCGCACGCTCGACGAGGTGCGCGCGATCAGCAAGGCGATGCGCGCCGACCTCTGGGACGCCGTCAAGGCCGGCAAGCTCAAGCTGCCGATCGACAAGAGGTTCCCGCTCGACGAGGTGGGCGCCGCGCACGCGCGCATGAAAGAGAACAAGCATTTCGGGAAGATTTTGCTGACGATGTGAGACACGGCCGTGCGGTTTCCCTCCCCCCGCGAGCACTTGCGAGCGGTGGGGAGGGTCGGCGCGTAGCGCCGGGGTGGGGGGTTTCTGTTGCGACGAAGCAGCCCCCCACCCCCGACCCCTCCCCACCGCTTCGCGGGGGGAGGGGAGACCGCGCGAATCCCGCTGACCGAAGAACAAAGAAGAAGAGAAAGACCAAAAAAATGTCCCGACGCATCCACCTCACCTTCGCCTGCGGCGACTACGAGATCATGCGCGCCATCAAGGAAGGCATCGTGCGCCCGGAAGGGATCGAGCTCACGGTGCTGACCGACATGGCGGCATCGCCGCGGCACTGGCGCTTCCTGCGCGAGCGCGAGTTCGACGTCGCCGAAGTCTCCGGCTCGAGCTACGTGGCGGCGCGCGACCGCGACCTGCCGTTCCGCGCCATCCCGGTGTTCCCGCATCGGCGCTTCCGGCACGGCTTCATCTTCATCAACACCGGCAAGGGCATCACCAAGCCGACCGACCTGATCGGCCGCAAGGTCGGCACCAAGGGCTATCTGTTCACCGCCGGTCTGTGGATGCGCGGCATCCTCGAGCACGACTACGGCGTGCCGCACAATTCGATGCGCTGGCTGGCCGAGACCGACGAGGACGTCGACTTCACGCCGCCGCCCGGCCTCGACATCACGCAGGTCGGCGAAAACGAGTCGCTCGAGGACATGCTGGCCGAAGGCGAGATCGACGCGATGTTCTCGCCCGACCTGATCCGGCCGCTGACCAGCGGCGACAAGCGGGTCGGCCGGCTGTTTCCGAACTTCAAGCAGGAAGAAATCTCGTTCTACCAGCGCACCGGCATCTTCCCGATCATGCACGTCGTCGGCATCAAGCAGGAGATCGTCGAGAAATATCCCTGGGTGGCGATCAACCTGTACAAGGCGTTCCAGGAGGCCAAGGCGCTCGCGATGGGGCGGATGGAGAATCCGCGCATCGTCCCGCTCGCCTGGTATCGCGAGGCCTGGGAGGAGCAGGAGCGCATCCTCGGCAAGGACCCGTGGGAGTACGGGCTCGGCGAACGCAACGCACGGAACTTCGAGCGGCTGGTGACCTATTCGCACGAGCAGGGCGTGATCCGGCGGAAGATCCCGCTCGACGAATTGTTCCTGAATGTTTCGGAGGGCAGGCACCGCAACGAATTCCGGATTTGATGCTTCCGGTTACGTCATCGTCATGGCCCACGTCTTGCTTTCTTGAATGGAGAAAGAGCGGCGCCGATTCAGCCGTCACGATTGGAGAAGGTTGCGTGAAACGTCTGGCACTCGCCCTGCTCGCGCTCGCGTCCCTCGCCATTCCGGCCGCCGCGCAGGACTGGCCGTCGCGCCCGGTGCGCATCGTCAGCACGTTCCCGCCCGGCGGCGCCGCCGATATTCTCGCGCGCATCGCCGCCGAGCATCTCTCGGGCGTGTTCAAGCAGCAGTTCTTCGTCGAGAACCGCGCCGGTGCGGGCGGCGTGATCGGCATGCAGACGGTCGCGCATGCCGAGCCCGACGGCTACACCTTCGTGCAGACCTCGCTGTCGAACGCGGTTCTGATTCCGATGATCAGCACGAAGGTCGGATACCAGACCGACGACCTCACCCACATCGCGCTGATCGCCGGCACGCCGGTGCTGTTCGCGGTCAGCAAGCAGAGCGACATCAAGACGCTTGCCGATCTGGTCGCCAAGGCGCGGTCGCGCACCGTGCCGCTGAGCTACGGTACGTCGGGCTCGCCGAGCGTCGGGCAACTGGTGGCGCTGGTGTTCGGCGAGCAGGCCAAGCTCACGTTCAACAACATTCCCTACAAGGGCGCGTCGCAAAGCCTGATCGACATCGTCGCCAACCAGATCGATTTCGGCACGCCGACCGTGACCTCGGCGGCGGGCCAGCTTCGCGGCGGCGGGCTGACGCCGCTCGCGGTCTCGACCGCCGAGCGCATGCCGGACTATCCGGAGATCCCGACCTTCCGGGAGCTGGGCTACGACGTGGTGGCGACCAACTGGTTCGGGCTCGCCGGGCCGGCCAGGCTTCCGGCCGACATCGTCAACAAGGTCAACCGCGAGGTGATGGCGGTGATGACCAAGCCCGCGAGCCAGGAGCGCATGCGCAAGGACGGCATGGTGATCTACAGCATGGATGCGCCCGCCTTCCGCAAGTTCATCGACGACGAGATCGCGCGCTGGCGGCCGGTGGCCGAGCAGGCGGGTCTGATGGAGAAGTGATGAAGCTTCGGTCCATCACCGCTTCCTGATCTTGAACACCAGCACCTTGCCGTCCTTCGCGCTGGCCTCGAGCGTGTCGCCGGTCTGGTTGACCAGGTTGGGGATGTCGATCGCGGTCAGCGGATCGGTGCATTCGGCGATCAGCAGGTCGCCGGGGCTGAGCGCGCTGAGCGCCTTGCGCGCCTTCAGGGCCGGCAGGGGGCATTTGAGCCCGCGCAGATTGATGGTCGTTTCGGTCATGTCATCCCACAGCCGGCGCGTATCGCATTCCCGCTCTTGCGTGCATGACACTATATACTGCGCGGACCATGGATGACGGAACCGAAACACCGCAACGGATTGCCCGGCTGACGCCGCTGGCCGACGTGCTGGCCGGGATCGACGCCCGGGTCATGCCGGTTGCGCCGCGCGAGATCGATCTTGCGTCGGCGATCGGTCGCGTTTCGGCCGGCGACGTCGCAGTGGCCCTGCATCCGCGCCTATCGCTGGCTCTGCGCGACGGCTACGCCGTGCGATCCGACCTGACGGCCGATGCCAGTTCCTACGCCCCGGTGCCGCTGCCGACGGCGACACGGATCGATGCCGGCGAGCCGATGCCGGCCGGCGCCGACGCGGTGGCGCATTTCGACACCGTGACGATCCGCAACGGCCAGGCCGAGATCACCGCTCCCGTTGCGGCCGGCGATGGCGTATTGCCGGCCGGTGCCGACGCCAACCGGCAGATCACGTTGCTGCGGCAGGGCGCGCGCCTCACCCGCGTTCGGGCTGCGGCGCTCGCCGCCGCCCGGATTTCCCGCATCTCCGTCCGCGAGCCGCGCATCCGTCTCGCCTCGGCCCGGGCAGCGGGAGATGCCGTGATCGATGCGGCCATGGACCTGATTGCCGGTGAGATTGCGGCGGCTGGCGGCGCCGTCTTGCGCGACGGGCTCGGGCGACGGGCTGCGTGACGCGCTCGCCGATGCGGACGCCGACGCGATCATCGCCATCGGCGGCACCGGCAGCGGCCGCACCGATGCCAGCGTCCGCATGCTCGCACGCGCTGGCGAGGTCGTGGCGCACGGCATCGCAATTTCGCCGGGCGAGACGGCGGCCTTTGGGTTTGTCGGCAGCCGGCCGGTCCTTCTGGTTCCGGGGCGCATCGACGCCGCCTTCGCGGTCTGGCACCTGCTCGGTCGCCACATCGTGGCGCGGCTTGCCGGCTGCACCGAGGATCCGCCGGTCGTGAAGGCGATGCTCGCACGCAAAATATCCTCGGCGCTGGGGCTCGCCGATTTTGTTCCGGTCCGCCTCCGCGACGGCAAGGCCGAACCCATAGCCTCAGGCTATCTGCCGCTGTCCGCGCTGGCGCAGGCCGATGGCTGGATTTTGATCCCGCCCGACAGCGAGGGATATCCGCCCGGCGCCGAGGTCGTGATAAGACCCTGCGCATGAGCGACCGTTCGCGCCCGCAGGCGCAGGAGACATCCGAGCAGGACCTTGTTGCCGCGATCCGCCGCGCGGCGCGGCAGGAGCAGTTCCTCGAAGTCGTCTCGGCCGAGGAAGCGCGTGCGCGCTTTGCGCGCCACGCCGATCTCAGCGCGCTTGCCGCCGAGAGCGTCGCGCTTGCCGATGCGCTCGGCCGCGTGCTGGCGCACGACGTGACCGCGCCGATCGACGTGCCGCCGTTCGACCGCGCCAATGTCGACGGCATCGCGGTGCGCGCCGCCGACACCGCGGGCGCGAGCGACACCGCGCCGCGGCGGCTCGCGCTCAACAACGAGGTCGTCGTGTGCGGCCACGCGCCGGCGCTGGAGATCGCCCCCGGCACCGCCACCACGATCGCGACCGGCGGCGTGATCCCGCGCGGCGCCGACGCGGTGGTGATGATCGAGCAGACCGAGCTGATCGACGAGGCCGCGCCCGCGATCGAGGTGCGCCGCGCCGCCGCGCCCGGGCAGTTCGTCTCCTATGCGGGCTCCGATATCTCGCGCGGCGAGACGCTGCTGCGCCGCGGTACCCGCATCTCGTCGCGCGAGATCGGCATGCTGGCGGCCTGCGGCATCGCGCAGCGTCGACGTGGTGCGCCGGCCCAGGGTCGCGGTGCTCTCGACCGGCGACGAACTGGTTGCGCCGGGCGGCACGCTCGCGCCTGCCAAGCTCTACGACAGCAACGGCGCGATCGTCGCCGCCGCCGTCGCCGAGGCGGGCGGCGAGCCGGTGCCGTTCGGCGCATTCCCGGACGACGAGGTGACGCTCGAACTCGCGGTGCGCACCGCGCTGCAGACCTGCGACATGGTGGTGCTGTCGGGCGGCACCTCGAAGGGCGCGGGCGATCTGTCGCATCGCATCGTGTCGAAGCTCGGCGCGCCGGGCGTGATCGTGCACGGCGTCGCGCTCAAGCCCGGCAAGCCGCTCTGCCTGGCGGTGGTCGAGGGCAAGCCGCTCGCGGTGCTGCCGGGATTTCCGACCTCGGCGATCTTCACCTTCCATGCCTTCGTTGCGCCGGTCATCCGCGCGCGCGCCGGACTGCCGCCGGAGGCGGCGCGCGTCATCGAGGCCGACGTGCCGGTGCGCATCGCCTCGGAGATGGGCCGCAAGGAGTTCGTGCTGGTCGCGCTGACCGCGGGCGACACCGGGCCGGTCGCGTTTCCGACCGCCAAGGGCTCCGGCTCGGTGACGAGCTTCTCGCAGGCCGACGGCTTTCTCGAGATCGATGCGCTCGCGGGCGCGCTCGACGCCGGGACGCGGGCGCGCGTCACGCTGATCGGGCAGAGCGCCGCGATGCCCGATCTCGTCGTCACGGGCAGCCATTGCGTTGCGCTCGACGCGGTGATCGGTGCGCTTGGCGAGCAGGGCTTCACCGCGCGCACCATTGCGGTCGGCAGCCAGGGCGGCGTCACCGCGGCGCAGCGCGGCGAATGCGATCTCGCGCCGACGCACCTCGTCGATCCGGCGACCGGCATCTACAACGCGCATCTGTTGCGCCCGGGGCTCGCGCTGGTGAAGGGCTGGCAGCGCATGCAGGGTTTCGTGCATCGCGCCGACGACCTGCGCTTCGTCGGACGGAGCGTGGAGCAGGCGGTCGAGCGCGCGCTCGCCGATCCGAAATGCCTGATGGTCAACCGCAATGCCGGCGCCGGCACGCGCGTGCTGATCGACCAGTTGCTCGGCGGCAAGCGGCCGGCGGGCTACTCGCAACCAGCCGAAGTCGCACAACGCGGTCGCGGCCGCGGTGGCGCAGGGCCGCGCCGACTGGGGCGTCGCGATCGCGCCGGTGGCGAAGATGTATGGGCTGGGCTTTCTGCCGATCGCGCCGGAGGATTACGATTTTCTGCTGGTCGAGAGCCGGCGCGGGCGTCCGGCGGTGCAGGCGTTCCTCGCCGCGCTGCGCAGCGAGCCGGTGCGCGAGCGGATCCGCGCGCTCGGCATGCGCCCCGCGATGCCTGATTTTGCTCTCACCGTTGAGTGAAATGAGAACGCAGATCGCGCCACAGCTTTCCCTCCCCCCGCGAAGCGGTGGGGAGGGTCGACGCGCGAAGCGCGTCGGGGTGGGGGGTGCTGCTGTTGCACAAAGTGGCCCCCCACCCCCGACCCCTCCCCACCGCTTCGCGGGGGGAGGGGAGACGGAACCGCCGTGCTTCGTGGCGGTCATTGCTGTTCTTGCATGCACTCTGTTGCTTGCGCCGTGCACTGCCCACGCCCAACTGCGCGGGCACGGCGGGCCGGTGCGGGCGCTCGCGATCTCGCCCGACGGCACGCAGGCGATTTCCGGCAGCTTCGACACCTCGGCGATCCGCTGGTCGTTGCAGCGCAACGCCGCCGAGCAGGTGCTGCGCTTCCACGACGGCGCGGTGAACGCGGTCGCGTTCCTGCCCGACGGACGCGTGGCGACCAGCGGCGAGGATGCGCGCATCGCGATCTGGAAGCCCGGCGAGACGCAGCCGTCGGCGGTGCTCGAAGGTCACCAGGGTCCGGTCGTGGCGCTCGCCGTGTCGCCGGACGGCAAGCTGCTCGCCTCGGCATCGTGGGATCGCACCGCGCGGGTGTGGCCGCTCGGCGGCGGCGCGCCGCAGGTGATCGAGGGCCATCAGCAGAACGTCAACGGCGTCGCCTTCACGCCCGACGGCCGCGCGCTGGTGACGGCGGGCTACGACCTGGCGCTGCGCATCACGCCGCTCGCGGGCGGCGACGCCGGTCATCGTCACGCTGCCGGCGCCGCTCAACACGGTGGCGGTCGCGCCCGACGGCGAGATCGTCACCGCCGGCGCCGACGGCAAGGTCTATTTCGTTTCAGCGACCGGCGAACTCAAGAGCGAGGTCGAGGCCGCGCCGACGCCGGTCATCGCGCTCGCGATCTCGCGCGACGGCAAGCTCGTTGCGGCGGCCGGCATCCGCGGCTCGGTCGCGATCATCGATCGCGCCACCCGCAAGGTCGAGCGCACGCTGGTCGGTCCGGGCCTGCCGGTGTGGTCGGTCGCGTTCTTTCCCGACAATCGCACGCTGCTGACCGGCGGCGCCGACCGCATGATCCGGCATTGGGATGCGGTGACCGGCGAGCCGATCGGCGCGGTGGTCGTGGGCTCGCCCGACGATCCGCTGGCGCGCTACGCCGGCGATCCCGGCGCCGAGGTGTTCCGCGCCTGCGTCGCCTGCCACACCTTGAAGTCCGACGAAGGCGTGCGCGCCGGCCCGACGCTCGCGGGGATTTTCGGCCGCAGGATCGCGACGCTGCCGGGCTACAATTTCTCGGACGCGCTGAAGAAGCTCGACATCGTCTGGACGCCCGAGACGGTGTCGAAACTGTTCGAGGTCGGCCCGATGGCCTATACGCCCGGCACCAAGATGCCGGAGCAGACCATCGGCTCGGCCGCCGACCGCGCCGCGCTGGTGCGGTTTCTGGCGCGCACGACGGAGACCAAATGAGCGCGCCTTCGCAGGCGCCGAGGCCCATCCGGATACCTCTCTCTCCATCACTTCACCACTTCGACCGATGCAGCATTACAATCGAGCGAATGCCGGAAGGCCGTGGAAGCCTGCGCGCCTTCTGCGCATGTTCGATCTTTCAGGGGCTCGGGAGAAGGACTAGCATTCGCGTTCGTTGCATTACGTCCATCATTCGAAACGCAACCAAGGGAGCGACATCATGACGAGCATGCATGCGCCCGCTTCACCGCTCGCCGGTCCCGCGCTGTTGCACGCACTCGCGGAGAACTGGTGGTTGCTGCTGCTCCGCGGGATCGCCGGCATCGTGTTCGGGGTCCTGGCGTTCTTCTGGCCCGCGCTCACGCTGCTGACGCTGATCTACGTCTGGGGCGCCTACGCGCTGATCGATGGCGCGTTCGCGTTGTGGGCGGCGATCTCGGGCAAAGCCGGCGGGGTCGCGCCGCGCTGGTGGCTCGCAATTGTCGGACTCTCCGGGCTTGTCGCGGGCATACTGACGTTTGCCTGGCCCGGCGTGACCGCACTGGTGCTGCTGGTATTCATCGCCTGCTGGGCGATCGTCAACGGCGTGATGCAGATCTGGGGCGCGATCCAGTTGCGCAAGGAAATCGAGGGCGAGTGGCTGCTGGTCCTGAGCGGCGTGCTGTCGGTCGCCTTCGGCATCGTCCTCTTGGTCAATCCCGGCGCCGGTGCGCTGGCGGTGGTCTGGATCATCGGCTGGTTCGCAATCCTGGCGGGCTGCATCTACGTTGCACTCGCGTTCCGGCTGAAGAAGCACAAGCGTCCGGCCTGAGCCGACGTTGGAGGAGTTTGTCACGTGCGGTCAATGACCGAAGCGAGCCGCGCTCGTCTGTTCGCATGCGCTGCTCTCGCCGCGCTTGCGGCTGCTCCGGCTGACTGGGCGCAGGCGCAGACCGATACTGGCTCCGCGACCGGTTCGATCGATCTCGGCGGGCGCGGTGGACTGGCTCCCTCGCCTCCGGCGCGCGCGACCGCGACTCCGGACGGCGCGGCGAGCACCCTCGAGTTCAGCGCCCGCGTCGGTATTGCATCCGACTACATCTACCGCGGCGTCTCATTGTCGGCCCGCCAGCCTGC
Organism: uncultured Alphaproteobacteria bacterium; assembly: GCA_963749815.1. Taxonomy (GTDB): domain Bacteria; phylum Pseudomonadota; class Alphaproteobacteria; order Rhizobiales; family Xanthobacteraceae; genus VAZQ01. The sequence goes on along the minus strand of CAVVON010000017.1, from coordinate 46,532 downwards.
GCTCGGCGCCGGCTTCGAGGCGACATACGGCATGTTCTACGCGGCTTCGACCTTCGCGACCGTCAACCTGCCGAGCCAGCCGGCGGCCGAGATCACGTCGGGCGTCGGCATCCGCCCGACGCTCGGGCCGATCAATTTCGATTTCAACTGGACCTATTTCGCTTATCCGGGCGAGATGCCGCCGCCCGGCGTGACCGCCGGCATCAACTACTGGGAGGCGCTTGCCCGTGCCGATACCAAGCTCGGCGAATTCTTGCGCGTGGCCGGCGGCTTTGCCTATTCGCCGAATGTCTCGAACACCGGGGCGTGGAGCAAGTATGCGGCGCTCGGCCTGGGCATCGACTTTCCGGGCAAGGTGCTGCCGCCGGATGTCACCGCGGCGCTGACCGGCGTGGTGGGCTATTTCTGGTTCGGCAACCAGTCGGCCGCGCTCGGCGGCTTCCCGCTGCCGGCCTATCTCAATTGGAACGCGGGGATGACCTTCAGCCGCAAGAATATAAATCTCGACCTGCGCTATTACGACACCAATCTGTCCAAGGAGAACTGCTACGTCTTCACCGGCGATCTCAATGCCACGCCGGGCGGGCAGGTCGACCCGGTGCGAAATCCGGAAGGCCTCACCTCACGCTTGTGCAGCGCCACCTTCGTCGCGAAGTTCTGGTTCACCTTGAACTAGCCCGCGTGTTTTCGCCAGGCGGGCATCCAGTCGGAAGAAGCAGCGCGTGAGCTATCTCAAGCCGAGCGAGAGTCTGAGCGAGCTCGTGGCGGGACTGATCATGGTGCTGACCTTCACGCTCGCCGCCAGCGTGCTGAGCGGGGGCGGCCAAGACGGTGCACGTGCGGCGCTCCTTGGCGCCATCGGCTGCAACGTCGCGTGGGGCATCATCGATGCCGTGCTCTACATGATGAACAGCACGTTCGACCGCAACCGGTACATCCGGTTCGTGCGCTCGCTTGCCTCGTCCTCGGACGAGACCAAAGCGCTGGATGCGATCCGGGGCGAGCTCGATCCTTATCTGGCGCCGGTGACGCGGGCCGAGGACCGTGAGCAGCTCTACCGCAACGTCCGCGACGCGGTGACGAGCGGCAAGCTGCCGGAGCGCACTGGCCTGTTGCGCGACGATGTCATGGGCGCCATCGAGGTATTCTGCATGGCGATTTTGGCGGCGCTGCCGGCGGTGCTGCCGCTCGCGCTCATTGGTTCCCCTTGGGTTGCGCTGCGGGTCTCCAACCTGCTCGTCGTCGCTATGCTGTTCGTCGCCGGCTATCGCTGGGCAAAATATGTCGATGCCAGCCCGTGGCGAGCCGGCCTCGGACTCATGGGCATCGGCTTGGCGATGGTCGCGGTCGCGATCCCGCTCGGGGGATGAGAGTCGGCGCGCCGCGGCCGTTGAGAACAGCGGCGGCCATCCCGTTTCTCCTTGCACTGCACAATCCGATCCGTGGCGGCGCTCGATCCCGTCGTATGTCACCTGCGGACGTGCTATCGTAACGCTCGTCCCTTCAGCCGGGGAGGTGTCGATGATCGACGGCATGATGGTGCCGGTGCTCGCTGTCGCGGTGCTGGCGGTGATTTGGACTGTGGTGTTGTACGGATCGACCTATTTCGGTCCGCAATAGCCGGACAGAACGGCCTCGCGACTGGCGAAACTGGCGCATCGCCGCCGGTGGGGTTCGGCTTGTGCCTCAGCTCTCGCGCTTGCGGCGCTCGTCTTCCTCGCGCTCGCGCAGGTAATCCTCGGTCGTGCGCACGTTCGGCCGCGGCGGCGCGCCGTGCGGATCGAAGTCGGCCTCGGTGGCGGCGATGACGCGGCAGTCCTCGCACATCTTCAGCACTTCGAGCCGTTGCGCGGAGCCCTGGAACATCCAGTGCTTGCCTTCGAGCTTGGCCATCACGCGCTCGATCGTGCTCTTGACGCCGAACGGCTTGTCGCAGCGGATGCAGTGGAACGGCTCCTCCTGCTTGAGCACGCGCGCCGACGCGGTGGCGGCGCGGAAATCGAGCTGCGGCTTGAGCGTGATCACCTTCTCGGGGCAGGTCGCCTTGCACAGCCCGCACTGCACGCAGGCGTCCTCGTTGAAGCGCAGCATCGGCCGCTCGGGATCGTCGATCAGCGCGCCGGTCGGGCAGGCCGAGACGCAGGCGAGGCAGAGCGTGCAGCCTTCGACGTTGAGCTCGACGGTGCCGAACGGCGCGCCCGCGGGCAGCGCCACCACATCGACCGGCGCGGGCGCCGCGCGATGCAGTTCGCGCAGCGCCAGCCGCATCACGTCGCGCTTGCCGCCGACCGGGTTGAAGCTCGCGGGATTGGGCGCGGACGCCTGCGGCGCGATCGCGCGCAACGTCTGCGCCGAGCGCGTCCGGGTCGTCGGTTTCGATGGTGGCGACGCGGCCCGCGCCGAAGCCGAGGCCCGCGAGGATCGGTTCGGCCAGCGCCAGCGTCTTGCCCAGGCCCGCAACGTCGTGGCGCGGCTTCGCCCGCAGCAGCAGCCGCACGGCCGATGCGCCATAGGCGAACGCCGCCGCGATCGTTTCGAGGCCGACCTGCGTCACCTCGTTGACGGCGACCGGCAGCGCATTCGCGGGCAGCCCGTCGCCGAAGCGCGCCAGCGCGTCGATCAGCGGCGCGCCGTGCGCGTCGTCGTGGATCAGCACGACCGCGTCCTTGCCGCCGGCTTCGCGGTAGGCGGTGAGCAGCGCGCGCAGCCGCCGCATCAGCGTGTCGGCAGGCGGCAGCGCATAGGAGGCGGCGCCGGTCGGGCAGACCGCCGCGCATTGTCCGCATCCCGCGCAGATATGCGCGTCGATCGCCACATGATTGCCGGCGGGCGTGATCGCGCCGGTCGGGCAAAGGTCGAGGCAGCGGTTGCAGCCGACGATCTTGGAGCGCGAATGCGCGCAGATGTCGGCGTCGAAATCGATATAGCGCGGCTTGTCGAAGGTGCCGATCAGATCGCGCGCCTTCAGCACCGCGCGCATCACGGCGGCGCCGTCGTCCGGATCGGCGCGCAGGTAGCCTTCGCGCAGGTCGCTCGCGGTGAACAGCGGCGTGCCGCCCGAGAGATCGAGCATCAGATCGCAGCGCGAGACCGCGCCGTTCTTGGCAGGCCCGAACGCGAGCGTGCCGCGCGAGGACGGCGCCGGCGCCGCGTAGTCGTCGACCACGATCTCGAACGCGCCGAGATAACCCTTGGCGGAGCGGATCGCGCCCTTCACCACCGGAAAATCGGTGATGCGCGGCGGCGCGACCCCGGCGGGCGGCTTGATCAGGACGGTGACGTCGAGGTGATCCTTCAGCAGGTTCGCCGCTTCGATGGCGCGCTCGTCGCGGCCGTAGATCAGCACCACGCCCTCGCTCGAATAGCTCACGAACGGAAAGTCCGGCGCGGGCTCGGCGGCGGCCGCGATCAGCGCCGCCATTTTCGGGCCGGCGCTGGCGGCGTCCTTCGACCAGCCAGCGGTCTCGCGGATGTTGACGTAGGTGACATCGGCGTCGTCGCCGGCAGTCTCGGCAAACAGCGGCGCCTCCTGCGTGCAGCCGACGATCAGCGGCTCGCGTGCGGCGGTGCGGAACTTGTCGAGCTCGGCGCGGCAGAGCTGCCGGCCGGTCAGCACGCTGGCGCCGCGACAGCCGCGCTTCACCGCGCCGGCATCGAGCGGCATGGTGTCCTCGCACGAGCAGATCAGGATGTTGCGCGGGCTATCGGCCATCGGGTCTCTGAAATGTGGTCCTCGTCCTCAGGACGAGGCCCTGCGCACGGCTCTGGCCACGGCGTAGCCCAAGTTATAATGATTACAAAGAGAAATTGCGAGACACCGTCACCATGGCCCATGAGCCGCAGCGCCGCATTCGCACCACGTCGAAGCCCGCGCTCGACCTGCCGCCGCCGTTTCGTCTGATCACGCTGCGCGAGGTCGGCGATGCCTTCGCGCATGCGGTCAGCATCGCGGCGGAGAAAGGGGCGGGTACGCTGGTCTATGTCGGTCGGTTCGATCTCGCCGAGTTTGCGGTGGTGCTGGAACCCGAGGAGCCGCTGAAGACGGCGCGGCGCGCGCTCTATGCCGGGCTCGCGGCGCTCGCCGACGCGCTTGCGGTGCATGCCCCGCCCGAAAAGCCGATCGCGTTCGACTGGCCGGACGCGATACGCGTCGACGGCGGGCTGGTCGGCGGCGCGCGGCTCGCCTGGCCCGCGCATGCGCGCGAAGACGACGTGCCGCCGTGGCTGGTGTTCGGCGCCGCGATCCGCACCGTCGCGATGGACGATGGCGAGGCCGGACTGCACCCGCTCTCGGCCGCGCTCGAGGACGAAGGTTTCGACGGGCTCGGCTCCGGGCGGCTGGTGGAAAGCTTCGCGCGCCACCTGATGGTGGCGGTCGACGCCTGGCAGGAAAAGGGATTCGCCGAGGTGGGGCGGAACTATCTCGCACGGCTCGCGCCCGAGAAGGGCATGCGCCGCGAGATCGACGACAACGGCGATCTCCTGGTGCGGCGCATGGGCAAGACCGAGACCGAGCGGCGCGCGCTGGTGCCGGCGCTCGCCAAGCCGTCGTGGCTCGATCCGGCAACCGGCGGGCCGCGGGCGTGAAGCTTCTGCGCACCATCCGGCTCGATCCCTCCGACACGTTCGTGTTCGAGCGCGCCGCCGAGCCCGGCGAATGGGCGGTGTCGGGCGCGTTCCTGTTCGCCGACGTGGAGCAAGGCGCGCTCGACGGCAAGCCGCGCGCGGCGTTCCGCGGCGGCTTCCTGGGCGTCGCCTCGTTCGGCTGGTCGACCCTGGTGCAGATCGTCGAAGCGAGCACGGACGACCGTGCCGCGCTGGTCGAGGCGCTGGCGCGGCAGTTCGTCGAGCGACTCGACGCGCCCGGTGTTGCGGCGGCGCGCGCGGCGGCCGAAGAGGAGGTCGCGTTCGCGGCCTCGCTCTGCGATCATCCGCAGGACACGCTGATCGCGGTGCGGCGCACCTTCGAGGACGGCGGCATCCGCGAGGCGTTCCGCACGCTGCATCCGCGCGGCGAGCGCAAGCCGATCCGGGCGTTCTCGTTCTTCGATGTGGAAGGCGAGGCCAGGAGCCGAACGAGGCCGTCGATCTGGCGAAGCTGGCGCGGAGCGAGAAGGAAAAGTAGGCGGCTCACTCCGCCTTCACGCCCGCGTCCTTGATCACCTTCTCCCATTTCGCCGACTCGGTCCGGATGCGCTCGGCGAATTCCTCCGGCGAGCTCACGATCGGGAAGATGAAGCTCGGCGTCAGAAACCGCTCGCGAAACGACGGATCGTTGAAAATGCGCTGCGTCTCGGCATTGAGCTTGCCGACGATGTCGCGCGGCGTGCCCTTGGGCGCGAACAGCCCGTACCACGAGCCCGCCTCGTAGCCGGGCAGTCCGCTCTCGGCGAGCGTCGGCACGTCGGGATATTGCGCGATGCGTTCGGTCGAGCCGAAGCCCAAGACCTTCAAGCTGCCCGACTGCCAGGCCTGCCGGACCAGCCCGATGCTCACGATCATCATCTGGATGTGGCCGCCGACCAGATCGGTGATCGCCGGCGCGGCGCCGCGATAGTGCACCGGCGTGAATTTTGCGCCGGTCATGCCCTCGAGCAGGACGATGTTGAGGTGGCCGCTCGAGCCGATGCCGAAGGTGCCGTAGTTGATCGTGCCGGGCTTTGCTTTGCCGAGCGCGACCAGATCGCCGAGCGTGCGGACCGGCACCGACGGATGCACGACCAGCGCCTGCGGGCTGATGCCGAGCCCGGTGACCGGCGCGAAATCGTTCAGTGGCATCGTAGGGCAGCCGGCCGTAGACGTGCGGCGCGGTGACGAAGGCGGCGTCGGCGGTCACCAGCAGCGTCGCGCCGTCGGGCGCCGATCTCGCGACATACTCGGCGCCGATCTGCCCGGTGCCGCCGCCCGGCTTGTTCTCGACCACGACCTGCTGGCCCCAGGCTTCCGTGAGCCGCTGCGCGAGCGCCCGGGCGATCACGTCGGTGATGCCGCCCGGCGCAAACGGCACGACGATGTGGACCGGCTTTTGCGGATAGGATTGCGCGCCGGCCGGGGCGCCCGGCGTCAGTGCCAGACCGATTGCCAGCAAGATCAGCAAGCCGCGGATCGGCGACATGACCTACCCCAGGAGATTGCGTTGCTGTGGTATAGAGGGCCGGACCAAAGGCGTCGAGGCGTGTGCGCATGCACGATTTCTGGCTTTCCTGCGGGCATCATCTGCTCGACCGCGACGAAGGCGGCGGGCTCGTCGTCACCGACGAGTTCCTCAAGGCCTATCTGGCGCGGCCGGAGCTCGCGCCACCGCCCGACGCCTGCGTGGTCGAGCGCACGCTGCACGCGGCGCTGCTCACCAATCCGCGCCGGCCGCGTCGCGCCGTCCGAGATCTCCGCGATCGCGGATGCGGATGCGCGCGAGAACTGGGGCCTGATGGTCGGCTTCCGCGATCATCTCGTCAGCCACCGCACCATCGAAGCCGCCTATCTGGCGCTGGTGCGGCACGGCGTCGGAGGCACGCCGCCGCTGTTCATGAACCAGCTTGTGCACGTCATCCTGCGCAACGTCCTCGACGGCTGCGACGATGTCTTCGTCCTGCGCGCGGCCGAGATGTTCTTCCGTCCGCAGAAGCTCACGGTGCACGACGGCTCGCTGATCGCGGCCGACCTTGAGACAGTCGAGGGCGCCAGCAAGCAGCCGGTCTCGCCGCTGGTCTCGATGCTCGGACTGCCGTCGCCGACCGATATCGACGTGCTCAATGACGACAACGCCCACGACTATTGGGAACGCAGCGACCGGTTCGACATGGCGCTCGACCTGACCGCCGGGCGGCGCGGGCTCGCGGCGCTCGGCGAGGTGGCCGCGCGCTGGGTCGCGCATCTCCTCTCAGTCGAGGTTTCGGTCGAGCCGCTGACCGAGGCGCGACAACGTCAATCTCGCCTGGTATGTCGGCCTCGACGCCGAGGCGACCGCGGTCGGCGACGCGCTCTGGAACGGCGAGGACCTCGACGAGACGGCGCGCGAGCGCATCGTCGGGCTGTTCCGGCTGACCTTCCGCGATCCCGACGCGGTCCTGGACAAGGCCAAGGGCGAGCCCATCTATCTGCTGTCGGCCATGACGGGCGAATGGATCATGCGCATGAAGCCGCAGAACCTGATCACCGGCCTGCCGGTGCGCGATCTGGAGGCGGTGTCGTGAGCACGGTGCCGGCGCTCGCCACCATTGCGGTCGGCGTCGTGGTCGAGCGCAGCAAGGCGGCCTCGCCGTGGATCGACTTCGTCTGGCGGCCGGTCACGGTGCTGGCGGGCCAGCCCGACACCGCGCCGTGGACGCAATTGTCGGCCGACGGCGACAGCACGACGTTCTATGCAGGGCCCGCCGAGATCGCGCTCTACCGCACCGAAACCACGTATTATCGCGACAACCTCGCGACCGGCGCGCCGCGCTTGTGGATTGCGCTGCGCTCGACCGGGGTCGAGCCGCCGTACGAGGTGTTCGCCGTCACCGCCGATCCGGCCGAGGGCGAGGCATTGACCGAGGCCGGCAACGACCTGGTCGATGTCGTGCCGATGCCGCAGGCGGTGCGCGCGGTGGTCGAGGCGTTCGTGGCCGAGCACCATGTCGAGCGGCCGTTCGTGAAGCGCAAGCGCGACCGCGCCGATCCGGAGGCGCTGGGGCGGCGCGTGCCGCTCGCGAAAGAGCGAGACCGATGACCGAGCCGGAAAACTTCATCGCGCGCTGGGCGCGCCGCAAGCGCGAGGCTGCAGAGGAAACCGGGCAGGCGAAGGCTGCCGACGTCGCTTCACCCGCGCCTGCGGGCGCAGAGCCGCCGCCGTCCGAATCGCTGCACAGCGAGACCGGGCAAACGGCCGAGCCCGTCTTCGATCTCACCCAGTTGCCGTCGATCGAATCGATTACCGCCGAAACCGACATCCGCGCGTTTCTCGCGCCGGGCGTTCCCGCCGATCTTGCGCGTGCGGCGCTTCGCCGCGTGTGGGCAGCCGATCCCGCCATCCGCGATTTCAAAGGCCTCGCCGACTACGATTGGGACTTCACCACGCCCGGTGCGGTTCCCGGTTTCGGGCCATTGGAAATGACCGATGAATTGCGCCAGTGGGTCAGCGACATGGTCGGCCGGAGCATCACCCCGGCACCGCCGGAACCCTCGGTAGCCGGGCCGGAGCCGGACCGGGCACCGGTGGCTGCTGATTCCGCAACCGAATTGGCCGCTCACGAGGCTGAGCAGCCGCAGCAGAAGCAGCCGGCGGTGCAAGTAACGCAAGAAGTTCCCGTGAATATTTCAGATGAATCGCGGAAGTTTGATCGGGCTGCATCGCCCACGATAGAATATATTGCATCGCAACATAGTCCTGAGAATAATCAAGCATCACAATCCATTGCCCGCCGCCCACATGGGCGAGCTCTCCCCAAGTGAACTTAAGTCCATAGCCTTGAACTATTGCCAGTTTCCTGGGCCGGCAGTACGTTGCTGTTTCAAATTGAAATAAGAAAAAAAGAACAAGGCAGAGAAACGCTACCCATGAGGAATTCGGGTCTCGACGAAGCGATCCGCGCTGCGGGCGGCGTGGGCGCGCTTGCGCGCAAAATAGGCATCTCACAGCCGTCGGTTTCAAACTGGTCGAACGTGCCCGCCGAGCGTGTGCTGTCGGTGGAGGCCGCGACCGGCGTCAATCGCGCGATTCTCCGCCCCGATCTCTATGCCGGGCACGCTGAACATCGACGTCGAACCCGGCGCCGAGATCGACGAACTCGATGCCGCGCGTTCCCTCGAATATGCGCTGCTCGCGGTGCTGCTCGCGCGCGCGCCGAATGCTGCGCTGCTCGATCGCCTGTCCAAGCTGCGCGGCGATCCGAGCCCGCTCGGGGTTGCGCATGCGGCGCTCGCCGAAGCCGCCAGCCGGACCACGCCCGAGCGCGTCGAGCGCGAGTTCTTCGACCTGTTCATCGGACTGGGGCGCGGGGAACTGCTGCCCTACGGTTCGTATTATCTCACCGGCTTCCTGCACGAGCGGCCGTTGGCGCGCTTGCGCGAAACGCTGGCGCAGCTCGGCATCGAGCGCGCGCAGGGCCAGGCCGAGCCCGAGGATCACGCCGCGATCCTGTGCGAGATCATGGCCGGCCTGGTGAACCGCCGTTTCGGCGCGCCTGACGGCGCCGACCGCGACTTGTTCGACGCCCACCTGGCGCCGTGGATCGGGCGCTTCTTCGCCGATCTCGAGCGCGCCGAGCAGGCCGACTTCTATCGTCACGTGGGCACCCTCGGCCGGGTGTTCATCGACATCGAGACCGAGGCATTCGCGCTGCCGTCTTAAGGCGCGAACGCCAATGAAAAACGGAGGATGACGGCAATGACCAAGGACCAGAAATCGAAGCTGGGACGCCGCGATTTCCTGCGCACGCTCGGCGCCGGCGCGACCACCGCGGCGATCGCGGCCGCGCCGCTCGCGGGCGAGGCGCGCGCCGACACCGAGACCAACGATGAGAAACGCAAGGCGCGGTACAAGCCGGATTCTCCGGAAGTGCAGACCTACTACCGCGTCAACCGCTATCCGGCGAAGTGAGGGGACGCCCATGCTGATCAAACGGACAGAACGTCAGGCCCGCCGCGGCTCGCTTGCGACCGCGCTGCAAGGCCAATCGGGCGGCGGCCTCGACCGCCGCGCCTTCCTGCGCCGTTCCGGCCTGGTCGCCGGCGGTATCGCTTCGCTCGGCGCGCTGCCGCTGACCGGCGTGCGCAAGGCGCAAGCCGGTCCGCCGCCGGCCGCCGGCGCGGCCGTGACCATCCGCAAGAACATCTGCACGCACTGCTCGGTCGGCTGCACGGTGGTGGCGGAAGTTTCGAACGGCGTGTGGATCGGCCAGGAGCCCGGCTGGGAGTCGCCGATCAATCGCGGCTCGCACTGCGCCAAGGGCGCGGCGGTGCGCGAACTCGTGCACGGCGACCGCCGGCTGAAATATCCGATGAAGCTCGTGAACGGCCAGTGGACCCGCGTGAGCTGGGAGACCGCCGTCAACGAGATCGGCGACAAGCTCGCTGGCGATCCGCGAGAAGTCCGGGCCGGACTCGGTCTACTGGCTCGGCTCCGCCAAGTTCTCCAACGAAGGGCTCGTATCTGTATCCGCAAGTTCGCGGCGTTCTGGGGCACCAACAACGTCGACCACCAGGCGCGCATCTGCCACTCGACCACGGTCGCGGGCGTAGCCAATACCTGGGGCTACGGCGCGATGACCAACAGCTACAACGACATCCGCAATGCCAAGACCATGATCATCATGGGCGGCAATCCGGCGGAAGCGCATCCGGTGTCGCTGCAGCACCTGCTCGAGGGCAAGGAGCTCAACAAGGCGAACTTCATCGTCATCGAGCCGCGCCTGACGCGCACCGCCGCGCACGCGACCGACTATGTGCGCATCCGCTCCGGCACCGACATCCCGGTGATCTACGGGATGCTCTGGCACATCTTCAAGAACGGCTGGGAGGACAAGGAGTTCATCCGCCAGCGCGTCTACGGCATGGACGACATCCGCAAGGAGGTCGAGAAGTGGGCGCCCGACGAAGTCGAGCGCGTCACCGGCGTGCCGGAGGCGCAGCTCAAGCGCGTCGCCGAGACGTTCGCGACCCAGAAGCCCGCGACGCTGATCTGGTGCATGGGCGCGACCCAGCACACGGTCGGCACCGCCAACGTGCGCGCGTTCTGCATCCTGCTGCTCGCCACCGGCAATGTCGGCGGCTTCGGCAACGGCGCCAACATCTTCCGCGGCCACTGCAACGTGCAGGGTGCGACCGACCTCGGCCTCGATGTGGTGACGCTGCCGCTCTACTACGGCCTCGCCGAAGGCTCATGGAAGCACTGGTGCCGCGTCTGGGAGACCGAATACGAGTGGATGCAGGCGCGCTTCGACTCCAAGCAGATCATGGAGACGTCGGGCATCCCGTCGACGCGCTGGTTCGACGCCGCGATGCTGCCGAAGGATCAGGTCAGCCAGAAGGACAACCTGAAGGCCATGGTGGTGTTCGGTCACGGCGGCAACACCGTGACCCGCATGCCGGAAGCCGCCAAGGGCATCGAGAAGCTCGAACTGCTGGTGGTCGCCGATCCGCATCCGACCACCTGGGCGGCGCTGTCGGAACGCAAGAACGACACCTACCTGCTGCCGATCTGCACGCAGTTCGAGACGGCGGGCTCGCGCACCGCGTCCAACCGCTCGATCCAGTGGGGCGAGCAGGTCGTCAAGCCGATCTTCGAGTCGAAGGACGACTACGAGGCGATGTATCTGCTGGCGAAGAAGCTCGGGCTCGCCGAGCGGATGTTCAAGAACATCAAGGTCGAGAACAACCGGCCGTCGCCGAGGACATCCTGCGCGAGATCAACCGCGGCGGCTGGTCGACCGGCTATTGCGGCCAGTCGCCGGAGCGTCTGAAGGCGCACATGGCCAACCAGTCGAAGTTCGACCTGGTGACGCTGAAGGCGCCGAAGGATCTGCCGGACATCGGCGGCGACTATTACGGCCTGCCGTGGCCGTGCTGGGGCACGCCGGAGCTGCGGCATCCGGGCACCCACACGCTCTACAACACCAATCTGCACGTCATGGAGGGCGGCGGCACCTTCCGCGCCCGCTTCGGCGTCGAGCGCGAGGAGACGCTGCCGGACGGCAGCAAGCGCAAGGTCAGCCTGCTGGCGGACGGCTCCTACTCCAAGGACTCGGAGATCAAGGACGGCTATCCCGAGTTCACCTACGGGGTGCTCAAGAAGCTCGGCTGGGACAAGGATCTCAAGCCCGAGGAGCTTGCCGTCATCCAGCGGATCGGCGGCAACAATGCCGACGGCATCTCCTGGTCGATCGATCTGTCGGGCGGCATCCAGCGGGTCGCGCTCTCGCACGGCTGCATCCCGTTCGGCAACGGCAAGGCGCGCGCCAATGCGTTCGGCCTGCCGGACGCCGTTCCGGTGCACCGCGAGCCGATCTATACGCCGCGTCCGGAACTGGTCGCCAAGTATCCGACCTTGCCGAACGCCAAGCAGTTCCGCGTGCCGAATCTCGGCTTCGACGTGCAGAAGGCGGCGGTGGACAAGGGCATCGCCAAGCAGTTCCCGCTGATCAACACCTCCGGGCGCCTGGTCGAGTACGAGGGCGGCGGCGAGGAGACGCGCTCCAACAAGTGGCTCGCCGAGCTGCAGCAGGACATGTTCATCGAAATCAATCCTGCCGACGCCGCCGAGCGCGGCATCAAGGACGGCGGCTGGGTGAACGTCTGGGGACCGGAGATGGCCAGCGGCAAGGTCTGCCGCATGAAGGCGCTGGTCACCGAACGCGTCGGCAAGGGCGTCACCTGGTGCCCGTTCCACTTCGCGGGCTGGTTCCAGAGCGTGGATCAGCGCGGCAAGTACCCGCAAGGCGCCGATCCGATCGTGCTCGGCGAAAGCGTGAACACGATCACCGGCTACGGCTATGACCCGGTGACCGGCATGCAAGAACCCAAAGCAATGCTTTGCCAGGTCAAGGCAGCTTAAGGAGGCTCGACAATGGCTCGGATGAAATTTCTCTGCGACGCCGACCGTTGCATCGAGTGCAACGCTTGCGTCACCGCCTGCAAGAACGAAAACGAAGTGCCGTGGGGCATCAACCGCCGGCGCGTCGTCACCATCAACGACGGCAAGCCGGGCGAGCGCTCGGTGTCGATGGCGTGCATGCACTGCACCGACGCGCCGTGCGCCTCGGTGTGCCCGGTGAACTGCTTCTACACCACCGCCGACGGCGTGGTGCTGCACTCCAAGGACCTCTGCATCGGCTGCGGCTATTGCTTCTACGCGTGCCCGTTCGGCGCGCCGCAATATCCCAAGGTCGGCAACTTCGGCTCGCGCGGCAAGATGGACAAGTGCACGTTCTGCGCCGGCGGTCCGGAGAAGGACGGCTCGCCCGAGGAATACGCCAAGTACGGCGCCAACCGTCTGGCCGAAGGCAAGCTGCCGCTGTGCGCCGAGATGTGCTCGACCAAGTCGCTCTTGGCCGGCGACGGCGACATCATCGCGCAGATCTACAAGGAACGGGTGCTCAAGCGCGGCTACGGCTCCGGCGCTTGGGGATGGAAGACGGCGTACCGCGAGACGGTCGCGATCTAGCGGATCGTCATTCCGGGACGGCGCGAAGCGCCGGACCCGGAATCGCATACGCCGCAGCCGTGGTTATGCGATTCCGGGTTCCCTCGCTTCGCTCGGGCTCCGGAATGACGAAAGAACAAATTCGGGGAACAAGGAGGAACAGCGATGGCGACCGTTCTCAGGCACATCCGTTACATCGCCGGCGCCTTGGCGCTCGCCTGCATGATCATGATCGCGGCGCCGGCCGGCGCCCAGCAGATCAATCCGACCGCGGACGCGGTGAAGGAGCAGCAGCTGCTCGAGCAGCTCAACCGGATCTCCGGCCGCTGCACGCTGCCCGACCAGAAGGCCTGCACGATCGAGCAGCCCGCCGGCCGCGACTGGCGCTATTTCCACCAGGTGACGCTGCACTTCATCGGCGGCATCGCCATCCTCGGCATCTTCGCCCTCCTGGTGCTGTTCTACCTGGTGCGCGGCACGGTGCGGGTCGAGCAGGGCAGGTCAGGGCGGCTGATGGCGCGCTTCAACGTGTTCGAGCGCATGGTGCATTGGATGACCGCGGCGTGTTTCATCATCCTGGCGCTGTCCGGCCTCAACGTCACCTTCGGCCGCGAGCTCATCCTGCCGTGGATGGGGCCGGAGGCGTTCGCCACGATGACGCAGTGGGGCAAGTACGCCCATAACTTCCTGAGCTTCCCGTTCACGCTCGGCGTGGTGCTGACGTTCCTGATGTGGATCGGCTCGAATATTCCAACCCGGGTCGATGTCGAGTGGATCAAGCAGGGCGGCGGCATGGTGGGCCACAAGCATCCGCCGGCCGGCCGCTTCAATGCCGGCCAGAAGCTGATCTATTGGGTCGTCGTGCTCGGCGGCGGCCTGGTCGCGGCGAGCGGCTATCTGCTGATGTTCCCGTTCTACGGCACCAACATCTTCGACATGCAGATTGCGCAGGTGGTGCACGGCGTGGTCGCGGTGCTGTTCGTCGCCGCCATGCTGGTCCACATCTACATGGGCACGCTCGGCGAGGAAGGCGCGTTCGAGGGCATGTGGGACGGCACCGTGGACGAGAACTGGGCCAAGCAGCACCACCGCGTCTGGTACGAGCAGGAGGCTGCCAAGGGCCAGGTCGGCGCGCCGCCGCCCGCCGGCCGGATGCAGCCGGCCGAGTAGGGGCTGTTCACGCGCGGAGTACCGAAGCGCCCGGCCGTGAACGCCGGGCGTTTTGCTTCTTCCCTCCCCCTGCGGGGGAGGGCAGACGACCTGCTATAACCCGCCCATGCGCATCATCGGACTCGCCGGCTGGAGCGGATCGGGCAAGACCACGCTGATCACCAAGGTGATCCCGCGGCTCATTGCGCGCGGGCTCCGCGTATCGACGCTCAAGCACGCCCACCACGGCTTCGACCTCGATCAGCCGGGCAAGGACTCGTTCATGCACCGCGCCGCCGGCGCGACCGAGGTCATGATCAGCTCGGCCAAGCGCTTCGCCATCCTGCACGAGTTGCGCGAGGAAGCGGAATGGGACCTGCCGGACCTGCTCGCCAAGTTCACGGCCGTCGACCTGGTGCTGGTCGAAGGCTTCAAGCGCGACGCGTTCCCCAAGCTCGAAGTCTATCGCGCGGCCGTCGGCAAGCCGCTGCTGCACCCGGACGACGCCGCCATCGTCGCGGTCGCCTCCGACGCGCCGCTGCCCCGGGCGCCCGTTCCGGTGATCGATCTCGACGATGTCGAGGCGATTGCCGATAGTCTGCTCGAGCACGCAACCCCGATCGACGCGGTGCTGGCGAAGCTCGGACACGGCTGATGGCGCAACTCACCGACGACTGCTTCGCCTTCTCCGGGCCGCTCCTGCCGGTCGCGGAGGCCGAGCGGCTGATCGCCGAGCGCGTCACGCCGGTCGCGGAGACCGAGATCGTCACGCTCAACGCGGCGCGCGGACGCGTCATCGCCGCCGATGTGATCGCGCCGATCGACCTGCCGCCGTTCGACAACTCTGCCGTCGACGGCTACGCGGTGCGCCACGCCGACCTCGCCGCCGGCGATGAGACGCGGCTCGCGGTGGCCGAGCGGGTGACGGCCGGCCGCGCGGCGGCGCGTCCGATGGCGCCGGGCGAGGCGGTGCGCATCTTCACCGGCGCGCCGATGCCGCAGGGCGCCGACACCGTGTTCATGCAGGAGGACGTGCGGCGCGAGGGCTCCCACGTCGTCGCGCCCGCCCGGCCTTCGGCCGGGCGCCAACCGCAGGCTCGCCGGCGAGGACGTGCGGGCGGGCTCGGTGCTGCTGCCGGCGGGGCGCAGGCTTGCGGCGCAGCACGTGGCGCTCGCGGCGGCGGCCGGGTTGACCGAAACTCGCGGTGCGCCGCCGCGTCAGGGTGGCGGTGTTCTCGACCGGCGACGAGATCGTCGAGCCCGGCACGCCGCGGCCGGGGCCGGCGCTATACGACGCCAACCGCTATCTGCTGGCCGGGCTGATTGAGCGTCTCGGCGCCACGCCGACCGATCTCGGCATCGTGCCGGACGATCCCGAAAAACTCGCGCGCGCGATTTCGGCCGCGGCCGCCGACCACGATCTCGTGCTGACCTCGGGCGGCGTCTCGACCGGCGAGGCCGATCACGTGCGCCATGCGGTCGAGACCGTCGGCAAGCTGGTGTTCTGGCGGGTCGGCATCAAGCCCGGCCGGCCGGTGGCGATGGGCGTGGTGCAAGGGCAGGGGACGAGCGCCGCGTTCGTCGGCCTGCCCGGCAATCCGGTCGCGGCGTTCGTGACGTTCGCCAGGGTGGTACGGCCGCTGCTGCTGCGGCTCGCCGGCGCCGAGGTGCTGCCGCTCATTCCGCTGCCGGTGCGCGCGTCGTTCGCCTACCGCAAGAAGACCGGGCGGCGCGAATACGTGCGGGTGAAGCTCGTGCGCGCCGCCGACGGCACGGTCGAGGCCGTCAAGCACGCCCAGGAAGGCGCGGGCGTCATCACCTCGCTCACCGAGACCGACGGCCTCGTCGAACTGCCCGAGGACACGACCGAGGTCGAATCGGGCGCGGCGGTGGGCTTTCTGTCGTATGCGGCGCTGGCCGGATAGCCGGCGCCGCGATTTCCGCCGACGAATCAACGGCGCCGCGAGTCCGTGGCCGAGGCGCAACATCCAAATCGCAAAATGCGCCGCGCCCGGTTCTCCCCATTTTTCACCGCAAATCTTTGCTAGGGTCGGCCTTGTCGAAAAAAGCGGTGCGTTCGTCTGCCGCTTGCCCGCAGCGTATCTCGGGGGCATCCAGTCCAGTTGTGGGGTCAGTAGTCATGAACCAGCGCACGTTCGAAGGTTCCAAGAAGGTCATTCCGTTCGCGCAGGGTGGCGAGCGGGAATGGCCGCGGACAGACGATCAGGTCGACAAGTCCGGGCAGGCGATCATCAGCCTGCTCGATCAGGCGGCCCGCACCGCCAAGGAAGATTGCGATCGCGCCTTCGAGCTGGCGCACAAGCTCTCGCTCCAGCTGCGCGAGGCCGAGGATCGCGCCACCGCACTCCAGTCGCAGATCGAGCACTTCCAGGAACGCGCCCTCAAGGCGGAGAACTGGATGCTGCGCATCTACAAGGAGATCGAGGAGCGGTTCCTGGCCGAGCGGGACGGCGGGCGGCAGGAGCAGCAGTACCGGCGGTAGGTCCGCCGGACGCGATGGCCGTCGTTGGCGCGTTCTTCTTACTGAAGGAAGCGCGGCGAAAGCCCGTGCGAATGCGCCCATGACTTCAGCGCTTCTCGCGGGATCTCGGTATGCCAGCTTGGATTGATCTGCTCCTGATGGCCGGCCGCCTGGCCGGCGTTCGCTCGTGCGCTGACCGGCAACTCGCCGCGCCGAATTGCATCCAACATCGCAGTCGCCCAGGCGATGGAGTCCTGAGATGCCGGGCAGCCCGGTTCGATGTCGCACCACAAATGCGACGCGTCTGAAACACTGAGCTTGCTCACGAGCTTCCAGGCGGCGTAGTTCGGCTTGCGTCTTGCGCCGATCGGCTGGGCATTGGCGGCGAGATTTTGAATGATCAGCAAGGCCGTGCACAGGAATGCGCTGCCGACCAAGGCGCAATATCCGACCATGATCGCCAGCGGGGCAGATACGCCGTCCTGGATCGCCCATACGGTGCAGAACACGGCCAATGCAACGCCGACGACCAGGGTCACGAGCCCGGCGAGCCCAATCGTCGATTGAATTGTTCCGGCCGCGACGATCAGGCGTTGGAGGTGCGTGTATTGCGCGATGCCGTGACCCGAGGTCGCTTTTGCTTCCATCGCCGCGGTTTGCGAAAAAAGACGACTGACAGGCTGCTGACTGACGGACATGGTGTGTTGTTTGTCTTGTTTTCAGTGATCGAGCGATTTGAGAGGATCGCTTGCAGAAGAGCGAGCGGCCGGCTGCCGATCTGTCATCGGGACAGATGATTCGCAACACTACCACGAAGGCTGCGGCGATTAAGAGCAAGCCAAGGCGACAGAGGATTTTTCGACAAGTTGTTCGGTTGCAACCGCCGGTGAGCCGCGCGGCTGGTGCGGGGTTCGCAAACCCTCTACGCTGTCCGCAGGCAAGCCGTTCGGCTTGTCCGGCAATTGCTCATAAGGAAAAAGTTGCTACCGGCGTGCGTCGATCGCGCGTCGGCGGGCGCCACGCGCCAGAGCGCGCAGCGTCAGATCCGCACCGCCGAGGTCGTGAACGCGGTGTCGACCGGCTTCTGGATGCCGTTGAGCACGGCGACCGAGCCGATCGCGATGACGCCGGCGGCGAGACAGCCGATGATGAATGCTTTCATGTGATTCCTCCCATAGCGTTGAGACCATCATAGCCAAAGACGGTGCCCCGCCATAGCGCTCAAAGGTCGCGATGCTGCAACGCAATGCGATCGGCCGCGGCGGCGTCTTCGGGCGTATTGACGTTGAAGAACGGGTCGACCGGCGTGACCGGCCAGTCGGCGATGGCGACGCCGTGCCGGGCGGTCCAGATCTCGATCTTGTGCAGGTGCTCGTCGAGGAGCGCGCGGCGCAGGTCCTCGCGCAGTTCGACCGGCCACAGCCCGACCACCGGATGGCGCCAGTCGCCCGAGCGCGCGCAGGCGAGCGGCTTGCGGTCGGCCGCGCGTGCGGCAGCGAGCCGGGCCACCAGGTCGCGCGGCGGGAACGGGCAATCGCCCGGCACGCTCACCACGTCTTCGACTTTCGGCATGTGCGCCGCCGCCCAGTCGAGCCCGGCGAGGACGCCGGCGAGCGGGCCGGCGAAATCCGGGATCAGGTCGGGCACGATGGGGAGCCCGGTATCGGCAAAGCGCGCCGGGTCGCCATTGGCGTTGATGATGACCGCGGCGCATTGCGGAGCAAGCCGCGTCAGCACGCGCGACAGGATGGTCTCGCCGCCGATGGTGATGAGCGCCTTGTCGCCGCCGCCCATGCGGCGCGCCAGCCCGCCGGCGAGCACGAGGCCGAGAGGTTTGGAAGCAGGCATTGTCATTCAGATGGTGCCGCGTGCCCGGTGTCCTCCCTCTCCCCTTGTGGGAGAGGGTGCCGAGCGGAGCGGGGCGGGTGAGGGGTCAGCGCCTACCTGACTCCGACCCCTCACCCGGTTCGCATCTTCGCTTCGCTCCGATGCTCACCACCCTCTCCACAGGGGAGAGGGTGCGCCGCCCGAGGTGCGCCACCAAACCTTCACTCGTGCCGCTAATCATCGCCGACCGCGGCCTTGCGCCGGTGCTTGGCGCTCTCCTCCTCGACATAGGCGAGGTCCTGGTCGAACACGATGCGGTCCTCGCCGGCGAGCGCGACGAAGCGCTTGCCGCGGGCGCGGCCGACCAGCGTCAGGTTCGCCTTGCGCGCCAACTCGACGCCCCAGGCGGTGAAGCCCGAGCGCGACACCAGGATCGGAATGCCCATGCGCACGGTCTTGATCACCATCTCGGAGGTGAGGCGGCCGGTGGTGTAGAAGATCTTGTCGCCGGGCGGAATATGATGCTTGAACATGTAGCCGGCGATCTTGTCGACCGCGTTGTGGCGGCCGACGTCCTCCATGTAGATGAGCGGCTTGTCCTCGTGCGCCAGCACGCAGCCGTGGATGGCGCCGGCTTCGAGATAGAGCGACGGCGTGGTGTTGATCTGGTTGGTCAGCGAATAAAGCCACGACGTGCGCAGCTCGGTCTTCGGCAGCGTGACGGTCTCCAGCGCCTCCATCAGGTCGCCGAACACCGTGCCCTGCGCGCAGCCGGAGGTCTGCACCTTCTTCTTCAGCTTCTTCTCGTAGTTGGTCTTGCGCTTGGTGCGCACCACCACGACGGAGAGGTCCTCGTCGTAGTCGACGCCGGTGACCGTGTCGTCGGGCAGCAGCATGTGCTGGTTGAGCAGGTAGCCGAGCGCCAGATATTCCGGATAATCGTTGATGGTCATGGCGGTGACGATCTCCTGCGAATTGAGGAAGATCGTCAGCGCGCGCTCGACCGTGACCGCGGTCTCGACCGGCTTGCCGGTCTGGTCGATGCCCCTGACGCGCTCGGTCAGCCGCGGGTCGGCGGGGTCGGGGCGGATGAGATAGGTGTCCTTGGCCATAGGGCTAATGTAGGTGAAGGCCGCGGCTTTCGAAAGCGAGCATGGTCGTCGTCCCCGCGAAAGCGGGGACCCAGTAACGGCCGAGCGCACTGGATGCCCGCTTTCGCGGGCATGACACGGGGGCTATCCCGGCAAAAATGCCGTGCCGCCGGTCGCCGGATCGGTCAGCGTCTCGACCGGCGCGCCGTAGAGCGCTTCGAGCTGGGCGCGCGTCAGCACGGTCCGCACCGCGCCTTCGGCGATGCGCTCGCCGGCCCGCAGCAGATAGGCCCGGTCGGCGGCGCGCAGCGCGTGGTTCGGGTCGTGGGTGGTGAACAGGACGCCGTGGCCCGACGCCGCCAGCGCGCGGATCTCGCGCATCACCTTGCCCTGGTTGCCGAAGTCGAGGCTCGCGGTCGGCTCGTCGAGCACCACGAACTGCGGCTCCTGCGCCAGCGCACGGGCCAGCAGCACGAGCTGGCGTTCGCCGCCCGAGATCATGGTGTAGGGACGCGCCGCGAGATGCGCGATGCCGAACCGCTCGAGCGTGCGCGCCGCCACCTCGCGATCGTGCGCCGACGGCGCGCTGAACAGGCTGCCGTGGGCGGTGCGGCCCATCAGCACCACGGTCTCGACCGTGAACGCGAAGGTCGGGTTGTGCACCTGCGGCACATAGGCGATCAGGCGCGCGCGCTCGCCGATCGAAATCGTGTTGAGCGCACGCCCGCCGACCGCGACCTCGCCGGCCTGCGGCGAGAGAATGCCGAGCAGCGTCTTGAGCAGCGTGGTCTTGCCGCCGCCGTTCGGCCCGAGCAGCGCCAGCACCTCGCCCTGCTCGAGCGCGACGTCGAGGCCGCGCCCGACCACGCGGTCGTGGTAGCCGATGGTGAGGTTGTGGCCGGCGAGGCTCATGACCAGTTCTTCTGCATGCCGGCGAGCAGCCAGATGAAGAACGGCGTGCCGATCACGGCGGTCAGAATGCCGAGCGGGATTTCGACCGGCGCGGCGGTGCGCGCGAGCGTGTCGA
This sequence comes from uncultured Alphaproteobacteria bacterium, assembly GCA_963749815.1. GTDB lineage: Bacteria > Pseudomonadota > Alphaproteobacteria > Rhizobiales > Xanthobacteraceae > VAZQ01. Next base: position 25,839 of record CAVVON010000017.1, on the reverse strand, counting down.
TGAACAGGAGATAGCCGCCGCCGAGCAGCGCCGCGGTCGGCAGGAGCCGCGGGAAATCCGGCCCGACCAGCGCGCGCGCGAGATGCGGCACCACCAGCCCGACCCAGCCGATGATGCCCGAGGTCGCGACGCTCGCCGAGGTGACCAGCGTCGCCGCCGCCACGATGACGATGCGCAGCGGACCGGTGGCGACGCCGAGCGCGCGCGCTTCGTCCTCGGGCAGCGACATCACGTTCATGCGCCAGCGCAGCGCGATCAGCACGGCGGTGCCGAGCGCGACCGGTCCGACGAGCGGCAGGAGATCGGAGACCGCGGTGGCGGCGAGGCTGCCGAGCAGCCAGAACGTCATCGCGGGGAGCTGGTTGTAGGGGTCGGCGAGATATTTCACCAGGCCGACGCCGGCGCCGAGCAGCGCGCCGACCACGACGCCGGTCAGCACCAGCACCAGGATCGGGTCGCGCGAATGCAGCAGCGAGCCGATCACGTAGACGGCCGCGACTGCGGCGAGGCCGCCGGCGAAGGCCAGCGCCTCGATGCCGATCACGCCGAGCGAGAAATAGATGCCGATCACCGCGCCGAGCGCCGCGCCCGACGACGCGCCGAGAATGTCGGGCGACACCAGCGGATTGCGGAACAGGCCCTGGAACGCGGTGCCGGCGACCGCCAGCGCCGCGCCGACCAGCACGGCCGCGATCACGCGCGGCCCGCGCACCAGCAGCACGACGTTCTCGACCGCGGGCGAGGCGCTCGACGGCGTGCCGGTCGCGCGCGACCACAGCACGTCGATCAGCTCGGCGAGGCTGACCGGATAGCGCCCGACCGTGAACGCGACGATCAGGCCCGAGCGCGAGCACGGCGAGCGCGATCATCAGGCCGGGGAGGAAGGAGCGGGTCATTGAATTACGCTTGCTGTCTTCATCCACGAAAGCGGATGATCCAGAGCCAACTTGCCGACAGGCGCGGCATGGAACGAACGTACTGGGTCTACATTCTCGCCAGCAGAATCGGTGGCACCCTCTATATCGGGGTGACCAACAATTTGGTGCGTCGAGTCTACGAACATCGGATGGGTCTCGCGGACGGCTTCACCAAGAAGTATCAGGTCCATCGATTGGTCTACTTCGAGCAATATAACGACATTGAGGCGGCTATCCTTCGAGAAAAGCGATTGAAGAAATGGAAGCGCGAATGGAAGATCGAGCTTATCGAAAAGGACAATCCACGCTGGGACGATCTTTATCCGCAAATCGCGAGTCCTTGAAATTGCTGGATGCCCGCGTTCGCGGGCATGACAATTTGCCCTGGCGTCCCAGCCCCGGCTGTCATTCCGGCCGAGCGAAGCGAGAGCCGGAATCCAGTTATCTTCCTTTATTCTTCCATGAGGACTGGATGCCCGCTTGCGCGGGCATGACACCGAGGTTGCGGCGGCTACCGTCAACTCCGCCCGGCCAGCACGCGGTCGATCTGCGCGTCGTTCGGCGTCACGTGATAGAAGCGGGTGTAGAACTCGCGCGTCTGCGCGCGGATGTCTTCCGGGAAGCGGTCCGGATAGAGAATCTTCGCCAGCCACTTCAGTCCGATCAGCCGGTTCACGCAGGGCGGAAAGTCGACCCAGCCGAACGGCATCTTGGGCGAGAGATGCACGCGGCCCTCGCGCACCGCCTTGATGGGCGCCCAGGCCGGATCGCTACGCACATTGGCGGCGAAGTCCTGGTCGATGGTGACGATGACATCGGGATTCCAGAGCAGCACTTGTTCGATCGATGCCGTGGTCAGCCCGCCGCGGGTTTCGCCGGCGACGTTCTGCGCCAGCATCTCGATGGTCTCGACGTTGATCGAGCCGCCGAGCCCGGTCTCGAGCCCGCGCGGCCCGCGCGCGTAGTAGACGCGCGGGCGCTTGTCCTGCGGCACGCCGGCGATGCGGTCGCGGATGGTCTTGATCGTGTCTTCGGTATAGCGCGCGTAGTCCTCGCCCTTGTCCGGTTGGCCGATGAGTTGCCCGAGCGTGCGATAGGCGGGGGCGGTGCCGCCGAAGCTGCCGTCGAGCAGCGCGTAGGGAATGCCGGTCTGCTGCTGCACGCGGTCGGCGAGCGAGATGTAGGTGTTGTTGACGCTGCCGACGTCGAGGATGAGATCGGGCTTGAGTCCGATCACCACTTCGAGATTGGCGGTGTTGCCGCGCCCGGTCAGGCGGCCGAGCTTCGGGACGCGCGGCGATCGCGGGCAGCAGGAATTCGGCCTCCTCCGGGCGGATCGCGCGCGTCCAGCCGAGCAGCAGGTCGGGCGCCAGCGTGTAGAGAAAGATCGCGGCCGGCGGGCCTGCGATGAACACGCGCTCGACCTTGGCCGGCACGGTCACCGCACGTCCGGCGCCGTCGGTCACGGTTGCGGCGCGCGCGGCGCGCGGCGCGGCGAGCGCGGCGGACAGGCCCGTCAAGAGACTGCGGCGATTGATGGTCATGCCTCTGCGCTCCATTGGCTCGTTTGCGCCCGGCTGCTAGCGTCATCGTAGCGCGCCTCACTGGCATAGAAATTGCGAGGAAATTCCGTCCGCGACTGCAAGAATCGGAGATCGTGATGCTGAAACTCGCCGTCACTCCCGCGCTGGTTGTCGCGCTGCTCGCTTCGGCGCCGGCCGGCGCCGAGCCTGCGCCTATCCGACCCGCACCGTGAAGGTCATCGTGGGCTATGCCGCGGGCGGCGGTACCGACATCCTCGGGCGCCTGGTTGCGCAACGGCTGCAGGAAGCGTTCGGCCAAAGCTTCATCGTCGAGAACCGGCCGGGCGCGAACGGCATGCTCGGTCCCGATGTCGCGTCGAAAGCGACGCCCGACGGCTACACGCTGCTGTTCGCCGCGACCGGCCAGATGGCGGTCAGTCCCGCCGTCTATCCGAAAATTCCCTATCAGCCGCTCAAGCATTTCATCCCGATCTCCATGATGACGAGCTACCCGATGGTCATGGTCGTCAACCCCAAGCATCCGTCCACGACCGTGGCTGAATTCGTCGCCTGGGCGAAGGCCAATCCGGACAAGACCAACTACGGCAGCACATCGGCGGTCTTCACGCTCACCTCGGAGCTGTTCAAGCTCCGGACCGGGACGCCCGGACAGGTGATCCCGTTCAAGAGCAGCAACGAGTCGGTGCATGAGCGTGGTCAGCAATCAGGTGACCTACGCGATCGCCGAACCGCCGCCGGTGCTGCCGCAGGTCGCGGGCGGCAATGCGCGCGCGCTTGCGGTCACGGCGCCGGTGCGGCTGCCCGAACTGCCCGACGTGCCGACCATGAAGGAAGCCGGCGCCGACGTGAACGCCTCGCTGTGGCTCGGACTGTTCGCGCCCGGCGGGCACGCCGCCCGAGATCGTCGCCAAGCTCGAGGTCGAATGCCGCAAGATGGCGCAGTCGCCGGAGTTCAAGGCCAAGCTGCGCACCATGGCGACCAACTCGGTCGGCACCACCTCGGCGGAATTCAGCAAGCTGATCGACGACGAGATCAAGATGTGGAGCGAGGTCGCCAAGCAGGCGAACGTGCAGTTCGAATAGGCGCGCTCCCTCTCCTCGCACCCGTGGGGCGGTGAGCTGCGGCGCCGGCGTGCGCCTCATCACGCGCCGGGCGCGGTGGCGTTCGGGAAGAACAACTGCTCGCCGCCGATCTTGTAGCCGGCGATCGCGTTCTGGCCGTCCGGCGAGATCAGCCAGTCGATGAAGGCCTGGCCTAGCTCCTTCTTCACGTGCGGATGCTTCGCCGGATTGACCAGGATGACGCCGTACTGGTTGAACAGCGCCTTGTCGCCCTCGACCACGATCGCGAGATCGCCGCGGTTCTTGAACGACAGCCAGGTGCCGCGGTCGGCGAGCGTATAGGCATTGGCGGCGGACGCGGTGTTGAGCGCCGCGCCCATGCCCTGGCCGATCTCCTTGTACCAGGCAGCCTTGTCGGCGCCGGCGACGTCGATGCCGGCCGCCTTCCAGAGCGCGAGCTCGGCCGCATGCGTGCCCGACTTGTCGCCGCGCGAGATGAACGCCGCCTGCCTGGCCTTGATCGCCTTGCAGGCCGGCGACGATGTCCTTGCCGCGCGCGCCGGCCGGGTCGCTCTTCGGTCCGACCAGGACGAAGTCGTTGTACATCACCGGGAAGCGCTTCACGCCGAAGCCGTCGGCGACGAACTTTTCCTCCTGCGGCCTGGCGTGCACGAACACCACGTCGGCATCGCCGCGCCGGCCGGTGTCGAGCGCCTGGCCGGTGCCCTGCGAGATCACGCGCACGTCGATGCCGGTCTTGGCCTTGAACAGCGGCAGGATGTGGCCGAACAGGCCGGAGTCCTGGGTCGAGGTGGTGGAGGCGACCACGATCGATCTGTCCTGTGCGGATGCGGGCGCGAGCATCGCGGCCAGCGTGAGCGACGCTGGCAAGCAAAAAGTTTCGTGCAGCGAACAGCAACATGGTTCTCCTTACATCAGAGCAAGTCGCCGGCACGAAGCGGCGGGCCTCTCGGTCTTGGGTGCGGAGAAGAATTCTTCGCCGCTGGTCTCGACGATGCGGCCGCGATGCATCAGCACGATCTCGCCGGCAAGCCGCTTCGCCTCGCCGAGATCGTGCGTCGACATGACCACCTTGATGCCGCGTAACGTCACCGCGCGGACGATGTCCTCGATCGCCTTGATCGCGGCGGGGTCGAGGCTGGCGGTCGGCTCGTCGAGGAACAGCACCTGCGGCTCCTTGGCGAGCGCGCGCGCGAGCGCGAGCCGCTGCTGCTCGCCGCCCGAGAGCTTGCGCGCCGGACGTGCGCCGAGGCCGTCGAGGCCGACCAGCGCCAGCAGTTCGTTCGTGCGTGTGCCGTGCTGGTCGCGCGGCACTCCGGCCGACGCCAGCGCATACGAGACATTGGCGGCTGTGCTGCGGCGGAGCATCACCGGTCGCTGGAACACGAAGGCGCGATGCGCGGGCGGCACGTGTTCGCGGCCGCCCCAGGTTACGCGGCCGGCGGCCGGCTGGATCAGGCCCATCGCGAGGCGGAGGAGGGTGGTCTTGCCCGAGCCGTTCGGTCCGATCAGCACCGTCGGCTGCGCCGTATTCGAAGGCGAGCGATATCCGATCGAGGATGGTCACACCGCCGGCGGCGTAGGACGCGTCTTCGAACCGGATCGGCAGATCGGTGGCCGGCGCGCGCATGGTCATCCCGCGTAGCGTTCGCCGGCGCGGCGCATGGCCCAGGCGGCGGCGTTGACCGCGATCACGATCGCGATCAGCACCATGCCGAGCCCGATCGCCAGCGGCAGGTCGCCCTTCGAGGTTTCGAGCGCGATCGCGGTCGTCATGGTGCGGGTGAAGCCGTCGATGTTGCCGCCGACGATGATGACCGCGCCGACTTCCGCGGCGGCGCGCCCGAAGCCGGCCAGCAGCGCGGTGGCGAGGCTGAAGCGCGCGTCCCAGATCAGCGTGGCGACGCGGCCGGCCGGGCCGACATCGATGCGCGGCCAGTTCGTCGCGGTATTCGGTCCAGAGGTCTTCGACGGTCTGGCGCGAAAGCGCGGCGATGATCGGGGCGATCAGGATGGTCTGCGCGATCACCATTGCCTGCGGCGTGAACAGCAGTCCCCACGAGCCGAGCGGGCCGGAGCGCGACAGCAGCAGATAGACCGCGAGCCCGACCACCACCGGCGGCAGCCCCATCAGCGCGTTGAGAATGACGATCACCGCCTCGCGGCCGGGAAAGCGGATGAGTGCGACCGCGGCGCCGAACGGCACGCCGACCAGTGCGGCGAGCAGCACCGCCGACAGGCTGACGATCAGCGACAGCCGCACGATCGCCAGCAGGGCGGGATCGCCCGACAGCACCAGTTGCAGCGCCGATGCGTTGTCCGGCATGCCTCCGCCTCGTTGGCGGGGCATGTTGCATCCTTCCGGTAAGTCGTCAATTTCCGCAATTGGCGCATATTTACGCAGGTATATTCATATATCGAAGGGCTGGAACGGCCAGGGCGACCGGGCCCGGCACGGGTTGTTCCCGGTCTGCCGGTGGCTATAGTGCGCGCCGCGTCGACCCGGAGGGATGGCCGAGTGGCTTAAGGCGCACGCTTGGAAAGCGTGTATACGGGAAACCGTATCGTGGGTTCGAATCCCACTCCCTCCGCCAGGGCCGTCAGTGGGATGGATTCTCCGCCCCGCCGGCAGCCACGGAATCCGCCAGCGAGTAGGCCACTTTCGATTTGGCCTCTGCACCGACGCGACGCCGATCTTGTCAGCGAAGTCGATGTCGTAGTACCGCCAAGGCGCCGCCGCTCTAGCCGCGGATCATGTCGGCGGCCTTTTCGGCGACCATGATCACCGGCGCGTTGATGTTGCCGCCGACCAGGTCGGGAAAGATCGAGGCGTCGACCACGCGCAGACCCTCGATCCCGCGCACGCGCAATTGCGAATCGACAACTGCCATGGGGTCGGAGGCCGACCCCATCTTGCAGGTGCCGCAAGGATGGTGTGCGGTGACGGCGGTCTTGCGCGTGAAGGCCTCGAGCTGCGCGTCGGTCGTCACCTCGGCGCCCGGCGCGATCTCGCCGGACAAGAACCCGGCCAGCCGCTTGTCCTTGGCAAGGTCACGGAAAATCTTGATGCCGTCGCGCAGCTTCTTCCAGTCGGTCTCGGTCGAGAGCAGGCGCTGCGTGATGCGGGGATGCGCGAGCGGATCCGCGGACGCAAGCGTGATCTCGCCGCGGCTCTCGGGCCGCAGCAGCACGACGCGGCAAGCGACGGTGTCGGCGAACGGCTTCTTGAACGGCGACAGATAGGGCGACGCCAGCAGCGAGCCGGAGATGAACAGAAGCTGGATGTCGGGGATCGGTTCGGCCGGATTGCTTTTCACGAACGCGGTGATGCCGCCGGGCAGATCGGTGGCGAAACCCTTGCCGAACAGGAAGCCCTCGGCAAGCGTGAGCGCGGTGCGGTCGATCCGCATGGTGCGCAGCAGCGGGCTCTCGTCGCGCCGGCCGTAGATCAGGAGCGCGGCGCAATGGTCCTGCAGGTTCTTGCCGACGCCCGGCAGGTCGGCCTGCACCGGAATGCCGAGCGCGCGCAAGGCATTCGCCATCGCCGATGCCGGACAGCATCAGCACCTGCGGCGAGTTGATCGAGCCGCCGCGAGGATGACCTCGCGGCTGGCCTCGACGGTGTGCGTCTGGCCGTCCTGCAGATATTCGACGCCGGCGGCGCGCGTGCCTGAGAACACGATGCGGGTGACGTGTGCCTTGACGGCGATGTCGAGATTGCGGCGCTTGAGCGCCGGATGCAGATAGGCGGTGGCGGCGCTGTCGCGCCAGCCGTTGCGGATCGTCATCTGCATGCGCGCGAAGCCGTCCTGGCTCGGCGCCGTTGTAGTCGTCGTTGAGCGCGTAGCCTGTGGCCTGCGCGGCTCGCCAGATAGGCGTCGACCAGCGGGTCCTGGTAGCGCGACTTGCGGGTCGAGAGCGGGCCCGCGCCGCCGCGGTAGCGGTTGTCGCCGCCGCCCTCCCAGTTTTCCGCCTTGCGGAAGTAGGGCAGCACGTTGTCGTAGGACCAGTCCGGCAGCGAACGCGACGCCCAGCGGTCGTAGTCGGCGCGGTTGCCGCGCACATAGGCCATGGCGTTGATCGAGGACGAGCCGCCGACCACCTTGCCGCGCGCCACCTCGATGCGGCGGCCGTCCATCGTGGATTCCGGCTCGGTGTCGTAGCCCCAGTCGTACAGGCGCCCGAGCAGCACCTTGCCCCAGCCGAGCGGCAGCTTGATGAACGGGTGGCGGTCCCAGCCGCCGGCTTCCAGCACCAGCACGCGCACGCCTGGGTCTTCGGTGAGCCGGTTGGCGAGCGTACAGCCGGCGGAGCCCGCGCCGACGATGACGTAGTCGTAGGATTTCGCGATTGATGCCATGAGGGAAGCCGGTGGGCCGGAGACTGGATGCGCCGCTTTCGTGGGGCACGACGGCGGCGATTATCCTTGCAACCCGCGCACGATCTGGCAACGCCGGAATTCGCAGCGTCAGTGCGCAAGAATAAGCCTTGAACGCAACCGTCGTCAGGCTTCAAAATCGTTCGCCGCGAGTTCTGGGAGCACCATGCCTGACGACCTCGATCCGCCCGCACCGCCGGCGTTTGCGCGTCGCATTGCGCAGGTTGCGGCGGCGGCGACGCGCACGCTTCTGGGCCTCATCCTGCTCGCGATGGTGCTGCTCAACGTGGCGAATGCGGTCGCCCGCTATCTGTTCAGCGTGGTGCTGATCGGGGCCGACGAGGTTCTCGTCTATTCGATGGTCTGGATGGTGATGATCGGCATGATCCTGGTCACCGTCGATCAGCGCCACATCGCGCTCGACTTTCTGGTGAACCGGCTGTCGGGGCGGCCGCGGATCGCGCTCACCATGTTCCACCATCTCGTCATCGCGGTCGGCGCGAGCTACGCGGCGGTGCAGTGCGTCGAATTCACCAAGCGCGTGGCGGCGATCGGGCAGACCAGCATGGCGCTCGGCTTTCCGATGGCGTTCGCGCATGCGGCGCTGGTGGTCGGATTTGCCGGAACGGCGCTGGTCGCGGTCCTGCTGGTGGTCAGCGGCGGCGCGGAGTTTCTCGCCGCGCGCAGTGACGTGAAGGCTGGCACCGCATGATCTGGACGCTCGCCGTCATTCCGCTGGCGCTGCTCTTTCTCGGCACGCCGATCTTCGCGATCTTCCTGATCGGGGCGGTGATGACGTTCGTCTGGTACCTGTCGGTGCCGCCGGTCGCGCTGCATCAGATCATGTTCGGCGGGCTCGAGAACTACGCGCTGCTGGCGGTGCCGTTCTTCATCTTCGCGGGCGAGCTGATGGGCGGCTCGGGCATCGCGCGCCGCCTGATCGTGTGGGTGCTGGCGGTGATCGGCCGCATTCCGGGGAGCCTCGGGGTCGCGACCGTCGGCGCCTGCACGCTGATCGGCGCGATCTCGGGCGCCAGCACCGCGACCGTCGCGGTGGTCGGCAAGACGCTCTATCCCGGGCTCATCCGCGACGGCTACGGCGTGCGGTTCTCGGCGGGCCTGCTCAGTTCGTCGGGCTCGATCGACATCGTGATCCCGCCGTCGATCGCCATGATCCTGTTCGGCATGGCGGCCGAGCAGTCGATCGCCAAGCTGTTCGCGGCCGGCGTGCTGCCGGGGCTGCTGATCGCCTTCATGATGTCGGCCTATGTGGTGGTCATGGCGTTGCGCATGGGCGTGCCGACGCGCGGCGAGTTCGATCTCAAGCGGCTGTGGGAGGCCACCTGGGACGCCGGGCCGGCGCTGATGATGCCGGTGTTCGTGCTCGCCGGCATCTATCTCGGCTGGTTCTCGCCGACGGAAGCCGGCGGCTTCGCCTGCCTCTATGCGATCCTGGTTGGGCGCTACGTCTACCGCGAAATGAGCTGGGCGGACGTGGTCGAGGCCGCAACGCAATCGGCGATCATCACGGCGCAGATTCTCATCATCGTCGCGACCGCCGCGATGTTCTCGTGGATCCTGACCATCAACGGCGTGCCGCATGCGATCACCAATGGCTTGACCGCGCTCGACCTGCCGCCGTGGGGCTTCCTGATGGCGGTGAACATCATTCTGCTGATCGTCGGCTGCTTTCTCGATCCGACCTCGGCAATCATCGTACTCACGCCGCTGTTGATGCCGCTGGTCAAGACGCTCGGCGTCGATCCGATCCACTTCGGCATCATCATGACGGTGAACATCGCGATCGGCATGTTCACGCCGCCGTTCGGACTGAACCTGTTTGTCGCACAGTCGGTTCTGGGCGTGCCGCTCGACACCATCTACCGAGGTGTGCTTCCCTTTGCGCTGGTGCAGATCAGCGCGTTGTTGATCATCACCTACTGGCCGGGCTTGTCGCTCTATTTAACCACCGCGTTCTAGAACACTCGGAGACTCTCATGCGCACCATTCGACTGCTGCCGGCGATGCTCGCGGCGCTCGCCTTCGCGGCCCTGACGCCGGCTCCGGCTGCGGCCCAGACCGTGATGAAGCTCGCCAACGCCACGATCAACGACGTGCAGCACGAGTGGCAGAAGCTGTTCGCGGCCGACCTGCAGAAGCGCATCGGCGACAAGGTCAAGGTCGAGATCTATCCGGCGAGCCAGCTCGGCGCGATCCCGCGCATGGTCGAGGGCGTGCTGCTCGGCACGATCGAATCCTTCATCACGCCGACCGCGTTCATGACGCCGACCGATCCGCGCTTCCAGATCTTCGACGTGCCGGGCCTGTTCGTCTCGCCCGAGCACGTGCACGCGGTGATCCACGATCCGGCCTACCGCGACTACATGGAGACGATGTTCCTCAATCGCGGCTTGCGCATCACCGGCGCGATCTACAACAGCCCGACCATCGTGCTGACCAAGCGTCCGGCGCCGACGCTCGAAGCGCTCAAGGGCATGAAGGTGCGCACCTTCGCGTCGCCGCTGCAGATCGAGCCGATGAAGTCGATTGGCGCCATCCCGGTTCCGCTCGCGCTAACGGAGGTCATCCCACAATTGCAGTCGGGCGGGCTCGACGGCATGCTGGCCGGCATGCCGATCCTGACCGCGTTCAAATATTACGACGTGGCGAAATACGTGACCGACCTGAACTTCTCGCACATCGTCACCGTCAATCTGGTCAACGAAGCCTGGTTCCAGAAGCAGCCGAAGGACGTGCAGGATGCGATCCGCGCCGCCGGCCGCGCCGCCGAACAGCAGGCGTTCCCGTGGGGCGTCGAGAACGTCAAGAAGTCGAACGAGCTCTGGCTCGCCAACAAGGGCGAAATCCTGAAATTGCCCCCGCAGGAGCAAGCCTCGATGATGCAAAGCTTCGTGTCGCTTGGCACCGGCATCGTGGCGCAGAATCCGGCCGTGAAGACGGAGATGGAAAAGCTGCAAGCGCTGGTCGACGCCAAGCGGCCGAAGTGAGCGGGTCTCGCCGGCTGCCCTCTCAATATTTTGGGCTTCCGCAGTCCAGCAGCGAGCTTGAGGAAATCTAGATCGGCTTGGCAAAATCATATCGGGAGGCATCATGAAACTTCGCCGCCGACAATTTTTGCGCCTGGCGGCAGGCACTCTAACTCTGCCGGCTCTCTCGCAGATCTCAGGGGCGCAAACGTATCCGAATAGATTTGTGCGGATCGTTGTGCCGTTTCCTCCGGGCGGCTCTGCCGACCCAATTGCGCGGGTGATTGCCAACCGTCTATCCGAACTCTGGGGCCAGCAGGTCGTACCCGAGAACAAGGCGGGGGCTGGTGGCAACATCGCAGCGGTTTCGGTTGGCCAATCCGCCCCCGACGGTTACACGCTTTTCATCGGCGGTGATTTTCTGGCAACAAATCGGTATCTCTACTCCCCATCAATTGATCCCGTAACCGATTTAGTTCCGGTGACCTTGGTTTGCTTGTACTCGAATGTAATGGTGGTCCCGAACTCGTCCGCCGGTGAGATCGGTCACTGAGTTCGTCGAGTACTGCAAAGCCAATCGAGGCAAAGTCACTTTTGCGTCGTCGGGAACTGGCGCTTCACCCCACCTCAATGGCGAATTGTTCAAGCGCATGGCTGGCGTCGAGATGACCCATGTCCCATATCGCGGTGGCGGTCCCGCCCTTAACGATCTCATTCCTGGGCGTGTCGACGTGATGTTCGCGACCCAGCCTTCCGCGCGGCCGTTAATCGACGGCGGCGCTATTCGGGCGATCGCCGTGACCTCGGCTGCACGCTCTCCATTCGCGCCGGATATTCCAACCATCGCTGAGGCAGGCATTCCGGGTTTCGACAAGTCGTCTTGGTATGCGCTGTTCATGCCAGCGAAGACGCCGGCCGAGATCGTGAGAAAAGTAAACGCCGATACGGTCGCGGTACTTGCTCATCCGCAGGTGAAGCAGAGACTTGCGGATATTTCCGCTACGGCAATGAGCTCTACACCGGCCGAGTTGACGGAACGTCTCAAGTCTGAACTGGAAATGTGGGGGCCGATCATAAAAGAACTCGGAATTAAGCCGGACTGACTTGGCTATCCAAGCTCAATATTCCATCACTTGAGTTCCGCGAATGGTGTGGCGATCCAAAGTGAGGGCACGATGAAACTTCCCCGTCGGCATTTTCTCCGCCTGGCCATGGGCGTTCCCGCTCTTGCCGTCGTGTCGTGGACCGCTCGGGCGCAAGCCTATCCGGCCAAGCCGATCAAGCTGGTGCTGCCCTATGCGCCCGGCGGCGCCACCGACTACATCGGCCGCACGCTGGCGCAACACCTCGGTGAGATCATCGGCCAGACCGTGATCGCCGAGAACCGGACCGGCTCCGGCGGCATTCCTGGCACCGACTACGTCGTGCGCTCGGCGCCGGACGGTTACACCCTGGTGATGATGGACCCCGCCCTCGCGATCAATCCGACGCTGCTGCCGAGCCTGCCGTTCGACACCTTCAAGGACCTGCAGGTCGTCTCGCGGGTCAATGCCTCGCCGCTGGTTCTGGTGGTATCGCCATCCCTGCCGGTGAAAACCTACGCCGAGTTCGTCGCCTACGCGAAGGCCAACCCCGGCAAACTCAACTTCTCCTCCGCCGGTATCGGCACCTCGCCGCACCTTGCCGGGGAGATGTTCAAGCAGCGTGCTGGCGTCGACGCGGTGCACGTCCCCTATCGCGGCATCGGCCAGTCCTACACCGACATGATGGCCGGCAAGATCTCCTACGCGTTCTCAAGCCCCGCCGGCGCGCTGCCGTTCACCAAGGACGACCGCGTCCGGCCGCTCGCGGTGACGAGCCTCAAACGCTCGGTGGTCTATCCCGATGTGCCGACCATGGACGAATCCGGGTTGAAGGATTTCGAGGTCGATCTCTGGTATCTGGTGCTGGCGTCAGCGGCGGTGCCGGCGCCCGTGGTTGCAAAGCTCAACGAGGCGATGGTGAAGACGTTGGCGTTGCCCGAGGTAAAGACCGCTTTCGCCAAGATCGGCGCCGAGCCGGTGTCGTCGACGCCGCAGGAGGGCGCGGCCTTTCTCAGGTCCGAATACGACAAGTGGAAGAAGGTGATCACCGATGGCCACATCAAGGAGCAGTGACGGGCCCGCGGTCATCGCCGAGTGGCGCGACGATGCAAGTAAGACGTGTCCGATGTGGGCCAAATGATGGATATCCATGGCGGCATGTCCGAGATGGGCACCAAAATCGGAAGTCGCAGTTGATCGCGATCATTTTCGGATTTGGAGGGCGGTGAGCCGACATCGCCTGCGCGAGGTGACGTCGTGCTCCCTCCCAACTTAGTTTGGATTGCTGAAGTCCGGCGCGCGTTCGCCGCCTTCGCTTCCGATTGATTCGCCTGCCTCGGCCGTGGAAAATGAGCTTCACCTTCGGAGTGAGGAAGTATGCTCACACGACGCGGATTTCTGGCTAACTCGGTAATAGCCTTCCTGGTTCAGTCGACCGGCGCATCGCGAGCGCAGCAGACACTGCGCGCGCGGGTCATCGATATTCATGCTCATTGGTATCCGCGGCAATGGCTTTCATTGATCGAGAAAGAGGCCGGAGACAACGGAGCTCGGGTCGAGCGCAACGCACGCGGCAACACGGTCATTGTTATTCCCGGCCTGTCCGTGACTTTTCAGCCGCGGTACACGGATATCGCGTCGCGGCTCAAGGCTATGGACGCCGCCGGCGTCGCCATGCACGCCGTCTCTCTTACACAGCCGATGGTTTACTGGGCGACTCCGGCGTTCGGATTGAAGCTTTCCCAGGCATTCAATGACGCCTGTTCGGCCCTGCATCTCGAGTATCCCGAACGCTTTGTGGGTTTGGCGATGTTGCCGATGCAGGCGCCTGACCTCGCGGTCGATGAGGTCGCCCGTGCGGGGAGTTTTCCCGGCATCCGTGGAGTTTACATGTCGACGCATGTGCGCGGGCAGAATCTCGACGAAAAGGCGCTTTGGCCGGTGTACGAAAAATGCGAGGCGCTCGGATTGCCGATCTTCCTGCACCCAACGAACACGCTAGGCGCTGACAGGATGCGCAACTACCATCTCCGAAACTTTCTTGGTAATCCGTACGAGACCGGCATTGCCGCAGCTTCGCTGATGTTCGGCGGAGTGATGGACGCGTTTCCGAAGCTTGAGGTGGTGCTCCCGCATGCGGGCGGCCCGTTCCCGTGGCTGCTCGGCCGTATGACCCACGGTGCTACCGTGCGCCAGGAGGTAAAGGAACTGGCTCGTCCGCCCATGGAGTACAAACGCCGGTTCCACTACGACACAATTGCGCATAATCGCGAGATTCTACTCGATCTTGTACGCTTCGTCGGCGCCGATCGCGTGGTGTGTGGCACTGATTTTCCGGCCGATATGAGCGACGTTGCGCCGGTCGCGACAGTGGGCGGGCTCACCGAATTGTCGGCCGACGAACGCCAAATGATCCTCGGCGGCAATGCGGCGCGTCTTCTCAAGCTCTAAACCGCGGCAAAGTGGCTCTCATGTCTCAGAAGATCGCAGTATTCGGTACGGGGGCGAATGGTAGCTGTATTGCGGCCGACCTCGTTGATGCAGGTTTCGACGTCGTGCTCATAGACCAATGGCCGGCCCATGTTGAAACGATGCGGGCCAATGGACTGCGGATCACGATGCCGGAGAGCGAGCTGCATGCGGCGGTGCGGGCGTATCATTTGTGCGAGCTCTGCACCTTGCACGAGACGTTCGATATCGTTTTGCTCGCGATGAAGGCGTACGACACCCGGTGGTCGTGCGAGATGATCAAGCCACATCTAGCATCCGACGGTATGCTGATCGGGATGCAAAATGCCATGACCGCCGGTACGATCAGCGAGGTCGTGGGACCGGAGCGGACAATCGGCTGCGTGGTCGAGTTGTCGTCGGAGATGTTCACGCCCGGCTTGGTAAAGCGCAACACGCCGCCGCAGCGGACCTGGATCGGGCTTGGTAGCCTCGATCCATCGACCGGTCACCGATTGGACGAGATCAAGACGCTGCTCGGTCCAGTCGGACGGGTTGAGATCAAACCCAACATTCTGGCGGCAAAGTGGACCAAGCTCATTGTCAACGCGATGTGTCTCGGGCCGTTTGCGATGGTCGGCCTGACGCTGGCCGATGCGGTCAAGCTGCCGGGAATGCGTGAGCTGATCGTGGAGATCGGCGAGGAAGCGCTGCGCGCCGGCCAGGACCTTGGATATCCGGTCGAGCCGATCTTGGGCCTGACGCAAGCCGACCTCGCGGGCTCCAATCGGCCGATTGAGAAACTGTTCGACAAGCTCGCAAGCGATATCGGGCCGGGCCGCGGCCGCAACACTGTATTGCAAGACCTGCTGAAGGGCCGTGCCAGCGAAGTCGACATGATCAACGGCCTCGTCGTCGAGGAAAGCCGGAAGCGGGGCCGCTCAGCGCCTGCTAATTCGCGGATCGTCGAGATCGTTCGGCAAATCGAGGCCGGCGCCCTAAAACCGGTGCCTGCGAACATCGATCTCGCCCTCGGTCCTTCCGGCGGCGCGCAATTCGTTACTTAAACATCCGTCCTGGTCCGCTATCGTCCGCTCAACCTGCAAACGCCGGCGCATTCCTGATGCGAAGACCTTTCACTCGCCGCAACGCGCTGGCCCTGATGGCATCGCTGGTGCCGACGGCGGCAGTGGGAGCGTCCTACCCCGACCGGCCGATCAAGCTGATCGTGGCTCTTGCGCCCGGTGGGCCGGCCGACACTGCGGCCCGCGTATTCGCGCCGCATTTTGCCGAGGCCCTCGGCCAGAGCGTCTTTGTCGAGAACCGGACCGGCGCATCAAGCGTCATCGGCACCGAGGCCGTCGTGCGAGCCGCTCCGGACGGCTACACGCTGCTGTTCGGATCGAGCTCAAGCTTCGCGGTCAATCCAGCGGTCATGAAAAATCTCCGCTTTGACGTCCAAAGGGACCTCAAGCTGGTCGGGCTCGTCTCCTACACGCCGCATGTGCTTGTGGTTCGGGCGTCGCTGCCCGTGAACACCCTCGGTGATCTTATCGCGCTCGCGAAGCAGCGACCCGGTAGGCTTACCTACGCTTCCTCAGGAAGCGGCGGCGCGATTCATCTCGCGAGCGAACTGTTCAAGCGCGAAGCCGGCATTGATCTTGTCCACGTTCCCTATCGGGGCGGCGGCCCGGCTTTGCTCGGTATTCTGAGCAACGATGTCGATGTGTTCATCAGCGATGTCAGCACGACGGCGGAAAACATCAGTAGCGGACATCTCAAAGCATTGGCGATCGCGTGGCCGACGCGCTCGCCCTTCCTCCCAAACATACCGTCCTTCGCCGAGTGCGGTTATCCCGCGGTCGTCTCGTCTTCGTGGTTCGGGCTAGCCGCACCGGCCACTGCGCCAGCAGGCGTTATCGGTCAGCTTTCGCGGGCGATGGAGCAAGTCTCCGCCTCGCGCGCCTACCAAGCCAGCCTCAAGAAGCTTGGCAACGAGCCATTCACACTAACGCCTGAGCAGGGCTCCGCCTTCATCGCAGCCGAGATCGATAAGTGGGCCACGATCGCAAAATCCGCCAACATCCAAGTCGACTGAAATTGAGACGCTACGAAATCGAGACTTGCACTGGCAAAATCCCGCAAAGTGCAATTTCACCAAGTGTAGCGAATCCCATTGCATAACCTGAGCGTTACGAGCCATTATGAATAGAAGCGTATCCGTGAGTTTGTATCATGAAAGTCATCATCGTCGGGGGCGGGATTGGCGGTCTGACGACAGCCCTCATGCTTCATGCGCGCGGCATCGCGTGCGAGGTGTACGAGCAGTCGGAAACCGTTCGCGAGCTTGGCGTCGGCATCAACACGCTGCCTCACGCCATCAAGGAATTGGCCGAGCTCAAGCTGCTCGACCGGCTCGACATGGTGGGGGTCCGCACCCACGAACTTTTCTATACCAACCGGTTCGGACAGGAGATCTGGCGCGAATTGCGCGGCACCGATGCCGGCTACGAATTCCCGCAATTCTCCATTCATCGCGGGCGGCTGCAGTCGGTGATCTATCAAGCCGTGCGCTCGCGGTTGGGCGAGAAACGCATCCATACCGGCCATCGGCTGGGATCGTACCAACAGGACGAAGCCGGCGTCAGCGCGTATTTCTTCGACCGTACCGGTTCGCACCGGACGACGGCGCGCGGCGACATCCTGATCGGCGCCGACGGCATCAATTCGCTGGTGCGCGACACGCTTTTCCCAAACGAGGGGCCCGCGCGCTGGAACGGCGCGATGCTCTGGCGTGGCGCCGCCGAATGGCCGACGTTTCTCACCGGCCGCTCGATGGTCATTGCCGGCGGCATGGCGGCGAAGCTCGTCGTCTACCCGATCGCCGACAGCGGCCGGCCCGACCGGCGGCTCACCAATTGGGCGGTGGTCGCCAAGATTGCCGACGGCTCGACCCCGCCGCCGAACAAGGAAGACTGGTCGCGGCCCGGACGGCTCGACGACCTCATGCCGCATGTCCAGCGCTTCCGCATTCCCTACGTCAATGCCCAGGCGCTGATCGAGTCGACGTCCGAGTTCTGGGAATACCCGATGTGCGACCGCGATCCGCTGCCGCGCTGGTCGCACGGTCGCGTCACGCTGCTCGGCGACGCCGCGCATCCGATGTATCCGGTCGGCTCGAACGGCGCCTCGCAGGCGATCCTCGACGCCCGTTGTCTCGCCGACCGGCTGGCCGGCGCCGAGCATCCGCAGCATGCGCTCTGGATGTACGAGCAGGAGCGGCTGCCGGTCACGGCGCAGATCGTGCGCATGAACCGCAAGGGCGGCCCGGAAGGCGTCATCGACGCCGTGGAGGCGCTCGCGCCCGACGGCTTCAACCGGATCGAGGACGTGCTGTCGTTCGAGCAGCGCAAGGCGATCGTCGGCGGCTATGCCTCGACTGCGGGCTTTGCGCGCGAGCAGGTCAACAAGACCGTCGGGAAGGCGGCCTAGATCACGCGCCGGGCGGCGGCGGCAGGAAGACGATTTCGTGCTTGGCGGAGAGCGCCACGACTTCCTCGGGCTTCTGCTCCTTCATGCTGTGGATCGCCCAGAACAGGTCGTAGAGCTTGCGCGTCGGCGTCACCCAGAACAGGCACTTGATCGGCTGGTCGGATTTGTTGAACAGGCCGTGCGGAATGCCCATCGGCAGCCGCAGCAGGTCGCCCGATCCGGCGACGAAATCCTTGCCGTCGATCAGCGCATCGAGGCGGCCCTCGAACATGTAGATGAATTCGTCCTGGGTCGGATGGATGTGCGGGGGCACGAAGGTGCCGGGCGGGAAGGTGGCGTGCCAGGCGAACGACTGTTCGGAGACCTGCTTCGGCACATAGGTCTGGCCGAGAATGTTCCAGACGATGCCGTCGATGCCGGTATTTGCCTTGGTAACGCCTGCTGTCAGCGGCTGCATGCTCGCGCACTCCCGAGTTGACCTAATCCGACTGCGAACAAAGTAGATGACATCCTGAAATGGCGCAACGTGAGGCATCTCGGCGCTGCCGGGATCGGCCGGTGGCGCGAAACACGCCTTCACAAGACGTGCCGTTCAAACCTAAACTCCCCTCGGATATCGCTCCAAATCGAAGGTGGCCCATGACGAAATGGCATTTGCCCATCGCCGCGACCCTGATGGCATTCACGGTCTCGGCTGCCGAGGCGCAGGAGAAGCTCAAGATCGGCGTCATCGCGACCTTGTCCGGGCCTCCGGCCGTGCTCGGTCAGCAGCTTCGCAACGGGGTCAATCTCGCGGTCAAGACGCTGGGCGGCAAGCTCGGCGGCCGCGATGTCGAGGTCTTCGTGCAGGACGACGAACTCAAGCCGGACGTCGCGGTCACCAAGGTCAAGGCGATGGTCGAGCGCGACAAGGTCGATTTCATCGTCGGGCCGATCTTCTCCAACATCCTGCAGGCGATCATGAAGCCCGCCACCGAGAGCGGCACGATCCTGATCAGCCCCAATGCCGGGACTTCGAACTTCGCCGGCAAGGAATGCAACCCGAACTTCTTCGTGACCTCCTATCAGAACGACCAGGTGTTCGGGGTGTCGGGCAAATATGCGCAGGACACCGGCATCAAGAAGGTGTTCCTGATCGCGCCCAACTACCAGGCCGGCAGGGACGCGCTCGCCGGCTTCAAGTCGTTCTTCAAGGGCGAGATCGCCGACGAGGTCTACGTGCCGCTCGGCCAGCTCGACTATTCGGCCGAGCTTGCCAAGATCGCGGCGGCGAAGCCCAATGCGATCTACGTCTTTCTTCCGGGCGGCATGGGGGTGAATTTCGTCAAGCAGTTCCGTCAGGCGGGGCTTGCCGATTCGATGACGTTCCTCTCGGCGTTCACGGTCGATGAATCGACGCTGCCGGCGCAGCAGGATGCGGCGCTCGGCTTCTTCGGCGGCTCGAACTGGGCGCCCGATCTCGACACGCCGCAGAACAAGGCGTTCGTCGCCGCCTACGAGAAGGAATTCAACGCGGTCCCCGCGACCTATGCGTTCCAGGCTTACGACGCGGCGCTGCTGATCGACGGCGCGCTCAAGCAGACCGGCGGCAACACGTCCAACAAGGACGCGCTCCGTGCGGCGCTGATGAAGGCCGACTTCAAGTCGCTGCGCGGCGGCTTCAAATTCAACACCAACCACTATCCGATTCAGGATTTCTACCTGGTCAAGGTCGCCAAGCGTGCCGACGGCAAGTTCGAGACCCAGATCGTCAAGAAGGTGTTCGAGAACGATGCCGATCCGCACGCCAAGGACTGTGCGATGAAGTAGAATGAGGCCGCATGCGCGGCTCGAGGCCTTCGCGCCAACTTCCCCCGCAGGCGGGGGAGGTAAGATGCGCCGGTAGTCGCCATGTCCACCAGTCTTCTCGTCGTGCAGTTCCTCAACGGGCTGCAGCTCGGCGTTCTGCTGTTCTTGATTGCGGCGGGCCTCACGCTGGTATTCGGCGTGATGGACTTCATCAACCTGGCGTATGGCGCGCAGTACATGCTGGGCGCCTATCTGGCGGTGACTTTCTACGCGCTCACCGGCAACTTCCTGGCGTCCCTTGTGCTGGCGCTTGCCGCGGCGCTGCTGCTCGGGCTCGTCCTGGAATTCGTGGTGTTCCGGCGGCTCTATGACCGCGATCACCTCGATCAGGTCATGGCGACCTTCGGCATCATCCTGTTTCTCAATCATGGCGTGAAGCTGGTCTGGGGCGCGGCGCCGCTGAGCCTGCCGATTCCCGACGCGCTGTCGGGCTCGGTGCGGCTTGCCGACGGTCTGCTCTATCCCGTGTGGCGGCTGGTCATCATCGGATCGGGGCTCGCGGTCGCGGCCTTGCTTTACGTGCTGGTGCTCCACACCCGCATCGGCATGCTGGTACGCGCCGGCGCCACCGACGCCCCGATCGTCTCCGCGCTCGGCGTGAATATCCGGCGCCTGTTCATGATCGTGTTCGGGTTCGGCACCATGCTGGCAGGCTTCGCCGGCATCATGATCGCGCCGATCCTGTCGGTCGAGCCTGGCATGGGCGATGCCATCCTCATCCTCGCGTTTGTCGTGATCGTGATCGGCGGCATCGGCTCGATCCGCGGAGCCTTCATTGCGGCGCTGACGATCGGCCTGGTCGACACCCTGGGGCGGTCTTTTTCGGTCGAGATCCTGCGCCTGTTCATGGGGCCGTCGACCGCGCGCGTCGTGGGACCCGCGATCGCGTCGATGCTGATCTATCTGCTGATGGCGGTGGTGCTCTACGTCCGGCCGACCGGGCTGTTCCCGGCCAAAGGCCGCTGAGATGCCGCCCGCGATTCCGGACGCACTGGCGCCCGCTCGCGCGCGGCTTCAAGACGCCGTCCCGGTCGCGATATTCCTGGTATTGGCGTGCGTTCCCTTGCTCGCTCCCTTGATCGGCGCCGGCTATGTGCTGAGCTTTGCCGCGCGCGTGATGATCTTCGCCATCGCGGCGGTCGCGCTCGATCTCCTGGTCGGCTACGCCGGGCTGATTTCCTTCGGCCACGCCGCATTCGTCGGAATCGGGGCCTACGCGGTCGGCATCCTCTCGGCGCACGGCATCTCCGACGCCTTGATCTCGCTTCCGCTGGCGCTCGCGGTCTCTGCCTTGTTCGCAGTGCTGACCGGGATCGTCTGCCTGCGCACCAAAGGCGTCTACTTCATCATGATCACGCTCGCGTTCGGGCAGATGGCATTCTTCATCGCCAGTTCGCTCGCGCCCTATGGCGGCGACGACGGGCTGACGATTGCCGCGCGCAATACGATTGCCGGCTATCCGTTGTTCAAGAGCGACCGCGTCTTCTACTACGCGGTGTTTGCCTGTCTGCTGGCAAGCTATCTGGTCTGCCGCGCTATCGTGGTCTCGCGCTTCGGGCGCGTGGTGCGTGGCGCGAAGGAGAATCCCGTCCGCATGGCAGCGATGGGATTCGATATCGTGCGGTTTCAGCTCCTGACCTATGTGATTGCAGGCATGCTGGGGGGGCTTGCGGGTTTCCTGCTCGCCAATGCAACCGAGTTCGTCAGCCCCGCCTATATGTCCTGGCAGCGCTCGGGCGAACTGATCGTGATGGTGCTGCTCGGCGGGATTGGGCTCGCTCCACGGTGCGATCATCGGCACCGCCGCCTACCTGCTGGCGGAAGAATGGCTGTCGGGATTCACCGAGCATTGGAAGGTGATCTTCGGCCCCATCCTGGTGCTGGTCGTGCTGTTCGCGCGCGGTGGCCTGCTCGGCATCGGCCGCAAGCTTTCGCGGAGGCTTGCACGTGACTGAGCCGTTGCTGCGCCTCGACAAGGTGAGCAAGAGCTTCGGCGGGCTCGTCGTCACCGACGATCTCAGTCTCGACATCATGCCGGGCGAACTGCATGCCGTGATCGGCCCGAACGGCGCCGGAAAAACCACGCTGATCAATCAGATTTCAGGCCTGCTCCGGCCGGATGCGGGATCGATCGTGTTTGCCGGACGCGATGTCACGAGGCTGCCGTTCCATGCGCGCGCAGCGCTCGGGCTGGCGCGGTCATTCCAGATCACCTCGATCATCCCGACCTTTTCGGCGCTCGAGAATGTCGCACTGGCCGTGCAATCGCGCGCGGGCTCGAGCTTCCGCCTGTTCGGCCGGGCGGCGCGGGAGGCGGCACTGAACGCTCCCGCGCTGGCGGCGCTCGCCGACGTCGGTTTGGCCGAGCGCGCGGACGCTCTCGCGGGGACATTGTCTCACGGCGAAAAGCGCGCGCTCGAACTCGCGATCGCGCTTGCGATGGAGCCGAAGCTCCTGCTGCTCGACGAGCCGGTGGCCGGCGTCGGCCGCGACGAGACCGGGCGCATCATCGACCTTCTGCGTCGGCTCAAAGGGCGCTTCCCCATCCTGCTGGTCGAGCATGACATGACCGCCGTGTTTGCGCTCGCGGACCGCATCTCCGTGCTGCTCTACGGCCGCATCCTGGCGAGCGGCGCGCCCGCGGAGGTCCGTTCCGACCCGCGCGTCATCAAGGCCTATCTCGGCGACGAGATGGAGTGATCGAAATGCTGGTGGTCGATCATTTGCAGGCTGCCTACGGTCCGGCGCAGGTGTTGTTCGACGTCGGCTTTGCGGTCAACGCCGGCGAAGTGGTGACGCTGCTCGGCCGCAACGGCATGGGCAAGACCACGACCATCCACACCATCATGGGCCTGCTGCCGGCATTGGGCGGCAGCGCACTGCTCGAAGGGCAGCCGTTGATCGGCCTGCCGCCATACCGGGTCGCGCAGGCGGGCTTGGGCTTGGTGCCCGAGGGCAGGCACGTCTTTCCGACGCTCACGGTCGAGGAGAATCTTGTCGCCACCGCAGCGGTGCGCTCCGTACCGCCGCGATGGACGCTCGACCGCGTCTACGGCTTTTTTCCTCAGCTTGCCGAGCGGCGCGGGCATATGGGGATCGAGCTATCCGGCGGCGAGCAGCAGATGCTGGCGATCGGCCGCGCCTTGATGACCAATCCCAAGCTTCTCATACTCGACGAGGCGACCGAGGGCCTGGCGCCCTTGCTGCGGCAGGAGATCTGGAAATGCCTGGCGCGCTTGAAGGACGATGGCCAGGCGATCCTGATCGTGGACAAGCACATCAAGGCCTTGGTCAAGATCGCCGACCGCCACGTCATTCTCGAAAAAGGACGGGTGGTCTGGTCCGGAACCTCCGCGGCCCTGCTCGCCGATGAGACGGTCGCCCAGCGCTATCTGCAAGTGTAGGCCGGGCAGCATTGGCGGTGCGCGCTATATCGCGTAGCGCAAAATCGCCGCGAGCGATTTGCCGCCTGGAAGATCCGCCTTTCGCACGCCGAGAACGCGTCCTCCGGAGCGGATGACGCGGCTCGCGATTTCGTCGACGACGCCGTAGTCCCTGGCGTCCGCGGTCTTCGCGAAGGTGACGGCGCCATTCTTCTCATCGACCGTGCCGGGGACGACCTCATCGATATCGACCAGCATCGTCTCCACCGCACCATAGGTCGCCGCTCGGGCGGCGTGAGCAATGTCGGTAATCGCCCGGTCTTCGTTTTCGCGTGTCAGGAATGTCCGCTTCCATTGGGCAATCTCGTCCCGATACAGGTCATCCAGGATGCCGCGGGCCCGTTCCGCGAGCTGCGCGTCGGTCGAGTTCACGGGGCTGCCGTCGAATCCCCGCCGTCGCCAGATGAGCGTAGGTGTTGACCGACCGATAGATCGAGGCGAGCGGCTCGCTCGCGGCCAGCAGCAGCGGCAGATCCGATCCGGTCAGCAGACCGCGCAGCGCATGATCGACCTTGCGGGCGAATTGGCGCAACAGCACCTTCTGCCCCTCCGACCCTTGAATTCGGCCGCTCGGCGAGCGGCTGTTGATGGAGGCGCGGCCGGCCGCGCTGGCCGCGTCCTTCGGCATCCCGTCGACTCTGACAACCGCGGGCGGCAGCTCGGCGGAGACCTGAATGAGGTGGACGGCGCCTTCCGCCAGCGCAAGCACAAAGCAGGTGTTTGGAAATGCGATGGTGCGCAGCAGCGGCTTGAGATGAAATCGATCCGACACCTCGACGATCGGCGTCAGCGCATTTGGCACGCGGAAGGTCCGTGCGCTGTCAGGGGTCGCCAGCACCGCGAGGCTGCGTGCCTGAAATCGCCAGAACTCGTCGTCATCGACCAAGTCGTCGAGATGCTCCTTGAGCGCGGCGACGCGGCGCTTGTCGGCATCGGCGGCCTCGAGCTGGCGAACGGCTTCGTGCGCGAGGTTCTTCAGCTCGATCCGGTTGCCTGCCGTTTCCTGACTGACCGGCGTGGTCGGCAGATAGATCGAGACGCAGATATCGCCGCGGTGGGCTGCCAGCGACTTCAGATCGGCCAGGCTCGGGATGTCGACGTAAAGCATGAGCAACGACTCCACTTTCTAGTGTCGGCTGTTCTTTGGACGAACCGCGGCGATTTAGCCAGCGGGTCAACGGACGCACCGGTCGTTCTTGGCGTTCAAGCAGGCGCCGCGCGAGGATGATGCAGCAGCACCACGATGGGGGCCGGCGCCTTGCAGCGCAAGCTTGTCATTGCCGTGCAATCAAAGCTTCGATCGGAGCGCGTGTGGTAACACAGTCTTGCACGTTTTGTCCCATCCCCGATCTCAGTTGATCAAAGAGTGCCATAGCCGGCAGGAGACATTTATTGTCGTGCGGGGAGGCCAGACATCGATCGTCGCGATCAGGCGAGCGGACGCCGGCCGAGATACTTCCGGAGGTTGGCGAGGTTCGCGCGGATCGCAGCTTCGTCGATCTTATTCGGGTCGAAGTCCGGATCGTCCCATTCGATCATGCCGTCGTGGTGCAGGTGCTCGGGGTCGGCGATCGCCTGGAGGAAGGTTTCGTAACCCTCCGGTCCGCCGATATCCGCCGGTGGACAACGGCCTTCGGCGCTGACCAGGCGCGGATAAGCGGCGTCGGGGCTGGCCGCGACGATCTCCTCCAGCACCACCGTATGAGCCCAATCCTCGCCGTAGACGTAGTCGTAACGGAACGTTTGCCCGAGCGCCAAGACATCGGCCAGCGTCGCCGTCTCGGCCGAGAGCGGGCTCGATTCCGGATTGTCGCGATCGAGCAGGCCCCAGGCTTTCGTGCCGTCGCCGTTGTGGTCCAGCGCCGCGCCGTCCGAAGCTGCTCCGCCGACGCGGAATTCGAACGGATGACAGTTCTGCCAGCCGATCGCGATCTGCAGGACGAAATGGAGGTCGTCGAGGCGGACCGTGACCGGCACCTCGACGCGCCGGATGACCGCCGGCGCGACGTCGTCGATCTGGACGCGCAGGCGCGCGACATCGGGTGAGGCTGACGACAATGGCTATCCAGCGCTCGGTTCAAGCTGGCCGGCCGGCGCGCGGATCGCGACCGGACCGGGACGCGCAGCCTGGGATCATTCGGCCGCGTGCTGAAAGGTCAACATCTCCTCGCGCGGGTCGAGATCGACGGGCTTGCCGTCCTTGATCACCCACGAGAGGTGCTTGCCGCCTTGCAGCACGGTGATATCCGCCACCGGGTCCTTGCTGAGCACGATGATGTCGGCAAGCCGGCCCGGAGCGATCTCGCCGACCTGGCCTTCCAGGCCGATGGCGAATGCGTTGTCGCGGGTCGCCGCAACGATGGCTTCCATCGGAGAATAGCCGCCGTACTTGACGAAAATCTCCAGCTCCTTGGCGTGAAGCTCGCCGAACCGGGTGAAGGTGTTGTTGCCGGTGTCGGTGCCGACCAGAAGCTTGATGCCGAGCTTGCGCGCCTTGTGCATCAGTTCGCACAAGAGGTCGAAGTGCCGTTTCATCCGGTTGATGTCGAGCTGGACCTGCTCGGCGCCGACCGTTTTGCCGAGCTCGACCACGGTCGCCAGGAAGGTCGCGGTCGGA
>CAVVON010000016.1:0-261358 GCA_963749815.1 uncultured Alphaproteobacteria bacterium | reverse complement strand
GGTTCTCGGATTCATGTTTCCCGGAGATGGAAGTTGATAGCTGGCGGTTCATAACGCATTGAATTCACTTGCGTCGATGCGGACCAGATACCACGTTCGTTCCTGTCATTTCATCTGTGGCGCTACCTATTCGAAGTGAAGGTAGCACACCCGACAGGAGCTTCTTCATGCCTCGCATCAAACTCACCAAGAGCAATATCGACGCGCTGCCGACACTTCAAACCGACGTGGTCTACTGGGATGCCGGATGTCCGGGCTTCGGCGTGAAGGTTACGCCAAAGGGCCGCAAGGTGTTCGTCGTGCTGTACCGCACCGGCGGCGCCGGCTCGCGGTTGCGCAAGTACACGATCGGACCGTACGGGCGCGTTACGCTTCATCAGGCGCGGGTGGCGGCGCAGAAGGTCTTTGCGGCCAAACTTGAAGGCCGGGATCTTGCGGGTGAAAAGCGGGAAGCGAAGCGGCGAATCGTGGCCGATCAGATCGGCGACCTGTTGGAGACCTTCATTGCCCAACATGTGTCGCAGAACCGCTCCGCCGGCGAGATATCTCGGCTTCTCCGACGTGAGATTGGCAAGCCTTGGGGTACGCGGAGCATCCACGAGATCAGCAAGCGCGACGTCGTCGAACTGATCTCCGCAATTGAGCAGCGCGGCGCGCCGATTGCGGCTAACAAGACCTTGAAATCGATCAAGACGTTCCTGCGCTGGTGCGTGGGCCGGGCCGTGCTGGATCAATCTCCGGCGGAGGGCATCCCGCTGCCCGCCAAGGAGGTTGCTCGCGACCGGGTCCTGACCGACCAGGAACTCGTGCAAGTCATCCTTGCGGCCAGGACGATCGGCGGTCCCTACGGCGGCATCGTCGAATTCCTGGCCCTCACAGGGCAGCGCCGCGAAGAGGTCGCCCGGATGACCTGGGACGAGTTGGACCTCGGACGTCGGCTCTGGACGATCCCGAAGTCGCGGACCAAGAATGCCAAGGAGCATGCGGTTCATCTATCCGAACAAGCGGTGGCTTTGCTCACGCGCGTCGACAAAAAGCACCCGTTCGTATTTTCGTTCTTTGGCGCCAAGCCGTTTCAGGAGTTCGGCAAGGCCAAGCGGAGATTGGATGCGCTCTCGGGTGTGACCGGATGGCGGCTACATGATTTGCGCCGCACCTGCGTGTCCGGGATGGCCCGGCTTGGTGTTGCGCCGCACGTCGCGGACAAGATCCTCAACCACCAGGCCGGCACGATCTCAGGGGTTGCGGCGGTCTATCAGCGCCATGACTTTCTGGCGGAGCGCAAGGACGCACTGGAACGCTGGGGAGCCCATGTTGCCCAGATCAGTGTTGAAACCTCGATCGATCGTCGAATCGCAATTCGGAGGGTAGCATGACGCCAGAGTTGGGCTTGGCGTGATGCCCGTTCTAGGTCCGCTCCTACTCCAACACCGGACATCGGAGACCGCGACTGCCATGTCCGAGATGGGCCAGACTCAGACATGGCGGTACGCTACGCTGCGGAAGCCGGGTCTCGATTTAGGCGCCAGACGCTTGGTGTAGCCCAGCAATTCGAGTACCGCCCATGGACCCCGTCGTCGGAGCCGTTCCCCGAGGGGGCTCAACCACGACAAAATCTGTCTCGATCGCCATTACGGCCGTCCTTATGGCCGGCGCCAATCTGACGATCTGGTTTCCCGGCGAGTCGGGCGCAGACAGCCAGGATCAATTTGCCCAGGCCGTTACCGGGCAACTCGACGACTGGCACCCGCCGATCATGGCCTGGCTATGGTCCATCTTTCGGCTGCTTGCTGACGGCGACGCGCCGATGCTTTGCTTTCAGGTTGTCTTCTACTGGCTGGGCTTTGGCTTGATCGCGATCGCGCTCGCCCGAGCCGGTCGGACGCTCGCGGCTTGGGCCATGCTGGGCGTGGCGCTGCTTCCGCCGTTCCTGACGCTAAACGTCGAACTTCTTAAGGACGTCGGGATGGCCGTGACATTCCTGTCCGCATTCGCCGCATTGTTCTGGTACCGATCGCAGGATCGCGAGGTTCCCGCGGCAGTCGCCGCAATGTCGCTGGTCCTGCTGTTCTATGGCACGCTGGTGCGCGCCAACGCGGTCTTCGCGGTGGTTCCACTGTTCGTTTACTTGATCCGTCCGCAATGGTTGGGCCACCCCTGGCGGCTGTTGGCGGCTTCAATCCCTGTCGCATTGGCGCTCGTTCCAGCAGCCAATGTGTTCAATCACCGCGTTCTCCACGCGGAGCCGCTTGGAATCATCCGGTCCCTGCAAATCTTCGATACCACCGGGATTGCATTCTATTCCGACGATCTCGCGGTGTTCGGGCCGGGCAATTCCTTCACCCGGGATGAGGTGACCGGCTGTTATGAGTCGAGCCGTTGGGACTCACTCTCGCCATGGGGTGATTGCCGATTTTTCTGGAATCGGCTGGCCGTATCCCGGGATCTGCAAGGGGTCATCGAAGATCTCGATGCGAGGTCTGCGTTGGGGGCAAAGCCCAATCCGAATTTGCTCGACCTTTGGGTTGCGGCGATCATCCACCATCCGCTGGCCTACGTAGAACATAGGCTCGCCAATTTCAGCTCGGAGATGACTGCGCCGCCCTCTCTTAATTTCAACGCCACGATGATGGCGTCACCCTATCGCGTGCCTTACGACGTGGTGACAGCGCCGGCATTGTGGCTCGCGATTGGTGTGGGCTTGCTGGTCCAACTCGCCTCGGTGCGCTCGCGCCGGCGTTCAGCGTCAACCGACGCCGCACTGGCGCTGGTCCTGTCCAGTCTGCCCTATTCGTTCGCCTACCTCATCATCGGCGTCGGGACCGAGTCTCGATACCTATTCTGGAGCCTGATTGCCATATTCGCGGCCCTGGTGATTTCGGTGCCGGAACTGAGCAATGCCGTTAAGGCGCCGAATATGCGGTTGACCGCTGGCAAATGATGTCCGACGGCGCGTTGTCGTCCCCATTGATGACCAAGACACAGAAGCGCACCGGATCGACGCACTTTGTGTCCCACGACAAACCCTTCTCGTAGTCCTCTGTGTGCCGAAGGCCGCGCAGTCACAATGCCGACATGCTATGGCTTGGTCCCCTGCAATCAAAGAGCTCATAAATGATCCTGCTCCGTTAGAATAATGCAACATCGATCTACAGGGAGGAAACATGCCGACGCAGAGCCAGAATCCAGAAACCATCGTGCTGCACGGCGGGAACTATCGTGCCGATCCCGCGACCACAGCGGTGGCGGTGCCGATCTATCAGACGACCTCATACCAATTCAATTCGACCGAGCACGCCGCAAACCTGTTCGCGCTGAAGGAACTTGGCAACATCTACACGCGCATCATGAACCCGACGCAGGCCGTGCTGGAGGAGCGCGTGGCGGCGCTTGAAGGCGGCGTTGCCGCGCTTGCGGTGGCGTCGGGCCAGGCTGCGTCGCTGTTCGCCGTGCAGAACATCTGTCACGCCGGCGATAATTTCGTCTGCTCGACCGACATCTACGGCGGCACCTGGAACCTGTTCCAGAACACCATGGGCACGATGGGAATCGAATGCCGCTTCGTCGATCCTGCCGACCCGGAGAATTTCCGCCGCGCCACCGACGCCAAGACGCGCTGCTACTACGGCGAGACGCTGCCCAATCCCAAGCTCGCGGTGTTCCCGATTGCCGAAGTCGCCAAGATCGGCGCGCGAACTCGGCGTGCCGCTGATCATGGACAACACCGCCTGTCCGGTGCTGTGCCAGCCGATCAAGCACGGTGCCGCGATCACCATGCATTCGACAACGAAATACATCGGCGGCCACGGCACCTCGATCGGCGGCATCATCGTCGATGGCGGGCAACTTCGACTGGGAGAAGCACGCCGACCGCTTCCCGATGCTCAACAAGCCGGACCCGAGCTATCACGGCGCGGTGTGGACGCAGGCCGTCAAGCCGCTCGGCCCGATCGCATACATCCTCAAGGCGCGGGTGACGCTGTTGCGCGACGTTGGTGCGGCGATGTCGCCGTTCAACGCCTTCATGTTCATCCAGGGGCTGGAGACTGTCGCTCTGCGCATGCGTCAGCATTGCAGCAACGCCAGTGCCGTGGCGCAATATCTCGCCAAGCATCCCAAGGTCAGCAAGGTCATCTACCCGGGCGTGATGACGGGAGAGACCAAGCGGCGCGCCGATGCGTATCTCAAGGGTGGCTACGGCGGACTGGTCGGCTTCGAACTCAAGGGCTGGCCGTGACGCCGGCCGCAAATTCATCGACAGCTCTGAAGATGTTTTATCACGTCGCCAACATCGGCGACGCTCGCTCGCTTGCCATTCACCCAGCCAGCACCACCCACTCGCAGCTCACGCCCGAGGAGCAGGCAAAGACCGGCGTCACCGATGGCTACGTGCGGCTGTCGATCGGCATCGAGCACATCGACGACATCCTCGCCGATCTCGATCAGGCGCTCGCACTCGTTTAGAAGAAGTCAGCCTGTTGAAACCGTGGGCACAACTCACTCGGATCGTTGCCAAGCTGGTCCAGCACGATCGCATTCGAAAACGAGGCCAACCGGCATCTTCGGATCGACCTCGCGAAAGACCGATGTGAGTTTGTCGCCAAGACCGACGACAACGTGGAACCAAGCGGCTTAGGCTCACCCACCTCCTCGAAGTGTTAGCGTGCCACTGCGCCGAAGTGTTGAAAGCGATCATCTGACTGAGACAATGATGCCTTCCATTCTCGATAACAAGGATACGTCAGCGCCTTCCGTCTTCCTTCCCGCAGCGCTGTTGCGAGAGGCCAGACGCCAAAAGGGGCTTGCGCCGATCGATGTGCCGCCGGTCTGCGTACTGGACCCGGACGGCGATATTGTTCGACGGTTAAGACAAACAGGCCAATCGCAGCCCTTCGACGGTTGGCCGTGCTACCACACGAGGCTCGATACGTTTACGCTTGCCAGTCAAACCGTTGGGATCATCGGCTGTGCGGTCGGCGCACCTTTTGCTGTTCTGATCGCCGAAGAACTGTTTGCATCTGGCTGCCGATTGTTACTGAGCGTGACATCGGCGGGCCAGATTACCCCCGTAGGGCGGCCCCCGTATTTTGTAATCATCGAGCGCGCGCTGCGTGATGAGGGGACCAGCTACCATTACGCGCCCCCTGCCGAATATGCGGATGCGGACCCTCATCTGGTGACCAAGGCCGTTGAGGCACTAAAGGGTAAGAGCCAGCAGGTAATCCTTGGTTCAAGCTGGACGACCGATGCTCCATTTCGTGAAACGGGGGCGGCAATCGAGAGAGCCCGATCGAAAGGCGTACTTGCGGTCGAGATGGAGGCAGCAGCCCTCTATAGTTTTGCCCGAGCAGCGGGCGTACCGGTGCTGTGCCTCGCGCATGTGACGAATACGATGGGTCGGTCGGAACAGGACTTTGAAAAGGGCGAGGCAGATGGCACCTCTGACGCCCTTGGCGTGCTCGAAGCAATTCTCGGGATTGCGAGCTAGGCGGCTCTAACCGAGCGCTGGCGGTAGTTCGGATAACAGAGAGCCAGACTTTACGCAGCAACAGGCGAGGAAATCCACCATGGCCAATCCGCTCACTGATTTTTGGGACTTCCTAATTGGCAATACCGCCGATCACAACGATCTCGGCTCCTGGAAATATTTCTTCGTCGGCTTGTTTGTCCTCTTGATTGTGGCGAGCATTGCCATCGCCGTGCGGAATTGGCGGGAAGACCCCTCCCAGCGCTCCGCCATGCACCTCAGTACGTGGTTTATTCGCGTCTTGGTGGGTGGGATGTGGTTTCAAGGCATGCTGTGGAAGCTGCCGCTACCAGTCTCCGGCGGTCTGCAATACTG
Source organism: uncultured Alphaproteobacteria bacterium (assembly GCA_963749815.1). Classification (GTDB taxonomy): domain Bacteria; phylum Pseudomonadota; class Alphaproteobacteria; order Rhizobiales; family Xanthobacteraceae; genus VAZQ01. The sequence continues at coordinate 255,516 of CAVVON010000016.1, read as the reverse complement.
GACCGAGCAGATGGGCAACCGCGCGGCGTTCGCCTTTCATCGCGAGTTGGTCGCCCAAGTGTATCTTCCCTATCTCTACCTTATCGATCCGGTCGTTTTCCTTGCCGAACTGACCTTCGCGGTGTCGCTGATCCTTGGGCTTGGAGTACGATTGGTGAGCACGCTTGCGATTATATTCGTGCTGCATCTTTGGCTCGGCATCTATCAGCCCGGCAATCCGGCGGAATGGCCGTGGTCTTACATCTTTTTGGCGATCGTGATGTTCATGTTCGCGCTGCACCCCGCAGGGCGCAGCCTTGGTGTTGATGCCTGGCTTCGGCGCCGTGTTTCGTCCGTGCGGGACCGAACGACGGTGATTGGCAAGCTGCTCAACGTTACGGGCTGAGTATCCCGCTTCGCACGGACGATTATCGGTTACGATTGGGACCTTCCTGAAACTCATGAGCGCCATTTCGAGCGAACGGACATTGCCGTTGCCGCACTGATGGCTCGTCCGAAGCAGGTATCCGGTGACAGTCGTGATCATTGGCATCTGGTCACTCAGCCGCGACTTGGGGAGTGCGAGTTGAGCATCGAGCCGCGCGGCTGCAATTCTGCGCGATAGATGTCATTACTGCAGACTACGCGTGTATCGATGCCAGCAAGGTGCTTCATTGCTAGCAACCCCGCAGCTACGCCTATGATCAGTGCAGCATATGCCGGCAGAGCATGCGGCGAGAAGGTCGGAATGCCGTAGAGCACCAGCGCGTCATTGCCGCCCGGCAGCATGGCGGTACCGAGCCCCATCAACGCGCCGCCAAATATATTACGCAGCCACGATCGTTGCGGCCGCCAGTCGAGGCGGAAGCTACCCCGCTGCAGCGTTGAGGCCAGCATGCCAGCAAGCACCGCTAACAAAAGGATGCTTGCCGTCGACTCAGGAGGTGCGCCTCTGCCTACCATGCCTTGGACAAGATTTTGCAAAGTGATGGTATAGCCCGGAGCGTTGAGTAGCAGAAAGATAGTCGAGCTGGTAACGCCGATCACCAACGCGGCGCTCGACAACCGATATTGCGGCGCAAGGACCATGTGGCGCAGTCGCAGGTGGTTCGGTCGGTTGCGCCAGACTCGTGACGCCTCGTATATCGCCCACGCGAGAAGCGTGAGCGATAGCACCAAAGCAAGCATCAGTAGTGACCCAATGAACGCCGGCGTTGCCTGCGGCCGTGTTAGCCAGTCGATGTCCACCAGTGTCACAAAGGCAAATATGCCAACCGCGAACCCACCTAACGACAGCGCCATCCTGACTTCGCCGTCGACCAGTCGCGTCATAGTGGAATAGGCGCAACCACCGTTAATCGCGGCGCCGACACCAAACAGCAATCCGCCGCCGAGCGCAGTCGTGGTCAAACGCCAGCCGCCGATGTGATTTGCGGCGGCCGGCATGAGCCACAGGAACGGCAGCGTCAGGGCTGCTACCCAGAGTGCTGACTTGCCAATGCTTGCCAGCATAAAGGCAGTACGCGCGCTCATAATTTCGGCCACCGCCCGAACCGTGCAGATGCTGGCTCGGTGGGCGGCAAAACCCGCCAAGGCGGCGCAGAGGCAGCTGATGACCAGCGTCATTGCCGAGGCGAACATGGCCTACATATCCAGCGCAAAAAAGAAAGCCACGACACTGTCTTAGCACTGTAATTGCGGACTTCAAACGCTAAGTTCGTTCACATCTGGTCGAGGTACCCATTGATGTGGCACGATTGCCAAACATGGCGGACACGAACGTCAATCAGAAATTTGATCGCGCCGCTCTGGGTCAGATCGTTCTGGTATTGGAGGGCGGCGGTGCGCTCGGGGCCTACCAGGTTGGCGTGTATCAAGCACTAACCGAAGCCGGCATCGAACCGGACTGGGTGATAGGAACCTCAATCGGAGCTATCAATGCAGGCTTGATTGCAGGCAATCCGCCCGACAGGCGCATGGCGCGGGTGGCGGAGTTCTGGACCAGGGTTCAAAGTCAATCTCTCGGACCGATCGCTAATGTTGCTGCGATGTTTGGTGGCTGGCAGCAAATGCAATGACCATCGGCTGCGGCGTGCGCGGTTTCTTCGAGCCGAACCCGTGGGCATTTCTAGGCATGCAGGTGCCCCTCGGTACGGAGCACGCCGGCTACTATTCAACGAAACCGTTAGAACAAACGCTTCAGGAACTAATCAATCCGGTGCTCCTGAATGCCGGCCAGCCGCGGCTGACTGTCGGGGCAGCAAACGTCCAAACTGGGCAAATGCGTTATTTCGACAGCCGCGATATGCCGTTGACGATCAAACATATTATGGCTTCGGGAGCGTTGCCGCCCGCGTTTCCAGCCATCCGCATCGGCGATGAGCTTTATTGGGATGGGGGCGTCCTCTCCAACACGCCGGTTGAAGCCGTATTTGACGACAACCCGCGTCGAAGCGGTCTTGTCTTTGCCGTGCACATCTGGTCGCCAAACGGACCGGAGCCGGACAGCCTAGGGAAGGTTTTTGCGAGGCAAAAAGACCTCCAATATTCGAGCCGCGCTACGACGCACATCGCGCGCCAGAAGCAGCTGCACCGGTTGCGGCATGTCATTATGGAGCTATCTGCAAATCTGCCTCCCGAGCTGGCGAATTCGCCGGAGGTGCGCGAGCTTTCGTCATACGGCTGCGTCACGCGCATGCATGTCGTGCGTCTATTGGCGCCGACGCTCGCCGGTGAGGATCATTCCAAGGACATTGATTTCAGCGCGAGCGGCATCAACGGCCGTTGGCAGGCTGGATATTCGGATACAAAACGCGTCCTCGAGCAGGCGCCGTGGACGCATGAGTTCGATCCCCTGGAAGGCCTGATTATCCATGAAGCTGAAGCGGGGCGAATGACGTTCGAGGGCTAATATTGCGGCGTGCGGGTGGCCGCGAGATTTGTTGAATGCTTGCAGGTGCCTGACCGGCGTACTGTTGACGAACATAACTGGAGTTTGCGAGCCATGTTATTTCTAGTTGTCTCAACGCCACGTCCGGAGAGACCTTCTGACGTGGCGGAGAAACGGCAATCATTCTGGCCGTGGATTTCCGGGTACGAAGCACGCGGCGTATGTCGTCACATCTATGCCCGGGTAGGACGGGGTGCGGTTGCGATTTTCGATGTTGAGGACAACAATGCCCTGCACCAGAATCCTGAATGAATGGGCGGATATCATCCCAGCACACTTCGACACCTATCCGCTGATCGATGCTGGTACGGCGAACCGCCTGCTGGCGGCACAGGTCAGCGTAAGCAAGAAATGAGGTGGGGCCAGCCGCAGACAGTCGTGTAAGGGGAAACGTGGCGGATGTGATCCAATAGGCAATAGGAGTTTGTCGTGCTGGAACTCTATCACAACATAAATTCGGTCTGCGCCCAGAAGGTGCGCATAGTGCTTGCGGAAAAGGGCCGCGAAGCCAAGGAGCATCTGCTAACGCTGCAGGGCGACCAGAACGACCCTGTCTACATGAAGCTCAATCCGAATGGCGTTGTGCCGACGCTCGTTCACGACGGCAACGTGATCGTCGAGTCGTCGTTGATCCTCTACTACCTCGACGAGGCTTTCCCTAGCCCGCCGCTGATGCCGACATCGCCGGTCGCGCGCCACCGCGTACGGCTTTACAACAAGTTGATCGACGAATACATGCATAACGCCTGCACAATAATGACCTTTGCCACGGCGTTCCGGCCGCGTTTCCTCAAAATGCCACGTGAGCAATGGGTTGCCGAGATCAATAAGGCACCGCTTAAGCGGAGGGCCGAGTACAAACGCAGCGTGATTGAGCACGGTCTCGATTCCGAGTTCGTGATCGACGCGCTCGGGCAGCATCAGAGGATGATTTCCTGGATGGTCGAAGATTTGAGGCACGCCCCCTATCTCGCGGGCGAGGCCTTTTCTATCGCTGATGCGGCGGTCATTCCGTACATCCTTCGGCTCGAGCTCCTGAAACTCGGCGAGATGTGGCGGCAGCATCCTGCGGTAGCTGACTGGTGGGAACGCGTACGGGAGCGGCCTTCGGTCAGGACCACGATCTTCGATCGGATGAAGGACTCCGACTGGGGACCATTCAAAAACCTTACGCCCGACCCGTGGCCAAAGGTGCAAGGATTATTGAAGGCAGCGTGACGAGCGGTTAGCAGGGTCCGGTCATCCGGTAGAGCAGCCGCTTCGTAAACGGCAAACCGTCGCGCTCGTCAACCGGCATACAACCCCTTCATCGTTAGCGCGCTCGTCGTCGCAAGATCGATTTACTTGTCTCGCTACGATTGCCTGGGCATTCGAAAACAAGCATCCACTGCCGTGAACCTAGCACCACCTGCACCCTGCTTTGGGTGTCTTTGATCATCAGGAGGCAACGTATCCGTTCTATCGCGTAGAAATAATGCGCAATTTCGATTACAAAAACTGCTCCCTGTTGCTACTCTTTCGGCATCTCGCCGGAAGACCATGAGGAAAATTATGCCGCGCATTAGCTATATTGATGACTCCAAAAGGAACCCGCAGATCGACGCGATGATTGAATCGGCCAAAAAGACAGGCGCGCCGGATCCGCGCGTTGTCAGTATTATGACACGCAGCGAAGTTGGCGCGGCTTGGGTCGAATGTTGGAACAAGGTGCTCTACAAGGGCGTGCTACCGCACAAACTTAAAGAAATGTGCCGCATCAAGATTTCGGTCGCGCACCAGTGCGGTTATTGTTCGACCGTGCGCTCCAACGTAGCCAAGGAGGAAGGCTTGACCGAGGACATGATCAACGACCTCCTCGGCGCCTACCAGTCGAGCAAATATTTCTCAGCACGCGAGAAAGCTGCCCTTCACTACGCTGACCTTTTTAAACAGGGTGAACACGCGATCGACAAAGACGAAGTTTACGATGAGCTAAAATATCATTTTAGCGAAGAAGAGATCATTGAGCTCGGCATGCTTTGCGCGCAGACCGATGGCGTTGGAAAATTGGTTAAGTCGCTAAATGTGTTGAGCTGGGATGACGCCTGTAGTCTCAATCCAAAGCTCCCGCAAGGTGCGGCTGTCGAACCAGCGGTGTAGCTGCGGCATCGAACTCTCCGATGTCCTTTCCGAAAACATTTCGCCTGATCCGAGATCCGCATTGCGACCCGCTATGGAATCGATTGATCGGCAATCACATTGGGACAATGTCTATCTAACGAGGGACGAGACCAATGTCAGTTGGTTTGAGGAGACCCCGAACCTCTCCCTCGATCTGATTGCAGCGACCGGCGTGACCACTGATGCTGCCGTCATCGACATTGGTGGCGGCGCCTCTCGTTTGATTGATGCGCTGCTGGATCGAAGGTTCCAGGACGTCACAGTCCTCGACCTCTCCGCGCAAGCGCTTTCGGCCACAAAGGACCGTCTTGGGCCGCGCGCATCCAAAGTGCATTGGCTTATCGCCGACGTAACCAAATGGCACCCACCTCAGGCGTATGATGTGTGGCACGACCGGGCGGTCTTCCATTTTTTAACGAGCGCCGAAGATCGCGCGATATATGCCGAAAAAGCTTCCAGAGCGGTGCGACCGAATGGTCACGTCATCATTGGGACGTTCGCACCAGATGGCCCGAAACGCTGTAGCGGGCTACCTGTCATGCGGCACGATTCAACCTCGCTCGGCGATACGCTTGGAGGCGCGTTCAAGCTGATCGAATGCCGTCGCCAAGATCATCGCACTCCAACCGGCGCGATCCAGCACTTTCAATTCAGTCGGTTTCAGCGGGTTGAATAGGTCGGTGCGAAGTCCGATACGGGTCATGTGTGGACGGCGCCCACGGGTCAAGGGATTTTTTGGCTTTCTGCTTGCGGTCGGGTGCAAGTCATGTGTCCGGCCTGTTTGCGCGGTGCTCATGACCGCTGGCCCTGATGTAATCCGCAGATCGGGTCCCTATCAAAATCTCGCGCTCGACGGCGCGTGACCCAGTAACGGGTTCTCCCGATCCCCGGTCCAACCGGTTCGCATCAAGCCATCATCACCCTCGACTTTCCTTTACGTCCTCGACGTAACCTTGTAATCCAATCCCAGCCCTTCAGGCCGCCGCTGCGACGACGGCGTTGCTTGAGCGTGTTGGCGCCCGATAGCGCTCGCCCTTGGCCAGCACGGCCCAGGCGATCCGCGCCATCTTGTTGGCCAGCGCCACCGCGACCACCTTGGTCGGCCGACGACCCAGCAGTTCGATCACCCAGGGATACTTGTAGGGCCGCGCTCGGGCGGAATTAATGACGGATATTGCACCGACGACGAGCAGTCGTCGCAGGTAACGATCGCCCTGCTTGGAAATCGAGCCGAGGCGTTCCTTTCCGCCTGTCGAGTTCTGCCGCGGCACCAATCCGATCCAGGCCGCGAAATCACGTCCGGTCCTAAACGCCTTTGGATCGGTCATCGTCGCCGCCACAGCCGTGGATAGGATCACGCCGAACCCTGGAATTGTATCGAGCCGTTTGCTGTCCGCGTTGGCGCGATGGGTCTGACTGAGGCGCTTGTCGAGCCCGCTTATTTCGATCTGCACGGAGTGCAGTTGCGTAACGATCGCCTGACAGGCAAAGCGCGCGTCGCTCGGCAGCCGCTCATTGCCGCATTCCGTCACAACCGCAGCCAGCTGATGCAATCCTTCACGCCCCTTCGCGGCCACCAGCCCGAGCTCGGCCAGGTGGGCACGAAGTGCGTTAGTCAGCTGCGTCCGCTGGCGGATCAGCAGATCTCGCGCCCGGTGCAGCATCAGCATGCTCTGCTGCTCGACGCTCTTGATCGGCACAAATCGCATCGATGGCCGCGTGACGGCCTCGCAGATCGCCGCCGCATCGGCTGCGTCGTTCTTGCCGCGCTTCACATAGGCTTTGACGTAGGTCGGCGGCATCAGCCGCGTGTCATGCCCCAACTTCGCGAGCTCGCGTGCCCACTGATGCGCCGTTGCGCACGCTTCCATGCCAACGCGGCAAGGCGGCAGATCGGCGAAGAACTCAAGAACTCTCGCTCGACCAATGCGCCTGCGGATGACCACCGTGCCATCAGCATCGACGCCGTGAATCTGAAACACCAACTTCGCAATATCGACCCCGATCGTGATAACCTCGCCCATGGACGGCTCCCCTCAATGTGGTTGCGTTTCGACCCAATCACCCTATGGCACTTCGATGCCGCAGAGTGGGCGCCGTCCACCAAGAACAGCGGTTCGGTGTGCCGGTGGAAAGATGCGACCTGGACTTGATCGATGAATTCTCTCACGACGGTGATTATTGGCGGGCTTGTTGTTGCGTTGTGCGTCGTCGGATACCTCTATTATCAGAGGACGAGTAACGACATTACAATCCATCTGCCCAAAGTCTCATTGACGAAATAGTCGGTGCCGGCTCAGCCCAACTAGGGGATTTTGCTATGTCGCTTGGAACGATCCTGCTCATCGTTTTGATAATCGCATTGCTCGGGGGCTTTAGCGGGCTCGGCGGCGGCCCTTTCTACGGGACTGGCTACTACGGCGGCGGCGGGCTCGGGCTTATACTCGTTATCGTGTTGATCTTGGTTTTGCTCGGCAAGCTTTGAACTGCCAGGTCAATGGCCCCGGCTCCTTCAAGCTGTGGCGAGGAACTTTGCAGCGTGCGGAAGGTACTCATCGAAAGGCATAGATAAATGGATAAGGATCGGATCAAGGGCTCAGCCCAGCAAGCCAAAGGTACCGTGAAGGAAATCGCTGGCAAGGTCGCTGGCGATTCAAAGCTGAAGGCCGAAGGCAAGGCAGATAAGGTCGCTGGCAAGGTTCAGAACGCCATTGGCGGTCTCAAGGACACGCTTCGAGGCAAGTAGGACGCACACCATCCACCGGCGTTGCTCTTCGGCCTCCTTGGGCGGAGGCGCCCGGTTCTTGATCGCCCCTCATACTCAAGTTTTTTCTAGCCGCTTGAGATCAAGAAAAGGCGTGGCAATGGTGCGGAAGGGTTGGCTCGCAATCGTTGCGCTGATCGCGCTGGGTGGATTGCTTGGCGCTGCCGCAACCATCGCATCGGTGGAAGTCAATCGCGCCACATCCAGCGACGCTTTTTGTACCTCCTGTCACAGCATGGGGCACCTGGCAGCCGATCCTTTCTTTGCCAAATCGGTTCACCGCAGCAATACAGCCGGCGTCCAGCCAAGCTGCGGCGATTGCCACATCCCGAAATCGAATTGGTTTATTGAAACCTATACCCACGTCACCAGTGGTATTCGCGACGTCATCGCGGAAAAGACCAACAATTTCACTGATCCAGCGGTGTGGGAAAAGCGGCGGATCGAGCTTGCCCACTATGTTCGCGACGAGATGCGCCGCAACGACAGCGTGACCTGCCGCGGCTGCCATGTCCCCGCCGCCATTCATCCTGCGAGCGAGCGCGGCCGTGCGGCGCACGCGCTGCTCGCCGAGCGGCAGCTGACCTGCATCGACTGTCATTTCAACCTGGTCCACGCGCCAGTTCCGCCGAGCACGGATTTCCTGCGCGGATCCGGAATCAGGACACCAAGGAAATAGCGGGACTCGACGCGCGAGGTCTTGTCCGCCACCGACCGGAGGTTTCGATGAGAAACGCAAGCAAGCTCTTGGCCATCGTATCGGTAACGCTGGTCTGGGCTGGCCTCTCCACCGGAATAGCACTCTGGCAGTCCGGCGCACTCAAGGCTCAGACTCCTCCTCCCGAACCGCCGCCGAACGCGCCCGGCCTGATCCCGGCGACCGAGATTCCGTTCTATCCCGAGTGGGCGGGCTCGTCCCATGCCCACCGGTCGTCCGAAGCCTTCAACCATTGGAACAAGGAGGGCGTCATTCCGGTCGAATGCGCGCGATGCCACTCGACCCCGGGATTCCAGGATTATCTCGGCGCGGATGGCAGCGCGGCCGGCGTCGTCGACCGGCCGGCGCCGATCGGCACGGTCATCACCTGCGTCGCCTGCCACAACGCCAAGACCCGCGCGCTCACGTCGGTCGTGTTTCCGTCCGGAGCCAGGGTCGACAATCTGGGCACCGATGCACGCTGCATGACCTGCCACCAGGGCGTCGAGTTCGACCGTGAGCGTCACCCGTGCGGTCGCCAATCTGAACGACGACACGGTCGAGCCCAAGCTCGTCTTCCTCAATGTTCATTACCGCGCGGCCGGAGCGACCCTGATGGGATCGGTGGCTCATGGCGCCTACGAGTATGCAGGCAAGACCTACGCCGGGCGGTTCCAGCACCGCGAGCCGTACAACCGGTGCGGCGCCTGTCACGACGTCCATACCACCGCAGTCAAGGTTGCCGACTGTGCCGCCTGCCACAAGGAGGTGACAGACAAACCTTCATTGCATCGCATCCGCGTGAGCACGATCGATTTTGACGGCAACGGCAATGCGACCGAAGGCCTGGCCGAGGAAATCGAACACCTGCGCACCCGCCTCTATGCGGCGATCCAGGCTTACGCCAAGACCGTCGCCGGCAAGCCCATTGCCTACGATCTCGACGCGTATCCTTATTTCTTCGTCGATACCAACGCCAACGGCGTGGCCGACAAGGACGAAGCCAAGTTTCCCAACCGGTACAATGCCTGGACGCCGCGCCTGCTCAAGGCGGCCTACAATTATCAGTTCGTCACCAAGGAGCCGGGCGCCTACGCGCACAACGCGCCCTATGCGCTCCAGATTCTCTACAACTCGCTGAGCGATCTGGGCGCCAAGGTCACCGTCGACGTCACCCAGGCCAAGCGTCCGTAATTGTTTCGAAGCTGGGGGAGATGGCGATGGTGCAGCGTCCGCGCGCTCGCCTTCGAGTATCTGCCGATGTCCTGCCAAACTCAACTTTATGTCACAGCAGCCTGAACAACATGGCATTCATCCCGCTATAGGGAGATTGCACCTAGACATTTCCGGACGAATAGTCTGCTCGACCACCATGGTGACCTATGCAATAGTGCTCCCATGTATTGGGCCCTCATTCCCATCGCGGCAGTTATCCTCTATCTCCTCGTCTGCATCCGCGTGCTGCGGCAGTACGAACGGGGCGTGGTATTTTTTCTGGGAAAATTCGAAGGCGTGCGCGGAGCCGGGCTCACGCTCATTTTCGTTCCCATCCAGCAGATGGTGCGCGTCTCTTTGCGCACCGTCACGATGCAAATCCCCTCGCAAAAAATCATCACCAAGGACAACGTCTCGATCGATATCGCAGCGGTCGCCTACTATCATATTTCCGATCCGGAAAAAGCAGTGATCGTGATTGAAAACGTCTTCAATGCCATCAATCAGATTAGCCAAACTACGGTGCGCAATGTCGTCGGACGATTCAGTCTCGACCAGCTTCTCTCGGACACCGCGAGCATCAACGAACAGATCAAGAACGTCATCGACGGACACACGGAGCCCTGGGGAACGCAGGTGACGGCCGTCGAGATCAAAGACATTACGCTGCCCGATAATATGCAACGCGCAATGGCAAAGGAAGCCGAGGCCGAGCGCGAACGCCGGGCGAAGATCGTCGCTGCTGATGGCGAATTCCAAGCCGCGGTGAAACTCGGCCAAGCAGCCGACATCATCACGCAGCATCCCGTGGCGCTTCAACTCCGAACCCTCCAGACGATGGCGGAAATTGCGACCGAAAAGAACTCGACTATCATCTTCCCCGCACAATTTATGACGACCGTGCAGGAAGCTCTTGCGATCGTCACAAAGGATTCAGAGAAAAAATAACAGCATCGAAAACAGCCGATTGCACCACCTCGCAGCATTTATCATTCGTCATCCTATAATCGCGCACCCGATTTCGTGCCCCTCAAGATCAACCTCTACGAGCGCCTGCGGCGATCCTGAACTGTCATTCCCGAAAACTCCGCCAATTCTCTCCGGGCTGCACCATCGCTATGCGCGGATATGATTTTCGGAAGGGAGGGATCGCGGGGCCAGGTCGGCGCCAAGCACGGTTGAAATGTACTCGCAGCAGACGTTCGGGTAGGGCAAAACTTGTCTCAAGAGGTTCGGATACGCTAGGCAGATGCTGCCGACGATCAGCCGCGCACGTCCGCGGTCATGATAGCGCGCGTCGTATGGTCCGGGCCGAACCTGTCGGCCCCGTCGATCGAGAGCAGCTCCAAAAGCCGCCTGCGGGCACGATGGACCCGGCTCTTGATCGTTCCCACCGCGGTCTTGCAAATCGCAGCGGCCTCCTCGTAGTTGAATCCAGACGCACCAACGAGAAGCAGAGCCTCGCGCTGGTCGGACGGCAGCTTTGCAAGCGCCACACGAAATTCCTCAAGCTCCACCCGGCCATGCTGCTCGGGCGGCGATTTTAGGCTATCGGCATAACGGCCGTCGGTGTCTTCGACCTCGCGGCGCCGTTTGCGATATTCCGACAGGAACAGGTTGCGGAGGATGGTGAACAGCCAGGCGGACATGTTCGTCCCCGGCTGGAATAAATCGATTTCACGGATCGCGCGCAGGAGCGTTTCCTGCACAAGGTCATCCGCACGGTCGGGGTCGCGGCTAAGAGAGATCGCAAACGCGCGCAGGTTAGGAACCAAGGCGAGTATGGCATCGCGCGCGGACGGCGAAAGCGGATTAGGTTGCTGCTTTGCGGGCCGCATCGTGGTGAGCGCGATGGTGGGCACTGGTCCCGATTGGGGCTTCGCAGTCAGTTTCACGGACGGTATTTGATGACGCATCGAGACCGTCACAGAGGTGGGTCTCCGCGGTGGAAGGGCAACGTCAATTGTTTCCAGGTGGCCGCAGGCACACACATAGGTGCGCATTTCCCGTCCCCCCCGGGATGGTATCGACGTCACGATTCTCATTTTTTCCGCGCATTCTGCACAAAATAACTTCCAAGGATCGGTACAGACGACATGGTCTGGAACGTGAAGCTGCAAAGACATGATGATTTTCCCTCTCGAGAGAAAGCGATTCTGGCTGTCAGCCTAGGTCTGCGGCCAGAATGGTGTCTGTATAAGATCGCTCACCAAGTGCTGGCTCCCTCAGCCTCCCAACGTGGAAGCCATCCCGCCCATATGAGCAATTTTGACCAGACCCGTGCTTCACCGAGCGATAATCTGGCGCGTTGATGGCCGTCCGGCCCGTTGCACAGAAAGCTCACCAATGTTTACGACCGAACAGTATCGAACCAAGGCGGCCGAATATTCCAAATTGGTCAAGTCAGCAAACGGACCCAAAGAGGTCATTGAATTTCAGAACCTCGAACGGAGCTTCACTGAGCTCGCAGACAATGCACAATGGGTCACCGAGCATCATGATCAGACTTTGCATACGCCAAAGCATGTTAGGCCTGAACTTAAGCGCGTCTCGCAAGGATCGTTGTTGATCGATCGGCCCCGCAACGGGAGATAAGTCATGTCGATTGGCCTCATACTCATCATCCTCCTTGTCATCTTTCTATTTGGTGGCTTTAGCGGCCGCTTCGGTGGCTATGGCTACGGCTTCGGTCATGGTGGCAACGGTGTCATTGGCGTCATCCTAATCATCGTTGTCGTACTGCTTGTCATGGGTCGGATCTGATCTGACAGACCGAAAATAGACCGCCGTCGGACAAGCATCGGATGACGACGTTAAGGTCGTCATCAGGAGACGCATCGAACCGCTCAACTCCTTTAGGTTGCGATACAATCACGCGGGCGCGCGGACCGGGTGTGAAACCGCCTGTTGGCCAGGCGACCTGTGTCTCGTACGCGACGGTTTGTATGGAATTGCTCACAATAGAAATTGAACTGTTCACCGAGGAGGCCACAAGGTCGGGCCCGATTACGAGCCAGCAGGCCCCGCGCAAGCGGCTAGCAAGACTGGAGGCTTTCGTTTGGAGGAAGCGAATGGACGATACGAAAGAACATGCTGCTAAGCGTCAGGCGGAAAAGGCATTTAAGCAAATAGAACAGAAAGAAGCGGGCGCCAAGGCGATATCGGAATATGAGGTCGAAGGCCTCGCGGTCCGCGCAAAAACTGTTCGTTTAAAGGCATTGCGGTTGGACAAAGCGGCCAGGGAAAAAGCGAACGCGGACACAAAAAAGGAGCCCGAGATTAAGCCAACTAAGAAGTCAGCCCAAAGCCGTGACCGTCCCGCCGGTAAAAAAACCGACACCAAAGCCGCCGAGATGGCGGGCGAGCAAATCGATCGCCTCGCGGACCGGTCGGCAACTCATGATGAGCAGACAACCAGAAAACGTCGGCTCCTCAAGGGGCCGAAGGAGTTTCGCAACATGAGAACGGACTAGAGCAAAAACGCCGAAGGCAGAGCGATATCCTTTCGACCTTCGTCGGGCGCAAGCCATGATCACAACCGCAACTATTATCATCGCACTGGTGCCGATCGGCATCTGGTTCGCGTTCTGGGCGCATCGGTACGCGAAGAAACTGCACGACCGGAACGGGGTGAGGCGATCGGCCTCCTAAGCCACTCGTTCATCGCCTGTGACGTTTGGCGACTCTGTCACCAGATCAATACGGATGGAGTTTCGGTACGCGCAGGGAGCGAGGTGCAGGTGAGATGGGGAAAGAGACCGACTATCTGATCTTCCGGCCCGATGACGTGGATCTTGCGCGATCGCCGCTCAGGCGCTCGATCGCGGAGGCAACCTATGTGATGGGAGCGTTCAATCCCGGCCTCGCCCGGCTGCTTAACGGCAATCTGTTGCTTATGGTCCGCGTGGCGGAGGCACTGAAGGATCCGGTGGCAGACCGGTACGTTCGGGCAATCCGCTGGACACCTCAAGGCTATGTCCTCGATCGGCATTCGCTGGACAGCATAAACATGGCCGACCCGCGCCAGTTTTCCGTCAAGCACGGCGCGTACCGGCTTTTGGGACTGACCTCGCTTTCCTGGCTGCTGCCGGTCGAGCTCACGCCGGATGGACGCGAGATCGTGCGCGTCCATTACGACCATGCGATCGAGCCCGCCGCCTCCTATCAGGAATATGGCGTCGAGGATGCGCGGATCTGCAGGATCGATAATGTCTGGTACATGACGACCTGCTCAGTGAGTGCCGAGCGGCACTGCACGACGCTACATGTCTCGCTTAATGGCCTCGACTATGAACTCAAAGGCATCGTCCTTGACCACCAGAACAAGGACATGATCCTGTTCGAGGGCAAGGTAGACGGACGCTTCATGGCGCTAACGCGGCCGCTGGGCGAGGTCTATTTCGCCTATCCCGACGCAAGCCCCTATGCGGGCGGACCTTCGATTAACCTCGCCCAGTCGCCCGATGCCATACACTGGAAGCCGCTCGACCAACCCTGTATCCGCGTGCGGAAGGGCTCCACGTTCAGCATGAAGTTGGGCGGCGGCAGCCAGCCGATCCGCACGGACCGCGGCTGGTTTCTTTTGTACCATGGCGTCGAGACGCGGGAGACCGTGGGCGTCTACCGCACCTTCTGGGCGCTGCTCGACCTCGACGACCCGAGCCGCATCCTGCGACTTGAGGAAGAGCAACCGGTGCTCGAGGCGAACCCGGAGTTGACGCGCCCCATCTCGCACCAGATGTATCTACCCACACCCGTCGTCTTCACCACCGGCGTGGCGGACGCCGGCGATCATTACATCGTTGCGAGCGGCGAGGCAGACCTTGCCTGCCGCATGACCCACTTGGCCAAGACGCTGTTCGCATGACCGCGCGCTGGTGGCAGACGGGCGTGATCTACCAGATCTACCTGCGCTCCTTTCAGGATACGAACGGCGACGGTATAGGCGACCTCAAAGGGATCGAGCGGCGGCTCGACTATCTTGCGAGCCTCGGCGTTGACGCGATCTGGATCTCCCCCATCTACCCCTCGCCGATGGCCGACTTTGGCTACGACATCACCGACTATTGCGGCGTCGATTCGCGCTTCGGCACACTCGCCGATTTCGACGATCTGCTTGCACAAGCCCATGCGCGCGGGCTCAAGGTCCTGCTCGACTTCGTGCCCAACCACACGTCCGACCGGCATCCTTGGTTCGTCGAGAGCCGCTCCTCGCGCGACAATCCGAAACGCGACTGGTACATCTGGCTCGATCCCGCCCCCGACGGCGGCCCGCCCAACAACTGGATCAGCGATTTCGGCGGCTCGGCTTGGGAGCGGGACGATGCCACCGGCCAATACTACTATCACGCCTTCCTGAAGGAGCAGCCGGATCTTAACTGGCGTAATCCGGCCGTGCAGGCAGAGATGCACGATGTGATGCGCTTCTGGCTCGACCGCGGCGCAGACGGATTCCGGATAGACGTACTTTGGCACATGGTGAAGGCGGCAGATTTCCCCGACAATCCGCCCAATCCCGCCTTTCAGGCAGCCATGGGCGATATGCACCGCGTGCTCCAGCTCCATTCGACCGACCAGCCCGAGGTGCACGGAGTCGCCGCCGACATGCGGGCTATCGCCGACAACTATGGCGCCGAAGGCCGGGGCGAGCGCGTGCTGGTCGGTGAGATCTACCTGCCGGTCGATCGGCTGATGGACTATTACGGCCGGGAACGGATGGGGGTGCACCTGCCCTTCAACTTCCAGCTTGTCGATGCACCGTGGGAGACGCGTGCCCTTGCGACGCTGATCGCCGACTATGAGGCGGCGCTTCCGCCAGATGGTTGGCCGAATTGGGTGCTCGGGAACCATGACCGGCCGCGTGTCGCCAGCCAAGCGCGGGCAAGCGCAGGCCCGCATCGCGGCGATGCTGCTACTTACGCTTCGCGGCACGCCCACGCTCTACTACGGCGACGAACTGGGCTTGACCGACGTCGCGATCCCGCCCGCCGAGGTACAGGATCCGCGAGAGTTGCGCGAACCCGGGCTCGCCCTGGGTCGCGATCCGGTCCGCACGCCGATGCCCTGGGATGCAAGCGCGAATGCCGGCTTCACCAACGCCAAGCCGTGGTTGCCGCTCAATGCCGACTGGCCGACGCGCAACGTTGCCCGAATGACGGCGGAGCCGCAGTCGATCCTGACTTTATATCGTCGGCTGCTGGCGGCCAGGCGCGCCCATCCGGCGCTGTCGGTCGGCAGGTTTGCATTGCTGGCGGCGGAGGGCGACGTGCTCGCCTACGAGCGCCGGCACGGCGCGGAGCGACTGATCGTGGCGCTCAATCTCGGAGGACGACCGCTTCGCTTTGCACTGCCGGACTGGGCGAGCCAGTGTCTACCGCTCTTGAGCACGGTCGACGAAGCGGTGATGACCGGAGACGGTGCGTTGCTGCTCCGGGCGGACGAAGGCGTGATTCTGACGACCGCTTGACGAGCAGCACGGGGAAGGACAAGGACACTGACTTGCGCATCGCCATGCTGGCGCCGATCTCCTGGCGCACGCCGCCGCGCCACTACGGTCCCTGGGAACTGGTGACGAGCCTGTTGACCGAGGCGCTGGTGGCGCGTGGCATCGACGTCACCCTGTTCGCCACGCAGGATAGCAGAACGGCGGGCACGCTAGCCGGCGTCTGCCCGGCGCCCTATTCCGAGGACCCCTCAATCGACGCCAAGGTGTGGGAGATGCTCCACGTCGCCCATGTCTTCGAACGCGCAGGCGAGTTTGACCTCATTCATAACCAGGCGGATTTCGTGCCGCTCGCCTTCTCGCGGCTGGTGGCGACGCCGGTGGTCACTACGATCCACGGCTTCTCCTCCGAGCGCATCCTGCCCGCCTTCAAACGATACGAGGATCGCGTTCATTACGTGGCGGTCAGCGACGCCGATCGCCATTCGGACCTGCGCTACGCGGCGACGATCCACCACGGTATCCGGCTGGAGGACTTTCCCTTCGACCCGCACGGCAGCGAAGACTTGCTCTTCTTCGGCCGCATCCACCCGGACAAGGGGGCGGCTGAGGCGATTGCGGCGGCGCGCCGATCTGGTCGACGGCTGGTCATGGCCGGCATCGTCCAGGATCAAGGCTATCACGACGAGCACGTCGCGCCCGCGCTCGACGAGCGTTCCGTGGTCTATCTCGGCCCAGTAGGAGGGGCGGCCCGCACGAAAGCCCTGGGTTCCGCGCGCGCGCTACTCCACCTTATCAATTTCGATGAGCCGTTCGGCCTATCGGTTGTGGAGGCGCTCGCCTGTGGCACGCCGGTCATCGCCTCCAACCGCGGTTCGATGCCCGAGTTGATCGACCCTGGCGTGACTGGATTCCTGGTCGATAGCGTCGATGCCGCCGTGGATGCGATCGGCCGTGTCGGCGAAATCGATCGCGCCGCCTGCCGTGCGGCAGTGTCGGGGCGCTTTTCGGTAGACCGCATGGCCGATCGATATCTGGACTTGTACCGATCGCTCCTTGGCTGAAGTCGGAGCGCCTTGCGCCGCAGCCGCGCTCTCGAACAGAACAGCCCGTCCACTTGGCGATGTCGGCCGCCATGCGCGTCTTAAATTGTTCCTGACGACCCTAAATTCACCGACCTACTCGCCCGCCGCTTCTGCTACATGCTGTCGCAAGCCGGTGTTGCGCCGACGACCGGGGATGGGGCGTTTCGGTTCGGACATCGTCCCTCTAACGCCCGGATTTTGAGTTGAAAAGGTAAATGACAGAATGAGAATAGGAGTGGATTTGGGTGGCACAAAGATAGAAGTGATCGCTCTGGACGACCGCGGAGCGACATTGTTGCGCCGTCGCGTCCCTACACCAGATCGTAATTATATTGGCACAGTGAGTACTCTAGTTGATCTCGTCTTCGCCACCGAAAGAGAGGTCGGCGAACCAGGAACGGTCGGAATTGGGACACCGGGGGCAATATCTACGCGAACGGGATTGATGAAAAACTCGAACAGCACTGCGTTAAATGGAAAGCCGCTTGATCGCGACATCTCGGCAAAATTAGGACGACCTATCCAGCTTGAGAATGACGCAAACTGCTTTGCTCTTTCGGAAGCAGTGGACGGTGCTGCGACGGGAGCGAGTGTGGTTTTCGGCGCTATTCTAGGGACCGGTGTCGGCGGTGGAGTAATTATTGGTGGCCGACCTGTCATAGGGCGAAATAAGATCGCGGGAGAGTGGGGCCACAACCCGCTGCCATGGGGAAACGAGAGTGAGCGACTTGGTGCCAATTGTTATTGCGGCAAATCGGGATGCATCGAGACGTTTCTGTCTGGTGCCGGGCTCGCGCGCGAGTACCGCACTCGCACAGGGAAAGCCTTCGCAGCACAGGAAATCGCGCTCGCCGCGGACGCTGGCGACGAGGATGCCCGCAAGTGCCTTAAGCTTTATCAGGATCGGCTGGCCCGATGCCTAGCCTCCGTCATCAACATTGTTGACCCGGATATCATTGTCCTTGGCGGAGGTCTTTCCAACATTACAAGCCTATATATTGGCCTTCCCGAGCTTGTCGGTAGTTATTCATTTTCCGACGGGGTGGACACCAAAATCGTCTGCGCAGCACATGGCGATTCGAGCGGTGTGAGGGGCGCCGCATGGCTCTGGCCGATTAATTCCTCTGCTTAGAGCAGAGCCACGAAGCCGATCGATTTCAACCCAACCAACTCCGACCTGCGTACGCGGGGTCTTTCAGCCCTAGTCCGCGCAACGTCCCATTTATCAATTCTACGATCCGCAGACTTCTTGATGTGAGCAATTCTGCACAGTTCTTCCATTGGTATGGGCATAGCCTCATCGAAGCGGGAGGTCGTTCCCTCCTTCCCCTGGCAGGGCTACTGTTCACGTGCGGCCAGGCCGTCTTTGCTGATTGAACCTGCGTTTCCTGAGCTCGGTGGGGGTTCCATTTGATGACTTTGGAGGACTGAATTAACTAAATGAAACCCCTTCAGCGCGTAGCGTTCATCGGCAATCACCTTCCGCGTCTTTGTGGAATTGCTACCTTCACCCATGATCTTCATCTGTCGGTCTCGACAGCTCGCCCCGATCTTGAGACCTGCGTCGTCGCAATGACAGACCCCGGGCGCAGCTATGACTATCCACCGGCCGTGCGCGTTCAAATTCACGACGAAAAACTCGGCGAATATATTCAGGCGGCCAAGTTCCTGAACGATGCCGCTTTCGACGTTGTTTGTCTTCAACACGAATATGGAATCTTTGGAGGGGAGGCCGGCGGCAATATTATCGAGCTCTTGTCACGCCTGGAAATGCCGATTGTCACCACACTCCACTCAGTGCTCGCCGAACCGAAGCCCGCCCAACACGACGTGATGCGTCGGATCATCGATGTTTCGACGAAAATTGTCGTTATGTCAAAAAAAGGCCAGGAACTCCTTCGTTTCGCTCATGACGTGCCAACTCATAAGATTGAGGTCATCGCGCACGGAATACCCGACTTCCCCTTCGTCGAACCGCATCACGCGAAAGCGAAATTTGGCTTCGTCGGAAAGACGATCCTTCTTACATTTGGTCTGCTATCGCCGAACAAGGGCATCGAGACCATGCTCGATGCCATGCCCGGAATCATCAAATCCTGTCCGAACGCCATCTATGTCATCCTTGGCGCGACCCATCCAAACCTTGTGCGTCATCAGGGCGAGGCCTATCGCGATAGCTTGACGACGCGCGCGCGGGAGCTTGGCATCGAAGACCATGTCGTCTTCTTCAACCAGTTCGTCGAGTTGACCACGCTGCTGGATTTCATCGCGATGTGCGACGTCTATGTGACGCCCTATCTCAATGAAGCCCAGATGACTTCGGGCACCCTCGCCTACAGTTTTGGTCTGGGAAAGGTGGTCGTATCAACACCCTACTGGCACGCCAAGGAGTTGCTGAGTGACGGGCGTGGCATACTGGTTCCTTTTGGTGATGCCAAGGCTATGGGCACCGAGATCGCCAGCCTGCTGGGAGACGACGTTCGCCGCGATGCCATGCGTAGGCGTGCGTACGCGGCCAGCCGGTCGATGACGTGGGCCCAATCGGCAAAGCGCTATCTGGCAGTCTTCGAGACTGCCCGCCAGGGGGTTCGACCTGGAATACCGCTTCCGATCGAACCGATCCGCTCCGATAGTAAAGCACGCAGCATTCCCGAGATGCGGATCGGGCATTTCCTCTCGCTCTGCGATAGCACGGGCATGCTCCAACACGCTGTCCATTGCGTACCAGATCGCCACCACGGCTACTGTGTCGACGATAATGCGCGCGCTCTGCTGTTATCAAGCGCACTTGCAAATTCCGGCGAAACGCCATTGTCCGACACATTCACCTCGCGCTTTGCAGCGTTCGTCCAACACGCATGGAACCCAGACACCCGCCGATTTCGAAACTTCATGAGCTACGACCGCCGGTGGTTGGAAGAGTCTGGTTCGGAAGACAGTCACGGCAGGACGCTTTGGGCATTGGCCGAATGCGCGCGCAAAGACGCCAATCCCTCTCGACGGAAGTGGGCCGCCGCGCTTTTCAGAACAGCACTTCCCGTCGTCGAAGGGTTCTCATCTCCGAGGACTTGGGCCTTCTCTCTCCTAGGGTTGGATGCTTACTGCGCGGCGGTCAATGGAGACGTATTTGCCAACCGGCTCCGCAAATTGTTGGCCGACAGGTTGATGGCCCTGTTTTCCGCAACGAAGACCAATGACTGGATTTGGTTCGAGGACCTGCTCACATACGACAACGCGCGCCTCCCGCAAGCGCTGATCCAAACAGGCTTGGCGACGCACACGTCACAGTACGTCGAAGCCGGCCTCCAAACGCTCCGTTGGCTCATGTCGCTTCAGACCACATCGTCGGGAACCTTCAGACCGGTCGGCAACAAGGGTTTCGGCAGAGCCCGGCAAAGACCTGAAGCGTTTGATCAGCAACCAGTCGAGGCGTCAGCAACCATTTCCGCGTGCCTGACCGCGTGGCGGGCGGATGGTAGCGCAGAGTGGCCGGTAGGGGGGATGCGGGCGTTCGGCTGGTTTCTAGGCGAAAACGACCTACAGACAGCACTGATCAATCCCGATACAGGCAGCTGTTTGGATGGTCTCCATCCCGATCGAGCCAATGAAAATAAGGGTGCGGAATCAGCGCTGTCGTATCTTCTCGGTCTTGTTGAGATACGCCAGTTCATGCGCGCGGTTGCGACGGTCCAGACGAGACCTGTGTCTAAATTGGTCCCCGGCGCCACCAACACGATGCCGCCCCGCCGGGGGAACGGGGTTAAGCCCCCCACGGACGTATTCGCGGCTACCGCAAATCGTCGAATGTGACGAGGATCAAGAGGCGAGGCCCCCCCCGCAGCGGAAGGCGAATTCGACTTGTTTCGAGACTCTTTTGGTAAAACTTTTGAAACATGAGTCCGTGTGGCCCCCTGAGAGAGCGCCTCAAGATATAACGGCTCAGGGGTCGATGCTACGGCGGAGGGCGGAGAACTCTTAGTCACCTGTGAATTTCAATCGAGGCTTCGACAAAGCCTGATTTGGTGAGTTCGTATTTGTAGCGGTCACGCACTCTGTTGATCCAGCCGATCTCAACCGCTTTGTTCATCCCTCTTTGGAAATAGGCGTCCCTCACATTCAAAAATTGATTGCGTTGGAGTGTGCCACCAATGCCAACATGATGCGCCGCAAAAATACCGAGTATTTGGCGTGCTACTTGTTCGTCAGACGGTGCTTCGGTCATTTTGCGGTTTTTTAACGCGCGGGAATCTCAGGTATGCTGATGTTCGGATTGGGTATGGTGTCGCTCGGATTGACCGGCACCGCTGTCACAGCAGGAACAGGAGCGTGCTGGCCTTGACCCGTCGTTTCGGGTGGAGTGAATTTGAACTCATACACGAGAGTAGCTGCAACAAGAAGGCCGCCGACGATGAGGGGTAGGACCCAACTGCGTCTCCATCCCACCCTCGGGGCTGCGTTCATATTTGTGCGGACTATATCATTCGAATCGTTGATCGCCATCTTTGGCTCCATTCTGTTTTTATCTTCACTTAGGAGTGAATACCCCATTGCCACTAGCAGCAGGGTTCTACCCTGACCAAACAACCCCCATCGATCCGGTCCTGTTCCGGCGTTTCGGATGTTGAAAGGCGGGAGGATTAGGACGACCTATTTGTTCGTAAGGGCCTGCCGCAATGGCCCTTTTGAACTCAGGGGCCAAACTGAGTTTTGCAGGGGCTGATTTTCAAGAATGATCAATCCTATACAGAACTCGGTCCCCTGGTCGGCTCAGCCTAACAATGCCGGGCGCTCCCGTCTCCCCCCAGCCGCGAGCGCCCGAGGACCCCAACCGATCCCCCCTTGGTTGGCGTCTGTCTAATGTGATGTAGGCGTTTGCGTAGAAAGCCCCGCATTTCGGGGCTTTCGCACTAATCAACCGCCCGCACTACGCTCACTGGACTCAACCCGGCAATTCCTAGAGCACGCGCGCCAGCCTTCGTTACATCGATGCATCGGCCTGTCACAAAATGGCCCGCGATCCGTGATCATTAGCGTCACAGAGTTGCCATTCGTCTTGTTGGTGACCTTCACCTTGGAACGGAACGGCAGCGACTTGTGAGCCGCCGTCATCGCATCGTCGTTAAGTGGAATGCCGCTCGCGGTCTCCCGGCGTCCACGCGCGACTCGCACATAGCGTGACGAAAATACAACGTGCGAAACAAGAATTATAGAATTTGCGCTCGATACATTGCGCCGAAAAATGCGATCCCTATCGTTGGCGTCGTGATTCGCAGGGGCACCTTCAATCAGGCGATGCTGTTCGGGCCAATAATCATGACCAATAGATGGAATCCAATTCATGCGGTTGGTTGCGGTGTCGTCACAGGGTTCATCCTGTTCGTGACCGCATTGGTTTATTCTGGAAATTGGTGGCCGAGCCCCGCGACATCTGAGTTGGGACTAAAGGTTCTCCTTCTTTTCGGCAACTCTCTTTCCTATCGTCGCCATCATTAGAAATTGGCGCGTTGACCGCAGGTGCCCAGAGGATGCAGGACGAGCACCACAATATCGTCATACGCATAGACCGCGCGGCTAAGGCCACTCCGTCTGTTCACTCTATTATGCCCCGAGGAGTTGTCTTAATGCGGCACGACCGGCGTCGTGCGCCTCTTGCGGGGTCGCGAATGTATCCGTCGATCCGTCCCCCAACCATTCGGGCCTGTCCCTCCGCGCAATGACGTAGGTATAGCCGCCCGGCGGCTTGGGGCGGGCCTGGATCACAACTTGAAACAACTGGGCACGGTCAGACATCGGCTGGAGCCCCAAAGCATAAAGACCCCCACGTAGTAGGGGCCTTTCACGGATAAGCGTGAATGTCACCTAGCGGCGACGATTCATCCTAAACACGGTGGACCTGCGCCGCCAAGCCCGCACCGGACTATTGCTGTGTGGTGTGGCTTTGATGCCTCAGCATCGATGGCGAACCGGCGCGGTCGTTTTTGCTTGGGGGATGGCCGCGACCACCTTGGCGCACGGGACCCTTTTTGCAAAATTTTTCCCGAAAGAGTCTCCGACATATCCGATGATCGACACCCCGGTCCAGCGGGGGTGCCGGGGGCCTTGCGCCCGCGCGGGCTTTTTGCCGAACGTACCTTCGAATTGTTCACACATCTGACATTCAAGGGTTCGCGCGTTGCGATTTCGTCTGTCGGGCGCCATGCTCGTCACGCTCATATCCCAGCCGCATCTAGGACATGGGCGACGCGTGATTGGATGATGAGTTTGGGCGTCGGGCACCGGACCTCCCAGGGCTCAGTCTCCTACATGGCGGCAAAAGGAATCCCGTGTTGAAGCCATGCCGAGACGCCGCGCTTCTACGTGAGCGACCAATCGTTAGATGTTGCGGTCGTGTCGACGAGGCCGCCAACCTGGGTTGTCTCTGGGGCCTCAATCGATGAGAGCTTTTCTAGCTGATGCTCGCGTGCGACCCGTTCATGACCATCGGTTTTGCTCTTGATCCGGTACGAATGCCCATTAGCCTCGATGGGCATCGAGCAAACGATTTCGTAGAGGCCCGCGCCAGACAGCCGATCTTGAGTGAAATCAGGACTGTACTGGACCCGATCACCGGCAGCGTATTGCGGTTCGCGTAAGGTGGTACCCTCCCACATCGCACGCTACTCCTGAATGGCTGGGCCGCTAAAAAGCTTCTCTGCTTTCTTTGTATCGGCTTCTGCCCGTCTCAGTCGTCTAGCGAGTAAAATCCAACCTTCGGCGGCGACAGTGAGACGCTTGCGATGAAGGTGATCATGTTCCGCCTGCACTAGCTTTTGATCAGCCCGTGCTAGGCATTCGTCAGATGTGAACATGGCGCGCCCCGCCCCCGCGAAGCAGTTCTCCTACCAAATGGCAGAAAGCGAGTCTGTGCAATATTGACCACATGATGAAGCCGCTGCGCAGACTTGGCAATTCAAGCCTGTTAAGGTCTGTCATCACTGGCAGCGACCTTTGGTCAGGCGTCAGTGGCTGAGAGACCGAACGGTGCTCCCGCCTGTATGGCAAGGGAGCGCACATGCCCACCATCAACGATGCAAGATTCGAAGACTCGCGCACGCCAGAGTCGTCACCGACCTGCCTGGTCTGCGAAAGGCGCATGCGCTTGGTAACGTCCCAGCCGCACCCAATGTTCATCAATCGCGACGAGTGCCTATTTCGCTGTCCCTGTGGCGCGCAATGCACCTATGTAGTGGCGAGGACTGACTAGCCCACGTCATTTGGCGGCCTTGTTGCAAACTATCTCAAGAGGCCGCTCGGAGGATGGCGCTTAGCATCTTATCGCAAATCAGCATATGCTTAGCGCAAAGCGAAGCGCCGGGAGTCGGGCTACATGGCAGATGCAGGCCGGGATGCTCTCCCGCATGAGCGATTATTCGATTCTCCTGTGCCTGGCATTTTTGCCGCCTGTGTGGCGGCAGTTTTTTTGTATGCCATGTTGGAGAGTTCCTAGAGATTAGTCAGGAAACGATCATCGTCGATTCCCTGTTTGCTGCGGGCTTTGTTGCAGCTGGCTATGTATTCTTCGCCATCCGTAAACCGAGGACTTAGGTTTGGCGACCGCCGTGGCATGTGACGAGCCTTGACGCGCTAAAGCGCAAGGCGCTCCCTCAGTGGGTCACATGGACCGATTTTTTTAAAATTTTTCCGAGAGAGCCTCGAACCGATAAGTTGAACTCGCAGCCGCTGCGGGGGGGCCCGCGCCTCGCGCCCATCGGCATCGTCAACATCCCGCGCGATCATGATTACGGGGTCTAGGCACGCCAGCGTGCGCCGGTCGTTCCAGCGGCGTCGCCCCACGTATTGTCGCGGCTTAGCCGTTCGAGAGCATCATACATCTTCGAGAGAGCCGCATTGTCGGCCTCCTTTTGCCCCTACAAAGCACTAGTCGCGAGCCGAATGAAACAATTTGGCCTTTCGTGCGTTGTCTATGTGAGGGATCGCGTACCGCGATCTGAACTCACACAACAACCCGAAGGAGAACGCCGTGGATTGGAACCAAGTTGAAGGCAATTGGAAGCAAGTCAAAGGCAAGGTCAAGGAACAGTGGGGCAAGCTCACTGACGACGACCTTGATGTGATCGCCGGTAAACGCGATCAGCTTGAAGGCAAGATTTCAGGAGCGCTACGGCTTTGCCAAGGACCAGACGAAGAAGGACATCGACGCCTGGTACGGTCGTCAGACCTGGCAGTAACGTCTGCTAAAGGTCATTGAAACTTAGACCCCGCTTCTGCGGGGTCTTTTTTTTGTCGAGTGAGCGCTAGCGAAGCTTGATGAGTTCACGTCCCACAGCCTCGGTAGAGTGTCCGACTTTGCCAACTGCTTCGGAGAGTCGCTCTTTGGATACGCCGAACTTGTCCGCCCAGTATTGAACCTCGTAGGGCTCAAGAAGACTGATCTTGGATTGGTCGGCCGGGCCGCTTTTGCTGAGATCATCGGGCATGGTCATTCTCCTTATGAAAGAGAACGGCCCAGGGGTTCAGTCAGTTCCCGACCGTGATTGGCGCGCACGCGCGGCGGTTACAGCACCCCCGAGTGAGCAATTTTGTACAGACCGCAATCGACAATGCGGACAGGCTATGTACGGCGCTGGGGGGTCCAGGGCCGCGTTACTATGGGGAAGGCACAGTCATGCCTCAGTACTATGTCGATGCAAGATATCAGCCGACAACCCGCATAGGCCGACTCGAAATTTTTCGCCTGGGTTTGCCTTGTTGCGTTCGCGTGTTGCGCGGGGGGGCTTTTGCTCACGATGTGAAGCAGCCCGCACGACCAGATTGACTTTGGTTACCGCGCGGCGCGTCGTCTTGTGACGCTTGGTCGATTTTAGATCTCCTAACGGAGCGCGTCATGGATTCGGTTCCAAGCGGCATTGCGGACCCGCTCGCTCGGGCGCTTGGCGAAGCTATCATTCGAATATGGGGCGACTTGCCACAAGATGCTCAGGAGCTTCTATTTGAGGAGACCGTAGCGACTCTGGGTGAAGATCAGCGTGAACAGCTTGCAGTCTTTCTGCACGAAAAACATCCACGTACGGCGCACCCATTGGGTCAGCCCCGTGAAACTATTGAGCCGGACAGCCATGGTGGGTAGCACAAGGGCGTTAGCGCCCTCCGCGCCCAACACGACCGGAAGCAATCAGGCGGCTGATGGAAATTGCGCTGCCAGGCAAACAGCGGCGGCGAGGGCATTTGGCTGCGCAAGCTCGGCTGCGCTAGTTTTTGCAGAACGTACCTTCGAATTGCTCGCACATCTGACATTCAAAGGCTCGCGCGCCGCGATCTCGTCCGTTGGGAACCATGCTTGTCACGCTCATATCCCAACCGCACCTAGGACAGGGGCGACGCGTGATTGGATGATGGGTTTGGACTACGGCTCGAAACTTGGGCATGGACCCTCGGGCTCAGGCGCTTAGATGGCGGCAATCAGGAATCCCGCGCAGCACGCGAATGCAAAAAGACTCCACCATGCAAAAAGTTCGAGACGCCGGAGGTAAGGCGACCTGGGTAGGTATTCTGAGTTGGCGTAATGTCGAGACATTCTCAGCGCCCCATCACGCTCGCAATGGCTGCTGTGGTGGCCGAGATGCTTTGGTTGATTGATATCGTGTAGGTTTCAGAGGATTGGGAGGTTGCCAACTGAGGCGGCTTCCGTCGCTGCTGCACAGATAGCCATAGACCACGCTTTGGCAATTTGGAGCGATGGATATTAGCTTCATTGCCTCGGCACAGATCGGACAAACAAGTGATGGTGGGTTGTCACACGGGTCATTTGCAAACACGGCAGGCCTCCTCGAAATAAGTTGGTAGTTTTCGCACGCAGGCTTTTGCAGTCCCGACCCTAATCAGAATGTGTGGGATAGGTCCGAGGGGAGCACGATTTGGCTCTCGGTCACGGCCCTCTTTGCTGCGGCGAGTTTCGTGGCCGTTGCTCCTGCTATGCTAGCCACCACAGCTGGAGTGCCCTCACTCTGCAACGCAGCTTGCGTCCACGACCTCGCTAAATCGAGGAGGGCTCGTTTCTCGGTTTCGTTTTTCGCGTGGCGCGCGTCGAGCATTGCTTCTTCGGCGTACTGCCAGAACTGATCTGAGTGCGACATTTCCAGCCTCCTGATTGCAGGATGCCCCATGCCTCAGAGGCTGCGCGTACCGAGAGCCGCGGTCTGTGCAAAATTGCTCACTCGAAGGCGTTGTTCAGGCACAATTGCTCAGTTTTGAGGCGCGGGCGCAGCTTGTGAACAAGCAAAATTGAAATCGCATGCGCTGATTCTTAAATCCCCGCTGACAGATTTTTGATAAGAATGCCAATGAGAGAGGTCCTATGTGAAAGCCGAACGTAAAAGTCGGTTTGATCCCAAAGCGTTTCTCGCCAAAGTTGGCGAGGGAAAAGCGATATCCAAATATCGTAAGTCCCAGACTATTTTTTCCCAGGGACAGGTTGCAGATGCCGTTTTTTATATCCAGCAAGGCAAGGTCAAACTCACTGTCATTTCCGAGCAAGGCAAGGAAGCCGTGATCGCAGTCTTGGGGCCGGGGAATTTTTTTTGGCGAAGGATGCCTGAACGGGCACGCGCTGCGCCTAGCAACCACCAGGGCGATGGATGACTGCGTGATCACTCGCCTGGATAAGGCGACTATGATCGCGACCATTCACAATGAACCTAATTTTTCCGAACTGTTCATGGCGTACCTGCTGTCGCGGAACGGCCGGATTGAGGAGGACTTGATCGACCAACTATTTAATTCGAGCGAAAAGCGCCTCGCCCGCCTTCTCCTTCTGCTTGCAAATTTTGGCAAGGACGGCAGGCCGGAGCCAATCGTAGGCAAGTACAGTCAGGAAACGCTGGCGGAGATGATCGGAACAACCCGGTCACGTGTGAGCTTTTTCATGAACAAATTTCGCAAGCTCGGCTTCATCGAATACAACGGAAAACTCGAGGTCCACAATTCATTGTTGAACGTCGTTTTATACGACAAGCTCGAGATCAAAACGACGAACCCAGGAAGCTGAGAGATTTTCGAGCATGTGAGCAGTTGTGTACAGACCGCGCTCCTGAATAGGTACAAGATTTTATACAAGGCATCCCGACTTAGGAATTTATCGCGATTCCAATCGATCGACGCGATGTCGTTACATTCATCTCGCGCGGCCAACAAGTTGAGGCCGAATCGTGTGGATGTCTCAACGGGAGCAACTAGTATGAACATCGGCGTCATACGGCGTCACGCTCATCACGCATGCCGGCACTGATCCGCGCGTTGCCGGGCTCGTCTATATCGCGGCTCTCGCGCCGGATGCCGACGAGACCTCGCAGAGCCAGCAAAACAAATTCGCGAGGACCGACGTGTTCCAGCACATCGAGGTGACGGACGGTCGCGTGTGGCTCAAGGCCAGCGGCATCGGCTTCTTTTGCGGCGACTTGCCGGAGGCGAAGCAGAAGCTTGTCTATGCGTGGAAGACCAAACCGAGCTGGTTTATCGTCGGCGCCCAAGATCAAACGGCTAACCCCGAGCTCGAACGCTTCGTGGCCAAGCGTATGGGCGCCACAACCGTCGAGTTGCGCCCTAGTCACGTCCCCATGCTCTCCCAACCGCATGCGGTGCTGGATGTGATCCGCAACGCCGCAAGGACCATTGAAAAATTCAAGGCAGCGTAGGGCGCGTCTCGGGCAGCTACAACCGTGTGATCGAAGGCGTGACACGACGTTGAGAGACCGCCGCAGGCGGTCTTTCTTTTTTATCGATAGGCGGGTCCAACCCCGGAGAATTTAGCTCTACGAGGGACGCTGGCAGAGGGAGAAGAACTGGGTTCCAACTTCCGAATTGAAAACACGACAGAATTTTGGCTGCCGACCGCGCCTTCGGCGACGGCTGTGACCTGTTCAAGATGCCTCCTCCCAGGCTACTGTTTCAAGCTCGCAGTATGTATCGCTGGAGCCACGCATGGCTGTCGCAACGAGTTCAAGGCTTGGCCCGAGGAAGATTCCCTGAAGATCGTCCCGAGTTGCCATAACCGACCAACCACCTGACTGGAGGATGCCATGGCGCTTAGCCTCACGCGTGCGAAAATCGCCCCGAAAGGCATGGGTCTCAATGATTTCGTCGCCTTTAAAGAAGGGTTCTTCGCAGCCGAAGGTCTCGACGTCGATTTCGACTGGAAGACCTTCAAGGGCACCCAGTCGAGCTGGAAGGACTTCAAATACATGGGCCGGCCGCAGGACCAGCCCTACACCCAGTCGAACGAAGATGTGATCCAGGGCGCGTGCATCTGGGGTACTATCTGCAATGCCGGAGCGGGTATGGGTCGCGTCGTTCCGGAAGCCTACGGGCTATCGCCTTGGGCGATCTACGTGCGCCCAGAGTCCAAAATCAGAAAGCCGGAAGACCTGAAGGACGTGCCGGTCTCGGTCGGTATGCGTGCCGGTAGTCATTTCAACGTTCCCTATCGCCTCGAAAAGTATTTGGCGCTTGAGAATATCAAAACGGTCAATACTGGGGGGTTCGGCGCACGGCTGCAAGCTTTGCTCGATGGCGAAGTAGAGGCCGCAAGCCTGTTGCCGCCGCAGATCGCCATGGCTGACCAGCTCGGCCTGCGTTGCATCATCGCCGATACCTTCAAGACCTTATGGTGGGTTCCGGACACCGCCTCACCGTCGACCGTTCGCGCTTATCTCAATGCGCTTGATCGTGCCGAAAAGGCAATGGATGCCGATCCCGAGAAGTACCTTCCGCTGTGGCAACACGCGATCCCGGCTGAATTCGAGAGCTATCACCCTTGGGACCTCTCAAAATTCGGGCGCGGCGAACGTTTCGTCTATCAGACTTTGCCGCGCGAGGAATTCGATGCCATCGTTGCGATGGTGGAACGCTGGGGTCTTGACGATTTTATGAAGGAGCGCAGCATGGAGAGGCTCGTCTATGCAGGTGCGCCGATTTAGTTGATTATGTCGCGCTCTATATCGAATATCTGCACAGGCGGGCTCCAGCCGCCATGTTGCTCGCGGAATGTTGCTGCACCTAATCTGCCGGTACGAAGACATAGAGGTCGAAGCAATTAAATTCGCCAATTCTCGTCGGTGCTGCGGTGCCTTCGAAACGAAGTGGACACGGGGGGTGAACGATGACTGACCAAACCCTGATTCAGGTCTCGCGTTTGCTTGACGAACGCGGACTGAGCTCTTTTCAAATCAAGCTATTGGTCTGGTCATTTTTCATCGTCCTGATCGACGGCTATGATATCGCTGCGATCGCCTTCGCTGCGCCTCACCTAGTGCGTTCCTGGGGCATTGCGCCAAACGCACTCGGCCCGGTGTTCAGCGCAAGCCTCATTGGAATTCTTTTCGGCTCCGCGCTGTTTGGATGGGTGGGCGACCGCTACGGCCGCAAGGCGGCGCTGGTGGGATCTAACTTGCTGTTCGGCATATTCACCTTGGCCGCGGCCTACGCAACTAACCTTGATCAAATGTTCTGGCTACGGCTGATCGCCGGTATTGGCATCGGCGGCGTCATTCCAAATGTCGTCGCCGTCAACGCCGAGTCCGCGCCACGCAAGCTACGAGCAACGCTTGCCATCATCGCTGTCGGCTGCGTGCCGCTCGGCGGTGCCATACCCGGATTTGTGGCGGCTGTTTTCGTGCCGCAATACGGCTGGCAAATCTTGTTCCTGATCGGCGGCATTGTACCGATCATCATTGCGATCGCCGCCATGATCGGCCTGCCGGAATCGATCAAGTACATGGCGCTGCATGAAAACCAGCGAGCCAAGATGCAAAAACTGGTCGCGACGATCCGCCCCGGCTACGAGGTGCCGGAAAATGCCAAATTCGTCATCGAGGACGAAAAGCAATATCCCGGTTTCAATCCAGTGTATCTTTTCCGAGATGGCCTTGCGCTGATCACGCCGCTGCTGTGGCTGCTCTTCGCTTTGAATCTAATGGGCTACTTCTTCCTCATCAGCTGGACGCCGACGCTGATGACGGCGGCAAAGCTTCCGCCCGCAACAGCAGCGCTAGCCGGCGCGATGTTACAAGTGGGCGGTACCGTTGGATCGCTAGCGCTTTGCTGGTGGCTGCAGAAGCATCGCTTTCTTGCCGTAACAATCATGTTCGCGATTGCGGTACCGGTGGTCGGTTCGATCGGATTTGCCGGGTTGACGTCGCAGACCGCGTTGTTGACCGCAACATTTTCTGCCGGCTTCTTAGTGCTCGGCATTCAATCCGGCATCAACGTCATCGGGGCATTGATCTATCCGACCTCGCTGCGCGCCAACGGCTCGGGCTGGGAGTTGGGCATCGGGCGGATCGGATCAATTGTCGGTCCGCTGGTCGGTGCAATATTCGTAGGGCTGCCGGTCGACAAACTCTATATGTGGTCGGCGCTTCCCTTCGCGGTCGGCGCGGGCATTTGCTTCACGATTCATCGCCTCAACACGGCGCGTCTCGCCGCGCGCCCGGAATTGCGAGATGCACAATAGAGCGTGCCAGGCGTCAGAACGGCTCGTAGCCGCGCAACGCCGGAATAACCTTCTCGCCGAATAGGCGAATGGACCGCATTAGATCGGCTTCGGGCAGATCGGAGAAGTTGAACTCTCCCATGAAAACATTGAACAGGCCGGCTTGCGCCGCCGCGTGGATTTTCTTTGCAACCGTATCCGGCGAGCCGATAAACACCAGTTCATGGTTCATCAGATAGTCTGGATCGAACAGATTGGCCATGATCTCGGACGCCCCGGGCTCACCACGTCCGATGAATTTCTTGGCGTGCTCGCGCACCCTCTGCTCGAATGTTTCTCCGGGCCGCGCCTGCGGTAGGAAGCCTTCATAGGCTCGGCTTGCGCGGTACAGGGCGACCGAGATCGCCTTCTCATCGGTTTCGTCCACATGCACGATCGTGCAATAGGCAATCTTTGGCTTCTCGGGCCAGCCGGCCTTGTTCCAATCCGCAAGGAATTTGCGGTAGCGCGGCGCCGCGTCGGAGCGAGGGTAAACTAAGAAGTATCCGGGATTGATCGCGTTGCGTGCGCAAAACTCAAGGGTCTGCGGATCGCGGCTCATCATCCATAGTGGAGGATGCGGACGCTGCAGCGGCTGGACGGCAAGCAGCGCGTTATCCGTGTGGTGGACGTCGCCATGAAAGGAAAACGGTTGTTTTTCTCCATAGGCAGCCCGAAGGTAATCGACAAATTCGAGCGTCGGAGATTTGCGGAGATTGTAGTCGAGTCCGAACGGACGGAAATAGTCCACGTTGATACCCGGCACCAACCCGAGTTCCATGCGTCCGCCGAGCATCTGATCGACGACCGCGATTTCCTCAGCCAAACGCAAGGGATGATAGAGCGGGACGATGTAGCCCATCGGCCCGATGCGCATGCGGCGCGTGCGGGCGCCCGCTCCAACAGCATACAGACTTGGCGACGAGATCCAGCTCTCGTCCGGACGGAAATGGTG
This sequence comes from uncultured Alphaproteobacteria bacterium, assembly GCA_963749815.1. Taxonomy (GTDB): domain Bacteria; phylum Pseudomonadota; class Alphaproteobacteria; order Rhizobiales; family Xanthobacteraceae; genus VAZQ01. Next base: position 222,745 of record CAVVON010000016.1, on the reverse strand, counting down.
TTCGACGCAAAAGCCGTAATCGAAATCAAGCTCATCGCACAATTGAAGCTCACGCCACAGCTGTTCGTAGCGCTGATGCGCCGTCATCCCTGGTTTGCCCCAGACATGGGTAAAATGGGAAAATTTCATTCCACGCCTCCCGCATATCTTGGCAATTGAGCTAGGAAACGATAGCTGGAGTGCCACTTCAAGCGGGCATTGGCCTGGTCGGGCAGCGTTCCCCAAAACATCCACTGATGCGCGATCAATAACAGCGCGTGCGCACCGGCAAACTGCTGGATCCTGAAGAAGCAACCTGAGGAATCAGAATAGCCGTGCGGACGCGAGCCTCGCTCCATCCTTGAGCGACTGAGAAACCGCAGCGCCATTCAATCCCCAAGTTGTGTCCCAGTCGCTCCCGCTACCCCGCGATATCTCTGCAAAGTGCGGAGGTCGGCGTCACCAAAAGCGGCTCAAACTCAGTCACTTACGAGAACCGCACTAAATCCGCGAAGTGCGGAGGTTTAGAGACAACTGAGCCGAGAGAGAGAATTTCGACCCTCAACCACCTGGGATCCAACTCCCGAACTGAAATCACACGAGAATACTGGCGGCGCACTCACTGACGCTGTAGGGCGGCGGCCCTATGGGGAACCGCCGCATTTCGACCGAAGCACCGCCCGCACCTGCTTCCCACCCATGAGACGATGGAAATCTTTGTCGAAAGTCGGCCAGCCAGTCGTTTCTAGCCAAAACCGGTCTAATTTCCGGGTTGCCGGCACCTTGATGACTGGTGGGCATGCCTATTGACGGCCTGTGGACTGTTCGCCGAGCATGTGGGCAGACTTGCCGGAGACGGTTCTCACATTGCCGATAGATCGATGCTGGGCGCATGAGGATGGGCCGAGCTCTGCCGTTGTCTGGTCACGCCGACCCGACGCTCAATTTCGTGACTCCTGAAATATGGGGGTAAGCAAGCCGCTGCGACAATCGAAAGCGATAAATCATTCGGATGTCACAGAGGACAGTACGGTCATCGATGGTGCGCTCTCGCGTTGCCCGGGGACTTTGCCAACGCTGTGTGTGCAAGAGATCAAGGGGGGCTGATGCTGAAGATTGAAGGTCTGACGAAGGCTTTCGACGACCTTGTGGCTGTTAATAACGTGTCGTTCGAGGTGCCGAGCGGCCAGATGGTTGGAATCATCGGCCGCTCGGGCGCGGGCAAATCGACGTTGCTACGCATGATCAACCGCCTGACGGACGCAACGTCAGGGCGAATTATCTGCGATGACGTATTCGATCAAGAGGTCGACGTTTGCACCTTGAGAGGGCGGCGTGTGCGCCAATGGCGCACGCAATGCGCTATGGTCTTTCAGCAGTTCAATCTGGTGCCGCGCCTTCAGGTGATGACCAACGTACTCATGGGTCGCATCAGCTATCACTCGACGCTTCGGGCGCTTCTCATGATGTTCCCGGCGAAGGACCGCGCGTTGACCATTCGAGCGCTGCAGCGTCTGGATATGGTGTCACACGCGCTTCACAGGGCGGATGAACTATCCGGTGGCCAGCAGCAGCGAGTCGCAATCGCGCGCGCATTAGTGCAAGAGCCAAAAATACTTCTCGCCGACGAACCGATCGCATCGCTCGATCTGCGGAATGCAACCATTGTGATGGACGCATTGCGACGCATCAACAAGGAGGACGGCATCACTGTCATTGCCAATCTGCATCTTTTGCAGACTGCAAAGGATTACTGCGATCGAATCATCGCCATGCGGAAAGGTTCGATCGTGTTTGATGGTCTGCCGTCCCAGCTGTCGGACACACTCGCCCGCGAGATTTATGGAAGCGGCGATGCCGGCGATGAGGAAGTTGAGTTGGCGTTCACTGCGACATCGGCACCGACTGAACGTCAGAAGCAGGAGATACGGACAGGCACCGATCGGTGATGCAGCCGATATCCGAATCGAGAGAATGAAGTGAAACGATCCGAGGACCAAAGAACAGTCGAAACGGAGGAGGCGACAATGATCACCAAGCATCCGCGTATCCTATTGAGCGCCATTGCGATGACGACGTTCGTACTTTCAGCCGGCACCGTCTCAGCCGACCAATTCATTGGCGGGTGGCAGGCAAAATTTCCCGTCGTCAAATACGGGGTCATTCCGGTCGAGACTCAATCACAAACAACCAAATCCATGGATGAGTTCATCAAGCACGCCGAAAAGGAAACCGGCGCGAAATGGGAGCTCTACACCGCGACCGACTATTCGGGTGTGATGAATGCCTTGATCGCCAAACAGATTCATTTGTCCTGGCTTAGCGGTTTCAGCTACTGCCAGACCCATATGGACAGCAAGGGCGGAGTCGAACCGCTGGTCGCTGCGCAGGAGCCTGATGGCTCGATGGGTTACACCTCCGTGATCGTCGTGAAAGCCGACAGCCCATACAAGACGATCGAGGATCTCAAGGGCAAGGTGGTCGCGCGCACGGATCCGCTGTCCGGATCTGGCTACTTGATTCCGACGGCTGCGTTCCGAGCGATGGGAAAGCCGGTCGATGAGTATTTCAAAAGTCCGCTCGCGGGCGGCCATCCCCAGGCCGTGCTCGGCGTCCTCAAGGGGACTTATGACGCGGCGTTTACATGGACATCGAAGGACGACAACATCGGCAATCTTCGCGCCATGATGAACAAAGGGCTGCTCAAGCGGGAGGAGATCCGTGTGATTTGGACGTCGCCGCCTCTGCCTTCACCACCGGTGGTCATCCGCCAGGACCTTGCCGCTTGAGATGCGCGCCGATCTTGAGAAGTTGTTCGTGCGCTTGAAAGACCACGATATGAAGCTCGCGGAATCCGTCGCGCAGGGCAAGACCAACGGCATGGTCCGCGTCTATCACGAGGACTACGGTCTGATGTGCCAGGCCGCCGACGACGAGCGCGCAGCGCGCAGGAAGCGGTGACAGATGCCAAACGGCAGACATGAGACTTGCGTCTCTTGCCTGCTGCTTCAGTTAGAATGATCGCTATGGCCATTCGTGAGCCCACGTCTGTTGGAGATGCGATGCGGCGTGATTCCGCTGCGCGTTTCGAGGAACAATATGCCGCGTTCCGCCGTCAGAAGGCGATCTACAACACTCTGTTCTGGGGAGGCTTCATTGTCTGCGTGGTCGCAGCCGGCATTACCGCGAAGTTCGATGTATTTACGCTGATCAGGGGGCTTCCGAGGACCACGGAGTTCCTGGTGAAGATGGTGCCGCCGATCCATATGTCGACTTTTGCCGCGGACATCGGCGAATGGTATTGGGGCATCGGCAAATGGCTCAACAGCCTACTCAACACATTGCTGATGGCGTATCTGGCGACCGTGCTGGGAACGATCATTGGCGGCGCGCTCAGTTTCTTGGCCGCGCGAAATCTCGCTCCAAATTATTTGACATATTGGGTGATCCGACGATCGCTTGAAATCGCACGCACCGTTCCCGGATATCGTGTGGGCGCTGCTGTTCGTTATGGCGTTCGGCATCGGCCCAATGGCTGGCATTCTGGCTATCACGGTGCATACCATCGGCGCTCAGGGAAAGCTGTTTGCCGAAGTGAACGAGAACATCAGTACGCTGCCCGCTCGACGGCATTCGCTCGGCCGGCGGCAACTGGTTCCATGAAGTCCGCTTCGGCGTCATTCCCCAGGTCATGCCAAATTATATGTCTTACTCATTCTGGCGAATCGAATTGAATGTCCGCAGTGCAACGATCGTCGGCTTCGTCGGCGCCGGCGGGATCGGCCACGACCTCTTTACCTCTATCCAACTGCTCTACTTCTCGGATGCAGGTGCCATTCTGCTGATCGTGGTGGCGACCATCATGGTCATCGACATGCTGAGCGAGAAGTTTCGCCACAGCGCTATCGGCAAAGCCAGCTTCTCACATTGAGGCTACAGGGGATGAGCGTTCGACTGGCCGATCTAACCGACGCCGATGTCGCTGCAGAGCGCAAGCGTTTTCCGCTGGTTTTCGCTGCAACCCAGTCGGTCAACGCACCAAACTCTGGCTGGGTTGGGGCGGCGGAGCGGCGCTGACCCTCTACTGCATGTACCGCTTCGGCTTTTTCTCCGGCGACTTTCCTGCACGGAATGTCCGAAATTCGGGCAGCTCGTGGTGTCGCAACTGTTCCCGCCGATGGGATACGAAAACCTGCCCTCTGTTCATCAAGGTCATCGGCGAAACCATCGCCATGGCGTTCCTGGGCACACTGCTGGGAGCGCTGTTTGCGTTTCCGCTAAGCTTTCTCGCCTCCAAGAACATCACGCGGTCCCGCCCATTGCAGTTCGGGACCCGGCGGTTTGCAGATCTGCTTCGCTCGTTTGACTATCTGATTTGGGCGCTCATTTTTGTTCGCGCGATAGGCCTGGGGCCGCTTGCCGGGCATCATGGCGATCGCGATCGTCGAAACTGGTACCTTCATCAAGCTGTATTCCGAGGCGATCGAAAATCTCGACCGCAAGCAGGTCGACGGCGTGACCGCTGCAGGCGGCAATTGGTTGCACCGAATTGGATTTGGCGTTCTCCCGCAGGTCCTGCCGATGATGCTGTCGAACACGCTCTATATGTTCGAGCACAACGTGCAGGTCTGCATCGATCCTCGGCATCGTCGGCGCGGGCGGCATCGGCTTCCTGCTTGCGGACCGCTTACGCGCCTATGAACTGCAGGAAGCCTGTCTGATCATTATTCTCGTGGTTCTGACGGTCTATGCCATCGACTATCTGTCGAGACTGCTGCGAGAGCGGCTGATCGGCGACCACGACGCCGCGAGCCTATCGACGACGCCAAGCAGACGTGACGTCAGGCGAATTCCGCGCGCAGGAGCTCTGCCGCAGCTACCTCGTTGCAGAGCTTGCGATAGGCTTCGTCGATGCTCACGGCAGCGCCCGAACCTGGGGCAAATCCGCAATCCGGATTGAGCACGATCCGCTCCGGGGCAAGAAATTCGGCAGCCTGTCGCACTCGCGCCGCGATAGTCTCGGCGGAATCGATCTGACCCGGTGTCACGCTGACGCAGCCCAATCCGATCTCAAAATCTTCCCGCAGTTTTCCGAAGACCGCCATGTCGCCTGAGCCGGGCGTGGTGAACTCCATCGTGAGATGGTGGACCTTCAGGCGGTTCAATTGATTGATGATTGGCTCATAGCCGCCCTGGAATTGCGCCTCGCCACGCACGCGAGCACCTGCCCTGCGGCACAAGTGCACCGCGAGCTTGGCACCCTTGCCGCCGTCCACGATGGCATTGACAGTGTCGACCGAGAAATCAGCCGCCATTTCAGGATTGGGATAGTGCGCGCGCACTGCCGGATCGACAAATAGGCAAAGATGCGGATCGTCGATCTGAATGATGTCTGCGCCGGCCTCGCGGATCAGTTCAAGTTCGCGCCGCAGGATCGGGACGCAGTCGCGCACGAAGTCGTCGCGTTTGGGATAGGCCTTCGCGGATTTTTCAGGATGCCACATGCGCTCGCCCAGCAGCGCCGGGGCCGGCAATGTGGCTTTGATCTGCCGTGCGGTGATGCGCTTGAGAAACGCAATCTCCTTCGCGATGAAGCCCGGATGCTTCGGCGAGACCTTGTCCACCACAACCGTCCAGGGACGGCCGTCCTGCAGATTGTAGCCCAGCTCAAAACCGTGCGCGAGTTCGGCGATGACGCCGATATAGGATTTGCGGCGCCACTCGCCGTCGGTGATTACGTCAAGGCCGGCGTGCTCCTGCACCGCGACGATGTACCGGATTGCGGCGTCCATTTCCGATTCGTATCGTTCGGGCGATAGCGGCGGCTTGTCGTTGATCAGGTCCTGCACAAACGTCGAGCGCGGCATCGAGCCGACGACGGACGCTGGGAAAAGCAACTTCGCCATTGTTCATCCGCGCCAGGACTTTTGCGCCAGTTCGAAATCCTGCTGCGTGTCTATCTCGATGTAGTTCCCGGGCGTGTCGGCATGAGACATTTTCACGCCTGCCTCAATCATGTCCTGCAACAGGTGGATGAGATAGGCCTTCTCGAACACGGCCGCTTCGCGAAACGGCTTTCCGGCGTAGAGAGTTTTGCAGCGGTGATAGTGCTGCTTCAAGGCAGACGCGCCCTCGAGCGAGAATTTCGCGATACCAGTGAATTCGCCATGCGCGGCGGCGGGATCGATGCCGCGATGCACGCGTGTGACCTGGCCGTTTGTCGACGGTCGCCTTTTCAGCGTCGTCCGGCGGATGGTTACTGCGGTGCTTGTAGCGTTTGAGCCAATCCGTGTCCACGGACAATGCAATATCGGCCGGATCCGTCATCACTCTTCTGATCACGTCGGCGGTGAAAAGGCAGTCCGAATATGTGCACAGGAACGGCACATTCATGAGGTCCTCGGCATACATGAGCGAGGCGAGAATGTTGTTGTTCTCCCAGTCAGTGTTGTGACGAAAGGTGAATTTCGGATAATCAGCCGCTTACTTTCTCGATCTGGTATCCACCAATGAAGCAGATGTCGCTGATACCGTTTGTCGTCAGCGCTTTCAGCACCCAGTCCAGAATACGTTTGCCCTGCACCTCGGCAAAGCATTTCGGCGAATCTGCGGTGGTCGGCATGAGACGGCGACCGCGCCCGGCGGCGATGATGATGGCTCGCATGATTGATCTTTAACGGAACGTCGGCGGGTTACGACTGATTTTTTCGTTGTATTCACGCTAACAGCAAGCGAACGCTATGTCATCTAGTCCCGATCCCCGAGTGGGCAATGCGGGGCCGGCGAATACGCCTAACACTGGGCGCGCATATCCCTGCTACACGTCCAAAGGATTGCAATGAGAACGAGGTTGGTGGTCGCCATGACAACGAGCATTCTGAAGGTCCAGTCGGCGCCTCCGTATTGAAAAACTGCGGCTCCGGCAAACGGCGCCAGCGCCATGGCGAACATGATCGGCAGGGCGAGGTGCCCCATCAATTTGGGATAGCGGGCCGCCCCGAACAAGGCGAGAGGCAACGTTCCCTTGGCAATCGATCCGATTCCATTTCCGCTGGCATAGACAATTATCGCTAACGTGAAGACGGACGGCCCGGCAAGAAACATGCAACTCCCGACCGCCACGAGCGAAGCGGAAGCGATCATCGTCCAGATCGGATGGTAGCGATTGCCCGCAAACATCTCCACCAATCGGGCGCCCACCGCTGAAGGACCGATCAGCATTCCAAGACCCACTGCAGCCGACAACTCCAGTCCGCGTGCCTGCAGAAGAGTGACAATATGTGCGCCGACCAAGGACAGAATCGCAGCACTAATTGTCAGCACGGTGGCGAGTACTGCAAATAGCACCCCTTCTCCTTTTTCCAGCGTCGGCGCTCTGATCTGAGACTTCGGTTCCTGGGTGATAACCGCCGATGTGCTTCGCGGCAGCGCCAATAGATACAGCGGAAGTGCCAGCCCGAGGTAAATGGCGGAATAGACAAAACATGCGCTGCGCCATCCGAAATGCTCGACGAGATAGGCGCTGAACGGCCAACACACCGTGCTTGCAAATCCGCCAAAAAGCGTGACGGCCGTGATGGCGCTGCGGGCCTCCTTTCCGAAAATGCTTCCGAGGGCAGAAAAAGCGGCGTCGTAGAGACCGGTTCCCATACCAACGCCTATCACTGTCCAACCCGCGAGATACCAGACGAAGGTTTGTGAAGTGCCGATGAGTGCGAGACCTAATGAAAGCAACACCGCGCTGAGCGCGAGTATCGGACGGCCCCCGTAAACGCCGATCGCGCGTCCAGTGCGCGGCGACACGATGCCAGCCACGAGAAGACCAATAGAGAGCCCGCCGACAACGTGGTCGTAAGGCCAGCCGGTATCGAGCACGATCGGGCCTGCCAGCACGGCGATCAGATAGAACGTTGACCCCCACGAAAGGATTTGTAGCAAGCCGAGCACGGTAACAACGACAGCCTTGCGCCTCTCGGAAGGAACAAGCACGCGGTTTTCTTTAATTTCCGTCAAGCCATTCGCCCTTCTTCCTTTCGGTCAGCCTACCCGAGAGCTCATCCACCAGATCGAGGCCAATGCACTGCGCAAACTCAAGCACCCGAGCCGATCACGCACGCTACGCACTTATCTTGATTGAATTTTATCCGTAGACTGCATGATCTTTCGCGGAGCATACAACTCCAGCGCAGCTAAGATAGATGGTCTGTATGAATTCCCGGTCCTGAAGCGGATTGTGAAACGCTACCCGCTCGGCACGCGCCTCGGCAAAGACTGGAGCAAGCCGTTGCGTGAACGTGTCGTCCGGACCTTCGTTAGACCAAAGCCCGAAGACACCGCCGGAAGAAGGTGTGCGGCAAGCCAAGCGCGCATTCGAGGCGATGATGAGCATGAAGAAGATCGACCTCGCCGCGATCAAGGCAGCGGGGCGCGGCTGACGTTTCTATATTGGCCCGATGCCGAAGCGCCAACGCTTACTCGACCCTTAAGGATCGCTGGCGGCGCTCAGCTTGGAAGAAGACCGATCAAGTTCCGCAGAATGTCTGGCACACCCGCTCGTGCGACTGAGGCGGGTCCATGTAATGCGCGAAACGAAGCTTGGTCCTCGAACGGCTTTGCGAGGACCAGCAGAAGCTCCTCGAAAGGCGCTAAATCTTCACGCTCAACCGCCGCCTCGATCATCGCCTCGATGCGATGATTGCGCGGTATGAAGGCCGGATTGACTAAGCGCATCCGGGCGCAACGATCATCCGCATCATCGGGCTCTCGCATTATCCGTGTGCGCCACTGCTCAACCCATACCCCAAACTCTTGCTCATCACCAAACAGGCTTCGAAGAGAAGCGTCCGCGGCAAGATTGCTCGCAACATCACTCAGCCGGCGGAACGCCAGGGTGAAGTCAACTTGATTGGTCGCAAGCAGGCGGAGGAATTCGCTAGCAAGCTCCAGATCGCCATCTGCCTCAGTGTCGAGTCCCAGCTTTTTCCGCATGCCCACTGAATATGCGGCCTGGAAGTGGGCTGAAAAGCGTTCCAGCACGTTCTCCGCCTGCTTGATTGCCTGTTGCTGGTCCTCATCAATGAGCGGCAGCAAAGTCTCTGCGAACCGTGCCAGATTCCACATCGCGATCTGCGGCTGATTCGCGTAGGCGTACCGCCCCTGTTGATCGATCGAGCTAAAGACCTTCCCCGGATGGTATTCATCCATGAAGGCGCATGGGCCGTAATCGATCGTTTCTCCCGCAATCGAGGTATTGTCCGTGTTCATCACGCCATGAATGAAACCAACGAGCTGCCAGCGAGCAATGAGCTCCGCCTGTCGCAACGTGACAAGGTCCAGCAGCGAGACATACGGACGGTCGCTATGCGCCGCCTCAGGGTAATGCCGAGAGATCACATGCTCGGCAAGCAGGCGAAGACCCTCCAGGTCACGGCGGGCGGCGAAGAACTGGAACGTGCCGACCCGAATGTGGCTTGTCGCCACCCGTGTGAGGAGAGCGCCGGGCAGGAGAGCGTCGCGCGCCACTGTCTCTCCGGTCATCACGGCGGCGAGCGAACGCGTGGTTGGGATGCCCAACGCCGCCATCGCCTCGCTCACGACGTATTCCCTCAACACCGGCCCGAGCGCAGCACGACCATCGCCGCCGCGTGAAAAGGGTGTGCGGCCAGAGCCCTTCAATTGAAGATCACGACGTACGCCCTGTCGATCGACCACCTCACCCAGGAGGATGGCGCGACCGTCCCCCAATTGAGGCACGAAGTGACCGAACTGGTGCCCGGCGTAAGCCATCGCGATTGGCTCTGCGGCCTTGGGCACATTCCGCCCCGCGAGCACTTCGAGCCCTTCGGGCCCGGCAAGCCAGTCCGGATCCAGGCCAAGATTGAGTGCGAGCTCAGTATTAACACGAATTAACCGCGGCGCTCGCACCGGTGTCGGGGCGACTCGAGCATAGAACCGGTCGGGTAGCCGGGCATAGGTGTTCTCGAAGGGAAAGTGAAAGGTCATCAGGATGATCGGCTCTCCACGCGGGCTCGTGACAGATCGTAACTTACCACGGTAAATCAAGGTGTGGCGGTGGTCGAAAGAGCGGGGAGACAGAAAAGCGAGTGTCTGGTCGTGCGGCCTCGACGCGTGTGGATGGCGAAGGAATTTGTGAAAAAAAATGCCTCCCGAAGGGGAGGCATGAGCGAAGGCATCGGCGATGCAAGGGGCGCAATTAGGCAGCGGTATTGAACACCTTTGATGCGCCGTGCTGGACGGAAGCGCCCGCATCGGTAGCCATCTTTTGCGCCAACGTCGTGAGTTCCTTCGTTTGCTCCGTGAAGGCCTCGAATTGCTTGCGCGCATGACCAGCCGATAGTTCGAGAAATTCCGCGGGAGATTTCACCGCAACCACTTGACGGGCAAAATCGAACGCCGCCTCGGTGTTAGCGTGAACGATATCGATGAGCTTGAGATTAAAGTCCGCAGCCCCTTTACCTGCGTTCGCAAACGCCTCTTGCAGAACTTTTCTGCCTTGTTCGGCGGCCGTTTTCGTTTTTTCGAATGCGTCTTCGGCCATAGCGGAAGAGGGATATGGCTTTGCCGTTTTTGTTTTCGTCGCGAAATTTTCGTTCATGATACGCTCCTGAAAACGTTGAAGGGGTCGTGAGGGGGTGGAACTGGATATATGGTTGCTCACATGCTGCATTGCAATGGCGCAGCGCCGTCAAATGGAACATGCTGTGCGGTATTTAAGAACGGAGGGAGAGAGCGTGCGGACAGACAAGAAACTTGTCGCGGAGCTGTTGGGCTTCCACGAATCTGAAATTGGAGATGTGCAAGGGCTTAATGCTACGCTCCCGCCCATCGAGCGCGCTGACTGGATCACGTTTCAAGACCTCGTTGACGAGCGGTGGAACAGAAGGCTGGTGGCGCTAATGGTAGGAGTGCCTTGATGCTCGCGGCCGTTCTGCATCGGCCAGGTCCGCCCGATGTCTTCTCGATCGAAGACGTTCCCGCGCCGCAGCCGCAAGCGGGCGAAGTTCTCGTGCGCGTGCGCGCCTGCGGGGTCTCTTACCGCGACGTCGTTGAGCGCAACGGCACCTACCGGCGCGACGTCATCTTCCCGCTGATCATCGGGCTCGAAATTGCCGGCGATGTGGTGGCGCTCGGCACCGGGGCGCATCGGCTCATGGTCGGCGACCGCGTCTGCAGCAAGGCGTTTTCCAGCTGTGGCGAGTGCCGCTATTGCCGCAATGGTCGAGAGACGACGTGCCGCCAGAGGCGGCCTGTCCGCGGCGGCTATGCCGAGTTCACTGCCCTGCCGGAAGATGCCTTCGTGCGCATTCCCAACTCGCTTTCCTACGAAACCGCAAGCGGGCTCGGCCCTGGGGCAGGCGTCGCGCTCAATGCGGTGCGCGATGTTGCCAAAGTGCAGATCGGCGAGACCGTGCTGATCACGGGTGCCACCGGTGGCGTCGGCCGGCCGGCAACCGAAATAGCGCGTCATGCCGGTGCGCGGGTGATTGGCGTGACGCGCAGCGAGCGCAAGCGCGACTTCCTCCTCCAATCGGGTGCCCACGAGGTCATCGTATCGCCAGATGGCGCCGACTTCTCGTCCGAGGCAAAGCGGCTTACCGGCGGCGAAGGCGTAGACGTGATCGTCGACAATGTCGGCAGCCGCCGCTTCCATGCCGCCTTCGACAGCTTGGCGCCGCACGGACGATACGCTTTTGTCGGTCAGCTGTTCGGGGAGGACATCTCGATCAATCCGGCACGCATCTTCTTCAAGCGCGCGCAACTGCTCGGCGTTGGGAGCGTCAGCCGCTCGCAGCTCGAGGATGTCATCGAGCTCGCTGCCATGAATGTTGTGAGACCGGCAATCGCCGAGGTGATGCCGCTCGCCGAAATCGCCAGGGCGCATGCGCTGGTCGAGGAGGGCCGCACCGCCGGCCGGGTCGTTGTCGTCCCGTCGCGCTGATCGGCGGCACAAGGGGACAAATAAGGAGGAAGCAATGTTGACACGACGCGCTGTCATCGGCGGGTTCGCTGCGCTGGCACCCGCCGCGCTCAGGCCGGCGCGGGCGCAGACCGGCACCGGGTTGATTGAAACCGTCGTCGTTCCCTTTGCGGCTGGCGGTCCTGCGGACATTACTACGCGCACGATCGCGCCGGTGCTGTCGGAACGGCTGCAGCGCAAGGTGATCGTCGAAAACCGCGCCGGCGCGGGCGGCGTTACCGGCCTCAACATGGTCGCAACCTCCAAACCCGACGGGCGCACGATCGGATTCGCGACCGTCGGCGCCATGGCCATGGCACCGCATATGATGGCGATGCCGTTCGATCCGACGCGCGACATCGCCTATATCGGCCTCATCGGCAAAGCATCCGAACTCCTCGTGACCTCAACGCAGCTACCTGTGCGGAGCTTCCCCGAATTTCTCGATTACGCACGCAAGAATCCCTGGAAAGATCACTATCGCCTCGACCGGCACCGGCAGCATCGCCCATCTCGCTATCGAGCTGCTCAAGACCAAGGCCAGCATCGACGTGGTGCACATTCCCTATCGCGGCGCCGCGCCGGCGCTGGTCGATGTCATGGCCGGCCAGGTGAATGCGGTGATCGGCGACGTGTCCAACTTCATCGGTCAGGCCAAGTCAGACCGCTTGCGTCCCCTGATGCTCGCCGGCACGAAGCGCTCGCCGGTGATGCCCGACGTGCCGACCGCGGCCGAAGCCGGACTGCCCGGCTACGAGGTCGAGAATTGGTACGCATTCATCGCAGCCAAGAACACGCCCATAGAGGAAGTGACTCTCCTCAATGCCGCACTCAACGCTGCAGTTCAGGACAAAGGCGTGCTGCGTGCCTTTGCCGAAGTGGGTGTAGATCCTATAGGCGGCACGCCCGATGCGCTGCGTGATTTCGCGCGCCAGGAATATGACCGCTGGGGCGAGATCATCCGCAACGCCGCCGCGGACGCTTCTTCCATTAGCTTGCCGGTATCGATTGCGGTCAACTTGCCGTTGCGCTTGAGGATGCGGCCGTCGACCATGACGGTGTCGACATTCGATGCCTGCGCGGAATCGACGAGCATATAGGCCGGTTCGGTGAACGGTCCGATATTGATGTCGCGGGTGCCCACCATGATGATATCGGCGCGCTTGCCTTTCCTGAGCGACCCAGTGCGGTCGGCAAGACCCAGTGCCTTGGCGCCTTCGATCGTCGCGAGCTCGATCACCTTGCGCGCGGGCAGCTTGAATTCGCTTTCGCTGCGGCCGTTCTCGAGATTCTGCACCAGCTTCATGATCCCGAACATGTCGGCGTTGCCTGTGAGCGGTGTAGTGTCGACCGACAGCGCGAGATTGACCTTATGGTCGAGATACTCGGCGACCTTCGGCAAGCCAAAACCGATGCGCATCTCGGACGCCGGTGAGATGCTGACCGAGGCGCCGGCCGCGGCGAGGATGTCCATTTCTTCCGACGAAGTATTGATGGCGTGGATGACCTGCAGGCCGTCGAAGACGTAGCCGAGCTTGTGCAGCGCAAGAATGTGATCCTTGTCGAATTTGGTGGAGTTGAGATGGACCGAGACCGGCAGGCCGAGCTTGCGCGCGGCCTCGTATTCGACGCGATACATGTCCGGCGACAGCGGCCGAATCTCCATCTTCCCTTCGGCGTTCGGCAGCGCGGCCTGTACGCCGCGCCAGGCGATGCCGAGCGTCAGCAGGCCTTCGTTCGACAGGCTGGCCCAGTCGCCATGCATGCGCGTGAGGTCGGCAACGCTGAACGGCTGGGTGAGCGGCGTCGTGCGCGCCGGACCATACGAAAAGCGGCCGCGCAGCCCAGTCTCCTGCATCGCCCGCAGGTCCTCGACTGCGTGCTCGTGGCTCATGATGTTGTGGCACCAATTGTGCACCGTCGTGATGCCCGAGTGCAGCGCTTCGGCCGAGGAGAGCAGCGTTCCGTAATACATGTCGCGCGGCGTGTAGACCTTGCCGAGCGCGGTAGTCATCGGGAAATAGCCGTGGGCGCGATCGTCCCCCGACATGTTGCGCAGCAGCGAGGTCCACATGTGCCAGTGAGTGTCGATTAGGCCGGGCATGACGATAAAGCCGCGTCCGTCGATGACCTGCGCGCCTTGCGCAGCGAGTTCGGTGCCGACATCGACAATCAGTCCGTTGTCAACGTGCACGTCGCCGTTCGGCAGATCGGCCTGGCCAGGCTCCATCGTCATGACGTAGGCGTTGCGGATAACGACATTGCCGCGCGCCGGCAGATTGGCGACCGACGGCGAGATCGCTGCGTGCGCGTGAATTCCGAACCCATGCATTGCGCCGAGCGCTGCAACGCCGCCAAGAAATGCGCGTCGACGGATGCTGATATCGCTGGCCATAAATTCCTCCCCAGGACGTGAGAGCAGACGTCCAATTCGAGATCGTTCTAGTCAAAGGCGACGATTTCGACCCAGTTCGCGCCCTTGCCGGTCGGGTAACGTCCGATCAGCATCAGCGCGCCGGTCGAAGCGTCGATCGCGTAAGAAGAGATCGTATCCGACTGCTCGCCGGACACGACAACGAAGCGACCGGCCGGGTCGATATTGAAACCGCGGGGCTGCTTCTCGGTCGGCGTGCTTCCGAGATAGGTGAGCTTTCCGCTCGCGGTATCGACGCGGAAGGCCGCGAGCGTGCTCGACGTGCGCTCTGCGGCGTAGAGAAAGCGGCCGTTCGGCGTGAGATGAAGATCCGACGCCCAGATGTCGTTGTCGGTGTTCCGCGGGGCCTGGTTCGCGCCGGGTGCCCCGACGGCTCCGCGCGGCGCGCCGGGGACGAGCTTGGTGTCCGGAGGCAACGCAGACACGGAGTCGAGTTCCTTGAGCGTCCCGGCGTTCGGGTCGAGCGACAGCGTGGTGACCATGCCGGTCAGCTCGTTGAGCAGATAGACGAAACGGTTGTCGGACGAAACGATGAGGTGACGCGGCCCGGTGCCTTGCTTGAGCTGGAGGACCGGTGGTGTGTTTGCGGTGAGCCGTCCGCTCTTTTCGTCGAAGAGGAATTGGAATACCTGGTCTGTGCCAAGGTGCGGCACGAATACAAAGCGGTTCGTGTTGTCGGTACGGATGGAATGCGCATTGCGCGCCGTCGGGATGACCTGGAGCGGCTCGCCGACCTTGCCGTCCGCCCCGACCGGATTCACGCCCACTTGGTTGGCGCCATAGGACGCGCCGAGGAGAAAGCGGCCGCTACGATCGAGCGCGATGTACGGGTAGCTCTCCGCGAGCGTTCCGGTGCCGACAAGGTTGAGCGCGCCAGAGCTCTTGTCGATGCTGTAGCTGTACGCCTGGAACGGCTTGGAGCGCACGGCAGCGATGAGGAAGCGCTTGTCCGGGCTCACCGCCATCGGCATAACGAGCTTTGCCGCCTTGAAGCGCTGTCCGGGCTGCAGCGAACCGTCCGCTTGCAGCGTGTACATCCCGATATCGCCGTCCTCGGCGTTGGAGACGTAAACGAACGTACCCGCGAGAACAGGCGCGCTCGAGGTGAGCGACAGCAGGACCGCGGCGATCGGCGCTTTCATATGTCATTGCTCCCTGGTCGGTTGGACACCTTAACGCGCATTTTGTTTGGACAATAGTTGCCGGTGCATTTTAAGGCCTTCTCCTCACGATCCACGGGACCGCTTAACCGAATTTGCGGTGTCAACTGGCCTCGCCGCCGCACCTGCGAAAGGCGAGTGAATGGGCTATGATGGACGAAAGAGCCGAATGGCCGTGTTCCAAGGACGGGAAGCTTTCATGTTGCGATTTATGATCGCGTTGGTGATGGGGTTGGTCGCCAGTGTCAACAGCGTGACGGTCGCCTTCGCGCAGACCTATCCGCAACTCAGTCCGGACCCTAAATCTCTATCTGCCGGCCGACTTCCACGAAATTTTTCGGAGGAAGGTTGAACAGGTCTACCGCTCGTACCGAATTGCGGAACATCAGCGTGAATAGGCGCAAACTGGCGCGCACTAGCCAACCGCGCCGCTTTGAGCAAACCAGAACATCCCGGGCACCGAAATAGACTGCGTCCTCGAGGTCGATCGGACACCCGCGCTCTTTCGCTTGCTGTAAGGCGGCGGGAATGTCGGGTATCTGCACGAAGCCGAAGTGCACGATGACGTGCCAAAATCCCTCAGCGAGCTTCACCAGTTCGAGTCGGTCGCGAGGCGCGACTCGCGGAATATCCTCGAATTGCACCGTCAGCGCGATCGCAGTCTCATACAGCGCCCTCATCTGCGCCACGTGTTCGACGACCAAGAACGGTGTCGTCGTGGAGAGCCGCGTCAGAAAGATGCCCGTGCCAGGCACGCGCGGGACACGATTTTCGTTGAGGTGGCGAAAGAACTCATCCGGCGTCTCTGTCAAAACCGTATGGCGCCGACGCATGGCCTCAAAGCCAAAGTGCCATGAGACCATGAGGGTGAATACCAACGTGCCGAAGGCAAGTGGGATCCAGCCGCCCTCTTTGATCTTGAACAGATTGGCCCCGAAGAACGCGAAATCGACAGCGAGAAATAGCCCGCCTGCTATCAACGTCGGCACTACCGGCCAGCGCCAGCGTTCCCGCATGACGTTGCAAAGCAGAGCGGTCGTCAGCAGCATGGTGGTCGAAACCGCAGTACCGTAGGCACCCGCAAGGCGATCCGAACTGCCAAAGCCGACAGTGAGCACAACCGTCATCACCATCATTGTCCAGTTTACGAATGGAACATAAATCTGTCCGTATTCCTCCGAGGAGGTCTGGCGGATCCGCACGCCTGGGAACCAGCCGAGCTGCATCGCCTGCCGCGTCAGCGAAAACGATCCCGTAATGATCGCCTGGCTGGCAATGATCGTGGCAACGGTGGCAAGTCCGACGAGCGGGTAGATCGACCATGACGGAGCAAGCCGGAAGAACGGATTTCCTTCCATCGCTGGATCGCCGAGGTAAAGCGCGACCTGTCCGGCATAATTAAGGAGCAGCGCCGGCAGCACTAGCCCGTACCAAGAAGTGCGGATCGGATTGCGGCCGATGTGGCCCATGTCGGCATACATTGCTTCGCCGCCAGTCATCACCAGAAAGACCCCGCCAAGCACAGCGATTCCGCTCCAGCCGTGCCCCGTCAGTAGCGCGATCCCGTAACGCGGATCGACTGCAGCGATCACCGACGGGTAGCGGGAAATGCCGGTGAACCCCAGTGCGGCGATTACCGCAAACCACAGTAGCATTATTGGCCCGAACGCCTTGGCGATTTGCGCGGTACCGCGGCTTTGGATGGCGAACAAACCCATCAGGATTGCGACGGCCATTAAGACGACATGTGACTTGAATAAATCGGTTGCGACATTAAGTCCCTCGAGGGCACTCAGTACCGAGATTGCAGGCGTAATGATGCCGTCGCCGTAGATCAACGCCGCCCCGAACAGGCCCATGACGATCAGGAGGCGCCGACCTTTGGACCAACTTCCGTTGGTCATCGACATCAGCGCCAGGATGCCGCCTTCGCCGTGATTGTCGGCGCGCATGACAAATAGGCAATATTTGACGGAAATAGTGATGATCAGTGCCCAGAAGATCAGCGAGAGACTGCCAAGCGCCGCCTCCGCGGAAAAGTGTCCGCCAGTCGCGCTGATGACTGCTTGCAGCGTGTAAAGCGGGCTGGTTCCTAGATCGCCATAGACGATCCCGAGCGCAGCTAGCGCCGCGGCCGGCGTGGTCTTGCGAGTAACGCGCGCAAGCGCCCCATCGCCTTCGTGAACAATGTCGGCCGGCATCAATCCTCGTTTCCCTGCACCGTTAACGGTGACCTGAGCAGGCGTTTTCATAGTATCGCGCCGCAACAACGCATTTCCACGGCCATCGACTGGTGGCGTTCAACGCTTCCGCTTGGGCGGATGGCGGCAGCGGCCAAATGACCGTAAGCACAACTCACTCAAACCCTTCGGCACGTCAGCATCCGAAATTCGCCAACGTTCGGATTGCAGTACCCCAGTTTGAATTTCGCTGATTGGAACAAATGAGCAATTTTATACAGACTTACTATCGGCAGCGGTTTTAGCTTTGATCTAGACACCGGTCCTCGACCGCGATTGTGTCTGCGTGACGGGGCGAGGCTCCAATGGATCAATTTGAGTTTGCCCGTAGCGAGAACATCAAGAGATATCGAAGTTTGTTAGAGACCTCAGTCGATGAGACTAAGCGGCAAACAATACAAAAATTGCTTGCCACGGAAGAAGGGACGCAGCCGTTGCAGGCAACAGTGCCAAAGTTTGATTAGGAG
The DNA here is from genome assembly GCA_963749815.1 of uncultured Alphaproteobacteria bacterium. GTDB lineage: Bacteria > Pseudomonadota > Alphaproteobacteria > Rhizobiales > Xanthobacteraceae > VAZQ01. The sequence continues at coordinate 204,488 of CAVVON010000016.1, read as the reverse complement.
GATTTGCGCATGGAAGGTGTGGCTCGCTTGGTGACCTTTTTGGCGCTATCGGTTGCAACCAATCACGTGCATGCACAAGATGCTGGGAATCCGCAAGAGGGCCTCGTGTTGGCGCAACAGGTCTGCTCAGAGTGTCACGCGATTCGAAGAGAACAAGTTCGTTCGCCAAATTCACAGTCACCGACGTTCGTAGAAATTGCAACCACTCCTGGAATGACAGCCGTCGCCGTATTGGTGGCGCTTACGACCCCACATGCGGGGATGCCAATGTTCATTCTGACGACCAACCAAAGAGAAAATATCGCCGCGTATATCCTTAGCCTGAAAGAAAGAAGATGATCGCGAACGCCGTGCCGTCAACGAGACCCACGGATCGAACAGTCGGACGTATTCCGGGCGGACAAATAGCGTTCGAAGTGTTCAGTGCCCGCGTTGAGTGCGGAATAAAATTGGACCGCGCTCCAGGTCTGCTTTGCTCCCAAGACCCGGCGTTGGCGAACGCGACTGACAGTCCCAGTTAGGCGATACCCGCGGCGGGGCGCCGCCTATGCTGACCCGAAATCTTCCCATCCGAGGTTGCCGCAAATGAGTCGAACGATCACTGGGCTGCTCTCATTCATAGCTCTGGCCACGCTATCGAGCGCGGCAGCCGCGGCCGATGCGGCAAACGGAGGAACGCTTGCCAAGCGCTGGTGCGCGGATTGTCATGTGGTCGCATCCGACCAGCAGCGCGGCAGTACGCAGGCGCCGCCATTCTCAGTCATCGCCGACAAGCCTGGCTTCAATTCCGGAAAACTTGCGTTGTTCTTGCTAGAGCCCCACCCCAAGATGCCGAACATGAATTTGTCGCGCAAAGAGGCCGACGATCTCGCAGCCTATATTGCGACGCAAGGCAAGTAGGCCGCGACCTCGCCTCCGCACTGAATTGATGAAATTGTGAATAAGCGTCCAAGATTGCCCCCGCCGGCGATAGGAAAATCAATAAGTTAGCTATGCCGATCGGCGTCCGGACCCCACGTCGATTTACAACTAGGCCCCATGCAACTCTGACGCAGATTCTGTTCGCGCAAGATAAATGGTCTGAATGAACTCCCCGTTCCGAAGCGGATTGTGAAACGCCACCTGCTCGGCACGCGCCTCGGCAAAGATTGCAGCAAGCCGTTGCGTGAACGTGTCGTCCGGAACTTCGTTGGACCAAAGCCCGAAGATACCGCCGGGAAGAAGGTGTGCGGCGAGTCTCTGCAGCCCCGAGGGCTGATAAAAGGCGGCGTTCTGTGGATCGAGGAGGAAGTCCGGCGAATGATCGATATCGACCAGAATCGCATCAAACCGTGGAGCAGGCACGTCCGGATCAAACCCCTTCTTCGACGCGGCCAAGGCAAAAAAGCCGCCGAGCACGAACCTACTACGTGGATCTGTCATCAGCGCGGGTCCGAGCGGCAGCAGGCCCTTTCGATGCCAGTCGATAACTGCATCGAGTGCCTCGACAATGACTAAAGACTTGACCGCTTGATGCTCCAACACTGCTTGGACCGTATAGCCAAGGCCAAGACCGCCCACGACGACATCTAGACCGGCCCCAGAAAGTTCAGCCAATCCCAGCCGCGCGAGCGGAATTTCCGATGCCGTAAACAAGCTCGACATCAAATACTCGTCGCCGAGCTTGATCTCGAAGACATCGATCCCGAGTGACAATTCTCGACGCCGACGTAGGCTCAGCGGGCCGATTGGTGTAGGTCGATAATCGAGTTCTTCAAAAGACAAGCTCATCCCCCTAGTTGCCAGATCCGTTCGGGGACATTGGCACAAGGGAAACTCATTGGCTAAGAAGGCGCGGCATTGCGCAGTTCTTGTAAGGTAGCGTTGGCAATAGAGCACACTGAAAAAAGGCCCCAGCTTGCGCCGAGGCCCCTATGTTCTACTTTTTCGATTTCCGTTTCGCTTTTTTGGCCTTTTTCGCTTTCTTCGCCATGTCGATCTCCAATGGCTTGAGGAAACGAATTGAAATTATACAGGCGGCGGCGGAACCCCTAAGGAGTTCAACAGATCACATGACTTGACGATGAAATAACCTGTGCACATCGTGATGCCGCCGACGCGCTCTGATTGGTTTTCCAAATAATGTCTGCTCCAAACGAATCAGAGACAGGAAAAGCAGATGGCCAAGTTGATGACGAAGTCGGAATTAATCGAAGCAATTACCGCTGAGCACGATGGGCTGACAAGAAAGGACGTTAAAGGGCGTCATGGAGACGCTGACGAAGGTTGGCTACAAGGAACTGAAGAAGTCGGGTGCATTCTTGATCCCTGGATTTGCGAAGTTCGTCGTCATCAAGAAGCCCGCGACTAAAGAGCGGGAAGGGATCAATCCCTTCACCAAAGAGCCGACCGTATTCAAAGCAAGACCTGCTCGAAAAATTGTCAGAGCGCGTCCCGTCAAGGCAGCTAAGGACGCTGTTTAGCCCGGCCACTGAGTGAGCGAGCAAGCATCGCCTCGTGCGTACTTTTCGTATGGGCTCTGATTGATCAGTCTCTGTTCGCGAGACGAATCGGGCGCGAGAGAACCGCGTGGAGACATTCCTTAACGAGAGTTTCCATAATGCCGCCCGATCGCCGCGGAGTTGAGCCGGACCCCTGCCCCGTCTCCGACCAGGTCCTGGGCGAATTGTACCGCTCCAGCCCGCATGGGCTCGGAGAACTCGTTGCAACAATTTCCCCCGCTGCAAGAGCCATGCTCGCATTGTACTGCTACCGGCGCGCCCACCTGACATCCATTGGGCTGGCGATTGCAGCAAGCTGTGACGAAGACGAACTCACCCGAGCGGGAGGGAATGCCGGCGCGACATTGTTCGCGAAATCCCGGGAAGCTCCACAAGGCCCGAGCCCCACTTCCCATTACGGTCGTCGGAAAATCACGCTGGCGAGCGGACCTCTACGACAGATGGGTCCCATCGAGGACGAGACGGACGAGTAAAATAATCGAGCTCCTCGGACGACAAACTCGTCGGCCAGTCGGGCGAAAAACGCAGTAGTCATTTTCGCCATGATGGCTCGCCAATCTAGTCGATCTTTGATTTCACATGGTACGCCATCCCGCATAACGGCCTCCCGTCTTGCGGCGAAACGCTAAATCTTCAAACTTGATGCACCGAGCGGCCTCGGGGCAATCCAAGAGGCGAGGACATGACCCACGATGCGGCCGACGATCTTTCTCAGATGGCGCAAGCGTTGGAGAGATCCGGCGACTATCGGGTTCTGCGCCGCCTAGTGCCGCGAAATGTATTTACGTCTGTTCCAAGCCACGAACAGATCAAGGTTGGCGTCCTCCTGGACGTGGAAACTACTGGACTGGATGCGAAGACGGATGAGGTCATCGAATTGGGCATGGTCAAGTTCGCCTACTGCCCAGATGGCCGCGTTGCTCATGTCATCGATAGCTTCGGCTCATTGAACGAACCAGCCAATCCGATCCCTGCCGAAATCACCGCTCTCACCGGCATCACGAATGACATGGTTGCCGGCAAGCGGATCGACGCTACCGCTGTATCGAGCTTTGTGTCGGATGCCAACATCGTCATTGCCCACAATGCAAATTTCGACCGCAAGTTTGCTGAACGCTATTGGCCCGAGTTCGAACATAAGCACTGGGGCTGCTCCGCAACCGAGATCGACTGGCGCGCCCATGGCTTCGAAGGATCGCGGCTTGGATATCTCCTGATGGGCGCCGGCCTATTTCATGCCGCGCACCGCGCGGTTGATGATTGCCGCGCGCTGCTCGAAGTCCTTGCAATAACGCTCGCCAGGACTGGACAGCCAGCCCTTGGGTTCGCTCCTGGATCATGCGCGTCGGAATACCGTGCGCATCTGGGCGGAAGGCGCTCCTTACGATCTCAAAGATGAACTCAAAAAGCGAAAGTATCGCTGGAACGACGGGAGCGATGGACGTCCCAGGTCATGGCATATTGAAATCGATGAAGCTTCATTGGACGCAGAAATGACATTCCTGCGCCAAGAGATTTATCGTCGAGACGTTGAACTGCTCACGCAGTCGGTCACTGCATTGACGCGATATTCAGGTCGGAGTTGACGGAGAGGTAGACACGCACTGATCGCTACAGCCATCCGCGCTCGCCGAACGCCGAAAGATCAACTCCGGGCGGGGCATACCATCCTGCCGAGCCATATCGAGCGCCAAGCATCATCGCGACGTCCTTGTTGCCGTAGGGAATCCGCAGTGGCGTCCCAATGGTCGAATTTGGCTGGGCGGAGGTCGACGAAGCAGCGTCCGAGACAGCTTTGCGTTTCCGCGATCGCTTTGTCGGTTCCACCGAGTGAAGCGAAGTTGACCTAGCCGACTTGTAGGCGGTCTTGCGACCGCGTCTACGGCGTTTGGTTTCCCGGTTCCTGTCAATCCACGCAGACATCGCGGCCGAACTGGCCTTGGCCTCGTCAGGGATGATGAGACCTTTCCCCTGCGCGATCTTCTGGGCGTACAGCAACTGAGCTGGACTGACCGGCTTGGGTTCAGGCGTCCCATCGGTTTCGCCCTTGCCTTTCTTGGGCGCAGTGCTCGTTTAAAAACTTTCGGCAGATCGAGATCGACGTCTTGTAACCGGGCGGAGCTTGGATGCCCTGCCGGACGAGGCTGTCGGCAAAGCGCTTCATCGCGGGTGTCGGCGGATAGGCTGCGGTGCCGTTACCAGTGGCAGCCCCAAGCAATGGAAGCCCTCCGGCGGCGGCGCCGTCTTTCAGCTTACCGATGATGCGCTGGGCAACATCGCACACCGCGTCGATCGCAACGACCATCTCCTGCTTGCCGACCACAACATCGTCGAGCAGGCATTCAAGTTGCGCCGTGACGCCCGGATCGACTAGTGCTGGATCGGCCTGTTTGAGGACGCCGAACAGCGAGAGACCAGCCTCGGTCGGCACGATGTGCTTTCCTTGGGGCACGAGAAAGCTCTGCTTCTTCAACCCGCCGATGATTTCGGCGCGCGTCGCCGGCGTGCCGATACCCTTGGCCTCTTTCAGTCGATCGCGAAGCACCTCATCATCGACGAAGCGCCAGGCATTCTGCATCGCCTCGATCAGAGTTCCTTCATTATATCGCGGCGGGGGGCGGGTCGCCTTGTCCTCAATCTTTGGATCGTGTAATTGGGCGGTTTCAGCCGTCGCGCAATGGTGGGCAGCAACTGCGCCTCGTCACCGTTTTCGTCGGCGGGTTGCCACTCCGGAAATGCTGCGCGCCAACCCAGATCGATAGGCTGCCGGCCTGAGGCACGGAATTCGAAGCCACGCACGTCGAGCGTTGCGGTCGTCTGCCGGTAGCGGAAGTCGGGCATCAGAGCCGCCAGATAGGCACGCGCGATGACGTCGAACAGTTTCTTCTCGTCAGACGACAGGCGAGGCCAGACCGCCGGCAATTTATCGATCGTGTTGACGTTGGGAATGACCGCGTGATGGCTCGCGCCCTCGAGCCCCTTGTCATAGAAAGTCCGCCTGCGCCCCTGCGGATGACCAGCGGATCGGGCACGGGGATTGCGCCAAACGACTGCCCCACCCGCAATCCAGCTACGATCTTCGGTGCGTCCGATATCAAGCTCTGCGGCAGGTAGCGCACCTCGGCGCGCGGATAGGTGATGATCTTCTTGCCCTGACCATCATAGAGCTTCCTGCGCCACCGCGAGCGTCTTGCTGGCCGGCCAGCCGAAGCGCGATCCGCACAGTTTCTGCAATGCGGCAAATCGTGCAGTTTCCCGGTGGTGCCTGCCGCTTGTCCTCGACGCGGACACTAGTGCACCCTCGAAGCCCTCAGCCGCTTTGACCACGTCCTGAGCAATTTCGCGCCGAACGATCCGGTCCTGCCGGCGCGTACCGCATCTGGAATTGGCCTCCCGCAACATTCGCGGTGGCGACAACTTCAAAATATGCAACTGGCACGAAGTTGCGGATTTCCAACTCCCGCTTGCACACGATTGCTAAGGTCGGTGTCTTCACACGACCGACACCGATCACTCTCCGCGCACCTTGACCCAGGATGACGGTCGCGGTGCGGGTGAGCGACAGATTGTAGATCTGGTCGGCTTGCTCGACGCGCAACGGCTGCGGCGTAAAGCCTGGCATATTCGGTATTTGGCTTTGCCCGACCGAATGCGTCACGGATCGTCTGCTGGTCCTGCGCGGTGAACAGCACCCGCATCACCTGGCCGCGATATTATAATGCTCGAGGATTTCCTGCCCGATGAGCTGCCCCTCGCGGTCACAGTCGGTGGCCAGCCAAACACGCTTGGCGGTGTGCAGTGCCTCGCGGATGGCCCGGAGTTTGGCGGCTTTGTTGCCGCCCTCTGCCGGGCGAGTGCCGTAAAGGCCGTCGGGCCGCAGAAGGATCGGCGACCAGCGCTTCCACTCGGGGACAACATCTTCCGGCTCGAGCAGATCGAACAAATGGCCCTCCGCCGGGAGGATGCTCCGTAGCGAGATCCCACGGCGGCGCGGACGTCTTTTGCCTGGGTGGATTTCTCCGTAATGACGATTTGGTTAGCCATAAAGGCTCGTTTGGAGGAATCGATCCAGCAGCACCACCATGAGAACATATGGCGAACAAGGCGAGCCCACAAGCTGCTTTTTTCGTTAGTTGCCGAGGTCACCGACGGTTTTTTTCCGGGCGGTTCGCGGCCTCGCCCCCTCCCGGATTCCGGGGTTGATGGCCAACGACGCACCGGCGGCATTGCCGGCTTCATAGGCGGTCATCGACACCATGCGGCTTGAGCCGCGGACCGTCCGCAGATTCAAGTCGAGCTTCTCGAACTCGGCATCGACGACCGCCGCCTTGAGCACGACGAGATCACGCCCAGTGCCGTGGTTCGCGTCATCTCGCCCGGCCTTCATCACAGTCAGTTTGTCCGCGATGGACGCGACCATCCCCAGCGCAAAAGAGGCGTTCGCCATGTGCCGCTCCTTGTGCCGGAACCGCCGATATTCGGGCGCGGTCTTGTAGCGGCCGAGCTCGGACCGAACGGCGGTGTCGATCAGTTCGGTCAGGTAGTGCGCGACTTCGATATCCGAGCGAAGACCGAAGAATACATATCGGGTCTCACCGGCCTGGTTCTTCTCGCGCCAGACCCGGCAGTCGCAGAAATTCGCAACAGCCGCTATACAATCGTCGAGTGGAATTCGCTTCTTGCGGTGGGTCTCATACTCGCGCCGCTCGCACGGCGCCTCACGAATTTCGACGTCGGTCAGCGACAGGTCGTAGCGATCGAGCAATTCGGCGACTTTGGCGGCGGCGGATAGCGCCTCGTCTTCGGTGCAGCCGTTGTCAATGGTCTTAGCGCGCAACGCCTGAATGCGCGCCTTAAGCTTGTCGAGTGCGGCGAGTTCAGCGTGTCGGTCCATCGGATACGTTACCCCTAGAACGCCCGAGTACATACCAAGTCGTGCGACGAGGTCCGATATTCCTTTTATTCATCAGGTTTCAGTGCGTAATCTTGATGCGAAATATATTTCGCCCGCAGCTTACAATTGCGCCGCCGTGGTCAAAGCACCGGGTCGCCCTATCGTTGGTGCCCAAGGGAAATGCCCATCTTAAACGCTTGTTGACGCAACGCACCGACGGTCCGTTTGGTCTCTTTAGAAATCCTTGCCACAGGTGTCTTTGCTTTTGAATGTCCCTTCAGTTCACGAATGTCCTGATTGGTCCATTCGCGCCACTTTGCCCGTCGCTTCTGCTTCTTTGCCATTCAGAAATCTCCTGCCGTTACCACAAATACCTGAATATGAGGCTTCGCCATCTACGTCAACGACGATCAGAATTTTTCCGTGACGCTCAATCAGCAGCAATGCATGCCGACGAAGAGATCTTGGACGTGCTATTGTTAAGCCCTGCCGCAGCACCGGGCTATCAGAACATGGTGAAGGCGGTGCGGAGCGCCGCCACGGAGAATCGCGCCGCCGCAGGCTGATTTTGCGAGAAGAACAGGAGAGTGCGTTGAGCCAAACTCGAAGGACTTTCGTAGCGGGCACCGCCGCCTTTTCGTTCGCCGCGGGCCGGGCACCTGCCTTTGCGCAGCAGAGGCTCACGCCGATACGCATCGTGGTAACTCCAGTCACCAATTATACGGGGCTTCTAGTGGGCCGCGACAAGGGCTGGTTCGAGGAGCAGGGGCTCAACGTCTCCTGGTCGCCAGTGGCGCAGACGGCGATTGCCGTTGAAGCGACATATGGCGGTAGCGTGGAATTCGCCGGCGGCGGCGTGTTGGAACCGATGATCGCGCGCGGCAACGGCCTGGACATGATGCTGGTCGTCCCGAGTGCGCGCATCCGGCCCGAAGCGCCGGACAATTCGGCGATAGTGGTGAAAGGCAACAGCGCCATTCAGAAGCCTGCTGATCTCGCGGGCAAGCGCGCCTCGGTCGGGCTTCTGAACAGCATCAATCACATCCATTTCATTGAATGGATGCGGCGAAACGGCGGCGATGCGAAGACCGTCCAACTCACCGAAATTCCGTTCCCGCAGATGGCCGATGCGCTGATGCAAGACCGGCTGGATGCAGTGTGGGCGGTGGAGCCGTTTTTCACGATCCTGAAGAAGTCCGGCAATGTTCGTGTGATCGGCTATCCTTACCAGGAAAACATCCCGAACATGGACATCACCGCGATGTTCGCCAAGGAAAGCTGGCTCAAGGCCAATGGCGATGCGGCAAAGCTCTTCCTCGCCGTGTTTGCACGCGCGCAGAAATTCATGACTGAAACGCCAAAGGCGGATCGCGACGCTTTTGTCTCGAAATTCACCAGCGTCCGACCCGAGCTCGTTGCCGAGATGAACCTGCCGATCTTTGTCAGCGACTTCAATGTGCCGAGCCTCAAGGCCAACATGGAACTCGCTGTCGGCCAGAAGCTGATGAAGTTGATTGATGTCGACTCCATGATCTGGAAGGTCTAGGCGGCACACCTTCCCATGAGCCGTGAAATCCTCGACAGCGTCTGGAGCGCCAGCGGCATCCGCCTGATCGGCGACGGCGTGCCGGCCGGCGACGTCATGGCGGCGCAGGCCAGTCTAACCCATTGGGACGAGTGGTTTCCGTATTGGACCGGCCTCGGCGATACTTACGAGAGGCTCGCCCGCGAGGCGCTAGCCCGCAACCGCCGGCAGAGCGCGGGCGAGCTGTTCTGGCAGGCATGTTTGTCGCACCACTACGCGCAGTTCCTTTGGTTCCATGAACCGGTGCGGCGCGACGAGGGTCAAATGCGCAAAGTCGCACTCTATCGTGAGGCCGCGCCGCTGTTCGTGGCGCCGGCGATTCGTTTCGATGTGCCTTTCGACTACTTCGTTATCCCAGGCTATCTGCGGCTGCCGCCCGGGGCGTCCGGCCGCGTGCCGGTCGTGATCGTGCTGGGCGGATTGGAGAGCACCAAGGAGGAGAGCTACCGGTTCGAGAACCTGTGTCTCGCGCGCGGACTAGCGACCTGCACGTTCGATGGGCCGGGGCAAGGTGAGATGTATTTCCAGGCCAAACTGCGGCCGGACTTCCATCGGTTTACGTCCGCGGTGCTCGATTGGCTCGAGAAGCGGCCGGAGATCGACGCCGACCGCATCGGCATCATCGGCCGCAGCCTCGGCGGATTCTACGCCATCCATTCCGCCGCCCATGATCCGCGCTTCAAGGCCTGCGTGTGCTGGGGCGTGTTGTTCGACCTGTCCTACTACGACCAGATGCGCGATCCGGCGCGGCGCGGATTTGCGTTCGTGGCGGGCTATGACGACGCCGAGAAGGCGGGGCCTTATCTCAAGAGCACACTCGACCTATCAGGCCAGGCCGAGCGCGTACGATGCCCGGTTTATGCGCTGCATGGCGCGCAGGATGTGCTGATCCCAGCCACCCAGATTGACCGCCTGCGCAAGGCAATGGCCGCCCATCCGGATATGACGTTCGACGTACCCGAGGATGGCAACCATTGCTGCCACAACCTTTACGCAGTGGTGCGCCCGCGCATGGCCGATTGGCTGGCGGAGCGGTTGGGCGCACGCACTTAAGATCGACGCGCTTGCAACGCCGACGGTACCACCCCTCTATCCTTGTGGGAGAGGGTGTAACCGAGTTCGTGGCGCCGCGACTACGACACCACCCGCAGCTTCGTTTCCGCCGGCCAGCACGCCATGATCTCGTCGCTGGTCACCACTTGTCCGAAGAACTGGTCGATGTTGAACAGCGTAGCGTCGTGCTGGGCCTGCGAGTAGGTGGCGCAGCAGTCGCTGGTGAACAGCACGTAGTAGTCCTTCATGAACGCTTGCCGCGCGGTCGTCTCGCAGCACACGTTGGTAGCCACGCCCGTGATGATGACGCTCTTGATGCGGTTCGAGCGCAGCACCAGGTCGAGGTCGGTGTTCTCGAAGGCGCCGTAGCGGTGCTTGGTGACGATCACTTCGTCGGGTAACGGGCGGACCTCGTAGAAGTCCTGATCCCATTTGCCGGGCTCGCACACCGGGAACTCGGTGTAAGCGCCGTTGCGGCGGCGCTTGGCCTGCTCGAGCCAGACTTCGGAAAGGTAGTGGTTTGGCCCGGTGTTGTAGGCACACTGGATCCAGACCAGCTTGATCTTGGCTGCGCGTGCGGCCTGGATCAGCTTGTGCAGTCGCGGCATCATGGGCTTGACCAGCGAGAGGTCGCGGCCCTCGCGGTACATGGCGCCGCCTTCGGCGCAGAAGGCGTTGAGTACGTCGACGAGGATGAGTGCGGTGTGCGCCGGCTCGGTCTTCTGGGGGAGTGTGGTCAGCATGGGTGATGTCCTCTCTTAGGGCTTCCAGACCATCGCGTTGACGTCGAACGGCTTGGTAAGCTTCTGGCGCACCAGGATGTCGAGATTGGCCTGCAGGGTGGAGACGTCGAACTCGGTGACATAGAGCGGCAGATTGATTTCCTTCACGATCTCGAGCTTGACGCCGGTGTACTTGGCGATCCAGTCGTCGCGCTCTTCCTTGCTGGCGTTGTCGAGATATTTGGTCGCCTGTTCAAGGGCGGTGCGCAGGCGCCGCGCCACGTCCGGATTAGCCTTGACCCAGCTCTCCTTCACCTGAAAGGCCGCGATATCCATGTTGGGGACGTTGCCCTGATACGGATAGGCGATCACGCGCGCGCTTCCGCTCTTGAGCAAGAGGGTCAGAAACGGCTCCACGCTCCAGACCGCGTCGAGCCGGTTCTGCAGCAATGCGTCGGTCATCTGCGGGAACGGCAGTTCGAAATACTGCACGCTAGCCGGATCGACGCCGCCTCGAGTCAGCCATTCCTTTAAATGGACGTGGTTCGGACCGTTGATCAGACCTGCTGAGACGCGCTTGCCTGCGAGATCTTTCGGGCCGTTGATGGGGTCGGCGGCGCGGACCGCGATGCCCGAGTTGTCCGGCGGCGTCGGGCGGATGCGGGTGTTGTTGAGGAGATACATAACGTCGAGGCCGTTGCCGCGCGCGATTAGCGGTTCGATCACCGAGTTGCCGGCGAGTTCGGCACTGCCGCCGACGACCGCTTCAACGCCGAGCGCACCCTGAGCGACGATGTTCCAGGTGACGTCCAGATTCTGCTCCTTGAACATACCCTTCTCGCGCGCGACCTGGAGTACCGCGAAGTTCGCGATGGGTTGGGCAACGGCGCGGACCTTTGTGACTTGCTGCGCTAGTGCGGGCAACGGTGCCAGCGCTAGCATAGCGGCGGCAACACTACATCTAAGGACGGTGGAACGTATCAACATTGTCGAACTCCGCCTTGTGGTTGTCTCAGGCCCGGCCACTGCTCTCAGTATGCCATCGGATCAGTCTGCTCTCTATCATCAAGAATAGGCGATTGAGCACGTAGCCGAGCAGTGCCAGCGTGAAAATGCCGGCATACATGTCCGGCACCTTGAAGGTGCGCTGCGCCAACAGCACGAAATAGCCAAGCCCGTCGTTCGACACGATCATCTCACCGAGGATCGCAAGGATCAGCGAGATCGCCAGACTGATCCGCATCCCGGTCAGGATCTGCGGACTGGCGGCGGGCAGTACCAGCTCGCGAAAGGTCTGCAGCGTGGTCAGACCAAGCGTGCGTGCGGTATCGAATTGCACGCGGTCGATCGCGCGCACGCCGCTGTAGGTGTTGAGTAGGATCGGAAACAGCGAAGCGAGGAAGATCAGCGTGACCTTCATCTCATGGCCGATGCCGACGAACAGCACCAGGATCGGCAGATAGGCCGGACCGGGGATCGGGCGCAGCACTTCGACTAGCGGTTCGAAGAGATTGTATAGCACGCGGTAGTAGCCCATCCCCAGCCCAAGCGTGATGCCGATCACTACCGCGAGACCATAGCCCAGCATCTGGCGCCACAGCGTTGCGATCAGGTGCCCGGGAATCGTGCCGTCGGCAATATTCTCGAACCAGGCTTCAAAGATGCGTGTAACCCTGGGCCAGGTCGGCGACGTAAACCAATAAGTCGCCGAAAGCTGCCAGATCAGGAGCAGCAGCGCGATCAAAACCACGCCCGACGCGCGCGAATTACGCAATGTAGCCCAGAGCTTCACGGTACGTCCGCCCGGCCGGCCATTACCTGCGCGACCATGTTGCGGTAAAGATGTTCGCGCAGCCTGAGATATTCTGGATCACTGCGGGTTTCGATCTGTCGCCGCGGGTAGGGCATTGGCACCGCGACATTGTGCGCAATCGTCCCGGGCGACGCGCTCAACAAAATCACTCGTTGGGCGACGTAGAGCGCCTCGTCGAGATCGTGGGTGACAAATAAGATCGTCAACCCGAGGTCACTCCAGAGCTTCAGCAGCAAGTCCTGCAGTTCGACCCTCATCATCGCGTCGAGCGCGCTGAACGGCTCGTCCATCAGCAGGATCTTCGGACGCCGCGCCAGCGCGCGAGCGATGGCAACACGTTGCTGCATCCCTCCCGAGAGCTGATACGGATAATAATTCGGATAGCGCCCGAGCCCGACCAGATCGAGTTGCGCCAGACAGTGCTTCTCCATCTCCTGCCGAGAAGCGCCGGAGCTGGTACTTCACGCCAAGCAGTACGTTGTCCAACACGGTTTTCCACGGAAAGATCGATTTCGTGTACTGCTGGAACACGAACATCATCTCGGGATGCGGGCCCGCGATCGGCCCGCCGTTGAGGCTCACCGTTCCGGCAGTCGGCTCCGACAACCCCGCCATGATGTGCAGCAATGTCGATTTGCCGCAACCTGAGGGGCCGATCAGGGCAACGAATTCGCCCCGGCCGACCGAAAAGCGGATGTCCCTAAACGCAGCGCGGCCATGCGACGTGAACCGCTTTTCGAGGCCTTCAATCAGAAGGGTATCTGTCACGACGAGTGTCGAGCCTGGGTTTTGCAGGAAAAGCGATCGCTTCAGGTCCAGCAAATCTTATGCCATTGGGCATGTGTTGGCCAATCGCGGTCGGCGTACGCCACGAACCTGAGACGTTATCCAACCGGTCTCAAGGTCTTCGAACCGAGTCTACGGCCTCAAAACACGGATATTGAAAATTGGCGACCAGAGACCGACGCTAACAATCGGTTGAATGTCAGCCGAAATCCAAAGAATTACGCCGCAGAGACTAGGCAACGCCTCATTAACGCGCGGAGATGTCGCGACAATTTTTTCGAGGCGGATGCGGCCCACAGAGACCGCACTGGCTGGCTGGGGCGCCAGGACTCGAACTTACAAATGATGCATTTCGACCGGCGCTCTCTATCGAGATCGCGACTGCATCGCCCGAAATTGCCGATTGGGGTCTCTGGTCATCCCATGATCGGTTGGGCCTGAAACCAGCAATAACATTATCCAGAAATGACTGGCTTTCCGGCGCCAACAGAGCGTCACTGTGGCGACAACTTGAGGGCCAACAGCCCTCCTAGGGACCCCGCCCCGCCGGCCATTGCGCCAGTGCGGGGCTTCGGTGGTGACGGCGCTGATGCCGTCGCAACCGAAAGGATCTCAAGATGTCGCAACGCAACACACCCAGCAAGACGAAGGTCGCGCCGACCAAGCGCGAGAAGAAGCCTGCGAAGGTTGGAAAAGCTGCCTCGGGTTCGAGCCGCAGCGGGACCAAGCAGGAGACGGTCCTCACCCTGCTAAGACAGCCAAAAGGGGCAACGATCGCAGCGATCATGAAGGCGACAGGCTGGCAGCAACATTCGGTCCGTGGCTTCTTTGCGGGCGTCGTGCGCAAGAAGCTCGGCTTGAAACTGACATCTGAGAAGACTGACGGCGAGCGGATTTATCGTGTGCCCGTCGCGAAGCCATCGAAATCGAAGCCGAATTCGAACATCCCTGCTCCGCCGGCCGCCTAGTTGTGGCCGGAGTAACCTCACCAGCGATCGAGCGCGAGCTCGATCGCATCCGGTCGCTCGGCGTCGACGACCTGCGTGTCGAATGGCGCCGGCTGTACCACAGCGACCCTCCGAGGATCAGTCGCGATCTCCTGGTCCTTGCTGTCAGTTACCGGATTCAGGAGATCGAGCACGGTGGGCTCGGCAAAGCAACACGTCGCAAGCTGCAAACGATAGCGAAGGCTTTACGTACGACAGGCCGCGTCCGCCCTACCCCGAGCCTCAGTCTGAAGCCCGGCGCGCGTCTGGTCCGCGAATGGCATGGCCGTACCCATACCGTGATCGTAACGGAAGATGGATTCGAGTACGCCGGAACGAATTATCGATCACTGAGCACGATCGCCAAGAAGATCACGGGCGCGCACTGGTCGGGCCCGCGCTTCTTCGGGTTGCCAGCGGCAGGCAAAGAACGTGCTGCCAATGGAGGGCGCGATGGTTGAAACAGAAAGGACGCCGCGACGTCCCGCCAAACGGAGCCGCTGCGCGATTTACACCCGAAAATCGTCCGAAGAAGGTCTGGAGCAGGCATTCAACTCGCTCGATGCGCAGCGGGAGGCATGCGCGGCCTTCATCCTGTCGCAGAAGCACGAAGGCTGGACGCCTGCTACCGACGCTGTATGATGACGGCGGGTATTCGGGCGGCTCGATGGAACGGCCAGCGCTGCGACGGCTGCTGGCCGATATCGAGGCAGGCCAGATCGACGTGGTCGTCGTCTACAAGGTCGACCGGTTGACGCGAGCGCTGTCCGATTTTGCCAAGCTCGTGGAGGTCTTCGATCGCCGTGGCGTATCCTTCGTGTCGATCACTCAGCAGTTCAACACCACGACCAGCATGGGACGGCTGACGCTGAACGTGTTGCTGTCGTTCGCCCAATTTGAGCGCGAGGTCATCGGCGAGCGGGTGCGCGACAAGATCGCCGCCTCCAAGAAGAAGGGCATGTGGATGGGCGGCATGCCGCCGCTCGGGTACGACGTGAAGGACCGCAAGCTGGTGGTCAACAAAGACGAGGCCCGCACCGTCGTCGACATTTACCGGCGCTATCTCGCGCTCAAATCGGTCCGCGATCTCCAGGCCGAGCTGGCGGGCGCGGGGATAAGGAGCAAGCAGCGGATTCGGCCCGACGGGACCCGGTATGGCGGCCAGAAGCTCGCCCGTGGCGCTCTTTATCTGATGCTTCAGAACCGAATTTACCGCGGCGAGATTACCCATAAGGGTAATTCATACCCGGGAGAGCACCCGGCAATCATCGAACCGAAACTGTGGGATGAGGTTCAGGCGGTGCTCGCCAAGAACCGGATCGAGCGGGCAACTGGCGTACGTGCCAAGCAACCGAGCTTGCTCGGCGGCCTCGTGTTTGACGCGGCTGGTGAGCGTTTGACGCCCACGTACGCGATCAAGAAGGGGACCCGCTACCGGTACTATATCTCCGCATCCCTCATGAGGGTGGCGCGAAGCGGTCGTTCAGACGGCTGGCGCATACCGGCCGGCGATTTGGAAGGCTTGGTGATCGACAGGCTTCGAAAGTTCCTCGTCGACCCGACGGCGATCCTCGATGCCGTCGACCATGACCAGGCAAGGGGCATGGGGCAGAGCCAACTGACCGGGCGTGGCCGACAGATCGCGGAAGAACTCGGGGCCGGAACGCCCGATAAGGTCAAAACGACGCTCATGGCACTGGCATGCCGCGTCTCAGTCAACCCCGATCGCATTGAACTCCAGATCTCTCGGCCCCGTCTTGCGGACTTGCTCGCTGGGCAATCGATCGATGTGACGAGGCAAGATCAAATGCCGGACCGTAGTTCCGATGATGTCGTGACGTTGGCGACGCCCGCTCGCCTCAAGCGGGCCGGTCGCGAAATGAGAATGCTGGTCGAGAACTCCGATGACCAGACGACGGCCGATCTGAGCTTGCTGCGGATTATCGCCCGCGCCCACGATATCCAGGAACGCCTTGGCCAAAATACCAAACTGACCGTGCATGACATAGCTCGCGAGGAACGAGTGACGGCTGCCTACATCTATACTCTGCTGCGGCTGCCCTGGCTGGCGCCCGACGTCACCACCGCCATCGTCAATGGCCGACAACCGCGATCACTCAATGCCAAGACGCTCATGCGCAAGGCATCGCGGCTGCCAGCAGACTGGGCTGAACAACGTACGCTGCTCGGATTTTCCTGAGAGTTGTTAGAGCCGCAGCGACGGATCGTGCGACGTTCGTCCGTAATAATTACTCGTTGAATGCGTTGTCGCCGCTCAACTGCAGCAAAAAAGTAAACCACCAAATGCCCGCCGAGAGATTTTTGTCGTCACGCGCGCCGAGAGAACGCACACATTTGTCTCTGCGGCATGCAGCACGTAAGAAATGCCCGCGAATTCGCGGCAAAACCCCTCAAGACAAAAACTACTGTAAAATCAATATGTTAAGTGGCTGGGGCGCCAGGACTCGAACCTGGGAATGGCGGAATCAAAATCCGCTGCCTTACCACTTGGCTACGCCCCATCAGGCGGCGCAGGCCGCCGGCGCGCGCGGACCATAGCGGCGCGGCGGTGGCCGATCAATCCGCCGCCTCGGGCCCGTCCCGCCCGGCGCCAGGACCGGCCGCCGGCGTCGTGCGGGCCGCCAATCACCCGCGCACCAATCGATTCCCGGCGCGATTTCGGCTAAATCTTCGGCGGCCTGGAAGCTGCCCCCTACCCTCCCGCCGGAGCTCACAGCATGACCTACCGCGCGCCGGTTGCCGACATCGCCTTCGCGCTCCGCCATGCCGCGGGCTTCGGCGACGCGCTGGCCGAGGGCCTCTACGGCGATCTCGAGCGAGGACGATGTCGACGCCGTGCTGGAGGAGGCCGGCCGCTTCGCCTCGCGACGAGATCGCCCCGCTCAACACGATCGGCGACCAGCACGGCACGCCGTTGAAGGACGGCGCCGTCACCACGCCGCCCGGCTGGAAGGAAACCTACCGCGCCTGGTCGCAGGCCGGCTGGAACGGGCTCGCCTCGCCCGACGCAGTGGGGCGGCCAGGGCCTGCCGCACGCGGTCAACGCCGCCTGCATCGAGATGTGGAACTCGGCCGCGATGGCGTTCGGCCTCGGGCCGTTGCTCACCATGGCGGGCGGTCGACGCGCTGGCGCAGCACGGCAGCGACCCGCTCAAGCGCGCTTATCTGCCCAAGCTCGTCTCCGGCGAATGGATGGGCACGATGCAGCTCACCGAGCCGCAGGCCGGCTCCGACGTCGGCGCGCTGCGCACCCGCGCCGAGCGCGCCGCCGACGGCAGCTACCGCATCACCGGGCAGAAGATCTTCATCACCTACGGCGAGCACGATCTCACCGACAACATCATCCATCTCGTGCTGGCGCGGCTGCCCGACGCGCCGGCCGGCACGCGCGGCATCTCGCTCTTCCTCGTGCCGAAGTTCCTGCTCAACGCCGACGGCTCGCTCGGCGCGCGCAACGACGTGCGCGTGCATTCGATCGAGCACAAGCTCGGCATCCACGCCTCGCCGACCTGCACCATGGTGTTTGGCGACAACGGCGGCGCCGTGGGTTTCCTGATCGGCGAGGAGAACCGCGGCATGGCCTGCATGTTCACCATGATGAACCAGGCGCGGCTGTGCGTCGGCCTGCAGGGCGTCGCGATCGCCGAGCGCGCCACGCAGCAGGCGCTGGCCTATGCGCGCGACCGCAAGCAGGGCCGGGCCACCGGCGTGCATGACGGCATGAGCCCGATCATCGCGCATCCCGACGTCAAGCGCATGCTGCTCGACCATGCGTGCCCTCACCCGCGCCGCGCGCGCGATCTGCTACGCCACCGCGGTCGCGCTCGACCGCGCCGAGCGCAGCACCGACGAAGCCGCCCGCAAATGCGCGCACGAGCGCGCCTCGCTGCTCACCCCGATCGCCAAGGCGTTCTCCACCGACATCGGCGTCGAGGTCGCCTCGCTCGGCGTGCAGGTGCACGGCGGCATGGGCTTCATCGAGGAGACCGGCGCCGCCCAGCACTATCGCGACGCGCGTATCGCGTCCATCTACGAGGGCACCAACGGCATCCAGGCGATCGATCTGGTCACGCGCAAGCTGCCGCTCGCGGGCGGCGGCGCGGTGAACGCGCTGATCGGCGAATTGCGCCACACCGTCGCGGCGGTCAGCGCCAGCAACGACCCGAATTTCGGCTGGACCGGCGTGCGGCTGCGAGGAAGCGGTCGATTGTCTGGAGCGTGCGACCCACTGGCTCAACGGCCTCGAGCAGAACGATCCCGACACCATGCTCGCCGGCGCCACGCCCTATCTGCGGCTGTTCGCGCTCGCGGCCGGCGGCGCGCTGCTGGCCGAGGAGGCGCTCGCCGCGCGCAAGGACGGCGCGGATGCGGCCGCCCGCGTCGCGATCGCGCGCTTCTTCGCCGAGAACATCGCGGTCGCCGCGAGCGGGCTCGAGCGCATCGTGTTCGAAAGCGCGGCCAGCGTGAACAGCGCCGACGCCGCGCTGGCGTGATGCCGCGACCGACCGAGCAGCGCATGAGATGCGCACACCGTGTTTGCTGATATAGTTCCCTCGATGACCCTCAAAAACCACACGCTGTTCATCACCGGCGCCTCGCGCGGCATCGGGCTCGCCATCGCGCTGCGCGCCGCGCGCGACGGCGCCAATATCGCCATCGCCGCCAAGACCGAGACGCCGCATCCCAAGCTGCCCGGCACCATCTACACCGCCGCCGAGGAGATCGCGAAGGCCGGCGGCAAGGCGCTTCCGCTTGTCGTGGACGTGCGCGACGAGGCGCAGGTGAAGGCCGCGATCGAGCGCACGGTCGCGACCTTCGGCGGCATCGACATCGTCGTCAACAACGCCAGCGCGATCTCGCGCACGCCGGTGGCCGAGACCGACATGCGCCGCTTCGACCTGATGCACCAGGTCAACACCCGCGGCACCTTCATGGTGTCGAAATACGCCATCCCGCATCTCGACAAGGCGCAGAACCCGCACATCCTGATGAACTCGCCGCCGCTCGACATGCAGGAGAAATGGTTCGCCGGCTCGACCGGCTATTCGATCGCCAAGTACGGCATGAGCCTGGTCGTGCTCGGCCTCGCCGGCGAATTGCGCGCGCAGGGCATCGCCGTCAACGCGCTGTGGCCGCGCACCACCATCGCCACCGCGGCGATCAAGAACCTGCTCGGCGGCGAGCGCATCATGCAGATGTCGCGCACGCCCGAGATCATGGCGGACGCCGCCTACCTGATCTTCCAGAAGCCGGCGAAGGAATTCACCGGCCATTTCCTGATCGACGACACGTTCCTCGCCGCCGACGGCGTCACCGATTTCGAGAAGTACCGCGCCGAGCCGGGCGAGCCGCTGGCGCCGACTTTCTTCGTGCCCGACGATGTCCCCGCCCCGCGCGGCGTGAGCGTCACCGGGAAACGGTGGGATTGATCTCGAGGGCGGCACCGCGCATTCGCGGCGCGGACGATGACAGCAGCGGCGCATGATGCTTTAGTGTGGACAAAATTGCCGGATCCGTCCCATGTCCACGCTGTTCATCACCCACCCCGCCTGCCTCGACCACCTGACGCCGCCCGGCCATCCGGAGCGGCCGGACCGGCTGCGCGCCGTCGGGCAGGCGCTGGAGCAGGAGCAGTTCCAGAACCTGGCGCGCGTCGAGGCGCCGCGCGCGCCGCTCGAGGCGATCGCGCGCTGCCATCCGATGGAATACGTCACCGGCATCCGCGATGCGGCGCCGCGCGAGGGCATGGTGCGGCTCGACGCCGACACCTCGATGTCGCCGGGAAGCTTCGAGGCGGCGCTGCGCGCGGCCGGCGGCGCGCTGCACGCGGTCGACGAGGTGATGACCGGCAAGGCCGTGAACGCCTTCGTCGCCGCCCGCCCGCCCGGCCATCACGCCGAGACCGCGCGCCCGATGGGCTTCTGCTTCTTCAACAACGTCGCGATCGCCGCCCGCCATGCCCAGCAGCAGCACGGCGCCGAGCGCGTCGCCATCGTCGACTTCGACGTGCACCACGGCAACGGCTCGCAGGAAATCTTCTGGTCCGATCCGACCGTGATGTACTGCTCGACCCACGAGATGCCGCTCTATCCCGGCACCGGCGAAGTCAGCGAGCGCGGCGAGCACAACACCATCGTCAACGCGCCGCTGCGCGCGGGCGACGGCGGCGACCGGCTGCGCGAGGCGTTCAACACCTCGATCCTGCCGCGGCTGCGCAACTTCGGCGCCGACCTGATCCTGATCTCGGCCGGCTTCGACGCCCACCGCCGCGACCCGCTCGCCAACCTGCAGATGGTCGAGCCCGACTTCGCCTGGGCGACGCAGAAGCTGATGGAGATCGCCGACCACAGCGCCAGCGGCCGCGTCGTCTCGGTGCTGGAGGGCGGCTACGACCTGCAGGGCCTCGCCAACTCCGCCGCCGCCCATGTCACCGCGCTGATGCACGGGTGAGCGGCGGCGCGAATTGGCCCCTCAGTTTTTTCCCGACGCACCAGCGCTTCAACTCCCCTCCCCCCATGAGCGAAGCGAATGGTGGGGAGGGGTCGGGGGTGGGGGGCGTCTGCCCTTGATCGCGCCGCCCCCCACCCCGACCGCCTTCGCTGCGCTCCGGCGGTCGACCCTCCCCACCGCTTCGCGGGGGGAGGGTTAGAGCACCGCCTGCATGGAAAGAACCACCAGCGATCCGCCCCGCGTTTGGCAGCCGGTCCCGCACTCTTTATATATAGCCGACTCAATCCGGAACCCGCTCATGGCCGAACCCAACCACGCCGACGTCAAGCGCCTGCCGTTCGAGAAGGCGATCGAGGAGCTGGAATCGATCGTCAAGCGGCTCGAGGAGGGCAAGGTTCCGCTCGAGGAATCGGTCGCGATCTACGAGCGCGGCGAGGCGCTCAAGCGCCGCTGCGAGGAATTGTTGCGGCAGGCCGAGGCGCGGGTCGAGAAGATCACGCTCGATGCGGCCGGCAAGCCGACCGGCACCGAGCCGCTCGACGTCGGATAATGCCCGCAGCCCCGGTTTCGGAAATCCAGCAGCCCCGTTGACGGGCAACGCTCCATGCGCGGTCGTTCGATCAGGCTTTCCCTCCCGCGGCGGATCGTGGCCGACCTGCTGCATTTCGCGATGCGCATGCCGCTCGTGCCGGTCGAGCGCCGCATCGACATCTCGAAGCTTCAGGCTGCACTCCGGCAAAGCCCCAGGCGCCCCCTGTGGTCGGCGATCTTCCTGAAGGGCTTTGCGCTGGTGGCGCGCGAGATGCCGGAGCTGCGCCAAGTCTATCTGGCGTGGCCTTGGCCGCACCTCTACGAATATCCGTCGAGCTTCGGCGTGCTCGGAATCGAGCGCGAGTACAAAGGCGAGATCGGGCTCTTTCCGTTCCGGATCGTCAACGATCCCGCGGACCAGCCCCTCTTGGCGATCAGCGACCAGATCCAGTCCGCCAAGGAAATGCCCGTCGATAACGTCAAGCAATTCCGTCGCCTGCTGACCTTGGCCGCCATGCCGCGCTTGGTGCGGCGCTTCGCCTGGTGGGCCATCCTCAACATCGGCCGGCAGCGCGCCAACTATTCCGGCACGTTCTGCGTCGCCACCGTCGGCCCCGACGGGGCATCGACGATGCATCCGCTCGCGCCGGTCACCGCGACGGTCGGATACGGCATGTTCCTGGACGACGGCCGCATCGACGTCCGCATCGTGTTCGATCATCGCGTGCTTGACGGTGCCCAGATGGCGCGGTCTCTTGTCAGGCTCGATGACATGCTGAACGGCCCGATCCTCAAGGAAATTGGCGGCGCCGTTGCCAGCCCGCCGGGCTGAAGGAACACCGAGCGAGAGGACAAGGCGGCGGCGATGAAAGGAAGGGCCGTCACGCTTTCTCCGAGGCGGCGTATCGTTGCCGACTTCCTGTATCTCGCCAAGAAGATACCCACCGTTCCCGTGGAGCGGCAGATCCACGTCTCCGCCGTGCAGGCGGCCCATGCGCGATGCGCCGATCCACCGCACTGGTCGGCGATCTTCACCAAGGCCTTCGCGCTCGCCGCGCGCGAGATTCCGGCGCTGCGGCGAGTCTACCTGCCCTTCCCGGTTCCGCATCTCTACGAATACCCGGTCAGCGTCGGCAATCTCGCGATCGAGCGCACGTTCCATGGTGAAACCGCGGTGTCTCCGCTCCTGATCAAGGACCCGGCGTCGCGAACGCTTGCGGACATCAGCCGCGCCATCGACCACGCCAAATCGGCGCCGTTGGCGGAACTGAAAAATCTTCGCAGAATGCTTGCGATCGCCCGCCTGCCATGGCCGCTGCGCCGGGGACTCTATGCGACGATCCTCAATTCCGGTCGTCACCGCGGCAACTATCTGGGCACCTTCGGGCTGAGCGGCTTCGGTCCCTTCGGCGTGTCCCCGATGCGGGCCATTTCTCCATTTACATCGTTCATCACCTACGGGCCGTTCGAGCACGGACGCCTCGTCATTCGCGGCACGTTCGATCATCGGGCGCTCGATGGAACCCCGATGGCGCAGGCGCTGGTCGCGACCGAACATGCTTTGAACACAGCGATCCTGGATGAGTTGAAAAGCAACGAAGGCGCCCGGGTCATTCGGGCTTCGCAATGATCCGATAAGGGCCCCTTCCCCGTTCAGCACCCGCGAGGACCCAGCATGACGTTCTTTCCCGGCAAGGACCCCGCCCCCGGCGACGCGCCCGCGAGCGACGCCATCGAACTGATGATCGTGCCGCGCAGCGTCGATCTCGGCCACTTCTCGGTGCGCCGCGCGCTGCCGCACGCCAAGCGACGGCTGGTCGGCCCGTTCATCTTCTTCGATCATTTCGGCCCGGCGCACTTCACGGGCGGCGTCGGCGTCGACGTGCGCCCGCATCCGCACATCGGGCTCGCCACCGTCACCTTCCTCTACGACGGCGAGATCGTGCACAAGGATTCGCTCGGCAGCGACGTGCCGATCCGGCCCGGCGAGGTCAACTGGATGACCGCCGGACGCGGCATCGTGCATTCCGAGCGTACCGCACCCGCGCATCGCGTCGACGGCGAGCCGCTGCACGGGCTCCAGCTCTGGGTGGCTTTGCCGAAAACCCACGAAGAGACCGACGCCGGCTTCGCGCACCACGACGCGGCCGAACTGCCGGTCGTCACCGCCGAGGGCAAGACCGTGCGCGTCGTCGCGGGCTCCCTCTACGGCGTGCGCTCGCCGGTGCCGACGGTGTGGGACACGATCTTCGCCGACGCCGCGCTCTCGGCCGGCAGTTCGCTGCCGATCGACGCCGAAGCCGAGGAGCGCGCGGTCTACGTCGTCGCCGGCACGATCGAGATCGCCGGCGATACCTTCGCCGCCGGGCAGCTCCTGGTGCTGCGCCCCGGCGACGCCATCACCGTCAACGCGCCGGTCGATGCACGCGTGGTGCTGGTCGGCGGCGCCGCGATGGACGGCCCGCGCCACATCTGGTGGAACTTCGTCTCCTCGCGCAAGGAACGCATCGAGCAGGCCAAGGCCGACTGGAAGCTCGGCCGCTTCGACGCGGTACCCGGCGACGACCAGGAGTTCATTCCGCTGCCGGAGTGAGTTCGATCGCCGGCGATAGCGACGTTTACGCACGTTGCCGCCGGAATTGTTAACACGACGGTTACGCGAGTTCCGCATTTGTCGTTCGTGATTGCTGCAAAACTCTGCAGATCGCCGAACAATCGGGCGCTTGCATAAATTTTTCGAAATGAATGCGACGCGCAGCGTTTGAATCGAGAAAAACGCAACGGCTAAAATATCCGCATCGCTGGTCACATAACGAACTCAGATTGGACTCAGATCGCATTATTCTGATTTCAGCGGCCGGCATCGGATCCCCTATGGAACGCAATCGGCCGCCAAGACCCCGGTGACCTCAACCTCCCCGGGGTCTTTTAATTGGATGTTGTGGCAGTTCTCGCCCGGCACACCCGGCGTCACATGTTGGATGCGTGGATCAAGTCCGCGCATGACGGGAGCGAGCGCAGCTTGCTCTTCACCCGCGCTTGCGCGATCCGCCGATGTCCGGCAAGCGCTGCCGCACGCGGTTCATCTCCTTCCAGGGGTCCTGCTTGAGCGAGGCAAGCCGCTTGCCGAGATTGAGCACGGTGTATTGGTTGGCGCCCTTGGTGCGCCCCAGTTCCTCCCACGTCACCGGCGCCGACACCGGCGCGCCGTCGCGCGCGCGCGTCGAATAGGCGGCGACCGAAGTCTGCTCCAGCGAATTGCGCAGGTAGTCGATGAAGATGCGGCCCTCGCGCAGCGACTTCGTCATCTTGGCGAGGTAGCGCTTGGGCTCGTCCGCCGCCATCGCCATGGCGAGCGCCTGCGCGAAGGTCTTGGCGGTCTCCCAGTCGACGCCCTCGACCGGCAGCACCACGTGCAGGCCCTTGCCGCCCGAGAGCTTGACGAACGATTCGAGCTTGATGCCCGCGAGCCGCTCGCGCACGTCGCGCGCGGCCTCGACCAGCGCCGGACCAGGGCACGCCCTCGCCCGGGTCGAGATCGAACACGATGCGGTCGCACAGATCGAGCCGGTCGATGGTCGAGCCGCGCACGTGCACTTCGAGAATGCCCGCCTGCACCAGCGACAGCATGCCGTCGAGATTCTCGATCGCGATGATCTGCCGCCGCTTCTTGTCGACCACGGTGCGCAGATGCACGTCGCTCAGGCCGGCCGACGCGTGCTTCTGGAAGAAGCACTGGCCCTTGGTGCCGTCCGGGCAGCGCAGGAAGCTCAGCGGCCGGTTCACCACATAGGGCGCCATCCAGTCCCAGACCGCGCGGTAGTAGTCGGCGAGATCCTGCTTGGTGACGCCGGCGTCATCCCAGTAGACGCGGTCGGGATGCGTGAAGCGCACCTCGGTGTCCGTCTTCGCCGGTTTGGCGGAGCGGACCGCCGCCCGTGCCGCCCGTGCGGGCTTGGCCTCGCTTCTTGCGCCGTTCTTCGCTGCCACCGGAACCTCCCGCACGACCTCGCGCGCCGGCTTGTCCTCGCGCACGCCCTTGAACGCCGCCTGCCGCACCATGCCGTCGGCGGTCCAGCCGCCGCTCAGGTTGGCCTCGATCACCATCGCGGGCTTGACCCAGCGCGCGGCGCGGCGCTCCTCGCGCGGAATGTCGGAGAACGGCGGCTTGTCGGTCTCGAGCGGGTGCAGCCGCTTCCACAGCTCCTTCGCGGTCTGCTGCGTGTAGCCGGTGCCGACGCGGCCGGCATAGCGCAGCGCGCCGCCGTCGTAGGTGCCGACGATCAGCGCGCCGATCGCCCGCGGCACCACGTTCGACGGCGCATAGCCGCCGACCACCAGTTCCTGCTCGATCGCGCACTTGATCTTGACGAAGGCATCGGAGCGGCCGCTGCGGTAGGGCGCATCGCGCCGCTTCGAGACGATGCCTTCGAGCCCGAGGCTGCAAGCCGATCGCAGCATGGTCGAGCCGTCGTCGGAAAAATGCTCGCTGTACTTGATCGGGCCGTGGCCCTTGCTGCCGACGAGCCGCTGCAATTCGGCCTTGCGATCGATCAGCGGCAGTTCCGAAATGTCGCGCCCGTCGAGATGCAGCAGATCGAACACGTAGTAGACGAACCGGTCGCCGCGGCCGTCGCGCAGGTCGGCCTGCAGGTCGGAGAAGCTCGAAACGCCCTTGTCGTTCTCGACGATGATCTCGCCGTCGATGAGCGCGGTGTCGGCGGGCAGCGCGGCGACCGCCTCGGCGACATTCGGAAATCGCTTGGTCCAGTCGAGCCCCTTGCGGGTGAGGAGGCGCACCTTGCCGCGGTCGAGCCGCGCCTGCATGCGATAGCCGTCGAACTTGACCTCGTGCACCCAGCCCGGATCGTCCGGCGCGCGCTCCCGCAGCGTCGCGAGCGACGGCGGCACGAAGTCCGGCAGGCGGGCGTCGCCCTTCGCGGTCTTGCTCTTACCCTTCTTGTCCCGCGACGCGCGCTGCGAGGCGGGCGCGCTCCGGCGCGGCGGATCGGCGGCAATCGCCTTGCGTCGCCCCGGCCGCGACATTGGCCTTGACGCTCTTGGCCGATTCCCAGACCCGCTTCTTGCCCTTGCCTTCCGCGATCTCCGGGAATGGTGCGCCCGCTCACCACCGAGCGCGGCTCCTCGTCGAGAATGTCGGCGTCGTTCGGCGCCGCGCGCCCACTGGTCCTGCGACTTGATCAGCAGCCACGGCTGCTTGGCCTCCTTGCCGCGGCCGTGGATGCGCACCAGGTGCCACTTGCCGTGCAGCTTCTCGCCGTCGAGTTCGAACGCGAGATGGCCCTTGGCATAGCCCTTGTGCGGATCGCCCTCCGGGATCCAGGTGCCGCGGTCCCAGATCATGACGGTGCCGCCGCCATACTGGCCCTTCGGGATCGTGCCCTCGAAGCTGTTGTATTCGATCGGATGGTCCTCGACGTGGACCGCCAGCCGCTTGTCGTGCGGATATGAGGCTGGGTCCCCGCGTCACCGCCCAGCTCTTCATCACGCCGTCGAGTTCGAGCCTGAAGTCGTAGTGCAGCCGCGTCGCCGCATGCTTCTGGATGACGAAAAGATTGCCCTTGCGGCGCGCCTGCCGGCCGCGCGGCTCGGGCGTCACGTCGAATTTCCGCTTCTTGCGATAGACCTGGAGGCCCAAGATCGTGGCTCGCCTTTCGCTCACGCGCTCGCGTTGTTTCGCCCCAGCGACGCCGATTCCCGGCCCGGACGGCGCACCACCGTCCAATCCGCGCGTCGGAGCGCCATGTCACCCGCCCGCGCCGGGCATATCAAGGCAATCCCCCGCTTGCGATCTCGTTCCCGGCCGGAACTCTCTGAGGCTGAAAGGGTTTTAGCCCCTGTAAAATTCGCGTAAGTTCTCGCCCGGCGCTCGGATTGGTCCTGGTTAAACGGCTGCCAACCCGGTAGTTTGGCGGTTCAGCCCATCCCTGTGGAGTTGTCCGGTGTCCAAGACCCCCTTGCTTGACCAAGTGAAGACGCCGGCGGACCTGCGCGGGCTTGAGCCCGGCCAATTGCGGCAGGTCGCCGACGAATTGCGGCAGGAGACCATCGACGCGGTCGCCGTCACCGGCGGCCATCTCGGCGCCGGCCTCGGCGTGGTCGAACTGACGGTCGCGCTGCACTACGTCTTCGACACGCCGGGCGACCGGCTGATCTGGGACGTCGGCCACCAGGCCTATCCGCACAAGATCCTCACCGGCCGGCGCGACCGCATCCGCACGCTGCGCACGGGCGGCGGCCTGTCCGGCTTCACCAAGCGCGCCGAGAGCGAATACGACCCGTTCGGCGCCGCCCATTCGTCGACCTCGATCTCGGCCGGGCTCGGCATGGCGGTGGCGCGCGACCTCAAGGGCGCCAAGAACAACGTCATCGCGGTGATCGGCGACGGCGCCATGTCGGCCGGCATGGCCTACGAGGCCATGAACAATGCCGGCGCCATGAACTCGCGCCTGATCGTCATTCTCAACGACAACGACATGTCGATCGCGCCGCCGGTCGGCGCGATGTCGGCCTATCTCGCCCGCCGCGTCTCCGGCCGCACCTACCGGTCGCTGCGCCACTTCGTGCGCAAGGCCGCCAAGATCCTGCCGCCGTTCCTGGAGCAGCGCGCGGTGCACATGGAGGAATATGCCCGCGGCCTGGTCACCGGCGGCACGCTGTTCGACGAGCTCGGCTTCTTCTATGTCGGCCCGATCGACGGCCACAACATCGAGCATCTGCTGCCGGTGCTGCGCAACGTGCGCGACGCCGAGAACGGGCCGTTCCTGATCCACGTCGTGACCCAGAAGGGCAAGGGCTACGCGCCGGCCGAGAAGTCCGCCGACAAGTATCACGGCGTCGTCAAGTTCGACGTCGCGACCGGCGCGCAGGCGAAATCCAAGTCCGCCGCCCCGCAATACACCAAGGTCTTCGCCGAGAGCCTGATCAAGGAGGCGCGCAAGGACGACAAGATCGTCGCCATCACCGCCGCCATGCCGTCCGGCACCGGGCTCGACCTGTTCGGCAAGGAATTCCCCGATCGCACCTTCGACGTCGGCATCGCCGAGCAGCACGCGCGTGACCTTCGCGGCCGGCCTTGCCACCGAGGGCCTGAAGCCCTTCGTGACGATCTATTCGACCTTCCTGCAGCGCGCCTACGACCAGGTCGTGCACGACGTCGCGATCCAGCAACTGCCGGTGCGCTTCTGCCATGGACCGCGCCGGCCTGGTCGGCGCCGACGGCCCGACCCATGCCGGCTCGTTCGACGTCGCCTATCTCGGCTGCCTGCCGGGCTTCGTGCTGATGGCGGCGGCCGACGAGGCCGAACTCGTCCACATGGTGGCGACCGCCGCGCAGATCGACGACCGGCCTTCGGCGCTGCGCTATCCGCGCGGCGAAGGCGTCGGCGTGCCGATGCCGGCCGAAGGCGTGCCGCTCGAGATCGGCAAGGGCCGCATCGTCCGCGAGGGCACCAAGGTCGCGCTGCTGTCGTTCGGCACGCGGCTCGGCGAATGCCTGAAGGCCGCCGACGAACTGGCCGCGCTCGGCCTGTCGACCACGGTCGCCGATGCGCGCTTCGCCAAGCCGCTCGACGTCGACATGCTGCTGCGGCTCGCGCGCGAGCACGAGGTGCTGATCACCATCGAGGAGGGCGCGGTCGGCGGCTTCGGCTCGCACGTGCTGCAGACGCTGGCCGAGCACGGCGTGTTCGACAGCGGGCTCAAGGTCCGCTCGATGGTGCTGCCCGACATCTTCATCGACCAGGATTCGCCCAACGCCATGTACGCCAAGGCCGGCCTCGACGCGAAGGGCATCGTCGCCAAGGTGTTCGAGGCGCTCGGCCAGAACCTGCGCGGCGAGACCGTCAAGCTGATCCGGCACTGAGCGGTCGCAGGTCGTTTCGATCGCGAGCGATCACTCGGCCGGTCCTTCCCGCGAAAGCGGGGTGCGCTCCTTCTGTCACGACGAGCACTGGGTCCCCGCTTTCGCAGGGACGACGAGCCGAGCCGCGGTCGCGACGCGAATTTACGATAATCATCTTCCATGCCACCCCGCATGCGCATCGACCGTCTGCTCGTCGAACGCGGCCTGTTCGAGAGCCGCGCCAAGGCGCAGGCCGCGATCGAAGCCGGCCTCGTCACCGCCAACGACATCGTCGTCGCCAAGCCGTCCGATACCAGATCCCCGCCGACGCCGTCATCCATGCCGAGCCCGCGCATCCGTGGGTGTCGCGCGGCGGCGTGAAGCTCGCGGCCGCGCTCGACCATTTCGGCTTCGATCCCGCCGGCAAGGTCTGCCTCGACGTCGGCGCCTCGACCGGCGGCTTCACCGAGGTGCTGCTCGCGCGCGGCGCGCGGCACGTCTATGCGGTCGACGTCGGCCATGGCCAGATGCACGCGAGCGTCCGCGCGCGGCGCGAGGTCACCTCGATCGAGGACACCGACATCCGCAAGCTCGCGCCCGCCCGGCTCCCGGAGCCGCCGGACCTCGTCACCGTCGACGTGAGCTTCATCTCGCTCAAGCTCGTGCTGCCGCCGGCGCTCGCACTGGCGCCGCGCGCCACGCATCTGATCGCGCTGATCAAGCCGCAGTTCGAGGCCGGTCCCCGCCTGGTCAAGAAAGGCGTGGTGCGCGATCCGCAGATCCACGCCGCGGTCTGCGACGATATCGCGGCCTTCGTCGCCGCGCTCGGCTGGACCGTCGCCGGCGTCATCCCCTCCCCGATTACCGGCGGCGACGGCAACGCCGAGTTCCTCATCGGCGCCCGCCGCGGCTGAATCTGCGCGTATCCCGCATTCGAGCCGCGACTCGGTGCACCCTCTCCCCTGTGGAGAGGGTCGGAGCAAGTGGCGAGGCGACGGAGTGGTGCGGCGCCGCCCTTCCCCTCGCGTCCTTTATCGTTATGGTGCGCGCGCCATGACCGAAACCATCGCCGCCGCGCCGCTCGGCCTCCATCTGGCGCGCCGAGATCGCCGACACGATCCGGCTCGCCTGGCCGATGGCGCTCACGCAAGCTCGGCCAGATCTCCATGATGACCACCGATCTCGCGCTGATCGGCCGGCTGGGCGACGACGCGCTCGCCGCCGTCGGCCTCGCGCAACTGGTGCTGTTCACCGGCTTCGTCGTCGGCATGGGCGTGGTCTCGGCGGTCGCCGCGCTGGCCTCGCAGGCCTATGGCGCGCGCGAGCCGCGCATGGTGCGCCGCTCGCTGCGCGTCGGGCTGTGGGCCGCGGTGATGATCGGCATCCCGGTCAACATCGCGCAGCTCTGGGGCGACGACATCCTGCTCGCCGCCGGCCAGCCGGACGAAACCGCGGCGCTCGCCGCGCGCTATCTCCTGAGTCTCACCTGGTCGATGATCCCGGCCTGGTGCTTCATCGCGCTGCGCAACTTCATGGGCGCGGTCAACCGGCCGCAGCCGGCGCTCTACATCACGCTCGCCGCGATCCCGGCGAACGGGCTCCTGGCCTATGCGCTGATCCACGGCGCCGCAGGCTTCCCGCGCCTCGATATCCTCGGCGCCGGCATCGCCACCACCGACCGTCAACATCGGCATGTGCGCGGCCGCGATCGTCGTCTGCTACGCCTGCCGGCCGTTCAAGAAATTCCGCATCCTCGGGCGCTTCTGGCGCATCGACTGGCGGCTGATGCGCGAACTGATCGTGATCGGCCTGCCGATCTCCGGCGGCATGGCGCTCGAATGGGGGCTGTTCTCCTCGGCCGCGATCCTGGTCGGCTGGATCGGCACCGGCGCGCTCGCCGCGCACCAGATCGCGCTGCAGATGGCGACCATCCTGTTCATGATCCCGTTCGGGATTTCGCTCGCCGCGACCGTGCGCGTCGGCCACGCGGTCGGCCGCCGCGATCCGGCCGCCACGCGCCGCGCCGGTTTCGCCGCGCTCGCGCTCGGCGCCGCCGTCATGACGGCCGTGACGCTCCTGGTGATCGCGCTGCGTCACCGGATCCCGCTGCTGTTCCTGGGCAGCTGCGCCGGCCGACGGCGTGGCCGACCTCGCCGCCACGCTGCTGGTGGTCGGCGCGACCTTCTTCGTCAGCGACGCCATCCAGGGCATCGCGGCCGGCGCGCTGCGCGGGCTCAACGACACCCGCATACCGATGCTGTTCGCCGCGCTGAGCTTCTGGGTGATCGGCTTCGCCAGCTCCTATGCGCTCGCCTTTCCGTTCGGGCTCGGCGCCTACGGCATCTGGATCGGTTTCTCGCTCGGCGTCGGCACCTACGCCATCCTGCTGGTCAGCCGCTTCCAGTTCCTCACCGCGCGCGGCTATCTGCCGCCGCTCGCCGAACCGCGCGACGCGGCGCCTCTCGGCCACGGCTGACCTTTACGCCGCCGCGCGCGGGCGCTACCACGCGGCATGGTGGAGCGCCTCCTCATCGCCGAGATCGGCCATCGCGGCGACGGCATCGCGCAGACGCCGGCCGGTGCGATCTACGTGCCCTACACGCTGCCGGGCGAGACCGTCGAGGTCGAACCGTGGCCGGGCCATCCCGACCGCCGTCATCTGGTCGCCATCGACGCGGCGAGCCCCGAGCGCATCGCGCCGGTCTGTCCGCATTTCGGCACCTGCGGCGGCTGCGCCGTGCAGCACTGGGCGGCGGCGCCCTACCGCGCCTGGAAGCGCGGCCTGGTGATCGAGGCGCTGCGCCAGGCCAGGCTCGATGCGCCGGTCGGCGACCTGATCGACGCCCACGGCGACGGCCGCCGCCGCGCCGTGCTGCATGCGCGCCGCGGCACGCGCGAAATTCTCGAAGTCGGCTTTACCGCGCTGCGCGCGCACCACGTGGTCGGGATCGACCGCTGCCCGGTTCTTGCGCCCGGCCTCGATGGCGCGATCGAGGCCGCCTGGGATATCGCCGAAGCGCTCGCCGGCGCGTCGAAGCCGCTCGACATCCAGGCGACCGCCACCGAGACCGGCCTCGACGTCGACGTGCGCGGCTCGGGCGCGCTGACCGCCGCCCACACCGCGGCGCTGGCGCTGCTCGCCGAGCGCGCACCGCCTCGCCCGCCTCACCCGCCACGGCGAACTGGTCGCGCAGCGTGCGGCCCCGACCGTCACGATCGGCCGCGCCCGCGTGACGCTGCCGCCGGGCGCGTTCCTGCAGGCGACCGCCGCCGGCGAGGCCGAGTTGGCAAAGCTGGTGACGGAGCATTGCGGCAAGGCCAAATCGATCGCCGACCTGTTCGCCGGCGTCGGGCCGTTTGCGTTGCGCCTCGCCGAGCGCGCGCGCGTCACCGCCGCCGACAGCGACCAAGCCGCCGTCAACGCCCTGCAACGCGCCGCCGCGACCACCTCCGGCCTGAAGCCGGTCGATGCGCGCGTGCGCGATCTCTTCCGCCGGCCGTTCGTCCCGGTCGAACTCACGCCGTTCGACTGCGTCGTGTTCGATCCGCCGCGCCAGGGCGCCGAGGCGCAGGCGCGCGAGCTCGCCCAGAGCAAGGTGCCGGTGATCGTCGCGGTGTCGTGCAATCCGGCGACCTTCGCGCGCGACGCGCGCATGCTGGTCGACGGCGGCTACCGGCTCGACGCAGATCACGCCGGTCGATCAGTTCCGCTACTCGCCGCACGTGGAACTGGTGGCGCTGTTCGAGAGATGAATATCCTGCCCGCTCGCTCGGTGCGTCCCCTCCCCCGCTTTCGGGGAGGGTTAGGGAGGGGGCATGAATCACCATTCGAGCAAGCTCACCCCCTCCCCACCCCTCCCCCGCAAGCGGGGGAGGGAGCAGACCGAGTTCGCCGCAACACGCAGTCCCTCACGCCAAATCCAAATCGGCGCGCACAGCGCCGTCACCGATGCGCTCGACAGTTGCGCCTGCTCGTGCGGCGGCGCGCGCCCCATCTCCAGTTCGCCGAGGCGCGCGGAATTCTCCACCACCAGCCGGCAGCGCTCGTAGCGCCGCGCCATGAAGCGGCGGAACACCTCATCGAGCGGAATGTCGAGCGCGATCAGCTCGGACAGCACCAGCGCATCCTCGACCGCCAGCCCCGCCCCTGACGCCAGATGCGGCGTGGTGGCGTGCGCGGCGTCGCCGATCAGGATCGCGCGGCCCGCATGCCAGGGCGGCGGCA
Source organism: uncultured Alphaproteobacteria bacterium (assembly GCA_963749815.1). Classification (GTDB taxonomy): domain Bacteria; phylum Pseudomonadota; class Alphaproteobacteria; order Rhizobiales; family Xanthobacteraceae; genus VAZQ01. The sequence goes on along the minus strand of CAVVON010000016.1, from coordinate 171,057 downwards.
GCAGCAGCTTCTCCAGCGGCCGGTAGTTGATGCGCGCCCCCTCGCCGAGCCCGTCGCGGATGTCGCCGAGAATGCCGCCGAAGCCTTCGAGTTGCTCGGCCAGGAGCCGCGGCCATTGCTCCTCCGGCATGCGCGGATTGTCCGGGCACGTGCTGCAAGAGAAACAGGTACATCTCCGCCTGCGACACCGGCGTGATGCCGGGCTTGACGCGCCCGCCGACGAACAGCACCGAGCGGTCGATCTCGGGCGGCCGCGCGATCACCGCGCGCCAGCAGCCCTGCCCGGTGAACGCGGGCCCGGGCGCCTGCGGAAACAGCATCGCGCGCACGCGCGAATGGACGCCGTCCGCCCCGACCACGAGATCGTAGTCGCCGCGCGTGCCGTCCGTGAACGCGACCTTGCCGTCCGCTCTGATCGATCGCCGTGACGCTGACGCCGAGCCGCACATCGGCGCCGGCCGCGCGCGTCGTTTCGGACAAGATCTTGTGCAGCACCGGCCGCAGGATGCCGCCGTTGAGAGGAATGCGCTCGCCGAGCGGAGCGCCGGTGACGCGTGCCGCGATCAGCACGTTGCCGTCCTGGTCGCAGATCCGGGTCGCGCCCGAGCAGTAGCCCTCGGCCATGATCCGCTCGAGCAGGCCGAGCCGGTCGAACGCCCGCAGCGACGGTCCGGTGATGGTGATGCCGGCGCCATAGACCCGCCACTGCGGATCGATCTCGGCGATCTCGACCGCAATGCCCTGCCGCCGCAGGCAGATGGCCAGCGACATGCCGGCGATGCCGCCGCCGACGATCAGCACTCGTTCGATGCTTGGCATTCAATCCCGGAATGAGGGCGGAATAAGCTAATTCCCCCACCGCTCGCGCCACATCTGCTCGCCGACCATGCAGGAGATGCGCGGCGCCCGCGCCTGCACCGGCACCACGCGGCGCTCCGGCTGGCGGCCCGCGATCTCCAGCACCAGCTTGGTGCGGGTCGCCTCCTTGAACTGGTCGCGCTCGCGGATCGGGATCACGAACGCGCCCGGCCCGCCGATCACGCAGTCCTCGTAGTAGATGTCGAGCTGGTCGATATCCATCGTGAACGAGTTCGGCCGCTTCAGCATGATCGGCAACCCGTTGATGGTGATGCCGGCGGCCACCAGGTCGTCGCGCACCATCGTGACCACCGGCCCGCTGTTGTTGGGACCGTCCCCCGACACGTCGACCACCCGGCGGATGCCGCGGTAGCCCGAGGCATCGAACAGCGGCTTGGCGAATTCGAGCGCGCTCGCAATCGAGGTGCGCGAGGCGCGCCGGTAGGGCGCACGCGCGATCTCGTTGACGAACGCGTCGGCCGATTCGGGTCCCTCGATGATCCGCCAGGGCACCACGATGCGCTGGTCGTAGGGCCCGGCCCATTCGAAGTAGGTCACGGCGATCTTGCCGTGCATGCCGCCCCGCAGCGCCTGCATGAATTCGCGCGAGGTGAAGCCGGTAATGTAGCCCTCGCGCTGCAGCGCCTGCTCCTCCGGATCCATCGAATAGGACACGTCGACCGCGACCACGAGCTCGACATCCACAGGAATCGCGTTCGGCGATTTATCGGCGAAAAACGGCCCGGTCGGCGCGGCCGCGCCCCCGGTCCAGGCGAGCGCCAAAGCGCCCGCCGCAACGAGTAAAATTGCCGACAAATAGCCCCGCATCCGAGCCTCCGCCCAAGGGTGAGTCCGGCCCCATGATGGTGGCACGCGGCACTGTTGCAGAAAAGTGGCGACTGACGGTTCATTCGCCATAAAAGTGCCCATCCCGGCGTGCGTGCTTGCGGCGGCGCCGGGCTCGCTTTAGCTTGCGCGCCCTTGCTATTGGGGATTCTCCGGAGCCTGGGGCATGCTTGGATTTCGCTCACATATCGCGGCTGCCGCCCTCGCTCTGGGGGTGATTCTGTGCGCGCCGGCGGGCGCCAATGACGATGCGGTCGAGGACGTGATCCAGGCCAAGCTCGGCATGGACATGCTCAACCGGGAGCAGCAGCAGACGCTGTGGATGCGGGTCGAGCGCTATGCGGCGATGGAATTGTTCGTCAATTTCTGCGGGCGGCCCTCGCAGATCGAGCGCCGCGTGGTCGGCGCGATCGAGCCTTGCATCAACCCTCCGACCATCCAGCAGGTGGTGACGCGGTTCCGCACCCACCTGAGGGAGAAGAACGCCGCCATCACGGCGGAAAAAACCGTCTGCCAGGAAGCCCGGATCAAGAACCTGATCAAGGAAATCCACACCGCGATCGACACCCTGGTCAACGAGGTGGCGCGGATGTGCAAGAGCTGCATCATCTGCTGAGCCAGATAGAGGCGGCACCGCCGCTCTTCTTCCGCTCGTCCCCGCGAAAGCGGGGACCCAGACTGCCTCCCAAGAACTGGATGCCCGCTTCCGCGGGCATGAGCGGAGAGCCTTCACTCGAAACTACAGCCGCAGCGCCGCTTCCGCCGGCACGTATTTCAGGTTCAGCGCCTCCGCCACCGCCCGATACGTCACCTGCCCGCGATAGACGTTGAGTCCGTTGCGCAGGTGCACATCCTCGCCGAGCGCGCGCCGGTAGCCCTTGTTGGCGAGCGCCAGCACGAACGGCAAGGTCACGTTGTTGAGCGCGAAGGTCGAGGTGCGCGAAACCGCGCCCGGCATGTTGGTCACGCAGTAGTGCACCACCTCGTCGACCACGTAGGTCGGATGCGAATGGCTGGTCGGCCGCGAGGTTTCCGCGCAGCCGCCCTGGTCGATGGCGATGTCGACGATCACCGAGCCCGGCTTCATCGCCTTCACGGTCGCGGCCGTGATCAGCTTGGGCGCCGCCGCGCCCGGCAGCAGCACCGAGCCGATCACCAGGTCGGCGCGCCGGCAGAGCGTGTCGATCGCGTCGCGGGTGGAGAAGATGGTGCGGATGCGCGCGCCGAACTGGGCGGCGAGCCGCCGCAACGCCTCCGGGTTGCGGTCGATCACCGTCACGGTCGCGCCCATGCCCTCGGCGATGGTGGCGGCATGGGTGCCGGCGACGCCGCCGCCGATGATGACGACATCGGCGGGCGGCACACCAGGCACGCCGCCGAGCAGCACGCCGCGCCCGCCGTTCTCCTTTTCCAGGCAATGCGCGCCGACCTGCGGCGCCATCCGGCCGGCGACCTCCGACATCGGCGTCAGCAGCGGCAGCGTGCCCTGCGCGCTGGTGACGGTCTCGTAGGCGATGGCGATCGCGCCCGAGGCAATGAGGTCCTCGGTCTGCGCCCGGTCCGGCGCGAGGTGCAGATAGGTGAACAGGATCTGCCCGGACCTGAGCTTCTTGCGCTCGGGCGCGAGCGGCTCCTTCACCTTCACGATCATCTCGGCCTGCGCGAACACCGCATCGGCGTCGGCTGCGATCTCGCCGCCCGCCGCCGTGTAGTCTGCGTCCACGATGCCGGCGCCGACGCCCGCGCCGGTCTCGATCAGCACGCGGTGGCCGTCGGCCGTCAGTTCGCGCACCGTCGAGGGCACGAGGCCAACGCGGTATTCGTTGTCCTTGGTTTCTTTCGGGACGCCAACGAGCATGGGTCTGCTCCATCAATCTGAGAGGCGAAACTGCTCGCGTCCCGTTTCGCTCCGAGGCGGCCGGCAGCCGGAGCGCCTACCCGTCCAGCGGCTCGGTCGACGCGATCTCGATGCCGAAGCCCGCGAGCCCCACGTAAGTGAGCTTGCGCGAGGTGAGCAGCCGGATCGACGAGATGCCGAGGTCCTTCAAAATCTGCGCGCCGAGCCCGACCTCGCGCCACTGCCGCGAGCGCGCGACCTCCGAACTGGTCGAGCCGGCCTGCGGGATCGCGTGCGTCGGCACGCCGGCCGCGCCGTCGCGCAGGAAGATCAGCACGCCGCGGCCCTCGCGCTTGAAGCGCTCGAGCGACAGCTGGACGGTGTTGCCGCCGCCGAACACGTCGCGGATGATGTCGGCGCGATGCAGCCGCGCCGGCACGTTCTTGCCGTCGCCGATCCGGCCATGGACGAACGCCATGTGCTGGATGGCGTCGAACGGCGTCACATAGGCGTAGCCGGTGAGCGTGCCGATCGCGCTCTCGACCGGGAATTCGCCGATCCGCTTCACCAGCTTGTCGCGCGTCTGCCGGTAGGCGATCAGGTCGGCGATCGAGATCTGCTTGAGCTTGTGGCGCTCGGCGAACGCCTTGACGGTCGGCCCGCGCATCACCGTGCCGTCGTCGTTCATCAGTTCGGCGAGCACGCCGACCGGCGGCAGCCCGGCGAGCCGGCACAGATCGATGCAGGCCTCGGTATGGCCCGAGCGCATCAGCACGCCGCCGTCCTTGGCGACCAGCGGAAACACGTGGCCGGGCCGCACGAAGTCGGACGCGCCGCTGTTGGGATTGGCGAGCGCGCGCACGGTGTTGTTGCGCTCCTCGGCCGAGATGCCGGTGGTGAGCCCGTGGCGCACGTCGACCGTGATCGTGAACGCGGTGCCGAGCGGGGCGTCGTTCGCCGCCACCATCGGGTCGAGGTGCAGGCGCTTGGCCTCGTCCGCCGACAGCGGCGCGCACACGATGCCCGAGGTGTTGCGGATGACGAACGCCATCTTTTCCGGCGTGCACAGCGAGGCCGCGACGAACAGGTCGCCTTCGTTCTCGCGGTCGTCGTCGTCGGTGACGACCACGATCTCGCCCTTGGCGAAGGCGGCCAGCACGGCATCGACGCGTTCATGGATATCGGTCACGTTCTTGTTCTCTTTACTTTCTGTCCAAGCACTCGGTGCAACCCTCTCCCCTTGTGGGAGAGGGTAAGAAAGACCGCCTGAGCCTCACGACTTCGCAAACGGCCACGCCGGCGTGTCGCCGACCTGCCCGCGATGACGCAGATAATGGTCGGCGATCACGCATGCCACCATCGCCTCGCCGATCGGCACCGCGCGGATGCCGACGCACGGATCGTGGCGGCCCTTGGTGACGATCTCGGCCTCGTCGCCGTGGCGGTCGACGGTGCGCCGCGGCGTCAGGATCGACGACGTCGGCTTGACCGCGAACCGGCAGACCACCGCCTGCCCGGTCGAGATGCCGCCCAGAATGCCGCCGGCGTGGTTCGACAGAAACACCGGCTTGCCGTCGTTGCCCATGCGCATCTCGTCGGAATTCTCCTCGCCGGAGAGCGCGGCGGCGGCGAAGCCCGCGCCGATCTCGACGCCCTTGACCGCGTTGATGCCCATCAGCGCCGACGGCCAGATCGCCGTCGAGCTTGCCGTAGACCGGCGCGCCCAAGCCCGGCGGCACGCCCTCGGCCACCACCTCGATCACCGCGCCGGCCGACGAGCCGCGCTTGCGGACCTCGTCGAGATAATTCTCCCACTGCGCCGCCGCCTGCGCATCCGGGCAGAAGAACGGATTGTTGTCGACCTCGTTCCAGTTCCAGCGCGCGCGGTCGATCTTGTGCGCGCCGATCTGGATCAGCGCGCCGCGCACGCTCATGCCCGGCACGATCTTGCGCGCGATCGCACCGGCCGCGACCCGCATCGCGGTCTCGCGCGCCGACTGCCGCCCGCCGCCGCGATAGTCGCGGATGCCGTACTTCACGTCGTAGCTGTAGTCGGCGTGGCCCGGCCGGTACTTGTCCTTGATGTCGGAATAGTCCTTGGAGCGCTGGTCGGTGTTCTCGATCAGCAGCCCGATCGGCGTACCGGTCGTCACCTGCGCGCCGGCCTCGTTCGCGAACACGCCGGAGAGAATCTTCACCGCGTCCGGCTCGCGCCGCTGGGTGGTGAAGCGGGTCTGCCCGGGGCGGCGCTTGTCGAGATAGGGCTGGATGTCGGCCTCGGTCAGCGGGATGCCGGGCGGGCAGCCGTCGACCACGCAGCCGATCGCAACCCCGTGGCTCTCGCCGAAGGTCGTGACCCGGAACATATGGCCGAAGGTATTGAATGACATGGCTTTCTACCCGCGGTGTGGTACCCCGCAGGGCAGCCGGGGTCAAATGACAAGCCCCGGCAAATCACCGCGATACGACGCAGCCTGCAGCCTTCCAACCGACCCCGTGCGGAGGGTCAGCGGAGTTGATATATTGCTGCTCATGAGCCCGGCGGTGAAATCCATTCTCGAACGCGTGGCGACCTGGCCCGAGCGGGATCAGGAAGAGCTTGCCGAGATGGCGCGCGAGATCGAGGCGCGGCGCACCGGCATCTACGAGCTGAGCCCGGAGGAAGAAGCCGCCATCCACGAGGGGCTCGCCGACCTCGACCAGGGCCGGTCCGTGAGCGAAGAAGCGATGCGCGCATTCTGGAAACGCTGCGGCGTTCTATGAGACTGCGCTACAGTCGGCGCGCGACCAACGACCTGGCATCCATTTACGAATACCTGGGCGCCCGCAGCCCACGCGGCGCCGGCAACGTACTGGCCGCGATCTACGCCGCCGTCGAGTTCATTCGCCGTCATCCGGACGCGGCCGAACTCACGCGGATCAGCGGCGTACGCGGAAAGATCGTCCGCAAGTATCGGTTCAAGATATTCTACCGGGTGGTCGCCGAAGACGATGCGATCGAGATCGTGCACGTCCGTCATCAATCGCGGCGGCCGTTGGAGGAAGAGTAGGCGGCCGGCGGCTTAACCGCATTCGCGCTTGCCGCGCATCGGCGGCTGCAGGATAAGCGAGTGCAAGCACGAAAAAAATTCGGGAGGCGAGCCATGGCAAGCTCCACCTGCGCGCACCGGCCTGCGGCCGCGATCCTCGGCGCCGCGCTGATCGCCCTGCTCGCTTCGCCCGCCGCCCGCGCGCAGACCTACCCGGCCGCGCCGGTCAAGGTGCTGGTGCCGTTCGGCGCCGGCGGCGCGACCGACGTGGTGGCGCGCGTGTTCGCCGACCGTCTGCAGCAGCGCATGGGCCAATCGTTCCTGGTCGAGAACCGCGGCGGCGCGGCCGGCCAGATCGCCGCCACGGCGTTCGCGCGCGCTCCCGCCGACGGCTACACGCTGATGTTCACGACCGCCGCGCCGATCACGATCGCGCCGCTGATGAACGACAAGGTGCAGTACGACCCGCGCAAGGACTTCGTCCCGATCGCGGTGGTGGCGGTGCAGCCGGTCTGGCTGGTGGTGAACGCCGGTTCTCCGCTCAAGACGGTCGCCGACATCGTCAGGAACGCCAAGGACAATCCGGGCAAGCTCACCTACGGCACCTCGGGCGTCGGCACCGAGCTGCATCTCGCCGCCGAAGCGGTGGCGCGCTCGGCCGGCATTCAGATGACGCATGTGCCGTTCCGCGGCGGCGGCGAGGTCATCACCGCCCTGCTCGGCTCGCAGATCGACTTCGCCGCGCTCAGCACCGCCTCGATCGCTCCCGCGCTGAAGCAGGGCACCTTGCGCGCGATCGCCGTGTCGTCGCCGCAGCGGATGGCCGACTTCCCGGACGTGCCGACCTTTGCCGAGCTCGGCCATGGCGGCGCCACCATGGTGCCGTGGTGGGGATTGATGGCGCCCGCCGGCACGCCGGCGGCGATCGTGACGCGGCTCACCCAGGAGATGAAGGCCGCCAGCGAAGAGGCGAGCCTGCGCGAGCGGCTGAAGGCGACCTTCGTGCAGATCGACTATGCGGGTCCGGAGGAATTCGCGCGCCGCCTCGAGGCCGAAACCAGGCTCTATGGCGAGATCATCCGCGCCGCCAAGATCAAGCTGGAATAGCGCGGCCCTCGGCGCACTGGCGCGCGCTCACGCATACCGCGCCGAGGCTGCCGTTCCCGTACACGTAGACCACGCCGTGCTCGATCGTGTAGTGCGTGGCCGCTTCCGGCTCCGCGATCCGCAGATGCGCGATCAGCGCGCGCGCGGTGCCGCCATGCGCCGCCACCACCGTGTCGCGCGTCAGCGTGTCGTACCAGGCGCCGACGCGGGCCGCGACCTGGATGTAGCTTTCCCCGTTCGGGATGCAGGAAGCCCCACTTGTCGTGCTCGCGCCTGTCGATGATGCCGGCATCGCGCTGGAGCACCTCGTCGTAGGTCAGCCCTTCCCAGTCGCCGAAATTGATCTCGGTGAGCCGCGCATCGACGCGATAGTCCGCCGGCGGCAAGCCCGAGCGTCGCGCGCACCAGCTCCATGGTCTCGCGTCGCGCGCACCAGCGGGCTCGACATATAGTCGAAGTCCGCGGCGGCACGGCCTTCGCGCGCGAACAGTTCGCTCAGGATGACGCCGCAATGCTGCGCCTGCGCGCGGCCGTCGGCATTGAGCGGCATGTCGCGGCGGCCCTGCAGCCGCTGCTGGGCGTTCCACTCGGTCAGGCCGTGCCGCACGTAATAGATGACGGGCATGAGGTGAGCGGCCGCGCCTACTCTTTCGCGACCGCGATGTCGGGCGCGTCGGGATGCTTCATGCCGACGATGTGATAGCCGGCATCGACATGATGGATCTCGCCGGTGACGCCGCGCGACAGGTCGGAGAGGAAATACACCGCGGTGTCGCCGACCTCCTCGATCGTCACCGTGCGCCGCATCGGCGAATTGAGCTCGTTCCACTTCAGGATGTAGCGGAAGTCGCCGATCCCGGACGCCGCCAGCGTCTTGATCGGCCCGGCCGAGATCGCATTCACCCGGATGTTCTTGGTCGCCGAGATCGGCCGCCAGATAGCGCACCGACGCTTCCAGCGCGGCCTTGGCCACGCCCATGACGTTGTAGTGCGGCATCCATTTCTCGGCGCCGTAATAGGTGAGCGTCAGCAGCGAGCCGCCCTGCGGCATCAGCTTCTCGGCGCGCTGCGCCACCGCGGTGAACGAGTAGCAGCTGATGTGCATGGTCTTGGCGAAATTGTCCGCCGAGGTATCGACGTAGCGGCCGGTCAAGCTCGTCCTTGTCGGAGAACGCGATCGCGTGCACCAGGAAATCGAGCCCGCCCCATTTCTCCGCGACCGCCGCGAACACCGCATCCATGGTGGCCGGCTCGGTGACGTCGCAATGGCCGACGACCAGCCCGCCGATCTCCTGCGCCAGCGGCTCGACCCGCTTCTTCAGCGCGTCGCCCTGATAGGTGAGCGCGAGCGCCGCGCCCTGGGCATGGCAGGCCTTCGCGATGCCCCAGGCGATCGAGCGGTTGTTGGCGACCCCCATGATCAGCCCGCGCTTGCCGCGCATCAGGCCAGAGGCTTCCGGCATTCATGTCCTCGCAAAGCCGGAGAACCGGCCGTTTCCTATGGCATAGGGGCTATGCCCCAGCAAGCCAGCGCCGATCGGGGAATAATGCGCGGATCGGTTGTGTTTGTCTCTGAACCGTGCAAGCGGCGCCGGTCGTGCCGTGCGCGCTCGCCGTGCGAGGGCCGCGCGAGTCTCAACGGCGAGCTTGGTGAGGGGTCGACGTCACGCGAGCTTCTGCGCGCGCTCTCCGGAAGGGACGAATCGAGCACCGACTGACGTTCAGTGATGGAGCGGCGATCTTCGGCTCGATGTATATCGATCCAGTCCCCGGTGAGCGGGGTCTGTCGAGACAAGTCAGGCGGAGCGCTTCTTGGACGGGTTCCGGCAGGGCGTGGAGGCGGCGGTTCCGGCGTTGCGGCGCTACGCGCGCGCGCTCACCCGCGACGCCGAGCTTGCCGACGATCTGGTCCAGGACACGCTGGTGCGTGCGCTGCGGTCCGAGCATCTGTTTCATGGCGGAGAGATCCGGAGCTGGCTCTACACCATCCTGACCAATCTCAACCGCAACCGCCTGCGCTCGCTGGCGCGGCGGCCGGCGATCACGGCGATCGGCGACAACGATGCGCCCGACATGGCGGGACCGGAGGCCGGCGCCCGCGACATCGAGCGCGCGCTCGCCTCGCTGGTCGAGGATCAGCGTTCGGTGCTGCTGCTGGTGGTGCTGGAAGGACTGTCGTACCGCGAAGTGGCCGAAGTGCAGGGCGTGCCGATCGGCACCGTGATGTCGCGGCTCGCGCGCGCCCGCACCCAGATCAAGACGTTTCTCGACGGCGCGCGCCCCGCGCTGCGCCGGGTCAAATAAGTCAGGGAAGACGACGATGATCGATCGACACGCACCCGTGACCGAAGACGAGCTCAATGCCTATGTCGACGGCGAGGTCTCGGCCGAACGGCGCGCCGCCATCGAGGCCTGGCTCGCGGCGCATCCCGATGATGCCGCGCGCGTCGCGCAGTGGCGCGCGCAGGCCGACGCGATCCGCGCGCGCTACGGCGTGATCGCCACCGAACGCGTGCCGGCGCGGCTCAACCTCGACAAGATCATGCGCAGCGCCCGCTCCTGGCGGGCGATGGCCGCCGCCGCGGCGGTCGCCGCGTTCCTGCTTGGCGGGCTCGCCGGCTGGTTCGCGCACCATGCCTCGGCCGCCGCGCCGTCGATCGTCGACCTGGCGACCGCGGATGCGCTCACCGCGCACAAGCTCTACGTCGCCGAGGTGCGCCACCCGATCGAGGTGAAGGCCAACGAGCAGCATCTGCTGCCGTGGCTGTCGCGCCGCGTCGGCGCCTCGCTGCGCGCGCCGGACCTCGAATCCTACTCGCTCAAGCTGCTGGGCGGACGGCTGCTGCCCGGCCCGGCCGGACCGGCGGCGCTGTTCATGTACGAAAGCCCGACCGGCGAGCGCTTCACCTTCTACGCCTCGAAGGCCAAGGCGCCGCGCTCGGCGCTGCGCTACCACGCCGAGCCGGACGCCGCCGCCGTGCTATGGGTCGAGAGCGACATCGGCTACGTGCTGAGCGGACCCGCCGACCGCGAGCGGCTGTTGAAGATCGCCCAGAGCGCCTACGAGCAGCAGACCGCGTTCCAATTGCGCCAGCAGCCGACCCGCGCGTCGGAGCACCAGTTGATCTCGAAGCGCGGGTCGTAGCGCGAACGGCTGCAGATTCCGGCGCTTATTTCAGCGCCGTCTGCACGCTGGTGAAGGTGGTATTGAGCGACGATCCCAGGCTCGCCACCACCGTGATGATGGCGACCGAAATACCGGCGGCGATGAGCCCGTATTCGATGGCGGTGGCTCCTCGCTCGTCTCTGAAGAACTTGTCGAACAGGATCGTCATGGCGTGTGCCCTTTCTGGATCAGCCCCGCGCCGAAATTGAACCTGGAACTCCTGTGGTTCCCTTAACCGGTTCCCTCAAATGATCAGCGGATTGCGAGCTTTTACCCGGCCAAGATTCTTGAATTTATTCCTAGTGTCCCCATATCCGCTTCGCCCCGTCCCGACCGAGGGCGCGCTCGAGGGCGCTCGAACGCGGGGACGGCCGAGGCGGCGGTGGCGGAGATGCGCCCCGCAGGTCTCGGGATCGGGCCGGAGACATCCGGACCGGTTGGTGCGGTGGCCGTGCGGGCGCGCAACGCCCGTGCGGCGGCCCAAGCCGCGTGGTCCCGGCGCGCCAGCCGCGCGCCACCGGGATATGACGGCCGATGCGTCTGGCGGCGTCATACCGCTTTCGTATCGGCCACCCCCTCAGCGGTGGGTAGGTCCTGTGTCCCGACAACCTGAAAAGGGAGCGGGGCCTGAAAGGTCAGCCCACCGGGGGCCATGCGGAGCAAGCCTCAAACACCGCGCGCGGGACGCCGACGGTTTCGGCGGACTTGCGGTTTTCACTCACTCGGCAAGCCTCGGTGTCGCGAGGCACCGAGGTCCGCGGGTCTTCTGGACCCCGGCGTTCCGCGCGCCCTCGGATTTATTTTCGGGCAACGGAATTCTCTCTCCGCCTACGGCGTACCCGGCGCCGCCCAAACAACACGGGCGGCGGAGCGTTGGCTTATTGCTTCCCTCGCCCCGCGCTTGCGGGGAGAGGGTGCCGACGAGCAGTGAGTGCGGCGGGTGAGGGGCCGGAGTGGAGTTTGCCGCACGGCCGCCCCTCACCCGGCCGCGCTTCGCTCGGGCACCCTCTCCCCGCTTCGCGGGGCGAGGGAAGCAAGCGGCATCGCATCAGCTCAAGCTCACTCCATCCCCTTGCGCGGATCGTACGGCTTGCCGTCGCGCCATTTCTTCATCAGCTCGTCGAGCGCCGCGTCGGTCTGCTCCGGCAGCACGATCCGCACCGTCGCCATCAGGTCGCCGGCGACGCCCTTGGCCGGAAAGCCCTTGCCCTTGAGGCGGAAGGTGCGGCCGGAATTCGTGTTCGGCGGCAATCGTCAATTCGACCGCACCGTCGAGCGTCGGCACCCGCACCTTGCCGCCGAGCACCGCCTCGTAGAGCGTGATCGGCAGCTCGATGCGCAGATCGTTGCCCTCGCGCGTGAACACCGAATGCGGCGCGACCGCGACGCTGATCAGCAGGTCGCCGTTCTTGCCATTGAAGCCCGGCTGCCCCTGCCCCTTGAGCCTGATCTGCTGGCCCTCGGCGAGGCCGGCCGGAATCTTGACCTCGACGTCCTTGCCGTTCGGGAGCTGCACGCGCTTCTTCACGCCCTTGGCGGCTTCCGGCAGCGTGATGGTGAGCGAGGCCTCGATATTGCCGCCCTGCCCGCCGCCGAGATCCTCGCCTTCGAAATGCGCGCCGCCGCCCGGCCCGCCGCGCCTCGCCGCGGGCCGCGCCGCCGAACGCCCGCTTGAGGATATCTTCGAAGCCGCCGAACCCGCCGCCCTGCGGCCCGGCGCCCGCGGCCTCGAAATCCTCCGGACCCCAGGTGAAGGTGCGCGACTGCCCGCCGCGCCGGAAGCCGCCGCGCCGGCCTGGCGCGGTCGATGCCCTCGAAACCTTGGAAGCGCGGCTTGCCCTCGGCGTCGATCTCGCCGTTGTCGAAGGCCTTGCGCTTGTCGGCTTCGCCCAGGATCTCGTAGGCGGCGTTGAGCTCCGCGAACCGCGAGGCCGCGTTCTTGTCGTGCTTGTTGGCGTCGGGGTGCAGCTTCTTGGCGAGCTTGCGGAACGCGCTCTTGACCTCGGCCGCGCTCGCGCTCTTCCCCACCCCCAGGACCTCGTAGGGGTCACGCATGGTCGGTCTCTCCAGAACGGTCTGTTCGCGTTCATTCGGGCAATTCCCCAGCCGCAGTCCCTCAATGTGGGGGCCCGCCCGGCCGACTGCAACGTGGAAACGGCTGCAATCCCAAGGGGATTGGCTTGACTAACGGGCCGGGCTTGGCGGCAATGCCCGAGACGAAGCCAGCATGAGGGGTCCGGGAATGTCGCGCGTCAAGCTCACCATCGCCACCACCGACTACGACCACTTCCGCGATTTCCGCCTCGGCCTGGTCAACGCCGAGGGCATCGACGCAACCTGGCTCACGCTCGGCCACCACGAGGTGTTCGCCCGCTTCACCTTCAACCGCGAATGGGAGGTGAGCGAGCTGTCGTTCGCCAAGTTCACCGCCCAGGTGACGCGCAAGACGGCGGACATCATCGGACTGCCGGTGGTGTGCTCGCGGCTGTTCCGCTTCTCGTCGTTCTACGTCAACAAGAAGAGCAAGATCAAAACCGCCAAGGACCTCAAGGGCAAGAAGATCGGCTCGCCCGAATGGGCGCACACCGCCGCCGTCTACATGCGCGGCTGGCTCAACGACGAGCACGGCGTCGGCCTGCAAGGACGTGCACTGGGTACCAGGCCGGCGCCAACGAGCCGGGCCGCATCGAGAAGGTCGAGCTGAGCCTGCCCGAAGGGCGTCAAGCTCACCCGCATCGCCGACAAGTCGCTGAGCGAGATGGTGGCGTCCGGCGAGATCGACTGCGCGCTGATCGCGCGCCCGCCGAACTGCTTCCTGCAGGGCCATCCGGACGTGGTGCGGCTCTATCCGGACTATCTCGGCATGGAGGAGCAATACTACGCGCGCACCAAGGTCTGGCCGATCATGCACATCATCGCGGTGCAGAAGCACGTGCTCGACGCGCATCCGTGGGTCGCGCGCAACCTGATGAACGCGTTCGTCGAGTCCAAGCGCCGCAGCCTCGAGCGGCTGTTCGATCCCGCGGTGTCGCGCTATCCGCTGGCCTGGCTGCCGACCTACGCGCGCACCATGCGCGACCTGTTCGGCGGCGATCCGTTTCCCTACGGCATCGAGGAGAACCGCCCGACGCTGGAGCAGTTCCTGCGCTACACCTACGAGCAGGGCATCGCCCACCGGCACGCCAAGCCGGAGGAGATTTTCCCGAAGGGCATCATGACGTCGGTGAAGGTGTGATCCGCCAACGCGTCAGCCGCTCGTACACCGTGCCACCGTGCCCTCCTAGCGAGATGGCCGAGACGCACGGCCATGCGCGAAGTGCGATGAACTGCCTTACGTCCGCTGCCGCGGCTTGAGCGCGCGGACCTCCCAGCGGCCGTGGTGCAGCCGGCAGGCTTCGCCGTCCAGCCAGGACTCGGTGCCGTTCTTCACGTAGCTCGCCAGGAAGTCGCGGCAGGTGAAACCGTCCTGCGTATAGGCGCTGGCGACCGGAGTGACGGTGCCGCGCGCGCCGGTCTACGGGTTCTCCCACGGCATGCTGACATCCTTGCCGCCCTTGGCCAGCACCTCGGTGGCGGCGGCGCGCGCCACCGCCAGATCGCTGGCCGCGGGAGTATCGCCGGCGGCTTGGCCGCGGCCGGCTTGAGCGAGCTGGTATACTCGGCCTTCTCGTCGTCCTTTTTCCCGAACAGGGAGTCGAGCTGGTAGGAGAAGCTGCAGCCGCCGGACGCGAATGCCGGCGAGCAGAGGCGCCAGCGCCAGGCACCGCAGCGGGTGCCAAGGCCGGGACCATGCTCTATAACCGCCCTGCCGGAAGCCGGGCGCCGACGCCACCACCGGGATACTCCGACGAATGTCCGAATCGACCACGATAAGACACCCGACCTGGTTAACGACTGGTGATTTCACCGAGGCCGACGAGCCGCTGCGGCTGTTCGCCGCCTGGTTCGAGGAGGCGGGCAAGAGCGAGCCGGGCCGACCCGAAGCCATGTCGGTCGCGACCGTCGACGCCGACGGCCTGCCGAACCTGCGCATGGTGCTGATGAAGGGCTTCGACGAGCGCGGGCTTCGTCTTCTACACCAACACCGACAGCGCCAAGGGCCACGAGCTCGACGCCACCGGCAAGGCCGCGCTGCTGTTTCACTGGAAGTCGCTCAACCGCCAGGTCCGCCTGCGCGGTCCGGTGCGAGCGGGTCGGCGACGCCGAGGCCGACGCCTATTTCGCCACCCGCAACCGCATGGCGCAGATCGGCGCCTGGGCCAGCAAGCAATCGCTCGCCGCTGGAAAGCCGCCTCGCCTTCGAGAAGGCGATCGCGCTCGCCACCGCCAAATTCGCGATCGGCACCGTTCCACGGCCGCCGAACTGGACCGGCTACCGGGTGATACCGCTGCGCATGGAGTTCTGGCAGGACCGGCCCTACCGGCTGCACGACCGCATCGAGTTCCGCCGCGATCGCCCCGGCGCCGCGTGGAGCAAGACGCGGCTCTACCCTTGAGCTAGCATGCGCTCGAGGAACCAGCCCTGATGCCGAATGCACATTCGAACCAGCCGCGCCGCGCGCTCCTGCTCACCGGAGCCAGCCGCGGCATCGGGCACGCCACCGTGAAGCGGTTCTCGGCGGCCGGCTGGCGCGTCATCACCTGCTCGCGCCATCCGTTCCCGGAAAACTGCCCGTGGGAGATGGGCCCGGAGGATCACATCCAGGTCGACCTCACCGATCCGACCGGACACGGTCGGAGCGATCGCCGAGATCAAGCAGCGGCTCGACAACGGCGAGCTGCACGCGCTGGTCAACAACGCGGCGATCTCGCCCAAGGCCGAGGGCGGCAAGCGGCTGTCATCGATCGAGACCAAGCTCGAGACCTGGGAGCACGTCTTCCGGGTGAATTTCTTCGCGCCGATCATGCTGGCGCGCGGCCTGGTCGAGGAGCTCAGGGCCGCCAAGGGCTCGGTCGTCAACGTCACCTCGATCGCCGGCTCGCGCGTGCACCCGTTCGCCGGCGCCGCCTACGCCACCTCGAAGGCCGCGCTCGCCTCGCTCACCCGCGAGATGGCGTCCGACTTCGGCCCGCTCGGCATCCGCGTCAACGCCATCGCGCCGGGCGAGATCGACACCGCGATCCTGTCGCCCGGCACCGAGGAGATCGTCGCCAAGCAGATTCCGCTGCATCGCCTCGGCACGCCCGACGAGGTCGCCAAGATCATCTATGTGCTGTGCACGGAGACGTCGTCCTACGTGAACGGCGCCGAGATCCACATCAACGGCGGCCAGCACGTTTAGGGCCTACAGCCACTTCTTCCAGCGGAAGAAGAAATACGGCAGCACCGCCGCCAGCACCATCAGGCAGAGCGCGAACAGGTAGCCGTACTCCCAATCGAGCTCCACCATGTTCTTGTGGAAATTCATGCCGTAGATCGACGCGATCAGGGTCGGCGGCATGAACACCACGGCGGCGACCGAGAACAGCTTGATGACGTTGTTCTGCTCGATGGTGACGAAGCCCAAGATGGCATCGAGCAGGAACTGAATCTTGTTGGACAGATAGGCGGCGTGGTCGGACAGCGACTGCACGTCGCGCTGCATGCCGCGCAACTGGGCGCGCTGCTCCTTGGCCCAGCGCATGCTGTCGGCCTCGTTGGCGAGATAGAGCAGGAGCCGCCCGATCGAGACCAGGCTCTCGCGCACCTTCGAGGTCAGGTCGCCCTTGCGGCCGAGCACCTTCAGCACCTCGTTGTAGCTCTTGGTATGGTCCTCGTGCCCGGTCTCCGGCTCGAAGATGTTGCGCGAAACCTGATCGACCTCCGCGCCGATCCGCTCCAGAATGTCGGCGGCGCGGTCGATCACCGCGTCCAGCAGGTCCATCAGCACGGATTCGCCGGTCGCGCCGGCCGGGACAGGTGCGGGCGAGCCGGTTGCCGACGATCATGAACGGCCGCGGCTCGTCGTAGCGCACCGTCACCAGGCGGTGCCCGGACAGGATGAAGGTGACGGCGGTGGTCTTGGGCTGATCGGTGTCCGACTGACACATCAGCGTCGCGGTCATGTAGCGGGCGCCGTTCTCGACGTAGAGCCGGCTGGTAATCTCGATCTCCTGCATCTCCTCGCGCGTCGGCACCGCGATGCCGAGATGACGCTCGAGCAGCTTGTCTTCCGCAAGGGTCGGCTGGAACAGGTCGAACCAGACCGCGTTTTCGGGAATGTCGCCGTCGGAGGCGACCTCGATGCGGTCGAGCGAACTCCCGCGCGGAACGTAGACTGACAGCATGACCCCTCCGGCTCCGCCTCACGTCACGCAGGCATAGCCCGGTGTCACGAAACCGTCGTGACATGGACCCTCACCGGATCAGTGATGGCCCAATCACGCCTGCGGATGCAAGAATTTTGACGCCGGCCGCGAGCGACGGCCGCACGCTTGCGCGCGCGGCCCGCCGTCGTCCGGAGTGGATCGGTCGCTGTGAGATGAGGGCGGGCCGGATGCCGGCGTCCGCCGGCCGCGATCGGGCGGCCAATATCAGGCAGCCAAGATCAGGCGGCGATATCCGCCAGCCACTTCTCTTCCGGCTGCGCAACGGCCTGCGCTTCGGCCGGCTTGGTCTCGCCGGTGTAGCGCACGGCCGCCGCCACCGCGGAGATGCCGATCGCGCCGTAGCGGCTGTCGAGGTCCGCATCGCGGCTGCGGCGAACGGTTTGCGAGTTGGTCGATTTCATTTCCGGCTCCATTAAAGTCTTCTTGGTTTTGGGCGATGACGATTTGCCATGACCCCCGAACGGCGGTTGAAGTGACGGTCCAGCGCGGCAGAAATGGGCCGGAAATTGTGTCCTATCGTGACCATCGGGCCCATCGCCGTGCTCCGCTCATGAAGCGCGAACGATGGTGAACCGGACGTTAATGGAAGGTGGCGCGTTAATGATTTTGGAGCCGTTCGGCCCCGAAAACCGGCAAAGTGTCTCATTTTCCCACAGGCCGGAGCCGGTTCTGCGGCATTCCTGCAACAGGTAACCAACACTATTGATCCAAGTGCACTATTGCCCTGGAACTGCCGAATCCTTTTGGCTAGTGGGGATGGTTGAAAGAGTCGGGAAACCGGCTGAGGGGCACGCCGAAAAAGCGCGAAAAAGGGGCAGCTATGGCGGTACGAGGGATCACACTGGCTCTGATAGGGCTGCTTCTGGGCGGCTGCATGCAGGGCACCATCGAGACGGCGTCTGACGCCAATCTCACGCCGCGCGACAAGAAGCTGCTGGCCAATGCGCCTTACCAGAAGGTGACGCCGCAGGTGGCCTACCAGCGGACGATCGTCAGCTATCACCGCAAGGAAGCGCCGGGCTCGATCGTGGTCGACTCCGATGCGCGCTACCTCTACTTCGTGCTCGCGGACAACAAGGCGATCCGCTACGGCGTGACCGTCGGCGAAGAGGCGTTGTCCTGGTACGGCATCGCGCGCGTCGGCCGCAAGGAAGAGTGGCCGTCCTGGACGCCGACCGCCGACATCAAGCGCCGCCTCGGCTCGGGCATTCCCGATCGCATGGAAGGCGGCCCGGCCAACCCGATGGGCGCGCGCGGCATCTATCTCTATCAGGGCGACAAGGACACCCTGTTCCGCATCCACGGCACCAACCAGCCGGAGCTGATCGGCCAGGCGATCTCGTCGGGCTGCATCCGGATGCTCAACGAGGACGTCATCGACCTCTACAACCGGGTCAAGATGAACTCGATCGTGGTCGTGCTGGCGCCGAAGCAGGGTGACTCGCCGTTCAATCCGCGCGTCGCCAATGCCAATTCGAACCAGACCATGGGCCGCTGACGCGAGACGAGAATGAGGGGCTGGGAACGGCGTCGGGCGGAAAGTCCGGCGCCGTTTTCATTTGGCGGTTAACCCGGCGCCGGTCGCGGCCGCGGCAACGGCACGGCGACATCAGCCGGGCGCTCGGGCGCCGGCTCGCGCACATCCCACTGGCACATGCGGTAGCCGCCGCGCCGCTCCGCCAGATCCACGTGGACGTGGTCCTCGTGGTAGCCGTCGGAGCCCGGTCCCAGCACGGTGCTGAAGCGCCCGCAGGTCTTCTTGCGCAGCGCCTCGCGAAAATCCTTGTCGGCATGGGGATCGGTCAGTCCGACCACCTTGCCGCTGGCGAGCTTGAACGAGCGCATGTCGAGCGCATTGGCCTTGCCGTGCTCGGACAGCTTGGCGCCTGCGACCCGGTTGCGGCCCCGGCATTCGTACGAGGCGTAATTGTCGATGCCCTTGAGCGGCGAGCCGAGAGTGCGGACCGACGGCGCCACCTCGTCGCGCACCCAATGCGCGAACCCTTCGGCGAACGAGCAGCGCACCGTCGCGGGCGGCGTGATCGCGACCTGGGACTTGTCGGCGAGCACGATCGCTTCGAGCCGCACCACGTCATCGCCGCCGCAACCGCCGGGCCCTGACAGCGCCGGCAGTGCAGACGCCACCGCAAGCCCGGCCGTGAGCTTCAGGAGACAGGCGGATGGCGCCGGCGGCTGTTCGGGGGCGGCAGTCTGCTCGGCCGCACTGGGCATCGGCCGCGGCCGCGGCAACGGCACCGGCTCGGCGCGCGCCAGGTCGCACGCCGTCGCCAGCAGGATGAGTGCGCCCGATCCCCCTCACCCGCCCGATATTGGAAAAGATTGCGGCGTCATGGCGGCTGCCGATGTTAGGGTCGCCCGGTACGGAGCGATTGCGTGGCCGATTTCGACGTCGTCGTTTGCGGTTTGGGCGCGATGGGCAGCGCCGCGCTCTGGCAGCTCGCCCGGCGCGGCGCGCGCGTGCTGGGCATCGAGCGGCACGCGCCCGGCCACGATCTGGGCTCCTCGCACGGGCTCACGCGCATCATCCGGCTCGGCTATTTCGAGCACCCGTCCTATGTGCCGCTGCTGCGCCGCGCCTATGCGCTCTGGCGCGAGCTCGAAGCCGCCGCCGGGCGCCCGCTCCTCCACGTTACCGGCATCGCCGAGATCGGGCCGCCGGACGGTACTCTGGTGCAAGGCACGCTTGCCTCGTCAAAACTGCATTCGTTGCCCCACGAGGTCCTGGCCGCGGACGAATTGATGCGCCGGTTTCCGGCCTTTCGCGTGCCGCCCGACTATGTCGGCGTGGTCCAGCCGGACGGCGGCTTCCTCGAGGTCGAGCCTGCGCTGGAAACGTTCATCGCGCTCGCGGTCGCGGCCGGCGCACAGGTTCGCAGCCGATGAGACCGTGCGCGCGATCGAGCCGCATGCCGGCGGCGTGCGCATCGTCACCGACCGCGGCACGATCGAAACCACCACCGCCGTCGTCGCCGCCGGCGCATGGACGAAGGCGCTGCTGCCCACGCTGCCGCTGCGCGTCACGCGCGAGGTCATGGCCTGGTTCGAGCCCGCCGACGCCGCGCCGTTCTCGCCCGGATCGGTTTCCGGTCTTCATCCTGGAGAGCCGTCACGGCATGCACTACGGCTTCCCGCCGCACGGCGGCGCCGGCGTGAAGATCGCCAAGCACCATCACCGCGACGAGACCGTCGATCCCGACCGCCACGATCGCACCGTGCGCGCCGACGACGAGGCGCTGATCCGCAACGCGCTCGCCGAGCACATCCCGGCCGCGAACGGGCGCATGCTCGCCGCCAAGACCTGCCTCTACACCATGACGCCGGACGGCGACTTCATCATCGACCGCCTGCCCGGGCAACATCGTGGTCGCCTCGCCCTGCTCCGGCCACGGCTTCAAGTTCGCGCCGGTGATCGGCGAAATCCTCGCCGACCTGGCGACGAGCGGCGCGACGCGCCACGATATTGCGCGTTTCCGCCTGGCGCGGTTCGCGTAGGCCTACGTCGGCCACCGAAAAGCATCGCAGCTTTACGCAATTGTTGATGCCACCCATGCACCGGCGCGCTTTCCTTCGCATCGCGGCGGACGTAGGCTTGCGCAAAAGACATAAAATCAAAGGGAGGTCGCCGGATGAGACGCTTTGCGTTCCTGGTGTCGGGCCTGCTGGTCGCCGCGCCGCTTGGTGCCGCGGCTCAACAGATCGCGCTCGACGAAACCCAAGAGCTTGGCCGGCGGCTGTTCGTGCAGTCCTGCGCGGTCTGCCATCTCAAGCCGCAGATCACCGCCGCCGCGCTTTACGGTCCCGCCTTGTCCCGGGATTCGGCGGGCGGGCGCGAGGACGTCATGCGCCAGGTGATCGGCGACGGCACGCCGCGCATGCCGGGCTTCAAGCATCATTTCGAGGCCGCCCAGATCGCCGCGATCGTGTCCTACCTCAAGACGCTGCCGCCAGCCGCGCGCTGAGCGAACCGAGCAAACGGGAGCACACCCATGAAAACTCTCAGCCTGATTGCGCTGCTGACCGTCTCGTGCGCGCTGCCGGCCGCCGCCGATGCGCTGCTGTCCGGAACGATCAGCTCGGCCGCCGGCGAAAAGATGGGCGGCGTCGCGGTCTCGGCCAAGGCCGACGGCACGACCATCACCACCAGCGTCTACACGGACGAAACGGGCAAGCTACTACTTCCCGCCGCTGCCGCCCGGAAAATACCGGGTCTGGGCGCAGGCGCTGTCGTTCGAGACCGCCAAGGGCGAGGTCGAGATCGGCGCCAACAAGCGCGCGGACTTCACGCTCAAGCCGATGACGGATTTCGACCGCCAATGGCGGCAACTGCCCGGTGACGCCATGATGGCGGCTCTGCCGGAGGAGAGCGACAGCGACCGGAAGCTCAAGCGCGTCGTGCGCAACAATTGCACCGGCTGCCATTCGCCGAGCTACATCTTCCAGCACAAGTTCGACGAGGCCGGCTGGAACGCCATCATCGAGGCGATGAAGCGCTTCAACGTCTCCGGCGTCTACATGCCCGATCGTCCGGTCAACGCCATCCTCGACCACTATCAGAAGGACCTCGCGGCCTATCTGGCGCGCTTCCACGGGCCGAACAGCACCACCAAGATCAAGCTGCCGCCGCGCCCCTCGGGCGAAGCCGCGCGCGTCGTGTTCAAGCAATATGACGTCATGCGCGAGCCGCAGAGCGTGCCGGCGCCAATCGCCAATACCGACGGCAGCGACTGGTCGCTCGGCACCCCCTCGAAGCTCGCGACGCTCATTCACGACGCCTGGGCCGATCTCGACGGCGTGCTGTGGTTCACGTCGAACACGCCCAATGCGGCCGTCAGCATCGGCCGCATCGATCCCAAGACCGGCGCGCTGAAGATGCTCCGCCGCAATGGGCCGGGCGGGCTCGCCGCCAATGCGCACGGCATGACGCGCGACGCCAAGGGCATTCTGTGGTTCGACCTGAATGTCGGTCCGCGCGGCCTCGGCCGCATCGATCCCAAGACCGAGCAGTTCGACGTCTATGTGCCGCCCAAGGGCATGTCGCCGACCGGCGGCGCCGTGACCATCGACTACGACGGGCTCGGCAACATCTGGGCGTCCTCGCCCGACGGCGCGCTGCGCTTCGACCCCGCCAACGAGCGGTTCACCGAATTCAAGTCGCTGACCTACAAGACGCCGAACGGCACCGGCGTCACGTATGGCGCCGCCGCCGATCGCGACGGCAACGGCTGGTGGGCGGAGATGACGCTCGACATCATCGGCAAGGGCGATTCCGAGACCGGCAAGACGGTCGAGATCAAGCTGCCGCCGGTCCAGGCGGAGCTCGACCGTCTCTCGGCCGAGGAGCGGGCATTCTACGCCGGCGTCAACCAGCTCGATTTCAACATGCCGTTCCCGTGGGCGCAGGGCCCGCGCCGCATGGGCACCGACAAGGCCGCCGACGTGCTGTGGCTCGGCCTGTCCTGGGGCGGCAGCCTCGGCCGCATCGACACGCGTACCAACGCGCTGTCGTTCGTGCCGCTGCCCGACCCGTTCCTGCACCAGCCCTACCACGTCGCGGTCGACAGCCAGCACAATGCCTGGACCAATCTGTGGACCACCGACAAGCTCGGCAAATACGACCCGTCGACCGGCCGGTGGACGCTCTACGACATCCCGGTGCGCGGCACCGAGGTCCGCTACATCTCGCTGCGCGAGCACGACGGCACCATCGACGTGGTGCTGCCGCTCTATCGCAACAGCCAGGTCGCGGTCATGACGCTGCGCAGCGAGGCGGATTTGCAGAGGCTCAAGGAGCAGGCGGGGCGGTAGGCTCTGCCGCCGCCGTTCACTTTTGCAGCCAGAAAGCCATGGATGGCCGGGCCAAGCCCGGCCATGACGCCCGATTGGCTTGCATCCTTTCCCGGTCATCCCCCGTACCTCGGGTTAACCGCGCCATCGCAGGCGCGGTTGAACGCCGTTTCCGTCGCCGGTAATCTTCAGGCTTCGGCAACAAGACCGATCGAGGGAACGCCATGCTCGGGCTGATGCAGGACTGGCCGCTGCTTTGCCATCGCGTCATCGACCACGCCGCCATCAACCATCCGGAACGGCAGGTCATCACCCGCTCGGTGGAGGGTCCGTTCCACACCACGAACTACGCCGCCATCCGCGCCCGCGCGCTCAAGGTCGCGCAGCGCCTCGACAAGGACGGCATCAGGCTCGGCGACCGCGTCGCCACGCTCGCCTGGAACACCTGGCGCCATCTCGAGGCCTGGTACGGCATCATGGGGATCGGCGCGATCTACCACACCGTCAATCCGCGGCTGTTCCCCGACCAGATCGTCTGGATCGTCAATCACGCCGAGGACCGCGTGATGATGGTCGACCTCACCTTCGTGCCGCTGCTCGAGAAGCTCGCCGACAAGCTGCCGACGATCGAGCGCTACGTGCGTGCTGACCGACGCCGCGCACATGCCGGCGACCTCGCTCAAGAACGCGGTGCCCTACGAGGAGTGGATCGGCGAAGTCGACGGCGATTTCGCCTGGAAGTCGTTCGACGAGAACACCGCCGCCGGCATGTGCTACACCTCCGGCACCACCGGCAATCCGAAGGGCGTCCTCTACTCGCACCGCTCGAACGTGCTGCACTCGATGATGGCGATGTCGCCCGACGCCATGGGCGTCGCCTGCCGCGACGCGGTGCTGCCGGTCGTGCCGATGTTCCACGCCAATTGCTGGGGGCTGGCGCTCACCTCGCCGATGACCGGCGCCACCCTGGTGATGCCGGGCGCCAAGCTCGACGGGCAGTCGATCTACGAACTGCTCAACGATTATCGCGTGACCTTCTCGGCCGCGGTGCCGACCGTCTGGCTGATGCTGCTGCAGCATCTGGAGGCGAACAAGCTGAAGCTCCCGCACCTGAAGAAGGTGGTGATCGGCGGCTCGGCCTGCCCGCGCGCGATGACCAAGACCTTCCAGGAGGTCTACGGCGTCGAGGTCTGCCATGCCTGGGGCATGACCGAGATGAGCCCGCTCGGCTCGCTCGGCTCGCTGAAGCCGGAATACGCCAAGCTCAGCGGCGAGGAGCGGCTCGACATCCAGATGAAGCAGGGCCATGCGCCGTTCGGGGTCGAGATGAAGATCACCGACGATGCCGGCAAGGACCTGCCGCGCGACGGCAAGACCTTCGGCCGCCTGAAGGTGCGCGGCCCCGCGGTCGCGCGCGCCTACTACAAGGAGGACGCAGGCGGCATCCTCGATCGCGACGGGTTCTTCGACACCGGCGACGTCTCGACCATCGACCGCTACGGCTACATGCAGATCACCGACCGCGCCAAGGACGTCATCAAGTCGGGCGGCGAATGGATTTCGTCGATCGACCTGGAGAACCTGGCGGTCGGCCATCCCAAGGTGGCCGAGGCGGCGGTGATCGGCATCAAGCATCCGAAATGGGACGAGCGGCCGCTGCTGGTGATCGTGCTGAAGAAGGACCAGAAGGCCGACCAAGGACGAGATCCTCGCCTTCATGCGCGGCAAGATCGCCAACTGGTGGATGCCGGACGACGTGATCTTCGTCGACGAGATTCCGCATACCGCGACCGGCAAGATCCAGAAGACGGTGCTGCGCGACCGCTTCAAGGACTACGTCCTGCCGAGCGCCGCGGCGTAGCCTGCTGCGCTCGAAGCACCTCGGCCGTCAGGTCCGAGCGTGGTCCAAGCCCCCTCGCGCCGGCGCGTTCCGGTGGGGTATGGTGCGCCCGAACCACTCGTTTGTGTGCCAGCGGGCGACCCAATGACCACCCTCGATGCGACCGTTCCGGCGGGACCAGACCGCCGCGCCCGCGGGCCGTCCCGTTCGCTTTCTCGGGGCCAGCGGCCCCTTCTGGCGGCTGCTGATCCACGGCGCCGCGCTGCTGTTGTGCACGCTCGGCATCTACCGGTTCTGGCTGGCGACCGACATCCGCCGCTTCCTGTGGTCGAACACCGAGCTCGCGGGCGAGACCTTCGAATACACCGGCACCGCGCGCGAGTTGCTGATCGGCTTCCTGATCGCGCTCGCGATCCTGGTTCCGATCTATGCGGTCCTGTTCTTCGTCTGACGCTCGGCGGCGGCGCGATCGGCGCACTCTCCGGCACCATCAGCTTCGTGCTGCTGACCTTCCTCGGCCACTACGCCGTCTACCGGGCGCGGCGCTACCGCCTGACCCGCACGGTCTATCGCGGCGTGCGCTTCCACCAGAGCGGCTCGGCCGTGCGTTACGCGGATCTGCGCGCTGTTCTGGTGGACGCTGATCGTGCTGACGCTCGGGCTCGCCTACCCGTTCGCGCAGTCGCGCCTGGAGCGCTACAAGATGCGCCACACCTTCTTCGGCGACCTGCCCGGCCGGTTCGAAGGCTCGGGCTGGTCGCTGTTCCTGCGCGGCGTCGTGCTGTGGTGCATCACCATCCTGCCGCTCGCCTATGGGCTGATCGCGATGCTCGGCTCGATCGACTGGAAGACGATCGGCGACGCCACCGGTTCCGACGACTGGCTCGAAAAGACCGGGCTCGCCGGCGCCAGCGTGGTCGGCGTCCTGACGTTGACCTGGACGCTGCTGGCGATCGCCATCCTCTATCCGCTGTTCCAGGCCATCACCTGGCGCTGGTGGGCGTCGGGGCTGCGCTTCGGCGACGTGGTCGTGACCTCGCGCCTGCGTAACGTGCAAGTGCTGGGCGTCTACGGGCGGTTTCTGGCCTATGCGCTGCTGTTCACGGTTGTCGCCGCGATCGCCGGCGGCATCGGCATTGTGCTCTTCACGAGCCTGTTCGGCGGCCTCGAAACGGTTCGCAATGAGGTCATTGGCGACGGTGGCGGGGGTCGGCTTCTATGTCGTCGCCATGCTCGGCTATTCGACCATCTATCAGGCCACCGTGAAGCTCGGCCTCTGGCGCTGTCTGAGCGACATCGCTCGAACTCTCCGGGCTCGCGGCGCTCGACCGGGTGTCGGCCGCCGGCGAGGCCAGCTCTCCGGTCGGCGAGGGACTGGCCGACGCCCTCAATGTCGGCGGGATCTGATCGCCATGACCGGCAACGCCATCTATTTCGACGGCGCCACCGCGGCGCGACACGATGTGACGGTGGATCTCGATGTCTCCGTCATCAGGATTCGCGCCGCCGACGGCAAGGTGCTCGCCGAGTGGCCCTACGACCAGATCGAGCCGTTGTCCGCACCGGACGGCGTGCTGCGCATCGGCCGGGCCGGAAGTCCGGTGCTGGCCCGGCTCGAAGTGCACGACCCGGCGCTCGCCGCCGCGATCGACGACCGCTCGGTCCCGGTCGACCGCAGCGGCAAGAGCGAGCGCCGCGAGCGCACCCGCGTGGTCGGCTGGAGCATCGCCGCGACCGTATCGCTGATCGCGGTCGCGGTGCTCGGCGTGCCGGAGATCGCCAACCGCCTGGCGCCGCTCGTCCCCTGGTCGGTCGAGCGCAAGTTCGGCACCGCCATCGAGGCCCAGATCCGCCGCAGCTCGATGAACGCCACGCGGGCGCCGCATTCGAGTGCGGGAATACCCCGGGGGAAAAACCAGGACGCGTGGCGTTCGACAAGCTCATGGCCCAGATCGAGGCGTCAGCCTCCCTCCCCATTTCGCTCAATGCCTCCGTGGTGCGCCGCGACGAAGCCAACGCCTTCGCGCTGCCGGGCGGGCGCGTCTACGTGTTCCAGGGCCTGATCGACAAGGCCGACACGCCGGACGAGCTCGCCGGCGTGATCGCGCACGAGATCGGCCACGTCGCCCACCGCGACGGCACCCGCTCGGTGCTGGAGGGCGCCGGCCTGTCGTTCCTGTTCGGCATGCTGCTCGGCGATTTCATCGGCGGCGGCGCGGTGGTCTATGCCGCCAAGACCATCCTGCAGACGAGCTACTCGCGCGAGGTCGAGGCCGCGGCCGACGCCTTCGGGGTGGCAGCCATGATCAAGATGGGCGGCGACGCGCGCGCGCTCGGCACCATCCTGCAGCGGATCGCCGGCACGACGCATCCCGGACCGAAGCTGCTGCTCGATCACCCCGACACCAAGGACCGCGTCATCGCCATCAACGCCCAGGCCGAAGGCACCAAGCCCACGCGCGCCCTGCTCGAGCCGTCGGAATGGGCGGCGCTCAAGCGCATCTGCTCGGCACCGGCAAGCTGATGGTCCGCCGTTACGTCCACGAGGAACCGACTTCGAAGCTCGCCATCTGGGCGCGCCGCACCGCGGGCTTTGCGTTTGTGGCGTCGTTCATCGCGGTCATCATCGTGCGTTCCGGCATGCTGGAGAACCTGCCGGCGCTCGCCACGCTCGGCGGCGCGATCGCGATCGCCTGCTTCGCCGTGCTGCTGTCGTTCGCCGCCTTCGTGGTGATCTGGATGGAGGGGCTCGCCGGAATGGGCAAGGCGATCGCGGGCCTGCTGATCTCGCTCGCGCTGATCGCCTATCCGGCCTATCTGGCGATCCGCGCCGCCAAGCTGCCGTGGATCTACGACATCACCACCGATCCGACTCGACCCGCCGCGCTACGAGGCGCTCGCCCGCGTGCGCCCGCGCGACGCCAATCCGGTCGCCTATGCCGGGCTCTACTCCGCCGAGCAGCAGCGCTCCGCCTATCCGGATATCGGCCCGATGCTGGTGAACGCAACGCCGGAGATGGCCTACGAAGCCGCGCGCAACGTCATCACGCGCCGCCGTGACACGCCGATCGCGCCGCTGTGGCGGGTGATCGAGCTGCGGGCGCCGCTGGCGTCCGCGCGCCGCGAGGGCCGCATCGAGGCGGTCGCCTACACGTCGCTGATGGGATTGCGCGACGACGTGGTGGTGCGCTTCCGGGCGGAGGCCGACGGCACCCGCATCGACGCGCGCTCCTCGTCGCGCTACGGCTCGTTCGATTTCGGCGCCAATGCGACCCGCATCCGCAACCTGATGAACGACATCGACGTTGCGATCGCGGCGCAGAAGCAGATCCGCCCGCGCGGACCGACCGTGAAGAAGGCGACCCCGCCGCCCAAGAAGGGCCAGACCAGTCAGACCAAGCAGTAGCGCCCCTCGATCGAGGGCGCGCCGTCGGTGCGCACGCGCTGGCGCGCGACCAGGTCCTCGAGATGGGCGAGCACCGAAAGGCCCGCCGCCCTCGTCAGCCGCGGATCGAGCCCGATATAGATCGCCCGCACGATGGTCGGGATGTCGGCCTCGCCCTTGGCGAGCCGGTGCAGGATCGATGCTTCCCGGCCCCGCCGATGGCGGATGTAGGACTGCACGAAGCGCGGGGCGTCGCGCACAGCGCCGCCGTGGCCCGGCAGATAGATCGCCTCCGAGCGCCGCGCGAGCTTGTCGAGCGAGGCCATGTAGTCGCTCATGGCGCCGTCGGGCGGCGCCACCACCGGTGTCGACCACGCCATCACATGGTCGCCCGAGAACAGCAGATTGCCCTCCCGGAACGCGAACGCCATGTGATTGGCGGTGTGGCCGGGCGTCGTGACCGCCTCGATCGTCCAGCCGTCGCCGGTGACGACCTCGCCGTCGGCCAGCGCATGATCGGGGCGGAAGTCGGTGTCGTTGCTGGCGTCGAGCCGCGGCCCCTCCCCGACATTGAGCGGCCGCGACGCGCGGTGCGGCCCCTCGGCGAACACCGGCGCGCCGGTCGCGGCCTTGACGGCGGCGGCCGCCGGCGAATGATCGCGGTGGGTATGGGTGACGAAGATATGGGTCACGGTCTCGCCGCGCACCGCACCGAGCAGCGCCGCGGTATGCGCCTCGTCGATCGGACCGGGATCGATGATGGCGACACGGCCGCGCCCGAGGATGTAGGAGACGGTGCCTTTGAAGGTGAACGGGCCCGGATTGTTGCAAAGGATGCGGCGCACGCCCGGCGCGACCTCGTCCACGGTGTCGGGCGCGAGGTCGAAGGATTTATCGAACGGGATGTCGTCGCTCATCACGCCGCCAACTAGCTGTCATCGCCCGCGCAAGCGGACGATCCAGTCGCCGAAAGCATGAATGCTGGATGCCCCGCTTTCGCGGGGCATGACACCGACGGTCCGGTCACCGAAACCTACGCCGCCGTACCGAGCTTGCGCCCGATGATGTCCTCGCAGCGCACGCCCTCGGGAGGCTGCTCGCCGAGATAGATGCCGCCCGACATGGCGAAGCGCATGCGGTTCGACGGAAAACCCGCCGTGCCCCAACGGTCGGGTCCGGGCACCGCCTTGTTCCAGTAGTCAGGTCCCATCGGGACATGCGTGGCGTCATCGAGCTGGTCGAGCTCGGTGGTGTATTCGGCGACGAAGCCGTTCGGCTCGATGAAATAGGAGAACACGTTGCTGCCGGGACCATGCCGGCCGATGCCCCATTCGATGTCGAAGCCGCTCTTCTTGACCCGGCCGGTACCGCGCATCAGGCCATCGATGTTCGGCAACTCATAGGCGACGTGATTGAGCGAGGGACCGTTGTTGCGGAAGATCGCGACGCTGTGGTGGTCAGCGCTGCAGCGCAGGAAGTCCATCATCTGCGTGCTGTCGGAAAGCTTGAAGCCGAGCACGTCGACGAAAAACGGAATCTGGTCGTCGATCTTGCCGCTGTTGAGCACGACGTGACTGATCTTGGTCGGTCGCGAGCGGTCAAGCACGACGTTCGAATGCTGCACGCTGTCCGACGAGATGCACATCGGCAGCCCGTCCGGCGTCTTGAACCGGAAGCCGTAGCCGCCGCCGGCGCTGGCCGGAAGCGGCGCCGGTTCGCCCGAGACCTCGACGCCGTAACCTTTGGCCTTGGCGCAGAGTTGGTCGACCGCGAGCCGGTCCACCGTGGCGAAATGCACGCCGAGCAGGCTCGGGTTTCGCCCGCTCCCGGATCGTCAGGATGTGGTGCTCGGCGCCGGTCGCCCGGAAGTGCATGCTGTCGCCCTCGGATGCGACCTCTTCGAGCGCCCAGACCTTGTTGTAGAATTCCGCCGACTGATGGAGATCGCGCACACCGATCTCGATGCTGCGGACGCCTGTGACTCGGGCCTGTGTCATGGTGGTTCCTTTGGTCGCGTTCGGGCCGAATTTCGCACAATTCGGGCAAAAGGGCTAGCGCCGGAACGCGAGGCTGCATTCTTCACATGACAGGGCTAGAGCCGTGCGATCCGCGGCATCACCTCGGTCGAGAACAACTGCAGCGACCGCAGCGCGTCGGCGAGCGTCATGGCGCCGAGGAACAGATAGGTCAGCAGATAGTTCACGCCGAGTTCCGCGTTCTGCCGCTCGATCTCCGCCACCACCTGGTCCGGCGTGCCGGCGATCGCCGAGCCGTCGGCGATGCAGTCCTCGAAGGTCGCGCCGCGCGGCACGTTGAGCCGCGTGGTCAGGCCGGTGACACCGTGCTTGTCGCGCAGCCAGTTCAACTGGGCCAGGTGCATCTCCATCGCCGGCTTGCCGAAGCGCCGCGCCTCCGCCTCGGTATCGGCCACGAAGATGTGGCGCAGCACGCCGATCGCGGTGCCGCCCGGGAACTCGGCCTTCGGCTGCGCCGCGCCGCCGCGCTTGGCGAGCGCCGCCCTGAACGCATCGATATTGGTCTTGGCGAACGGCGTCGGCCCGAGGCTGACGAAGTGCATGCCGTGCTCGCCCGCCCAGGTCGCGCCGGTCGTGTTGGAGGAGCCGTACCAGAATGCCGGGTGCGGCCGCTGCAGCGGGCGCAGCGCGATCGGCACGTTCTCGTATTGGAAGTACTTGCCGGAATAGCTGAGCATGTCGGTGGCGAGCCCGGCGCTCAGACAGTCGAAGGCATCGATGAAAATCTCGCGCGAATCCTGATGCTCGATCTTGTGATACTTCAGCTCGAACGGCGATACGCCGCGGCCGACGCCGACCTCGAGCCGGCCGCCGCTCAGGTGATCGAGCATGCAGATTTCCTCGATCAGCCGCAGCGGCGAGTAGAGCGGCAGGAGATAGACCAGCGGACCGAGCCGCATTCGCTTCGTTTCGCGCGCGACCGCGCCGAGATAGACGCCCGGCACCGGCACCATGTTGAGCGGGGTGGCGTGATGCTCGGCCACGTGCAGGCAATAGAAGCCCGCCTCGTCGGCCGCCTTCGCAAACGTGAGACGCTCGTCGAACAGCGTCATCAGCGGCCGGTCGGCCGCCTCGACATGATCGAACAGACCGACCTTCATTTCTCGTCCAATCTTCCGATCTTGCGCACCACCGGGATCAGCCGCTTGGCGTCGGCCTCGACGAAGGCGGCGAATTCCGGCTGGTCCATGTAGGCCGGCGGGCTGCCGGCCTTCTCGAAGATGGATGTGGTCTGCGGACTGGCCATGGCCTCGCGCATCGCGTCGCGCAGCCGCGCGATCACCGGCGCCGGCGTCCCCTTGGGCGCAAACACGCCCGCCCAGATGTAGTACTCGACATCCTTGTAGCCGAGCTCGATCATGGACGGGACGCCGGGCAGCTCCGCGATCGGCTTGGCGCCCCAGTGTCGCCAGCAGCCTGACCTTGCCGTCGCGGGCGTGCGGCGTGATCACGCCGGTCGCCTGCGCGGTGAGGTCGACCTGGCTGCCGAGGAACGCGGTGAGCGCCGGCCCGCCGCCGCGATAGGGCACGTGCAGGAGCTTGATCCCGGCGGCCTGCTGGAACATCTCGAACGGCACGTGGGCGGCGCCATAGTTGCCGGACGAGCTGAACGAGATCGCGCCCGGACGCTTCTTGGCGTCGGCGACCAGATCGGCGACCGACTTCCACGGCGAGTCGCTCCGCACCGCCAGCACGCCGGGATCGGCCAGCACGCGCGCGATCGGCACGAGCTGGTCGTACTCGTAGGACGGCTTGCGGTCGTAGAGCCGCTCGGCTTCCGGCAGGAACGTCATCGAGGACAGCGCCATCAGCAGCGTATGGCCGTCGGGCTCGGCGCGGGCAGCCGCCGCATTGCCGATCATGCCGCCGGCGCCGGCGCGATTGTCGACGATCACCGATTTGCCGAGGATCTTTTCGAGCGCCAGCGCGACCGGCCGCGCCGCCAGATCGGCCTGCCCACCGGGCGGGAACGCGACGATCATCGTGATGGTGCGGTTGGGCCAGGTTTGAGCCTGGGCCGACGCTGGCGAGCGACGTGACAAACGGTGCGGCTGCTACGCCCTTGAGAAACTTCCGACGATCCATTGTTCTTCTCTCCCTGGCGTTTGCTCTCCCCCGTCACCCCGATGTGACCGAGCGAGAGTCATCCCGCGGCTCTTATTTGGCCACTTGCGGATTCAGCCTCGGCCACCGGATTGCGCAGCACGCCGATCCCTTCGACCTCGCACTCGACCACGTCGCCCGGCAGGCAGTAGCGCGTCGCCGGCACCAGCCCCGGCTGGGTCACGCCCTTCCCGCCCAGTTCCTTGTCGGCCGACCACGCGGTGCCCGCCGGCGTGCCGGTGATGATCACCATGCCGGGCTTGAGCGTGAAATTGCGGGAGAAGAAATGAATGAGCTCGGCGCAGGTCCAGATCATGTTCGCGGTGGTGCTCGACTGCCGCAACTCGCCGTTGACGCGCGACTTCACCTGAAGCTTCTGCGGGTCGGCGATCTCGTCCGCCGTCACGATGCAGGGGCCGAGCGGCGCGCTCGAATCGAACGCCTTGCCGCTGCCGAGTTCGTACCAGGTCATGCCCTCGGGCGTGCGCCGGACCTGGCGATCGCGCGCGGTGACGTCGTTGACGATGGTGTAGCCGAACACGTGCTCGAGCGCGCCCTCGACCGGGATGTGGCGCCCGGCCTTGCCGATGACGATCGCAAGCTCCACCTCGCAATCGAGCTTCTTCGACATCAGCGGATCGAACACGATCGGCTCGTCCGGACCGACCACGCAGTCGGCGGTCTTGACGAAGAACTCCGGCTCCTTGCCGCTGATCGGCGTGTTCGCCTTCTCGGCATTGTGGTCGTGGTAGTTGCTGCCGCTGCACAGGATGGTCGAGGGCCGCAGCGGCGCCGCCAGCGTGACGCGCTCGCGCGGGATCAGCGCCGATTTCAGCGGATTGGCGGCGATGCCTTGCGCGGCCTTGCGCGCCTTCTCGCCGGCCTTGATGAACGCGAGCGCGCTGCCGAAGACGGCACGCTCGCCGGACATCAGCAGCGGATCGACCACCGCGTCGCCGCGCAGGAAGCCGAGCCGCTCTTCGCCGGCATGGACAAAGGTGACCAGTTTCATCGAATTCTCCTAGTGAATCTCCGGCTCGCGCGTCGGCGCGGTGCCCTGCAGGAAATCGAAGTCGCAGCCCTCGTCCGCCTGTCCGATATGCTGGGAGAACATCGCACCGTAGCCGCGCTCGTAGCGGGGCGGCGGCGGCTGCCAGGCGGCGCGGCGGCGGCTGAACTCCTCCTCGGAGATCGCCAGATGAATGCTGCGCTTGTCGACGTCGACCTCGATCTCGTCGCCGGTCTGCACGAAGGCGAGCGGGCCGCCGACATAGCTTTCGGGAGCGACATGCAGAATGCAGGCGCCGTAGCTCGTGCCGCTCATGCGGCCGTCCGAGATGCGCACCATGTCGCGGATGCCGGCCTTCACCAGCTTCTTCGGGATCGGCAGCATGCCCCATTCCGGCATGCCTGGGCCGCCCTTGGGGCCGGCGTTCTTGAGCACCAGCACGTGGTCGGGCGTGACGTCGAGATCGTCGCGCTCGACCTCGCGCGCCATGTGGTTGTAGTCCTCGAACGCAATCGCCTTGCCGCGATGCTTGAGGAAGCGCTTCTCGGCGGCGGCGGGTTTCATCACGCAGCCGCGCGGCGCGAGGTTGCCCTTGAGCACCGCGGTGGCGCCCTCGCCGTAGATCGGGTCCGACAGGCGGTGGATCACGTCCGGCAGATAGATTTCCGCGCCCGCGATGTTCTCGCCGACGGTCTTTCCGGTCACCGTCATGCAGGAGAGATCGAGCTTGTCCTTCAGCTCGAGCATCAGCGCGCGCAAACCGCCGGCATAGAAGAAGTCCTCCATCAGGTACTTGCCCGATGGACGGATATTGGCGAGTACGGGAATCTCACGCGACAGCTCGTCGAAGCGCGCCATGTCGAGCTTGAGGCCGGCGCGGCGCGCCATCGCCACCACGTGGATGATGGCGTTGGTCGAGCCGCCGAGCGACATGTGCACCTTGATGGCGTTGTCGAAGGCCGCCGGCGTCAGGATGCGGTCGAGCGTCAGGTCCTCCCACACCATGTCGACGATGCGCCGGCCGGCCACCCCGCACATGCGCGGATGGCCGGAATCGGCCGCCGGGATCGACGACGCGCCCGGCAACGTGAGGCCGAGCGCCTCCGTGATCGCCATCATGGTGGCGGCGGTGCCCATCACCATGCAGGTGCCGAACGAGCGCGAGATGCCCGCCTCCATCTCCTCCCACTGCTCGTCGGTGATGTTGCCGGCGCGCTTCTCCATCCAGTATTTCCAGACGTCGGAGCCGGAGCCGAGATACTGGCCGTGCCAGTTGCCGCGCAGCATCGGGCCGGCCGGCACGTAGATCGCCGGAATGCCCATGCTGATGGCGCCCATGATCAGGCCGGGCGTGGTCTTGTCGCAGCCGCCGAGCAGCACCGCGCCATCGATCGGATGGCAGCGCAGCAGTTCCTCCGCCTCCATCGCCAGGAAGTTGCGGTAGAGCATGGTGGAGGGCTTCACGAACGGCTCGGCCAGCGACATCGCCGGCAGTTCGATCGGAAAGCCGCCGGCCTGCAGCACGCCGCGTTTGACGTCCTCGGCGCGCGAGCGCAGGTGCGCGTGGCAGGCGTTGATCTCGCTCCAGGTGTTGATGATGCCGATGACCGGCTTGCCGCCCCAGTCCTCGGAATCGTAGCCGAACTGCTTGAGCCGCGAGCGGTGGCCGAACGAGCGCATGTCGTTGACGCCGAGCCAGCGATGGCTGCGCAGACTGTCAGGACGTTTCCGAGTTCATTGGGGATGTTTCTTGTGCGGGTGGCGGGACGCGCACTCTACCGTGGGGGGCGCCAGCCGAGAAGGGTGCCAGACCCGGCGTGGCAGGCGTCGGCGGGAGCCGGTTCCAGATGGCCTCACGGCCATTGTCACCGGTTCGCCACAAGTCTTGTGTCACTTTACGGTCGCAAGATGCGGTGACGAGTAGACGCACCGAGGGCGCGTTGACGCCTGCGTCAGGATCACGCAAGGTACTTCTTATTGCTGTTTGGGAGCGGACGGCTTGATTCTTGAGACGCCAGTGCCCGCCGAACCAGCTCCAACACAGTCACCGAGTGCCCTTGAACTGACCATCCTGATGCCCTGCCTCAATGAGGCGGAAACCCTTGCGACCTGCATTCGCAAGGCTCGGCGTTTTCTTGAGACCTCCGGCGTGGCCGGTGAAGTTCTGATCGCCGATAACGGCTCGACTGACGGCTCGCGCGAGATTGCCGCGGCCGAAGGTGCGCGTGTCGTGCCGGTCGCTTCGCGCGGCTACGGCGCGGCACTGCTCGGCGGCATCGCGGCGGCGCGCGGCCGTTTCGTCATCATGGGAGATGCGGACGACTCCTATGATTTCGTGAACCTGATGCCGTTTCTGGAAAAGCTGCGTGGCGGAGCCGACATCGTGATCGGCAATCGGTTTCGCGGCGGTATTGCTCCAGGCGCAATGCCGTTCCTGCATCGATATCTGGGCAATCCCCTGCTCAGCTTTCTCGGCCGCCTGTTCTTTCGAATGAAGATCGGCGATTTCCATTGCGGGCTGCGCGGCTTCGAGCGCGAGCGCATCTCGAAAATGGGGCTGCGCTCGACAGGCATGGAATTCGCGAGCGAGATGCTCGTGCGCGCCTCTTTGTCCGACTACCGTATCGTCGAGGTGCCGACGACCCTGAGCAAGGACGGCCGTTCGCGCCCGCCACACCTGCGGACCTGGTCCGACGGCTGGCGCCATTTGCGCTTTCTTCTGATGTTCAGCCCGACCTGGCTGTTCCTCTATCCTGGCCTCATATTGCTTGCGTTCGGCATCATCGGAACCGCAACCCTCCTGCCCGGCATGTTCTATATCGGCGGCATCGGCATCGACATCCACACTTACGTCGTCGGCTGCATATCGATCCTGCTCGGTCTCCAGAGCATCGGCTTTGCGGTCGTCGCGCGGCGCTTCGGCACGGCCTTTGGCTTCATGCCGGCGTCGCAGCGTTTCGGCACGCTTCTTGAGCGGATCACGCTTGAAAGAGTATTGGCCACGGCCGCCGTCCTTCTGGTTTTTGGCTTGGCCGGATTGGTCTGGTGCTTGCTAAAGTGGGCGTCGCTTGAATTCGGAGCGCTGCAATATGCTTCGCTGCTTCGCATTCTCATGCTTTCCCTGACTGCGGTCGCGGCGGCGATGCAGCTCGCGTTCACGGCATTTCTGGCAGGCATCACTGAAATTCCCACGCGCCATTGACCAAGCGGCCGCGATGAATTCACCGAACGCCCAATACAATCTTGCCAAGCCGGATTCGCTCGCGGTGCGGCTGTCCATCGCAAGTGCGACGCGAAATGTTCGGCATGTTCATGGATTATTTCTCGCCGCAAGAGACCGATCTCGTCCTCGACATCGGCGTCACCTCCGACCAGAGCTACGAGTCCTCGAACTATTTCGAGGCGCTCTATCCGTACAAGCATCGCATCGTTGCCGCAGGCCTGCAGGAGGCGACCTTCCTCGAAGCGCAATATTCCGGTCTCCGCTATGTTCAGGCCAATGCGCTCGACCTGCCATTTCCCGACCAGAAATTCGATCTGGTCCATTCCGCAGCGGTCCTCGAACACGTCGGAAGCCTCGCCAATCAGGCCCGGATGATTGCCGAATGCCTGCGGGTCGCGCGCCGCGGAGTGTGCCTGACCACTCCCAATTGCTGGTATCCGATCGAGTTTCACACCCAACTGCCGCTGGTGCACTGGCTGCCGAAGCCGGCCTACCGGCAGATCTTTCGCTGGCTCGGTATTCACGAACTGGCGCGAGAGGAAAACCTGAACCTCATGACCAAGCGCGAATTGCGCACGATCACCGGATCGATCGCGGGCTGGCGCTTCGATCTGGCCGATGCGCGTCTGTTCGGCTGGAAAAGCAATGTCATCTTGTTCGGCCGCAGACTGGGCGGCAATGACTAGGGGCGCCTCACATTCTCGGCGCGGACCGACGGGTGCGTATGAATAGGGTCCACCGGATCGGCGGGCGGGCGATATTTGCGCTCGCGATCTTTGCGGTTCTGGCGGTCGCGATTTTGACGCGGCCGCAAAAGACGCTCACCGAGTTCGATCAGCCGCAGTATTTCACCGTCGCGTCCGACGTCATGCACTACGGCGTTTTCAGCAACGGCTGGTTCGCCGACAATGAGCCCACCGGCGCCCCGAAACCCGGGATGTTCTACGGACCGCTCTACCCGTGGATGATCGTGGCCCTGGCAAAGGCCGATCCGCGTTTCGCAACAGCGGTCGACTGCGGCGCCGACATGTGGCGCGGCAAGCGACCCTACGGGAGCTGCGAGGTCTATCTATGGCCGATGCTGCTCATCCACGCGCTGCTGCTGACGCTGGGCGCGCTGGCGGTTGCGCGCGCGGCGGAGCTCTTGTTCGGCGGCGAGCGGTTTTTCTGGGTGACCGGCGCGGTCACCGCTGCCGCGCTGACCGCCGAGGCGAACCAGTTCTCGTTCGTGATGACCGAAGCCACAACCTTCGCGCTCTACAGCCTGACAATGCTGGCGATGGTTCTGGGATGGACCAGGTCGAACCCGCGCTACTTCTTGCTGGCAGGACTGGGATTGGGTTTGCTGTGCCTGACGCGCTTCTCGTTTCTGGTGGTCGCACTGGTGCTGCCGCTGCTCATCGTCATCAACGCGCGCTTCGTCGTTCGGCCGGGGCTGGGCCGTGACCGGCGTGCTCGCCTTCGTCTTGGCATTCATGGCCGTCATCCTGCCGTGGGCCGCGCGCAATGCGGTCTCGGTGGGGAAATTCGGACTGACCGAGGAATACGGTGCGCACGCGCTGGTCGAGCGTTTCGCCTACGACCAGATGACCCCGCGCGAATTCGCGCTGGCATTCCCCTATTGCCTGCCGGAAGTCGGTCCACCAATCGTCAGCGCAATGTTCGGGCCGCAGGCGATGGTTCGCTTCGACTACGAAAGCAAGGGCAGCTTCTACGACATCGGCTCGATCAAGAGATTCGACTTGATCGCGCAATACAAGCGGCTCGATCCGATCATCGGGCAGTTGTTCCGGGAGGAACTGCGCGAGAACGGGTGGCGCTACATCCTGGTCAGCATTCCGCTCGGCTGGTGCGGCATGTGGGCGGGCGGATGGCTCGCCCTGTTGCTGGTGCCGATGTTCGCCGTCGCCTGCGTTGCCGCCTGGCGACGATCGCAGCCCCTGCTGCTGCTCTACGCGCTGCCCGCATTGGCGATGCTCGCCCTGCACGCCGCGCTCGCCAACTTCTACACGCGCTACAACCTCGTCCTGATCGGACCATTCTCGGTTGCGGCCGCCTGGCTGATCGTGTCGGCTGGCGCGCGCGTGCTTTCGCGATCGCAAGCGCCAGCCCACCGTAATCACCCGCACTCAGTCGACGGACGCCCCCGAGAACTCGACCACCTTCTTCCACTTCTCGGTTTCGGACGCGATGATCTTGCCGAAGTCCTCCGGCGTTCCGCCCATGGTCGAGCCGCCGAGCTCATCGAGCTTGGCCTTGATCTTCGGATCCTTGAGCGCGTCATTGATGTGCCTGTTGAGGATCGCGATGACCTCGGGCGGCGTATTCTTCGGCGCGCCCATGCCGAACCAGGCGCTCGCCTCGTAGCCCGGCACCGTGTCGGCCAGGACCGGCACGTCCGGCAGCGCATCCGAGCGCTTCTCGGTCGTGACCGCCAGCGCGCGCAGCTTGCCGGCTTTGATGTGCGAGATCGAGGACGGCATGTTGTCGAACAGCACCTGCACCTGCCCGCTGATCATGTCGATCAGCGCCGGATTCGAGCCGCGGTACGGCACGTGCGTCATCTTCACCCCGGTCATCGCCATGAACAGCTCGCCGGAGAGGTGAACCGAGGTGCCGTTGCCGGACGACGCCATGTTGACCTTGCCGGGATTGGCCTTGGCATAGGCGATGAACTCGGCGACGGTTTTCGCCGGCACGTCCGGATTGACCTCCATCACGTTCGGCACACGGTAGATCCCGCCGACCGGCGCGATGTCGCGGATGAAGTTGAACGGCAGCCTCTTGTAGAGCGTGGCATTGATGCCGTTCGCCGGATTGACCAGGAGCACCGTGTGGCCGTCGGGCGGCGCGTTGACCACGGCCTCGACCGCGAGGTTGTTGCCGGCGCCGGGCTTGTTCTCGATGACGAATTGCTGACCAAGCTTCTCGGACAGATAGCTGCCGATCAGGCGCGCCAGAATGTCGGTGGTACCGGCGGGCGGATAGCCGACAACCCAACGTACCGGCTTGTTGGGAAAGTCCGCGGACGCCGGACCGGCACCAAACAGCAGGCTCGCAACAAGCGCGACGAATAGGCGGAGCGACTTCACGGCCGATGTCATTGGGGATCCTCTCGATGGCGCCCATTTCGTCTGGGCGGCTTTTTTCGCGGCGCCGAACGTACGCGGCCTCTGGGGCCTCGCACAAGAGCGTAACCGTCGCAGGAAGCACGGCTGAAATTGTTCCCCGGCGCTACGCGGATGGCGCGGCGGGCGGCGCCCACGGCCGCCGCAGACCGTCGGCGCCTTTGAAGTCGCGGATGCGGTCGCGGTAGCTTTCGGTGATCGCGATATCGTCCCAGCCGTTGAGCAGCCGCATGCGCCGGACCGGGTCGATGTCGAACGTATAGCTGCGGTTGCCGCACAAAATCGTCTGCTGTTCGAGATCGACGGTGACGGCGAGTTCCGGCGAATGCTCCAGCGCGGCCATGATCTCAGCCGCGTCCTCCTCGCGCACGATCGCGGTCAGCAGGCCGTTCTGCGCCGAATTGCTGGAGAAGATATCGCCGAACGACGGCGCGATGACGCAGCGGATGCCGGAGTCGCAGAGCGCGTAGACCGCGCCCTCGCGCGAGGAGCCGCAGCCGAAATTGCGGCCCGCGACGACGATGCCGGCGTTGCGCCAGGCCGGGCGGTTGAGCGGAAACTCCGGCCGCTCCTTGCCGTCCGCGTCACGGCGCAGGTCGTGGAACAGGCCGATGCCGAAGCCCTCGGCGCGCGGCCGCTTGAGGAAGCGCGCCGGGATGATCTGGTCGGTGTTGAGATTGGCGGCGTTGAGCGGGCAGGCGGTCGCGGTCAGCCGTTCGAACTTGTTCATGGTGGGGATCCTCAGGTCGCTCGCCCGGCAAGCAGCTCGCGGACATCGGCGAGATGTCCGGTGACCGCCGCGGCCGCCGCCATCGCGGGCGACATCAGGTGCGTGCGCGCGCCCGGCCCCTGCCGGCCGCGGAAATTGCGATTGCTGGTCGAGGCGCAGCGCTCGCCCGGCGCGACCAGGTCGCCGTTCATGCCGACGCACATCGAGCAGCCGGACTCGCCCCATTCGAGTCCGGCGGCGACGAAGATGCGATCGAGCCCCTCCTGTTCCGCCTGCCGCTTGATCGAGGGTCGAGCCGGCGCGACACCAGTCCCGGCACCTTGCAGGTGCGGCCCGCGAGCACGGCCGCCGCCGCGCGCAGATCCTCGATGCGCGAATTGGTGCAGGAGCCGATGAACACGCGATCGACCGCGATGTCGGTGAGCTTCTTGCCCGGCGCGATGCCCATGTAGTCGAGCGCGTCGCGCAGATACTGCGCGCGCGTCTCGTCCGGCTCGCGCGCCGGATCCGGCACGCTGGCATCGATCGGCAGCGCATCCTCGGGGCTGGTGCCCCAGGTCACCACCGGCGCGATCGCCGCGGCGTCGAGGTTGACCTCGCGATCGAACGCCGCGCCGTCATCGGACTTCAGCGCCGACCACGCCTCAAGCGCACGGTCGAAATCCGCGCCCTTCGGCGCATAGGGCCGGCCTTTGACATAGGCGAAAACCTTGTCGTCGGGCGCCACCATGCCGCAGCGCCCGCCGGCCTCGATCGACATGTTGCACAGCGTCAGCCGGCCTTCGATCGACAGCGCCCGGACGGCTGAGCCCGCATATTCGACGGCATGGCCGGTCGCGCCGTCGGTTCCGATCCGCGCGATGATGGCGAGCACGATGTCCTTGGCGGCGATGCCGGGCGCGGTCACGGCCGTCGACGGTGATCCGCATGCGCTTGGGCTTCTTCTGCCAGATCGTCTGGGTCGCCAGCACGTGCGCGACTTCGGACGCGCCGATGCCGAACGCGTAGGCGCCAAGCGCGCCATGGGTCGAGGTGTGGCTGTCGCCGCAGACGATCAGGAGGCCCGGCAGCGTCAGTCCCTGCTCCGGACCGACGACGTGCACGATGCCCTGCCCGGGATCGCCGACCCCGAACAGCCTGATGCCGTGCTTGGCGCTGTTCTCCTCGACCTGCCGCACCATGCGGGCGACCTCGGGATTGGGAATATTCGTGCGGGAGCCGCGCGTCGGCACATAGTGGTCGGCGACGCCGAAGGTCAGGCCGGGCTCGGCCACCGCCGCGCCGCGATCGGCGAGCTTGCCGAACGCGTGCATGGAGCCTTCGTGCACATAATGGCGATCGACCCAGAGCAGCGACTCGCCGTCCTCGCGCCGCAGGATCTCATGGGCGGACCAGAGCTTGTCGATCAGGGTTTGGGGCTGGTTCATGCGCGATGCCGGGCGTTGTCTCGCCTTCGTTGCCGGAATGACGCATAGAAGCATAGAAGCCCGCCTGGACCAATGTTAGTCTTGTGTTCCGCGCGATCAGGAGGACACGCATGTCTCGCCAGTTTTCGACCATCAGCCGCCGCCGGTTCCTGCAATCGACCGCCGTGGGCGCGGTGGGCCTGCTGCATGCGCCGGCCGTGCTGCGCGCGCAGGGCGCAGCCGTGAAGGTCGGCGTGCTGCACCCGGTCTCCGGCGCGCTGTCCTATTCGGGCCAGCAGGGCCGCATCGGCGCGGTGATGGCGATCGAGGAGATCAACGCGGCCGGCGGCATCAAGGCGCTCGGCGGCGCCAAGATCGACGCGGTGCTGGGCGACGCGCAGTCGACGCCCGACGGCGGCAATGCCGAGGTCGAGAAGATGAACGCCGCCGGCGTGGCGGCCGTCGTCGGCGGCTACGCCAGCGGCATCTGCCTCGCCGCCAGCCAGACCGCGGCGCGCTACGACCTGCCCTACATCGTCGACGTCGGCGTGGTCGACGCCATCGTCACCCGCGGGCTGAAGAACACGTTCCGCTTCGGGCCCGGCTTCGGCGTGATCGCCAAGACCGCGCTCGACAATCTCGTCACCATCAACGACCAGGCCGGCAAGCCGGCCAAGACCGTGATGATCGTGCACGAGGATTCGGCCTTCGGCGCGGGGCTCGCCAAGCTCCTCAACGCGCAGCTGCCCGAGCGCGGCTTCCAGGTGCTGGAGACGATCGCCCACCCGACCCCGACGCGCGACTTCAACAACGTCGTGCTCAAGATCAAGGCGCAGAACCCGGACATCGTCATCCCGGCCAACTACTACAACGAATATGTGCTGCTCGCGCGCACCATGCAGCAGCAGCGCGTGCGGCCGAAGGGCATCTACTCGGTGCTCGGCGGCGCGGCCTCGTCCTACAAGTTCGTCAAGGAATTCCCCGAGGCCGCGCAGTACATCATGGACTGCAATCACTGGTTCGACCCGAAGAACCCGAAGGCGCTGGAACTGAAGAAGAAGGTCGAGGCCAAG
Organism: uncultured Alphaproteobacteria bacterium; assembly: GCA_963749815.1. Taxonomy (GTDB): domain Bacteria; phylum Pseudomonadota; class Alphaproteobacteria; order Rhizobiales; family Xanthobacteraceae; genus VAZQ01. The sequence goes on along the minus strand of CAVVON010000016.1, from coordinate 128,167 downwards.
GGCGAGTTCTACACCTACGAAGTCTACATGAACTACTCCTGCGTCCTGCTGCTCGCCGATGCGCTGGAGCGCGCCGGCAGCGCCGATCGCGCCAAGATCATCGCCGCGCTCGAAAGCTCGACCTTCGCCGGCCACGTCATGCCGTACGGCCCGACCAAATTCGTCAACGGCCAGAACCAGGGCGCCGCGCCGGTGAACACGCAGGTGCTCGACAAGGACATCCAGGTGATCCTCCCGGCCAATTTCGCGTCGGCGAAGGCCGTGTTCCCGATGCCGCCGGCGTGATGACGCATTGACGCGAAACGTGGCACGCTGCCCCGCTTTCAAGTAGCGTTGCCCGCATGCTCTCATCGGTCATCCTCATCCCGGCGGTGCTCAACGGGCTGATGACCGGCGCCATCTACGCGCTGGTCGCGCTCGGGCTGACGCTGATCTACGGCGTGCTGCACATCATCAATTTCGCGCACGGCGCGCTGCTCACCGCCGCGATGTTCGCGGCGTTCTTCGCGCACAAGATGCTCGGGCTCGATCCCTACCTCGCCGCGATCGTGCTCACCCCGCTGTTCTTCTGGTCGGCTACGCGTCTGCAGCGCTTCGTCATCGGCCCGGCCGCGCATGGCGAGGACCGCAACATCCTGCTGGTGACGCTCGGGCTGGCGGTCGTGATCGAGAACGCGCTGCTCTACTTCTTTCGCGCCGACACCCGCACCATCAACCTGCCCTACGCATTCGACGTCATTGAAATCGGCACCGCGTTCCTCGCCGTGCCCCGCGTCATCGCCTTCGGCGCCGTGATCGCGGTCGCGCTCGCGCTCTGGCTGATCATGCAATGGACCGACACCGGCAAGGCGATCCGCGCGGTCGCCAAGGAGAAGCTCGGCGCGGAACTGTCCGGCATCGACGTCGCGCACATCTACGCGGTGACCTTCGGGCTCGGCACCGCGTGCCTGGCGATCGCCGCCTGCCTGCTGATCCCGACCTATTACGTCAATCCGCACGCCGGCAACGCGTTCGTGCTGATCGCCTTCACCATCGTGGTGCTCGGCGGCATGGGCTCGGTCGCCGGCGCGCTGATCGGCGGCCTGTTCGTCGGCGTCGTCGAGAGCCTGTCGGGCCTCTATCTCGGCGAATCGCTCGGCCAGATCGGCATCTTCGTGATCTTCATCCTGGTGCTGCTGCTGCGTCCGAGCGGACTGTTCGGTGCGCGCGCATGAAGAAGCTCGCGCCGATCCTGATCGTCACGGCGCTGCTCGCGGCCGTTCCGCTGATCACCGCGTCGAATGTCGTGCTCAACTTCCTGGTGATGGCGCTGGTGATCGCGCTGGTCGGCCAGGGCTGGAACCTGCTCGGCGGCTATGGCGGGCAGTATTCGTTCGGCCACGCGGCGTTCTTCGGCACCGGCGCCTACGTGACCGGCGATCCTGCAGATGCGCTACGGCGTCAATGCCTGGCTCGGTTTCCTCATCGGGATCGCCGCCGGCGCGCTGGTCGGCGCCGTCATCGGCGTGCTGACGTTCCGCTCCGGGCTGAAGGGCTCGTACTTCGCGCTGGTCACGCTCGCCTTCGCCGAGGTGCTGCGCATTATCGCCAGCGTCGCGCCCATCACCGGCGCGGGCGTCGGCACGCTGATCAAGCTCGACCTGCGGCCGGAGGCGTTCCAGTTCCAGAGCCGCGCGCCGTTCTACTGGATCATCCTGGCGCTCGTGGCGTTGTCGCTGATCCTGGTGCGGCTGATCGAGGACAGCCGGTTCGGCGCCTATCTCGTGGCGGTGCGCGAGAACGAGGACGCCGCCAGCGCGCTCGGCGTCGACGCGACGCACGGTCAAGCTTCTCGCCATGACGCTCTCGGCCGCGATCACGGCGGCCGGCGGCTGCTTCTACGCGCAGTATTTTCTGTTCATCGACGCCGGCATCGCCTACGGGCCGTGGATCTCGGTCGAGGCGCTGCTCGCGCCGATCATCGGCGGCGTCGGCACCGTGTTCGGGCCGCTGCTCGGCGCGCTGGTGGTCAAGACGCTGGGCGAGGTCGACCAAGCTCGTCACCGGCGACGCGCCGGGGCTCGATCTCGTGATCTACGGCGGCGTGCTGATCCTGGTGATCGCGTTCGCGCCGCGCGGCATTGCCGGCCTGGTCGGCGATCTCAACCGGCGATTCCGGTCCAGGCTCGACGTTGCGCCAGCCCCGGAGCGCCGCCATGGCTGAGGCGCTGCTGCGGGTCGATCGAGGTCTCGAAGCGCTTCGGCGGCCTGCGCGCCGTCGACCGCGCGTCGTTCTCGGCGCCAGCCGGCCGCATCACCGCGCTGATCGGCCCGAACGGCGCCGGCAAGACCACGCTGTTCGCGATCATCACGGGATTCCTCGCGCCGAGCGAGGGCCGCATCGTCTACGACGGCGCCGACATCGCCGGCCTGCCGCCGCACCGGCTCGCCCGGCGCGGCATCGCCCGCACCTTCCAGATCGTGCAGCCGTTCGCGGGCCTGACCGTGCGCGAGAACATCGCGGTCGGCGCGCACCTCGCCCGGCCGGCGCGCGCCGACGCGCTGGCGGCTGCCGGCGAGATCGCGCACGCGGTCGGCCTGGGCGACATGCTCGACCGGCCGGCCGCGAACCTCACGGTCGCCGGCCGCAAGCGGCTCGAGCTTGCGCGCGCGCTGGCGATCGGGCCGCGGCTGCTGCTGCTCGACGAGGTGCTGGCCGGCCTCAATCCGTCCGAAATCCGCGACATGGTGCCGGTGATCCGCGCCATCCGCGACCGCGGCATCACCATCGTGATGATCGAGCACGTCATGCAGGCGGTGATGAGCCTGGCCGAGACATGTGTTCGTGCTCTCCGAAGGCCGCATCATCGCCGAGGGCCCGCCGCAGGCGATCGCCGCCGATCCGCGCGTGATCGAGGCCTATCTCGGCCACGGCGCGGCGCGCCGGATGCAGGCAGCGGGAGGCGCGCATGCCTGAGCCGATCCTGGCGGTGAGCGCCCTGCACGCCGGCTACGGCGCGACCGAGATCCTGCGCGGCGTCGACCTCACCGTCGCGCCCGGCGAGATCGTCGCGGTGCTGGGATCGAACGGCGCCGGCAAGTCGACGCTCAACCGCACCATCTCGGGCGTGCTGCGCGCGGCGAGCGGCACGATCCGGTTCGACGGCGAGGCGATCGAGCGCGAGGCGCCCGAAGACCATCGTCGCGCGCGGCCTGATCCACGTGCCGGAGGGCCGGCGCATCTTCCCGAACATGACGGTGCGCGAGAACCTCGACCTCGGCGCCTATCGCCGCGGCCGCGCCCGGCGCGAGCCAAACCGCGCCCGCGTGTTTTCGATCTTCCCGCGGCTCGCCGAACGGCAGGGCCAGCGCGCCGGCACGCTGTCGGGCGGCGAGCAGCAGATGCTGGCGATCGGGCGCGGCCTGATGGCCGAGCCGAAGCTCCTGATCCTCGACGAGCCCTCGCTCGGCCTCTCCCCGCTCCTGGTCGAGGAACTGTTCGCCCTGATCAAGAGCATCAATGCGGACGGGATCGCGCTCCTCCTGGTCGAGCAGAACGTGATGCAGAGCCTTGAGGTGGCGGCGCGCTGCTATATCCTCGACAATGGCACGTTCGTGCTGGAGGGGAGCGCGGCCGATGTCCGCAACGATCCCAACCTGCGCCGCACCTATCTTGGGCTTTGACCATGACTGAAACCCTGCGCGCGCGTTTTGCCCGCAAGCCGATCGTGGTGGCGCCCGGCGTCTACGACCCGTTCACCGCGCTGGTCGCGAGCCAGGCCGGATTCGAGACGCTGTACGTCTCCGGCGCCGCCATCGCCTATACGCGGCTCGGCCGGCCCGACATCGGCCTGGTCAGCATGACCGAGGTCGCCGACACGCTGGCGCTGATCCGCGACCGGGTCGGCGCCCATCTGATCGTCGATGCCGACACCGGCTACGGCAACGCGCTCAATGTCGTGCGCACCGTGCGCGAGTTCGAGCGCGCCGGCGCCAGCGCGATCCAGCTCGAGGACCAGGACTTTCCCAAGCGCTGCGGCCATCTCGACGGCAAGGCGCTCGTTCCGGCGGACGAGATGTGCGGCAAGATCAGCGCCGCGCTCGATGCCCGGCATTCGCGCGAGACGCTGGTGATCGCGCGCACCGACGCGGTCGCGGTCGAGGGCTTCGAGCGCGCCATCGAGCGGGCGGCGCGCTATCGCGAGGCCGGCGCCGACATGCTGTTCGTCGAGGCGCCGCGCACGCGCGACGATCTCGCCCGCATCGTGTCGACGCTCGGCACGAACGTGCCGCTGATGGCCAACATGGTCGAGGGCGGCAAGACCCCGACCCTGCCCGCGGCCGAGCTCGAAGCCATCGGCTTTGCGCTGGTGATCTTTCCGGGCGCGATCGTGCGCGCGCTCGGCCACATGGCGAGCGAGTTCTACGGCTCGCTCGCCGCGCACGGATCGAACGAGCCGTTCCGCAACCGCATGCTCGACTTCAGCGGCATCAACGAGCTGGTCGGCACACCCGAAATGGTCGCGCTCGGCAAACGATACGAAACGCAATGAACTTCCGGAAATGCCGCATGGATAAGCCGTACGACCTCGTGATCAAGAATGCGCGCGTGGTGCGCCCGAACAAGACGTCGGTCGATGGCCTCGACATCGCGATCAAGGACGGACGCATCGCGCGGCTCGCGCCGGAGCTGCGCGCGGACGAGGCCAACGAGATCTTCGACGCCAAGAACCTCCTCGCCTTCCCCGGCTGCGTCGATGCCCACATGCATGTCGGCATCTATCAGCAACTCGACCTCGACGCCGTGTCGGAGAGCAAGGCCGCCGCCATGGGCGGCGTGACCTCGAGCCTCAACTACATGCGCACCGGGCAGTACTACCTCAACAAGAACGGCCCCTACCGCGCCTTCATGCCCGAGGTGCTGAAGCTGTCCGACGGCCGGTTCTGGGTCGACTACGGCTACCACGTCGCGCCGATCGAGGCCGGCCACATCGACGAGATGGAGCATCTCGCGCTCGACTCACGGCGTGACCTCGTTCAAGATCTTCATGTTCTACGGCGGCTATGGGCTGCACGGACCGTCGCGCACGCAGCACAACTTCCTGATGATCGGCGAAGACGAGCGCTACGACATCGCGCATTTCGAATTCATCATGCGCTCCGCCCAGCGCATGATGGCCAAGCACCCGGAGCTCGCCGACACCATCAGCGTCAGCCTGCACTGCGAGCTCGCCGAGATTCTCGACGCCTACACCAAGATCGTCACGCGCGAAGGCAAACTGTCCGGTCTGCACGCCTACAGCGCCTCCCGCCCGCCGCACTCCGAGGGGCTGGCGATCTGGATCGCGTCGTACCTCGCGAACGAGACCAATTGCCTCAACATCAACCTGCTGCACCTGAGCTCGCGCAAGGCGATCGAGGCAGCCTGGACCATGCAGCAGGTTTTTCCGCACATCGCGTTCCGGCGCGAGGTGACGGTCGGCCACCTTCTGCTCGACACCGATTGCGAATGCGCCGTGCACGCCAAGGTCAATCCGCCGATCCGGCCGCGGGCGGACGTCGAGGCGCTCTGGCAGGCGGTGCTCGACCGCAAGATCGACTGGATCGTCAGCGATCACGCCTGCTGCTCGACCGAGCAGAAATTCTCGAAGGACGAGCCCGGCAACATCTGGCTCGCCAAGGCCGGCTTCGGCGGCACCGAATATCTGCTCTCCGGCGTACTGAGCGAGGGCAGCAAGCGCGGCATGTCCTACAACCACATGGCGGAGCTGTTGAGCTGGACGCCGTCGCGGCGCTTCGGCCTGTTCAGCAAGGGCGATATCGCGCCGGGCTTCGACGCCGACATCGCGCTGGTCGACCCGTTCGAGACCTTCACGGTGCGCGCCGCCTCGTCCGAGTCCAAGCAGGGCTACACGCCGTTCGAAGGCCAGGAGCTGACCGGCCGGGTGAAGAGCACCTTCCTGCGCGGCAACCTCATCTACCACGGCGGCAACGTGGTCGGCCCGGCGCGTGGCCAATATCTGCGTCGGCCGCTGCACCCGGCGGGATAGCGGAATGGCGTTCCCGCTCTGATTTTCCCCTGCGAAGTTGTGTCGTCGAATTTCAACACGAGGGAATTACAATTTAGGCTTGCACAATCAAAAAATGCAGGCATCAATGTGCATGGGCTGAGGGGCCCGTTGCATGTTGGTGGATGTCCGCGCGTTAGCTCTGGTCGCCTTGGCGTTCGCCGCCGTTTGGCCGCACGCCAGTCACGCCCAAACGACGGGCGCGTTCACCGGAAAAACCGTCACGGTCTATGTCAGCAATCCGCCCGGCGGCGGCTACGACTTCTACGCACGGCTGGTTGCCCGGCACATCGGGCGGCACATTCCCGGCAACCCGCGCGTCGTCGTGTCCAACATGCCGGGCGCGCAAGGGCTGACCGGCGCCAACTACCTGTACAATACCGCGCCGAAAGACGGCACGGCGCTCGGCCTGCTGACCGAGGAAATCGCCACCGACCAGGTCCTCGGCACACCCGGCATTCAATACGACGCACAACGCTTCAATTGGATCGGCCGCATCACGCCGATGTATGGCCTCGCCTATGTCTGGCACACGGTACCGGTCAAGACGATCGAGACCATGCGCAATCGCGAAACCATTTGCGCGGTGAGCAATCGGATCGTGACGATCTACGCGCATGTCCTGAACGTCGTCACCGGAGCGCGCTTCAAGCTGGTGCGCGGCTATCCGGAGACCAAGGACGCGCACCTCGCGATGGAACGCGGCGAAATCGAAGGCGTCTTCACGGCAGTCGACGTGGTGCAGATGATGTACGCGGACTGGCTAAAGAGCGGCAAAATCATCGCGCTCGTCCAGCACGCGCCGCAGCGCCATCCCGATTTTCCGCACGTGCTGACGTCGGTCGAACTGGGCAAGACGCCGACCGAACGGAACGTGTTGTCCTTCCTGGCGAGGAGCGGCGGCCTCGGGCGGTATTACATCGCGCCTCCGGATATGCCGGCGGATATCGTCGAAGCGCTGCGCAAAGCATTTGACGCAACCATGCGCGACGGCCAATTTCTCGAGGAAGCCCGGAACAGCCGCGTCCGGTTGAATCCCGCAACGGGCGCGGAACTGCAAAAAACCGCGGCGGAAATCGTCAATATCGGAGGGGATGAGCGCGAACAAGTGCTCGGTATCGCGGGAGCGGTCCGGTAACTCAATCAAATCGGTAAGCAGCAAGCGACGATGCATCGCAGGTACGAAAACCTCAACGTCCCGATCGAGCAGCTACGGGCCTTGATCGCCATCGTTGACAACAACGGCTTTACCAGAGCGAGCGAGATTCTCGGCCTTACCCAATCCACCATCAGCGCCCAGGCCAGGCGGCTCTCGCGTCTCCTGGGCGGCGATCTCTTCCGCCGGCGAGGCGACGGCCGCCTTCGCGCAGACCGCAAGGCCCGCGCTGGCGGGGCCGGAGAGCCCCGCCGCCGCCGTGTGCTACATCCATCCCTGGACGCCGCCATGGACCCGACCATGTACTTGGACGCCTCAGAAGGGCTAGGAGTTGCAGATAGATGCGGGAAATCTGCGCCACTGGAGGGTGGCTGGTCGGAGTGGCAGGATTTGAACCTGCGACCCCCTCGTCCCGAACGAGGTGCTCTACCAGGCTGAGCCACACTCCGACTGATGGCCGGTCTTATAACCATGCCCCTACGGGGCCGCAAGCACGAGTGCCAGATGACGGCAGAGCCGACCACCCGGGTGATCAAGGCCGACACCGGCGCCGTGGAACTCGCGGCCGCCACGCTCGCGGCGGGCGGCCTGGTCGCGTTCCCGACCGAGACCGTCTATGGGCTGGGCGCCGACGCCACCAACGGCGAGGCGGTCGCGCGCCTCTACGACGCCAAGGGCCGCCCGGCCTTCAACCCGCTGATCGCCCATGTGCCGGATCGCGCCGCGGCCCTGACGCTCGCGCATTTCGACCGGGCAGCCATGCGGCTCGCGGAGGCGTTCTGGCCCGGCCCGCTGACGCTGGTGCTGCCAAAGCGCGGCGATTGCCCGGTCGCCGAACTGGCCACCGCCGGCCTCGAGACCATCGCGGTGCGCGTGCCCGACCACCCGGTCGCGCGCGCGATCCTCGATGCGCTCCGGCGGCCGGTGGTCGCTCCCTCGGCGAACCGCTCCGGCCATGTCTCGCCGACCACCGCGCAGCACGTGCTCGCCGACCTGCGCGGGCGGATCGAACTGATCGTCGACGGCGGGCCGACCCGGATGGGCCTGGAATCGACCATCGTCGGCTGTTTCGGCGAACCTGCGCTGCTGCGGCCCGGCGCGATCCCGCGCGCGGAAATCGAGCGGGTGCTGGGCGCGCCGCTGGCCGCGGCCGCCGCGACACCGGAGGATGCGCCGGCCGCCCCCGGCCAGCTCGCCTCGCATTACGCGCCGCGGGCGCGGCTGCGCCTCGATGCGGCGAGCGTGAATGCCGGCGAAGCGCTGCTGGCGTTCGGCGCGATGCTACCGGCGGACGCCGAGCGCGCGGTGCGCGTCCTCAACCTCTCCGCGCGCGGCGACCTGATCGAGGCCGCCGCCAATCTGTTCTCCCACCTGCGCGCGCTCGATGGCGCCGCGACCGGCATCGCGGTCATGCCGGTGCCGCATGAGGGGCTGGGCGAGGCGATCAACGACCGGCTTGCGCGCGCCGCCGCGCCAAGGGAAAGTTGGAGCGAAAGTCGCGGCTCAACCGCTGCCGTCCGAGGACCCGCCCATGAATGAGATGATCGCCAAGCCCGTCGCCGCGCCCTCCCCCGAGCTGCTGGCGCGCTTCATCGCGATCGTCGGCGAGAAGAACGCCATCACCGACAAGCAGGCGCAACTGCCGTATCTGCTGGAGATGCGGGACATGTACCCGGCGCACACGCCGGTGGTGCTGCGGCCGGGATCGGTCGCCGAAGTGTCGGCAATCCTCAAGCTCGCCAACGAGACCGGGACGCCCATCGTCCCGCAAGGCGGCAATACCGGGCTGGTCGGCGGGCAAACCCCGCACCACGGCGAGGTGGTGCTGTCGCTCAACCGCCTCGACAAGATCCGCGAGATCGATCCGACCTCCAACACCATCACCTGCGAGTCCGGCGTCACCTTGCAGCGCGCCCGCGAGGCCGCCGCCGCCGCCGACCGGCTCTATCCGCAACTGCTGCCGTCGGAAGGCACCTGCACCATCGGCGGCAACCTCTCGACCAATGCCGGCGGCACCGCTGCGCTCGCGCACGGGATCGCGCGCTCGCACGCGCTCGGCCTCGAAGTGGTGCTGGCCGACGGCCGCGTCCTCAACAATCTCAACAAGCTCAAGAAGGACAATACCGGCTACGACCTGAAGAACCTGTTCATCGGCGCGGAAGGCACGCTCGGCGTCATCACGGCCGCTGTGCTGAAGCTCGTGCCGCGGCCGCGCTCGGTCGAGGTCGCGTTTCTCGGCGTGCCGTCGCCGGAGGCGGCGCTGGAACTGCTCGGGCTCGCCACCGAGCGCACCGCCGGCGGCGTCACGAGCTTCGAGATCATGCTGCGCATGGGCATCGACATGGTGCTCAAATTCGGCACCGGCTGCCGCGACCCGCTCGACAAGGTCTATCCCTGGTACGTGCTGATCGAACTATCGTCGCAGGCGCGCGAGGGGCTGCGCGGCATGATGGAGGAAATTCTCGCCGAAGGATTCGAGCGCGGCCTGGTGCTCGACGCCACCATCGCGGAGAGCGGCGATCAGGCCAAGATGTTCTGGCGCATCCGCGAACTGTTCGGCGAGGTGCAGCGCCACGCCGGCGGCTCGATCAAGCACGACGTGTCGGTGCCGGTCGCCTCGGTGCCGGCCTTCATCAAGGAGGCGAGCGAGGCCGCCGTGAAGCTCATTCCGGGCGCGCGGCCGCTGCCGTTCGGCCATCTCGGCGACGGCAACATCCACTACAACGTCGCGCAACCCGAAGGCATGGACAAAGAAGAATATCTCAAGCGCTGGCACGACATGAACGAGGTCGTGTTCGGCGTGGTGCGGAAGTTCGGCGGCTCGATCTCGGCCGAGCACGGCATCGGCGTCATGAAGCGCGACCTGCTGCCGTCGGTGAAGGACCCGGTGGCGATCGACCTGATGCGCACGCTCAAGCGCACGCTCGATCCCAAGGGCATCCTCAATCCCGGCAAGGTGCTGTAGCTCGCGCCTTCATCGAGCCCTGAAGCGCGTCCGCTTCCCTCGCCCCGCGAAGCGGGGAGAGGGAAAGGGCCGAGCAATCAAAACAGCGACGACTGCCGCTCGTCGGTCTTCGGCTTCTTCGCGCGCTTCGGCGGCGGTTCGGCAGGCGCCGGCTCGGGCGGCAAATTCGCGGCCGGCTCGAGCAGCTTCGCATCGTCGTTGGCCACGCGGTTGACCGCGGGCGACACCTCGTAAGCCTCGAAGAAATCCTCCGGCGCCGGCACGAGCAGCGCCGCCGCCGTCTCGGCATCGACGTTTACGCAATCGAGCCACATGCCGATAGGCCTCGGGCGGCACCACCACCGGCATGCGATCGTGCAGCGCGTGCAGCGAGCGATTGGCCGCGGTGGTCACGATCGCGGCGGTCTCGGTCTCCTCGCCGTTCGGGCCCATCCAGGTCTCCCACAGGCCGGCGAACGCGACCGGCTCGCCGCTTTTCGGCCGCGCCACGAACGGCCGCTTGCGCGGCCCGTCCTGCTTCCATTCGTAGAAGCCGTCGGCGAGGACCAGGCAGCGCCGCCGCTTCATGGCGTTCTTGAACGCCGGCTTGTCGTTGACCGACTCGGCGCGCGCGTTGATCAGGAGCGAGAACGCGCGCGGGTCCTTCACCCAGGGCGGGATCAGTCCCCAGCGCACCAGCGCGAACTGCCGCTCGCCCTCGATCACGCGCACGATCGGGATCGGCTGGGTCGGCGCCACGTTGTAGCGCGGCGGGAAGTTCGGCTGCTCGCGATAGCGAAACAACCGCCGGAAGGCCTCCGGAGCCGAAGTGATGAGGTAGCGTCCGCACATGACGGGAGCCCGATTACCGGTTAACCATAGCCGACCTCGATGCCGAGCGGAGCCGCGCCCTGTCGGACAGCCGATCCTATCCCCAGCGACCTTATCTCGCCGTCAGCGCCGCGATCGTGCGCGGCGACCGTATCCTGGTGGTGCGGCGCGCCCGCCCGCCGGCGAGCGGCGTCTATACCCTGCCGGGCGGGGTGGTCGAACTGGGCGAGACCCTCACCGAGGCGGTCGCCCGCGAGGTGCGCGAGGAAACCGGCCTCGCCATTGAGCCGGTCGGCCTCGCCGGCTTCCGGGAGGCCGTGGTGCGCGATGCCGAGGACCGCGTCGAGCGCCATTTCGTCATCCTGTGCTTTGCGGCCCATTGGGCCGGCGGCGAGCCGGTGCTGAACGAGGAGCTGAGCGAGGCGCACTGGCTGCTCCCCGGCGAACTCGCCGGCCTCACCACCACGGCCGGGCTGGCCGAGATCGTGGCTGCGGCTTTCGAGCGCCTGCGGGCGGAAAATTAGCCCCTCCGGACGCCTTCTTTCCGTCCGTTTGAACCCTAAATATGACCGCAGGTTGCGAACGGCCAGACCGGGATCTATTCGAATGCCCATGCTGCGGCATGTTCTGCTCGTCACGTCGGTTGCGCTCGCGCTGGTGCAGGCGCCCGCGCGGGCTCAGACTCCGTCGGTGCAGCAGCAGAACGCCGCCGCCACCGCCTTCGACCAGAGCCTGCAGCGGCTGTCCGAAATTCTCGGCGCGCTGCACTATCTCCGCAATATCTGCGGCGCCAACGAAGGCCCGAAATGGCGCGACGAGATGGCGGCGCTGGTCGCGGCCGAGGCGCAGGCCGCCGATCGCAAGGCCCGCATGACCGCGGCATTCAATCGCGGCTATCGGGGCTTCCAGCAGAACTATCGCACCTGCACGCCGGCCGCCGACATGGTGATCCGCCGCTATCTCGACGAAGGCTCCAAGATCGCCCGCGACCTCACCGCGCGCTACGCCAACTAGCCGTCAGCGCTCCAGCGCATCGAGCGCACGGCGCGCCATCAGCCCGACGAAGCCGTGCTCGGAAATCTCGCGCGTCGCGGTGCGCGCCTGCTCCTCGTTGCGCGGATACTCGACCACGAACACCGGCTTGCCTTCGGCCGCCAGGAGCTTCAGGCGGCCGACGCTCTCGCGGATGCTGGCCGTCGTATTGCGCACGCCGTCGCTGCTTTCGCCGTACAGCAGGTCTTCGCGCGCGAAGGCGTCGATCGCCTTGCGGAATTTCGGATCGGGAATGAGCTGGTCGCCGTTCTGCGAGACGATCAGGAAGGCCGGCCGCTCGGCCTTGGCGCGCGCCGCGATCCGCGAGACGAATTCCACCATGTCGTCCTTGCGGCCCATCTCCTCGTATTCGTCGACCTTGTCGAGATAGACGCCGTCGAACCCGGCGGCGACGATCTTGTCGGTGTATTCGAAGACGATCTTCTGCCAGTCGTCGTGCCAGAAGCGGACGCCGTAATTGCCCTTCCACTTCGGGTTCTCGGGTCCGAGCCAGGCCGGATTCCGCTGCGGCCAGTACCAGCGATAGTTCTCGGCCTCGCCGATGCTCATGTAGGACAGCACGATCCGGCGCGAACCATCGGGCTTGCGCTGCATCTGCTCGACCTGCGCCTTGGTGAAGGGCGTCGTGCCGTTCGAATAGTCGATCACCACCAGGTCGCTCGACGATCTCGCGATCGCGGCCGGGCTGACGCCCTGGAGCTGATAATGCCAGTTCTTGACCTCGGCCGCCTTGCCCATCGGCGACGCGCTCGGCGGGCGGTAGTCCATCCCGGGCACCGCTGCGGCCACTTTGGTGCGCGCAGAGCTCTGGGCCGATTGATCCTGCTGGACCGGCGGCGTGAACCGCACGGTCTTGACCGGCCGCGGAAAATTCAGCGGCACCGCCCGGTCGGAATTGACGACCTCGGCGTCCCAGCCGCGCGCCCGCTCGCCGCGCGCCGGCGCGAACCGGTCGGACGAACCGTCGCCGACCTTTTGCTCGTGCGCGCCCCGGCCAGAACGCGGACCGTCAACGCTCCACAGGAGCAGTGTGATCGTCGCACCGACCAAGGTGCTGGCCAGCAGCATCGCCGCAAATTTCAGGCGTCTGCCAAGCAAGCCCGTCTCATTGCGCACAACCTGGGCCGGTGGAACGTCGCTGCGACGGTTGCGCTGAAATTCGGCCGGCAGGGGATTCAAGGCATGGCGCGCCGGTGCAAGGCCGCGGCCGGACGGCCGCTCAAATCGAAGCGCAGCGCTCTTGCCTGCGGCCATGCAATCGCCCCTCAGCGCCTTGCGGCGCCCGGTCGAAGAGGTCGCGCAGAGGCGGAGAACGTGCCGCCCTTCCGCAGGGCGTGGCGCAGGCGCGCCGGCACGATCAATGGCCGCAAGTGAGCGTCGTCCCCGACAATTCCCCGTCAACGAAGCGTTAGTCTATTGTTGAATTAGGAGAAATCGGGGCGTTCCGCGCACGACCTCCTCTCAACCGTGGTCGAAATGCGGCACGCCGTTCCGGACTCGAGCAAATCGCCGGGGCTTTCCGTCCAGCGGGTCCGCCCGTCACCGCCACAACTGCCGGCTGCATCCCGGATTGGCTTGATGGCTCCGGCACTTAGCGGCGCATGCATTAACCTTTCCTCAAATTGTGCCCTGGCGCGCCGCGCCTCGCATGCTAGCTTCCCGGCGCGACGGAACAGGCCGCGCTGGGGGCGCGGCCATGACAATCGGACGGGCATGACAGCACACGCGATCCAGGCTCCGGAGCCCACTCCGGACCACGAGCAGAAACGGGCCGCGCTCGGCTATCTGAGCGAGGCTTGGGTCGAGGCCCGCATTGAGGGAATCGACGGCGATTGCCTGGCGCAGGCCTGCCTGTTCGCCGCTTTCGCCGAGTTCGTGACCACCTATGGCGAGGAAGCCGCCGCGCAGCTCGCCGACGGTCTCGCGGCGCGCATTCGCAACGGCGAATTCTCCCTGGTCGTGACCCGGCAATAGGCCCGGCCGGCGCGATTGCCGGCCTTCCAACCGGACGAATCTGATAAACAGGCAGCCGACCATGACCGGCCGCCACGCCATGGCTCCATGCGCCCGCCTATGCCTTGCCGTGCTCGCGCTCGTCGCGAGCCTTGGCGCGCACGCCCAAACCTCGATCCGCACCGAGACGATCAGGCCGGCTGCCGCGGCCGCGCCTGCGGAGCAGACCGCGGAGGCCGCCGGCGCGCCGAACGCGCACTTGCCGACATTGACCGCGACACCGGAGATCATCACCGACCTCGTCCCGCCTGCCGGCGCCGGTCGCCCGCACGCGCGAGCAGATTCTCGACGCCGCGCGCACCGGCGACCTGGAGAAGGTCGCCGCGCTGATGCGGGCATCCGCCCCGATGCCGATCTTCTCGTTCGGCGATGCGAAGGACCCGGCCGCCTTCTGGAAGGCGAACTATCCGGACTCCGACGGCATCGAAGTGCTGTCGATCCTGGTGACGATCCTGGAGATCGGCTACGTCCACCTCGAGCCAGGCACGGCGCAGGAATTGTACGTGTGGCCCTATTTCGTCGGTGTGCCGATCAAGACGTTGTCGCCACCGCAAAAGGTCGAGCTGTTCCGGGTGCTCACCGGCGCCGACTACAAGGACATGAGCGACTTCGGCGCCTACGCCTTCTACCGGGTGGGGATCTCGCCGGACGGCGTCTGGCGTTTCTTCGTCGCGGGCGACTGAGCGAATCTTCAGCTCCGCAGGCCGTGGATGCCGTACAGCACGGCGTCGATATCGGCCGGATAGAACGGCTTCCTGAGGAATGCGGCCGCGCCCGCCGCCTTGGCTTTTTCCGCCACCGTCTCGTCCGTCGTCGAGGTCATGATCACGACCTTGACCCGCGGATACTGCCGCTTGATCTCCGACAGCGTCTCGACCCCGTTCAGCCCCGGCATGTTGTAGTCGAGGAACACGATGTCGAACTTGCCGCTGGCGATCTGCTTGAGCGCGTCGATCCCCTCCTCGGCTTCGGCGATGTCCATCGCAAAGCGGGTGCCGGCCAGGAGCTTGCGCACGATCGAGCGCATGGTGGCGGAATCGTCGACGATCAGCACGCGGCTGGGCGAGCGAAGCCGTACGCAGCGATCGATCAGAATCTTGGCCTGCTCCATGCGTTCGGGCTTGGTGACGACGCCGTCGGCCGCAATGCCGCCGGCCTTGAACTCGCCGGCCTGCCAAGCGGCCGAAGCCACCAGTATGACGAACGGCGGCCGTTTCGAAGATTTCGCGGCCGCGATGAACGCCGACAGGACGGTCGGCGGCGCGACCGCGTCGATGAACGCAATATCGAACTCTCTGGCGGCTAGGAGAGCGCTGGCCGTTGCCGATATCGGTTTCGGTGATGTCGATCGGCACCGTCGCCAGTCCGGCCGCCTGCCGCAGCAAGTCGCGGTCGGCGGCGGCGCCGAACGCCGCCAATATCCGGATCGAAATGAGATCGCTATCCATCGATCAAGTCCGCGACCGCGGCGCCGCCGGCCCTTCGAAAAATATCGTCTATTGTACCGCACTCGATTGCGCGCGAATGCGACAACAGAAACGCCGGCCCGTCCGGGCGGTTCCTGGAGCGACCGAAGACTGCCGATTATTTGCAAATTAGCCAGCAGGTCTTGCGTCTCAGGCCTGTGGAAAAGACAGACAACTCGCCGCGAACCTGCGATCTCCGTACCTCAATGAGCCGATCAATTCACGAGCGTTTCGAGGAATTGCACCGCCTCGCCGCGCGCCGGCGCCGCGAGTTCCCCCTGCCACATCACGCGATGGCCGCGCACGAACGTGCCGACCGGCCAGCCGGTGACGTTCAGGCCATCATAGGGCGTCCAGCCGGCCCGCGACTTGATCCAGCCGTTGCTGATGGTTTCGCGCCGCTTGAGATCGACCACGCTGAGATCGGCGTCGTAGCCGACCGCGATGCGGCCCTTGCGGGCGATCCCGAACAGCCGCGCCGGACCGGCGCTGGTGAGGTCGACCAGGCGCAGCAGCGAGAGCCGCCCGGCATTGACGTGGTCGAGCATGATCGGCAGCAGCGTCTGCACCCCGGTCATGCCCGAGTGGCTTGCCGGATAGGGCTTATCCTTTTCCTGCAGCGTGTGCGGCGCGTGGTCGGAGCCGAGCACGTCGACGATGCCCTGGTTGATGCCGTGCCAGATGCCGGCGCGATGCGACGCATCCCGCACCGGCGGGTTCATCTGCGCGCGGGTGCCGAGCCGCTCGTAGCATTCCGGCGCCGCCAGGGTGAGGTGATGCGGCGTCGCCTCCGCCGAAGCCACATCCTTGTGGTCCTTGAGGAAGTCGATCTCCTCCTTGGTCGAGATGTGCAGCACATGGACGCGCTTGCCGGTCTCGTGGGCGAGCCGGACGAGCCGCTGCGTGCATTGCAAGGCCGCGATCTCATCGCGCCAGACCGGATGCGAGCGCGGATCGCCCGCGATGCGCAGGTGCTTGCGCTCGTTGAGCCGGTACTCGTCCTCGGAATGAAACGATGCGCGCCGCCTGATCGCCTTGAGGATGTTGCGCACGCCGTCGTCGTCCTCGACCAGCAGCGAGCCGGTGGAGGAGCCCATGAACACCTTCACGCCGGCGCAGCCCGGCAGCCGCTCGAGCTCGGGCAGGTCCTTGGTGTTCTCGCGGGTGCCGCCCATGAAGAACGCGAAGTCGCAGTGCATATGGTGATGGGCGCGGGAGACCTTGTCGGCGAGCGTCTCCGCGCTGGTCGTGAGCGGGTTGGTGTTGGGCATCTCGAACACCGCCGTGACGCCGCCCATGACGGCGCCGAGCGAGCCCGTAACCAGGTCCTCCTTGTGGGTCAGGCCGGGGTCGCGGAAATGCACCTGGGTGTCGATCACGCCCGGCAGGATGTGCAGGCCCCGGCAGTCGACCGTCTCGCCGGCCGAAGCGAGGCTGCCGATCGCCGCGATGCGGCCGCCCGCGATGCCGACGTCGCGCACGCCCTCGCCGTCCTGATTGACGACGGTGCCGCCCTTGAGGATCAGGTCATAGCTTTGGGACATTCCAGAACGCCGCTCTTGTGATGGCTGGCTCAGCGCCTTACGTTCGCCCGCGACATCTGGCAAGTACCCTATACATGCAGGCAGCGCTCCTTCCCGATCGTGGCGTGGTCAAGGTCGTGGGCGAGGAAGCCCGGAAGTTCCTCAACGGCCTCGTCACCGCCGACATGGATGCGGTCGATCCGGCGCACGCGCGCTTTGCCGCGCTGCTGACGCCGCAGGGCAAGATCGTCGCCGACTTCATTTTGGCCGAGGCCGAGCCCGCCGACGGGGGCGGATTTTTTCTCGACTGTCCGCGCGCGCTCGCGCCGGCGCTGGCCGAGCGGCTCAACTTCTACAAGCTGCGCGCCAAGGTGATCAACGAGGACCTCTCGGCCGTGCTCGGCGTGATGGCGATCTGGCCCGGCGCCGCGACCGAGTACGGCCTGTGCTACGGCGATCCGCGGCTCGCCGGCGCTCGGCACGCGTTGCATGCTGCCGCCGCATCTTGCCGCGGAGGCCGCCGCCGACCTCGGCGCGACGCTGGTCGATGCCGCGCAATACCATGCGCACCGAATCGCGCTTGGCGTGCCGCAGGGCGGCCTCGATTTCATCTACGGCGATGCGTTCCCGCACGAGACCGACATGGACCAGCTTGCACGGCGTCGATTTCGACAAGGGCTGCTTCGTCGGCCAGGAAGTCGTCTCGCGCATCGAGCACCGCGGCACCGCGCGCACCCGCATCGTGCCGATCACCTACGCCCAGTTCTCGCCCGACCCCGGCATGCCGGTGGTCGCGGGCGAGAAGGCCGTCGGCACGCTCGGCTCGACCGCGCGTGGCCAGGGCCTCGCCATGCTCCGGCTCGATCGCGCCGCCGAGGCGATCGCGGCCGGTGTGCCGCTCACCGCCGGCGGCATCGAGATCAAGCTCGCCAAGCCGCCGTGGGCGCAGTTCGCGTTTCCGGGCGAGACGAAAGCCGCCGAATGAGCGCGCCCCTCCTCCATCCCGACGGGCTCACGCGCTGCGCGTGGCCGAAGCTCGACCCGCTCTACGTCGCCTATCACGATCAGGAATGGGGCGTGCCGGAATACGACGACCGCGCGCTCTATCGAGAAGCTGGTCCTCGACGGTTTTCAGGCCGGACTGTCGTGGATCACGATCCTGCGCAAGCGCGAGAACTTCCGCCGCGCCTTCGACGGCTTCGAGCCGGAGAAGATCGCGCGCTACCGGCCGGCCCGCGTCGAGAAGCTGATGCAGGATGCCGGCATCGTGCGCAACCGCATGAAGATCGAGGGCGCGATCCTGTCCGCGCGCGGCTGGCTCGACGCGATGGAGAAGGGCCCGGGCTTCTCGAAACTTCTGTGGGATTTCGTCGACGGCAAGCCGAAGATCAACAACTTCCGCACGCACCAGGCAGGTCCCGGCCGAGACCGCGATCTCGAAGGCGATGTCGAAGGAGCTTGCCGCGCGCGGCTTCAAGTTCGTCGGTCCGACCATCGTCTACGCCTTCATGCAGGCCGTCGGCATGGTCAACGACCACCTGGTGACCTGCCACCGCCACGCCGCGCTGGCGAAGCCCGCGAAGCGCTGATGCCGGTCGAAGCCGCCCGCGCCGCGCGCCTGGCAGCGCATGCTTTCGGGGCGCAGGCTCGACCTGCTCGATCCCTCGCCGCTCGACGTCGAGGTCGAGGACATCGCGCACGGGCTCGCGCGCGTCGCCCGCTGGAACGGCCAGACCGACGGCGCGCACATCTATTCGGTCGCGCAGCATTCGCTGCTGGTCGAGACCCTCGCGCACCAGCGCGCGCGGCTCACGCGCCGCCACCGTCTCGTGGTGCTGCTGCACGACGCGCCCGAATACGTGATCGGCGACATGATCTCGCCGTTCAAGGCGATCATCGGCGACAGCTACAAGTCGGTGGAGGCGCGGCTCCTCGCCGCCATCCATCTGCGCTTCGGCCTGCCGGCCGTGCTGCCGAAGGAGCTGATCGCGCTCACCAAGGCCGCCGACCGCGCCGCCGCCTATCTCGAGGCGACGCGGCTCGCCGGATTTTCCGCCGCCGAAGCCAAGAGGTTTTTCGGAAAGCCGCCGAAATTCTCCGCCGCGATCGAGCGCGACTATCTCACGCCCTGGCCGGCCGATCTGGCCGAAGGCCGCTATCTCGAACGGTTCGCGAAGCTTTCGAAGGATTGAGGCTGGCACCACGTCACCGCAATGACCCTATCGCGCCGGAATTCATCCCCATATAACCTCCGCACAACCCATTTGGTCCCATGATTCACGTCTGCTCGCTCGCGCGCCTGTACGAAACCGTCGAACAGACCGGTTCCCGCCACGTCGTCACCCTGCTCAAGCAGACCGACCGCGTGGTCTGGCCGGACGGGCTCGCGCCGGACAATCATCTCGTCCTCGGCATGGACGACATCGTTCATCCGATCGACGGCTATGTGCCGCCCGCCGACGAGCACGTGCGCGAACTGATCGAGTTCGCCCGCGCCTGGGATCGCGCCCGGCCGATGGTCGTGCACTGCTATGCCGGCATCAGCCGCTCGACCGCGGGCGCGTTCGTCGCCGCCTGCGCGCTCAATCCCGCGCGTAGCGAGCTTGCGATCGCGCAGGCGATTCGCAACGCGTCCGCCTCGGCGATGCCGAACGCCCGCATCGTGTCGCTCGCCGACCGCGCGCTCGGCCGCCAGGGCCGCATGATCGCGGCGATCGAAAAGATCGGCCCGGGCGAGGTGGCGTACGAGGGCACGCCGTTCCGGCTGGATTTGGAGTAGCCGATCAGCAAGAGCACGGCTGCGAGCGCAGCGGAGAAACCGCGCAAACGCCAAGCGCCCTCCGCCGCACATGGCAGCGAAGGGCGCTTGCCGCACTGTCTCGATGCGGTGAGCTAGTTGTGCCAGAACAGCGCCAGCAGGATGATGATCGGGAGCGGAATCCCAATCAGCCAAAGCAGTAGACCGCGTCCGAAGCCCATCGTCTTCTCCTCTGGTGTGGTGAAAGCGTCACCGAGAGAACGCGGCGCGTCGCACATTGTTCCGGCGCGCTCGCACGCCGCGCCGGGCGAAGCGACAACAGCTGGGTCGGGTGCGATTGAATTGCGCAGGCGCTCGCGCGCGGGGTGGGTGTACAAGCGTCATCCGCGCGGGCACACTGACGGCCTCAAAACGAAACGGGCAACGGTCCGGCGGGGCGGCCGAATAGCAGAGAGGGAAGATCACCCATGAGCGAGCTATCCAAGAGCGATGTCGTGCGGCTGCTGGGGCCGAAGCTCACCGATTCCGCGATCGCGGAGATCATCGCCACCGGCATCAACCCGGACGAGCTCGCGGCTGCGAAGGCGCGCGTGCTGCGCGACCGCGCCGCGCACGATCCGGGGCCCGATCTCGAGCCCGGCCACGTCGCCAGGGTGGTGGACATTCTGGAACGGCTGCACTCGGCCGGGATTTTCGGCGAGGCGGGGTCGAAGCTGGAGTAGCGAACGGCCGGCGCTTTCCGCGGCACGACGGCGCGTGTGTTTGCTAGACTTGAGCCATGCCCGCCCCGCCGCTTCCCATCGAGATCGGTCTCACCGCCGCGATCGTCGCGGTGGAGGCCGACGAGCCGGCGATCCTGGTTGCGGGCGCGGACGCCGAGCCGCGCGCGGGACTGCCGTTCGGTCCGTTCGATCCGCTTGCCCACCACACCTTCGAGCAGGGGCTGCGCGCCTTCGTTGCCGCGCAGACCTCGCTTTCGGTCGGCTATGTCGAGCAGCTCTATACCTTCGGCGACCGGGGCCGCCACGCGCAGCCGGGCGATACCGGCGCGCACATGGTGTCGATCGGCTATCTCGCGCTCACGCGCGTGCCGGAGAACGCGCTCGCCGCGGCCGGCGCGCGGCTTCGAGCGCTGGTACCGCTTCTTCCCCTGGGAGGACTGGCGCGAGCAGCGCCCGGCCGTGCTCGACAAGATCATCCTGCCCCTGCTCGACGACTGGGCAGGAAAGGCCGACAAGCCCGAGCCCGGCCGCGCGCAATCGCGGCGGCGAGCGGCTGCACTGGTATTTCGGCGTCGGCAGCGCCTGGGACGAGGAGAAGGTGCTCGACCGCTACGAATTGCTCTACGAGGCCGGGCTGATCGAGGAAGCCAGGCGCGACGGCCGCGGGGCGGCGCGTGTCGCGCGCCAGCCTGCCGGCGCTCGGCGAGCCGATGCGCTTCGACCACCGGCGGATCCTCGCGACCGCGATCGCGCGGCTGCGCGCCAAGCTCAAATATCGCCCGGTGGTGTTCGAGCTGATGCCGCGCGAATTCACGCTGACCGAATTGCAGCGCACGGTCGAGGCGATCTCCGGCCGCCGCCTGCACAAGCAGAATTTCCGCCGTCTGGTGGAGACCGCCGCGCTGGTCGAGCCGACCGGCGAGAGCACGGCCGCGACCGGCGGACGGCCCGCCGCGCTCTACCGTTTCCGCCGCGAGGTGGTGCAGGAGCGCCCGGCGCCGGGGCTGCGGCTCGGCGCGCGGTGATGCACTCGCGCGCCTGATCGCTCCGGACTTTCCTCGCATGCCGCTAGGCAGTGATTGTGGCGGCGCCAGACCCGTCTTTGTCGCTGCAGCCGTTCGCCGCACTGCGCGGGGGATCGCTGAACCGATCCGGTTCTGGCCACGACCACAATGCGATAAGCGTTCCGACTCACAGCGTTTGCCGGGGCGACATATGGAAAGCCTGTTCGTACTTCTCGCATTGCTGCTGCTGGCGCTGCCGATCATCGCGATCGTCGCGCTGGTGATGGCGGTCGGCAACCGCGACCGCTGGCGCCACCTCGCCAGCCAATTCATCGCCATCGACAAGCGGCTGGCCGCGCTCGAAGCCGGCGGCGCAGTCCCCTCGCCTGCTCCGGCCGCCGCGGCGCCGCAGCCGCCCGAACCCGTTCCGGCAGCACGCCGACCCGAGCCTGAGCCCGCCACCCGAGCCGGAGCCGAGTCGAAGC
Source organism: uncultured Alphaproteobacteria bacterium (assembly GCA_963749815.1). Classification (GTDB taxonomy): domain Bacteria; phylum Pseudomonadota; class Alphaproteobacteria; order Rhizobiales; family Xanthobacteraceae; genus VAZQ01. Next base: position 106,165 of record CAVVON010000016.1, on the reverse strand, counting down.
GCATTCGCCGATCGCGACGCCCGCTCGCCTCCACCGTCGCCGGCCGCCGCACCGGCCGCGCCGCGCATGAGCCTCGAAGAGCGGCTCGGCACGCAATGGGCGGTCTGGGTCGGCGGCATCGCGCTGGCGCTCGGCGGCATCTTCCTGGTGCGCTACACGATCGAGGCCGGGCCTGCTCGGCCCCGGCGTGCGCGTCATCCTGGGCGGCGCTGCTTGCGCTCGCGCTGGTCGGCGCGGGCGAATGGGCGCGCCGCACCGAGAAGCTCGCCGGCATTTCCGGCCTGCCGGCCGCGCACATCCCGAGCATCCTGACCGCCGCCGGCACCGCGATCGCCTATGCCGACGTCTATGCCGCCTACGCGCTCTACGAATTCATCGCGCCCGGCTCGGCCTTCATCCTGCTCGGGCTGGTGGCGCTCGGCACGCTCGCGGCCGCGCTGCTGCACGGCCCGGCGCTCGCCGGCCTCGGCATGGTCGGCGCCTATCTCAACCCGATCCTGATCTCGACCGACAAGCCGAACTTCTGGGCGCTCTACCTCTATCTCGCCGTCGTCACCGGCGCGGCATTCGCGCTCGCACGCATCCGGCTGTGGCGCTGGCTCGCCATCACCGCGATCGTGTTCAGCGTGCTGTGGGTGCTGCCGGGCCTCGGCTTCCGGCCGGTGCAGGCGCTCGACGCCGCACCTGTTCTACGTGGTGGCGACATTCGCGCTCGCCGCCGCGCTGATCGTGTCGGGCCTGCTGTTCGGCCCGGACGCCGAGCGCGGCAAGATCGACGAGGTGTCGTCGGCATCGCTCGCCGCCTATCTGATCGCGGCGGTGCTCCTGGTGCTGGCGAGCCGGCACGACCCGGCGGCGCTCGCGGTCTTCGCGGTGCTCACGGTGGCGACGCTGGCGATCGCCTGGCGGGCGGAATCCGCGACCGCCGCGGTGCCGGCGGCCGCGCTGCTGGTGGTGCTGGTGTTCGTGCGCTGGGCGGTCGAGTTCAACGTCGAGACACTGGTCGCGCCGTCGGGGCCGGTGACGGGCGTAGTGCCGGAGCCGGAACTCGCCCGCACCGAATGGCACCTGACGCTCGGCATCGGCTTTGCGGCGCTGTTCGGCGCGGCCGGCTATCTGGCGCAGGGCCGGTCCGAGCGCGCCATCGCGCCGATGCTGTGGGCGGCGGTCGCGGTGTTCACGCCGATCGCAATCCTCGCCGCGCTCTATTATCGCGTCGCGCGCTTCGAGCCATCGCTGCCGTTCGCGGGCGTGGGGCTGCTGCTGGCCGTGCTCTACGGGCTCGCGGTCGAGACGCTGGGCAAGCGCGCGGCGCGGCCAGGGCTCGCCGCCGCCGAGGCGATCTTCGCGACCGGCGCGGTGGCGGCACTGGCGCTCGCGCTCACCATGGCGCTGGAGAAGGGCTGGCTCACGGTCGCGCTGGCGCTGATGGTGCCGGGCATCGCCTGGGTGCAGGAGAAGCGGCCGCTGCCGGCGCTGCGCTGGCTGGTCGCGGCGATCGGCGTGCTGGTGCTGGCGCGCATCGCCTGGGAGCCGCGCATCGCCGGCGACGCGAGTCGGCACCACGCCGATGTTCAACTGGCTGCTCTACGGCTACGGCATTCCGGCAGCGGCGTTCTGGCTCGGCGGCTGGCTGCTGCGCAAGCGCGCCGACGATCAGCCGACGCGCATGATCGAGTCCGGCGGCGATCCTGCTGACCGTGCTGACCGTGTTCCTGGAAATCCGCCACTACATCAACAGCGGCGACATCTACTACCGGTCCGCGAGCCTGACCGAGGTCGCGCTGCAGGTCTGCATCGGGCTCGCCATGGCGATCGGGCTCGAACATCTGCGGCGGCGCACCGGCAGCATCGTGCACAATGCCGGCGCGCTGATCATCGCCGCGCTCACGCTGGCGGCGATCGTGATCGGGCTCGGCTTCACCGCGAACCCGCTGTTCTGGACGATCCCGGTCGGCGGGCGCTTCGTCAATTTGATCCTGCTCGGCTACGGCATTCCGGCCGTGCTGGCCGCGGCGCTCGCGCTGCACGCGCGCGGCGTGCGCTCGCCGCGTTACAGCGCCGGCTGGGCCGTGGTCGCGGTGGCGCTGGCACTCGCCTATCTCACACTCGAGGTGCGCACGCTGTTCCACGGCGAGGTGCTGACACGCGGCGAAACCACCAGCGCGGAAGGCTACACCTATTCGGCGGTCTGGCTCGCCTTCGGGGTGATCCTGCTGGCGGTCGGCATGGCGCTGCAGTCGCACGCGGTTCGGTTCGCTTCGGCGGCGGTCGTGATCCTGACCGTATTCAAGGTGTTCCTGATCGACATGCGCGGGCTGACCGGGATCTGGCAGTCGCTGTCGTTCCTGGGGCTGGGCGCTGTCCTGCTTGGGATTGGCTGGCTCTACCAGCGGCTCCTGTTCCCCCGGCGGGCTCCAGCCCCGGCCCAGCCCTCCTGAACCCATTGGGCAATGCTATGGGCGGATGGGTTTAGACCCATTCTAGGCTTGCGTTTTTCTACTGAAAATTGTTGTGTTTCCGGCTCTGTTGCAATTCTGCAAGCAAGGCTTACCCGCTCCGCATGCTTTCCTGGGACGATTTTCGTTATGTAAAGGCCATCGCCGACACCAAGTCGCTCGCCGGAGCGGCCGAGGCGCTCAACGTCAACCATTCGACCGTATTCCGCCGCCTTGGACTGATCGAGCAGGAGTTGGGCACGCGGCTGTTCGAGCGTGGGCGGGCCGGCTACTCGCTCACTGCGAGTGGCGAAGAGATGGTACAACTCGCCGAACGCCTGGGTGATTCCATCCTGTGCTTCGAGCGCAAGGTGACCGGACAGGACCTTCGGCCGTCAGGCGAACTGCGCGTCACCACCAGCGATTTGATTTTGCTCCATCTGCTCACCGACGTTCTGGTCGGATTTCGACGGACCTATCCGGAAATCGTACTCGACATAGTTGTTTCAAACCGCGTCTTCAATCTGTCGAAGCGCGATGCCGACGTGGCGGTGCGAGCGACCTACCAGGGCCCGGAGGGGCTCACCGGCCGGCGCGCCGCGCGCATCGCGTGGGCGGTGTTCGGCCCGAAGAAGCTCGCCGGCCAGCCGTTCGATCCCGACGCCGATAGCCGCAAGCACGACTGGATCACGTTCGCCGACACCGCCTCGATCGCCCGGGTGGGCAAGTGGCTCAAGGAGCACGTCGATCCCGACCGCATCGTATTCAAGACCAACACCATGGTCGGCCTCGCCGAAGCGGCCGCCGGCGGCGTCGGCGTTGTGCTGCTGCCGTGCTTCGTCGGGACCGCAGTGCCCGGGCTGGCGCAACTCGGCCCGGTGCTGCCCGACCTCGAAGGCGAGCTCTGGCTGCTCACCCATCCGGACCTGCGCAACACCGCACGCGTGCGCAGCTTCCTGGACTATTGCGAGGCCGAGATTGGCAAGCGGCGCAAGGAGATCGAAGGTATCCTGTGAGACCGGCAAATCGGGGTTGACGATGGGTCACAGGGTTGTCGCGGCGATTGCGCTGATGTTCACGCTGACCGCCGCGCCAGGCGCGGCATCGGCGGCTCCGTGCCTCGTCGTCACGTTGACCGGGACACAGAGCGGCCCGGCGGTGTTCAACGGCCAGGCCGGCGCCGGCACGCTGGTCAGCTTCGGCGACGACAGCAACGGCTGCGGCGAGGTGAGGCTGCAGATCGACGCGGGCCGCGGCACCAACATGCGGCTGTCGCAGCTCAACGTCACGCCGGGACAGCTCAACGCGATCTTCTTCACGCACATGCACGGCGACCACAGCGAAGGCTTCCCCGACATCATCCTGCATCGCTGGATGTGGGCCTCGAGAGGGCCGAAGCTCGACGTCGTATGCAGCGCTGACGCCGCATCGCGGTTTGGCTTCACGGTGAGTTGCAAGAAGTTTGTCGACCATGTCGGCGATGCATTCGTGCAGTCGGGCGAGGTCGCGCAACGGCGCGTCGAAGGCGGCGGCGATGTCCGCCTCGCCGGCGGGCCGGCCGAATTGACGAACGTCATCACCTTCGAGGCGAAGAATGAGCCGCAGGTGGTCTGGTCGCGTGGCGACGTGACGGTCAGCGCCATCCGCTCCACGCATATTCCGGGACATGCCTCGTACCGCGTGGATACGCCGGCCGGCAGCGTGGTGATCGGCGGCGATGCGACCAACGACGTGCTCTCGCCGCCGCGCAGCCACTCGACGTCCGATCAGGTCGAGCGGCTGGCCAAAGGCGTCGACGTCATCGTGCATTCGACCATGCACCCGGTGATGGGCCCGGACCGGGACAGCGGCATGCCGCCCGAAGTCTTCCACCGCCAGAGCAGCACGACCGATCTCGGCGCGATGGCGCGGCGCGTGAATGCCAAGCACCTGATGCTGACGCACCTCGGGCCCTCGATCGGCGCCGCAAGCCAGGGCCCCTACAAGGTGCCGGGCGGCCCGCTTACCGCCGACGATTTCAGGAAGGCGGTCGCGGAGAGCGGGTTCGCCGGCAATGTGGTGGTCGGCGCCGACCTCACCAGCCTGCGCCTGCCGGCGAAGTGACGGCGTTCCGGCGCTTCACTTGCCTTCGGCTCGCACCGGAGCACTGAGCGGCAACGGCTGCGGCGCGCGCGAGCGCGGGTTCAGGCCGGCCACGGCGGCGCTGCTGCGGGTGAAGTCGCAATAGGCGAAATTCATGCCCGAGACGGTGCCGCGGAAGCTCTCGCTCGCGGTCTTGTCGAGATTGAAGCAGGGCTCGAACAGCATGCCCTTGACGGTCGCGCACACCGCCTGACCCTTGACCTGGATCGTCCCGGCCGGCAGCCATAAATTGCGCATCGGGCCGCTGCCGGCGAACTGCACGCTGCCGATCACCGAGCCGTCGCCGTAGATGCGGCCGGAGCCGCGCGAGCCATCGAAGCAGTTGAAGGCGAACAGCTTGCCGGCGACGAAGCGGCGCGCCGCGTCGGCATTCATCGGTTCGGCCATTGCCGGAAACGCTGCAAACAGAACCACAGCCGCGAACGCAAACTGAGTACGCATTACGAATCCCCTCTCACACGCTAACCAAGCGTTAACCACACGAATCAAGTGCGATCATGCGCCGGTTTGGTCGCCAAATCCTGAACGCGCCCGCCGGAGAAGGCGCGGGCGTGGCTTTCCTCTCCCGCCAGCGGGAAAGAAAGGCAGATGCGGTTCGCGATTACCGCCAAGCGACCTTGACCACGATGCGCCCCCGCACCTGGCCATCGACGATGGTGCGCCCCGCCCCGATCACATCGGCCAGTGGGATCTCGCTGGTGATGTCCTTGAGCCGGTCGCGGTCGAGGTCGCTCTCGAGCCGGCTCCAGGCGATGCGGCGGTCCGCGATCGGACGCATCACCGAATCGATTCCGATCAGCGAAACGCCACGCAGGATGAAGGGCGCAACCGATGTCGGCAGATCCATCCCGCCGGCCAGTCCGCAGGCCGCGACCGCGCCGCCATAGCGCGTCATGGAGAGAATATTGGCGAGCGTGGTCGAGCCGACCGAGTCGACGCCGCCGATCCAGCGCTCCTTGGCCAGGGCCCGCGGCTGTCCGGCAAGTTCCTTGCGATCGATGATCTCGGTGGCGCCGAGTTTCTTGAGATAGTCGGCCTCCTGCGGACGGCCGGTAGAGGCTGTCACCAGAAAGCCGCGCTTTGCCAAAATCGCGATCGCGACCGAGCCGACGCCGCCGGCGGCTCCGGTGACAATCACCGGACCGCTCTTCGGCGTCAGGCCATAACGCTCGAGCGCAAGCACGGCGAGCATCGCGGTGTAACCGGCGGTGCCGATCGCCATGGCGTCGCGCGCGCTCATGGTCGCGGGGAGCCGCACCAGCCAGTCGCCCTTGACCCGAGCCTTCTCGCCATAGGCGCCGAGATGGGTCTCGCCGCAGCCCCAGCCGTTGAGGATGACCTTGTCGCCCGGCTTCCAGTCCGGATGAGACGAACTCTCGACCGTGCCGGCGAAATCGATGCCGGCGATCATCGGGAAACGGCGCACCACCGGCGCCTTGCCGGTGAGCGCGAGGCCGTCCTTGTAGTTGAGCGTCGACCATTCGACGCGGACGGTGACGTCGCCCTCCATCAGATTGGCGTCGTCGAACTCCTTGAGCGTAGCGGTCTGCCCGCTCTCGCCCTTTTCGATCACGATTGCCTTGAAGGTCGCCATGGTCATGTCCCGGTTCGAATTGTCGTAGTGGCGCGAGCTACACGGCCTTCGCCTCGGCAAGGCGCGCCACCGGCTTCTCGACGATCGGCAGGTTGATCAGCGCGGAGATCACCCCGAACATCACGCCGAGCCACCATACCGGATCGTACGAGCCGGTCGCCTCGAACACCACGCCGCCGAGCCAGACGCCAAGAAAGCCGCCGACCTGGTGGCTGAAGAAGGCGACGCCGAACAGCATCGCGAGCCAGCGCGTGCCGAACATCACCACCACCAGCCCGGAGGTCGGCGGGATCGACGACAGCCACATCAGGCCGGTGACCGCGCCGTAGATCAGCGTCACCGCCGGGCTCGCCGGCAGCGTGATCAGCGCCACCACCGCGAGCGAGCGCGTGAAGTAGATGAACGACAGGATGTAGCGCTTCGGTACGACGTTGCCGAGGTAGCCCGACGACATCGCGCCGACGATGTTGAACAGCCCGATCAGGCCGAGCGTCCAGCCGCCGACCTGGGCCGAGATGCCGCGGTCGATCAGGTAGGACGGCAGATGGATGGTGACGAAGCCGAGCTGGAAGCCGCAGGTGAAGAAGCCCGAGCACCAGCAGCACGTAGGAGCGATGGCCCAGCGCCTCGCTGAGCGCCTGCCGGTAGGTCTGGGTGTCGGTGGCGCTGGCGGCGGCTTTGCCGGACGGCGGCGTCTCGGCGCGCGGGGTCGAGATCGCGAAGGCGAGCGGGATGATGAGCAGCAGCACGCCCGCGAAAATCTCAAGCGCACGCTGCCAGCCGAAATTGTCGATCAGGCTCACGCCGAGCGGCGAGAACAGGAACTGCCCGAACGAACCCGCCGCGGTGCCGGCGCCGAACGCGGTCGAACGCCAGTTCGCCGGCAAAAGCTTGCCGAGCGACGCGATGATCATGTTGAACGAGCAGCCGGAGATGCCGACACCGATCAGCACGCCGGAGGAGAGATAGAGCATCCCGGGCGTCGAGGCGTGCGCCATCATGAACAGGCCGAAGGCGTAGAGCAGCGTGCAGATGATGATGACGCGGGTGGTGCCGAAACGATCGGCGAGTCCGCCGGCGAACGGCTGCGCCGCGCCGGAAATCAGGGTCTGCACGGCGGCCGAGAACGCGAACACCTCGCGGCCCCAACCGTGCGCGTTGGAGAGCGGCGTGAGAAAGAAGCCGAGCGTCGAGCGCGGCCCGAAGCTGATCATGGCGATCAGGCAGCCGCAGGCGACGATGACGGCCGGGGTGCGCCAGTCAGCGCGCGGCGCGAGCCTTGTCGGTAATGGCTGGTCCTGCATTCGCTCTCGTCAGGCCGGAACCGCGGCCGGACGAAGGACCGGCTTCTCCACGATCGGCAGATTGATAACCGCCGAGAGGACGCCGAACAAGATCGAAAGCCACCACACCCAGTCATAGGAGCCGGTCCGCTCGAACAGGACGCCGCCGAGCCAGACGCCGAGGAAGCCGCCCACCTGGTGGCTGAAGAAGGCAAATCCGAACAGCATGGTGAGCCAGCGCGTGCCGAACATCACCGCCACGATGCCGGAGGTGGGCGGCACGGTGGAAAGCCAGAGCAGGCCCATCACGGCGCCGAAGATCACGGTGGCGACCGCGCTCGCCGGCAGCATGATGTAGATCAGGATCGCGACCGCGCGGCCGAAATAGATCGCCGACAGGATGTAGCGCTTGGGCATCCAGGCGGAGAGCCAGCCGGCGGTGAGCGCGCCGAAGATGTTGAACAGACCGATCGCAGCCAACGTCCAGCCGCCGACCTCGATCGACAGGCCACGGTCGACCAGATAGGCCGGCAGGTGCACCGAGATGAAAAAGATCTGAAAGCCGCAGGTGAAGAAGCCGAGCACCAACAGGACGTAGCTGCGCTGGCCGAGCGCCTCGGTGATCGCCTGCCTGGCGGACTGACGAGGCGGCATGGCAGCCGACGCTGCGGCCGCTCCGCTACGCTGCACGACCAGCGCAAGCGAAAGCGGAATGACCAGGAGGATGATGACGCCAAGGATCACCAGCGTGTGCTGCCAGCCGAAATGGTCCATCAGCCCGACCGTGAGCGGCGAGAACAGGAACTGCCCGAACGAGCCGGCGGCCGTTCCCGCGCCGAACGCGACGGTCCGCCAGGCCGGCGGCATCAGCTTGCCGAACGCGCCGATCACCAGCGTGAACGAGGCGCCGGCGAGGCCGAAGCCGATCACCAGCCCGGCGGTGATGTTCAGCGCCAGTGGCGTGGTGGAATAGGCCATCAGCGCGAGGCCAAGCCCATAGAGCACCGCGCCGGCGGACAGGATCAGCGGCGCGCCGTAGCGGTCCGCAAACGCGCCGGCAACCGGCTGCAGCGCACCCCACAGCAGCATCTGGATCGCGAGCGCCAGCCCGAACACGTCGCGGCCCCAGCCGTAGGCGCTCGACATCGGGGTCAGGAAGAAACCGAGCCCCGAGCGCACGCCGAAGCCGAGCATCGCAATCGCGCAGCCGCAAAGCAGGATGACGAGGGGCGTGCGCCAGCCGAGGCTGGGTGCGGACGGTGCGGCTGTGGTCATGACGGGCTCCGGCGTTGATCGGTCTTGGTCTCGGTGACGGCGGGCTTGGCGCGCAGCGCGAGCGGCTGCAGACGGCAGAGCGCCTGCGCGTCTCCCGTGAATTGCAATCCCTGTGCGCGCGCCTTGGCGAGATCGGTCTCGCCGCGCAGCACCGCGAAGATGAGCCGTGGCGGACCGGCGACAATAGCGTCAGGGTTGGCAGCGGCGCCGGGACGCACGGTCACCGCACCGCTCGCGGCCTCGACCGTGACCGGCTCGTCACCGGCGCGCAGCTCGATGCTGATCGGCGGCTGATCGGGCGCGTGGTCGCGCAGATTGTGTCGCGCCGGCATCGCGATCCAGTGGGCGCAGAACGCGTCGCTCTTCGGCGCGGCGGCGAGCAGCGGCGCGCCCCAGCGCCCGATCTCCCGCATCACCGCGTCGAGCGCGGCGCCGCGCGGCGTCAGGCGGAACAGCGCGGTGGCGACCGGCGGCGGCGCCTCCTCGCGTTCGATCACGCCGGCCTCCTCCAACTCGCGCAGACGTTCGGCCAACAAGTTGGTGGCGATGCCAGGCAGCCCGTTGCGCAGGTCGGTGTAGCGGCAGGCGCCGCGGATCAGCAGTTCCCGCACGATCAGCAAGGTCCAGCGGTCGCCGATCACGTCGAGCGCCTTCGCCAGCCCGCAAAATTGGCCATAGGACCGCATAGCTTTAAAAAATAAAGTACTAGATTTATTTAGTCAAGTGATGCTCAGCCAGGCTGGGCGGCGAGCCGCATCACCGGTTTCTCGACGATCGGCAGGTTGATGACCGCCGAGAAGAACGCCGAAGAAAATCGCGAGCCACCACACCCGGTCGTAGGAACCGGTCGCCACGAACACCACCCCGCCGAGCCAGACGCCAAGAAAGCCGCCGACCTGGTGGCTGAAGAACGCGACGCCCGCGAGCGTTGCGAGCCAGCGCGTTCCGAACATCAGGGCGATGAGCCCCTGGGTCGGCGCGATGGTCGAGAGCCACAGCAGGCCCATCACGGCGCCGAACATGATCGAGGAGAAAGCGGTGATCGGGAACGAGATGAAGGCCAGGATCGCGAGCGCGCGGCCGAAATAGATCGCCGCCAAAATGAAGCGCCTCGGCATGTAGTTGCCGAGATAGCCCGAAATCAGCGAGCCGACGATATTGAACAGGCCGATCGCCCCGATGGTCCAGCCGCCGACCTCGGTCGAGAGGCCGCGGTCGACCAGGAAGGCCGGCAGGTGCACGGTGATGAAGCCGAGCTGGAAGCCGCAGGTGAAATAGCCGAGCACCAGCAGCACGTAGGAGCGGTGCAAGACCGCCTCGGTCAGCGCGTTCTTCAGCGACTGCGGCGCGATCGAAGTGGCGGCGCCGGGCTTGCCGTCGGTCGCAAGGGCGAACGATGCCGGCAGGATCAGCAGCATCATCAGCGCAAACACCAGCAGCGTCTCCTGCCAGCCGATCCGCTCCATCAGCGACACCGCCAGCGGCGAATAGAGGAACTGGCCGAAGGAACCGGCGGCCGCGCCCGCACCATAGGCGAGCGAGCGCCAGTTCTCCGGCAAAAGCTTGCCGAACGACGACAGCACGATCGCGAACGAGCAGCCGGCGAGGCCGAGCCCGATGAATATGCCGGCGGAAACATTGAGCAGCAGCGGCGTGCTTGCATACGCCATGATGGCGAGCCCGAGCGCATAGAACAGCGCACCCGCGCACAGCACGCGCATCGGGCCAAAGCGATCGGCGAGCGCGCCCATGAACGGCTGGCCGGCGCCCCAGATGATGTTCTGAATGGCGAGCGCGAGGCCGAACACGTCGCGGCCCCAACCCTGCTCCTGCGACATCGGCGTCATGAAGAAGCCGAGCACCGCGCGCGGCCCGAAGCTGAGCATCGCGCACAGACAGCCGGCCAGCACGATCACGGCCGGCGTACGCCAGCCGACCGTCGCGGTGGTGGGAATTGCGGGAGACGACATCGGCGATGACCTTGCCTGCGGCCGCGAGCAAGCCCGCTGCCTGTCCTTCGTATATCGCGGAGCATGAATTGCCCGGCCGCGCGGCGAAGCCGGCTTCGCCGGCGATGACGCTTCGCCAAGGGCAGGAGCGCTCACCGCCGCAGCTTTTAGGGCCTGGCACGCGGTTCCCCAAACGACCTTTCGGCGGGGCCAGCATCCCGCCGGTGCATGGCGAGGCTGGAAAGCCGACCGCGGCGGTGCTATATATCGATTTGCTCTAGTTGAGGATAAGTCTCACGAGCGGCCTGACCGGCGAGGCTTTCGCCGGATGATTTGGGCCTCACATATGCTCAAGGCGAGTATATGTGAGGCGATTCCGGGAGGTTGCGATGCTGCAGACCGCGTCCCCTCAATCCGTCCGTCCGCCTGCGCCCGCGGCGGCCGCAGCCGCCTCGCCGGCGCTGCGGCGCTATGGTCCGCTGCCGGTGCCGCCGCTGCTGTGGACGCCAGAGGTCGAGCGCGCGACCGCCCACCTCTACGAGCGCGTCAAGGCGGTGATCCCGCCGGTCGAGTGGCCGTTCTTCGCGCCGACCGTTCTGGCCATCAACGCGCTCAAGAAGGAGCGCAACGCCGTCATCCTGGCGCACAACTACCAGACGCCGGAAATCTACAACTGCGTCGCGGACTTTGTGGGCGACTCGCTCCAGCTCGCGCGCGAGGCGACGAAGGTCGACGCCGACATCATCGTGCAGTGCGGCGTGCACTTCATGGCCGAGACCGCGAAGATCCTCAATCCCGGCAAGACCGTGCTGATCCCCGACAGCAAGGCCGGCTGCTCGCTCGCGGCCTCGATCACCGGCGCCGACGTGCGCCTGCTGCGCGAGAAATATCCGGGCGTGCCGGTGGTCGCCTATGTCAACACCTCGGCCGAGGTGAAGGCCGAGGTCGACATCTGCTGCACGTCGTCGAACGCCGTGCAGGTGGTCGAGAGCCTGCGGCGCCGACACGGTGATCTTCCTGCCCGACCAGTATCTCGCCAAATACGTCGCCGGCCAGACCAAGGTGAAGATCATCGCCTGGACCGGCGCCTGCGAGGTGCACGAGCGCTTCACCGGCGAGGAACTGCGCCGCTACCGCGACGGCGATCCCTCGCTCCAGATCATCGCGCATCCGGAATGCCCGCCCGACGTGCTGGCGGAAGCCGACTACACCGGCTCGACCGCCGGCATGATCGACTGGGTGCGCAACAAGCGCCCGCGCCGCGTCGTGATGGTGACCGAGTGCTCGATGGCCGACAACGTGAAGGCCGAATTGCCGGACGTGGAGTTCGTGCGGCCGTGCAATCTCTGCCCGCACATGAAGCGCATCACGCTGCCAAAAATCCTGGACAGCCTCGTCTATTTGAAGGAAGAAGTGGTGATCGATCCGGCGATAGCGGACAAGGCGCGGGCGTCGGTCGAGCGGATGATCCGCCTGAGGACATGAGAGCCATTTTGGAGGGGAGCGATGAAGACCACCGTCAAGCGCGCCGGCAAGAAGGCCCGCAACAAGACGTTCAAGGAATTGGCGCGCGACACCCAGAAGGCGATCTTCGGCGGGCCGAAGCGCAAGGCGAAGAAAAAGAAGAAATAGCATTCGAGTTTGAATAAAGCCTCGCCGCGAATACGGTGGGCTCCAATCATGACCGTCACCACCTCCCTGCTCTGCCCCGACGCGTTTCTGTCGCCGCTCGAGATCGACGCGGTGGTGACGCGCGCGCTGGCCGAGGACCTTGGCCGCGCCGGCGACGTTACCTCGACCGCCACCGTGCCCGAGGACACCAAGGCGCGCGCGGTGGTGATGGCGCGCAAGGCCGGCGTGATCGCCGGGCTGCCGTTCGTGGCGGCCGCGTTCCTGAAGCTCGATCCGGACATCAAGATCGAGGCGCATGCGCGCGACGGCGCCAATGTCGCCGCCAGGACCGCGCTGATGACGGTCAACGGCTCGGCGCGCGCCGTGCTCTCCGCCGAGCGCGTCGGCCTCAATATTCTCGGCCGGCTTTCCGGCATCGCGACTGCGACCCACGAATTCGTGCGCCGGGTGAAGGGCACGAAGCTGCGCATCTGCTGCACCCGCAAGACCACGCCCGGCCTGCGCGCGCTCGAAAAATACGCCGTGCGCTGCGGCGGCGGCTTCAATCACCGCTTCGGGCTCGACGACGCGATCCTGATCAAGGACAACCACATCGCCGTCGCGGGCGGCATCCGCGCCGTGCTGGAGCGGGCGCAGGCCTGCGCCGGGCACCTGGTCAAGATCGAGATCGAGGTCGATACGCTCGAGCAACTGCGCGAAGTGGTGGCGGTCGGCATCGCCGACGCGGTGCTGCTCGACAACATGGACTCGGACACGATGCGCAAGGCGGTGGAGATCGCGGGCGGACGCTTCACGCTGGAAGCGTCGGGCGGCATCGAGCTCGATCGCATCGCCGAGATCGCCGCGACCGGCGTGGACTACGCCTCGTCGGGCTGGATCACGCACTCCGCGCCGAATCTGGACGTGGGCCTGGATATCGAGATGTGATGCTTGCCCGGCCGCGCAACAATCGTATCGAGAATTACGGCTTCTTCGCCACTTCGACGAGCCGTTTAGCCGACTCGGCGGTGGCGACCTGATCGCCCCATTGCGGCGCATCGCTGCCGTCGCCCCAGTTGCGCGGCCGGTAGAAGGTGTGCACGCCGATCCGCTGCAGCTTGGTCATCTCGCGCACCCAACTCGGATTGACCCAGTGCGCGTGATAGTGGGTGGCCTTGCCGACCTCGGGCAGCCAGAGCTTGCCGTCGAGCATCTCGCCCGCGATCGTCTTGGCGCGCTCCCACATGTCGGGCTCGCGGATCACGTCCGGAATGCCGTCGCAGGCGAAGGTGAACTGGCAGGCGAGGTGGCGGTGGGCGTTCTGGTAGACGACGCCGCAGACCGAGTTCGGATACTTGCCGGAGAAGGCGCGGTTGAGCACCACCTGCGCGACCGCCATCTGGCCGCGCACCGGCTCGCCGCGCGCCTCGAAATAGATCGCCTCGGCCAGGCACTTTTCCTGCTTGCCGCGGCTCTTCTCGTCGTTGAGGGCGAACCGCTCGGCCGGAGTCTTCGGACGCTGGTCGGCGCCGGTGACTTCGCCCTTGGGCGCGACCGTCTGACCGCCGCCGGCGTTCTGATCCTTGGCGACGCTCTGATCGGCCGGCGATGCGGACGGCGCGAACGCGGCGCGCTCAGCGTCCTTGACGACCGGCAACGGCGCAAGCTCGGTCGCCTCGGCGGGCGGCGTCAGCGCCGCGAGCTTGACCTCTTCGCCGCGCGCCGGCTTGGCCAGAGCGGGCTCTGCCAGTGCGGCAGCGGCCGGCAACGCCGCGACGGCGGCAGCATTGGCGCTGTCGAAGCGCGGCGCCTGGCCTGGCGCCCACGGTTCGAGCGTGGCGACCTTCCGGCCCACCGGATCGACGCTGAAGTAGAGGCGCGCCGCGCGCAGCGACGGATCGTTGTCGGCCGCGACGAATGCGAGCGAGCTTTCGAGCGGCGCGGCGGCGCCGGCGAACTCGTCGCCGGGAGCGCCAATCCCGGCCGGAACGGCAGCGCGCGCTTCGCCCACGGCAATTTTGGCGGCGCGATCGCCCTTCTCGGCCTTGTTCGATTCCGGACGCATGGCGACGATCGGCTTCGACTCAAGCGGAGCGGCCGCGGTCTCGAACTGCTTGGTGTTCAGCCCGATCTTGTAGTCGCCGGCGCTCGCCAGCACGAAGCCTTTCGACGGGGCCGGCGCTTCCGCGGTCTGCGGCGCGGGCTGCTCAGTCTGAGCGGCCTGTTGCTGGACCGGCTGCGGACGCAACGCGGCTTCCGCCTGCTGCTGCAGTTCCTGCTCCTGGCTCAGGACGGCCTCGGCCTGTTGCTTCAGTTCCTGCTCGACGCGCAGCGCGGCCTCGGCCTGCTGCTGCAATTCCTGCTCCACGCGCAACGCGGCTTCAGCCTGCTGCTGCAATTCCTCCTGCACGGCGCTGGCCTGCTGCTGCGGCTGCTCGACCGGCTGCGCCGGCGCAGACTGCGCGGCTTCCGGCGCCTGCTCGGCCTGCGCCACTTGCGCTGGCTCGACTGGCCCGGCGGCAGGCGTCTCGGCCACCTGCGCGGGGATGGTCTCGGGTCCGGTTTCGGCCTGTGCCTGTTCGGCCTGCTGTCCGCCGTCGAGGCGGTCGCCCTTGCTCGCGGTCGCTTCGGCGACACGCGGCACGACCAGCATGCGGTCGCCTTTGCCGCTCCGGTCGACAGTCGGATAGACCGCCTGGCCCGGCGCCAGGATCTGCGCGCTCTCGCTCAGGAGCCGCTCGCGGATCGCGCCCGTGATCTCCGGATTGTTCGGATTGAGACCGGCCAGCGTGTAGCTCGTCGACGAGCCGACCGGCTGCGGGAAGCTGAGATTGGCCGGATGAATGGTGCCGAACGGCGACGCGATGGTCGCCTTCTGCATGCCCCCACGTTCGCCTGCCGCAACCTCGCGCGCGATCAGCGCAACAAGATCCTGGTAGCCGACCTCGGTCGGCAGCAGCAGGAACGTCAGGATTCCGACACCAAAAGTGCCCGCGAGGACACCGTTCGGCCGGTACACCGGCGCAGCCATTTGTGTGTGTTTCCCCCGAAACGACGCGCGATAGTCCCGTCGGCAAAAGGCGGCGTTAAGGCGCAAATGCGACAGATTTCGTTAAGTACGGGGTAACCTTGCAGGCGCGTTAAGGCTGTGGAAAACCACTGTTCATCGCGAAAAATCGCATGTTGCCTGCAAGCCACGTACGGCGCGAAAACGCGCGCGATCACAGCGCCGCCCAAATCCCGTCAAAATCGAACCGGCCGGCGTCAACCCGCGTCAAAGCCGCACCTTGGCGACCATCGCTCAGCGCGCCGCCATGAGGGCGACGGAGATCCAATTGGCCGCCAGAAACGCCGCAGCACCGGCGAGGCATCCGATCAGCAGATCGCGCTCGGAGATCACCTCCGGCACCGGCCGCGCCAGCGCAAAGCGCAGCACGACCAGCGCGAGCCCGACAACCGCGAAGAACACCACCAGCGGATGGGCGAGAACATCGGCGCCGAACGGCCGCCTGTCGCCGAGGAGCCCGAACGCCGCACCACCCCCACCGACAAGGCCGTACCACAGGAGGCGGGCGCGCCCCGGTACGGAGCGCGCCGGTGCGCCACTCACATCTTCACGCCCTTGTCGGCGAAGTATTTCAGCGCGCCCGGATGCCACGGCACCGGCGAACTCGCGGTCTTCTGATACTTGAGGTCGAAGTTCTCCGCCTCTTTGTGAACCGCGACCAGGTCGGCCTTCTTGTCGAAGATCAGCTGGACGATCTTGTAGGCGAGTTCGTCGCTCAACTTGTCGTCGGTGACCAGGATGTTCTGCACCGTGGAGATCTGGTTGTCGGTCTCCTGGCCCGGATAGGTCTTGGCCGGGATCGTGTCGGTGACATAGAGGTTGCCGTACTTGGCATTCATCTTGTCGACCACCTCGCTGTGGTCGATCATCCTGATCTTCACGCCGGGCGTGGCGCCGAGATCGGTCACCGCCGCGGTCGGCAGGCCGCCGACCCAGAAGAACGCATCGATCTTCTTGTCCTTGATGGCGTTGACCGACTCGGCGACGCCGAGCCGCTCGCGCTTCATGTCCTTGTCCTTGTCGAGGCCCGCGGCCTCGATCACGCGAAACGCCATCACCTCGGTGGCGCTGCCGGGCGAGCCGGTGGAGACGCGCTTGCCCTTGAGGTCGGACATCTTGTTGATGCCGGTGCCCTCGATCGTCACGACGTGCATGCGGTTCGGATAGAGCACCATCAGGGTGCGCAACGGCACCTTGCGTTGCCCTTGAACTTGTCCTGCGCCTTGAAGGCGTCGAGCGCCGCGTCCGCCATCGTGAACGCCGACTTCGCTTTGCCTGGAGGCGATCAGCTTGAGATTGTCGACCGAGCCGCCGGTCACTTCGGCGGTCGCCTGAACGCCGGGCAGATTCTTCGAGATCAGGTTCGCGAGCCCGCCGCCGAGCGGATAGTAGACGCCGCCGGTCCCGCCGGTGCCGATCGCGATCGTCTTCTGCTGGGCGATGGCCGCGCCGGCGGCGAGGCCGAGCGCGAGCGTGGACGTCACAAGCCAGGCGGTTGTTCTTTGCAGCACAGCGATTCCTCCAAGTTTCTATCCGGTCGCCGCCGCAGGCGGGCGGGACAGGCTCATGGCTTGTTTTATCAACAAAAACACGGCAATCGCCAGACCGAGCGGCGCCGGATGCGGCACGTCGTAGCCGGAGATCCTCTCCGCCAGCGCCTCGAGAAGGCTCGGAAACACCAGCAGCAGGCCGGCGACGATCCACAGCACGCGCTCGGCCGTGGTATTCTGTCGCAGCGCCCAGTTCTGCGCGCCGGCCGCGAGCGCCGCCAGGCCAGCCGCGGTCTTGGCGGTGATCAGGACGATGTCCCACACCGAGCCGTCCTTCGGAATTTTCATCAGCAGGCCGACGCCGTGCGGATCGAGCACGAACACGAACGGCACCAGGAACGCCGGCAGCGTGTATTTCCATGCCTGCAAGGTCGTCTTGTAGGGATCGCCGCCGGTGATGGCGGCGGCGGCGAACGGCGACAGCGCGGTCGGCGGCGACACTTCCGACAGCACCGCGTAGTAGAAGATGAACATGTGCGCGGCGTAATCGGGCACGCCGAGCTTGGTCAGCGCCGGCGCCGCGATCACCGCGCAGATGATGTAGGACGCGGTGACCGGCACGGCGAGGCCGACGATCCAGACCACGAGCGCGGTGTAGATCGCCGTCAGCAGCAGGCTGCCGCCCGCATAGTCGAGCACGATCGAGGAAAACTTCAGGCCCGAGCCCGGTGAGCGTCACGACGCCGACGATGATGCCGGCCGACGCGCAGGTGGTGGCGGCGTTGAGCACGCCGATCGAGCCGTCGGCGAGCGTGCGGGTGAGCTTGCGGGTGTGCAGCTTCTCCTCGCTGCCGCGGTTGCTGAGCCCGACGACCGCCAGCACGCCGAGCAGGATCAGCAGCAGGCCGGGTACGTAATCGACATAGAGCGTGGTGATGCGCGGAATGTCGAATGTGGGGATGCTGACATGCGGGATGGCGTTGAGGAGCGGGGTGAGCGTGGTGGCGAGGGCCGGCAGCAGCAGCAGCACCGACAGCAGCAGCAACGGCAGCAGCAGCGGCCGCGGGCCGAGCGAGGTCTCGGGCGTGATCGCGCTCAGCAGGAAGCACATCAGCACGCAGTAGAACACCGACAGCATCGGCGAGATAACCGACGATCATGAACACGATCACGGCGATCAGCGAGGTGAAGTGGAAGCCGTAGCGCTTCATCATCGCGCCGAGCGTCATGGTCTGCTCGGTGACGACGGCGTTGGCGCCGAAGCGCTTGGCGTCGAGCTCGACCATGAACAGCAGCGACAGGTAGTAGAGGCAGGTCGGGATGGTCGCCATCCAGATCACGTCGAGGTAGCTGATCTTGAGGAACTCGGCGATCAGGAACGCCGCGGCGCCGAGCACCGGCGGCGACAGGATGGCGCCGAGCCCGCCGGCCGCGAGCAGGCCGCCGGCGGCGTTCTTCTCGAAGCCCGCGCGCTGCATCATCGGATAGGCGACCGCGCCGATCGTCACCGTGGTCGCGACGCCGGAGCCGGACGGGCCGCCGAGCAGGAACGACGACAGCACCACGGTGCGGCCGGCGCTGTTGGGCTTGCCGCCCAGTCAGCGCCAGCGAGAAATCGATGAAGAACTTTCCGGCGCCGGAATGCTGCAGGAAGGCGCCGTAGATCGTGAACATGATGATCAGCGCTCGCCGACACGTCGACGGCGACGCCGAAAATGCCTTCGAGCGTGATGAACAGATGCCCGACCAGGCGCGAAATGTCGTAGCCGCGGTGCGTCCACGGCGGCGGCAGATACGGGCCGGCCATGGCGTAGACGATGAACAGGATGCCGACGAACGGCATGATCCAGCCGGAGGTGCGGCGTGTCGCTTCGAGCAGCAGCACGATGAAGATGACGCCGAGCATCGACGTCGAGCCGGTTCGGCGAGGTGGCGCGGTCGGTGAAGTCCTCGCCGCCCCAGATCGCGTAGAGCAGGATCGCGACCGAGGTGGCGGCGGCGATCACGTCGAACCAGCGGATGCGGTTGCGGAAGCGCGGCGTCAGCGGGAACAGCAGGAAGCACAGCACCATCACGAACGCGACGTGGGTGTAGCGCAGCGGCTGGGTCGGGACGATGTCGTAGGCGGCAGTAGAGGTGGAACAGCGTCATCGCGATCGCGATCGCGGTCACGACGATGCCGGCGAGGCCGGTCAGCCGGTTGGCGGCGCCTTCCTCCTGCTCGACGAATTCCTCGGCCTTGCGCAGCGCCTCGTCCGAGATTGCGCCCTGGCTCGTCAGCCGCGCATCGGGAATCGGCGATTGTTCCGCCGGCAGCGGATTTGCCGTCCTCGGCCATCGGTCCCCTCGCTAGCGCCCTTACGTCGCCTGGCGCGACGCTAGCATACGCGGTAGCACGTGAGTACTCGACCAAAGGGGCAACCGCCGCGCAGCGCTACGCCTGGCTGGCGGGAGCCTTGCCGAGCGCCGCCTGGGCGGCGGCGAGCCGCGCGATCGGCACGCGGAACGGCGAGCAGGACACGTAGTCGAGCCCGACCTCGTGGCAGAACGCGACCGAGGCCGGATCGCCGCCATGCTCGCCGCAGATGCCGATCTTGAGCTTCGGCGCGACCTTGCGGCCGCGCTCGACGCCGATGCGCATCAGCTCGCCGACGCCCTCGCGGTCGATCGACACGAACGGATCGGTCGGCGAGGATGCCGCGCGCCGTGTAGGTGCCGAGGAAGCTCGCGGCGTCGTCGCGGCTGATGCCGAAGGTCGTCTGCGTCAGGTCGTTGGTGCCGAAGGAGAAGAATTCCGCGCGTCTCGGCGATCTCGCCGGCGCAGCAGCGCGGCGCGCGGCAGCTCGATCATGGTGCCGACCTGATAGTTCGACCTTGGTGCTCGGTCTCCGTCGGCGACCGCCTGCGCCATGGCGTCGATGCGCGCCTTGACGAGGTCGAGCTCGGCCTTGGTGGCGATCAGCGGCACCATCACTTCCGGCACCACCGGCTTGCCGGTGCGCTTGCCGGCCTCGACCGCGGCCTCGAAGATGGCGCGCGCCTGCATCTCGGCGATCTCCGGATAGGCGATCGCGAGCCGGCAGCCGCGGAAGCCGAGCATCGGATTGAACTCGTGCAGCTCGCGCGCGCGGTCGGCGAGCTTCCGCGGATCGGCGCCCATGGCGGCGGCGACCTCGGCGATCTCCTCCTCGGTGTGCGGCAGGAATTCGTGCAGCGGCGGATCGAGCAGCCGGATCGTCACCGGCAGGCCGTGCATGATCTCGAACAGCTCGACGAAATCCGCGCGCTGCATCGGCAGCAGCTTGGCGAGCGCGGCGCGGCGCGATTTCTCGTCGTCGGCCAGGATCATCTCGCGCACGGCGCGGATGCGGTCCTCGTCGAAGAACATGTGCTCGGTGCGGCAGAGCCCGATGCCCTCGGCGCCGAACTTGAGCGCGACGCGGGCATCGGTCGGCGTGTCGGCATTGGCGCGCACGCCGAGCTTGCGCACCTCGTCGGCCCAGCCCATCAGCGTGGCGAACTCGCCGGACAGCGCCGGCTCGATCATCGGCACGCGGCCGAGCAGCACCTGGCCGGTCGAGCCGTCGATGGTGATGATGTCGCCCTTGCTTGCAGCGTCGTGGCCGCCGACGCGTCAGCGTGCCGCGCCGCGTAGTCGACGCGCAGCGTGCCGGCGCCCGAGACGCAGGGCTTGCCCATGCCGCGCGCGACCACGGCGGCGTGCGAGGTCATGCCGCCGCGCGTGGTGAGGATGCCTTCGGCGGCGTGCATGCCGTGGATGTCCTCGGGCGAGGTCTCGACGCGCACCAGGATGACGCTGCGGCCCTGCGCCTTGAGCGTCTCGGCCTCGTCGGAGGAGAACACGATCTCGCCGGAGGCCGCGCCGGGCGAGGCCGGCAGGCCGGTGGCGATCGACCTTGCGCTCGGCCTTGGGATCGATGGTCGGATGCAGGAGCTGGTCGAGCGAGGCCGGATCGACGCGCGTCACCGCCTCCTTGCGGGTGATCAGGCCCTCGTTGGCGAGCTCGACCGCGATCCGCAGCGCCGCCTTGGCGGTGCGCTTGCCGGAGCGGGTCTGCAGCATCCACAGCTTGCCCTGCTCGACGGTGAATTCGAGGTCCTGCATGTCGCGGTAGTGCTGCTCGAGCACGCCGTAGATGCGGGTCAGCTCCGTGAACGCCGCCGGCATGCGCCTCTCCATCGACGGCTTGTCGGAGCCGGCCTCCTTGCGCGCGGCCTCGGTGATCTCCTGCGGCGTGCGGATGCCGGCGACCACGTCCTCGCCCTGCGCGTTGATCAGGAACTCGCCGTAGAGCGTCTTCTCGCCGGTCGAGGGATTGCGCGTGAAGGCGACGCCGGTGGCCGACGTCTCGCCCATGTTGCCGAACACCATGGCCTGCACGTTGACGGCGGTGCCCCAGCTTTCCGGAATGTCGTGCAGGCGGCGATAGGTGATGGCGCGCTGGTTCATCCACGAGCCGAACACCGCGCCGATCGCGCCCCACAGCTGCTGCGTGCGGGTCCTGCGGGAACGGCGCGCCGTGCTCCTCCTCGACGCGCTCCTTGTAGCGGCCGACCAGTTCGACCCAGTCGTCGGCGGTGAGATCGGTGTCGAGCGCGTAGCCGTTGCGGTCCTTGTGGTCGTCGAGGATTTCCTCGAAGTGGTGGTGGCTCGATGCCGAGCACCACGTCGGAATACATGGTGATGAAGCGGCGATAGCTGTCATAGGCGAAGCGCCGGTCGCCGGACTTCTTCGCCAGCGCCTCGACGGTCTCGTCGTTGAGGCCGAGATTGAGCACCGTGTCCATCATGCCGGGCATCGAGGCGCGCGCGCCCGAGCGCACCGAGACCAGCAGCGGATTGGCTGGGATCGCCGAAGGTCTTGCCGGTGATGCGGCCGATCTGCGGCGAGCGCGGCGTCGACCTGGCGCTTCGAGGTCCTTCGGATAGCGTGTTGCCGTTGGCGTAGTAGTGGGTGCAGACCTCGGTGGTGATGGTGAAGCCGGGCGGCACCGGCAGGCCGAGATTGGCCATCTCGGCGAGGCTCGCGCCCTTGCCGCCGAGCAGGTTGCGCATCGCCGGCTTGCCCTCGGCCTTGCCGTCGCCGAAGGTGTAGACCCATTTGCGCCTTGCCGGCGCCGCGGCTGTCGCCTTGCGCGCGGCCTTGTTCGCTGGCAGGCTTCTGCCGGCGCCTTGCGCGCGCGGCTTCGGCGCGGCTGCGCGCGCGCTGGGCGGATTTCGGCTTTGATTTCGGCGCGGCTGCGACGGCGGTCTGGCCATGGAACCACAGAATTCGATTGCGCCCGGCGCTCGCTAATGACCACGCCGCAGGCGCCGCCGACGCAAGCCGGAACGTCAGCGGCGACGGCAGTCCAGATCGTCCGATGAAATGGTGGATGCGCGTTGAGGCCGAGCGAGCCCGTACAATGATCAGGTAGATCGCGACGATGTAGTTCAGCAGCCGCGGCATCGATCAGGATCAGAATGCCGGCGACCAGCGCGACGAGCGGCGTGACATGTGGCGACGGTGAATTCATGGCGTCATCCCGAGGCGGCATCCCAGCCGTTGATTCGATCAGCGGAGTCATGCACGGCAGACCGCGCCGGCGCAATGGCCGTGCGCGCACGCGCCGCAGTTCGACGTTCGGCGCAGATCTAGCCCTTCGATGCGGGAGAAATCCGCGACCGCGCGGGTGGCCTCGCGGATTTCGTTGAGCAGCTTGCAGCCGGTTCTCGCGCAGCTCGGCTTGTCGGCGCCGTCGGCGACGTTGACCGTCACCTTGTCGAAGAACGCATCGACATGCGGGCGCAGCTTCGCCATCGCGCGTCATGGCGGCGGCGAAATCCTCGCGCGCGACGGCGGCTGCGGCCTCCTCCTTGGCGGCGTCGATGGCGCGCGCCAGCGCCCATTCCTCGTCCTGGCGGTAGAGTTGCGGATCGGGCGCGCCGACATAGTCGCGGGCGTCCTTCTTCTCCTCGATGCGGATGATGTTGGCGGCGCGCTTGGTGCCGGCGAGCAGATTCTTGCCGTCCTCGGTGTCGAGGAATTTGCCGAGCGCCTCGACGCGGCGGACGATCAGCAGGAGATCGTCCTGGCCTTCGAGCGCGAACACGGCGTCGACGAGATCGTGGCGCGCGCCCTGCTCGCGCAGCTGGACCTTCAGGCGGTCGGCGAAGAAGGCGAGCAGATCGGCGGCGGTCGCCTGCGCCTGCAGGCGCTTGACGTCGCGCGGCGACAGCTTGCCGCCCGGCGCATCGGCCGCGGCAGTCTTGGGTTCGACCTGCGCGATCGCCTTCTCCAGGAAGCCCGACAGCGCAAGCCGCAGATTGTTGTCGAGAACGATGCGGATCACGCCGAGCGCGGCGCGGCGCAGCGCATACGGATCCTTCGAGCCGGTCGGCTTCTCGTCGATCGCCCAGAAGCCCGACCAGCGTGTCGATCTTGTCGGCGAGCGCGACCGCGACCGACACCGGATCGGCGGGCACGAGATCGTCCGGCCCTTTCGGCTTGTAGTGATCCTCGCATGGCGTGGGCGACGGCTTCGTCCTCGCCCTGCGCCTCGGCGTAGTATTTCCCCATCAGGCCCTGCAGCTCGGGAAATTCGCCGACCACCTCGGTGAGCAGGTCGGCCTTGCAGAGCCGCGCCGCGCGCTCGCGTCTTCGCGACGTCGGCGCCGACGATGGGCGCGAGCTCGGCCGCCAGCCGCTCGATGCGCTGCGATGCGCTCGGCCTGCGTGCCGAGCTTCTCGTGGAACACGATCTGCTCGAACTTCGGCAGCCGGTCTTCGAGCCGCGTCTTCAGATCGGTCTCGTAGAAGAACTTCGCGTCGGACAGCCGCGCGCGGATGACGCGCTCGTTGCCGGCGACGATCGCCTTGCCGCCGTCGCTCGCCTCGATGTTGGACGACCAGGATGAACTTGTTGGCGAGCCTGCGCGGTCTGCGGGTCGCGCAGCACGAAGCATTTCTGGTTGTTGCGGATGGTGGCGCGGATCACCTCGTCGGGGATCGCCAGGAACGCCTCGTCGAACGAGCCCATCAGCACCACCGGCCATTCGACCAGGCCGGCGACCTCGGCCAGCAGGCCCGCGTCCTCGACCAGCTCGAAGCCCTGCGCGAAGGCGAGGTTCTTGGCGTCGGCGAGGATGATCTCCTGGCGCCGCGCCGGGTCGAGCACGACCTTGGCCTTCTCGAGCTTGGCCATGTAGTCGTCGAAGCGGCGCACCTTGAACGGCGCCGGGCGCCAGGAAGCGATGGCCGCGGGTCTCGTCGCCGGCCGCGATGCCGTCGACCGCGAACGGCACGATCGTCGGGCTCCTCGGTCTCCGGCCCGAAGGTCGCGACGATCGAATGCAGCGGCCGCACCCAGCTGAGCGCGCCGGGCTGCGCCGACTGCGCGCCCCAGCGCATCGACTTCGGCCAGGGAAAGCTCTTCACCACCTCGGGCACGATCTCGGCCGATCACCTCGATCGCCGGCCGGCCCGGCTTCTCGATCACCGCGACGTAGAAATCGCCCTTCTTGTCGGGCTGGACCTTGGCCTCGTCGATCGACGTCAGCCCCGCGGCCTTGAGAAAGCCCGCGATCGCGCCTCCGGCGCGCCGACGCGCGGGCCCTTCTTCTCCTCCTTGACGTCGGGCTGCCGCGCCGGCACGCCCTGCACCGCGAGCGCCAGCCGGCGCGGCGTGGCGAAGGCCTTGGCGCCCTCGTAGACGAGGCCCGGCGTCGACCAGCCGGTCGGTGACGAGCTTCTTGCAGGTCCTCGGCCGCGCGCGCCTGCATGCGCGCGGGGATTTCCTCGGAGAAGAGTTCGAGCAGAAGATCGGGCATGTCACACCCGCTTGTGGCTGCCGTCGCAGAGCGGCGGGCTGGCGGTGCGCTTGCAGGCGCAGAACCACGCCTCGCCGGTCTTGTCGGCGCTTGTATTCGAGCGGCGTGAAGCCGGTGCCCTTGTGCGAGCCGTCGCAGAACGGCTGGTTCTTCGAGCGGCCGCAGGCGCACCACCAGTAGGTCTTGCCGGCCTCGACATCGACCGTGATCGGTTGCCGTCCGCCGATTTCCGGTGTCGCGCTCATGCTGCTCCTCCCGCTTCGGTCGCGAGCCAGGCCTCGCCGCAGGCCTTGGCGAGCTCGCGCACGCGCAGAATGTAGCTCTGCCGCTCGGTCACCGAGATCACGCCGCGCGCGTCGAGCAGATTGAACACGTGGCTCGCCTTGATGCACTGGTCGTAGGCCGGCAGCGCCATCAGATGCTGGCGCTGCGTTGCCGTCGGTGGTCCAGCCGGCGTCGAGATATTTCCGGCAGGCCGCCTCCGCCATCTTGAACTGCTCGAACAGCATGTCGGTGTCGGAGATATTCGAAATTGTGCCGCGAATATTCCTTCTCGGCCTGCAGGAACACGTCGCCGTAGGTGACCTTGCGCGCCGTCGCGGCCGTTGAAGTTGAGATCGTAGACGCGGTCGACGCCCTGCACATACATGGCAAGCCGCTCGAGCCCGTAGGTCAGTTCGCCCGACACCGGCGCGCATTCGAAGCCCGCGACCTGCTGGAAATAGGTGAACTGCGACACCTCCATGCCGTCGCACCAGCATTCCCAGCCGAGCCCCCAGGCGCCGAGCGTCGGCGTTTCCCAGTCGTCCTCGACGAAGCGGATGTCGTGCAGCTTCGGATCGATGCCGATGGCGTAGAGCGATTTGAGATAGAGATCCTGGAGGTCGGCGGGCGACGGCTTCAGGATCACCTGGAACTGGTAGTAGTGCTGCAGCCGGTTCGGGTTCTCGCCGTAGCGGCCGTCCTTCGGGCCGGCGCGAGGGCTGCACATAGGCGGCGTTCCAGGGCTTCGGCCCGAGCGCGCGCAGCGTGGTCGCCGGATGGAAGGTGCCGGCGCCGACCTCCATGTCGTAGGGCTGCAGGATGACGCAGCCGTAGTCGGCCCAATAGCGCTGCAGCGCCAGGATCAGGCCCTGGAACGAGCGCTCGGGACGCATGTGGGCGGGAAGATCGTCGGTCATGTGACCCTGAGAATGCGGCAGCCCGGCAAGGGCGCGGTAGACCTACCGGCCGCCATCCGAAGGGTCAAGAATGGGACGGACTTGGGTTCGTGCTTAAGACTTGGGTCCGGCTTAAGAAGAAAGCCGCCAGTCGCCGGTGCGCGGGTCGCGGCGCAGGGTCGGCAGCGCCTGACGCGCCATGGCGTCGCCGACCGGCGCGCTGCTGACGCGATCGAGCTCCGCGTTGATGCGGCGCACTTCCTTCACCACCCAGTGCACGACAGCCGCGGCGCCGAACGTGCCGAGCACGATCTTGACCAGCGGCGGGATGAAGAGCGGGGGCATTGCAGTTCTCCTTCAGTCACGGCGCGCTCAAAGTCCGAAACGCGCCCAGATCGCTCGCGCCTCCAGCGCCGAGACCACCTGCTCGGCGAAATCCGGAGGCCGCAACAAGCCCGTCGAAGCCGCCAAGCCCGGGCTGCGTCCGGCCGAACCAGCCGCGCGGAGCGGAGATCAGCGGCGTGAGGACGTCGTCGCCGAACCGTGCGCGCAAGGTCGAACGCAGGTCGCCGACCGCGTCGGCAAGGCCGAACTCGACCGCCTTGTTGCCGGTCCAATACTCGCCGGAGAACACGGTTTTTTCTGGGCCCGTCAGCCGCGCGCCGCGGCTCGTCTTCACCAAGTGTGATGAAATCGCGGTGGATTTCCTGCTGCAGCGACTTGAGCCGGGCGACGTCGTCGGGATTCTCCGGCAGGAACGGATCGAGCATCGCCTTGTGATCGCCCGCGGTATAAAGCCGCCGCTCGATGCCGAGCTTCTCCATCAGCTTCGGGAAACCGAACGAGCCGCCGACCACGCCGATCGAGCCGACGATGGACGAGGGGTCGCAGACGATCTCGTCGGCCGCGCACGCGATCATGTAGCCGCCGGAAGCGGCGACATCCTCGGCGAACGCGATCACCGGCTTGCCGTTCTCCGCCGCGAGCGCGCGGATGCGGCGGTAGATCAGATGCGACTGCACCGGCGAGCCGCCGGGCGAATTGATCAGCAGCGCAACCGCCTTGGCCTTGCGCATGCCGAAGGCGCGTTCGAGCGGGCGCGCGACGCTCGCGAGCGAGAGACCGGGCCGCAGCGGCGTCGAAAAGCCGATCACGCCGGTGAGCCGCACCACCGGCACCACCGGCGTGCCGCCGCGGAACCGCTGCGGTAACAGCGCGTTGATGCCTTGGCGCGCGCTCGCCACGAGTTGCTGCATATGTTCCGACATGATCCGACCGTTCATTCTTGCCGCGTCCTAGGCCGCCTCGTGAGCCGCTTAAGTAACCATTTGTCAACCATTGCGGTGGGATATCTCCCGCAGCCTGACGCGCGGGTTCGAGCGAGGGAAACCATGAAAATCTATATGTTAATGATCCTGGTCAGCACAATCGCCGCCCTATCCTATCTTTACACCCACGGCGAGCCAGCAACCGGTAAGACCGACGGCGTTCCAAGCCGGGGCTAGGCCTCGCCAGGCGGCAACGCCGCCGCGCCCCGCAGCACCGCCTCAGCCGCGGCGGTCGGGCGCGCGGCCGCATCGTTCAGCACCAGCGCGGGCAGCAGCACAAGCGGCGCCTGGCCGCCTCTGGCGGCCCGCACCAGAATGCGGATCGCCGGCTCTTGCGGCTTGCCGTGCACCGGCAAAATCACGATCCCGCCGAAGCCGGCGGCGAGCGCGCGCAACACATCGCCGAGGCCTTCCGGCCGCCAGATCAACGTGAGCGTGCCGCCGGGGCGCAACAGCCGCGCCGCCGTCTCGACCCAGCGCTCGAGCAGGTCATCCGCGAGCAACATGCGCGGCGCGCCGTTGCGGGTCCGGTGAGCTACGGTGCCGCAAGGAATCGTTGAACGGCGGATTCATCAGCACCCGCGCCGCCGATTGCGGCGGCAGGCCGGAAGCCGCGAACTCCGCCGCGGGCGCCGTCACGTCGAGCGTGACGCGCGCGCGCGGAGAACCCGCTGCGCAGCGCATTCTCGGCGGCGAGCGCGGCAAGGCCGGCGTCGCGCTCGACCAGCGTCACACTGACGCCCGGAACGCGCGCGGCGACCGCGAGGCCGGCGGCGCCTACGCCGGCGCCGAGATCGACCACATGCTCTCCGGCAAGCGCCGGCGTCGCCGCCGCCAGCAGGATCGCGTCATGTCCGACGCGGTGGCCGCGCGCGGGCTGGCGCAGTCGCAGCCGGCCGCCGAGCACCGCGTCCTCGGTGATATCGGGGACTTCACTTGCCATCGGGGCGCAACTCGTGCCCAAGGCCGGCGTCTTCGAGCAGCTTGCGCGCATCCTGGACGTCGTCTTCGGCCACCATGACGCGGCGCGGCAGCATCCCGAGCGAGCCTTCGAGCACGCTCATGTTCTCATCAAGCAACAGGGTGGGGATGTCGGCGGCGTCGAGCAGCGCCTGCACCGCCGAGATCAGCACGGCATTGTTGGTCCGGATCAGTTCACGCACCAGCGTTTCCTCAAGCTCCGCGCCGCTCGGCGTCCTCGCCAGGAGCGCGCTGCGCCAAGTAGGCCAGCAGCTTCATCTCGCGGCGGCCGCGCGTCACGGTGTCGAGCACGAGACCCGCAACCAACGCCAGACAGGCGAGCAGCATCAATCCGGTCGACAGAACGGCGGTCGGCAGCCGCGGCACCAGGCCGTCTTCGAGATAGGTGATGAAGATCGGGATGGCGAGGCCGACCGCAACCAGCGCCAGCGCGATGCCGACGCCGGAAAAGAACGAGAGCGGCCGCTCCGAGCGATAGAGATTGCCGATCATCAACAGGATGCGCAGCCCGTCGCTCCAGGTGCTGAGCTTCGATTCCGATCCCTCCGGCCGGGCGTAATAGGGCGTCGGGATTTCGGCGACCGGCAGTTCCAGTTCGAGCGCATGGACGGTGAGTTCGGTCTCGATCTCGAACGCACGCGACAGCACAGGGAACGATTTCACGAACCGGCGCGAGAACACGCGATAGCCCGACAGGATGTCGGTGAAGGACGGCCCAAACGTGGAGGCGACAAAGCTGCTGAGCAGCCGGTTGCCGGTGCGGTGGCCGCGGCGATAGGCCGCCTGCCCCTCCTCGACCCGCGCCGCCACCACCATGTCGAGCCGGTCGTCGACGAGACGCGCGATCATGGCGCGTGCGCTGGGCGCATCGTAGGTGGCGTCGCCATCGACCAGGACGTAGAGGTCGGCATCGACGTCGGCGAACATCCGCCGCACCACATTACCTTTGCCCTGCCGCGGCTCGCGCCGCACGACCGCGCCGGCCGCGCGGGCGACCTCGACGGTGCGGTCGCTGGAATTGTTGTCATAAACGTAGATCGCCGCGGCGGGCAGCGCGGCGCGGAAATCCGCCACCACCTTGGCGATCGCCAACTCCTCGTTGAAGCACGGCACCAGCACCGCCACGCGCAGACCGGAACGCCGCGACAATTCGTCCGGGCGAGCCACGATCTCCTCGGCCTTGGACATCAAGAGGCCTCTTTCCGACACGCCGGATCGCGCATATCTGCGTATCGGCGCACTTGCCGCCCCACCATACCGCTTCTATGGTCGCGCGTCCTTCGCTCAGGAGATCGTCTTGGCCGTCGTCGTCCCATTCGAGAGCCGCTCACCCGCCTCCATCGAAAATCTCAACGACCTCGTGGCCACCGACCTGCAGCGAGTCAATAGCACCATCCTGGCGCGCACCGGCTCGGAAGTGACCATGATCCCGGAGGTCGCCAACCACCTGATCGCATCGGGCGGCAAGCGGCTGCGGCCGATCCTGACGCTGGCGATGGCCAACCTCGCCGGCTATGGCGGCGACGGCCATATCAAGCTCGCGGCCGCGGTCGAATTCATGCACACCGCCACGCTGCTGCACGACGACGTGGTGGACGAAAGCGACATGCGCCGCGGCCAGAAGGCGGCGCGCATGGTCTGGGGCAACGACGCGAGCGTGCTGGTCGGCGACTTCCTGCTCGGCCAGGCCTTCAAGATGATGGTCGAGGTCGGCTCATTGCCGGCGCTCGATATCCTGTCGTCGGCCGCCGCCGTGATCGCCGAGGGCGAGGTGATGCAACTCGGCGCTGCCAAGAACACCGCCACCACCGAGGACGCGTATCTCGCGGTGATCCGCGCCAAGACCGCCGAGCTGTTCGCCGCCGCCTGCGAGGTCGGGCCGGTGCTCGCCAACCGGCCGAAGGACGAGCGCTCCGCCTGCCGCTCGTTCGGCATGAATCTCGGCATCGCGTTTCAGTTGGTCGACGACGCGCTCGACTACGGCGGCAAGGCCGCCAAGCTCGGCAAGAACGTCGGCGACGATTTCCGCGAGGGCAAGATCACGCTGCCGGTGGTGCTGTCCTATCGCCGCGGCTCGGAGAGCGAGCGGGCATTCTGGCGCCGCACGCTGGAGGAAGGCGAGGCCACCGACGCCGATCTCGAACACGCGGTCGGGCTGATGACCAAGCACCGCGCGCTCGAGGATACGGTGCAGCGCGCGCGCCACTACGGCGCGATCGCCAAGGATGCGTTGGCGCTGTTTCCGGCTTCGGCGATGAAGGCGGCGCTGGAAGGGGCGGTCGAGTTCAGCATCAACCGGTCGAATTGAACGCCTCGCCCCTTCGTCCTACCGCCGCAAAATCCCGCCCATGGTGCCGCGCACGATGGCGCGGCCGACCGAGCTGCCGGTCTTGCCGCCGATCGACTTGCCGATCTCGGCGGCGACCTTGCCGGCGACCGCAGTGGTCACCGTACGGGTGACGCTACGGGCGACGATCTGGCCGGTGGAGAGCTTCTCGCCGCGCTTGCGGTCGAGCCCGAACATCGACTTGAAGAACCATTTGCAGTCGGCCCAGAAGCCGGTTTCGGCCGGCGCCTCGGCGGGCGCTCCTGGCACCCCCGGTTGTCCGGGCACGGTCCCGGCCGGCGGCGAGGTTGAGCCGGTCTCCTTCAGCCGCTTCTGCAGCACCTCGTAGGCCGATTCGGAATCGACCGTCTGGTCGTATTTTCCCTTCACCGGGCTCTGCGCCATGATGGCCTTGCGTTCGTCCGGCGTGATCGGCCCGATCCGGCCCGAGGGCGGGCGGACCATGCAGCGCTCGACCAGCGACGGCGTGCCGTTGCCTTCGAGGAACGACACCAGGGCCTCGCCCTTGCCGAGCTCCATGATCACCTTGCCGGTGTCGAGCTTCGGATTGGGACGGAACGTCTCGGCCGCCGCCTTGACGGCCTTCTGGTCGCGCGGGGTGAACGCGCGCAGCGCGTGCTGCACGCGGTTGCTGAGCTGCGCCAGGACCTTGTCGGGGACGTCGAGCGGATTCTGGGTGACGAAATAGACGCCGACGCCCTTCGAGCGGATCAGGCGGACGACCTGCTCGATCTTTTCCAGCAGCGCCTTCGGCGCATCGGTGAAGAGGAGATGCGCCTCGTCGAAGAAGAAGCACAGCTTCGGCTTGGGCGGGTCGCCGACCTCGGGCAACTGCTCGAACAGCTCGGACAGAAGCCACAGCAGGAAGGTCGCGTAGAGCCGCGGACTTTCCATCAGCTTGTCGGCGGCCAGAATGTTGATGAAACCGCGGCCGTCGCGATCGGTGCGAATGAAGTCCTTCAGCTGCAGGGCCGGCTCGCTGAAGAATTTCGTGCCACCCTGATTTTCCAGCACCAGCAACTGCCGCTGGATGGTGCCGATGGTCGGCTTCGAGACGTTGCCGTATTGCGTGGTCAGCTCGGCCGCATGCTCGGCGAGATAGCCGAGGATGGCGCGCAGGTCCTTCATGTCGAGCAGCAGCAGCCCCTGCTCGTCCGCCACCTTGAAGGCGATGTTGAGCACGCCCTCCTGCACCTCGTTGAGGTCCATCAGGCGCGACAGCAGCAGCGGCCCCATCTCGGAGACGGTGGCGCGGATCGGATGGCCCTGCTCGCCGAACAGGTCCCAGAACACCACCGGAAATTGGTCCGGCTGAAAGTCGAGCCCCATGCTCTTGGCGCGGGTCACCAAGCCTTCCTTGGCCTCGCCCATTTCGGAAATGCCCGACAGGTCGCCCTTGATGTCGGCCGCGAACACCGACACGCCGGCGCGCGACAGGCCTTCCGCCAGAACCTGCAAGGTCACGGTCTTGCCGGTGCCGGTGGCGCCCGCCACCAGCCCGTGCCGGTTGGCCAAGGCGAGCGTCAGGTATTCGGGCTTGGTGCCCTTGCCGACGAAAACCGTGCCGTCTTTCTCGATGCTATCCATGGGTACGCCTCATGCGGTCCAGCCTTTGCGCATATATTCGCGCTCCGGCGGGCCGGGTCAATCGCCGAACGGGGGCATGAACAGGAACGCCGAAGCGGCGGCCGCGGCCAACCGCTTCGGCGTGACTTGCGGTGCGTCGGTCGGGACGTGGTTCGCCCCACAATGGCGGCCCGGCGCTGTGGCCGGGCGCGGCATCGATCAGCTGCCGACCTTGTCGTTCACGCACTTCGTCATGTGGCTGTTGCGCGCGGCGCCAGCGAGCTTCCTCGTGTCCGAGTTGGTCGTGCAGGCGGTCTCGGCGTCACGCTTGCACTTGTCCATGAAGCTGGTGAGCGCGGCACCGCGGAGATTCTTGGACTTGGCGCCGGCCGTGCACGTCTCGGTCGCGGTCGGCGGGGTCTGGGCAAATGCCACGCCGGACATGGCGCAGATGGCGAGTACGACAGCGAGTTTCTTCATGGGGCTCCTCCGCTAAACAGGTGAAAGGGGGAGATTAGCAGAGGCAGTGCGGCCATTGAAGGGCGTGTGGATGAACGGCCCGTTCATCCACGATCCAATTTGCCTCGGTCATGGCGCCGTCACAGGGATCGAGAACCGGCGCGAATCACGTCGCGCCGCGATTTGCTTTCACGCAAGCGCGCCGAGCGCAGTCGACCGCACCCACCAGCCCGGATGCTTGCTGCGCAGCACGCGCGCGGCCGCAACAGCCGCACGGGACGACGCGTAGAGCCCGAAGCAGGTCGCGCCCGAGCCCGACATGCGGGCGAGTTCGCAGCCCGGCGTCCTGCCGATCGCCGCCACGACCCTGGCGATCACCGGCTGAAGCGCGACGGCGGGCGCTTCGAGATCGTTGCGGCCGGCCGACAGCGCCGCCATCAACTCGGCGCGGGACCAATCCCTCTGCCCGGTCCAGCGCCGGTAGAGAGGCTGGCCGCTTCAGTGCGCGGCGCAAGGCGCAGGCCCGCGAACACGTCCTTGGTCGGCACCGCGACGCCCGGATTGACCAGCACGGCCGGCAGCCGCGGCAACTCGAGTGGCGCGGACAGGATCTCCCCGATACCGCGCATCACGCGCGGGCGCGGATCGAGGCAGACCGGCACATCCGCGCCGGTCGCGCGCGCCGCCTCGTGCAGGCGGGGATCGCCGAGCGCGATGCGGTTTGCGCGCGCCAGCAGCCGCAACGCCGCCGCCGCGTCGGACGAGCCGCCGCCCAAGCCCGCCGCGACCGGGAGCCGCTTGGCGAGCGTAAAGCCGCCGGTCTTCAGCCCTTCGACGCGCTCGGCGAGCGCGCGCGCCGCTTTCAGCACCAGATTGTCGGCAAGCCCGCCCGCCGCCCGCGCCGTCGGCCCGCTGACCGAGAGCTTGAGCGTGCGGCCGGGCGCGAAGGCGAGTTCGTCGCCCAAGGCGGCGAACACGACCAGGCTTTCGATGTCATGATAGCCGTCGGCGCGGCGGCCGATGACGCGCAACGTGAGATTGACCTTGGCGGGAGCCAGTTCGACGCGGGCAGCCGGCACGGCAGATCGGAAAGCGACGGCTCAGCCGCCGCCGCCGCTCGGCTTGCGCTGTGCGTCGGCCGCCGAGGACGCATCGTCCGGCAGCCCGGACTTGAGCTTTTCCTCGATCTTGGCGAGGTCTTCGGGCTCGGGCTTGAGGTCGCGCGCGTGCGACCACTGGAAGCGCGCCTCGAGCGTGCGGCCGACGCGCCAATAGGCATCGCCCACGTGGTCGTTGATGGTCGGGTCCTCGGGCTTGAGCTCGACCGCGCGATCGAGATGCTTGACCGCTTCCTCGTAGTTGCCGAGCCGGTAGTAGGCCCAGCCGAGCGAGTCCACGATGTAGCCGTCGTCGGCGCGCTGCTCGACGGCGCGCTTGATC
Source organism: uncultured Alphaproteobacteria bacterium (assembly GCA_963749815.1). Lineage (GTDB taxonomy): Bacteria > Pseudomonadota > Alphaproteobacteria > Rhizobiales > Xanthobacteraceae > VAZQ01. The sequence continues at coordinate 72,204 of CAVVON010000016.1, read as the reverse complement.
ATGCGCATGCCTTCGTCGAGGTTGATGCCCTGATCGACCCACGAATAGCCGAGATAGTTCAGGACCAGCGGCTGTTCGGGGAAGAGATCGAGCGCCTTCTTGAGATCGGCTTCGGCCTTGGCCCACTGCTTCGAGCGCTCGTAGCAGATGCCGCGGAAGTAATAGAGCACCCAGTTCGACTTCTCGTCCTTGGTGATGGTCGCGACCGCCTTGGAATAGGTGTCGGCACATTCCGCAAACGACTTGCGGCCGCGCTGCACATTGCCGAGCGCCATGATGGCCTCGACGTCGTCCGGGTGCGTCGCGATCAGCTTTTCCAGGTTGGCCTTCGCCTCGTCGGTCCGGTCGAGGCTGTCGAGGTTGATGGCCTGCTGGATCAGCGCGTTGCGCGACAGCGGCGAGGTCGTCGCCACCCGCTCGTAGGTCTTGATCGCCATCTCGGGCTTCTTGATGCCCTCGTACAGGTCGGCGAGCGAGAGCAGCGCCAGCGGATGCTGCGGCTGCAGATAGAGTGCAAGCTGCAGGTAGACGAGGCCCAGTTCCTCGCCCCCGCCGCCGCGGCGGCCGAGCGCGGAGCCGAGCCCATAGAGCACCTCGGCGGCGCCCGCCTGCGGCGAATTGATCAGGATCGGGAGCTTCTTGCCGGCCTTGATGTCGTCCATCGCCTCCACGACCAGCGGGTGGCGCGGCAACGAGTCGTTGAAGGTGGCGAACACCTTGAGCGCCTCGTCCTTGTTGCCCTGGCGCGACAGGAAGCTGCCATAGGACTGCACCAGCCGCAGCGCGGTCGGGTCGAGCTTGTAGGCGCGATCGAAACGCTTGGCGGCTTCCTTCTTCTGGTTGGCCAGATCCAGGATCATGGCGGAGTGCAGATCCTTGAAGATGGCATACCACTCGGCGCCGGCGAGCCGGTCGATCGAGTCGGTACGCGGCCTTGAACTCCTGGGGCGTCGCCATCGTCCAGGCCGACAGCAAGGTCGCGGCGAGATCGGTGATCGGACCGCGCACCGACTGCGCGAGCTCGCGCCGCGCAACCGCGTACTGCTTCAGCTTGATCGCGCGCACGCCGAGCACCAGCCGCGCATTGCGATCGGTCTTGTCGAGTTGCAGGATGCGCTGGGCGAGCCCGGTGGCTTCCTCGACGTCGCCGTTGGTCAGCACCGCCACGAAGGTTCGGTTGAGCAACTCGCCGTTGCGCGGATCGTTGCGCAGCGCCGCCCGGTAATAGTTCGCCGCCGCCGCGGAGTCCCGTTCGAGGCCAGCATGGCGGGCGGCAAGATAGCTGCCGGAGGACGAAGCCCGCGAAAAATTGGTGGTGGGGGGAACCTGGGCCTGCGCGGTCAGCGCGCTAGCCGAGATGGCGAGGACGGCCGTTGCGGCGAACGCCGCACGCCGGATGCGTGGCGAAGAGGTCAAGGCTCGTCAACTCCATCTGGCGGACGATCGCCCTTGGCGCGGCCCGCGTTCACTTGGGCGAGATGACTCGGGCGAGAATGGCCTTTCCGGACCCGCCCCGCAAGAACCGCCCAAGTCCGAATATGTCGAAGGTCCTTTGAAGGCCCGGATAAGGGCAGGATCGTGACCTTTGGGCCGTCCCGCGCTGCCATTCGGGCGGATCGGGCCGTCTGTTCGAGTGGGCTATTCGGCGATTCCCTGATTCGGGCCGACGCGCCGAAATGCCGCGAAGGCGTAGCCGCCGATGCCGGATTTCGGAGCCTGCCCGGCCCGGTCATCCCACCGCCGACCGGCGGGCCGGCACAACCTCGTCCGCGAGCGCAGCCGGTACGGCAGCCGTCAGAGGCTTGGTCGCGAGCACGATGTTGTAGCCGTTGGTGAACACGAACACCTTGCCGGTGCGCCAGATGATCTTTTCCAGTTCCACCATGGTGCGCATCCGCAGCCGGTACTTCCACAGCATCAGGTGCTGCCAGAAATTCCAGGTCAGGCCCCAGGCCCAGAACGGCAGATGCCGGTAGCGGATCGGCGCAAAGCCGAGGCGGCGCAGCTTGAACGTCAGCACGTTGGCGCCGAGGAAATTGTAGCGCCAGTTCACGAAAAAATCGGTGACGCTCTGGAAGTCCGCCTCACGGCGGCAGAAGTCGAGCGAGCCGGGCGAGCGCAGCAGCAGACGGCCGCCCGGCTTGAGCATGCGCCAGGCGCGGCTAAGCCAGGCGTCGATGTCCTTGGAATAGCCCATCGACTCGAAGGCATAGATCGCGTCGAAGCTCGCGTCAGGCAGCTTCAGCAGATCGAAGTCCGCGACCATCACGCGCACCCGGCCGCCGAACTTCTCGAATTTTCGCGTGCAGATTTCGCCCTGCACGGCGGAGTTGGTCACGCAGGTGATGTCGACGTTGCAGCGGCTGGCGAAATACTCGGCGGCCGCACCGGACCCGCAGCCGAGTTCCAGAAACCGCATGCCGTCCTTCGGCTTGAGCAGCAGGAGGTCCGGCTCGTAGCGCTGCGCGAACGGCGCGCGCGGAAAGACGCAGGTGCTGTAGTTGTCGAATTCGCCCCGGTACGGTCCGAACACGTCGTCGTAGGTGCGGTTCTCGTCGTCGTGCTTGAGGAAGTCCACCGCCTTGGGCGCCCACTCGACGAGCTGGCGGCGCTCGAACTCGTTGAGCTCGTGGCCGATGCCGCCCGCGTCCTTCGGATGCGTCGCCAGCAGAAACAGCACGTAGTGGAGCAGGAGAAAGCCCGCCACTGCGGCGAGCAAGACGATCGCCGCCACGAGCGCGATAGTCGAAACGATACCCACCGCAATTCCTTACGTCATCAGACCCCGCCCCGGCAGGCACGAACAATTCACAGCAAACGCCCCCGGTCAATCGCAAACCGGGGCCGGCATCCGAACAGTTCACATATTCGGATAGTTCGGTCCGCCGCCGCCCTCGGGCGGCACCCAGGTAATGTTGCGATTCGGGTCCTTGATGTCGCAAGTTTTGCAGTGGACGCAGTTCTGCGCGTTGATCACGAAGCGGGGGCTGCCCCCCTCCTCCACCCATTCGTAGACGCCGGCCGGGCAATAGCGCGCCGACGGCCCCGCATAGAGGTCGTGCTCCGACGATTTCTGCAGCGCCGGGTCGGCGACCTTGAGGTGCACCGGCTGGTCCTCCTCATGGTTGGTGTTGGAGAGGAACACCGAGGAGAGCCGGTCGAAGGTGAGCGTGCCGTCGGGCTTGGGATAGGCGATGCGCTTGCATTGCGCGGCGGGCTTGAGCGTCGCGGAGTCCGGCTTGCCGTGGCGCAGCGTGCCGAACAGCGAGAAGCCCAGCGTGTTGGTCCACATGTCGAGCCCGCCGATGCGCGATGCCGATCGCGGTGCCGAAGCGCGACCACAGCGGCTTGGCGTTGCGTACCGCCTTGAGATCGCGGCCGATGTCGGAGGCGCGCCAGGCCGCCTCGTAACTTGCGAGCTCGTCGTTGGCGCGCGAGGCGGCGAGCGCCTGCGCGACGTGCTCGGCCGCGAGCATGCCGGACAGGATGGCGTTGTGGCTGCCCTTGATGCGCGGCACGTTGACGAAGCCCGCCGCGCAGCCGATCAGCGCGCCGCCCGGGAAGGAAAGCTTCGGCACCGACTGGTAGCCGCCTTCGGTAATCGCGCGCGCGCCGTACACCAGGCGCTTGCCGCCCGCGAAGGTGTCGCGAATGAGCGGATGGGTCTTGAAGCGCTGGAATTCCTCGAACGGCGAGAGGTAGGGGTTCCGGTAGTTGAGATGGACGACGAAGCCGACCGACACCAGGTTGTCGTCGAAGTGATAGAGGAACGAGCCGCCGCCGGTCGAATTGTCGAGCGGCCAGCCGAAGGTGTGCTGCACCAGCCCGGGCCGGTGCTTGTCCGGTGCGACCTGCCAGAGCTCCTTGAGCCCGAGGCCGAATTTCTGCGGCTCGCGGTCCTTGGCGAGCCCGAAGCGCTCGATCAGCGCCTTGGAAAGATTGCCGCGCGCGCCTTCGGCGAACAGCGTGTATTTGGCGCGCAGCTCCATGCCGCGGGTGAAGCTGTCCTTGTGGTGCCCGTCCTTGGCCACGCCCATGTCGCCGGTCGCGACGCCCGCGACCGCGCCGTTGGCGTCGTACAGCACCTCGGCGGCGGCGAAGCCCGGATAGATCTCGACGCCCAGCGCCTCGGCCTTGGTGGCGAGCCAGCGGCAGACATTGCCGAGCGACACGATGTAGTTGCCGTGGTTGCTCATGAGCGGCGGCATCAGGAAGTTCGGCAGCCGCAGCGCGCCCGACGGGCCGAGCATGTAGAAGCGGTCGTCGGTGACGGCGGTCTTGATCGGGGTGTCTTCGCCGCGCCAGTCCGGGATGAGACGGTCGAGCCCGATCGGATCGATCACCGCGCCGGAGAGAATGTGCGCGCCGACCTCCGACCCCTTCTCCACCACGACGACCGAAATCTCGGGCGACACCTGCTTGAGGCGGATCGCGGCGGCGAGGCCGGCCGGTCCCGCGCCGACGATCACGACGTCGAACTCCATCGCCTCGCGGGCGGGCAACTCGTCTGCGCTCATCGTGGTGCTTCGCTCCCCTCGGCGGCTGGCCGGGCCGTCATGTCCGCGGCCGCAGTCGCGCCGCTAAAGTGCGCGCTCGGTTGGAAAATCTCAAGCGAGGACGATCGGCCGCGGATAACCTCGCGGCACGGTTTCGTGGCCGCAGCCGATGGCATAAGGTCGGCCATCCGATGATCACCGACCGCACCAAGGCCGCCCGCGAATTGCTCGCCTTCTACCAGGAGGCGGGCGTCGATGTGTTTGTCGGCGAGGCGCCGGTCGACCGGCTGGCCGATCCGGCGCCAGCGACAACCGCTCCGCAACCATCGTCACCCGCCTGCCGAACCCTCCGTCGCAAGGCGCGGAGGAGCGACCGCCGGCGCGGGCGGCAGGCAGGCCAGTGCAGGCAGCAGAATTGTTCGGCGGCAGCAGCGATGCGCCGCCGCCCTCGCCCGAGGCCGCCGTCATGGCGGCGCGCGAGGCGGCGCGCAGCGCCGCGAGCCTCGAGGAGCTGCGCGGCATCCTCAACGGCTTCGAAGGCTGCGCGCTGCGCGCAACCGCCACCCAGCTCGTGTTCGCCGACGGCAATCCGCAGGGCCGGGTCATGTTCGTGGGCGAAGCGCCCGGCCGCGACGAGGACATCGAAGGGCTGCCGTTCGTCGGCCGCTCCGGCAAGCTGCTCGACCAGATGATGGCGGCGATCGGGCTCGACCGCACCCAGGTCTACATCGCCAACATCGTGCCGTGGCGGCCGCCCGGCAACCGCACGCCGACGCCGCAGGAATCCGCGATCTGCCTGCCGTTCCTGCTGCGGCAGATCGAACTCGCCAATCCCGACATTCTCGTCTGCATGGGCAATCCGTCGACCCAGACGCTGCTCGGCACCAGGGACGGCATCACCAAGACCCGCGGCCGCTGGTTCCCGTTCCAGACCGGCGCGCGCGAGATCCGCGCGATCGCGACCTTCCACCCGGCGTTCCTGCTGCGCAGCCCGTTGCAGAAGCGCTTTGCCTGGCGCGATTTTCTGGCGATCAAGAAGGCGCTGACGGCTCAATAGAGCGGAGAGACCGAATGTCGAAGTCGATCGAGCACGTGCACTGGCCGGACGCGCCCGATATGTGGATGCCGTATGCGCCGGCGATCAAGGTCAAGGGCGGCACCACCATCTATCTCGCCGGCGTCACCGCGGCGCCGGTCTATCACCATCACCCGCACCGGCCGGAAGAATTCGACAAGATGCCCGCCACCATGGAGGGCCAGGCGCGCGCGGCGCTGGAAAACCTCAAGCGCGGGCTCGAAGCGGTCGGGCGCGACCTTCGCCGACGTGGTGACCGCCGACCGGTTCTGCACCGATCTCTCCGACCAGGACGCGCTCAACCGGGTGTGGGCGGAGTATTTCCGCGACTCGAAGCCGGCGACCACGACCGTGCAGGTGGTCCGGCTCGCCACCGATCCGCGCTGCCTGGTCGAGATCAACGCGGTGGCGGTGACCGACTGAGCCTCGCTTCCCGACTTGCGGCGGAATGGCAGCGGAGTTGCCGGTGCCGCTTCGCGAGCGGACGCGCTCAGCCCGGCTCCATGCCTTTGTCCCGCTTGAGCGGAATGGCGGCGGGACTGTTGAGCAGCCGAATCACGTCGCGCGCGGCGTCGCGGTTCGGCGTCTGCGCCGAGACGCGCGCCGGTGAACATGATCCACGATTGCAGCTCTTCCGGAATCGGCCCGACCAGCTCGGCGCCCGGCACCGAGAGGATGTTGGGAATGACAATGATGCCGAGTTCGACGTCGCCGGCGGCGACCGCCTCGGACACCGACTCGGTCATCGGCTGCACGGTCTTGCCCTTGATCGCATCCGCGATGCCGAGCTTGTCGAACACCTTGACCAGATGGATCGTGCTGGCGCCTTCCTTGAGATAGGTGATCGACTTCGCCGCCAGCAGCGCGCGCTTGAATGCCTCGACGGTCGAAATATCGGGCTTCGGCGTGCCGCGCTTCACCGCGACGCCGATGCCGGACTTCATGATGTCGGCACGCGTATCGGGAAGCAGCTTGCCGGACTTGATCAGATCGTCGATCTGGAAATCGACCAGCACGGCGAGGTCGAACGGCTCGCCCGCCTCGATCCGCCGCTTCATGACGGCGGCGACGTCGGTGACCACCGTCAGCTTGTGGCCGGTCGCCTGCTCGAAGCCTGGTCCGAGATCGCCGACCATCATCTTGGTGACGCGCGAGCCGAAGATCTTCAGCTCGGCCGCGCTCGCGCACGGAATTGCGACGAACACCGCCAGCGCGGCGCACAGCGCCGCCACTCCGGCTTGCATTGCCATTGTTCCTCCCAGGCCCTGCGGTCTGTTTCCTGCCGAATGGGTCCAACCGGCAAATTGTCCACCGCATCGGGAACCCGCGCAACGCAAAATCGTTGCCGCTGGCGCACACGGCCGACATGCGCAATGATGGGACGCCTTCGCCCTTGAAGCGGATTGGCCCATGGAATTCGATCCCGTCCTGCTGGCGCGCCTGCAATTCGCCTTCACGGTGACGTTCCACATCATCTTCCCGAGCTTCACGATCGGGCTTTCCGCCTTCATCGCGACGCTGCTGATCCGCTGGATCGCGACCGGGCGCGAGCACCTGCACCGCCTGGCGCGGTTCTGGACCAAGATCTTCGCGGTGTCGTTCGCGATGGGCGTCGTGTCGGGCATCGTGCTCAGCTACCAGTTCGGCACCAACTGGAGCCGGTTCTCGGTGGTGGTCGGCAACGTGGTCGGGCCGCTGATCGGCTACGAGGTGCTGACCGCGTTCTTCCTCGAGGCGACGTTCCTCGGCGTGATGCTGTTCGGCTGGAAGCGCGTGCCGCCCTGGCTGCACGTGATGTCGGCGGTGTTCGTCGCGGTCGGCACGGCGATCTCGGCGTTCTGGATCCTGTCCGCCAATTCCTGGATGCAGACGCCGACCGGGCACGAAATCCGCAACGGCATCGCGTTCCCGCTCGACTGGTGGGCGATGATCTTCAATCCGAGCTTCCCGTACCGGATCGCGCACATGCTGAGCGGCGCGTATCTCACGACCTCGCTGGTCGTGCTGGCGGTCGGCGCGCGCTACCTCCTCGCCGGCCGGCACGGCGAGGAGGCGCGCACCATGATGCACATGGGCATCGGCATGCTGGCGCTGCTGGCGCCGCTGCAGCTCGTCATCGGCGACCAGCACGGGCTGAACACGCTCGAGCATCAGCCGATCAAGATCGCCGCGATCGAGGCGCACTGGGACGGCTCCAAGCCCGGCGACCTCGTCCTGTTCGCCTGGCCGGACGAGAAGGCCGAGACCAACCGCTTCGAGATCGCGATCCCGCGCGGCGCCTCGCTGATCCTGAGGCACGATCCGGACGGGCTGTTCCCCGGCCTCAAGAGCGTGCCGCCGGCCGACCGGCCGCCGGTCGTGCCGGTGTTCTTCGCGTTCCGCATCATGGTCGGCATCGGGCTCCTGATGATCGGCATCGGCTGGCTCGGCGCCTGGCTGTGGTGGCGCGGCGGGCTTGATCGACGCGCGCTGGTACCTGTGGCCGGTGGCGAACGGCTGGTGGATCGGCTTCGTCGCGGTGATCGCGGGCTGGGTCGTCACCGAGAGCGGCCGCCAGCCCTGGCTCGCCTACGGCATCCTGCGCACCGCGGACGCGATCTCGCCGGTGCCGGGCGCCACCATTGCCGGCGACGCTCGCGCTGTTCGTGCTGGTCTACGGCATCGTGTTCGCGATGGGCATCTACTACATCAACCGCCTGATCAACCGGGGGCCCGAGGGCCGCGCCGTCGAGCCGCCGGAGATCGGCTCGCCGGGGCGGCCGCTCTCGTCCGCGCTCGAAGCCGGGCGCGACGTGCTGTCGCCGAAGCGCTGACGCTGGAGGACGATCGTGGAATGCCTATCTTCCGATGATCTGGGCCGCCCTGATCGGCACCGCGGTCGCGCTCTACGTCATCCTCGACGGCTTCGATCTCGGCGTCGGCATCCTGTTTCCGTACGCCGAGCACGAGCGCGAGCGCGACCAGATGATGAATTCGATCGCGCCGTTCTGGGACGGCAACGAGACCTGGCTGGTGCTCGGCGGCGGCGGGCTGTGGGTCGCGTTCCCGCAGGCCTATGCGGTGATCATGCCGGCGTTCTACCTGCCGGTGATCGTGATGCTGCTGGCGCTGGTGTTCCGCGGCGTCGCGTTCGAATTCCGCTTCGTCGCCGAAACCAGCAAGCGCTACTGGAATTTCGCCTTCGCCGGCGGCTCGACCTTGGCGGCGTTCTGCCAGGGCGTGATCCTCGGCGGGCTGATGCAGGGCATCCAGGTCGAGAACGGCGCGTTCGCGGGCGGCGCGTTCGACTGGGCGACGCCGTTCGCGCTGCTGTGCGGGCTCGGCGTCGTCACCGGCTACGCGCTGCTCGGCGCGACCTGGCTGGTCATGAAGACCGAAGGCGCCGGTGGCCGAACGCGCGCGCGTTCAGGCGCAATGGCTGCTGCTCGGCGTGCTCGGATTCATGGCGGTGGTGAGCCTGTGGACGCCGCTCGCCTTCGAGCGCATCGCCAGCGCTGGTTCTCGACGCCGAACATCTATTTACCTCTGGCCGGTGCCGCTGGTCACCGCGCTGACCGCGCTGATGCTGTGGCGCTGGCTCATGACCGGACGCGAGATCCTGCCGTTCCTGGCCGCGATCGTGCTGTTCCTGCTCGGCTATCTCGGGCTGGTGATCTCGTCCTATCCCTACTCGTGCCGCCGTCGCTCACGATCTGGCAGACCGCGGCGGCGCCGGCGAGCCAGATCTTCATGCTGGTCGGCACGCGTGGTGCTGCTGCCGGTCATGCTCGGCTACGTGGTGTTCGTCTACTGGCTGTTCCGCGGCAAGGTGCGCGAAGGCGAGGGCTATCACTAGCGCGATCAAGGCGTCGGATTAGGCGGCGCCGGCGGCTCCGGCGCAGCCGGCTGCTGCCCCGCCGGCTTGATCACGCCCCAGCCGATGCGCAGCAGCGGCAACTGGCCCTGCACCGCGCGTTCGAACGCGCGCGGCACCTCCGGCACCAGATCGGGGAAGCTCGCCTTGATGTCGGCGGGCGGCGTGCCCGAGGTGTCGGTGGTCGGCCAGACCACGATGCCGCCCTTCGCCTTGAGCATGTCGAGCGTCACCCAGGGCGAGCGCTCGGGCGTGGCATTGAGAAAAGACTCCGGCCGGCTCGGCGCGCCGAGCGCGATGAGCGCGGCGATGCGCGGATCGCCGGCGACGATCTGCAGCGGCGCGCCGGTGCGGCGCTGGAAGTTGTCGGCGAAGAACAGCGCGATCGCCTTGGCGGGCTGATTGACGCGAAGGTCGACGTTGAACCACGGCAGCACGAAGAGCGCCGTCACCGTCATGGCCGGCGGAATGACCAGGAGGCCGAACCAGGTGGCGATGACGATGTGCTGGCGGCTGAGCTGGATGCCGTCGCCGGCCGCCATCACCACCGCGAGGCCGGACAGGATCACCAGCGGCGCGATGCCGCCGACCGGACCGGTGCCGCCGATCAGCACCGCCAGCAACGTCGCCGGCGAAGGCCGGAAGGATCGCGAAGAAATAGACGAATTGCCGCGCGAACGCGTCGACCGGCGGGCGCACGATCACCGGCGCCGGCTCGCCGCGCGGCCACGGCCAGCCCGCCGCCAGCGCGACCAGCACGACCAGGCCGGCATGCGCCGCGAGGATCAGGCCCAGCTGCTTCAGCCAGGCCATGAAGTTCGCGCTCACCGCTTCGGGCGCGCGCAGGCGCTCCAGCACCGCCATGGCGTTGACGCCGGAGTCGGCGAGCCAGATCAGATGCGGCAGCATGACGATGCCGGCGACGATCACGGCGATCCACGGATCGATCGAGCGCAAGGTCGCGCGCGCGTGGCTGTTGAAAGCGGTGAACAGCACCAGCAGCCCGACCAGGATCAGCCCGACATAGGTGGTGAGCAGCAGGAGCCCGATCTCGATCGCCAGCGCCAGCCAATAGCCGCGCCGGCGCTCGCCGACCGCGTGCCAGTAGTGCAGCAGGATCGCCGCCCACAGCGGCATGGTCAGCACGACCGGCCCGAAATCCGGCGTCGGCACCGTGAAGGCCGAGATGCCGACCATCAGCAGCACCGCGATCGCGGCGTGCTGCGCGCCGACGATCGCGCGCGCCGAGCGCGAACACCGCCCAGTAGGTGGCGACCACGCAGACCTGCGACAGCAGATAGACGCCGAACAGGCGGTGGCCGGCGATGTCGAAGGCGAGCTCGGCGAGCCAGAACGCGAGCGGCGGCCCGAGATAGGTGCCGAGCTGGAATTCGTGCCCGACCGCGAGCACGTTCGGCACGTCGCCCGGCGGCCCGGCATAGAACAGCGTCGGCACCAGCGACCACAGCAACGCCTGCGATGAGCGCGGCGATCCAGACCGCCAGCGCCGGACGCGAACGCAGCAGCTCGACGAAGATGGAGACGTAAAGCATCAGCCCGGCACGCTACCCGACAAGACCGGCAGAGATAAGGCCCTAAGCCTAGCGAAGCAACATGTCCGGCACGGGATCGTCGGCGATCTCGGGCGCGTCGGCGATCCGGTCGCCGTAGGCGGCGGCGACCGGCGCGAACGAGCGGCGGTGGTGGATGGTCGGGCCGAGCCGGGCCAGCGCGGCGAAATGCTCGGGCACGCTGTAGCCCATGTGGCGCTCGAAGCCGTAGCCCGGATGGGTCAGGCCGATCTGCGATCATCAGGCGGTCGCGCGTCACCTTGGCGACGATCGAGGCGGCGGCGATCGAGGCGACGATGGCGTCGCCGCGAGATCACCGCCTCGCAGTCGCAGCGCACGTCGATGCGGTCGCGGCCGTCGACGAACACGAGCTGCGGCCTGACCGGCAGCGCCGCCACCGCGCGCGCCAGCGCCCACAGCGAGGCGCGCAGGATATTGTCGCGGTCGATGCGCGACGGCGGCGCGAACGCGACCGCGACCTCGGCGGTGGCGCAGATCTTCGCGTAGAGCTTCTCGCGCGTCGCCGGCGTCGAGCTTCTTGGAATCGTCGAGCCCGCGCGGCACGCGCTTGGGATCGAGGATCACGGCGGCGGCGACCACCGGGCCGGCGAGCGGCCCCCTGCCCGCCTCGTCGCAGCCCGCCACCGGCCAGACGCCGCGCTTGATCGCGGCGCGCTCGCGCCGGAAGGTCGGGCGGATGTCGTCCTCGCCGAGCGGCAGGCGGGCGATCTTGACGCGGTGGCGGCGACGGCGGTTCGACTCATGGCCGCGATGAGCGCGCCGCCAGGCACCCAAGTCAACCGCGCAACGTTCGAGCGGTGTGAAGGGCGGGGAAAGAAACGCTAGTCCGGCAGCGTCACGCGCCCATCCGCCGTAGACTTCGATGCCCGGCGCCTGCACGACCTCCCAGGCATGGCCGTCCGGATCGGCGAAATAGCCGCGATAGCCGCCATAGAAGGTCTTTTGCGGCGGCTTGAGCAGCTTCGCGCCCGACGCTCAGCGCGTGCGCGAGCGCGGCATCGACGTCGGCCGCGCGATCGCGCAATTCCAGGCGAGCGTCGTGCCGCGAAAGCCGCGGCCGGGCGCTGCGCGGCGTCGAGTCCGGCGTCATCGGCGAGATTGTCCCAGCGACCAAAGTGCGAGCACGACGCCGCCGGCGGCGAAGAACGCGATCATCGTCGCCGGTCGCCTTCATCCGCCGCTTCAGCCCGAGCGCATCGTAGAACCGGATGCTCCGGCGCATGTCCGCGACGCCGAGCGTGATGACGGTGAGGGCCGCGTTCGGCGTCATGACGTCTCGCACTCAGAACAAGGCTGAGCTGCTCCGACCGCGCCCTTCGGCGGCGCGAAATGCTCGGTCGTCAGGCTCGTCTTGCGTCTTGTTGAGGCCGAGCTTCTCGCAGGCGGCCTCGAAGCGCCGCCCGATCATCCAGGCGATCGGGCCCGCCGCCGGTCATGCGCTTGCCCCAGGTCGAATCGTAGTCCTTGCCGCCGCGCATCTCGCGGATGAGCTTGAACACATGGCGGTAGCGGTCGGGAAAATTCGCCATCAGCCATTCGCGGAACAGGTCGCGCACCTCGAGCGGCAGCCGCAGCAGCACGTAGCCCGCGCCCTTCACGCCGACCGCGGCGGCGGCATCGAGGATGCGCTCGATCTCGGCGTCGTTGATGGCCGGAATGACCGGCGCCACCATCACCGACGTCGGAATGCCGGCCTCGGCGAGTTGGCGCAGCGCGTCGAGCCGCTGCGCCGGCGTCGCGGCGCGCGGCTCCATCACGCGCGCGAGCTTGGGATCGAGCGTCGTCACCGAGAGCGCGACCTTGGCGAGGTTGCGCTTGGCCATGCGCGCGAGAATGTCGATGTCGCGCAGTCACCAGCGCCGACTTGGTGACGATGCCGACCGGATGGCCGCAGCGCTCCAGCACTTCGAGGATGCGCGCGCATCACCTGATGCTCGCGCTCGATCGGCTGGTAGGGATCGGTATTGGTGCCGATCGCGATGGTGCGCGGCGCGTAGCCTGGCGCCGACAGTTCGCGCTCGAGCAGCTTCGGCGCGTCCGGCTTGACGAACAGCTTGGATTCGAAATCGAGCCCGGGCGACAGGCCGAGATAGGCGTGGGTCGGCCGCGCGAAGCAGTAGATGCAGCCGTGCTCGCAGCCGCGATAGGGATTGATCGAGCGGTCGAAGGAGATGTCGGGCGAGTCGTTGCGGGTGATGATCTTGCGGGTCGCGTCGACCGTCACCGTGGTCTTGAACGGCGGCAGGTCCTCGAGGTTCTGCCAGCCGTCGTCGAACGCGATGCGCGCGATCGGCTCGTAGCGGCCGGACGCGTTCGACTGGGCGCCGCGGCCGCGCCGCCGCTCGGATTCGATCGCGACCTCGCTATCCGCAGGCGCGTCGAGATCGACCGCGGCTGGCCGGCGCGCAAAACTCCCCGCCGGCGACCTGGAGGGCGCCAGCGCCAGCGGGGGTTTACGGGCTGCGGAAGAGCGAGCCATGGGAATTTCGTACCCACAAAATGTGAACGAAACAAGAACATAATTATCGAGCGGAATAGCCGCAAGGCCTGGGGGTGCTTTGCTCCCAGACGCCCCAACCGGTCGCGGGCGATATAGTGGCCCGGATTGGAGAGGGACATGCTGAGCGTGATCATCGCGACTTACGACGACGAGCGCGGGCTGCTGTCGACCCTGGCGGCGCTGGTTCCGGGCGCGACCGCGGGCCTCGTGCGCGAGGTGATCGTGGCGGACGCGGGCAACGCCGCAACCGCGCAGATCGCCGACATCGCCGGCTGCCGGCTGGTCGCCGCGCCGGGCACGCGCGGCGCAAGGCTCAGGCGCGCGGCGGAGGCCGCCCGCTCGCAATGGCTGCTGTTTCTCAAGCCGGGCCTGGTGCCGGAGGTGATCTGGATCGACGAGGTCCGGCAATTCGTCGAGCAGGCCGAGATCGGCGGCCGCGCCGGCCGGGAAGCGGCGGTATTCCGGCCGCGCTCGGCGGGATCGCTTGGGAGTGACGCGCTGGCGCTGCTGCGGCGGGCATTCGGCGCCCGCCCGGACGGCGGATTGCTGGTCGCCAAGCCGCTCTACGGCGAACTCTCGGGGCATGACGAGCAGGCCAGCGACCCGGAGCGCGATCTGGTGCGCCGTCTGGGCCGCCGGCGCGTGGTCCTGCTGCGGTGCGGGGCCACGGCGGCACTCTGAGCATATACTTGACTTAGTCAATTATCTGGTTGACGCTGTCATTCATCGCAGCAACGCCAGCTTTGACCATGCCGGAAGCCTCGATCGACCAGCGCGTCGCCGCCGTGCGGCGCTTCAACCGCTTCTACACCCAGCGCATCGGCGTGCTGCAGGAAGGCTGGCTGAAGAGCCCGTTCTCGCTCGCCGAGGCGCGCGTGCTCTACGAACTCACTCACCGCGACAAGCCGACCGCGACCGAACTCGCCCGCGATCTCGGCCTCGACCCCGGCTATCTCAGCCGCATGCTGCGCGGCTTCGAGGTGCGCGGTCTCATTCTCAAGGAAACCTCCGACACCGACGGCCGGCAGAGCCTGCTGTCGATCACGGCGCGCGGGCGCAAGCGCTTTGCGCCGATCGAGGCGCACACCGACCAGGAGGTGCGCGGCATGCTCGGCGCGCTGCCGCCGCCCGCGCAGGCGAAGCTGGTCGACGCGCTTGGCACGATCGAACGCGTGCTCGGCGGCGAGACCGGAACCAAGGTGCCCTACATCCTGCGGCCGCCGCGCGCCGGCGACATGGGCTGGATCGTGAGCCGGCACGCGGCGCTGTATGCGGAAGAATACGGCTGGACCGATCCGTTCGAGGGACTGTGCGCGCAGATCGTCGCCGACTTCGTCAACCAATACGACGCGCGGCGCGAGCGCTGCTGGATCGCCGAGGTCGACGGCGAGAATGCGGGCTGCGTGATGCTGGTGAAGGATTCGGACGAGGTCGCGCGGCTGCGGCTGCTGCTGGTCGAGCCGTCGGCGCGCGGGCTCGGCATCGGCGCGCGGCTGGTCGACGAGTGCGTGCGGTTTGCGCGCGCGAGCGGCTACCGCAGCATCACGCTGTGGACGCACAGCATCCTGACCGCCGCGCGGCACGTCTATCAGCAGGCGGGATTCACGCTCACGTCGAGCGAGCCGAAAAAGAGCTGGGGCAAGGACGTGGTCAGCGAGATGTGGGACATGCGGTTGTGACGACCTGAACCGCCGTCACGATCGCCGCAGCATCAAAACCGGTAGAACGCCGCCGGCGTGTCGACCATGATCTTGCGGCGCATCGCCGGATCGCCGACCCAGTCGTTGAACGCATCGGCCAGATCGCCGTCGTTGGGATTGACCAGATATTTGTTCGGGTGCGGCCAGTCGGTCCCCCACATGACGCGCTCCGGCGCGGCAGCGATGAGCGCCTCGGCCATCGGCTTGACGTCGTCATAGGGCGGCAGGTCGGTTTCGCTCACCCGGTTGGCGCCGGAAATCTTGATCCAGGTATTGCCGCGCCGCATCAGCTCCAGCAGCGCCCGGAAGCCCGGCGCGCCGACGCCGGCGGTCGCCGGCTGATAGGCGAAGTGCCCGATCGACATCGGCACCGTGAGCTTGGCGAACACCGGCATCAGGTCGAGGATGTCCTTGCCGGGAAACAGCCACTCGATGTGCCAGCCGAACGGCTTGATGCGCGCCTCGAGCTTGCCGATCTCGTCGAAGCCGATCGGCATGCCGCCCTTGTTGTCGGTGTTGAGCCGCACGCCGCGCGCGCCCTGCTTGTCCAGCGCGGCAAGCTCATCGTCCGTGATGTCCATGGTGATGGCGACGACGCAGCGCGCGCGGTCCGGCGTCTCGGCGTTGAGCGCCGTCATGCCGTCGAGGATGGCGGAATTGTCGGTTCCGTAGGTCGACGGCTGGGTGAACACCACACGGTCGACGCCGAGCGTCGCGTGCAGGTGCTTGAGATCGGCGAGCGTCGAATCCGGCGGATTGTAGCCGCGGCCCGGCGACATCGTGTAGCGCGCGCGTTCGAACACGTGCACGTGGGTGTCGATCGCCCCCTTGGGCAGGGCGATCTTGGGCCGGTGCGGGTTGCGGTCCGGCGGCAGACAGTCTCGGATTTCACTCACTCTGGCAGTCCTCGTCCTGGCAACCCGTGTCGTCACACCGTCGCGCCCTTGGCCTTGGCGCGGCGCAGGTGCTCGTCGAGCCGCGGCATGATCTCGACGAAGTTGCAGGGGCGATAGCGATAGTCGAGCTGGTGCACCAGGATCTCGTCCCAGGCGTCGCGGCAGGCGCCGGGCGAGCCGGGCAGGCAGAAGATGTAGGTCGCGCCGGCGACGCCCGCGGTGGCGCGGGTCTGGATCGCCGAGGTGCCGATCTTGGCGTGGCTCACCATCAGGAACAGCGTGGCGAAGCCGTCCATGCGCTTTTCGAACAGCGGCTCGACCGCCTCCGGCGTGACGTCGCGGCCGGTGAAGCCGGTGCCGCCGGTGGATGATGATCACGTCGATCGCCGGATCGGCGATCCAGGCCTTGACCCGGGCGCGGATCTTCTCGACGTCGTCGGTGACGATGGCGCGGTCGGCGACCGCGTGGCCGGCCTTGGCGATGCGCTCGGCGAGCGTCGCGCCGGACTTGTCGTCGGCGAGCTCGCGCGTGTCGGAGACGGTCAGCACCGCGATCTTGAGCGGGATGAACTGGCGGGTTTCGTCGATGCCGGGCATGAAGAAGGCTCCAACTCACTGCACGGCGCGGACGCCAGTCCCATCCTCATCCTGAGGAGCGCCCGCAGGGCGCGTCTCGAAGGATGGCCGCGGGCACATTCGGGCCGCCTCGTCCTTCGGGACGCGCGCTCCGCGCGGCTCCTCAGGATGACGGCGAGTGCCCGCCTACAGCTGCTGCGCGTTGAACGTGTTGCAGCTCGCGACCGTGCCGGCGCTGATAGCCGGTCTCGAACCAGCGCTGGCGCTGCGCCGACGTGCCGTGGGTGAAGCTGTCGGGCACCGCGTAGCCCTGCGCGCGCTTCTGCAGCGTGTCGTCGCCGATCGCCGCCGCGGTGCGCATCGCCGCCTCGATATCGCCCGGCTCGATGAAGGCAGGCTTGCCCTCGGCTCGCAGCCGCTGATTCTCGAAGCTCGCCCACACGCCGGCGAGGCAGTCGGCCTGCAGTTCGACCCGCACCTGGATCGCGTTCGCCTCGGCGCGGCCGCTGGAGGCCTGCTGCAGCTGCTGCGACGCGCTGCAGGATGCCGAGCAGGTTCTGCACGTGATGGCCGATCTCGTGCGCGATCACATAGGCCTGCGCGAACTGGCACGACTTGCCGCTCGCAGCCGCGGAAGCGCGTCTCGATCTGCTTGAAGAACGAGGTGTCGAGATAGACCTTCTGATCGACCGGGCAGTAGAACGGCCCCATCGCGGCCTGCGCGTTGCCGCCGCAGGCGGCGCGGGTGACGCCGTCGTAGAGGACCAGCGTCGGCGCGCGGTAGTTCTTGCCGTCCTTGGAGAAGATCGACTTCCAGGTCACCTCGGTGCTGCCGAGCACGCGGCTGACGAAGCGGCCCATCTCGTCGTGCGGCGTACCGGCCTGCGCGCGAGCCCTGTTGCTGCTCGATCGGCGCGCTGCTGGCGATTCATCTGGTCGGCGCCGCCGATGAGAAGCGCGGGTCGATGCCGAGCGCCCAGCCGATCAGGCCGAGAACGATGATGGTGCCGATGCCGATCCCGCCGCCGCCGATCGGAATGCCGCCCAGTCCTCCGCCGCCGCCGCCGCTGCCGTCGCCGCGGCGGTCCTCGATGTTTCCGCTTTCCGGCAAATCGTCGAGACGCATTGTTGCTCCTCCTTGCCGCCAGCCGACTGACGTTTCGGCGAAGTCTAGCGGCCGTCACCCGAACTTACCATCGCGCGCCGCAACGCGCTGCCGCCAATATAGTCGCTAGGCAAATCTTTCCCAGTATCAGCGGCTTGGGCGTTAAATCGATTTTTACCTTAGGCGCCCATAGTGCGTCGTGTCGGTTGTAGGTCCCGCGTCACCGGCCGCGTCGCCTGAGTCAGAGTTCTGAGTCATGGTTGTGTCGCGTCGCGGGGCGTCCGTCAGGGCGCCCCGCGTCAGTTTTGAGCGTCAAGAGCTCAAGCGCCAGGATTTCAAGCGCCAAACTCTCAAGCGCCCGGAATCCGGCCGCATTCTGGTCGGCGATTGCGTCGCCGAGATGGCGAGGCTGCCGGCGGAAGCCGTCGACCTGGTGTTCGCCGACCCACCCTATAACCTGCAACTGCAGGGCGACCTCAAGCGTCCGGATGATTCGCGCGTCGATGCGGTCGACGACGACTGGGACAAGTTCTCGAGCTTTGCCGCCTACGACGATTTCACCCGCGCCTGGCTGCTGGCCTGCCGGCGGCTGATGAAGCCCGCCGCCACACTCTGGGTGATCGGCTCCTACCACAACATCTTCCGCGTCGGCGCGATCCTGCAGGATCTCGGATTCTGGATCCTCAACGACGTGGTCTGGCGCAAATCGAATCCGATGCCGAACTTCCGCGGCCGGCGCTTCACCAACGCGCACGAGACGCTGATCTGGGCGGCGCGCGAACAGGGCGCCAAGGGCTACACCTTCAACTACGAGGCGCTCAAAGCCGGCAACGAGGATGTGCAGGTGCGCTCCGACTGGACGCTCCCGCTCTGCACCGGCGAAGAGCGGCTCAAGGGCGCCGACGGCAAGAAGCTGCACCCGACGCAGAAGCCCGAGGCGCTGCTCGCGCGCGTGATTCTGTCGTCGTCGCGCGTCGACGACCTGGTGCTCGACCCGTTCTGCGGCACCGGCACGACCGGCGCGGTGGCCAAGCGGCTCGGCCGCCGCTTCATCGGCGTCGAGCGCGAGACCGCCTACGCCAAGGCCGGCGAGAAGCGCATCGCCGCGATCGAGCCGCTGCCGGAGGCGAGCCTCGCCCAGTTCACGACCGCGCGCGAAGCGCCGCGCGTGGCGTTCTCGGTGCTGATCGAGCGCGGACTGGTGGCGCCGGGCGCACAACTCACCGACGCCAAGCGCCGCCACAAGGCGCTGGTGCGCGCCGACGGCGCGATCGCGTTCGGCGACGCGGTCGGCTCGATCCACCGCATCGGCGCGCTGGCGCAGGGGCTCGAGGCCTGCAACGGCTGGGCGTTCTGGCACGTCGAAACCGCCGAAGGGGCTGGTCCCGATCGACGCGCTGCGCGCGGAGATCAGGGCGGAGATGCGGGCGGACTGACCGCTCACCCGCCCGCGACGCCCTGCGTGTTGACGTACAGCGAATAGAGCGAGTGGGTCGCCGCCATGAACAACCGGTTGCGGTAGCGGCCGCCGAAGCACAAGTTGGCGCAGCGCTCCGGCAGCGCGATGAAGCCGATCGGCTTGCCGGCGGGATTGAACACCTTCACGCCGTCGAGCGCCGCACTCATGCC
Organism: uncultured Alphaproteobacteria bacterium; assembly: GCA_963749815.1. Lineage (GTDB taxonomy): Bacteria > Pseudomonadota > Alphaproteobacteria > Rhizobiales > Xanthobacteraceae > VAZQ01. The sequence goes on along the minus strand of CAVVON010000016.1, from coordinate 52,782 downwards.
CCAGCCGCACCACAGGTTGCCGTCGACGTCGACGCGGAAGCCGTCCGGCGTTTCGTCCTTGTCGCACTTGATCAGAACGCGGCCGTTGGCGAGCTTGGTGCCGCCGTCGACCAGGTCGAACGCGTAGATGGCGCGCTCCTCGGAGCTTTCGATCACATAAAGCTTCGACTCGTCGGGCGAGAAGGCGAGCCCGTTCGGCCGCTTGACCAGGCCGGTGGTCGCGACCGTGGCGCGTCCGGTCTTGGGATCGAGCCGGTAGACATCGAACGGCAATTCCTGCTTGGCCGCAACGCCGAGATAGTTGCCGGCCGTGCCCGACGGTGGATCGGTGAACCAGATCGTGTCGTCGGACTTCACCACCACGTCGTTGGTGCCGTTGAGCGGCTTGCCGTCGAACTTGTCGATCAGCACCGTGATGCTGCCGTCATATTCGGTGCGGGTGACGCGCCGCCCGCTGTGTTCGCAGGTGACCAGCCGGCCCTGCCGGTCGCGGGTGTTGCCGTTGGCATGGTTCGACGGCTGGCGGAAGACGCTGACCTCCCCGGTCTCCTCGTCCCAGCGCATGATGCGGTTGTTCGGGATATCGCTCCACAGCAGGCAGCGCGCGTCGCCAAAATACACCGCGCCTTCGTTGAACCGGCAGCCGGTCGCGAGCCGCTCAACGCCCGCGAGCGCAAGCCGATACTTGTTGAAGCTCGGATCGAGCGCCTGCACCGCCGGATCGGGGTAGCGCTGGCTCGGCTCCCAGGCGCCGAACGCGGCTTGCGTGAAGCTGGTGGCCGCGGCGGCGGTCGCAGCCGCGAGCATGTGGCGGCGGTCGATCATGTGGTTTCTCCCTGTCGGCGGCGCCTCTGGCGGGCACCTGCTGTTTCATTTTAGCATGCCGGATTATGCTATAGTGATCCAGGAAACGCAGCACCGGAACGGTTCTATCGCCATGCAACAGACCTTCGACCGCGCCGCCGAAGACCTCGGCAACTCGATCCACCTCGAACACGTCAACGTCCAGATCCCCGACCAGCGGATCGCGATGCTGTTCTACGTCACGGGCTTGGGCCTCACCCGCGACCCGTACCTGATGACCGCCGACTCGCAACATGTGGATCAATGCCGGGCGCAGCCAGTTCCACCTGCCGACCGGACCGGCGCAGGTGCTGCGCGGCCACACCGGCATCGTGATCCAGGGCCGCGAGGCGCTGCTGCAAGCGGCTCGCCTCGGTGCGCGGCAAGCTCGAAGGCACGCGCTTCAATTTCAGCGAGGCGAACGACTACGTCGAAGCGATCTGTCCGTGGGGCAACCGCTACCGCGTCTACGAGCCCGATGCCGCGCGTTTCGGCCGCATCACGCTTGGTTTCCCCTATGTGGAGTTCGACGTGCCGACCGGAAGCGCAAAGAGCATCGCGGCGTTCTACCGCGCGATGGTCGATGTGCCGGCGCAGGTGGTGAACGGCGACGGCATGACGGCGCGCGTCATGATCGGCAAGGGCCAGCACCTGGTGTTCCGCGAGACCGACAAGCCGCTGCCCGACTTCGACGAGCACCACATCGCGATCTACGTGGTGAACTTCTCCGGCCCGCACGACCGGCTGAAGGCGCGCAACCTGGTCAACCGCGAGGACAACCAGTACCAGTATCGCTTCCGCGACATCGTCGATCTCGACAGCAACAAGCACCTGTTCACGATCGAGCACGAGGTGCGCTGCATCACCCACCCGATGTTCCTGCGCACGCTGGTCAATCGCAATCCGGTGCAGACCAACCGCAACTACGCGATGGGCCACGACGAGCAGCGCTGGGCGATGGAGCCCGACTACTACGACGGCCAGGCGATGTGAGGGTCGCAGGGGCAAAGGCGCGCACGAGACAAGTCTACGCAGCCGCGCAGCTGCGCGCGCCGTGCCCACGCGGGCCTGCGTCGTCGTGGCGACAGCGTGGGCACGCGTCGCTTCGCGCCGCTTGCCCACCCTACGAGCTCTTCCGGCCAGCGATCTAAGGGTCGCACTTCGCTTGCCGCTCCAGCGATCACATCGCACGATCTGCCTTTCCTGATTTGCTGCGTTGATTAGCCAACGCTCCGCCGCCCGTATTGTTGGCGGCGCCGGGTACGCCGTCGTCCGAATTCCCCTCCTGCGAGGGGGGCGGGGCGCCGAGAGGCGTCCAACCAGTCCACACCGCGCAAACAAGTGGACGCAGTTTGCGCCACCTGTAAGCGCTAGAGGCGTGGCGCGCGCCTGTGACAGCGCGCCCGCCTCTCGGCGCTCCACCGCGGCGGATTTTTCACCTCGGGCCGCGCTTTCGACGCTTTCGCCGTCGTCAGCAGGCTCCCTGCGGGGCGGCCGTAGTACCGCCCGGGCGGGGTCCGAGGCTTCCCGGGAGCGTGGTCACGAGCCACGCCCGCAGGCCGCCGGCCCTGCTCCGCCTACAGAACGTCTCCGGAGACACCCCTCGATGAGCAGGACGGGGTAAATATGGATAATAGTCCTAGGATGTCAAGGATTATTTTCTCACTCTCAGACTCCCTATAAAGCCAAGGATGACCGAGGCTCCAACCCACGTTCCTGCAATTGAAGATCACGCGAGAAATGGCGGAGATTGGCGCCGCAGTCATCTCGCGGGAGCGGGTCGTCGCCGATTTGGGCGTGACTTTCTCTTGCCCAGATTTGGCAAAGAAGGTCGACGCGGCCAGGGAGCATGCTCGTAGAGCAAAGCCCAATAAATCCGCAGCGCGAAGTCGCGGAGCACGATAGACGCGTCTCGCGCCCATCTCAATTCTCCCAGAAATTCATCGTTCGCTTTCTTCTGGGCGATTCGAAGCGCGCGCCGATTCTGCATCAAGATATTTGGAGCGATGTCATGCTTTTTCCGTGGGAGCCCCAAGAGCCACGTCATTGGAGTAATGTCATATTCGACAGCCGCATGTATCAGCGGCGAGTGCACGGCATTGTTTCGGAAATCCTCGACCTTGTCGGCCTGATCCAATATCCATCGGATATCTTCTTCCAGGTCGGAAAATTCGATGAGATCGGCAACGACGAGGGGAACCATAATGCCCCTGAGCATTTCTCGTTTCGGCCTGTCGTGTTGTGACGAATTCCAAATGCCCGCCAGCCTTTCGAGTTCTCGAAATTCGTAGTCCACCTTGTGCTTCTTCGGTATCTTCCTGCGATCCGCGTGGCTAAGGACACCAGCGAACACAAGCGCAAGTTTTTCGTGGAGATCGTTCCATGACAAAACAAACTGGCCGATTGTAGTAGTATAGCGATTGTAGTGGGCGTCCGTGAAACGCTCACCCTTTCGAAGTTCTTTGGACTTTCGCGACATGACGACTCAAAAGGATTCACCAACCAAAAGGACCCGCAAGCGCTTCGAAGCAGCCCTACGCGGCGCGTTCAATCGCCACACCAGGCAATGAAAGATATTCGGCCGAAGCGTCCGAAGGCGCAACAGGCGCCCGGCGCCCAACTCACCGCACCGCGAACGGCGCGTTGTACGGCCGCCCGAACGGCACGCCGGCCGACGACCGTCTGCACCGGCTTGAGATAGGCCTTGCCGTCGCGCTTGTTGTTGCGGGTGTCGACGAACGACACCGGCCCCTCGACCAGGTCCAGGATCGCGACGTCGCCCGGCGCGCCGACCTGCAAGGTGCCGAGCTTGGGCAGCGCGGTTGATGACCTTGGCGGGGTTGGCGGTCGCCATGGTGACGACCTGCTCGAGCGTGAAGCCGAGCCCCATGAACTTGCTCATCACCCAGGTGAGATACGGCATGCCGGGCGCTGTTGCCGGAGAACACGTGGATGTCCGACGAGATGGTGTCGGGCGGACAGCCCTGCGCGATCGCGGCCTCGCACACCGTGTAGTCGAAGCTGCCGCCGCCGTGGCCGACGTCGAAGATCACGCCGCGCTGCTTGGCGGCGAGCGCCGCCGGCAACAGCTTGCCGTCCTGCACGATGTTGGTGAAGGCGCCGGCGATGTTGGGGGAGCCCGAATAGGCGTGGGTGAGAATGTCGCCGGGCCGCAGCGTATCGAGAATCTGCGACATCAGCGCGGCGGTCTCGACGCCGCCGATATGGCACATCACCTTGGCGCTCGTGCCCGACGCCTCGCAGGCCGCGATCGCGCGCTTGAGCGGCTCGAGCCCGTGCTTGGCGATGACGTTCTCCGACATGCGCACCTTGGCGCCGAGCACCATGTCGGCGTTCTCGCCGATCGCCTTGGCGGCGGCATCGACCTGCGCGAAATCGATGTTGTAGAGCTCGGCCACCGGGAACGAGGTCAGCCCGATATTGGCGATGTGCACGAAGGCATAGAGCCGCGTGCGGGTCTGGCCGACGATGTAGCGGCGGAACGCCGCGAAATTGTTGGCGCCGGCATCGCCCGCCGACACGCAGGTGGTGGTGCCCTGATGCGCGACCAGTTCGTCCGCCGGAATGCCGATCGCCGAGCCGTACGGAAACACGTGGCTGTGCAGGTCGATCAGGCCGGGCGTGACCAGCTTGCCGCCGGCGTCGAGCACGCGCTGCGCGCGCGCCGCCGGGATGTCGGCTTCGACCGCCTCGATCAGGCCGTAGCGGATGCCGATGTCGCGCTTGCCGCGCAGCGACTGGCTCGGGTCGAGCACATCGCCGTTCTTGATGACGAGGTCGAACTTGTCGTTCGGCCCCATGGCGGCGCGCGCGGGGCCGCCGATGGCGGCGGTTAGCGCGAGCGCGCCCGTGGAAGCGAGAAAATCGCGACGTGACAGTGCAGACATCGACTCCTCCCAGCAATGGTTGTCGTTGCTTGCAGAAAGACAGGCGGCGCCTCAGCGCGCCGCCGTCACCATGATCTCGACCTTGTATTGCGGCGCGGCGAGCTTGGCCTCGACGGTGGCGCGCGCGGGCGTGTGGCCGGGCGCCACCCAGGCGTCCCACACCGCGTTCATCTCGGCGAAGGTCGCCATGTCGGTGATCCAGATGTTGGCGGAGAGGAGCTTGGATTTGTCGGTGCCGGCCTGCTTGAGATAGCCGTCGATGGTGGCGAGGACGTCCTTGGTCTGATCGGTCACGCTCTTGCCCGCCGCGTTGCGTGCGACCACGCCGGCGAGATAGACGGTGTTGCCGTGGATGACGATCTGGCTCATCCGCGGCCCGACTTCCTTACGTTCGACAGTCATGACTTTCCTTTCCCGTTGGTGATTGTTTCCACGTCATGGTCGGGCTTGTCGCCGGCCATCCCGCTTAGGAAGGCACTGTGCTCACCTAAGCGGGATGCCCGGCACAAGGCCGGGCATGACGAGGTGAGACCGTCATATGCCTCGGCCGTTCCTCACCCGCCCTTGACGCCCTGCGTGTTGACGTAGAGCGAATAGACCGAGTGGCTCGCCGCCATGAACAGGCGGTTGCGGTAGCGGCCGCCGAAACACAGATTGGCGCAGCGCTCGGGCAGCGCGATGAAGGCGATCGGCTTGCCGGTATTGTCGAACACCTTCACGCCGTCCTGCTTGTCGTTGCCCATGCCCCAGCCGCACCACAGGTTGCCGTCGACGTCGACGCGGAAGCCGTCCGGCGTGCCGCCCGCCTCGGCATTGATGAAGGCGCGCTTGTTGGCGAGCTTGGTGCCGTTGTCGGTGACGTCGAACACCTGGATGACGCGCGGCGTGAGCGCGGCCTCGACCACGTAGAGCTTGCTCTCGTCCGGCGAGAAGGCGAGCCCGTTCGGCCGGTTCACGTCGCCGGTCGCGACCGTCAGCGTGCCGTTCTTGTCGAGCCGGTAGACGTTGGTCGGCAATTCCGGCGTCGCGACGTGGCCCTCGTAGTTGCCGAGGATGCCGAACGGCGGATCGGTGAACCAGACCGAGTCGTCGGACTTGACCACGATGTCGTTCGGCGAGTTGAGCGGCTTGCCGTTGAACTTGTCGGCCAGCACGGTGATCGAGCCGTCGTATTCGGTGCGGGTGACGCGCCGCGCATCGTGCTCGCAGGTGACGAGCCGGCCCTGGCGGTCGCGGGTGTTGCCGTTGGCGTTGTTCGACGGCTTGCGGTAGGCGCTGACCGCGCCGGTATCCTCGTCCCAGCGCATGATGCGGTTGTTGGGGATGTCGCTCCAGAGCAGACAGCGGGCGTCGCCGAAATAGACCGGGCCCTTCGTTCCAGCGGCAGCCGCCGGCGATGCGCTCGACGCCCGCGAGCAGGAGCCGGTATTTGTTGAAGCTCGGATCGAGCACCTGGACCGACGGGTCCGGATAGCGCTCGCTCGGCTCCCAGCCGGCGAGCGCGGTGTGCGTGAACGTCATGGCGGCGGCGGTGGCGGCCGCGCCGGTGGCGAGCAAATCGCGTTTGGTCATGTCCATGAATGCTTCCTTCCCTGATCGCCGGCCTCTGCGGGCCGTGCGGACTTTTAGTCTAGCGCATGCGCGAGCACTTTGCGCATGACATTCGGCAGTGCCTCGCCCGGCAGTTCGGCGAGCGCCACCCAGCGCATCCCGGCGGGCGGCGGCGTCTTGGCGGACACCTCGGCCGCATAGACCGAAAGCTCCAGCGGAAAATGCGTGAAGACGTGCCGCACCACGCCCGGGCACGCGCCGCCATTTCGGCTTGGCCCGCGCCAGGCGCGGCGCCCCGGCGAGCGCGTCCGCGATTTCGAAATCGTGCGACCACTCGGTGGTCGGCACCTCGGTCATGCCGCCGAGCAGGCCCTTGGCGGGACGCGTGCGCACGAGCACGAAGCCGTCGGCGCGCCGCACGACGAAGGCCGCGCCGCGCCGCAGCCGCCCTTCCCGCTTCGGCGCCTTGCGCGGAAACAGTCTCCGGATCGCCGCGCCGGCGCGCCGCGCACGAGCTCGTCCAGGGGCAGAGCGCGCAGGCCGGCTTCTTCGGCGTGCAGATGGTGGCGCCGAGATCCATCATGGCCTGGGCGAAATCGCCGGCGCGGCGATCCGGCATCAGCGACTGGGCGAAGCCGCGAATGGTTTCGGCTTGGCGGCCGGCAATTGCTCCTCGACCGCAAACAGCCGCGCCACCACCCGCTCGACATTGCCGTCGACCGCCGCGGCCCGGCGCGTCGAACGCGATCGCCGCGATCGCCGCCGCGGTGTAGCGGCCGATGCCGGGAAGCGCGGCAAGCTCCGTCTTCGGTTTGCGGAAAGCGTCCGCCGTGTTGCGCGGCCACGGCCTGCGCGCAGGCGTGCAGATTGCGCGCGCGCGCGTAGTAGCCGAGCCCGGCCCACAGCCTCAGCACGTCGTCGAGCGGCGCGGCCGCGAGCGCGTGCACATCCGGCCAGCGCGCGACGAAGCGGAGAAAATAGGGCGCGACCGCCTTCACGGTGGTCTGCTGCAGCATGATCTCGGACAGCCAGACGCGATAAGGATCGGCGGTCTCGCCGCGCAGCGCGCGCCACGGCAGCTTGCGGCGGTGGCGGTCGTACCAGGCGAGCAGCGCGGCCGCCTCCGGCTGCGCGCGGCTGCGGCTGCTTCCGCGATCGTCGGGCGCCTGCTAGCGTCATGGCTCGATCGATGGCAGAGCCCTCCGCACATGAACAAGCCCGGCCGCTCGCGCGCCCGCCCGCTCGCCGACATTCTCGGCAAGACGCTGGGCGACGTCTTCGCCAAGCAGGGCTTCGCCTCGACCGAACTGGTCACCCGCTGGACCGAGATCGTCGGGCCGGAGATCGCCGCCCATTCGCAGCCGGAGAAGATCCAGTGGCCGCGCCCGTTCGAGGGCAAGCCCGCCGAGCCCGGGACGCTTGGTGCTGCGGGTCGAGGGCCCGGCGGCGATCGAAATCCAGCACCTGTCCGGGGTGATCCTCGAGCGGGTCAACCGGTTCTTCGGCTGGCAGGCGGTCGGACGGGCTGCGGCTGCGGCAGGCGCCGCTGCGCCGCAGCGGGCCCAAGCCCGTGCCCAAGCCCGATCCGGCGGCGGCGGCCCGGATCGCCGCGACACTGCCGGAAATCGAGGACGAGAAGCTGCGTGACGCGCTGGCGCGGCTCGGCGCGGCGATCAAACAGGCGTGACGTCCGCGCCGGTCCTGCCGGGACTGGCGTGCGTTTGCCACAATTCCCATCTCATGCTAGCGGCCAGGATCAGCGCCCTCGCAACGGCACGGTGAGTTATGGACAAGCCCCAGGAAGCGACCTCTACGACCGGTTCGGCCGGCATTTCCCGCCGGAATCTGCTGATCGGCACGGCCGCGGTCGCGATCGTAGCCATTGGCGGCTATTTCAAGTGGGGCCGCGGCACCCCCGCCTTCGTGCAGCCCGCCCAGGCGCAAACCCCGCCCGGAGCGGGCGATGCGGCGATGGGCGACCTGATGGCGCCGGGCCCGCTCGGCGAGCATGGTGCTGGGCAACGCCGACGCCCCGGTCACGATCATCGAATATGCCTCGATGACCTGCCCGCACTGCGCCCATTTCCACGAGACGACCTATCCGGAACTGAAGAAGCGCTACATCGACACCGGCAAGGTGCGCTTCATCTTCCGCGAATTCCCGCTCGATCCGCTGGCGGCGGCCGGCTTCATGCTGGCGCGCTGCGCCGGCGACGACAAGTATTTCCCGATGATCGAGGTGCTGTTCGCCCAGCAGAAGGACTGGGTGGTGCAGAAGCCGCTCGAGCCGCTGCTGGCGATCGCCAAGCAGGCCGGCTTCACCCAGGAAGCGTTCGACGCCTGCCTGGCGAATCAGAAGGTCCTCGACGGCATCGAGGAGGTCCGCAGCCGCGGCGCCCAGAAGTTCGAGGTCAATTCGACGCCGACCTTCTTCATCAACGGCAAGAAGCTTCCGGGCGCCCTCTCGATCGACGAATTGAGCAAGGAGATCGAGCCCTATCTCAAGAGCTGACAAGGGTTTTTCGGCTTCCGGGGGCGGGCGCGCCGGGCCGCCGGAACATACCGGGGGAATCAGCCCCTCACCGGGCAACGCGTTCTTTCTGTTGCGGAATCACGACCGCCGATTCATTGTCCGCGCCGATGCGGTATGCCTCGATTCACCACTCGACCCAGCCTGCTGGGCCGACGCTCTGCAGCGATTCGCCTCAGGCCGGCCCGGCGCCACTTGGACTTGCGCTGGCATGAAGCTCACGCGGCTGCGCCTGCTCGGCTTCAAGTCCTTCGTCGAGCCGACCGATTTCCTGATCGAGCCGGGGCTCACCGGCGTGGTCGGGCCGAACGGCTGCGGCAAGTCCAACCTGGTCGAGGCGCTGCGCTGGGTCATGGGCGAGACCTCGCACAAGTCGCATGCGCGCCGCCGACATGGACGACGTGATCTTCGCCGGCACCAACAGCCGGCCGGCGCGCAACAACGCCGAAGTCGCGATGCACATCGACAATTCCGAGCGCAAGGCGCCGGCGCAGTTCAACGACCACGAAGACGCTCGACGTGTCGCGCCGGATCGAGCGCGACAAGGGCTCGACCTATCGCATCAACGGCCGCGAGGTGCGCGCCCGCGACGTGCAGATCCTGTTCGCCGACGCCTCGACCGGCTCGCGCTCGCCCGCGCTGGTGCATCAGGGCCGCATCGGCGAGATCATCCAGGCCAAGCCCGAGCAGCGCCGCCGCGTGCTGGAAGAGGCCGCCGGCATTTCCGGCCTGCATGCGCGCCGCCACGAGGCGGAGCTGCGGCTGCGCGCCGCCGAGCAGAACCTGCTGCGGCTCGAAGACGTCATCGACCAGCTCGCCGCGCAGATGGACGCGCTGAAGCGCCAGGCGCGGCAGGCGGTGCGCTACCGCGACGTCGCGGGCCAGGTGCGCAAGGCCGAGGCGACGCTGTTCCATCTGCGCTGGGTCGCCGCCAATGCCGAACTGGCCGAAGCCGAGCACGCCAAGGATCAGGCCGTCCGCGTGGTCGCCGAGCGCACCGGCGAGCAGGCGGAAGCGTCCAAGCGGCAGGCGCTGATCGCCGCCGAGCTGCCGGCGCTGCGCGACGCCGAAGCGCGCGCCGCCGCCGCGCTGCAGCGCCTCGTCATCGCCCGCGAGACGCTCGAGCGCGAGGAGGCGCGCGCCAGGGAGCGCATGGCCGAGCTCGACCGCGGCTCGTTCAGCTCGACGACGACATCGAGCGCGAGCGGCGGCTCGCCGCCGACGCCGAGGAGGCGCTGGCGCGGCTTGGCTGCCGAGGAAGCCGCGCTCGAGCAGGACGCCGAGGCCAATGCCGGCAAGCGCGCCGGCGTCGACGAGCGCGCGTGGCCGAAGCCGATGCGGCGCTGGCTGCAGCCGAGAAGACGTTCGGCGAGCTGACCGGCGCGCTCGCCGACCTCACCGCGCGGCGCAATCAGCTCGACCATGCGGCGCGCGAGCACGGCGAGCGCGTCGACGCGGCTTGACGCGATGAGATCGCCGCGGTCGAGGCCGAGCTTGCGCGAGCTCGACGCCAATGCCGCAGGCCGCCCCGATCTCGCCGGCGCTCGCCAGGCGGTCGAGGCCGCGCAGCGCGCGGTCGCCGAGGCCGAAGCGACCGCGCTGCGCGCCGAGGCCGCGCATTCCGCCGCCCGCCAGGCGCTCGACGTGGCGCGCAGCCGCTCGCCGAGGCCGAGCGGCGCGTGCAGCGCCTCGACACCGAAGCCAAGACGCTGGCCAAGCTGCTGCACGTCGACACCAAGAATCTGTGGCCGGCGGTGATCGACGATCTCACGGTCGAGAAGGGCTACGAGGCCGCGCTCGGCGCGGCGCTCGGCGACGATCTCGAAGCGCCGGTCGATCCGTCCGCGCCGATGCGCTGGGCGGGCGCCGCGATCGAGCCGTCCGATCCGGCGCTGCCGGAGGGCGTCGAGCCGCTGCGCCAATCACGTGCACGGCGCCGAAGGAACTGGCGCGGCGCCTCGCGCAGATCGGCGTCATCGAGCGCGCCGACGCCGCGCGCTTCGTCAAGCTCGCTGCAAGCCCGGCCAGCGGCTGGTGTCGCGCGAGGGCGATCTGTGGCGCTGGGACGGTTTCTCGGTCGCCGCCAATGCGCCGACCGGCGCGGCGCGCCGGCTCGCCGGCAAGAACCGCCTCGCCGACATCGAGGCCGAGCTGCAGGCGGTGCGCGCCGAGGTCGAGGCCAAGCAGGCGATCGTCGACGCAGCCGAAGCCGAGGTCGCGGCCGCCACCGAGGCCGAGACCGCCGCGCGCGAGCGCTGGCGCGAATTGCAGCGCGAGGCCGATGCGGCGCGCGACCGCCATGCCGACGCCGAGCGCGAGATGAGCCGCGACGCCGCGCGGCGCTCGGCGCTGGCGGAAGCGAAGGCGCGGCTCAGCGCGAGCCGTGACGAGGCAACCGCCGCCCGCGGCGAAGCGGCGCGCACGCTCGCCGACCTGCCGCCGGCGGTCGACGATCGAGACCGAGCTTGCGGCCGTGCGCGGCGACGATCGAGGAGCATCGCGTCAAGCTCGCCGAGGTGCGCGCCGAGGCGCAGGCGCTGGCGCGCGAGGCCGAGCTGGCGATGCGGCGGCTGGCGGCGATCGCCGGCGACCGCGAGGGCTGGACGACGCGCCGCGACGAGCGCGATCTCGCAGATCGGCACGCTCGAAACGCGCGCCGAGGAGGCCAAGACCGAGCGCGCGACGCCTCGACGACGCGCCGCGCGCTCTTCGCCGAGACAGCGCAGCGCCCTGATCGGCGAGATCGAGACCGCGGAAGCAGCGCGCCGCGCCGCCGCGGATCGGCTGGCCGAAGCCGAGAACGCGCTTGCCGCCGCCGACCGCGACGCCCGCGCCGCGCTCGAGGCGATGGGCGCGGCGCGCGAAGAGGCAGCGCGCGCCGAGGAGCGGTTCGAGGGCGGCCAGGCGGCGCCTCAGCGATCTCGGCCACGAGATCCGCGAGATGCTGGAAGTCGAGCCGGCCGAGGCCGCCAATCTCGCCGGCGCTCGAGCCGGAGCAGCCGCTGCCCGACGTCGCCGAGGTCGAGGCGACGCTCGAGCGGCTGCGGCGCGAGCGCGAGCGGCTCGGCGCCGTCAACCTGCGCGCCGAGGAAGAACTGCGCGAGGTCGAGGCCCAGCACGACGGGCTGGTCACGGAGCGCGACGACCTGGTCGAGGCGATCAAGCGGCTGCGCCTGGGCATCCAGAGCCTCAACCGCGAGGCGCGCGAGCGGCTGCTCGGCTCGTTCGAGGTGGTCAACAACCACTTCAAGCATCTGTTCACCGAGCTGTTCGGCGGCGGCACCGCCGAGCTGCAGCTGATCGAGAGCGACGACCCGCTGGAAGCCGGCCTCGAAATCATCGCCAAGCCGCCCGGCAAGAAGCCCGCGACGCTGTCGCTGCTCTCCGGCGGCGAGCAGGCGCTGACCGCGCTCGCGCTGATCTTCGCGGTGTTCCTCACCAATCCGGCGCCGATCTGCGTGCTGGACGAGGTCGACGCGCCGCTCGACGATCACAACATCGAGCGCTTCTGCGACCTGCTCGACGAGATGACGCGGTCGACCGACACCCGCTTCGTCATCATCACGCACAATCCGATCACCATGGCGCGGATGAACCGGCTCTACGGCGTCACCATGGCCGAGCGCGGCATCTCGCAGCTGGTCTCGGTCGATCTCGAAGGCGCGGTGAAGCTGCGCGAGGCGAGCTAGCCGCCTCGCTGCCTCGCGCAGCGCTCGCCGCGCTTGCCGCATCTTCATTTCATATCCAGCTTGAACAGCTTGACCGCGTTGCTGCGGCCGATCTTGACGCGATCGTTCTCGCTGATGCTCGCGGCATCGAACCAGACCGCCGCGTGATCGATGTTCTCGAACGGCCAGTCGGTCGAGAACATGATGCGGTCGGAGCCGAGCTCGCTCATCGCGTTGATCAGCGCCTGCGTGCGGAAATTGCCCGACGTGGTCACGTAGAAGTTGGCGTTGAAGTAGTCGGCGATGTTCTTCTTGCACGGCCGCAGAAAATGCCGGTTCGGGATCCAGCCGTTGGTGTGATCGACCCGCCACATGCTGAACGGCAGCCCCTCCCCCATGTGGCCAAGGATGATCGAAAGCTTCGGATACTGGTCGAACAGGCCCGAGCCCATCAAGCGCAGCGCATGCACCGCGGTCTCCTGCCCGAACGCCCAGATCGGTCCCAGCAGCCAGTCGTGGCCCTCGTAGATCTTGGCATCGCGCGGCAGCGGATTGCGCGGGTGCAGGTAGAACGGCACGTCGAGCGCTTCGACCACCTGCCAGAACGGCCAGAACTGCTTGAGGTCGTAGTAGACCGTCGTCGCGGCGTCGCCGACCTGTGAGAAGCCGTTGACCAGCGCACCCTTGAAGCCCAGCTCCTTGACGCAGCGCTCGAGCTCCCGCGCCGCCCCGTCCGGGTCCTGCATCGCCAGCGCCGCAAGTCCCTGGAAGCGCGTCGGGCGCTTGGCCACCTGCTCGGCCAGATAGTCGTTGGCTTTGCGCGCCAGCTCGGTGGCGCGCTTGGGATCGGGGATCGCCTGCACCGCCGGCGCATTGAGCGACAACAGCATCATCTCGATGCCGTGCTCGTCCATCAGCCGCAGCCGCCGGTCGTGCAGGTCGAGCACCCGGGCGCGCACTTCCTGCCAGACCGCGTCCGGGAAATAACCCTTGGAATCCATCACGGTATCGTCGATGGCGAAGTGCTCTTCGAGCGCGATCTTGCCCTGCATGCGATGGCATCCCCTTCCGGCCTTACCGCAGCCCTGTTTCGGCCGCTTCCCTCAGGCCCTTCCACACCATAGATTGAACCGCACCAACCACAAACCTTCCGAGGAGCCGCCTCCATGTCCACCACCGCCTGGATCGTGATCGGCGTGATCGTCGTGCTCGTGATCTGGATCATTACGGTCTACAACGGCCTCGTTGCCATGCGGCAGCGCGTCAACCAGGCCTTCTCCGACATCGACGTGCAGACCAAGCAGCGCCACGACCTGATCCCCAATCTGGTGGAGGCCGTGAAGGGCTATGCCGGTCACGAACGCGGCACGCTCGAAGCGGTCGTGCAGGCGCGCAACGCGGCGATCACCGCGCAGAGCGGCGGCGTGGCGGCGCAGGCGGCGGCCGAGAACCAGCTCAGCGGGGCGCTGCGCCAGCTGTTCGCGTTGAGCGAAGTCCTATCCCGACCTCAAGGCCAACCAGAACTTCCTGCAGCTGCAGAACCAGCTGCGCGATATCGAGGATAAGATCGCGGCCGCGCGGCGCTTCTTCAACAACGCCGTCCAGGAATTCAACACCGGCATCCAGCAGTTCCCGGCAGCGCTGTTCGCCGGGATGTTCGGCTTCACCCAGCAGCAGTTCTTCGACGTCGGTACGGAGGAGCGCAAGGTGCTCGAGCAGGCGCCGCAGGTGAAGTTCTGAGCAGCGTCATTCCGGGACGCGGGCGAAGCCCGCGGGCCCGGAATCCATACTCCGCAGCCGTGGTGATGGATTCCGGGCTCGCGCCTTCGGCGAAACCCGGAATGACGAGCCGGTAACCCAGGTTCGCCAATGGCCGCCTACGGGCTCTACACCCACATCCAGTCGAACAAGCGCCGTTCGGTCGTGCTGCTGATCGGGCTGTTCTTCCTGGTCTATGTGCTGGTCTATGCCGGCGCGCTGGTGGGCGAAGCCTTGACCACCGACGCGCCGATCGACGTGCTGATGCGGCGCGCGCTGACCGACGCGATCTACGGCGCTCCGTTTGCGACCATCGGCACGGCGCTGTGGATCTGGATCGCCTACAAATTCCACCAGAAGATGATCGACGCCGTCACCGGCGGCCGCGAAGTCACCCGCCAGGAAGAGCCGCGGCTCTACACGCTGCTGGAGAACCTCTGCATCTCGCGCGGCATCACCACGCCGAAGCTCAAGGTGATCGACGATCCCTCGCTCAATGCCTTCGCCACCGGCATGAACGACAAGCAGTACTCGATCACGGTGACGCAAGGCCTGCTCGACCGGCTCGACGACAACGAAGTCGAGGCCGTGCTCGGCCACGAGCTCACCCACATCCGCAACGGCGACGTGCGCATGCTGGTGATCGCGGTGATCATCGCGGGCGTGGTCTCGTTCTTCGCCGAGCTGATGTTCCGGCTGGTGTTCCAGGGCGGCTTTCGCGTCCGCAGCAGCGGCGGCGGCAAGAAGGGCGGCGGCATCGCCATCGCCATCGCTGATCGCGGTGGCGCTGGTCGTGGTGGCCTGGATCCTGTCGATCGTGATCCGGTTTGCGCTGTCGCGTCAGCGCGAATACCTCGCCGACGCGGGCTCAGTCGAGCTCACCAAGAACCCGGACGCCATGATCTCGGCGCTGCGCAAGATCGAGGGGCGCGGCGAACTCGCGCACGCCAATTCGGCGGTGATGGAGATGTGCGTCGACAATCCGCGGGTCGGCTTCTCCAACCTGTTCGACACCCACCCGTCGATCGACGCGCGCGTCGGCACCATCGTCAAGCTCATGGGCGGCCACGATCCGGGACCGATCGCGCTGCCGGATTTGCAGCAGGGCGAGGACCGGGGCGAGGAAGCGAGCCAGGACGAGGCGGCGCCGGCCGGCCCCTGGGGCAGTTCCGGCGAGCAACCCTCCGGCGACAAGCCGTTCCTGCCGCCGCAGCCGCCAATCGAACTGGGCGGACAGGCCGCTGGCCCGATCATTCCGGGACCCTGGGGACCGCGGAAGTAGCTCGCTCCCTCTATCGGGAGCTCCCGGGCGCCCTGTGGATAAGTGTGTAGAACTCCCCCCGGGCGTAATGTGTCTTTGCCCCCGTTCTGTCATGGTTCGGCCGAAGGCTCGGTTACGGGCCGTCCGTTGATTCGGGGAAATTCGTCATGGCAAAGCCGGCAGTCATTATCGTCGGAGCGGACAAGGGCGGGGTCGGCAAGACCACGGTCGCCCGCACGCTGCTCGACTACTTCACCGCCCATCAGGTGCCGACCCGCGCCTTCGACACCGAGTCGCCGCGCGGCACGCTCAAGCGGTTCCACCCCGACATCACCGACGTCGTCGACATGAGCCTGGTCCCGGACCAGATGAAGATCTTCGACACGCTCAATTCCGCCGAAGCCTCGGTCACGCTGATCGACGTGCGTGCCGGCCTGATGTCGCCCACCCTCAAGGCGCTGCGCGACATCGGCTTCATCGAGGCGGCCAAGAAGGGACAGATCACCTTCGCGGTGTTCCACATCCTCGGACCCTCGATCGCCTCGCTCGACGAGATCGCCGAGACCGCCGCCTATCTCGGCGACGCCAAGTACTTCCTGGTGAAGAACTTCATCAACAACACCCACTTCTTCCAGTGGGACGAGAGCACGCACGCCTCCTACTTCAACAAGATCAAGGACGCGGTCGAGATCACCATCCCGAAGCTCAACGAGATGGCGACCGAGCAGGTCGAACTGGCCGCGGTGCCCTATCTGAGCTTCATCGCCAACAAGAAGCAGGGCGGCGACCCGGCCTCGTATTCGTTCGTGCTGCGCGGCTACGTCCGCCACTGGCTCGGCAATGTCTGGGCCGAGTACGACCGCATTTTGCTCACCGATCTGGTCGCTGCGCGCGCGCAGGCGAACACGGTGCAGCAGAAACCGCCGACGCGCGGCGTCGCGTAGCCGCCGCCCGCATCTTGGCTGGGAGACCGAACCGCGGTTGAACGCCGTGCGTTGCGCCGTATCGCATTTGCGTGTTGGGGAACGCACCGTGCCGACGACCGACAGCCGAAAAGCACTGGCGGCCGTCCGCGACGAAGCGTGGCGCGATGGCGCCGGCGAAACGCCCGTGCTCGCACGCCCGCGCACGCCGATCTATATCGTGGCGTCGCCACGCCCGCAGGTCGGCAAGACCTTTCTCGCCCGGCTGCTCACCGACTTTCTCCGGCTCGACGGCGGCAGCGTGCGCGCCTTCGACGTCGACAGCGACGGCGAGCGGCTCACGGATCATCTGCCTGACGTCGCCGTTGCCGCCACCATCGCCGACATCCGGGGCGAGATGGCGCTGTTCGACCGGCTCATCCTCGACGACGGCATCGCCAAGGTGGTCGACCTGGGCTCGCCCGCCTACGGGCGGTTCCTGACCATCATGGAGGAGATCGGCTTCGTCGCCGAATGCAGCCGGCGCGGCATCGAGCCGACCGTCCTGTTCGCCGCCGACGAGCTGCCGGCCTCGATCGCGGCCTATACCAAGCTGCAGCAGCGCTTTCCGGGCGCGCTGGTGGTGCCGGTGTTCAACGAGGCGATCACCAAGGGCGGCCAGTTCCGCCACCGCTACCCGTTCGAGCGGGCCGCGTCCGTGCCGCTGCGCATTCCGATCCTGGCGTCATCGCTCAAATACGCAGCCGACCGCTCGCGCTGCTCGTTCACGGAGTTGCACAACAATCTCCCGATGGGGCTGCCGATGGGCAGCGCATTCGAGCTGCGCACCTGGACCCGGCGCACGTTCCTGGAATTCCGCGAGCTGGAGTTGCGGCTGCTCCTGGAGAAATTGCGCACGGCGCTGCCGGGCGTCAAACTATAGCAAGCGCAGCGGGTCAACCGCGCGCAGGGAGGATTTCAGAATGGCGATCCCCGCAAAGGACAAACTGCGCGTCGGCTTCATCGGTTTGGGCACGATGGGCGCGCACATGGCGGCCAATCTGCAGGCCGCCGGCTACAAGCTGATCGTGCACGACCTTGGCCGCCAGCGCGCCGAGGCGCATCTCAAGGCCGGCGCCACCTGGGCCGACACGCCGCGCGCCCTCGCCGGCGAAGCCGACGTGATCTTCACCTCGCTGCCGGTGCCGAGCGACGTCGAGAGCGTGGCGCTCGGGCCCGACGGCCTCCTGAGCGGGATCAAGCCCGGCGCCGCCTATTTCGATCTCTCGACCAATTCGCCCGCGGTCGTGACCAAGCTTGCGAAGGCCTTCGCCGACAAGGGCGCGCACATGCTCGACGCGCCGGTCAGCGGCGGCCCGGCCGGGGCCAAGACCCGCAAGCTCGCGATCTGGGTCGGCGGCGACGAAAACGACGTTCGCCGAGTGCAAGCCGATCCTCGACGCGATCGGCGACCAGGCCGCCTATATCGGCGGGATCGGCAGCGCCACCGTCGCCAAGCTGGTGCACAACATGTCGAGCTACGCGGTGGTGTGCGCGCTCGCCGAGACGTTCAGCCTTGGGCGTGAAGGCCGGCGTCGAGCCGCTGGCGCTCTGGCAGGCGGTGCGGCAGGGCGCGGCGGGACGGCGCCTCACCTTCGACTCGCTCCCCGACCAGTTCCTGCCCGGCAAATACGATCCGCCGGCGTTCGCGCTGCGGCTCGCCCACAAGGACGTGGCGCTCGCCAATACGCTCGGCCGCGAGCTCGGCCTGCCGATGCGGCTGTGCAACCTGGTGCTGGCCGAAATGACCGAAGCGATGAACCGCGGCTGGGGCGAGCGCGACTCGCGCGCCTTCATGCTGCTGCAGCAGGAGCGCGCCGGAGTGGAGATCGCGGTCGAGCCGGAGCGGCTGCAGGCGGCGCTCAGTGCCCTTCGAAAGTGATCAGCGTGCGCACCGGCACGTCGAGCTTGCGCAGCTTGTCGGCGCCGCCGAGGTCGGGCAGGTCGATGATGAAGCAGGCCGCCAGCACCTCGGCGCCGAGCTGCCGCAATAGCTTCACGGCGCCCTCGGCGGTGCCGCCGGTCGCGATCAGGTCGTCGACCACGATCACCCGGTCGCCCTTCTCGACTGCGTCCGCGTGCATCTCCATCTCGTCGAGGCCGTACTCCAGGGAATAAGCGATCGACACCCGCTTGTGCGGCAGCTTGCCCTTCTTGCGGATCGGCACGAAGCCCGCCGAAACCTGGTGCGCGACCGCCCCGCCGATGATGAAGCCGCGCGCCTCGATGCCGGCGACCTTGTCGATCTTGGAGCCGGCCCAGGGCTGCACCAGTTCGTCGACCGCGCGGCGGAACGCGCGCGCGTTGCCGAGCAGCGTGGTGATGTCGCGAAAGATGATGCCGGGCTTGGGATAGTCCGGGATGGCGCGGACCGACGCCTTGAGATCGTGCTCGAACTGGGGACTGACCATAGGGTTCTCGAGTGAGAGTGCGCTTGCAAATCGGGCCCACTCTGGCGAACCATGACGCCACGCGCAACCTTCCTTCGCGGCGGCGAAATACCCGGTTAACGGACCTCCCGACATGGCCCCCTCCCCGATCGTGCCGATCATCGGCGGTGGACCGGCGGGCATGTCCTGCGCGCTCTGGCTCGCCAATTACGGGCTGCGCCCGGTCATCGTCGAGCGGGCGCCGGCGCTCGGCGGCATGGCGCGGCGCAACCCGTTTCCCAATCCGTGGCTGCTCGGCTGGCCGGGCGCACTGGCGCGCGAGCACGCCGAGGCGTTCGCGCGGCACATTGCGCAGACCGGCGTGGAGACATGGCTCGATGCGACGCCGCAACGGCTGGCGCGCGGAACCGACGGAGGCTTCACGCTGGAGGTCGCAGCCGGCGGCACGCCGCGGACGCTGGCCGGGCGCGCGCTGGTGCTCGCGACCGGGACCGAGTTTCGCGGCGAGGACTGGCTCGCCCGCACTCCGAATGCGAAGACGCTGGCCGCGCGCGGACGCGTCCTCGTCGGGCCGGCCGCGATCGGCGAGCCCGGCGCGGCACTGGGACCGCATGTCGCGATCGTGGGCGGCGGCGACAACGCCTTCGACGTGGCGCACATCCTGCTCGAACGCGGCATCGCGGTGACGATCCTGATGCGCGACAAGACACCACGCGCACAAACGCGCCTGATCGAACGGGTGCGCGGCCGCGCTGACCGTGCGGGCGGATTGTACAGTCGAAGCGCTGGAGGACGCAGGCAGCCGGATCGCTTTGCGGCTGAGCGACGGCACGCAATTGGAGGCGGACCAGGTGGTGCTGCTGTTCGGCTACCGGCCGAACACGAGCGCAGAATGGCTTGCGGACCTGAACCTTGGAAAAAACGCCGACGGCTACCTGATCGTCGACCGCAACCAGGAAACGTCATGCCCCGGCGTATTCGCGGTCGGCGACGTCGCCAATCCGGCGCATCCTTGCGTCGCCACCGCGGTCGCGAGCGGCACCGTGGCGGCGCGGGAGATTCAGAAGCGGCTGACGTAACGCCGCAACAAGGCTACTTCCGGCTCTCGTTCAGGAAGCTCTCATCGACGAACCTCGCCGGCTCGTACGGCGTCCCGGCCGGCAGCGCGCCGGCCTGCAGCATGATGTCGAACACGCGGCGCATGCTGGCATCGGCGAGCGACAGATCGCGCGACATGACGTCCATGCTGGCGGTATCCTCGAGCGCGCGGCGGGCGAACGCCGGCGTCGTGCGCAGTTCCTTGACCGCCAAGCTCGGTCGATTCGTCGAGGTTGCGCGAACATGTACTCGGTGCCGCGCCGCATCGCCCGCAGGAAGCCCGTCAGCGCCTTGCGGTTGGCGTTGGCCCAGGACTGATCGACCATCACCGAGACGAACTGGTAGTCCGGCACGAGCTTCGCCATCGCGCCGAGATTGGTGAAGCCTTGCGCTTCGGCCTCGTAGCTCAGCGGATAAGGCTGCAGGCCGGCGTCGATCTTGCGCTCGCGCAGCAGCCGCGCCCGCGTCGGCGAGCCGCCGACCGCCTCGACCGTCACGTCCCCGAGCTTGAAGCCGCCGGCCTTGGCGATGTCGGCGATGAAGAAGGTGGTGCCCTCGTGCATCGACACCACGCCGATCTTCTTGCCCTTGAGGTCGGCGAGCGTCTTGATCTCCGGCTGCGCGATGATGAAGTGCGGCGGGCGCTTGGCGATCCCGGCGACGATGCGCAGGCTGCCGCCCTTGTAGGATTCGGCGATCACGCTCTCGATCGAGGCGACGCCGATCTGGTGGGTGCCGGCGTGCAGATCGTGGAAGATCTTGTCCGAGCCGTCATAGACCTCGATCTTCACGTCGAGGCCTTCCTGCTTGAAGAAGCCCTGCTTCTCGGCGGTCCAGGCCGGCATGTAGAAGACGGTGCGGGAGACCACCGGCACGCGCAGCGTGGTTTGGGCCTGGGCGGCGACCGGTGCGCAGCACACCAGCGCGGCAACGGCCAGCAGATTTCGCGTCGAGGAAACCATAGCCATGTTCATTGTCATTTGATCCCGCCACGGTTCTTGATCTCGCCGGTGTAGTGCTCGTAGCGCTTGCGCAGGTCGGCCAGCACCTCGGGCCTGGTGACGATGTCGGCGAGATCGTTGGCGACCTTGTAGTCGAAGATCGGCTTGAGGCCGAACGGCGGCGCCACGTCGCTGCGCGCCGACCAGGTGCCGATGCGCGCCTGCTGCTCCCTGGCCATGTACCATTGCAGGTAGAGCTTGGCGGCGTTGGGATGCGGCGCGTCCTTGAAGATGGCGCCGAGCTGGCCCCAGATCGGGATCGGATCCTCCGCCGGGAACGCCACCTCGATCGGCTTGCCCTCGCTCTTCTCCACCATCGTATGGTGCAGCATCATGTCGAAGGTCGCCACGCTGTCGCCGCCAGCGACGCTGCGCACCACGCCGAGATGGCCCTGGATGAACTTCGGCTCCTGCTTCATGTAGTCGTCCATGTACGATCCAGCCGTATTTCTTCACGATGGTGTGGAAGGCGTAGAGCGTGGCGTCGTCGTCGGCCGGATAGGCGGTGATCAGCTTGCCGCGGTATTGCGGTTTCAGGAAATCGCGCGCCGAGCGCGGCGCGTCCTGCGCGCTGACGAGCTTGGAATTGTAGGCCGGCGCGATCGCGAACACGCCGATCGGCGTGAACGCGCCGTCGCCATCGCGGAAACGCGCGTCCATCGCGTCGAAGCCGTCCATCTTGAACGGCAGCAGCACGCCCTCGCGCTTCCAGCGGATGAATTCCTGCACCGCCTGGAAGGTGACGAAGTCGACCTCGACCTTCTTCGCCGCGATCTCCTTGTCGATCTTCGGCGCCAGCCCGCCGGCATAGCCGCCGGTGATGACCACCTTGATGCCGGGGAACTTGGCCTCGTATTCCTTCACCCAGCCTTCATAGAGCCGCGCCGGCCCGCCGCCGTAGATGTTGAGCGCGCCTTCGCTCTTCGCCTTGGCGTAGAGCTGATCGAGCGTTTCGGCTTGTGCGGGAATGGCGAGCAGCGCCGCCACGAGCGGCGCGGCGAAGATCGTCTTCATGTTTCCTCCCGGGCGCTTCGGCCACTTTGCGCCATTGTGGCAAGCGGGAGCGAGGTGTCAAACAATCGCTGCGCGCAGGCGGGTATATCAGCTCCGCTTCTTCCTCGGTTTCAGCACCCTGCCCGCCACCGCGTCGAGCTTCTTCAGGAGCCGCTTGTCGCGCGCCTCGGGCGCAGTGATCAGCGCGGTGTCGAGCGCACGGTCGGAGCCGATGGGGCACGGTTCGTGCTCGCGCGGAAAATCCTTGGCAAGGCGCGCAACCAGCGCCTTCGCCTTCTCGGCGTTCTCCAGCAGCACCTTGATGATGTCCTGCACGGTCACCGCGTCGTGGTCGGGATGCCAGCAGTCGAAGTCCGTCACCATGGCGACGGTCGCGTAGCAAATCTCGGCCTCGCGGGCGAGCTTCGCCTCCGGCATGTTGGTCATGCCGATCACCGAATAGCCGAGCCCCTTGTAGGTCATGCTCTCGGCATAGGTGGAGAACTGCGGCCCCTCCATGCACACGTAGGTGCCGCCGCGCGCGATCGCGATGCCCTCGTTGCCGGCCGCGGCCGCGATCCGGTCCTGCAGGCGCGGCGACACCGGATGCGCCATCGAGACGTGGGCGACGCAGCCCTTGCCGAAGAACGAGCTCTCGCGCTTGTGGGTGCGGTCGACGAACTGGTCGATCAGCACGAAGGTGCCGGGCGGCAGCTCCTGCTTGAACGAGCCGCAGGCCGAGAGCGACACCAGGTCGGTCACGCCCGCACGCTTGAGCACGTCGATATTGGCGCGGTAGTTGATGTCGGACGGCGACAGCCGATGCCCCTTGTCGTGGCGCGACAGGAACACCACCGGCGTGCCGGCGATCTCGCCGACCCGCAGCGCCGCCGACGGCTCACCCCACGGGCTCTTGATCTTCTTGTGCTTGACCTTCTCCAGCCCCGGCAGGTCGTAGATGCCGGAGCCGCCGATGATGCCGAGAACCGCTTTGGTCATGAAGCTCCCCTGTGAGGCGGGCGGTTTGCCATTCCCATGCTTCGCGCTAGTTTGCAACTCGGTAGCCGCGCCGGCCGGTTGCGCCCGCAGAAAGGTCCGACATGTCGAACTACGGCGTCCTCGACACCCGCTTCCGCTCCGCGCTGGCGCGCATGGCCGAGCGGGGCCGGTTGCAGGAGTATACGGCGCCGGTCGATCCGCACCTCGAGGTTGCGGCGATCATGAAGAAGCTCGACGGCGGCCCTGCCGTGCTGTTCAGCAAGGTCGACGGCTACGACACGCCGGTGGTCGGAAACCTGCTGTCCTGCCAGGAGAACTGCGAGGCCGCTTTCGGCATCGACTTCAACGGCATTCGCGAATTCGTCGGCCGCGCCATGGGCGATCCCAAACCGCCGGTGCTGGTCGAGCGCGCGCCGGCGCAGCAGCACGTCCACACCAAGGACATCGACCTTGCCCGCATGCTGCCGGCGCTCCACCACACGGCGGCAGACGCCGGGCGCTTTCTCACCGCCGGCGTGGTGATCGTACGCGATCCCGACACCGGCACCTACAATGCCTCGTACCACCGGCTGCAGATCACCGGTCCCAACCGGACCGGCGTGAAGCTCGACTTCGGCCGCCATCTGCGGGCGGCGTTCGAGCGCGCCAAGAAGAAGGGCGAGCATCTGCCGGTCGCGGTCTGCATCGGCTCCGACATCGCGCTGCACTACACCGCCGCCACCATGGGCTCGCAGATGCCCGAACACGCCGACGAACTTGCGGTCGCGGGCGGCCTGCGTGGCCGGCCGCTGGAGGTGGTGAAGGCTATCTCGCAGGACCTGATCGTGCCGGCCGAGACCGAGATCGTGCTGGAAGGCCGCATGCGCATCGACGAGACCGTGACCGAAGGCCCGTTCGGCGAGTTCGTCGGCTACCTCTCGCCCGCAGCCGAAGCGCCGGTGTTCGAGGTCACCGCCGTGACGCATCGCGACCGGCCGATCTACCACGCCATCAACGGCTATGGCCGCGAAACCATCATGCTGCGCAAATACGTGCTGGAGGCGAGCCTGCTCAAGGTGCTGCAGGCGGCGGTGCCGATCGTCACCGACGCCGAGATGACGGCCGGCGGCCTGCACCGCTTCCACGCCATCGTGCAGGTGAAGAAGGCGACGCCCCAGCACGACGGGCTGCAGCGGAACGCGATCTTCGCCTCGTTCGGCGCGCTCAAGGACCTCGACCTCGTCATCGTGGTCGACGACGACATCGACATCCGCGATCCGCACGACGTGGAATATGCGCTCGCCACCCGGATGGAAGCCTCGCGCGACCTGATTGTGATGCCGGCGGCGCGCGGGCATGAATACATCCGAGCCGGGACGAACGGCATTCGCGCCAAGCTCGGCATCGATGCGACAGTGCCGTTCGCCGAGCGGGAGCGGTTCGCGCGCTGCGAATTCGAGAAGGTGACGGTCGACCCGAAGGCGCTGTCGGCCGATCCTGATGCGATCAGAGCAAGGCTCGGATTGTAGGCGCGGGTCTTTCCGCGTCGTCATGCCTGGCCTTGTGCCGGGTATCCACGCCTTTCTTCCTCGATTTCAAGAAAGCAAGACGTGGATGGCCGGGACATAGGCGGAGCGAAGCGACGCCGTCCTTCGGACGGCTATGCCCGGCCATGATGAAGGAGAGGTTGTCGAAGGTGTCAGGCCGCGCGTGTCAGTGCACGCTCGACCACACCTTCTTCTTGGTGAAATAAAGCAAGCCCGCGAACACGATCAGGAAGAACATCACCTGCAGGCCGATGCGCTTGCGCGCCTCCATGTGCGGCTCCGCCGCCCACATCAGGAATGCCGAGACGTCCTTGGAATACTGCTCCACCGTGGTCGGCGCGCCATCGGTGTATTCGACGCGCTTGTCCGACAGCGGCGGCGGCATCGCGATCGCGTGGCCGGGAAAATACTTGTTGTAGAAGCCGCCCGGCGGCACGGTCACGCCGGCCGGCGGATCGGAATAGCCCTGCAGCAGGGCGGTGATGTAGTCGACGCCCTGCTCCTGATACTGGGTGAAGAGGTCGCCGACCCAGCGCGGGAAGCCGCGCTCGTAGCCGCGCGCCTTGGCGATCACCGACATGTCGGGCGGAGTCGAGCCCGGGAACTTGACCGCCGGCGGCGGGAAACGATCGGCCGGTCCGGCCGGGCGCATGATCGGCTTGCCCTGATCGTCGACGCCGTCCTGGATGTTGTATTGGGCGGCGATCGCGGCGGCCTGCGCGGGGGTGAAGCCCGGCCCGCCCGGCTCCGCCAGATTGCGGAACGACAGCAGCTGCATGCCATGACACTGCAGGCAGACCTCGGTGTAGACCTTGAAGCCGCGCTGGAGCTGGCCGCGGTCGTATTTGCCGAACGGGCCGGAGAACGACCATTTGTTCATCGGCGGGTTCGGCGTGTCGTGATCCTGCGCCAAAGCCTGCGGCACGAACGCCGCGAGCGAGAGAACGAGAGCGAGAGCGGTGCGGGTCAAGGCCATGGCGTTTTCTCCTAGGCCTTCGCGCCCAACACCGATTCCGAAATCGAGTTCGGCAACGGCTTGGTCTTCTCGACGATGCCCAGCACCGGCAGGATGATCAGGAAGTAGGCGAAGTAGTAGACCGTGAAAATGCGGGCGAACAGCACGTAGTTGCCCTCGGCCGGCTTCGAGCCGAGCCAGCCGAGCCCGATGCACACGATCACGAACAGCCAGAAGAACTGCCGGTAGAGCGGACGGTATTTCGCCGATCTCACCTTCGACGTGTCGAGCCACGGCAGGAACGCGATGATCAGGATCGATGCGCCCAGCGCCGCGACGCCGAACAGCTTGTTCGGGATCGCGCGCAGAATGGCGTAGAACGGCAGATAGTACCACTCCGGCACGATGTGCGCCGGGGTCACCGCCGGATTGGCCGGGATGTAGTTGTCCGGGTGGCCCATGAAGTTCGGCAGGTAGAACACGAACCAGCCGAACAGGACGCAGAACACCACCAGCATGAAGCTGTCCTTGGCGGTGGCGTAGGGCGTGAACGGCACCGAGTCCTTGTCGGACTTCGGCTCGACGCCGGTCGGGTTGTTCTGCCCGACCATGTGCAGCGCCCAGACGTGCAGCACGACCACGCCGGCGATCACGAACGGCAGCAGGTAGTGCAGCGAGTAGAACCGGTTCAGCGTCGGGTTGCCGACCGAGTAGCCGCCCCACAACCAGGTGACGATCGGGTCGCCGACGATCGGGATCGCCGAGAACAGGTTGGTGATGACGGTGGCGGCCCAGAAGCTCATCTGGCCCCACGGCAGCACGTAGCCCATGAAGCCGGTCATGATCATCAGCAGCAGCAGGATCACGCCGAGGATCCACAGCACCTCGCGCGGCTCCTTGTAGGAGCCGTAGTACATGCCGCGGAACATGTGGATATAGGCGGCCAGGAAGAACATCGAGGCGCCGTTGGCGTGAACGTAGCGCAGCAGCCAGCCGTAGTTCACGTCGCGCATGATCTGCTCGACCGAATTGAAGGCGAAGTCGACATGCGGGGTGTAGTGCATCGCCAGCACCACGCCGGTGACGATCTGCACGGCGAGCATGAACGAGAGGATGCCGCCGAACGTCCACCAGTAATTCAGGTTGCGCGGCGTCGGGTAGACGATGAAGGACGAATAGACGAGGCCGGCGATCGGCAGCCGCCGCTCCATCCATTTCATGAACGCGTTCTGCGGCTGGTAGGTCTGGTGTCCGCTCATGATGGAAACCTTGAGAGGGATAGAGAGGAAGGACCGTCAGCCGATCCGGATCTTGCTGTCGGAAATGAAAGTGTAGGGTGGGAGCGCGAGGTTCAGCGGCGCCGGACCCTGCCGGATGCGTCCGGAGGTGTCGTAGACCGAGCCGTGGCACGGGCAGAAGTAGCCGTCATAGGGCCCCTGATGGGCGAGCGGGATACAGCCGAGATGGGTGCAGATGCCGATCAGCACCTGGAACTGCTCGTGGCCTGGCTTCACCCGCGCCGAGTCGGGCTGCGGATCGGGCAGGCTCGCGACATTGACGTTCACCGCCTCCTCGATCTGCTTCTTGGTGCGGTGATTGATGAAGATCGGCTTGCCGCGCCAGAACACCTTGATGACCTGGCCATCGGCGATCGGCGACAGGTCGACCTCGATCGGCGCACCGGCCGCGATGGTCGACGCGTCCGGGTTCATCTGCGCGACCAGCGGCACGAGCGCGCCGGCGGCACCGACCGCCGCGGCTGCGCCGGTCGCGATGTAGAGAAAGTCACGCCGGGTCGGCTCAGCAGCATGCGCCGAATGCGATGTGGTCACGTTTGCACTCCGTCTCTTGTCCCTCGGTCCGCCCGCAACCGTGCATTCTCCAGGCTCACGCCAACGTGCCTGCACGCGGAGCGCCGCGGCCCTCCTTACCCGACGGAGGGGGCCCTTGGCGGCAGCGGGCAAAACCGGGCCGCTCTCCACCCTGGGGAAGGGGGCCGAGCGGCCTAAACCAGCGGGGTTCTATTGGCACCCCTGCCACAGGAGTGCAAGTGTCCCGTTGCAGCGGTGAACACATTGTCCCATCGCTCCAAAGAGCCGTCTAACACCCGGAGCACGCTGGCCTTCCAAGCATGGCAGACAACCTGGTCCGGGGCCGGCGGCGACTATCCGATCCGGCCGGCATCCGCATTGATCCGGATCAAATCGCATTGACTTCGAACGAATTCGGAACAGAACCTTGCGGCCCAGGACGAGCCTTGGCGAGGGCCGGCATGAACAGGTTTGGAGCGCGTTCAGCGCCACTTCGGCTCGCCGCCTCCATCGCGATGGCAACCCCGATCGGAAATGTCCTCGCGTCGCGCAACGCGCACCGGCGTGAGCGGCCATGAGCGACGGACAACACGGCTCCCTACCCTGCCTGGCGTTGTTCGAACCCGATATTCCGCAGAACACCGGAACGATCCTGCGGCTCGCGGCGTGCCTGGGGCTGACGGCCCACATCATCGAGCCCGCCGGCTTCCCGACGTCCGACCGCGCCTTCCGCCGCGCCGGCATGGACTATCTCGATCAGGTGACGATCGTGCGTCACGCCACCTGGGCGGCGTTCGAGGCCTGGCGCAAGGACGACGGCGGCCGGTTGGTCCTGCTGACGACCCGGGCCCACACCTCCTACCTCGACCACGCATTCCAGCCGGGCGACATCCTGCTGTTCGGACGCGAATCGGCGGGCGTGCCCGAGCCGGTGCACCAGGCGGCCGACGCGCGGCTGATCATCCCGATGCGTGTGGGTCTGCGTTCGCTCAACGTGGCGGTGGCGGCAGCGATGGTGGCGGGCGAAGCGATCCGGCAGGCGAGAGCGTGGCCGGCCGCGCCGAACTGATCGAAGTTTTTCTGTGAAATGGAGCCCTAAACGAGCATGAGGCGGGTGAAGGACATGATCACGCCCCTAGGCGCTACCCCTCACCCGCCTCACTCGCTGGCGCTCAGCCGCCGCAGACCCGCTTGTGAATTTCCCCGAACAAGCGGAGGGCGACATCACACTCCCCGATCTCCCCCACGGCGCGGAGGTTTGAGGAGAACCGTGGCAAAAAAAGGCCTGACCTGTGTTTATCCCCGGGCCGCTCGATGATGTTCGTTTTTCGTCCCGGGAAAATTTTTCGCTAAGCTGCGCGCGACTTGATAAATCGCAAGACGCAATCGGGCCATTGCGCGCAAGCGGTATTGTGCAACGGGAGTGTTGCCGATGGACGACAGTCTGCTGACGGCGCGCAAGACGCGAGCCCGAGCCTGGTTCGAAACGCTGCGCGACGACATCTGCGCGGCATTCGAAGCGATCGAGGATGCATTGCCTGCGACTGCGCCGCACGCGGACCGCGCGGCGGGCCAGTTTGTGCGCACGCCGTGGAATCGCACCGACCACACCGGCGCCCCGGGCGGCGGCGGGACGATGGCGATCATGAAGGGGCGCGTGTTCGAGAAGGTCGGCGTCCATGTCTCGACCGTGTTCGGCGAATTCGCGCCCGAATTCCGCAAGGAGATACCGGGCGCGGCCGACGACCCGCGCTTCTTCGCGTCCGGCATTTCGCTGATCGCCCACATGCACAATCCACATGTTCCGGCCGTGCATATGAACACGCGTTTCGTGGTGACGACCAAGGCGTGGTTCGGCGGCGGCGCCGATCTCACGCCGGTGCTGGCGGCGCGCCGCAGCCAGGACGATCCGGACAGCAAGGCTTTTCATGCGGCGATGAAAGCGGCCTGCGACGCGCACGCGGCGGTCGCACCCTACGAAAAATACAAGAACTGGTGCGACGAGTACTTCTTCCTCAAGCACCGCAACGAGATGCGCGGCATCGGCGGCATCTTCTACGACTATCTCACCTCCGGCGACTGGGAGGCGGACTTCGCCTTCACCCAGGACGTCGGCCGCGCGTTCCATAAAATCTATCCCGAACTGGTGCGCCGGAATTTCACCAAGCCCTGGAGCGAGACCGAGCGCGAGGAGCAACTGGTGCGGCGCGGGCGCTATGTGGAGTTCAACCTGCTGTACGACCGCGGCACCATCTTCGGGCTGCGCACCGGCGGCAATGTCGATTCGATCCTCTCCTCGATGCCGCCGGTGGTGAAGTGGCCGTAACGCTGCCGCTCACCGTCATGGTGTTTCCGGGCACGCAGACGCTGCCGCTGTTCGCGGCGCAGGCGAAGGGATTCTTCGCCGAGCGCGGCCTTGCGGTCGACCTGCGCCCGGCGCCGAACTCCGAGGAACAGCGCACCGGCCTCGCCGCAGGCCGCTACCAGATCGTGCACGGCGCCGCCGACCAGGCGGTGGCGATGGTCGAGCACGCCAACGCCGACGCCGCGATCGTGATGGGCGGCGACAACGGCTTCAATCATCTGTTCGTGCAGCCGGAGATCGGGACGCTCGCGGACCTGCGCGGCCGCACCGTGGTGGCGGACGTCGCCAATACCGGCTGGTCGTTCATCCTCTACCGGATGCTGAAGGAGCACGGCCTTGCGCGCGGCGACTACCAGGTGAAAGAGGTCGGCGCGCCCGTTCCGGCGCTTCGAAGCGATGCGCGACGACAAGGCGATGGCGGCGGCGATCCTCAATCCGCCGTTCGCGATCCACGCCCGTCGCGCCGGGCTCAAGGACATGGGCCCGGTGACCGACGCGATCGGGCCATACCAGGGCACGGTGCCCTACGTGATGCGCGCTTGGGCGAAGGCGAACGGTGAAGCGCTTGTCGCGCTATCTTGCGGCCTCTATCGAAGGGCTGCGCTGGGCGCTCGACCCCGCCAACAGAGTTGGAGGCCGTCAATCTCTATGCCGGAGCAGCTGAACCTGCCGCACGACATGGCGGAGGAAACCTACGCGATCGCGACCGACCCGGTGCGCGGCTTCGCCAAGGACGCGGCATTCGATCGAGAGGGATTCGCGTGCGTGCTGAGGCTGCGCGCCGATTTCGAAGGCCGTGCGCCGGCAGCGCCGGAGAAATATATCGATCTGTCGTATTATGAAGGCGCCCTGCGCAGCTTGCTGTCCCGTTAACAGGTCACGATGTCGAAGCGCTGGGCGTTGGCCGCCGCTCAGCGCAGGAACGCGTTCGCCAGCATCACCAGGCCGCCGCAGATCACCACCGCGTCGAGCACCGCGGTGTGGACGTGCACCGGCATGCGGTCGACCAGCCGTCTGGCGAGGAACACGCCGGGAAACGCGACGCAGCCCATCAGCACCGCGATCGCGACGACCTGTGCGTTCACCGCGCCGGCAAGTCCGAACACCGCGAACTTGGTGAGCCCGATACCGATCGATACCACCGCGTCGGTCGCGATCACGGCGGCGCCCTGCAGGCCCGTCGCCATCAGCAGCGAGAGCAGGATGATGCCGGCGCCGACGGTGCCGCCGGCCAGCGGCCCCCAGAAGAACGACGTCACCGCAAGCCCGCCGTTCGAGAGCGTATGGCCGCGCGCCCGCAGCAGCCGGCGCAGCGGCACGCTGGCGATCAGCATGCTGCCGATCACGATCAGCGCGCCCTTGCCGGTCAGCCTGGTATAGCCCCAGGCGCCGAGCGCGCAGGTCGGCACTGCCGCGATCAGTACGATCAAGGCGCGGCGCGGCTCGACCAGTTGGCGATAGGCGGCCACGCGGCCGGCATTGTTGAACAGCGCCGAGATCGAAATGATCGGCACCACCGGTTCCGCACCGACGATCGGCACCAGCACCAGCGGCATCAGCGCGCCGGTGCCATAGCCGGTGACGCCGCCAACGACCGACGTCAGGAGCGCGACGCCGGCGATCAGCGCAAGCTGGGCAAGCGAGAGACCGGCAAAGCCGGATGCGAGGGCGTCGAACATGGCGGGCGAGCCACCTTACGCCTCGGGCCTGGCACCCGGAACCCGCCTTGGACGGAATTGCCCGCCGACGTCAGCGCGCGGCCTGCGCAGCCGTGGTCAGATCGGCGGGCGAGATCAGCACCGAGAAGCGCTCGCACCAGATCACCACGCTGGCGTAGTTCTTGAGATCGACGCCGACCGGGATGGTGTAGCGCTGGCTGCCCTGGAACGCGCGCAGGCCGCCGAGATCGACGAACATCTCGTTCTGGACCTCGGACGACGTGCGGATCCGGGCCTTGGGAACCAGCAGCACGTGAAAGGCGGGTCCCGGCCCGACCTGGAAGTCGGGCTCGAGATAAACCACGCGCTCGTAGACCGAGACCTTGCCCTTGCCCCAATGCACCGGGTCGGACGGATTGGCGTGGATGAAGGTGCCGGAGGCGATCAACTGGGTGCGGTCGGTCTCGGCCAGGATGTCGACCGCTACCGGCGGCGGAAACCAGAACGGGTAGAAGAACAACCCGAGCGCGACGCCGAGGCCGGTGCCGAGAATGCCGCCGACAACGAAGATCGCGATGCCGCGCCAGATTCCGCGCATGGGACCCCGGTCACTGGTTTTTGCTCGTGCCCTGTTAGCATGACGCCGCTTCACGCGCAGTCACAGGCGTGTGTGCGTCATCACGATTTATTCAGGCGGCGCGCTCAATCGGCGCTGGGCAGCCGCCGCATGGTGAATTCGATCTGGTCGCCGGGCAGTTCGCGCCAGGATTCGATCTCGGTCATGTAGGCGGCCTTGGGGAAGCGGCGGAAGAACTCGCGCGCCTTCTCGCGCGCGGCCTGACGCGGCAGCGCAAAGGTCTCGCGCCGGAAGCTGTCGCGCGCCTCGCGGCCGGCCAGAGCCTTGGCCGAGCGCTTGGCGATATCGGCGGGGCGGCGGGCGTAGCTCATGGGGTAAAATGTAGTGCGGAAACGGCTCTGGCGCGAGTCGGCAAACAGCCTACCGATCGCGCGCCGCCTGCTCCGCAATCGCCGCGATGGCCGCCGCATCGGCCGGAAAATCCGCCGCGATCCACGCCGCCTCGGCCGCGCGCATGGCGGCCCCGAGTGCCGGTCCCTTCGCGATGCCGCGGGCGATGAAATCGGCGGCCTTGAGCGGAAACACCGGCGCGGTCCAGCGCGCCGGCAAGGTCGCAAGTGCATGCCAGCGCGCGTCCGCCGCGCCTTCGGGCGCGCGCGTCCACGCGACCAGCACGCGGTCGACGAACTTCTCCGGGCCGAGCCGGTAGAGCAGCGCGCGGGCCTCGCGCTCGCCCAGCGCCGCCGAAATCCGCCACCAGCCGTCAGCCATCGCGATGAGCCGCTCGTGCTCGGCATTGGCAAGCCGCAGCCGCTCGCGCAGCCGCTCGGCATCCTCCGCGACCGACACGCCGAGCGCACCCGAGCCGCCGCACCACGTCGGGCGTGAGCGCCAGCGCGGCTTCGAGCTTGATCATGTTGCTCAGGCTCGCGAGCAGCGGCACGCCGCCGAGCACGGTCTCCAGCAGGCCCGTCTCGGTCATCACCGCCAGCGTCGGCACCGCGTGCGGCGCCGCCAGCAGCTTGAGCACCTCCATGCGGATGCGCTCGCGCGACAATTGCTCGAGGCCGGCGCGCGCCGCGATGCAGGCGGACAAGCCCGCCGGGTCGGGCACGCCGTGGCCATAGTGGGCATGGAAGCGGAAGAAGCGCAGGATGCGCAGATAATCCTCTTCGATGCGCCGGCCGGCCTCGCCGATGAAGCGGACCTGCCGCGCCGCGACGTCCGCCAGCCCGCCGACATAGTCGTGGATCGCGCCGTCGCGCGACACCGAGAGCGCGTTGATGGTGAAGTCGCGGCGCTCGGCGTCACGCTTCCAGTCGCGGCCGAACGCGACCTTGGCGTGGCGCCCAAAGGTCTCGATATCCTCGCGCAATGTGGTGACCTCGAACGGACGGCCGCCGGCGACCACCGTGACGGTGCCGTGCTCGATCCCGGTCGGCACGGCCTTGAAGCCCTCGGCCTCGACGCGGCGGACCACCTCCTGCGGCAGGGCGGTGGTGGCGATATCGATATCGCCGTGCGGCTCGCCGAGCAGTTCGTTGCGCACCGCACCGCCCACGACGCGGGCCTCCTCGCCGTCGCGATCGAGCGCCGCCAGAATGGCCGCGAGCGGCTGCTCGCGGAGCCAGGGCGCCTCGAGCCGGCGCTGCATCACTTCGTCTGCCCCGGAACGAACACGCCGTTCTCGTAGTGCGCCGGGATGTAGGTCGAGTTCGGCGACACCGTCCCCCAATGGGAGAGCACCACGAAGCTGCCGATCATGAGCACCAGTGCAATCATGAGCAGCCAGCTCAGGCGCGCGACCGTCCACTGCGCGCGGTCGAGCACGCCGGCCCGCGTCGCCCACAGGAAGATGGCGAACACGGCGAACGGCGCCAGGAACAGGGCGAGCTCGGTGAGGACGGGGCGGATCATGGCGGGCGCAGGATAGCCAAGTCACGCCGGGAAGGGAGCGGTTCATTTGCCGCTGTTCGGGAGCCAACCGGCTGCGGCAGCGCTCCGGCCGGGGCACGATATACTCTTGCAGGCGGCCGCCTCGCCGCTATATCGGAAGCGGATCAACCTTTCCGGGCGAGACCAATTATGAGCGATCCGATTGCCGATACCGCCCCCGCGCGGGGCGAGACCGCCGCCGAGACCCATGTCTTTCAGGCCGAGGTGGCCGAACTGCTGCGGCTGATGGTGCACTCGGTCTATTCGGAGACCGACATATTCCTGCGCGAATTGATCTCCAACGCGTCCGACGCCTGCGACCGGCTGCGCTACGAGGCGATCGCCAAGCCCGAGCTCACCGCCGACGGCGCCGCATTCGCGATCCGCATCAAGCCGGACAGCGCCGCCTCGACCCTGACCATCTCGGACAACGGCATCGGGATGGACCGGCAGGAGCTGATCGACAATCTCGGCACCGTCGCCCGCTCGGGAACGCGCGCGTTCATGAGCAAGCTCGCCGAGGCGAAGGACGGCACCGACCTGATCGGGCAGTTCGGCGTCGGCTTCTACTCGGCGTTCATGGTGGCGGACCGCATCGAGGTGGTGAGCCGGCGCGCCGGCGCGTCCGAGGCCTGGGTCTGGACATCGTCCGGCGGCGCCGGCTTCGACATCGCGCCGGCGAGCGAGGCGCAGGCGGCGCGCGTGCCGCGCGGCACCGAGATCGTGCTGCACCTGAAAGCCGACGAGAAGAAATATCTCGAGCCGCATGAGATCAGGCGCGTGGTCTCGACCTATTCGGATCACATCCTGTTCCCGATCGAGCTGGTCGACGGCGACGGCAAGTCCGAGCAGATCAATTCGGCGAGCGCGCTCTGGCAAAAGCCGAAGTCCGAGCTGAAGCCCGAGGACTATGCCAACGCCTACCGCAGCATCACGCATTCGTTCGACGAGCCGGCGATGACGCTGCACTACCGGGCCGAGGGCCGGCAGTCCTATGCGGTGCTGCTGTTTGCGCCGTCGACCCGGCCGTACGATCTGTTCGATCCCGGGCGCAAGCCGCGCGTGAAGCTCTACGTGCGCCGCGTCTACATCACCGACAGCGCGGAGCTCTTGCCCGCCTATCTGCGCTTCATCCGCGGCGTGGTCGACAGCGAGGACCTGCCGCTCAACATCTCGCGCGAGATGCTGCAGAACAATCCGCAGGTCGCGCAGATGCGCAAGGCGCTCACCGGCCGCGTCATATCGGAGCTGGAGAGCCTCGCCGAGAAGGATGCCGAGGCGTTCGCGAAAATCTGGGACGCATTCGGCGCCGTCATCAAGGAAGGTCTCTACGAAGACCACGAACGGCGCGAGCCGCTGCTGGCGCTGGCGCGCTTCACCACGACCGCCGGCACCGGCCGCACGCTCAAGCAGTACGTCGCCGATCTCAAGCCGAACCAGACCGAGATCTACTACCTCACCGGCGAGAGCGCGGAGCGGCTCAAGTCCAATCCCAAGCTCGAAGCGGCGCGGGCGCGCGGCATCGAGGTGCTGCTGCTGAGCGATCCGGTCGACGCCTTCTGGACCGCGATGCCGGTCGATTTCGGCGGCAAGCCGCTCAAATCGCTGAGCCAGGGCAACGTCGATTTCGGGCTCGTGCCGCTCGTCGACGCGGCGAAGGACGAGCCGAAGCCCGACGAAACCGACGAAGCGACCGTGATCGCGGCGGTGAAGACCGCGCTCGGCGAGCGCGTCTCCGACGTGCGGGCATCGCAGCGGCTTGCCGACAGCCCGGCCTGCCTGGTGGCCGCGAAAGACGGACCGGATCTCGAGATCGAGCGCCTGCTGGCGCGGCAGAACCGCGGCGCCGGCGGCAAGCCGGTGCTCGAGCTCAACATGCGGCACGCGCTGGTGCGCGCGATCGCGGCCGCACAGAAAGCGGCGCGGACCGACGACATCGGCGACATTTCATCGCTGCTGTTCGAGCAGGCTCAAATCCTCGACGGCGAGGTGCCGGACGATCCCGCGGCCTTTGCGGCGCGGTTGAACCGGCTCGTGGTCCGAGGGTTAGGCGCGCCGGCGGCGTGATAGCGGAGAACGCGGGAAAAGCGTTCAGCGCGCGTAAATCCGCTCCCACAAGTTCCGCAGGATTCCCGCGGTCACGCCCCAGATGTAGCGCTCGCCGAACGGCATGGCGTAGTAGTTGCGCTTCACCCCGTTCCAGTCGCGGCTGTGCAGCGCGTGGTTCTGCGCGTCCATCAGGAAGGCGAGCGGCACCTCGAACGCCTCGGCGACCTCGCGCTCGTTGAGCGTCAGGCGATAGTCGGGGGACACCCGCGCGACCGTCGGCAGGATGCGGAAGCCCGAGACGGTGAGATAGAGGTCGAGATAACCGATCGGCGCGATGAGTTCATGCGCAAGCCCGATCTCCTCCTCGGCCTCGCGCAGCGCGGCTGCCGCCGGCGTCGCATCGTGCGGATCGATCTTGCCGCCCGGAAACGCGATCTGCTTGGGGTGGCTCGGCAGTTCGGTGCGCATGGTCAGCAGCACCTGCGGCTCCGGCCGGTCGACCACCGGGATCAGCACGGCGGCGGGCCGCGTCGCCTGCGCCCCGGCAAGGTCCCAAGTGACCGCATCGAGATCGTGATCGCCGCGCGCGCCTTTGAGCGTCGGATCGTTGAGCGCCGGCGGCACGGCGAGCGTGAGCCGCGCGCGGGCGCGGCGGAAGAAGTCGTGGCTGGTGTCGCCCTCCGGCAGCGCCGCGTCCATCATAGAAATTCTTTCAAGCTTTCGGCCGGCGCCATTGGGAAGAATTCGCCGGCGGACGCAATCCCGAACATGGCGACGCCGGCAATCTCGCGCTCTTCGCCGAGTTCCACCAGATCGTAGAACAGCGCGCGCGTCACCTTCGCCCACAGATCGCGGCGCACGTGCAGGTAAGGCTTCAAGCCGCCGGTTTCGGCCTCCGGCTCGAACCGCAGCACATGCTCCGGCCCGCAGGCGACCCAATCGTCGACATTGGTGCGGAAATGAAGCGTGCGTCCGTGCGCGGTCTCGTCGACCTTGAGTTCGACGGCGAGGAACGGCGCGTCTTCGACCACGATGCCGCATTTCTCGACCGGCGTGACCAGGAAGTACTTGTCGCCTTCGCGCTTGAGCACGGACGAAAACAGCCTCACCAGCGCCGGCCGGCCGATCGGGGTCTTGAGATAGAACCAGGTACCGTCGGAGGCGATGCGCATGTCGAGGTCGCCGCAGAACGGCGGGTTCCACAGGTGCACCGGCGGCAGGCCCTTCTCGCCAGCCTTTCTGGCCAGGCCCGCGATGGCATCGAGCCCCTGCGGCTCTTTGGTCTCCGGCGTCATGATCGGGAGCCTATCATCTGGCGGCGTCCACAGGATCGCGGCCGCCCTTGGGCGCAGCGCGTGTCCGTTCCCTTACGCGATATGTCTGAGTTCATTCAAGATTTAGGCCCCGCTCAGGCGCGAGCAAGCCGGTAGACGCAGGGCCGCCCTCGCCCGAGCGTGATCGCCCCTGCCCTGCCTTCGCCACGGTTCACCCGGACATTTGCGCGGTGAATGGCCTTTTGACTTGCACGTCCGCGACTTACCTAAACCTTTGCCGCCCAAGACAATCCGGGCTGGGACTGGAAAACCGGCAGCCGTGGGAACGATCCACAGAAACCCGGCGCCGA
The DNA here is from genome assembly GCA_963749815.1 of uncultured Alphaproteobacteria bacterium. Lineage (GTDB taxonomy): Bacteria > Pseudomonadota > Alphaproteobacteria > Rhizobiales > Xanthobacteraceae > VAZQ01. Next base: position 15,320 of record CAVVON010000016.1, on the reverse strand, counting down.
ACGCGGTGGCAGAATTGCAGAAACGCCGGGTCGCCGCCGGCGCAAAATAGCGTAATCTCTGCGGGCTTTGGGGGATTCGCGGCGCGGCGGTTGCGCTATGCGGTTGGGTTTGTAACCAGCCCCGATGTTTGGCCCGAATGTTGCACCTTTTTTGTTCAATCCAGACGGCCCGATCGGCCGTCCGGCCCGTAACTGGCCGCGAACAACCAACTGGCCGCGATAACAAGGAGTGAAATCATGGCGGTAGCCGGCAATGAGGTCGAAAAGCTCGACGACATGATCGTGCGCCAGGCGGAAGCGACGGGCGCGCAAGTCGCCGCCGCGAAGGCCGCGATCGGCAACGTCATCTTCGGGCAGGAGACGGTGCTCGAGCAGGCGCTCATCACCGTGCTGTGCGGCGGTCATGCGCTGCTGGTGGGCCTGCCCGGCCTCGCCAAGACCAAGCTGGTCGATACGATGGGCATCGTGCTCGGGCCTCGAAGCCAAGCGCATCCAGTTCACGCCCGACCTGATGCCCTCCGACATCGTCGGCAGCGAAGTGCTGGAAGAGAACGCCGCCGGCAAGCGCACGCTTCCGCTTCATCCCGGGCCCGATCTTCGGGCAGTTGCTGATGGCCGACGAGATCAACCGCGCCAGCCCGCGCACCCAGTCGGCGCTGCTGCAGGCGATGCAGGAATTGCACGTCACCGTCGCCGGCAACCGCCACGACGTGCCGCGCCCGTTCCATGTGCTCGCGACCCAAAATCCGATCGAGCAGGAAGGCACCTATCCGCTGCCGGAAGCGCAGCTCGACCGCTTCCTGATGCAGATCGACGTGCACTATCCCGACATCGCGGCCGAGCGCCGGATCGTGTTCGACACCACCGGCATGGAAGAGAGCAAGCCGAAGCCGACGATGACCTCGGACGAGCTGATCGCCGCGCAGCGGCTGGTGCGCCGCCTGCCGGTCGGCGAGTTGGTCGTGGAATCGATCCTCAAGCTGGTGCGCTCGGCGCGTCCGGGCGCCGAAGGCGGCGACCTCGGCAAGCTGATTTCCTGGGGCCCGAGCCCGCGCGCCAGTCAATCGCTGATGCTGGTGGCGCGCGCGAAAGCGCTGATCGACGGGCGGCTGTCGCCCTCGATCGACGACGTCATGGAGATGGCCGAGCCGGTCCTCAAGCACCGCATGGCGCTCACCTTCGCGGCGCGCGCCGACGGCGAGAGCGTCGAGGGCGTGATCGGCAAGCTCAAGTCGCGCATCGGATGATCATCTGATGGCGGTCGCGCGCAAAGCCGACAAGGTCGAGATCAGGGCAACGCAGCAGGCGGGCGGCGAAGGCCGCTCGCTGGCCGAAACGTTGCCGCGCTTGATCCTGGAAGCGCGCCGCATCGCCGCGACCGTGATCCACGGCCTGCACGGCCGCCGCCGCGCCGGACCGGGCGAGAATTTCTGGCAGTACCGCCGCTTCATGTCGGGCGAGCCCGCCCGCCGCGTCGACTGGCGCCGCTCCGCGCGCGACGACACGCTCTATGTGCGCGAGCGCGAATGGGAAGCCGCGCACACGGTGTGGATCTGGCCGGACCGCTCGCCGTCGATGCGATTCACCTCGTCGCTGGCGCAGGAATCCAAGCTCGACCGGTCGCTGGTGGTGGCGTTCGCGCTGGCGGAGGTCCTGGTGCAGGCCGGCGAGCGCGTCGGCGTTCCCGGACTGATGCGTCCGACCGGCAGCCGCAACGTGCTCGACAAGTTCGCGAACGCGATCGTGCACGACACGGCCGAGCGCACCAGCCTGCCGGTCGCCTTCGCGCCGTCGGCGCTGGCCGAGGTCGTGATGATCTCGGACTTCTGGAGCCCGATCGGCGAGGTGCGCAAGACGCTCGCGCAGGTCTCATCGACCGGATCCCACGGGCACATCGTGCAGGTGGTCGATCCGGCGGAGGAGACCTTCCCCTATTCCGGCCGCGTCGAGTTCATCGAGCCGGAAGGCGGCGGCTCGGTCACCGCCGGCCGCGCCGAGGCCTGGAAGGCCGATTACGACCTGCGCGTCAGCAATCATCGCGCCGCGATCCGCGAGCAGACCGACAAGCTCGGCTGGAGCTTCGCCATCCATCGCACCGACCGCCCGGCGACCGAACTCCTGCTGGCGCTGCACGCCCGCATGGGCGCGCCGCCCCCCGGCGCCGTGCCAAGCGGCCGCGTCAGCGCCGGGAGGCACGCATGATGGGATTGCCGCTCGGCTTCGCGCAGCCGCTGGTGCTGCTGGGTCTGCTCAGTCTGCCGGTGCTGTGGTGGCTGCTGCGGCTCATTCCGCCGCAACCCAAGCGCATCGACTTCCCGCCGACCCGGCTCCTGTTCGACATCCAGCCCAAGGAAGAGCAGCCGCGCCGCACGCCCTGGTGGCTGACGCTGCTGCGGCTGACGCTGGCCGCGCTGGTGATCATCGCCGCCGCCGGCCCGTTGTGGAATCCGTCGATCGCCACGTCGAGCGCGAAGTCGCCGCTGGCGCTGCTGATCGACGACGGCTTCCCGGCCGCGGGCACCTGGGAGCTGCGCATGCGCACCGCCGAGGACCTGGTCGGGCGCGCCGAGGCGGACGGCCGCGGCGTTGCGCTGGTCCCGCTGTCGGAGCCCAACCGCGACATCTCGTTCGAGACCCCGGCCGCCGCGCGCGTGCGGCTCAAGCAGATCAAGCCGAAGCCGCACGTCGTGGAACGCTCCGACACGCTGCCGGCGATCGGCCGGTTCCTCGCGGCGACGCCTGACGTCGAACTGATCTGGCTCAGCGACGGCGTCGATTTCGGCGGCGGCGCCGATTTCGCGGCCGCGCTCGGCAAGCTCGTCGACGGACGCACCGTCACCGTGGTGGACGGCGGCCTCACCGGCGCGCGCGCGCTCGCCGGCGCCGACAACACCGCCGGCGCGCTGACGGTCAAAGTACTGCGGGTTGCGGCCGGCCTGCCGGAGACCGGCACCGTGCGCGCGCTCGATCTTAAAGGCCTGCCGCTCGGCGACGCGAATTTCGCGTTCAAGCCGGACGAGCGCGAGACCGAGGCCGAGATCACGCTGCCGGTCGAGATCAGGAACGACATCGCGCGCATCGAGATCGCCGGCGAGCGTTCCGCCGGCGCGATCGCGCTTCTCGACAAACGCTGGCGGCGGCGCTCGGTCGGCGTCATCACCGGCTCGACCGCCGATACCGCGCAGCCGCTGCTGGCGTCGACGTTCTATCTGTCGCGCGCGCTCAACCCGTTCGCGGATGTGCGGCTGGCGGACCGCGGCTCGCCCGCGATCGCGGTGAACCAATTCGTCGAGCAGCGCCTGCCGATGCTGATCCTCGCCGACGTCGGCAACGTCGCCGAAGCGCGTGAAAGCCTGACCAAGTGGATCGAGGACGGCGGCGTGCTGGTGCGGTTCGCCGGTCCGAGGCTCGCGGGCGCCGACGACGATCTCGTGCCGGTGCGGCTGCGCCGCGGCGGCCGCGTACTCGGCGGCAGCATGTCCTGGGATCAGCCGCAGCAACTCGCCTCGTTCGGCCGCGACAGCCCATTCTTCGGCATGACCGTGCCGACCGACGTCACGGTGAGCCGCCAGGTACTGGCCGAGCCCGACGCGACCTTGACCGACCGCACCTGGGCGACGCTCGCCGACGGCACGCCGCTGGTCACCGCCCAGAAGCGCGGCAAGGGCATGATCGTGCTGTTCCATGTCACCGCCGACACGCGCTGGTCGGACCTGCCGCTTTCAGGCACATTCGTCGAGATGCTGAAGCGAATCGTCTCCCTCGCCGGCTCGATTGCCGCCTCCGACTCCGGCACGCGCGCCAGCCGTGAGGTGGTGCCGCCGACCCGTCTGCTCGACGGCTTCGGCGTGTTCGGCCCGCCGCCCGCGACCGCGCGGCCGGTGCCGACGGGTTTCAGCGGACGCGCGACCCTCGATCACCCGCCCGGGTTCTATGGACCGCCGGAGGGGCTGCTGGCAGTGCAGCCGCTCGCGCCGGCCGACCGGCTGACGCCGCTCGACGTCTCGGCGCTCAAGCCGCGCATGGAGGCCTATCGCATGACCGAACCCGAAGATCTGCGCGGGTCCATTCTGCTGGCGGCGCTCGCGCTCCTGGCGCTCGACGCCATCGTGGTCTTCCTGATGGCGGGCGGCATCGGCCGGCTCACGCGCTGGCGCCGTCCGGCGGCGGCCGCGCTGCTGCTGGCGACGCTCGTAGCGCTGACCTTCGCGCCGCCGCCCGCGTCCGCGCAGAACCAGGAGCAGGCGCTCAAGTCCACCCTGGAGACGCGCCTCGCCTATGTCATCACCGGCGATGCCGAGGTCGACCGCATCAGCAAGGCCGGGCTCGCGGGCCTCACCTTGTTCCTGGCGCAGCGCACCGCGCTCGAAGCCGGCGAGCCGATCGGGCTCGACCCCACCAAGGACGAACTGTCGTTCTATCCGCTGATCTATTGGCCGGTGGTGCCGGGCGCGGCGAAGCCCAGCCGCGAAGCGCTCGAGCACGTCGACGCCTACATGAAGCGCGGCGGCACCGTCCTGTTCGACACCCGCGACGCGGTCGAGGCACCGCCCGGCTCCGGCGGGGAAACCCGCGGGCCCGGCATGGTCGCGCTGCGCTCCATCCTGTCGGCGCTCGACATTCCCGAACTGGAGCCGGTGCCGCGCGATCACGTGCTGACCAAGACGTTCTATCTGCTGAAGGAGTTTCCCGGGCGCTTCACCTCCGGCCAGCTCTGGGTGGAGGCGACGCCCGCCGCCAATGACGACGAGCCGAACACCCGCCCGGCGCGCGCCGGCGACGGCGTCTCGTCGCTGATCATCACCTCGAACGATCTCGCCGGCGCCTGGGCGATGCGGCCCGACGGTCAGCCGATGCTGCCGGTGGTCGGCGGCGAGCAGCGCCAGCGCGAATTCGCGTTCCGCGCCGGCGTCAACATCGTGATGTACACCCTGACCGGCAACTACAAGGCCGATCAGGTGCATATCCCGGCGCTGCTCGAACGGCTCGGGCAATAGGAGCCAATTAATTGAACTTCGGTATCTCCTTCAGTCCGCTCGTTCACGCCAACGTCGTCTGGGCGGCGGTGGCGGTCGCGTTCGTGATTGCGATGCTGCTGGTGTTTTCGCGCAGCCGCGGCGCGCTCACACGCACGCTCGCGCTCGCGCTGTTCGTGCTGGCGCTCGCCAACCCGTCGATCACGCGCGAGGACCGCGAGCCGTTGACCTCGGTCGCGGTCGTCATCGTCGACAAGAGCCCGAGCCAGGATCTGAGCGACCGTACCGCGCAGACCGAATCGGTGCGCGCGCAGATCGCCGAACGGCTCGGCCGCATCCCCAATCTCGAAGTGCGCTTCGTCGAAGCCGGCGAAGCCGACGGCGAGACCGACGGCACGCGCCTGTTCGCCGCGCTGTCGGCGGCGCTGTCCGACGTGCCGCACGACCGGATCGCCGGCGTGCTCATGGTCACGGACGGCCGCGTGCATGACGTGCCGGCGGACGCCGCCGCGCTCGGCTTTGCCGCGCCGGTGCACGCCCTCATCACCGGGCACAAGAACGAGCGCGACCGCCGCGTCGTGCTGGTGCAGACGCCGCGCTTCGGCATCGTCGGGCAGTCGCAGGCCATCATCTTCAAGGTCGAGGACCAGGGCGCCTCGCCCGGCAGCGCGCAGGTGACGATCCGGCGCGACGGCGAGACCATCGACAACCGTACCGTCCGCATCGGCGCCAATGTCAGCATCAACGTGCAGATCCCGCACGCCGGCCCGAACATCGTCGAGATCGAGGCGTCGCCGCTCGACAACGAGCTCACCCAGGTGAACAACCGCGCCGTCGTCTCGGTCGATGGCGTGCGCGACAAGCTGCGCGTGCTGCTCGTCTCCGGCGAGCCGCATGCCGGCGAGCGGACCTGGCGCAACCTGCTCAAGTCCGACGCCTCGGTCGACCTCGTTCACTTCACCATCCTGCGCCCGCCGGAGAAGCAGGACGGCACCCCGATCAACGAGCTGTCGCTGATCGCGTTCCCGACGCGCGAGCTGTTCCAGCAGAAGATCAACGAGTTCCAGCTCATCATCTTCGACCGCTACGCGCGCCAGGGCGTGCTGCCGATCATCTATTTCGACAACATCGCGCGCTACGTGCGCGGCGGCGGCGCGGTGCTGGTCGCGGCCGGGCCCGACTACGCCAGCAACACCAGCATCTGGCGTACGCCGCTCGACGTGATCCTGCCGGCCGAGCCGAGCGGGCGCACCACCGACGTCGCCTTCAAGGCGGCGCTGACCGACCTCGGCAAGCGCCATCCGGTGACGCGCGGGCTCGAAGGTTCCGAAGAGGATCCGCCGCACTGGGCGCACTGGTTCCGCCTGGTCGATACGCGCGCCGCCAAGGGCACCTCGGTGATGCAGGGCCCCGACAACAAGCCGCTGCTCGTGCTCTCGCGCGAAGGCGAGGGCCGCGTCGCGCTGCTCCTTTCCGACCATATCTGGCTGTGGGCGCGCGGCTACGAGGGCGGCGGACCGCACATCGATCTGCTGCGGCGGCTGTCGCACTGGCTGATGAAGCAGCCCGACCTCGAGGAAGAGGCGCTGCGCCTGATGGTGCGCGGCCGCGACCTCACCGTGCAGCGTCAGACCATGTCCGATACCGTGAGCGACATCACGCTCACCACCCCGTCCGGCAAGACCCGCGTGCTCACCCTGACGGCGGCTGAGCCCGGCGTGTGGCGAACGACCATTCCGGCAAACGAACTCGGGCTCTGGCGCGCGACCGACGGCACGCTGACCGCGCTCGCCAATGTGGGGCCGGCCAATCCGCGCGAGTTCACCGAAGTGACGTCCTCGGTGGAGGTCATGGCGGCGCTCGCGAGCGCAACCGGCGGCGACGTGGTGCGGGTCGAGGACGGCAGCGGCGTCAGCGTGCCGCGCATCGTCGCCACCCGCTCGACCGACACCTATCACGGCGACAACTGGATCGGCCTGCGCATGCGCGAAGCAAGCGTGGTGCGCGGCATCGGCGTGCTGCCGGTGTTCGCCGGCCTGATCGGCCTTCTGCTACTGGTCGGCAGCCTCGCCGCCACCTGGGCCCGGGAAGGCCGCTGACGCGACCTTCGCTTCGCTGGAAATCCGTCGGCGGGCTCTGGCGCGAGCCGCCCGCATGTCCGTATGATCCCCGCCGTTCTTTCACCGAACCGCGAGGGTGTCGTCGATGAAGTGCGCCGTCCCGTCTGCAGCGCTTGGCTTGCTCGCGATGATCTTTCACGCCGCTCCGGCGGCGGCGCAGGCGGTGCCCGCCAATCTCGCCAACCCGATGATCCAGATCGAGTATGTCGCGCCCAAGAAGGCCGCCTACCAGCCGATCTACAAGCGGGTGCAGGACCGGCAGGTGCTCGAACGGCTGAAAGTGTTCCTGGCGCCGCTGAAGCTGCCGAAGCCGGTGCAAATCAAGATGGCCGAGTGCGGAACGCCGGTCGTGCCGTACAAGGCGGGCGAGCCGGTGCTGGTCTGCTACGAATATATCGAGCAGATCGAGAACCTCTCCAATCGCGCGCTGCCCAACCCATCCTACGTCACGCTGCTGGGACAGGTGGTGCTGTCGAAGGATCACACCATCGTCGGCCCGGTCGTGCACGTCGTGCTCAACAGCGTCGCGCGTTCGCTGTTCGACATCCTCGAAATTCCGGTCTGGGGCAATATCGAGGACGGCGCCGATCACGTCGCGGCCTTCATCATGCTGCAGTTCGGCAAGGACGTGGCGCAGAAGACCCTGTACGGCACCGCCTGGTTCCTGCTGAGCAGCGCCTCGCAGGCGGTGAATTTCGCCGACATCCGCCCGACCCTGCAGCAGCGCTACTACAACTATCTCTGCATGGCAGTCGGCAGCGACCCGGTCACCTACGGCATCTTCGTCCCCTACCGCCGCACGGCCACCGTCGCCGATCTGCCGACTTCGCGGGCGGCCGGCTGCGCGCAGGAATATCAGCAGGTCAAGTCCGCGTTCGCGGAGCTGTTCCTGGCCAACAATGTCGACCTCGATCTGCTCAGGCAGGTGCAGGCGCTGGAATGGCTCAAGGACGATTGAGCGCACGCGCCGAACCCTCCGACAGGTCGACCATGAGGATCACGCCGATGAAGCGCCTCGTAACCGCGGCAACGCTCGCCCTCGCCGCCACCGCCCTGCTCTCGACCGCCGCCCTGACCCAGCGCCCGGCAGCCGATCCGCCGCGCGGCAAGGTCTTGGCCGACTACGTCTTGCCGCCCTATCAGCACATCTACGAGAATCTCAAGCGCCGCCAGGTTCTCGAAGAGCTCGGCGAGTTTCTTTCGCCGCTGAAGCTCAAGCGCGACCTCACGCTGAAGACGGTGCAATGCGGCGTGGTGAACGCATTCTATGACCCCGACGACCATTCGATCTCGATGTGCTACGAGATGGTCGCCGAATTCGAGAACAGCCTCGGGCCGTTCGTCGAAGGCAAGCTCGTCCTCAACCGCACGATCAAGCTCAAGCCGCGCGTGCAGAACGTCACCCGCGCGGAAGCGATCGTCGGCGCGTTCGTCGGCGTGCTGCTGCACGAGACCGGCCACGCCGTGTTCGACATCCAGCAGAATTCCGCGCCTCGGCCGCGAGGAGGACAGCGCCGATCAGATCGCTGCCTTCATCATGGTGTCGTTCGGCAAGGACGTGGCGCGCACGACCATCAAGGGCACGGCCGCGCTCTGGGACCTGTTTGCGCAGCAGGATGAGATCGCGCAGCAGCAGGGCAAGGGCACGCCGCGTTTCGACGACGTGCACAGCACCTCGGCGCAGCGGCTCTTCAATTTCCTCTGCATCGGCTACGGCGCCGATCCGGCGGCGTTCCAGGACCTGGTCGATCAGGGCCTGCTGCCGAAGGCGCGCGCGGACAACTGCGGCAACGAGTACCGGCAGGTCCGCACCGCGTTCCTCAAGACCATCATGCCGTTCGTCGATCAGGACCTGATGAAGCAGGTGCAGGCCAAGCGGTGGCTGCGCCCCGAAGACCTCAAATAGCCTGCCTCCAGCGCGCCGGCGCGTGAGGATTTTGCGCCACAATCGAGACAATTCGCTTTCGGGCGCGCCCGGACCGATTGCAACAATATAACAATTCTGCCTAGTCTTTGCCGGCGGTGGACTTTCGCCGCGGCGAATGCGTCGGGCGTGACAGCAATGCGCTGGTTCCGGTCGCGTGCAAGATGGGGGGCGTGCGTTGCGCTGTTGGCGCTCGCGCTTCAGCTCGTCCTGTCGTTCGGGCATGTGCACGCCGATCAGTTCGGGCAACCCGCCGCCGCGAGCGCCAGCCAAGCCGCGACGGCGTCCGCGGACGGCACACCTGGAAGCCCAGCCCATCCGGACGGCCTTGCCGACGACTTCTGCGCGATCTGCTCGCTGATCAATCTCGCCGGCACGGTCGTGCCGAGCGCGGCGCCGCCGCTGCCGGCGCCAATCCTCGCAGGCCGCGCGCCGGTCGATCTCGCCGTCACACCCGCGCTGACGGCGTCTCTGCACGCGCTCTTCCAAGCCCGCGCGCCTCCCATCGCCTGACATCGCTGCCGGCGCTTCCGCGTCCATCGCGGCAGTACCGGCCACCGATGTGCCGTCCGCGATTTGCGGACACCGGACGACCACCCGAGATCGGAACCGGTCGTCGCGACAAGCGATCCGAGCATCACAATGTTCATCCGAAGTCACGGCGGCCTGCTGTACGGCAATTCGACGCTGGCGATCCTGTGCTGCCTCGCTGGCTCAGCGGGCGGCCAGACGCCACCGGCGGAGCCGCCACAGACACCGGCGCAATCCCCGCAGCCTGCTCAGCAACCGCCGGCACAGACGCCCCAACCGGCTCCCGAGGTCGAAACACTGCCGCCGGTGGTCGTGGTCACGCCGCCGCGGCCTCCGGCGCCGCAACCCGCACCGCCTGCTCCGCCGGCGCCGGCCGTCACGACCGCGCCAGCGCCGCCGCCACCGGTCGTCGCCGTGCCGTTCACGCCGCTGACCGCCATCGGCCAGCAGCAGATTCAGTCCAGCACCGCGAGCACAGTCGGCGGCCTGTTCTTCACGACCCCGGGCGCCACCAGCGCCGGACTCGGCAATGCCGCGCAACGGCCGATCCTGCGCGGCCTCGACGATTTCCGCGTGCGCGTGCAGGAGAACGGGCTCGGCTCGATGGATGTGTCGGATCTCGGCCAGGACCACGGCGTACCGATCGACCCGCTCGCGATCCAGAAGGTCGAAATCATGCGCGGCCCGCAGGCGCTGCGGTTCGGCTCGCAGGCGACCGGCGGCATCGTCGACGTCAGCAACAACCGCATTCCGACGATGGCGCCGAACAGCGGCCGGGGCGGCTGGGAGACCGAATTCAGGGGAGCGGTGACAACGGGCGATCGCGGCGTCGAGGGCGGCATCCTTGCCGACTACGGCACGCGCAACGTGGCCATGCACGTCGACATGTATGGCCGGCTCTCCGGCAACTATTTCGTCCCGAGCTATCCCTATCTCGCGCCCGACGTGCCCAATCCGCCGTTCTCCGGCAAGCAGCCCAACTCGAACCTGCACTCCGAAGGGCAGGCGATGGGCGGCTCGTACATTTTCGACGGCGGCTATGCGGGCGCGGCCTTGTCGCGCTTCACCAGCATCTATCACGTGCCGACCATGGACGGCGCGGCGACCAACACGCGCATCTCGATGGAGCAGACCAAGCTGACCAGCAAAGGCGAGTTCCGGCCTGCCACCACCGTCATCGAGGCGATCCGCTACTGGGCGGGCGCGACGCAGTACAAGCACGACGAGATCGGCCTGGGCGACGACGGCCTCGACGCGGTCCGCGCCACCTTCAAGAACCAGCAGCAGGAAGCCAAGCTCGAGGTACAGTCGGTGCCGATGTGGACTCCGGCCGGGCCGCTGGCGATCGCGGTCGGCACGCAATGGGGTCACCAGCAGATCGACACCGCAGGCGACGCCGGCTCATTGCTTGGCCCCGCGCGCACCAACACGGTGGCGGCCTACATCTTCAACGAGCTCAGCGTGACCGACACGCTGCGCATGCAGTTCGCGGGCCGCGTCGAATGGGATCGCCTCGACGGCATCTACGGGACCTTCCCGGACCCGGCGGTGCCGCCGCCGGACGAGGTGCCGCTCACGCCCGGTTATCGCAGCTTCGCTCCGAAGAGCCTCAGCTTCAGCGTCATCAAGGACCTGCCTTGGTACCTGTCGGCGTTCATGAACCTGCAGCGCAATCAGCGTGCGCCGCGGGCGCTCGAGCTGTTTGCCCACGGCGCCCACGACGCGCCCGGCACGTTCGAGATCGGCAACCCGAATCTGCAGATCGAAACCGCCAACACCGCCGAGATCGGTCTCAAGCGGACCAAGGGCGAATTCCGGTTCGACGCCAAGGTCTACTACACGCGCTACGACAACTTCATCTTCCGGCAGGCGACCGGCATCCTGTGCGGTGACGATTTTGCCTCCTGCGGAACGGGGACCGAGTTCATCCAGACCGTCTATTCGCAACGCGATGCGCTGTTTCGCGGCGGCGAGATGGCCTGGCAGTGGGACCTCGCGCCGGTGTCGAACGGCATCTTCGGCGTCGACGGTCAGTATGACTATGTGCGCGCGACCTTCACCGACGGCACCAACGTGCCCCGCATGCCGCCGATGCGGCTCGGCGGCGGCGCCTATTGGCGCAACGACGAGTGGTTCGTGCGCATGGGCCTGCTGCATGCCTTCGCGCAAACCGATCCCGGCGTGAACGAGACGCCGACGCCGGGCTACAACCTGCTGAAGATGGAGATCAGCCACAAAAAGTACCTGCGGGAATCGCCATGGGGGCCGACCGAGCTCACCATGGGCCTCACCGGCGACAATCTGCTCGACGTCAACGTGCGCAACTCGGTGATGTTCCACAAGGACGAGATCCTGCTGCCGGGACGCACCGTCAAGCTGTTCATCAACGCCAAGTTCAACAGCGAAGGCTACAAGCCCACGAACGGCATCTACAAGGCGCCGTCCGGATACGATCCCTGGGGGTCCAATGGATCGTCCATGGTGTTCAAGGCGCCGGCCAACTGGACCTGGGCGGGGTTCTATCTCGGCGGCACCGCGGGCTACAGCCTGGGCCGCTCGAACACCGGCACCGCCTACAGCGACGCGCTGACGGGCGCCGCGCTGTTCACGGCGAGCAATCCGGCAAAGCTCGACGGCGCCGTCATCGGCGCGCAGGCCGGCTACAACTGGCAGTCCGGCCACTGGGTGGCCGGCATCGAGGCCGATCTCCAGCTTTCGATGCAGGCGGCCAGCCCGACGACGGTCTGTCCCGGTGAGATCTGCAACCCCGATCCGGCGCTCGCCGCGTTCGGCACGCCGGTGATCGCGGGCTTCCAGGGCAGCCAGAAGCTGGAATGGTTCACGACGTTGCGCGGGCGTTTCGGCACGACCGTCACGCCGGGCGTGCTGGCCTATGTCACCGCCGGCCTCGCGGCCGGCGAGGTGATGACCGCCGGAACCGTATTCGGCGTCAGCGCCGCGGGCGACCCCGTCAACACCATCATCAGCCAGCACACGACCCGGCTGGGATGGTCGGCCGGGCTCGGCCTGGAGGCGCGCCTCACCGGCAACTGGACCGGAAAGATCGAGTATCTTTACCTCGATCTCGGGTCGGTCGCGGTCACGCCGGCAACGCCGCCCGATGCGACGGTCGCGGCGGCGTTCAACTCCCGCATCACCGACAACATCGTGCGGCTGGGCTTGAACTACAAATTCGATTCGGTTGCGGCCGTGGTCGCGAAATTCTAAGCGCGAACGCGGGACGCTATTTGACCTGATGATCCTCGGCTGCCGTCATCACCCGCAGCCGGGGATTCTGCGCGCAGTAGGCGACGAGTTTGTCCGCCTTGGTCTTGATCTTGGCGAAATCCACGACGGCGGGGTCTTCCTCGTCGGTGTAATAACCGTCGAGCCAGATCGTCACGTTGGTGATCACGTCCTTCGGCAGGTCGATGAACTCCCGGCACTTGAGCTTGGAAATGTCGACCTGCTGGGCCTCGGCGGCGCCGGCGGCGCAAAGCAAGGCGGCAACGAGAACAGTAATTTTCACGTGCGTTGATCCTTGCCGAGAATCGAAGCGCCCCGCTTGCGGCGGCAATGCGGGACGCTAGCGACGCCTGCCCTAGCCGTCAAAACGATTTGACCGTTAGTGCTAATGAAAGCCGGAATAGTGGCGACTATGCCGCAGACCCATCGGGCGCGATGGCGCCGGAAACGCCCTCGAAGGCGCCTTCGACCAATTCACACACCAGAAGCCGTGCCGGATCGACCGGTCCCGGCATCGCGATGCGGCCGGGCGGAACCGGCTTGAAGCCGGCCCTGCCGTAGTAGGGCTCGTCGCCCACCAATACGACCACACGGTGGCCCGCCGCCTTGGCGGCCGCGAGCGACCGCTCGATCAGCGCGTGGCCGATGCCGCGCTCGCGAAAGGCCGGCTCGACCGTGAGCGGCCCGAGCAGCAGCGCCGCGGTCTCGCCGATGCGCACCGGCCACAGCCGTACCGAGCCGACCAGCAGCGTACCGACGCGGGCGCTGAACGCGACCACCGGCCGCTGATCGACCCGCTCGCGCAGCCGGTAGGCGCTCTTGGCGAGCCGGCCCGGCCCGAAGGCGCGCTCGTTGAGCCGCTCGATCGCGGCCGCATCGCCCGGCGTCTCCGGCAGAATGGTCAGGTCGGTCATCGGCGCTCGCATTGTCCGGCCGGTCCGGCCCGATCGGCGTCGCCGCTTAGCATTTGGCCGCCACGAGGTCCATTGGCCGGCGGACGCGGTGGCAGCGCTCGCCCCTGATTTCCGCCGCCCGACCGCGGACGACCTGCGGCCTCCTGACAACAGCCGTGCCGGCGCGCGGTAGCCGCTGACGATAGCTGGCAGGATGCATTATGGCTGGCAGAATTTTCATCAGTTATTCGAAGGAGCAGCCGGAGCCGACGCGCGCGCTCTCCGATCTCCTGACCGCCGAAGGCTATACGGTCTGGTGGGATACCAATCTGAAATCGGGCGAAGTCTTCCGCACCGCGATCGACCGCGAACTGGAATCGTCGAACGCCGTGATCGTGATCTGGACCGAACAATCGGTCGCCTCGAAATGGGTGGTCGCCGAGGCCGACCACGCCGACCGGGAAAACAAGCTGATCACGGTGCGCACCAAGGCCCTGGAGCCTTGGCGCATCCCGAAACCCTACAACACCTATCATGCGGACGTCGTCGACGATCATGCCGCAATCCTGGCGTCGGTCCGGCAACTCGCCGGGAAGCTCCAGGAACACGCCAAGGCAGCGCCGCAATCCACTGCGGCCGGATTTTCGCTCTCCGAGCGGTCGATCCAGGAGGCATTGGCGCTCGAACACTGGCAGGCGATCAAGGACACTGCCGATGCGACGGGGCTGCGCGCCTATCTTGCCGAATTCGGCGCCAGCAAGTGCGCTTCGCTCGCGCTGTCACGCCTGCGGGCGCAGGCAAGCGCGGCCTGGAAGAGCGTCGACCGCAGGAGCGAGCCGTCGCTGTCGGCGTTTCTCGCGCAGTGGCCCGAGGCCGCCGAAGCCGACGATGCGCGCAAGCTGATCGGCGCGCTCGCGACCATGCAGGCATTGCAGCAGCGGGAGCCCGCGCCTGAGGTCTCTCAGCCGGCCGCAGCGGTCAGCGAACCGCCAAAGCCAGCCGCCAAGCGTGCCGCCGCCTGGCCGAAGATCGCGGCCGGCGTCGCCGCGCTTGGCGCACTCGCGCTGATATTGGCGTGGCAGCCCTGGAAAGCCGCTCCGCACGCGACATTGCCGCCGACACAGCAAACGACCACGCCGCAGCGCGATCCGGGGGTGTCGCTCACCGAGCTGAGCATGCGGATGGCGAACGAGGCGCTGGTCAAAAGTGCGGTGATCCGCGCGACCAGCGTGCTCGCCGGCGCCGGCAAGACCATGGAGTTCTACGAGGAGGGTTGCGACAAAGACGCCAAAGTCGGGGACATCTATCGCGGGATGATGCTCGCGCACGGCGGGATATTTCCTGGTGATGGCGGACCTGCGCACCGGCAGCTACCAGAACTACGGCTTCCTGCCGGAGGACCACGCCTATCTCGAAAAGGCGAGCCTCTATTCGTTCTGGACCATGGACCGGGTCACCGCGCTGTGGCGGTCGTCGAACGCGCTCGCTTCGCTCGATGGCGACGACAAAAAGGCGCTGGCGGCGTTCCTCACCGAGCTGAAGGGTTATCGTGCCATCTACGCAGCGGTGAAACGCGTGAAGCCCAACCTCGCGCAGTTGAATTGGCTGCGCGGCTCGCCGGTCGAGTTCG
>CAVVON010000015.1:0-128768 GCA_963749815.1 uncultured Alphaproteobacteria bacterium | reverse complement strand
GCCATCCTCGGCAATCACGACGCCGCGGCCGCCGGCGCCGCAGTGCCGATGAGCGAGACCGCCACGCAGGCGATCGAGTGGACGCGCCGGACGCTCAGCGACGCGCACCGCACCTTCCTCGGGCAGCTGCCGCTGCAGGCCGAGGAGGGCGGCCGGCTCTACGTCCATGCCAGCGCCGACGAGCCGTCGCAGTGGCCCTACGTCCTCGACAGCGCGCGCCGCCCGCAGAGCCTGGACGCGACCAAGGCGCGGCAGACGTTCTGCGGCCACGTCCACGTTCCCTCGCTCTATCACCTGTCGTCGACCGGCAAGCTGTTCGACTTCACGCCGATCGCCGGCAATCGCCATTCCGCTGCTGCCCAGCCGCCGCTGGCTTGCCGTGCTGGGCGCGGTCGGCCAGCCGCGCGATCGCAATCCGCGGCCTGCTACGGACTGCTCGACGAGGCGCAGAACCGCTCACCTACATCCGCGTGCCCTACGACATCGCTTCGGCGGCGCGGAAGATCCGCGAGGCCGGCCTGCCGCCGGTGCTCGCCGCTCGCCTCGAGCAGGGCTACTGACATGGCCCGCCAGCTTGCGCCCGGCGACGTGATCGGCGGCTTTCGCCTGGAGGAGAAATTCCACCACGGCGGTCTCGGCGCGTTGTGGAAGGTGTCGCGCGCCGACATCGACCGGCCGCTGGTGATGAAGCTGCCGTTCCTGCGGCCCGGCGACGATCCGCTCTCGATCGTCAGCTACGAGACCGAGCAGATGATCATGCCGCGGCTCGCCGGACCCCACGTACCGGCTTTCGTCGCGGCCGGCGATTTCGACGGTCCCTATCTGGTCATGGAGCGGATCGCCGGCCGCTCGCTCAAGGAGCGCCTGACGGATCTGCCGCTGCCGCCCGCCGAAGTGGCCGACCTCGGCGCCCGCATCGCCGACGCGCTCGAGGACCTGCACCAGCAGCGCGTCATCCACCTCGACATCAAGCCCAGCAACATCATGATCCGCGACGGCAACGGCGAGGCGGTGCTGCTCGACTTCGGCCTGTCGCGGCATCTCGACCTGCCCGATCTTCCGGCCGAGGAGTTCGACGGCCCGATCGGCACCGGCGTCTACATCGCGCCCGAACAGGTGCTCGGCGTTCGGCACGATCCGCGCAGCGATCTGTTCTCGCTCGGCGTGCTGCTGTATTTCTTCGCCACCGGCGAGCGCCCGTTCGGTGAGCCGTCGCCGCCGGCCGGTGGCGGCAAACGGCTCACCGTCGCGCCCGCGCCGCCGCGCCGCCTGCGGCCGGACCTGCCGCCGTGGCTGCAGGAGATCATCCTGCATTGTCTGGAGGTCGACCCGCGCGACCGCTACCAGAGTGCGGCGCATCTGGCGTTCGATCTGCGTCACCCCGAACTGGTGCCGCTGACGGCGCGCGCCGAGCGCACCGGCAGCGGCGGCTTCATCGCCGCGCTGCTGCGCTGGCTCAGGCAGGCGCGCACCCGTGTCGCGCTGCTGCCGGAGCCCACGCAGCCCAAGCGCGAGGGATCGATCATCATCGCGGCGGTCGATCTCAGTGCCGAGCACGAGGCGCTCTCGGCCGCGCTGATCCGCGCCGTCGAACGGCTCGCATCGGGCGAGCCGAGTGCGCGCATCGCCTGCGTCAACGTGCTCAAGCTCGCGCTCGTGTCGCTCGATCAGACCGAGGACGCGGAAGGCCGCAACCTGCACCTCGTCCGTCTCGCCGAGCTCAAGCATTGGGCCGCGCCGCTCAGCCGGCTGCCGAACCGCATCACCTATCATGTGATCGAGGCGCTCGACCCGGCAGCGGCGGTGATCGAGTTCGCCAGCCGCAATAACGTGCGGCATATCGCAATGGGCGCGCGAACTTCGTCGGCGCTGCGCCGTCATCTCGGCAGCGTATCGGCCAAGGTGGCGGCCGAAGCGCCGTGCTCGGTCACGGTGGTGCGGGTGTAGCCGCGGCCGCGCGCGCGGCCTATTGCGATCGTGCACAGCCTTGCTGGCAGACAAGCTGCTGGGTGAAGCAATTCAGCGTGCACTGCGTCGGATTCGTCGTGGGCCCGGCGATCGTGACGGACGCCCCGGTTTGCGCTCCGCTGCTCAGCGCGAGGCAGGAGCTCTGGCAGTTCCCCTGCTGCGTTCCGCAGGACACCATGCAATTCGTGAAGGTTTGATTGGCCGGCGGCGTCAAGGTGATTGTCGGAGCCGGAGTCGATTGGGCCAACCGAACCGGAGCTTGTACGGTCAGGTCTTGCGAGGAACCGGAGCCCGCTGTGGCCAGCATCAATAGCGATACCGCGAGGAGATGACGCATGCATCGCTCCGACGTTGCAGTGTCGCCCACTTGCGGTTGCAAGGATGGACCTCGGATCGCGCTCCGGCAAATAAAGATTGGATATACATTTCGAACCGGCGGTCGGCCGGCGTCGAAGTCAAATGCCGTGATGATCTGACGGGCGGCAGTCGTTGCGTCGCAAAAGCCGCGGGCTTGCCCCGAACTGAGTGCGGCGAGTTATGCGGTGCGGCCGCTCGCTCCAAGGGCAAATCAACCTGACGCGAGATTCTGCGAACCAGGATGATCAAAAAAGAACCCCGGGGGGTCTAGTCCCGGGGCTCTTCTCGATCGCCCTGTTGAAACCAGGGGGCTCCTACGAGCGATCAGTATGCCGCTACGACTCCTTTGCCCCAGCCGCCGAACTTGAAGTTAAAGCCGACCTTTACGACGCTCTTGTCTTCCTTGATGTCGAAGTTGAACGTCACAGGGCTGAACGCGAGGCCGACGGTACGGGTCCCGAAGTTGTAATAATCGTATTCGATGAAGGCGGTGAGGTTGTTGGTGAAGGCGTATTCGCCGCCAATGCCGACCGTCCAGCCGCCGCGAGTCTCGCTGCCAATAGCACCCGTGCCGGGGAGCGCATTCACGTACCACGAGTAATCATCGCGCTCCCACGCGCCGCCGCCCTTCACGTAGCCGAGGAAGCGGTCCCAGGCATAGCCGACGCGGCCGGTAATGGAGGCCAGATTTTTTGTCCGCGACGTCAAAGTGGTCAAGCCGGAGAACGGATCGGCATGGCTTCCCTTCGCGTCCGCCCAATCATAGTCACCCTGGATGCCGATGACCCAGCCGCCCGCAAACTGGTAGTTACAACCGGCCTGGAAGCCGCCGATCACGCTATCCGCATTATGGCTGCCGAGAGCGAGCCCGCCGGGAAATGTAACCCCGCCCCCGAACGCGGCGACGTTATCCAATGAGTAGTCCTTGTTGACCCAAAGCCCACCGATGTTGCCGCCGACGTAGCAGCCGGTCCAGCTGTAAGCGTAGACGACCGGTGGCGGTGCCTTGTAGATCGCCTTGACGGGCATGTCGGCCGCTATGGCCGGTACGCTCACGACTGTCGCAATGAGCGCTGCGCTTGCAAGTAAGAACTTTTTCATTTGATCCCCCGATCCCTGTTGATCGCTCAACCCACTGACACGCTATCGCTGGGCTGGCTGTGACCGGCGCGTTTTAGCTGGCCAATTGCCGATGGCAAGACCGTGCGGGACGGTTGCGGAGGGCTGTGGCGCGATCGCTACTGTCCAGGACTAAACTGTCTCACGCTGAAACGGTTTTGGGGCTTTCTTGCGCCCCACGTTGACACTAAGCCGCCCCTATCGGCTCGTGCGGCGCGGACGATCAATCAAATAGCGAGACATTTGCTGCGGCATGAGTCTCCTCCTAGCCCTCGACGGACGTCACCGGGCGTCCGCCGAATGTCCGGTTCCGGGTGAACAGCGGACTTCGATTGCTCGTCGTGAGCATTTCTGTTTGTGACCCTAAGCGGCCGTAACGTTTGCACTGCAACAACACCTTGCAAATATCGAAATAGATGATGCACCTTTAGGCGGTGAAGGATCAGCCGCAGACAACCGATGCTCCTGACCAGAGGAAGGAATCCGCCTCGAAGGCAAAGGTCTTCATTTCGTATTCGCGCAAGGACATGGCCTTCGCCGATCGGCTCGAAGCGGCGCTTAAGGCGCGAGACTTTGAGCCGCTGATCGATCGCACAGCCATCTACGCGTTTGAGGAATGGTGGAAGCGAATCGAGGCGCTCATTGGACAGCGCCGACACGGTCGTGTTCGTCCTCAGTCGCCGGATGCAGTGAAGTCTGGCAGGTTGCGCTCAAGGAGGTTGAGTTCGCCGCATCGCTGAACAAGCGCTTCGCGCCGATCGTGTGCCAGCGCGTTGACGATAAATGCCGTGCCGGAGGCGCTGGCGACGCTCAATTTCATTTTCTTCGATGATCCCGCGCAATTCGAGCAGAGTGCCGATAAGCTTGCGGAAGCGCTTAGACCGATATTTCCTGGATCAGACGGCACACTGAGTTCGGCGAAGCGGCCCGTCGTTGGATCGAGGGAGACCGTGCCGGTGGACTGCTGCTGCGCCCGCCGGTTCTCGATCACGCCGAAGCGTGGATGACGTTTCGACCGAGCGGCGCGCCTTCGCCGACTGAAGAAACAGAGGCATTCATTGCAGCGAGCCGAAAAGCGGAAGTGGTAACAAGACGCCGAAGCCGCATCCTGAACGTCGCTCTCTACACGTTGCTCGTCAGCATCATCCTTGGCCTCGTCGGCTGGATCAATCAGTCGACCATCGCGGAGCAATGGCGTTGGTATTCAACAGTGCGGCCCTTCCTAGTGGCGAATGTTCGGCCCTATGTGTTGAGCGCTGATGCCGAGCGTGCACTCAAGCCAAAGGATACCTTTAGAGAATGCGCAGCGGACCAGGGAAAAGACTATTGCCCGCAAATGGTCGTAATTCCGGCTGGATCGTTCATGATGGGATCGCCCCGCACCGAGAAGAACCACAATGCCACCGAAGACCCGTAGCACACGGTCACGATCGCGAAACCGTTTGCGGTGGCCAAGTTCCAGCTGACATTCGATGAGTGGGACACCTGCGTCGCCTATGGCGATTGTCCCCAAGGTGTCGGTGATGGCGGGTTTGGCCGCGGTCAGCGGCCGGTGATCTTCGTCACCTGGGACGACGCTCAGCGCTACGCGGCATGGCTCTCCAAAATGACCGGCAAGCCCTATCGGCTGCTCACGGAAGCCGAATACGAGTATGCAGCACGGGCGGGAGAGCAGACAGCCTATCCGTGGGGTGACGACATCGGCAAGAACAACGCCAATTGCAAGGGCTGCGGCAGCAACTGGGATGACGGGCAAACGGCGCCGGTCGGCTCATTCAAGCCCAATGCGTTCGGGCTCTATGACATGATCGGTAATGTCTTTGAATGGGTCGAGGATTGCGTCCACAGCAACTACGATGGCGCGCCGACGGATGGTTCGGCCTGGATCGAAAACGGCAACTGCACGTACCATATCGACCGCGGCGGTTCCTGGAACTTCCCTCCGGACAGTCTCCGTTCCGCGTTCCGCGACTCGAGCCCCACCGGACAGCGGATCGACAATCTCGGCTTCCGGGTTGGGCGGACGCTTATTGCACCTTGAAATCTTTGAGGCGACAGGCGCCGCCGATTTGTTTCGGGGCGCGTGCGCATTTTCCTGTACCGCATGAGTCCGGTAATGAACCAGCCTGTGTAAAAACGCGCTGCTGGATTTGATTCTCGCGATATGATTCCTGCGCGATTTGCGGAGGGATGAGATGAGGCGCTTCGTTGAGGGGGCGGATCGCGAGCAAACGACGCTGCTGCCGGGATGCCTTGGTGATTGGGTTGAAGAGAGCAACCCGGTCCGCGCGGTCGATGTGTTCGTCGAGGCGCTCGATCTGGCCGATCTAGGGTTTGACGGCGTGCAGCCGCTGGCGACGGGCCGGCCGGCCTGATCATCCCTCGACGCTGCTCAAGCTCTACATTTACGGCTACCTCAACCGGGTGCAATCGAGCCGGCGGCTGGAGCGCGAGGCCGGCCGCAATTTGGAGGTGATGTGGCTGACAGGACGCCTCGCCCCTGATCACAAAACGATCGCCGACTTTCGCCGGGATAATGGTCCGGCCATCAAAAAGGTCTGCGCGCAGTTTGTCGCTTTGTGCCGGCAGATGGGGCTACTGGCGAAGGCCAGCGTTGCGATCGATGGCAGCAAGTTCAAAGCCGTCAACAGCCGCGACAACAACTTCACGAAAGGGAAGATGGAGCGGCGGTTGGCGCAGATCGAGGACAGCGTCGCGCGCTATCTGAGCCAGCTCGACACGGCCGATCGTCAGACAGCGGCCGGTGAGGCGCCGTCGGAGGAGCTTGCAGCGAGGACCACGCGGCTCAGGGAGAAGCTCGCCAAGCTCGAAGAGGAGGTGAAGCGCCTCAAGGCGATCGAGAAGGAGATGCTTGCCACGCCCGATCAGCAGATCTCCTCACCGATCCCGATTCCCGCTCGATGGCAACCAGCGGACGCGGCTCTGGCATAGTCGGCTACAACGTACAAGCGGTCGTCGATACGACGAACCACCTGATTGTTGCGCATGAAGTGACCAATGTCGGCACCGACAAGTCGCAGCTCGCGAACATGGCTAACCAAGCGAAGGCCGCATTAGGGGCAGAGCGCCTCGAAGCCGTCGCCGATCGCGGCTTCTTCGACGGTGAGGAGATCCTCGCCTGCGAAGAGCTCGACATCACGGTCACGCTGCCAAAACCTCAGACATCGGATGCGAAGTCGGAGGGCCGCTTCGGCAAACAGGACTTTCGCTACGTGGCCGAGGAGAACATTTACATTTGTCCTGCCGGTGAGAAGCTCAACCACCACTTCACGAACGAGGAAAAAGGATTGGTCCTGCACCGCTATTGGACCAACGCGTGCCGCATCTGCACGCTGAAGGCTCAGTGCACAAAGGGACCGCAGCGCCGCATCACGCGATGGGAGCACGAGCACGTTGTCGAAGCCGTGCAGGCGCGCCTCGACAAGAATCCCGATGCGATGCGTACGCGCCGCGAGACGGTCGAGCATCCGTTCGGCACGCTGAAGATGTGGATGGGAGCGACGCACTTTTTGATGAAGACGCTGCCGAAGGTGGCGACCGAGATGGCGCTGCACGAGCTCGCCTACAACCTTACGCGCGTGATGAACATCGTTGGCATCAAACCGCTCCTGGCGGCGATCCGGATGTGATGAGGGTGGCCCGCGGTTGCGCCAGGGCGACGCCAAGACTCGCAACAGGGGAAAAACGTTTCCGCACGGCCTGGACCCGATGCGGACATTAAGGACGTACATTCGGATGTCCGCTTTCAGAGGCACAGCAGACATCGCGAATTGATGAGCACACGGCCTATTCGAGCTTCAACCCGAGGGCTTTGACCACCGGCGTCCACAAAGCGATATCGGCCGCAAGCGACTGACGGAACCTTTCCGGATCCGAGCCGGGCGTCGACTCCATTCCCGCTTCGACAAACGTCTGCTGATAACCCGGCTCGGCAAGCGCGGTGCGGGTCGCCTGCGCGATCTGATCGACAATTGCCTTCGGGGTTCCTGCCGGCGCAAGCAGGCCGATGGAGCCTGTCACCGTCAGGCCGGAAAATCCTGATTCCTGCGAGGTCGGAAGGTCGGGCGCAGCCAGAATGCGCTTCGGCCCGGTCACCGCCAGCACGTTCATCTTGCCGGACCGGTGGAGTTCGAGCACCTGGCCTGTCACCCCGACGATGCCCATGGGGACCTGTCCGCTGATCAGATCGGCGATCGCCGGTCCCGTGCCGCGATAAGGCACCTGAACGATGTCAGGCGTCGCGGCAATCGATTTGAACAATTCGCCGGTCAGGTGCTGGATCGTGCCCACACCTGCGTGCCCGTACGACAATTTGCCGGGATTGGCTTTCGCATAAGCGACAAGCTCTGTGAGATTTCGCACCGGCACCGTTGGATGCACGGCGATGCCGAGAAAATATGATGCGACACTGACGATCGGATCCAGGTCCTTGACGGGATCGTAAAGCGGCCGCGCCTTGAGCAGCGCTTCGTTGAGGTGCGTCTGCGTGCCGCCGAGCAGGATTGTGTATCCGTCGGGCTGAGCACGCGTGACCGCCGCAGCCCCCAGCGACGAGCCGCCGCCGCCGATATTCTCGACGACGATCGTGCCGAGCAGTGGCTTGATCTTCTCGGCCCAGGGACGGCCGACCGCATCGAATGCCCCGCCGGGCGGGAACGGAACGACCATCCGGATCGGACGTGAGGGAAATGCCTGTGTCCGGCCTGACGTCGGTGAGACCGCGAGCGCCGCAGCGCCTGCCGCCAGATGCAAGAAAACGCGACGCGAATGCCCCAAGGCGATCCTCCCAGATACGGCGTGCCCGCCGGCGGCGGCCCGTGCTTATTCCATCTTGATGCCTGACAGCCGGACTGTCTCGCTCCATTTGACATGTTCGTTGGCGAGGAACGCTCCGAACGTCTCGGACGAAGCCGGTCTGACATCGGCGTTGAGTTTGGCCGCTGTCGCGACGACCTCGTTCGTCAGCAGGCTCCGGTTGATTGCGGCATTGAGTGCGGCGACGATTGCGGGCGAGGTCGCCGCCGGCGCCATCACGCCGATGAAGGTCAATACCTCGTAGTCCGGCACCCCGCTCTCCATCATGGTCGGCAGATCGGGGAGTTCGACGCTGCGCGCAGCACCCGACAGGGCGAGCGCTTTGAGACGACCCTCGCGGATCAACGGCAGCATGCCGCCGATGTCGCCGAAATACATGTGCACCTGTCCGGCCAGGATGGCGGTGTAGACCTCCGACGCGCCTTTGTAGGGGACATGGACGAGATCGATGCCGGTGCGCAGCCGGAACAATTCGGCCGCCAACTGGCTGATGTTGCCGACGCCGCCGGACCCGTAGTTGAGCTTGCCGGGATTGGCCTTGGCGTACGCGACGAGTTCGCTCACCGAGTTGGCCGGAAAGCCTGGATGGACCGCAAGCACCTCCACGTTCTGCGACAGCCGCGCGACCGGGACGAACGACTTCGCCAGATCGAAGTCCCGATTCTGCGTCATGATCGGCTGCACGATCAGCGAGCTGATGTTGCCGCACAGCAGCGTGTAGCCGTCCGGATCGGCGGCCGCGACGATCTTTGAACCGATCGCGCCAGAGGCGCCGCCGCGATTCTCGATCACGACCGGCTGGCCGATGATCCTGGTGAGCGGCTGCCCGACCAGGCGGGCCATCACATCGACCGGTCCACCGGCCGCAAACGGCACGATCAGCCTGATCGGCCGGTTCGGATATCCGCTTGCCGGCAGCTCCGCTCGCAGCGCCAGCGCCGCACAGCGGCAAGACCGCCGTCACACCGCCAGCAAGACCGAGGAATTCCCGCCGCCGCATGTCAACCCCAGCTCAAGACGACACTTGTGAGTCCCGCGCCGCCGCGTCGATGCGCCCGCGCCTAGAACGCACCCGGGAACGCACCGCCGTCGAGCAGCAGGTTCTGCCCGGTGATGTAGCCCGCTTTCGCCGAGCACAGGAACGCGCAGGCGGCGCCGAATTCGTCGGCGGTGCCGAACCGCTTGGCCGGCAGCGTCGCCATGCGCTCGGCCTTCGCCTGTTCGAGTGGGATGCCCTTGGTCTTGGCGACATTGGCGATATTCGACATCAGCCGGTCGGTGTCGAACGGTCCGGGCAGCAGGAAGTTGATGGTGACATTGTCGCCCGCGACCGAGCGGGCGACGCCGGCGAAGAACGCGGTCAGGCCCGCGCGCGCGCCGGAGGACAGATCGAGGCCCACGAGCGGCATCTTCACCGAGCCCGACGTGATGTTGACGATGCGGCCGAACTTGCGCTGCACCATCGGGTCGATCACCTTCTGCGTCAGTTCCACCGCCACCACCATGTTGGCGATCCAGCCGTCGATCATCATCTGCCGGTTGAGCTGGCGGAAATCGCGGAACGGCGGGCCGGCATTGTTGTTCACCAGGATGTCGGGCTGCGGGCAGGCGGCGAGCAGCGCGGCCTGGCCCTCGGCCGTGCCGACGTCGGCCGCCACCGCGGTGATCCTGGCGCCGGTCTTCTGCCGCAGTTCGGCGGCGGTGGCTTCCAGCGTCTTGGCGTCGCGGCCGTTGATGACCACCTCGCAGCCGGCTTCCGCCAGCGCCTGCGCGCAGCCGCGTCCGAGCCCCTTGCTCGAGGCGCAGACGATGGCCTTGCGGCCCGCGATTCCGAGATCCATTCCGCTTCTCCATTTGAGTGTGCCGGGTAATAGCCTACCCGGCGGCGCATGTCCGAGCTGCGAGGGCTCGCCGCGATTTAACGGCTGCAGCCGCGCGACGGCGCAGAACGGGCGGCGGCCTGGCGAGAATATGGCGAATTGTTGGCAGCAAGTGCAATCCCCGCACAAGAAACCTTGATGTGTTTGATTCAAACCCACTGTTGCATGGACGACACGGACTCTCGGTCGTGCTCGTACTAGAACGACCCCAGCGTGATGAAACGGGGAGCTTGAGATGAAGAAGATTTTGTTGGCTGGTATCGCTCTCGCGGCGTTCGCGGGTCAGGTTGTCGCGGCGGATCTGCCGCCTCGCCCGGCGCCGGTGCCGTACCGGGCGCCGCCGCCTGCGGTCGTCTACTACAGCTGGACCGGTCTTCCGGCGCCAACGTGGCGGCCTTGGGGCAGGACTGGACGTAGCACTGGCGACCGTCAATCGGCGACAACGGCTTGCGTTGCAGTGCCTTTGGCGGCACACCGAATCGGCTGTCGGCGCAGAGGTGGCGCGACTACGTTCGGCGGCGGTTGGATCGGCATTCGGGACTCGACTGGACCGCGCAGGCAACGCGTCGACCGTGCACGTTCTCGACGACCGGTATCGTCGACGCAGGCTGCGGTCGGTGACCGGCCTTCGACTACGCCTGGGATCTCCCGGCACGTCCGCGGCGGTTACGCCTGGGAGCGTCAACTCGCGAGTAACCCGAGAATTCGCGTGCGATCGGGCGAACCGCGGCGGCTGGACGGTTGGTATCGGCGGCGAGTACGCCTTCACCAACTGGATCTCCGGCCTTCGCCGAATACGACTACTACAACTTCGGCACGACGAACTCCGTTCCTCGATCCCGAACAGCTGCTTTGGGCTACGGGATCGACATCAAAGAGACCAAGAGCGTCATCAAGGCCGGCATCAACTTCCGTTGGGGCCCCGGCCCGGTGGTCGCGCGCTACTGAGGTCGCGACAACCGTTCATGCTAACGAGAAGCCCCGGGTTCGCCCGGGGCTTCTTGCTTTGGCCGCGGCTTGGGCCATCAGTCGCTCGCCTGCGCCGCTGTCTTGCTGAAAATCTCCGCACCGGCGCCCTTGCTCCGCGGGGCGCTGCGGCGTTACCGTCCGCGCCGATGGCACAAGCCGCAAACACCCCGCTACCGACCGCCGCCGACGTCGATGCCGCCGCCGAGCGGCTTCTCGGCGTGGCGCTGCGCACGCCGCTCGTGACCTCGCCGCTGCTCGATTCGCTCACCGGCGCGCGCGTCTTCCTCAAGGCCGAGACGCTCCAGCGCACCGGCTCGTTCAAGTTCCGCGGCGCCTACAACAAGCTCGCCTCGCTCACCGCCGGTCAGCGCGAAGGCGGCGTGGTGGCGTTCTCGTCCGGCAATCACGCCCAGGGCGTGGCGGCGGCCGCCAAGCTTCTCGGCATGCCGGCCGTCATCGTGATGCCGTCGGACGCGCCGCGCCCCAAGCGCGAGCGCACCGCCGCGTTCGGCGCCGAGGTCGTGCTGTACGATCGCGTGCGCGAGGACCGCCAGGCGATCGCGGCGGGCCTCGCCGAGGAGCGCCATGCGGCGCTGGTGCCGCCCTACGACGATCCGCTGATCATCGCCGGGCAGGGCACCGCCGGCCGCGAGATCGTCGAGGATCTGTCCGCGCTCGGTCTCGTCCCCGACGTGGTGGCGGTCACCGCGTCGGGCGGCGGGCTCACCGCCGGGATCGCGCTCGCGGTCAAGGCGCGCGCGCCGCACGCGCAGATTTTCACCGCCGAGCCCGCGGGCTTCGACGACCACGCCCGCTCGTTCAAGAGCGGCCGGCGCGAGAAGAACGCCGCGCTCACCGGCACGATCTGCGATGCGCTGATGGCGCAGACGCCGGGCGAACTGACCTTTGCGATCAACCGCGCGCTGGTCGGGCAGGGCGCGGCGGTGAGCGACGAGGAAGTCGCGAAGGCGGTGGCGTTCGCGTTCCGCGAATTGAAGCTCGTGGTCGAGCCCGGCGGCGCCGCTGCGCTCGCGGCGCTGTTGTCCGGCAAGATCGACGTCAAGGGCAAGATCGCGGTCGCGGTGCTCTCGGGCGGCAACGTCGACCCCGAGCTGTTCTACAAGCTGGTGGCTTGATCGCGTCCCCATCTCTCGGACATGTGCAGCGGCCGTTCCGCGTGTTCCCTCTCCCCTGGAGGGAGAGGGTGGCGAGCGAATGCGAGCCGGGTGAGGGGAGCTTCGCAACGTCTCGACCGAGTCGCCCCCTCACCCCAGCCCTCTCCCCCGATGGGAGAGGGAGCGCACCGAGTGCGCGGCACGAGTGGTGCGCTCACGTGAACAGCGCGATCCGTTCCTCGTCCGACATCGCCTTGAGCGCGGCCAGCGGATCGTTCGGCGCCGGCCGCGGCATCGGCTTGGCCATCGGCCGCGCCTGCACGGTCGGCGCGGGCGGCAGAACCGGCTGAGCCGGCGGCACCGGCTGGGCGGAAGGCCGCTGATGGCGGCGGCAGCGCGGCGGCCAGGACCGGTTCCGGCGGTGGCGCAACGGCCGCGGGCTTTTGCGCTTCGGGCGGCGGTGCCTGCGTCACCGCATCGGCTTGCGGCGCAAACAGCTCGGCTTCCAGATCGCCGATCTCGTCGTCCGCCGAGGCATGGCCGGCAGGCGGTCCTTCGGCGTCCGGCAGCGGCTCCAGCAGGAAATCGGCCGGACCTCCGAGCAGCGCGGCTCCCGGGGGCGGCGCTTCCGGTTTGGGCTGCGGCGCGATCGCCTCTTCGACCGGCCGCGTGATCGCGGTCTCCCAGGCGCCCACCAGCAGATCCACCTCGCCCGGCGGCTTCGTCTCCTCGGCGGGCAGCACGATCGGCGCACGCGGGAAGTACGGATGCGGCGTTTCCGCAGCTTCGGGCGCGCCGGTTTCGGCAGCGCCGGCCGGCGCGGCGTTGAACTCCGGCGCAGTCACGACGGCTTCCGGTTGCGGCTGCGGCGCGGCCGGAGAACTTGCTTCCGCCGCGGCGGCCGCTTCTCTCTCCGCGGCCAAAACCTTTTGCACCTGCCTTGCCCAATCTTCGATGGCCGCAAGCGCGTTGCCGCCCGCGCTCTCCGCGGTGGTGGTCTCGTGCTCGGGTGCGACGGCCGCAATCGCGATCACGGGCTCGGGTGGCGGCGCCGGCAGCGCCTCGGGCGCTTGGACCGGAACCTCGGCCGCTTCCTGTGTGACCGGGGTTTCGACCATGGCGACGGCCGGGAGCAACCCGCGGTCGTCCAGCACACCGGTGGTTTCGGGTGGCGGCGCGATTTCGACCGCGACCAGTGCATTTTCGTCGATCAGTTCGGCGAGCGCGCTAGTCCGTTCGTCCGGCCGCCCGGCCGCCGCCTGCACCGCGTCGCCGGCTTCCTCGCCGGTTGCGGCGGTGTGATGTGAGCGGCCTCGAACGCGGCTGGCGGGATCGACGTGCTCCGCTTCGACGACGGCGAGGGGCAGCGCCAGTTCGACGAGGGGCGCCTGCAGCTCCGGGATCGTTGCGCCGGCGCTCTCGATCTCGGCCGCCATGGCAACTTCATTCGCCGCGGCGGCCAGCGCCGTCTCCAACGCCTGACGCCTCGCGACGATGTCCTGCTCGAGGATGGACTGCGCGGTCACAACGGTTTCCGGGGTGCTCACCAATTCCGGCGGAGCCACTTCTTCCACCGTCACCACGAGCGTTTGGACGATTTCGTCTGCAACCGGAGCTGCCGCTAACGATTGCTCGGGCACAGACGCGGGCGCGGCTTCCGCAATCAGCGGGGCAACTGCAAGCGCGCCCATGTCCGGCGGCCCTGCGGGGTGCTCGATCGCGACTGCGGCGGGCGCAGAGCCGTGCGGCAGTTCCTCGGCGCGTTCATGCGGCAACTGCGCTTGCGGCACCGAATGCGCTTCCGCTGCCGCTGGAAACAGCGGTTCGATCGTGATCGGGGCATGCTCGAGTTCCGGCCGCGATCCTTCCGCAGTCTCGACGGCCAACGCGACCGGCGCGACCACGAGCGGCGCGATTTCGAGTTCGGTCCTCTCCGCGAGCGCTTCGACTGCGCCAGCGCCGTCATCCGCCGGTGCGGCCGCGATCTCGGGCGCGGGCGATGGCGCAAGCTCGTCAGGCGGGGGCGCCGCATTGCCCTTGCGCGTCGGCCAATAACGCGGCCGTCTGCGGCTGGCCCTCCTGCGCGGGAAATTCCGAGGCGGCGGTTTCCGCCGCCGGCCGGTCCAAAACCTCGTGCTTCGGCGGCGGCGTATGCGCAGCGAAAGCCTGCGCGACCGCCGCTTCGACCGATGCCATCAGATCGCCGGTCAAGACGCGGTCCGCGACGGCTTCGCTTACTGCCGGCAATATCACGGCGGCAAGCTGTGCGGCTTCCTCGCCCGCCACGGCAGCCTGCTCGCGAGCAATGTCCGGACTGGCGATCGGCCGCTCGGCGGTCGAAGCGGGCGCGGCTTGCGCGCTCGCCGCTTCCTCGATCATCGCGCAGATGCGCCGCTCCAGATAGCCGAGCGCTTCGCCGAGCTTCTGCACCCTGAGATCGCCGGGGTCGCGCAATGACGAGGCGGTGAGGATCGCGGCCGCCACCGCTTCGATCTGATCGCAGGTCGCCGGCTCGATCCCGCGCTCGCGCATGGTCCAGGCGACCTCCTGCAGCCGCTCGGCAGATCCGGCGATGTCGGGCGGCCCTGGCGGTTTCGCCGCCGGCGCGATGTCGGCGACCTCGGCCCGCGTCGTCGCGATCGCCCGCGCCATGTCGGCGAGGTCTGCACGGAAGCTGTGATAGGCGTCGCGGCCGCGCTCGCCGCGAATCACCGCCTCGATGCGCGCCATCGCTTCCAGCACCTGGACGGTGTCGGCGTTGCGGTTGCGCTTGGCGTATTCCAGCAGGAACCAGCGCCCGCGCGCGCTGTCCATGACGGTCGCGCAGATGGCGTCGTAGTCGCCCTCCGTGGCCTCCGGGGGCAGTACTGTGGACAACGCAAGGGATTCGTCCGACATGGCGGTACGGCGACCAGAAACTCTGCAATCCCCACGACCCGCCGTCAGATTAGCAGGCGCAATCGGCCGAATGTCAGGTAATCCCCAGATACCCACAGGCGAGGCTTTCCGGTGGCGGCTCGCGGTCTTCTACGCCGCGCTGTTCGTCGTGCTCGGCGTGCAACTGCCGTTCCTGCCGGTATGGCTCAACGCCAAGGGCCTCGACGCGCAGCAGATCGGCATCGTGCTGGCGATTCCGATGGTGGTGCGGGTCGTGGCGATCCCGTTCGCCACGCGGCTCGCCGATCGCCACGATGCGCTGCGCGCAACCATCCTGCTGGCGGCGGTGGCGGGCGCGATCGGTTATGGGCTGGTCGGCCTTGCCGACGGCGCGGTCCGCATCATGCTCGCCTTCGCGCTGGTCTCCGCCTTCTACACCCCGATGATGCCGCTCGCCGATGCCTACGCGCTGCGCGGGCTGGCCGGACGGCTGCGCAGCTACGGACCGATCCGGCTATGGGGTTCGGCGGCCTTCATCGCCGGCAGTTTCGGCGCGGGCTTCCTGCTCGAGGCGATCCCGGCGCGCGACCTGATCTGGCTGCTGGCGGCGACGGTGGTCCTGACCGCGGCGGCGGCATGCGCGCTCGCGCCGCTGGCGCCGCGCGCGAGCGCCGGTGCGGCCCGCAAGGCGTCGGCGGCGGCCTTGCTGCGCGACCGGCGCTTTCTGGCGGTCGTGGCCGCCGTCAGCCTGATCCAGGCGAGCCACGCGGTCTATTACGGCTTCTCGAGCCTCGACTGGCAGGCGGCCGGGTTCGACGGCGGCACCATCGCTGCGCTGTGGGCGCTCGGCGTCGTGGCCGAGATCGCGCTGTTTGCGGTGTCGGGACGGCTCGCGCTCGGGCCGCTGGCGCTGCTGCTGATCGGGGCAGGGGGCGCCGTCGTCCGCTGGGCCGCGATGGCGTTCGATCCGCCGTTCGTGCTCCTGCTGGTCCTGCAATGTCTGCACGGACTATCGTTCGGCGCGACCCATCTTGGTGCGATCGCGTTCATCGCGCGCGCTGCGCCGGCCGAGATCGCCGCCACCGCGCAAGGCTATATCGCGGTGGCGCAAGGTCTGGTGATGGCGGCCGCGATGGGCCTGTCGGGCGTGCTCTACGCCCGCTACGGCAATCTTGCCTATTCGGCCATGGCGCTGACGGCGGCAGCCGGCGGCGTGCTTGCCGTTGCGGCTGGAGCCGGGACCGGCAGCGGCACCGCGACAGTCGTTCCAGGCTTGCGCCGCGAGCCCTTGGACTGAGCCACGGTCGTCGGCGGCGGGCAAGCCGGATACATCGCGGTCAGTTCGGGCCCGGAGAGCACCATCAGCTTTCGCGTCAGGCCGCCGCGGCCCTTGATCCACGTCTTCACGTCTTCAGGATAGACGTCCATCAGGAGCTTGGTGGCGCTTTGGCTGGTCACCGGTCCATTGCGCCCAGGATGCCAGGCGGCATGGAAGCCGAACTGCGCGCGCGGCGTCACGCACAAGCGCTCGCGCGGAATGACGCCGAGCACCATCGTGCACGCGGACAGGCACGGGCCGTCGATGACGACCTTCTCGCCCGAGCTGCGCAGCTCGTACAGCGCTTCAAGGTACGGCCCGATCTGACCGCCCGGATCGGACTTGATGCGTACTGTCGCAGACGCAGGTGTTAGCGTTGGCGCTGCCAAAGCAGCACCAACAACAAGTGCAGCAAATCGCATGGATCCCCCCAGCGTGCTACCCAGCCCCTTAGCCTCAAACGCCCGGGAACTCTTTGAGACGCTGAATGTGAAGTAAGTGTGGAATTGAGGCGTCGAAGTCGCGGAATTTGTTATCGATTCTGTTCCATTTTGCGACGACTTCGACGTCGATAAGACGCCGTTTCTAGTCGACTTTGGCGCCGGAAGCCTTCACCAGCGCGGCCCAGACCGGCACTTCGGCAGCGATGAAGGCGGCGAAATCGGCCGCCGAGCCGGGCTTCATCTCGGCGTTGAATTTCACGAAATTCGCTTTGATTTCAGGCGATTGCAGGCCGGCACTGATGGCGGCATTGAGCCTGGCGACGATCGGGGCTGGCGTCCCCGCGGGCGCCAGCACCCCGGTCCAGGACACCGGCGGAAACCCTGGAAAACCAAGCTCTTGCATGGTCGGGATATTCGGCAGCGCGGGCATCCGCTGCGCGGTCATGACCGCGAGCGGGCGCACCTTGCCGCTCTCGATGTGCGGCAGCAGCGTCGTAGCGCCTTCAATGGTCAGGTGATTTTGGCCTGCCATCAGGTCGGTCATGGCCTGCGCCGCGCCCTTGTAGGGGATGTAGACGATGTCGGTCCCGGTCATGACCTTGAACAGTTCGCCGACCAGATGCGGCGGCGTGCCTAACCCCGCGCCGAAGTTGAGCTTTCCGGGATTGGCCTTGGCGTAGGCGATGAATTCTCCAAGCGTGGTGGCCGGCACGCTCGGCGCCACCGCGAGAATGAACGGCACCATCGACACCAGCGCGACCGGCGCGAAGCTCTTCACCGGATCGTAGTCGGCATTCCTGTACAGCGCGGGCGCGATCCCGAGCGTTGCAGAGCTTCCATAGAGCAGCGTGTAGCCGTCGGGGTCGGCGCCCGCGACGATCTTCGCGGCGATCGTGCCGCCGGCGCCGGGGCGGTTGTCGAGGATGGTCTGGCCGACGCTCATCGCCAGATGCTGGCCGACCAGCCGCGCCATGAAATCGGTCGGCCCGCCCGGCGGGAACGGCACGACCATGCGGATCGGCCGGTCCGGATAGGTCTGCGCAGCAGCGGGCGCGGCGATTGCCGCGAGCAAGGCCGCAATGCCGAACACGATCACGCGCCTGCCATTCATGACCGCTTCTCCCGCGCCGCGGCTCTTGAGTTCGGCCGCTGGCGCCAGTCTAGCGGCGGCGTGCCGCGAAACGTAGGCCTCTGTTCAGCCCCAGAGCGCGGCTGAGGGCGGATGCACCAGGCTGCCCTCGTAGATGAGCCCGTCGGGGCGGTCGCGGGCGAGCAGGAGCGGTCCGTCGAGATCGACGACGCGCGCGGACTGCGCCACCAGAATGGCCGGCGCCATGGCGAGCGAGGTCGCCACCATGCAGCCGGCCATCAGCGCAAAACCGCGCCGCTGCGCTTCCTCCGTCATCGCCAGCGCCTCGGTGAGGCCGCCGGTCTTGTCGAGCTTGATGTTCACGGCATCGTACTTGCCGGCGAGCGCCGCGAGCGAATCGCAGGCCGTGCACGCTTTCGTCGGCGCAGACCGGCAATGGGCGCCGCATGCGCGACAGCGCGTCGTCGCGAGTGGCGGGAAGCGGCTGCTCGACGAGCGTAACGCCCGCGCCGGCGCAGGCCGCGAGATTTTCGGCGAGGTTCTCGGGCGTCCAGCCCTCGTTGGCGTCGACGATCAGCTCCGAGCGCGGGGCGGCACGCCGCACGGCGGCGAGGCAGGCGCGATCGTCCGGTCCGCCGAGCTTGATCTTGAGCAGCGCGCGCTGCGCCGCTTTCTCGGCGGCGGCCGCCATGGCTTCGGGCGTGCCGAGCGAAATCGTGTAAGCCGTGGTGAGCGGCCTTGGCGCGGCGAGCCCGGCCAACTCGTAGACGCGCCGGCCCGCCTGCTTGGCCTCGAGATCCCAGAACGCGCAGTCGAGAGCGTTGCGCGCGGCGCCGGGCGGCATGACCCGCTGCAGGCCTTCGCGCGTGAGCCCGTGAGCGAGAGCCTGCTCGAATTCGCGGATCGCGCGCTCGACGCCTTCGACGGTCTCGCCGTAGCGCGCATAGGGCACGCATTCGCCGCGGCCGCGATGGCGGCCGTCGGAAAGCTCCGCGACCACGACGGCGGCTTCGGTCTTGGCGCCGCGGCTGATCGTGAACGCGCCGGCGATCGGCCAGCGCTCGGCGCGGACGGTGAGGGCGAGCGGCGCGTGGCTCATGTTCGGTCTGGAGAATTCTACAATTTCAGCGAGGGGCGCCAACGCTGCAGTGGCCGAAGTCCCGCGATCGTCATTCGGTCTTCATGTACAATGCATGACAGGAATTGCACGCGACGCGCAGCTGCTCGATCAGTCCCTTGAACTCGTTGCCGTGCTTGGCTCGGCTTGCATCGAAGGCAAGTTTCGAGGCCGTCTGCGCGCGTTGATAGAAATCCGCGAAATTGCGCCATACGTCGGGCGACGCGAAGGTATCCGTCGCCGGATCGCGATCGGCGTTCGGCTGCCACTGGTTGGTGCCGGGCGGAAACATGTGCGGGAACGACATCAGCATGATCGAGATCGTATCGGCGTGTTCGACCGCTTCGGCGGGTTCGAACTTGCCGCCCGGCGCCAGCATGCCCTCGACCATGTCCATGTTCATGTCGATGGCGCCCATCAGGATCTTGCGCGCAAAAATCGTGTCCTTTGGCGGCGGAAAATTCTGTTCCTGGCCGGCTGCGGATAAGCTCGACGCCAGCGCCGCCGCCACAAGCGCGCATTGGACCGCGAAAGCGGCCGATCGCGGAAGGGCTTTCAAGATTTCCACTGGTATCGACCGCACACCCGGCTCACTCGAGTCCCGGCATTTCCTGCGCGCGAAGGTTCGCCGTCAGAACCAGGCCGGTCGCCTCGACGGTGAGCTTCTTCAATGCGCCGCCCTTCAGGCTGGTATCGCGCAGCGGGCTGAAGTCGACCTGCACCTTGTCTCCGGGCTTCACGGCATTTCGCGTCCAGCCTCCGGCCCGCACCAGATTGCCGGGGCTGGTCATCTCCATCACCCAGACGGCGGGCTCCTCACCCTCGTTCAGAATGCCATTGACCGACAGGCTGACGTGCGGGTTGACCCAGCGCAGTTCCACGACGGTTCCTTTGATCGTCATTGTCTTGGCGTGGTCGAACATGGTCGTGGAATGGTGCGCTGCGACCGACGTGATGCCAGCGGCAATTCCGCAAAGCGCCGACAACGCAACCACCGATCTGACAAGTCGTTTCATGATCAAGCTCCGCATGATCATCCGCGTTATTTCGGGACGATATTGCCCCAAATGGTTTTCTCCACCGGCACGAAGACGTGGTCGCCGTTGGCATCGATGCGTTCGGCATAGTCGCCCAGAACGCAAACGCCTTCGACGATGTCGTACTTGCGCGCCCGCTGCCGGAAGAAGATGCGCGTCGTCTTCCATGGCTTCGTCAAGATCTTCGGCGCGAAGATTTCCAGATCGACGTGCAGGATGTCCTTGTCGGCGAGATGGATGCGCTCGACCACCCGCATGTCGCCGTTGTTCGGAACGCCGGCCGCCTCGCTGATGGCGAGCGGCGCCTGCGGCAGGATGTGCACCGTGTCGACGACGAGCGTGTCGCCCTCCCAATGACCGATCGAATGCCCGTGGAAGGAGGGTTCGGGCTCATCGGGGTGCGGACGGCCGTCGGTGTAGATGCGGCGCAGGCGATTGCCATCGGACTCGCCGAGCATGGTGACGCGTCCCGGCGTGAACAGGATTTCCATCGCGTTATGCGTGACCAGCATCCAGGACGGATGGTTCTCGGGGAAGCAGCCGGAGAAGATCAACCGCGGCCGGCCGGCTTTCTCCTCGGCGAACATTTCCGCGATTTGCTTGGCCGCCTTCTCATTCCAGGGCGGCGGATTGGTTTTGACCTGCGCGTCCTGGTCGGTGATCTTCGGATTCCACACGCCGCTCCAGTCCGGCAATTTGCCGATGTCGGCCCAATCCTGCGCGGTCGGCGCCGGATTGATGACGACGGGCTTCTTCGGGGGCGTTTGGGCGTCGGCCGCAAAGGCCGAGATCGCCAGGAATGCGAGCGCGAACGTGCAAGACCGGTTTCGCATCGATGCCACTCCATCGTGTGGGCGAGAATCTACAACGTATCTAGTGCAACGTGAAGCCGATCCAGCGGCCGAACGCAATCACGGCAATCCAAAGCACGAGTGACGCCGCGCCCGCTGCCTTGGCTGCGGGCGGGGTCTGTCGGGTCGTATCCCAGCGCGCCATGTCGCGAATTCCGAACACGTGAAAGATCGCCATGTTGAGACCCGCCGCGACCAACAGGATCATCTTCCCCTGGAAGAAGAAATTGTGGGCATATTTCGGTGCGTTCGATGAAAACAGCAGCCCGCCGGTAATGGCCGCGATCACGAACGCGCCCCACGTCCACGGCAACACTTCGCGCATCAGACGGCTGGCGGCACGATCGAGCGATGCCACTCCGAGGAGCCGCAGGTCGATGATCGAAATGGTTCCGACCACCAGCACGATCGCAAGCACATGAACGGCTTCGATCCAGGGGAACAGGATTTCGTTCTCGCGAATGGTTACGGCAAGCGGGGTCGCCTCCAGCCATTTCAGAAATTGTTCAAGCTCGGCGGGAAACGTCATATCGAAACCGGCCTTCGTTCTGGCTACGAGTAGTACGCAATCCACCGGCCGGCGAAGATAATGCCAGTCCACAGCAGCATGGAGACGGTCGCGATCGCCGTGGCGGCGATGCGGCGACCGCCTGCCGGCGGGCCAGCGGCGAGATCACGCCGCATCATGAGTTGAAGGAGAACCGTCACCACGAGCACGGTGACGAGCATGGCCATTTTCAGCAGGAATGCCGGATTTTTCAGCGATCGGGCAGGCTCGCCGATGATCATGATCGCGCCGGTGGCCAGCAGCACCAGCAGCGGCCACCAGATCAGCGGCATGAAGCGGGCGGTGACCTGCTGCAGTGGCCGGTCCGCGCTGAAGAGGCCGATCAGGCGCAGGTCGATCATCAGCGCCGAGGCCGCGACGACCGTGATGGCGAGGATGTGGATCGTCTGAACCGCGGGGACGATCCAGTTTACGCTCTGGATCGTCTGGCTCAAGGACGTATGCTCAAGCCACCAGCAGAACGCGTCGATCGATTTCATGGCACTTTCTGGATTGCCGCAGCCTGTCCGCCCGGACTCAGAGAACCGCATGGTAACTGCCCAAACAAGTCCTTTGATAGGGGCGGGTCGAGTTTGGCAGGCGCAGCAGGCGTCCCAGCGGCTTCGTCATGGCGCACGCGGGGCCGGTCGCGTTGCCGGCCGCGGCCCGGTAGGATGGCGGCAAACAACCTCAGGGAGCGAAACCATGCCGCGCTTTGGCGCCCCGGGCAGAGCGATGATCGCGGTGTTGCTGGCGCTCGCCGGCGGCGCGGGCGCGGCGCTGGCGCAAGGCGCGAACAATGCCGCGATCTACATGGATCAGGGCGCGGATCGCGAACAGCGCCTGGTCGAGAAGGCCAAGGCCGAAGGCTCGCTGACGCTCTACACCTCGATGGCGACGACCGAGTCCGGACCGCTAGGCCAGGCGTTCGAGAAGAAATACGGCATCAAGGTGCAGATCTGGCGGGCGCTGAGCGAGAACGTCGTGCAGCGCGCGGTGACCGAATTGCGGGTCGGGCGGCGCGCCCTCGACGTGGTCGAGACCAACGCGCCCGAGGTCGAGGCGCTCGCGCGCGAAGGCGTGCTGGCCGAATTCTTCAGTCCCTATCTCGCCGATCTTCCCCCCTGGGGACTGCCGCCGCACCGGCGCTGGGCGAGCGACCGCGCCAATCTCTGGGTCACCGCCTTCAACACCGGCAAGGTCAAGCGCGAGGAGTTGCCGGGCTCGATCGAGGGCTTCGCCGATCCGAAATGGAAGGGACGCATCTCGCTCGAGGCGACCGACAGCGACTGGATGTACGGCGTGATCAATTTCATGGGCGAGGCGCGCGGCATCGAGTTCTTCCGCCGGCTTGCTGCGCTCAAGCCCGAGATGCGCAAAGGCCACATCCTGGTCGCGCAACTGGTCGCGGCCGGCGAACTGCCGGTGTGCCTGACGGTCTACAGCGGCAATGCCGACTCGATCAAAGCCAAGGGCGGCCCGATCGACTGGACGGTGTCGGAGCCGCTGATCGGACGCCCGCAGGCGATCGCCGTCGCCAAGACGGCGCCGCACCCGCACGCGGCGTTGCTGTTCGCCGATTTCGTGCTGTCGCCCGAAGGCCAGAAGCTGCTCGCCGACATGGGGCGCGTGCCGGCGAGCCGGACGCAGAAGACGCTGCTCAACGAGTACAAGCACGCCATGATCGATGCGATCAAATGGACCGACGAGGCGCCGAAGTGGGAGAAGCTCTGGAACGAGCTGTTCTTGCGGTGAGCGCTTCCGGCGCCTTGTCGTTCGAAAACTCAGTCACGCCAAAAAACGAAGCGGGCCCGCTGATGCGCAGGCCCGCTCTGTTGTTTCCCGTCCGTATGCACGCGAACGATAGATCGCTGGCGTTAGCTAGTCAAACCGTCCGGCCGCGTGCGCCAGCATGGTGTAGACCTTGCCGGTCTCCGAGGTGAGATAGGTGCGGGCCACGACCTGGCCGCGGTCGTCGCGCGAGACTTCCTCGAGCAGCCGTTCGAACTCGGCGATGTAGCGGTCGACCGTGCGCATGAAGTCGCGGTCGCCGCGATACTTGCGGCGGATCTCCTCGAACGCCTGCTGGCCCTGCATGGTGTAGAGCTTGCGCGTGAACACGTTGCGCTCGCCGCGCTTGTAGCGCTCCCACAGGTCGGCCGCGACGTCGTGGTCGATCATGCGGGCGATATCGACCGCAAGCGAGTTCGAGCGAGTCGATGCTGCTGCGGTCGCCGCCGCCACTTGGGGCGCCTCCGCGTGCCGGAGCCTCGGACGCACCTTCCTCGCGGGAGGCGCGCGTCAGCAGGTCCGACAGCCAGCCGGTGCGACCGGCGGGCCCGGCCTGGCCGCCGCCTGGGCTGAGCGTTGGCGCTTCGCCCCGGCGCGCGGTTCCGGCCGGCGGCGGTCCCATGCCGGTGATGTCCGGACGGGTATCCGGGCGCTGGCGCGCCATCGGCGGCTCGGGCGGCCGTCCGTTGCCGTTGCCGTTGGTCAGTGCCGGCTCCTCGCGCATCACGCGGCGCGGCGCCATCTCGACCGGCTCGGCACGCCGTTGCGCCAGCGGCTCGACCGCGTCGAGGCCGCGGCCGTGGCGGGCGACGATGCGGTTGAGCTCGGCCAGCGCTTCGATCTGATCGACGATCACGCGACGCATCTGCGCGGCGCTCTCGGCGGTTTCCTGCGGCAGTTCGAGGATGCCCTTGCGCAGCTCGCCGCGGGTGGCTTCGAGCTCGCTCTGCATCTCGGCGGCCATCGCCTTGAGACCCTGGACCAGGTCGGAGAACCGCTCGGCCGCTTCCGCCAGCATGGCGTGGGACTCGTTGGTCGACTGCTCGTAGATATGGCGCATCGCGTCGGAGGTGCGCTGGCGCTCCGCCTCGGCGCTCTCGCGGATGGTCTCGAAATTCTCCGCGATCGCGCGCGCGCCGCCGGTGGTCGATTTCGGCGATCAGCCGGGCGATGTCGCGCGCCCGGTCGGAGGCGCCTTCGAGCGACTGGTCGAGCAGGGTGGCGAAGCGGGTGAGCCGCTGCTCGAGGTCGTTCTCCTTGCCCTCGAGCGTGGTCACGATCGACTCGAGCTCCGCCCGGCGCTCGGTGAGCGCGCCCTCGGTGCGGCGGTTGCTGCGGTCGATGAGCGAAACCGCCTCGGCGAGCGAGCGGCCGTGGGTATCGAACTGGCCGGCAAGTCCCTGCAGGTCGTTGAGCGTCTCGGTGGTGACCGACTTGAAGCTCGCAATGTGCTGCTCGACCTGGCCGTTGGCGACGCCGGTCTTGGCCGCGACCTCGTTCATGGCGGCGACGAAGTCGGCGACGCGGGTGACCAGCGTCTTCTCGATCTCGCTCATGTTCTCGTGCGCGCCGGAGAGCACTTCCTGCAGCAGGATGTTCGCCTCGCGCAGCCGCTCGAACAGGGCGGTCGTGTCGGAGCGCAGCATGCCGTGCGTCTCGAGCATCTCGGATACGGCGGCCGATGCGGTCTGTTTGGACTGTTCGACGGCGGCCTGCGTCGTTTCCTGCAGCTCGCGCATGGTCCGCGCGATGGTCTTGGCCGCGCTCTGCGTCGCCATCTCGGCGCTGTCGCGCAGGTCCTTGATCGACCTGTGCACGACTTCGCT
Organism: uncultured Alphaproteobacteria bacterium; assembly: GCA_963749815.1. Lineage (GTDB taxonomy): Bacteria > Pseudomonadota > Alphaproteobacteria > Rhizobiales > Xanthobacteraceae > VAZQ01. The sequence goes on along the minus strand of CAVVON010000015.1, from coordinate 103,627 downwards.
GGAGGCGTCGTTGAGCGAGGAATGGCTGGTCTGCAGCTCCTTCAGCGAGCGCGTGATCGAGCCGGTGCCGGTCTCGGTCGCCTCGTTGATCAGCCGTGCGATCTGCTCGCTGTTGTCCATCATCGTCTGCGTGAAGTTGAAGCCCTTGGCTTCGATCGCCTTCACTGCATGGTCGGTGACGCGGCTCACCTCGCTTGCGAATTCCTGGCTCTTGCCGGTCAGCGCGTTGAGGAGCCCGCTCGACTTTTCGTCGAGAATGCGGGTGAGTTCGGCGGAGCGCTGGCTCACGGCCGTGGAGATTTCGTCGGCGCGGCCGACAAAGTTACGCGCCACTTCGGCACTGACGCCGAGCAGCGTGCGTTCGACCTCGCCGGCATTCTGCTTGAGCACGTTGCTCACGCCGGTCGAGATGCCGGTCAGGCTGCGCTCGGCATCGTGCGCGCTGGAGCGGATCGCCGCCGTGGTGTTGGTGGCGAGTTGGGTGAGCGAGCGCTCGGCTTCGCTCGAGTTGGTCTTGATCGCCTGATTGAGCTGATCGAGCCGGGTGACGAGGACGCCGGATGCCGAGGTCGACAGGTTGCTGATCGCGCGTTCGGCTTCGCCGGTCTGCAGCTTGATCGTCTGCGCCATCTGCTCGACGCGGGTGTTGATCGTCTCGACCGAGGAATTCGTCAGATCTTCGAGCGCGCGGGCAGCCTCGGTGCTGTTCGCCCGGATCGAGAGCGACAGCTGCTCGCTGCGCGCGTTGAGGAGGTCGGCGGCGCTCTGGCTGCGGGTCTCGATCTCGCGCGTCACCGCCTCGGCGCGGCCGACCAGGAGTTCCTCGAACCGTCCGATGCGGGTGTCGAGATTGTTGGCCACCTCCATGGCGCGAACGCCGAGCGCCTTGTCGATGTCGTCGATCTTGGCGCCGAGGCTCTCGGCGAGCTTGGCGCCGCGCACGTTGATGACGCCGGTGACGTCGGCGATCCGCTTGTCGAGCGAGGCGACGACTTCCTTGCCGCCCTCGGCCAGCGTCTTGGCGATGTCCACGACGCGCGAGGAGAGCGCCTCGTTGAGCGTGTGGGTGCGGCCGTCGAGCGCGTCCTGGAAGCGGACGAACTGCTGATCGAGGCTGGTGGTGACCTCCGCCGCCTTGGTGGTGACGCGGGTGTCGAAGTTGTCGAGATAGTCGCGCATCGCGCTGGCGATGTCCTGGGTGCGCTCGCCCAGCCGCTCGACCATCTCGCCGCCGTAGGTCTTCACCGTGCGGTCGAACTCGCCGAGATGGCGGGTGATGAGGTTGCCGAGCGTGGTGGAGTCGCGCGCGATGCGCTCCGCCAGCTCCGCGCCGCCGTGGTTGAACATGTCCTCGAACGATTGCAGGCGCGCCGCCAGCATCTCGCGCACGGCGTCGCCGCGGCTGCCCAGCACCTCGGCGAGCTGCTCGGCGCTTTCGCGGAAGGTGTCGGCCACGCGGTTGCCGCGCTGCACGATGGTTTCGGTGATGCGCTGGCCGGTCTGCTCGAGCTTGGAAACCACGTCGCCGCCGCGCAGCGACAGGTCGAGCACGAGCGAGTTGCCGGTGGTCTTGAGCGTCGAATTGACCTCGTCGACCCGGGTCGCGATCGTCTCGGCGAGCTTGTTGCCGGTGTCGACCACGATGTCGGTCAGCTCCTGCGAGCGGTCCGTCATCATGTCGAGGATGGCCGCCGATTTCTGCGCGAAGCCTTCGGTCACGCGATCGAGCCGCACCGCCATCATGTGCTGGAGGTTGGCGGTGATCTCGGTGAACTCGTCGCCGATGTGGTCGGTCTTGAAGTTGAGCGTGGAGGTGAGCCGGTCGCTCGCCGCCGCGATCGCCTGGCTGGTCTCGGTGCTGGTCGCCTGCAGGCGGTCGAGCAGGTCGCCGCCGCGCTCGCCGAGCTGGGCGATCATGGTGTCGCCGGCATTGCCGAGCGCGCGGGTGATGTGCTCGCCCTTCTCGGCCAGCGTGTGGGTGATGCGGCGCGAGGCCTCGTTCACCTGCTCGGCGACGAGTTCGCTGATCTGCGAGATGTCGTTGCCGAGGTCGAGGTGGACGCTGTTGATGGCGTCGCGGATCTGCTCGGCCTGGCCGACCAGCGTGTCGCGCTGGCTGCCGAGGTCCTGCAGCAGGGCGCGGATGCGCACCTCGTTGTCGTTGTAGGCGTGCTCGAGCGCGGAGACTTCGTTCGCCACCAGCGTTTCGAGCTCGGCCGCGCGCGCGAGCGCGCGCTCGATGCCGTCGCCCATGGCGGCGACCTCGCGCCGGATCGCCTGGCCGACCGTGACGATCGACTCGCGCGCGACCGTCTCGGGCTCGGCGAGCCGCATCGCGACTTCCGCCATCGACTGGGTGATCAGCCGCAATTCCTGCGAGCGCCACGCCATGTGGGCGAGCACGAAGAAGAAGATGATCGGCGCGAAGAAGATCGCGCCCAGCACGCCGAGAATCGGCGCGGTGAGGCCGCTCGGGCCCAGCGACGCCCTGAGTTCGGGCAGATAGAGCCAGCCGAGCAGGATGCCCGCAACCACCCACGCCACGGCGAAGACGGTCGCGACCATGTAGGACGTGCGCGCCGGACGGCGCTGCAGCGAGCGGAGAATTTGGCCGATCGACTCACGGTCGTCGTTGGCAGGGCGACGGAGCGAGCCCATGTCCTCGGGGCGGCGAACCTCGTCGTCGTAATCCTGCGCCGCGGGTGCCGCGGGCCGGCTGGAGGTCCACTGCGGCTCCGGCTCGGCGGCGTAGTCCGGCGGCAGTGCGCTCGACGCCGGCGTCGAGGCGGCCTCCTGCGTCCCGGGCTCCGGGTCGCGCACGTTGAGCGCGTCCTGGATCGCCGACAGCGCCGCCTCGGTCGGATCCTTCATCTTCTTCGGAGTGTTCGCCATGTCGTCGTCGCCTCGAATTACGCAGTACCAGAGCAACGGCTGGAACGACGAAAGTCCCAAACCGCGCCGCGAGCGCGCGAGCCATGAGATCCCCTCTGGATCCCCCTCGGGCAGCCGGGCAGGTTACGCGCCGCGCAGACAGTCCACTGCCGCACAGCTATCCTATCGGCTTGGCAGACCAAAGGAAACCTGATGTTAAGGTCTCTTTAATCATCGTTAACGGTTAAGCCCTGTGCCGCCCGCGAAATTCGGGCTGGCGGGGCATACGCCGTCCGCGCACCGGGACATTTTGTCTCGCCCATTGCGGCCGCCGTGCGGCCAAAGGGGTGGCCGGACGATTTATCTGGACGCCCGCGGCGCGGCTGCAGCGGCCGACCTTCGGGCAGTCCAGCCTGCGGCCGGGAACGCAGGCGGGCTGGCGGCGGCCGCGCCGGGTGGCAGGGGCCGTCCGCCAAGTCCTTAACCAAGCCCGCATTTTGGCCGGGCCGGCGGCCGATCCGGCCCCCAAATTTACCGGACTTTGGGCGTTCCCCGGGAGAATACGCCGCAAGGGCCGAGAGAGCCCCGGGGAGTAGCAACATGCTGGCAATGTCCGCAGCCATCGCCGATTTCCAATCCCTGTCCGCGCCCGGCGGCGGGGTCATCGACCGCAACCATCTCGCGCGCACGACCTTGGGCGACAAGGGCCTGGAGCGCGAGGTCCTGCAACTGTTCGACCGCCAATCCGAGCTGCTGCTCGCGCGCATGAACGACGCGCCGGTGGCGGCTGTCCTGGCACTCGCCCATACGCTGAAGGGCTCCGCCCGCGGCGTTGGCGCCTGGCAGGTGGCGGACGCGGCCGAAGCGGTCGAGGGTGCAGCGGGCGCGCAAGCCGATGGCGACCGGGTCGCACGCGCCTATGACCGGCTGACGGCGGCGGTCGGCGAGGCGAGGGCGGCGATCGCCGGCCTCTGCCGGCTGATGCGCGGGCACTGACGCAGTCGCGCTCGCGGCGGGGCATTCGCCCGAAATAGGCTCTGGCCCTGTAGGGTCGAAGCCGATATAGGGGGCCGCCGCCAGCCCGCAGTCTCCCTGTCCCGCCCCAATGCCCAAAATCACCTTTATCGATCACGAAGGCACCGCTCGCACCGTCGAAGGCGAGATCGGCGCGACCGTCATGGAGACGGCGATCAAGAACGCCGTCCCCGGCATCGAGGCGGAATGCGGCGGCGCCTGTGCCTGCGCGACCTGCCATGTCCATGTCGACGAAGCCTGGCGGGCGGCGGTGGGCGAGCCCTCGCCGATGGAAGAGGACATGCTCGACTTCGGCTACGACGTGCGGCCGAACTCGCGGCTCTCCTGCCAGATCAAGGTGACGGCCGAACTCGACGGCCTGATCGTGCGCACGCCCGAGCGGCAGGCCTGACTCAGTCCCGCCGCCTCAGTTCTTTCAGTCGTGCAATAAGCGCTGGCGGCAGCGGACGCGCGCGCCGCGTCTCGCGGTCGATCAGCACCATCGTGGTGCGTCCGACGGCGGCGCAGGCGCCGTTGTGGAACACGGCGGCAATGAAGCGGAAGGAGCTTTTGCCGATCTCCTCGATCGCGGTGCCGATCTCGACCGTGCCCGGCCAATGCAACTCGCCGAGGAAATCGATCTCGAGCCGCGCCACCACCGAGGTCGCGCCTTCGACCTGCAGCCCGTTCTCCTTGTCGTAGATGAGGCCGACGCGGCCGGACTCGAAATAGGTCGAGAACACCGCGTTGTTGACATGCTGCTGGCGATCCATGTCGCGATAGCGCACGATGTCGGACACGCGAATCGGAAAGTCTTCGATCTTTGGCGGTGCTTCGCGCGGCACGGCGGTCTCCGGCCCACCCCATAGCCGAGCGGATCGGTCGGCGGCAAGGCCGCGCCGCGCGCATGCCGCCATGCCGATTTTTCCAGTATCGGGTCTTTTCCCGCTGCCAGCCGCCGGTTAGACAGGCGCGAAATCTTTAGGACGATCATATGAGCGAACCGATCAAGACCGACGTGCTGATCGTCGGCGCCGGCCCGTGCGGGCTGTTTGCCGTGTTTCAGCTTGGCCTCCTCGACATGAAGGCGCACCTCGTCGACATTCTCGACAAGATCGGCGGCCAATGCGCGGAGCTCTATCCGGAGAAGCCGATCTACGACATTCCGGGCGTGCCCTACGTCACCGCGCACGGCCACGTCGAGGCGCTGCAGCAGCAGATCAAGCCGTTCGCCCCGACCTTCCATCTCAACGAGATGGTGGAGACGGTCGAGAAGATCGGCGACCCGCTGTTCCGCGTCACCACCGACCGCGGCAAGGTGTTCGAGGTCAAGATCGTGGTGGTGGCGGCCGGCGGCGGCTCGTTCCAGCCCAAGCGTCCGCCGATCCCCGGCATCGAGGCCTACGAGGGCACGTCGGTGTTCTATTCGGTCCGGCAGATGGAGGCGTTTCGCGGCAAGCGCCTGCTGGTCGTCGGCGGCGGCGATTCAGCGCTCGACTGGACGCTCAACCTCGCGCCGCTGGCGAGCCATCTGACGCTGCTGCACCGGCGGAGCGAATTCCGCGCCGCGCCCGACAGCGTCAACAAGATGATGGCGCTCGTTGGCGAGGGCAAGATCGACTTCGTGCTCGGTCAGGTCACGTCGCTGGAAGGCGCGGGCGGCCGGATCGCCAAGGCGATCGTCAAGACGCAACGACGGCTCGAATTTCGAGATCGCCTGCGATGCCATCCTGCCGTTCTTCGGGCTCACCATGAAGCTTGGGCCGGTCGCGAACTGGGGCATCGCGATGAAGGACGGCGAACTGATCCCGGTCGATACCGCGGCGTTCGAGACGAGCGTGCCCGGCATCTTCGCCATCGGCGACATCAACTGGTACCCGGGCAAGCTCAAGCTGATCCTGTCGGGCTTCCACGAGGCCGCGCTGATGGCGCAGAAGGCGCACCGCTACGTCTATCCCGACAAGCGCCTGGTGTTTCAGTACACGACCTCGTCCACCAGCCTGCAGAAGAAGCTCGGCGTCGCCTAGGCGCTGCAGCCACGCTCAGTTGGGCGGCGCCGGCGAGCCGGGCGTCGAGACATCCTGCGGCGGTTGCAGCGGTTCGGCTTGCACCGGCGCATCGGCGGTCTTCGGCAGCGCCAGCACCTCGCGCACCGCCGGCAACGCCGCGTCCGCCATGGCGGCATGACCCTCGGCGGTCGGGTGGATCGCGCCGCCATAGACCGAGGCATAGATGCCCCACATCGCATCGTGCAGGTCGGCGGGCTGGAGAATGAGCGGCAGCCCTTCCGGATAGGTCATGGCGGTGAGGTAGCTGTCGTTGGCGCTGCGCACCCAGCGCGCCCGCGGCGCATAGGCGCGGTATTCGCTGGCGACGTGATTGCAGACCATCGGGTCGGTCGGGCCCTGGGTGACGCTCGACTGGAAGGTCTCGCCTTTCACCGAGAAGCAGTCGCGATCGAATTCGGGGTCGTCATCCCCCTGGCTGCAGACGCCGTGCGAGGCGAACTGCTCCTGGTGGCCGTCCACGAACGTCATGCGCTCGGTCGCGGGATCGCGGCAGAGCCGGCCGCTCTCGCACAGCGCCAGCGCCTTGATCGCGGGCAGGAATTGCTTCTGCACGAAGTCGACCGTCTGGCGCAGCCGCTCGCCGTCGGCGGCGAATGCCGGATGCACGTCGAAGCCGAGCCGGCCGCCGGGGCAGGGCGTGTCGGGCGCGGCCAGCGCGGGATTGCCGTAGGATACGTAGACCACGCGGCTGAGATTGCCGCCGACCAGCGGCTTGAGCGCGGCGCGCACCTTGGCGAAATTTCCCGGCAGGTCCTTGTCGAGGATCTTCTGCGCATCCTCCACCGTTGCAAGAATGCCGCCGCGCGACATCAAGCTGCGCTCGCGCCCCGGCTCGACGATCACGTTGGCGATGAGTCCGGAAAAATAGATGTCGTTGGCGCCGATCGTCAGCAGGACGAGATCGAGCGTGCGGTCCGGGTTCTGCCGGCGCGCCGCCGTCATGAGATTGGCGATCTCGGTGATCTGGGCGGGAACCGAACCCGGGCAGGCGGCGCCGGTGCCGGGGCTCGGGCACTCGCGTGCACGCAGGCTGCCGAGGAAGCCGAGCTCGACGGTGGTGCCCGAGCAGGCGAGCGGCAGGAAGGTGACCGCAACGTGCGGGTTCTCGACCGCGAGCGTCAGCGCGGTGCGCATCTGGTAGCTGTAGAGCGAGCGGTGACAGGCGCCGCTCATCCAGCGCGCGCTCTGGCGCGCCCAGTCGTCGGCGGGCGAATCTCGCCCCCTGCAGGCCGCAGGCCCTGTTGCCTTTGTAGCCGGCGCGCCCGGGGCGATAATACTCGGTCCCGTTCAGCCGCCGGAAGCAGAAGCCTTCGTCCGACAGGCGCACCGCGCGGTCCGGATTGCCTTCGCCGGCGGCGACCGAGTCGCCCATGCCGGCAATCAGCACGTCGCGCACCTGGATTTCGGTCACCAGGCGCTGCGCGGTGCCGTCGAGCAGCACGATGTCGACGGTCGCGATGGTCGGCTTGCGGTAGCGCACCCGCAGCTTGATTTCCTCGATGCAGGGCGCGGTGGCGGTTCGCGCCGGGCCTTCGCCGTCGTCGAAGCTCCAGGAGCACGTCTCGTTCGGCGGCACGGTGCCGCCGAGCGTGACGCCGATGCGATGGTCGCGCGGGCTCAGATAATCTTCGCGCTGGCCGTCGCGGTCGCAGGTTTCCAGCAGCTTGCCCGCCCGGTCGACGCACAGCCGCTCGACGGTGTCGCGCGCCCAGCCGCGGCCGTCGCTCTCGCGCGCGAGCCGCTGCTCCGACGCCAGCACCGTGTCGGCGTGGGCCGCGACGTGGCGCTGGAAATCGGCCTCGCTGCGGAACAGGCGGAAGCGGTTCTTGACCTCCCACTCGATGGTCGGTCCGGCGTCAGGCTCGGCAAAGGCAGGCATAGCGGTGCCGGCCGCGAGCAGCGCGGTTGCCAAGCCCAGCGCGATGAGAAACCGCATGACCGCCGCCACGACAAGGTGCCAATCAATTGGCCGATCCATACCATGCCGGTTTGGGCGGAAATAAGAGGCCCCGGACACGCCGGGATCGCGGAAACGTGAGCGGTGGCCTCTGGTGCATCAAACGGACACGCCGCGGGTAGTCAGCCCGCGGCGTCGCATTCGGTGGCGCCGGCATCAAGCCGCGGCGCCGATGACGGCTACGACAGCCGCAGCACCGCCTCTTCGTACTTGCCCGAGCCCATGCCGGTGTCGGCGAAGATGCCGTGGTCGGCGATCCACCGGAAAGTCTCCTCGTAGACCTCCTTGGTGTAGGGCTCGAACACCAGCCGCTCGCCCGGGCCCCAGCGGCGCGTGTCCATCTTGCCGTGATAGCGCTCGGGGAACTCGTTCTTGTAGTAGTGCGTGTAGAGCTCCGGCCGCAGATCGATGTCGCGTTGCGCGCGGCGCAGCGCCCGGAAGAACTTGCGGACATCCTCCGGATCGGGACTGCCGTTGATCGTGGTCGCGATCATGAAGGTGCAGTCGATCACCTTCCGGTAGCCGAGTTGCTCGGCGAAGTAATAGGGGCCTGAGAACAGCGTCGACGCCTTGGTCGAGCCGTCGAGCAGCTTGTCGAGGCGATGGAACAGCATGCCGTCGGCGAAGGTGAGATTGATCTTGTCCGCCGGCATGTACTGCTCGAGCGCCTGGATGGTGGAGTAGTGGCTGCCCGACTGGTAGCCGACCGCGATCGGCACGCCGGCGAGGTCTTCCGGCTTCTGCACCGGCGAATCCTTCGGCACGAATACGCCGGCCGGCGACACCGAATAGACATCGCCATAGAGCTTGCCCTTGCCCTTGGAGGCGGCGACGCCGACGGTCCAGTGACAGGCGCAGCTCACGTCGGAGGCGCGGCCCTGCTCGAGCGACTGCATGGCGCCGACCTTGTCGCCCTTGTAGTGATGCGCGCCGTCGGTCGACTTGACCAGTTCGCGGAAAATGTAGTCGAGGCCTTCGTCCTTGAAGTAGCCCTTCTCCTCCGCCACCCATTCCTGCAGGCGGAAGTGCGGTTCGATGATGAATTTGTCCTTGGCCATCGTTTCACTCCTTTGTTGTCAGAACCAGCAGCAGCGTCGTTGAACGTCAGCAGCAGTCTCGCCCGGTCGTGTCTTTGTGGCGATGCTCCGCCACGCGCCGCGCACCGATCATCTTGACGTGGTCGTCCATCAGCCGCCGCGCGCCCGCCGGATCGCGCATCTCGATCAGCGACGCGAGTTCCTTGTGCACGGCGAGGATCCGCCGCGCCACCTGCGGGGTCAGCGTCGGATTTTGTGCCGGCCATGACACGTGCTGCAGCGAAATGAGCTGCACCACCAGCACGCGGTTGTGCGAGGCTTCGGCGACCGCGAGATGGAATTCGCGTCCGAGCCGCGTGTAGGCCGCGACGTCGTCGATCTGGCGCTCGGCTTCGGCGTTCAGTTGATTGAGCCGCGCGATGTCCTCGGGCCTGGCATTGACCGCGGCAAGCTCCGCCGCGAGGCACTCGATGGCGCGCTGCGCGTCCATGATCTCGGCGACCGAGACGCCGGTAAGATCGAGCTGCACCGCCAGCGCCTCGGCGAACACGCGGGCATTGCCCTGCGCGATGCGGGCGCCGCCGCCCGAGCCGACCTTGATGTCGACGATGCCCTGCGCCTCGAGCGTGCGCAGCGCGTCGCGTGCCACGATCCGGCTCACGCCGAAACGTTCGGCAAGGTCTTTCTCGGTCCCCAGGAAGTCGCCCGGCCGCAGTTCCTTGGCGAACAGCAGGTCGCGGACCTGCGCCACGATCTGCGTCGACATGGTCGCCGAGCGGAACGGCACGACCTTGCGATCGGGGCTCTTGATTGCCGGATGCAGGCGCATGAAGTCTTTGATCTAATTGGAGGTTCTGAACGAGTGGCGACCAAAGGTAGGAAAGATAATAAAGATGATATCTTTCAAGTCAAGCCGATTTCTCAGCCATCCACGGATGTCATGTCTTCGCGTCATCGCCGGCCTTGTTCCGGGTTCCGGCCGGGAGCGCGCGCCCTGACCGGACGCGCGTCCGCCAGGCGAGATGGCCGGGACAAGCCCGGCCATGACGCACAGATATCCGCGCTCAAGGGACGCTATTTCTTCAAGCCCGCGGCCTGCGCGACGTCGCCCCAGCGCTTGATCTCAGACTGGATGATGCGGGCGAACTCGTCCGGCCCGCCGCTGAGCGCATCGAAGCCCTGGGCCTGAAGCATCTTGGTCGCCTCGTCCGAGCGCACCGCTTCGCCGACCGCGCGTGCCAGCTTGTCGACCACGTCGCGCGGCGTGCCCGCCGGCGCCATCAGGCCGAACCAGATGCTGGTGTCGAAATCGGGCAGGCCCGCTTCCGCCATGGTCGGAATATTCGGCGCGATGAACGGCCGCTTCGCCGCCGCCGATGCAAGCGCCGTGAGCTTGCCCGCCTCGACCTGCGACATCACGGCCGACGAAGGCGAGAACATCATCGCGACCCGCCCGGCCAGAAGATCGGTCACGGCCTGCGGGCTGCCCTGATAGGGCACGTGCACCAGCTTGATGCCGGTCCGCATCGCGAACAATTCGGCGGCAAGATGCGGCGCCGCGCCGACGCCGGTCGATGCGTACAGCACTTCGCCGGGCTTTGCTTTGGCGAGCGCGATCAGTTCGGCAACGCTCTTCACGCCGGTCGACGGATGCACGACCAGAATGACCGGCGCGGTGGTGGCAAGCGCGATCGGCGCAAAATCCTTCGCCATGTCGAAGGGAAGATTGGGATTGATCGCCTGGTTGGTGATGTTGGCGGACGAGCCGATGAACAGCGTGTAGCCGTCCTTCGGCGCGCGCGCGACGAACTCGGCTGCAAGGCCCGAGGATGCGCCCGGCTTGATCTCGACAATGAACTGCTGGCCTAAAATCGCACTCAGGCGCTGACTGAGAATCCGCGCGGTGACATCGGCCGAGGATCCCGGGCCGAAGCCAACCATGACGCGCACCGGCCGCGCCGGATAATCCTGCGCCGGCGCGGCTGATATGCCCGCCGCGATGATCAAGACGATCGACAGCGCAACCGGAAGGCATCTCGACGGTCTGGTTCGCATGGGTCATTTCCTCAAGCCGGCGGCGGTTGCGACCGCCGTCCATCGTTTGATGTCGTTGTCGATGTAGCGGGCAAAGTCGCCGGGGCTGCCGCCGATCAGATCGATGCCCTGGAGGCGCAGCGGTGCGATCACCTCCTCGGCCTTGATCGCATCGTTCGCGGCCCGCGCGATTTTGTCGACGATCTCGCGTGGCGTGCCGGCGGGCGCCATCAGGCCGAACCACAGGCTGGCGTCGAAGTCCGCGAGGCCTTGCTCGGTCAAGGTCGGAATCGCCGGCGCCAACGCCGCTCGCTGCGGCTGCGCCATCCCGAACGCGACAAGCTTGCCCTGCTCGACGTGGGGCAATGCCGTCGAAGCGGCGCCGAACGTGAGCTGGATGCGGCCCGCGAGCAGATCGGTCAGCGCCTGGGCGCTGCCGGGATAGGGCACATGTACGATCTGCACCCCGGCGGTGATATTGAACAATTCGCCCGCGAGGTGTGCGGCGGTGCCGACGCCGGAGGAGCCGTAGAAGATCTGCCGGGGTTTTTGCTTGGCGGCGGCAATCAGACCTTTCACGTCGGTGGCGCCGATCGAGGGATGTCCGGCGAGCAGGATCGGGACGGACGTGAGCCGCACGACCGGGGCGAGATCCTTCGCGAAATCAAACGACGGGTTGCCGGCGAGCGCGGCGCTCACCGTGTTGGCGACATTGCCGAGCAGGAGCGTGTAGCCGTCCTTCGGCGCGCGCGACACGAATTCTGCGGCGATGTTGCTGCCGCCGCCCGGCCGCGGCTCGACCACGAACTGCTGGCCGAGCAGTTGGCCCATGCGCGCTCCGATGACGCGCGCGGAAATGTCGGCGGCGGACCCGGGCCCAAATCCGATGATGATGCGGACCGGCCGCGCCGGGTAGTCCTCGGCGCTTGCCGCGGTTGTCGCCGTGAGGGCTGCGGCCAGCAGGCAAACGGCGCGCGCCAGCATGTTCATGGCGGCGCCTCCTTACTTGCGAAGGCCGGCAGCCTGCGAAACGGTCGCCCAGCGCTTGCTCTCGCTGTCGAGGAATTGGCCGAATTCTTCCGCGCTGCCGCCGATGAGGTCGAGGCCTTGCGGGTTGAGCGCCTTCGCCACCTCGTCGGCCTTGATCGCGTCGTTGGCGACCCGGTTCACCTTCTCGATGATGTCCTTGGGCGTGCCCGCCGGCGCCATCAGGCCGAACCACAGGCCGGTATCGAAGCCGGGAAGGCCGGCTTCCGACATGGTCGGCAGTTCGGGCGCAGCGGTGGTGCGCCGGGCTTCGGTCGAGGCCAGGCCGATCAGTTTACCCGCCCGGATGTGCTGGATGACGCTCGTCGCCGGTGCGAAATAGAGCTGGATGCGGCCCGCCAGCAGGTCGGTGACCGCCTGCGGGCTGCCGGGGTAGGGCACGTGCACCATCTTCACGCCGGCCATCACCTTGAACAGCTCGCCGGAAAGGTGCGTGCCGGTGGCGACGCCCGACGACCCGAAGGTGAGTTCATCCGGCTTGGCCTTCGCCAGCGCGATCAGCTCCTTGACGCTCTTCACGCCGATCGAGGGATGCACGACCAGGATGTTTGCCGCGGTCGTCAGCCGGACAATCGGTGCGAGATCGCCCGGAAAGTTGAAGGTCGGATTTGCGGTGACCACCGCGTTGATCGAGTTTGAGATCGCGGCCATCAACAGCGTGTAGCCGTCTTTCGGCGCGCGCGCGACGAACTCGGCCGCCAGGTTGGAGCCGGCGCCGGGCTTGTTCTCGACGATGATCTGCTGGCCGAGCGCCGCGCTCATGCGTTGTCCGATCACGCGGGCGGTGATGTCGGCGGCGGTGCCCGGCGTGAAGCCGACGATCACGCGGACCGGGCGGTTCGGATAGTCCTGCGCGTACGCGGCCTGCGCCGGCAGCAGCACGGCAACGGCAAACGCGGCAACGGCCCATGCCGGGATCTTCATCGGGCATCCTCCAAATTTTTTGTATTCGTTGGTGGCAGCGAAGCACGATTCCTCAGCCTTCGCCAGCCGAGTGCGGCAATTGCGACAGCCGCAAATTCGCCGCGTAACAGTAGCGAAGCGGCGCCGTCACGCGCTATTCTGCCGCCATGTTCGTGACCTTCTTCAACGACCTCAAGGCGGCGGGCGTCCCGGTGACGCTGCGCGAATATCTCACGCTGATGGAGGCGATGGAGAAGGACCTCGCCGGCCGCCGGGTGGAGGATTTCTACTATCTCTCGCGCGCGGCGCTCGTGAAGGACGAGCGCAATCTCGACAAGTTCGACCGCGTGTTCGGCCACGTGTTCAAGGGCCTCGAACTCCTGCAGGACGCGCTCTTGGCGGAAATTCCGACCGAGTGGCTGAAGAAGATCACCGAGAAATATCTCACCGACGAGGAGAAGAAGCTGGTCGAGTCGCTCGGCGGCCTCGACAAGCTCCTGGAGACGCTGCGCCAGCGCCTCGCCGAGCAGAAGGGCCGCCACCAGGGCGGCAAGAAATGGATCGGCACCGGCGGCACGTCGCCGTTCGGCGCCTATGGCTACAATCCCGAAGGCATTCGCATCGGCCAGGACGGGAACCGCAATTTCCGCGCCGTGAAGGTGTGGGACAAGCGCGAGTTCAAGGACCTCGCCGACGACGTCGAGATCGGCACCCGCAACATCAAGGTGGCGCTGCGGCGGCTGCGCAAGTTCGCGCGCACCGGCGCGCCCGATGAACTGGACCTCGACGGCACCATCAAGGGCACCGCCCACAAGGGCTATCTCGACATCCAGATGCGGCCCGAGCGCCACAACGCCGTGAAGGTGCTGCTGTTCTTCGACGTCGGCGGCTCGATGGACTGGCACATCAAGGCGACCGAGGAGCTGTTCTCGGCGGCGCGCACCGAGTTCAAGCACATGGAGCATTTCTACTTCCACAACTGCCTGTACGAGAAGGTCTGGAAGGAGAACCGCCGCCGCTGGGACGACACCACCAAGACCTGGGACCTGCTGCACACCTATCCGCACGACTACAAGGTGATCTTCGTCGGCGACGCCTCGATGAGCCCCTACGAGATCATGGCGCCGGGCGGCTCGGTCGAGCATTTCAACGAGGAGACCGGCGCGGCCTGGATGGAGCGCGTCGCGCGCACCTATCCGGCGTGCGTCTGGCTCAATCCGGTGAAGGAGAGCGAGTGGGACTACACCCAGTCGATCCGCATGATGAAGCAGATGCTGGGCGGACGGATGTATCCGCTGACGCTGGAGGGGCTGGACCTGGCGATGCGGGAACTGGTGCGGTGATGCGCGCGCCGGCAGGGTCGTTCGGCCGCCTTTGCCTATCCTGCCGCATCGTGCAGGGTGCGACATGAAACCCGGATTTCGCTGACGCCCATCCACGCTATACTGCACCGACAAGAATAATCAGGGAGGATATCCGATGACCACACGCCGGCATTTTCTCAAGGGCGCAGGCGCGCTCGGCGGCCTCATGTTCTGCAGTTGCGGACTGCTCGATGCGGCGCGCGCGCAGGGCGCGCCAGCCCGGCTGCCGGTGACGGTCGGCGGCAAGCGGGTCAAGACCATCGACGTGCATTCGCACTGCCTGTTTCAGGATGCGATCAACCTGATGGGCGCTGACGGACCTGGCGTAATTCCGCCGACTAAAGGCGCCAAGGAACATTTCATCGTCATCGAGGAGCGCCTCAAGGGCATGGACGCGATGGCGATCGACATGGAAGTGCTGTCGATCAATCCGTTCTGGTATCGCAAGGACCGCGATACGGCCGCGGCGATCGTGAAGATCAACAACGAGAAGCTCGCCGAATTATGCGGGCAGCGCCCGGACCGTTTCGCGGCATTTGCCTCGTTGACGATGCAGTTTCCGGAACTGGCGGTCGAGCAGCTCGAGAACGCGGTGAAGAAACTCGGGCTGCGTGGCGCCGCCGTCGGCGGCAGCGTGGTTGGCGAGGATTTTTCCGGCGAGCGCTTCCACCCGGTATGGGCAAAGGCGGAAGAGCTGGGCGCGGTGATCTTCATTCACCCGCAGAGCACGCCGCCGCTCGCCGCGCGCTTCAAGGGCAACGGCTGGCTGTCCAACACGATCGGTAACCCGCTCGACACCACCATTGCGTTGCAGCACCTGATCTTCGAAGGCACGCTCGACAAATATCCCGGCCTGAAGGTGCTTGCGGCGCACGGCGGCGGCTATCTCGGATCGTATGCGCCGCGGTCGGACCATGCGTGCTTCGTGTCGCCGCAGAACTGCAATCCCGACATCAAGCTCAAGAAGAAACCGACGGAATATTTGAACCAGCTCTATTTCGATGCGCTGGTGTTCACGCCGGAGGCGCTGCGCCATCTGGCCGCGCAGGTCGGCTCGAGCCAGATCGTGCTCGGCACCGATCACCCGATCCCGTGGGAACAGCATCCGGTCGACCACGTGATGGCGACGACCACGCTTTCCGACGACGAGAAGCTCGCCATCCTCGGCGGCAACGCCGCGCGCCTGTTCGGGTTCAAGGCGTAGCGCCGGCGGCGATCAGACGAGCACGGCCGGTCGCTCACGTAAGCACGCAATTTGGGCGATGCGAGGCGTTGGAAACGCCAGCGGCGGTCCGCCGCTGGCGACGCGGCGCATTTTGAATGCTCAGGAGTGGCGGCCGCAGAGTTGTGAACGTCGTAAACGAATTGCCAACAGCGCCGGGTGTTGGCCCAATGGGCTTGAAAGCGTTTCCACACCACAATCCCCGGCGCGCTCTTAGGATACGTCATTGATCCAAGCTAATTAATCTTGCCGAAACACCGCCTCCGACAGATGAGCTACCGGCATTATCCTCCTGCCGAATAAGAATTATGCAATTTTGACGCGTTATATCTGTTCGCGGGCGTGGGGGGTGTGGCGCGTGGACGGGGGAAAGGCTCGGCAATGGATGCGTGCGCTCGCGCAACCGACGACTTACCTCGGCGCCGCCATGCTGGCGTTCATCATCGCCGCGCTCAGCTATCTGCTGATTGAAGCGCGGGAGGCTGACGAGGCCGACGCCAAGCGCAGCGGCGAGAACATCGTACGCATGTACGCGCAGTCCGTTTCGCGCCTGCTGGTGAACGCCGACAATACGCTGCTGCTGCTGCGGCAGCACTATCGCAGCCATCCCAACGCGACCGACTTCGTCGCCTGGGCCACCGGTCCCCAGTTCAAGAACGATTTGGGTTTTCAGTATTCGCTGATCGGATCCGACGGGATCATCAAGGCGACGAGCTATGGGGCGGCTTCGGTTGGCATCGACATTTCAGACACTGAACATTTCAGCGCGCAGGCTCTCGCGACCGGCGACAAGCTCGTCGTCAGCAAGCCGGTCAAGCTGCGGACCCGCGGCAGCTGGGGGCTCATCTTTACGCGCCGGTTGACGGCCGCGGATGGATCGTTCGGCGGCGTGCTCACGGCCTCGTTCGAATTGTCGCAATTGGCCGTGCTGTCGCGAAACGTCGAACTCGGCGCCGGCGGCAACATCTGGCTGGTCGATTTCGATGGAATCGTCTATTCGCGCGCGAACACGGAGGGGCTGCTGCCCGACCTTGTCGGCCGGAAGTTTCCGAACGCGGGCGTGATCGCGCGGGCATCGCAATTTCCGGTTGGCGTGTACTGGGGTCAGCGCAGCGCCGTCGACGATACGAAGCGTCTGGTGTCCTATCGCGTGGTCGAGGGTTATCCGCTCATTGCCGCGGTCGGATTTTCCGAAGCGGCGGTGTTCAAGCAGTGGCACGACGTGGCCCGCATCTATCTGGGAATAGCCGCCTTGCTCACGCTGGCCATCCTGGTCGCGATCGCGGTCGGCGCGGTCCGCGAAAATCGCCTGATGTCGGCGAAGTCCGAGTTGGAGCGCGTCAATTTCTGGTTCGACACCGCGCTCGACAACATGTCCCAGGGCCTCAGCATGTTCGATGCGTCGGAGCGTCTGCTGCTGGTCAACAATCGCTACCGGGAGATGTACGGGATCCCGCCGGATGCGATGCGGCCCGGCGAATCGGTCCGCAAGCTGCTTTCGGAACGCGCCGACCTGGCGATACCTCCGGACAAGATTGACGAATATCTCGACGGCACGCTGCGCAAGGTCAAGGCCGGCAAGCCGGTCGATAAGCTCGTCGAAACGAAAAGCGGTCGCTTCTATGCGATTTCGCTTCGTCCGGTGAAGGATGGCGGCTGGGTGACGACCCATCAGGACGTCACGGAGCAGACGCGGGCGGAGCGGGAGGTGCTGCACCTCGCTCACCACGATACTTTGACCGAACTCACGAGCCGCGCGCTGTTCCAGTCGCATGTCGATCGTGCGGTCGCGCGGCTCCACCAGCACGGCGAGCATTTCAACATTCTTCTGCTCGACCTCGATCGCTTCAAGGCCGTCAACGACTCGCTCGGGCATCTCGCCGGCGACCGTCTGCTCCGGCAGGTCGCCGGCCGTCTCAAGGCGTGTGTCCGCAAAGGCGATGTTGTGGCAAGGCTCGGCGGCGACGAATTCGCGATCCTGCAGACGGTGCACGGCGAATGGCGCGAAAGCACCGCTTCCCTGGCGGATTGGATTCTCGGCATCGTCGGCGAGCCCTACGATCTCGATGGCCACCGCGTCACCGTCGAAACCAGCATTGGGATCGTCTGCGCGCCCGAGCATGGCCACGAGGCGGAGCAGCTCATCAAGAGCGCGGATCTCGCGCTCTACCAGGCCAAGGCCGACGGCAGAAATGCCTGGCGGCTGTTCGAATCCGGAATGGAGACGCAGGCACGATTGCGTTACGAGATCGAAATCGATCTGCGCAACTCCATCGAAAAGGATGAATTCGAGCTCCATTACCAGCCCCTGATCAATGCGGCGACCCAGGACGTTTGCGGCGTCGAGGCGCTGGTGCGCTGGCGGCATCCGAAGCGCGGGATGGTCCAGCCCGGCGATTTCATCCCGGTCGCCGAGAGCACCGGATTGATCGTTCAGCTCGGCGAATGGATTCTGCGCCGCGCTTGCGCCGATGCGGCGAAATGGCCGCAGGAGATCAAGGTTGCGGTCAACCTGTCGCCGATCCAGTTCGGCAAGGGCAATATCGTGGAGACGGTGGCGAGCGCGCTGTCAAAGACCGGTCTTGCGCCAGGCCGGCTGGAACTGGAAATCACCGAGTCGGTCCTGTTGCGCGATGACGCAATCAACGTCTCGAAGCTCCATCAGCTCAAGGACCTCGGCGCTTCGATCGTGCTCGATGATTTCGGCACCGGTTATTCGTCGCTGAGCTATCTGCGCATGTTCCCGTTCGAAAAGATCAAGATCGACCGGTCGTTTGTCGCCGAGATATCGACCCGCTCGGACTGCGCTGCGATCGTGTGCGCCGTCACGGGTCTGGCGGGTGTCCTCAACATGATCACGACCGCCGAGGGCGTGGAGACCAAGGAGCAGTTCGACCTGTTGCGGCTGGCCGGTTGCGGTCAGATGCAGGGCTATCTGTTCGGCCGTCCCTGCAAGGTATCGGAACTGAGCTTCAGCCGGTTCAGCTTGCGCGAACGGGATACGCAGGTTGCTTGATATCACGCGCCAATTGGACCGGTGCTCCACCGATGTCCGCCCGCGATGTCGTGCTGTTGAGCGGACTTTTCGGCCGCCGGCTTTATCTCAGTTCCGGCCGGCGCCGGCGCTTACGGCAGCGACTGAAAACCCTGCACCACGTCGATCGGCACCGTCTCGATCTCCTTGCCGTGCTGGTCGACGATCGAGACGAACCAGCCGTCCCACTTGCGCTCGGGCAGCAGCCGGCCGTCCTTGAGCTCGCGCGCCAGCAGGAGCGCCTCGTCACGGGCCGCGGCATTGCCCGGAAGGTCGAGCCCTTTCGGATTCTTGAGCACCTCTTTGCCGTCGGTGATGCGGAGGTAGTAGCGCGGCATGATTACGTTCTCACATCGATGCGGATCGTGGGAACCGCCTAGAGGCTGCTCGGCGTGCCGATCCAGCGGCCCATGCGGAGCACGTGCCGCGAGAAGACGATGTCGGTGGCGCGTCCGATCAGACTGCGCACCGGAACGAGCGCATTGCCCAGCGCCTCGGAGGCGTCGAACGAGACCCCGCGGTTGTCGCCGAGCACGAAGACATGTCCGGCCGGCACCTGGATCTCGGAAATTTGCAGCACGCCCGGCTCTTCGACCGAAATATACGGCTCCATGACTGCGATGCCGTTGACCACCACGTGGCCGTTGCGCACCGCGATGCGGTCGCCTTCGACCGCAACGACGCGTCGCGTGTAGTATTCGCCCGGCCGTTGCGGATGCACGTAGACCACGACCTCGCCGCGGCTCGGCTGCCGGCTGTGATAGTAGCGGGCATTGGCCAGGAAATACTCGCCGGCCTGCAGCGTCGGTTCCATGCTGGTGGCGGTGGCGCGGAACCAGCCGAGCTGCCCGGTCGCGCGCGCATGTGCGGCGTAGACGAAGGGTACGAGGTTCACAAGCCACGCGCACACGCCGGCAGCGGCATAGTACTGCCAGCGATTGTAGCGCCCCTGCGGATGGGTCTCGGAGCGATAGGCGCGCACGGTCGCGTCGATCAGGATGTAGAGCCACAGTCCGGCCAGCAGCACCACACTGACGGCCAGCATCCAGAAGCGCGCCAGCACACCCATCAGCGCGAACATCAGCGCGGTGTTGGCGATGACGATCAAGGCGAACAGGACCAGCCCGCGGCGGGCCTGCCCGATATACAGGTGGCCGAGCCCGGGCATGATGAAGGACAGGATGCCGGCGACGAACGGGGAGGGCCTGCTTGCCCCCTTCGCCCCTGGTTGCGCGCCATGGGCTTGGCTCGGGGCGTAACCGGCAAACGACATTCCAGAGTTCTCCAGCTTCCCCGCGCCAGGATAGGCGCGTGCCGCCCCCGCACGTGGTCGCACGACCGGCTGAGTCTTAGTCGCGCCCAGGCCGGTCAAGGTTCGACCGCGCCCGAAATTTTTTTGGCGTGGTGTTGTCGCGGCGCCATCTCCCCGGTGGTGACGGGGTATGGAAGGGGCAGGATCAGCGCCGGGCTGTGATAAAGGCGCCCAGCAGCGCCATCAGGGCCGCCACGGTCAGGGCCGCGAAATTGGCCGCCACCAGGGTCCCCGGCCCGACGCCGGCCGGCGCGACCGCCGAATGGCCAATATGGGCCAGGCCGAAGACGACCAGTGCCCCCAGTGCCCAGCGCAGCACGCGGAAGCGCCGCCAGGGCAGGGGAAACCAGCTCAGCGCCGAGGCGCAGACGCCGGCCGCGATGAACGACACGCCCGCGATCCCCCACCACGGTCCGGCGGTGCGCAATTGCGCCTTGGTCGAGAGCACCTGTTGCCAGGCCGTGGCCGGTTCATAGCCTGCGGCGGTAAGCCAGATCTGCAGCGCCAGAGCTGACAGCACGCCGGCGGTGACCGCCACGGCAAAGATCAGCACGCGCGAGAATTCGGTGCGCGATTTGGAAGGAGGCGGCATGAGAGCCCGATGTGGTTGGATGAAAAGGCAAAGCCCGGGCGCAGGGCCCGGGCTTCGTCAGAACTGTTGCGGTTCAGCCACAGTCGGAAAGATCGTCAGCTGCGGCGTTCCGCTTGCCATTTGCCGGCGCAGGGGCCGCCCGCCCAGGTGCCGCCGCCGCTCTTGGCGGAGAGCCGGCCGTTGCCATTGGCGCTGTTGTCGCCCTTGCTGACCGTGACCTTCACGAGGCCATCCTTGTCGACCTGGCCCCTGAGGGTGAACTGGCCGTTGCCAGCATTGATGAACTGGCCCTTGGAGATGCGGATCGAGGTCCGGTAGGTCGGCTCGCAGCCGCCGGCTTCCGTGGTGATGACGACGCTCCAGGCGCCGTCGAAGCTGGGAACCGCCGATGCCGGGCTGAATGCCGTGAGGGTCGCTGCCGTAGCCAGCGCCGCCAGCCCAAACATCGCCCGTTTGCGGGTGAAAATCGTCGGATTGTTCATTTCTAGCCCCTCTTTCTGTTCTACACGCCGGGCGCCGGACCGATCTCCCGGGGTCAGTCGGCGTGGAATTGGTGTCTCGCGCCCAATCCTTTGGTCGCACTGTGCACGAAAATGGTTCAAATCCGGTTGATGCGGCCGGGGTGAAATTTGCGCCGCCTCCCCAAGCTGCCAGAATGGCCGGACGAACTGCGACCAGGGAGGCAGACAGGATGGTTACGCGCCGGGAGCTGCTTCAGGGGGCAGGCGCGCTTGGCACGATCGCGTTCGCTGGCTCTCGCGCCGCCGCGGCGCAGGCCGGCAATCTCGGCCCCAACCGGCTCATTTTCCTCGGCACCCGCGGCGGCCCGCGCGTCACCGGGGTGGCTCCCACGCCGTCCGCCAACCTCATCGTCTGGAACAACGTCCCCTACGTGATCGATACCGGCTACGGCGTGAGCTTCAAGCTCGCGGAGGCGAAATTTCCGCTGCCGGCCCTGCGCTACACCTTCATCACGCATCACCATTCGGACCACAACGCCGAATGGGGCCTGCTCGCCTACAATGCCTGGGCGACCGGGCTGCGCACGCCGGTCGACGCCTACGGCCCGGCCGGCATGCGACAGCTCGCACAAGGGTTCTGGGACGCCTACCGGTTCGACATCGAGACGCGGATGGCGGACGAAGGCCGGCCCGACCTGCGCAAGCTCGTCAACATCCATGAATACGGCGAAGGCCCGGTCATGGCGGCGGGCGACGTCAAGGTGTCGGCGCTGCGCAACCTGCATCCTCCGATCAAGGAGAGCTTCGCGCTCAAGTTCGAGTTCCCGGGCAAGACCGTCGTGTTCTCGGGCGACACCGCCTATTTCCCGCCGCTTGCAGCCTTCGCGAAGGGCGCCGATATCCTGGTGCACGAAGTCATGTACGCGCCCGCGCTCGAGGATCTGCTGCGTCGCGTTCCCAACGCCGCAACCCTGATGTCGCATCTCAAGGCGAGCCATACGTTGACCGACGAGGTCGGCAGGATCGCGACCGAGGCCGGCGTGAAGACGCTCGTGCTCAGCCACTACGTGCCCGCAGACGCCCCTGACATGACGCCGGACAAATGGATCGCCGCGGTCCGCCCGACTTTCGCGGGCGAGATCGTCGCCGCGCGCGACCTGATGGAACTGCCGCTCTGACCCGCGGGACGGCGATGCCCGCCATCTGATCGACGGAGGCGAGCATGCCGTCTGAACGCTTCGACTTTTCCAACGCGGCCGGCCAACGGCTTGCCGCGTTGCTCGATAAGCCCGCGGGCGAACCGCGGGCCTATGCGCTGTTTGCGCATTGCTTCACCTGCGGCAAGGACAACCATGCCGCCAAGCGAATTGCCGAAGGTTTGACTGCGCTCGGGATCGCGGTGCTGCGGTTCGATTTCACCGGGCTCGGGTCGAGCGAGGGCGAGTTCGCCAACACCACGTTCTCATCCAACGTCAGCGACCTCGTGGCCGCTGCGGATGAACTGCGCCGCAGCAGGCGCGCTCCGGCCGTGTTGATCGGTCACAGCCTCGGCGGCGCCGCGGTGCTGGCGGCAGCCTCCGAGGTGCCGGAGGCGCGCGCCGTCGTCACCATTGGCGCCCCGAGCGATCCCGCCCACGTGACCGGGCTGTTCAAGGATCATATCGAGGACATTCACGCCAAGGGCGAGGTCGAGGTGGCGCTCGCCGGGCGGCCGTTCCGCATCCGCAAGGCATTCATCGACGATGTCGCCGAGCAGATGCTGACCAAGCGGATCGGCGCCCTGCGCAAGGCGCTGCTGATCTTCCACTCGCCGACCGACGAGATCGTCGGTATCGACAATGCGAGCCGCATCTTCGCGGCGGCCAAGCATCCGAAGAGCTTCATCTCGCTTGCCGGCGCGGATCATCTTCTGAGCCGCCGCAGCGACGCGACTTATGTCGCCAACGTCATTCATGCCTGCGCCGAGCGTTACCTCGATATGGCCGAGGAACCGCCTGAACTCCCGGACACGGCCGGCGACGTCGTCGTGAGCGAAACCCGGCGCGGCCTGTTCCAGCAGCAGATCGCCGCCGGCGCACATCGGTTGATCGCCGACGAGCCGGTTGCGGTTGGCGGGCTCGGCAGCGGCCTGGGCCCCTACGATCTGGTGCTGGCGGGCCTTGGCGCCTGCACGTCGATGACGATGCGCCTCTATGCCGAGCGCAAGGCGCTGCCGCTCGAACGCGTCACGGTGCGGCTGAGCCACGCCAAGATCCACGCCGCCGACTGCGACGCCTGCGAAACCAAAGAGGGAATGCTCGACCGCATCGAGCGCAAGATCGCCATCGAGGGCAACTTGAGCGACGATCAGCGCAAGCGCCTCATGGAGATCGCCGACAAATGTCCCGTGCATCGGACGCTGACATCCGAAATCGACATTCGCACGGTCGAAGTGAAGGGCGGACGCCTGACAGTCACGCATCCTGCCCGCGTCCAACGGGTGCGACAACGCGTCATTGCGACAACGCGTCAGGAGTCCATGCCGCGACCGATCGTCCCGGTGTCATTGATCGTTGCCGAAAGCTTTCGGACGCTCGCCTTGCGACGAAACTCGAACAGCAAGAGGGGCGACATGAGCTTGCTGCTTGTCTACATCGTGACGCTGTTGGTCGGACAGTCGGCCTCGGTCGGCATTGGCCTGTTGGTTGACCGCTACCACTCGTCCCATATCGGGCTGATGGTCTTTATCGCCTGCTACTTTGCCATGTTCTGGCTGGCGTGGCGGTTCGCGGTGAAGATCACCGAGCCACGGCGTCCGCCACCGCAGGGCTGACGCGCGAATTGCGTCTCTGGGCTGGTGCGACCTGCCGCCGGGGCCGGCGGAGCGCTACTGCTTTTCGTTGGCGCCGCGCAGCGAGACGTCCGGCAGTGTTTCTTCGAACGCCGTGCCCTTCTTGCCCTGCTCGATGCCGAAGTCGAACAGCGCCTGCATGTACTTGCCGTCGAACGGTCCGCGCGAGGGGAAATTGAAGCTCTCGTCGACGTGCGCCACGCGCAATCCGATCCCGTGCTTTTGCGCCGCGACGTAGATCAGCATGATCTCCGCGCGCAGCGCAGCGGTCAGCGCCACGTCGATGGAGCGGCCGAGCACGCTCGCCATCACGCGATCCGGCATCCTGAACTCGGAGGAAAACTTCGAGTTGATCATCACGTAGAGCTGGCTGAGCGGCGGCGGCGTGGTGTTGCCGGTCGACAGCATCGATTCCGGCACCACGAAGAACGGCGCGGTCAGCGTGCCGTCGCCGTGCATCTCCTGGAGTTTCTTGCCGTTGACCTCGACGTCGATCAGGACCGGCGAGAAGAATCCGGGAATGGCGCATGACGCCAGCAGGATGTCGCGGAACAGCTTGATCGCCTTCTCGTCGCCGCGCTCGGCGATCGCACCCATGTTCCAGACCATGCGGCGGCCGGTGTCGAGGTTGGTGGTGGCGACCAGGAGCCGGCGGCCCTTGCGATGCTCGGCGGCGATGTCGGCCAGGAGCTTGGGCGTTACGCGCTGCTCGATCGAGCGCCGCAGCGGCCAGTAGTCGAACAGGCTCTCGCGCGTCATGCGGTCTTCGAAGATTTCGGCCGCCGAAATCGTCGTGAAGGCCTTGCGCAGTTCCTCGTCATAGCTCGGACCGAGGAACGCATAGGGCGCGAGCAGCGAGCCGATGCTGACGCCGGTCACGACCGCGAATTCGGGGCGATTGCCGGCCTGCGACCAGCCGGTGAGCACGCCCGCGCCGAATGCGCCGTCGGCGCCGCCGCCGGACAACGCCAGCCACGGCCCGGTCGCCTTCGGCAGCATGCGGGCAAACTCGGCTTCCGAATCGCCCCAGGCGCGCGCATCCGCAATGCCGGGGATGGTCGCGGCCTGCTCGTCTTCCGCCGTGAAGGGGGTGCGGTTCTCCGGCTCCTTGGGTGCAGCGGGCGCCTTCGGTTCGACCTTCTTCTTGGCCTGGGCCGCCTTTTGTGCGTGCGCCTGCTTCACGTCGACCGGCAATGCGGCGAGCACCAGCGCGCACGCCGCCAGACCAAAGACAAAAGCGGGAAATGGGCGCAACTTGTGCACGCGGGCTCTCCGATCAGCTCGAAGTGCTGAAATCCAATAAGATTCTAGCATTTCTGGGGCCGGCAACGCGGCAATCAAGGCAATTGCCACTCCCCGGGCCGACGGACCTAGCGGCGATTCGGGGCGTGACTAGCCCCGTTGCGCGCTCCAAGACCCCGAACACTTGCTGGTTGAGCTGGCGCCGGACCAGCTGCCGCCGCCGCTATTGCCGCGGAGCCTGCCGGAGCCAGAGGCGTGCTTGTCGCCTTGGCGGACGCTGACGCTGACCGATCCGTTGTTGTTCACATGTCCCGACATTGCCACGCCCGCGCCGCCGGCGTAGCGGACGGAGCCATTCGTGATCACGACACCGTAAAGACTGTTGGTTCCGCAATCCCCGCGCGACGTACTGATCGTCACGCTCCAGGGCCCATCGAACGGACCGGCTGCGTTTGTTGCCGAAGGGCCGCCAACGGCAACGGCAGCCAAGATCGCCGCCAACCCGACGGCGCGAGCAGAAAGATTGATCATGGGGACCTCTTGTTGGCCTCGGGCCGCCATCGCCCAACCGACGGCGCCCTGTTATGATCGCCACATCCCCCCTTCCACCTTGGAGGAACGAGCGACAACTCTCGCAAATCGGAGGGCATAATTAGCAGAACGCGGGGGGATAAAGAAGGGGGCACAAACGAAATGCGCCCGGAGGAAAGCCGATGAATCTCCGTCATATTTTGTTCGTTTTTGCAACGGCAGCGGCCGCCGCGCCCGCGCCGGGACCGGCTTTTGCCCAGGGCGGCAAGCCCGGCGTCGAGCGGCTCTACGTCATCAACTGCGGGGAGGGCGTGACCGGCGACATTTCGCGCTGGTCGCCGGGCGTGAATGTCGGCAAGTCGATGGATTTCGTGGACAATTGCTACCTGATCAAGCACGCGCAGGGCTGGCTCCTCTGGGACACCGGCCTCGCCGACGCCATTGCCGCCATGCCCGAAGGGCAGCGCCCGGCCGATCCGCGCATGACGCATTGGCGGCGGCCGAAGACGCTCGCCGCCGAACTCGAGAAGCTCGGCGTCAAGCCTGCGGACATCAAGTTCGTCGCGGTTTCGCACACCCACCCGGACCACATCGGTAACGTGACGATGTTCCCGCAATCCACATTGCTGGTGCAGCAGGCCGAGTACGACTGGCCGGCGCCGGTCGGGCCGCGCTTCAAGCCCGAGCATCCGGTCAACAAGCTGTCCGGCGACCACGACGTGTTCGGCGACGGCAGCGTCACGATCGTCGCAACGCCCGGGCACACGCCTGGCCACCAGTCGTTGCTGGTCAAGCTGCCGAAGACCGGCGCGGTGCTGCTCACCGGCGACGCCGTCCACTTCAAGGAGAACTGGGACAACCGGCGCGTCCCCGAGCTCAACTTCAACAGGGAGCAGAGCGCCGCATCGTTGCAGCGTATCGCCGACATCCTGGCGAAAGAGAATGCGCAGCTCTGGATCAACCACGACAAGGCGCAGCGGGACTCGCAGAAAATGTCGCCGGACTTCTACGAGTGAGGTTCTTTATGAGAGTGCATAACGTGCTCGCGTCGGGCGGGCTTGGCCTGATCCTGGCCGCGTCGTCCGGCATCGTCGCATCGGCGCAAACGAACTATCCGGCCCGGTCGATTACACTGGTGGTGCCGCTGCCGGCCGGCGGCACGGCCGATCTGCTGTGCCGGTTCGCGGCCGAGAAGGCGAGCGCCATTCTCGGACAACAGATCGTGATCGAAAACCGGTCGGGCGGGGCCGGTGGGCGGGTCGGCACCGAGACGGTGCTGCGCGCGCAGCCCGACGGCTATACGCTCCTGTGCGCGCCGCAGTTGACCTACAGCATCACCCATCTCGTGTTCGCCAAGGCGGCCTTCGACACCCGGGCAATGGAGCCGATCAGCGTGCTCGCGACCTATCCGCTGATCCTGATCGGAAGCGCCAAGCTCCCGGCCAACAACTTTACCGAGATGCTCGCGTTTGCGCGCGCCAATCCCGGGAAGATCAATTACGGGCATCAGGGGAAGGGCAACACCGGCCATCTGCTCGGCGAGTTGCTGATGCTCAAGGGCAATTTCAAGATGACCGAAATCCCCTATCGCGGCAGTGCGCCCGCCATCAACGATTTGCTGGCCGGCAACATCGAGCTCGTGCCCGACTATCTGCTCGCCAACAAACAGAACATCGACGCCGGCAAGCTCAAGTTCCTGGCCACCGGCGCGCGCCAGCGGCCCAAAGACTACCCGAACGTCGCGACCATCGCCGAGACGCTGCCGGGAGTCTATGCCGACACCTGGATGGGCGTCGCGGCGCCCGCCGGCACGCCGAAAGAGATTACCGCGAAAGTCTCGGATGCGATCCGCCAGGGACTGCAGACGCCCGAGATGCGCGCGCGCATTCTGGCGCTTGAAGCCGAGCCGCTCGGCAGTACGCCCGAACAGATGCGCGAGATCGTCAAGCAGAGCCTGGAAACCTGGGGTCCCGTGGTCGAGGCGGCGAAGATCAGCGTCGAATAGCCGATCCGCATCAAATCAAGTGGGAGACGCGAGGAAATGACGGAGGGCAGGCGCAAGGCCGGTGGTCGATGCCGGCATGTCGGACGATGGCTGGCCGCCGTCGCGGTTGCGGCCGCTCTTCTCGTCTCGACGGCTCCCAATTCATCCGCGCAGGATTTTCCGTCCCGTGCGGTGAAAATCATCGTGCCGTTCCCGGCCGGCGGGACCGCGGACGTGATGCCGCGCATCTTCGCCGACTGGCTGTCGAAAAAATGGGGCCAGCCGGTGATCGTCGAGAACCGCGCTGGCGCCGCAGGGAATATCGGAGCGGAGACGGCCGCCAAGGCCGAGCCGGACGGCTATACGTTGCTTTCGGCGCCGCCGCCGCCGCTCGTCATCAACCAGAACCTCTATCCCAAGCTCGGCTTCGACCCGACCGAATTCGTTCCGATCATGATCATGGGGCGGGTGCCGAACTCGCTGCTGCTCAATCCGAAGGTCCCGCTCAACAGCGTCCCCGACGTGATCGCCTACGCCAAGGCCAATCCGGGCAAACTCACGGCCGCCAACCAGGGCAACGGGACGACCTCGCACCTGACCGCCGAACTGTTCATGATGATGGCGAACGTGAAGTTCCAGAACGTGCCTTATCGCGGCTCGGCGCCGGCGTTGAACGATCTCGTCGGCGGCAGCGTCGACCTGATGTTCGACAATCTCGGGGCCTCGATGCAGCTGATCAAGGGCGACAAGCTCAAGCTGCTCGCGGTGGCGTCGAAACAGCGCGTCGCGGCGTTGCCGGACGTGCCGGCGATTGCCGAAACGCTGCCGGGTTTCGAATCGGCGGCATGGTTCGCGGTGGTGGCGCCGCCCAAGACGCCGGCTTCGATCGTCGACAAGATCAACGCCGACATGAACGAGGCGTTGCGTTCGCCGGAGGTGGCGCAGCGCCTCGCACAGCTGTCCGCCGAACCGGTGGGCGGCACGCGCGCCGCGACCGCCGCCTATTTCGCCGAGGAAATCGAACGCTGGCGCAACGTCATCAAGGCCGCCGGCGTGAAAATGGAATGATCGCGCGGCCGGTGGACAAGACATGACTGTGAACGGTGTCGTACGGCAATGGCCCGCCGAAGGCCTCACGCGGGTTCCCTATTGGGTTTACTCGGACCGCGATGTCCATGCGGCCGAGCAGGAGCGTATCTTCCAGGGCCCGACCTGGAATTTTCTTTGCCTCGAAGCCGAACTGCCGCGGCCCAATACGTTCCGCCGCTCCAATCTCGGCGCCATGCCGGTGGTGGTCACGCGCGACCATGACGGCGCGCTGCGTGCGTTCGAAAACCGCTGCGCGCACCGCGGCTCGCTGCTGGTGCTGAACGAGAGCGGCGACGCCAAGGACATCATCTGCGTCTATCACAACTGGAGCTACGACCTGTGCGGCAACCTCACCGGCGTCGCCTTCCGCAAAGGCGTCGGCGGCAAGGGCGGCATGCCGGCGGACGCGCGGCCGGACGCTTATCCGCCGCGCAAGCTGCGCGTCGCGACGCTTGCGGGTCTCGTCTTCGGCACGCTCTCGGACGCAACGCCGCCGCTCGAGCAATATCTGGGTCCTGAGATCGCCACCCGCATCCGCCGCGTCATGCGCGCGCCCGCGAAGGTTCTCGGCAGCTACAGCCAGATGCTGCCGAGCAACTGGAAGCTCTACATGGAGAACGTGAAGGACAGCTACCACGCGAGCCTGCTGCATACCTTCTTCACCACCTTCCAGATGAACCGCCTGTCGCAGCAGGGCGCGCTGGTGATCAGCGACGGCGGCGGCAACCACGTGAGCTATTCGGTCGCCGCCAACGACACCGGCAGGCAGGACTATGCCGGCATGCGTGCGGCGCAGGAGAGCTTCAAGCTCGAGGCGCCCGAAGTGCTGGAGTGGGTCGACGAGTTCGGCGACGGCATCGGCCTGCATATCCTGACCGTGTTCCCGACCTTCACCTTGCAGCAGACCCGCAACAGTCTGGCGGTGCGCCGCCTCATCCCGCAGGGCGTGGAAAAAACCGAGCTCGCCTGGACCTGTTTCGGATTCACCTCCGACGATGAGGCCATGACCGAGCGGCGGCTGCGGCAGGCCAACCTGATCGGGCCGGCCGGCTACATCTCCATGGAGGACGGCGCGGCGCCGGGCTTTGTGCAGCGGGCGGTCGGCTCCGCGTCCGAGCTCCAGTCGGTGGTCGAGATGGGCGGCGCCAGCACCGCGTCCGCGGACAACCGCGTTACCGAGGCCGCCGTGCGCGGTTTCTGGAAGGCCTATCGCACCCAGATGGGCCTTTGAGCCGCGGCACAGGGACGTCATGGACATCGCCGCGCAATTCAAGGTGCAGGACCTCAACGCCCGTTACGCCGAGGCGATCGACGACAACAAGCTCGAAGCGTGGCCCGATTTCTTCACCGAGAACGGCCGCTACCGCGTCACCACCGCCGAGAACGTCGAGCGCAATCTGCCGCTCGGCCTGATCTACGCCACCTCGCGCGCGATGCTGCGCGACCGCGTCCGCTCGCTGCGCGACGCCAATGTCTACGAGGCGCAGCGCTACCGCCACGTGATCGGCGCGCCGCTCGTCACGGCCGGCGAGGGTGGCGTCTTGCACGCGAAAACGGGCTTCCTGGTGGTGCGCATCATGCACACCGGCGAGAGCATGCTGTTCGCCAGCGGCTGTTATCAGGACCGGATCGTCGACGACGGCGGCGGCGAAGCGCGCTTTGCCGAGAAAGTCGTGATCCTCGACAGCCGTTTGATCGATACCTTGCTGGCGATTCCATTGTAAGAAGGCGGCATGCCGGAGCCGGCCTCAGCGCGCCTGACGCGCCACCGATCGTTCGTGCTGTTCTGGTGCGCGCGCACGTTCAGCAACGGCGCGTTCATGATGCAGGGCGTGGCGGTCGGCTGGCAGATCTACGATCTGACCAACGATCCGCTCGACCTCGGCCTGGTCGGGCTGATGCAGTTCTTTCCCCTGATCGCGCTCGCGCTGGTGATCGGCCAGGTCGCCGACCGCTGCGACCGCCGGCTGGTGGCGGCGGTGAGCCAGGTCGGCAAGGCGCTCGCCGCGCTGATGCTGGCGATCGGCACGTTCGAGGGCTGGCTCGGCCGCGACGCGATGCTGGGCGTGCTGCTTTTTTCAGGGACCGCGCGCGCGTTCGAGATGCCGACCATGCATGCGATGGTGTCCGGCATCGTGCCGCCGCTCCTGCTGCCGCGCGCGATTGCCGCGTCCGCCACCGCGCAGCAGACCGCCGTCATCTGCGGACCGTCGATCGGCGGGCTCCTGTATGCGTTCGGACCTACGACCGTCTATGCGATCTGCACCGCAGTCTTCCTGGCCGCGAGTGTGTTGATCAGTCTTGTGCATCTCACAGCGCGCAACGATCCACCCAAGCCGGTAAGCCTCGACAATTTGTTCGCCGGCTTCCGCTACATCCGCCACAACCCGGTCGTGCTGGGCGCGATCTCGCTCGACCTGTTCGCCGTGCTGTTGGGCGGAGTAACCGCGCTGCTTGCCGATCTATGCGCGCGATATCCTGGAGGCCGGGCCGTGGGCGCTCGGGCTGTTGCGGTCTTCGCCGGCGCTGGGCGCGCTGATCCTGTCGGTCGCGCTGGCGCGCCGGGCGATCGAGGGACGGGCGGGGACGATCATGTTCGCCGCCGTCGGGACGTTCGGGCTTGCGAGCATCGCGTTTGCGCTCTCCACCTCGATCGTCATCTCGTGTCTCGCGCTGACGATCTATGGCGCGGCCGACGCGGTCAGTGTGGTGATCCGGCAGTCGCTCATTCAATTGCGCACGCCCTATGAGATGCTGGGCCGCGTCCTGTCGGTCAATTCGATGTTCTCCGGCTCGTCCGGTTCGCTCGGGGAATTCCGCGCCGGAGTGGTGGCGGCCTGGCTCGGGGCGGTGCCGTCGGCGCTGATCGGCGGCGTCGGCGCTGTCGTGGTGATGTTCGTTTGGATGTGGGCGTTTCCGCAGTTGCGGCACGTCGACCGGCTGGCGCCGGACGCTCGGAACCGCGAGGGCGCATGACCGACGAAACAGCCCCTGTCGATCCGGCCTACGAATACAAGCCGTCGCTGATGAGCGGGCCATGGCAATTCTGGTTGCGCCCGGACGCGCTCGAATGGCGGGCCGGCCGTCACCAGGGGCGCGTGCCGTATGGCCGTATCGCGCGCGTGCGGCTGTCGTATCGGCCGTCCACCATGCAGACGCGGCGGTTTCTGACCGAGGTTTGGCAGCCGGGCGGGCCGAAATTATCGATCGCATCGGCCTCCTGGCGAAGCATGGTGGAGCAGGAGAGCCTCGAGGCCGGGTATGGCGCCTTCGTGCGCGAATTGCACCGGCGTATCGCCGCGGCCGGGGCCAATGCGACATTCAGGACCGGTTCGCCGGCGCTGCTCTATTGGCCGGGGCTGGCGATTGTCGCGGGCGCCACGCTGGCGATCGCGGTGCTCGCTGTGCGCGCGCTTCTGCACGGCGACTGGGTCGCAGGCGCGCTCGTCGCGGGGTTCTTTGCCCTGTTTGGCTGGCAGGGCGCCACGTTCTTCCACCGCAACCAGCCGGGCGATTACCGGCCGGAGGCGGTGCCGCCGAAACTCGTGCCCTGAGCGGTCAGTTCCGCACCACCAGCACCGAGCAGTTGGCGTAGCGCACGACGTGTCCGGCGTTGGAGCCGAGGAAATAGGTGCGCACGGCGTGCTTCTGCGGCCGGTGCGAACTCATCACGATGATGTCGGCGTTGATGTCGTTCGCCTCCTCGAGGATCTCCTGGTAGATGCCGCCTTGCCGCACCGTCGACGATAGGTGCGCCGGATCGAAGTCGACCTCTTTGACCACGATCGCCAGTGCGTCCTCGGCCGCTTTGCGCTGCTGCACCTCGAAGTCCGGTGGCACGTATTCGGCGAGCATCACCGGCGTGAGCGGCAGCACGTTGACCAGGCGAATCTTGCCGTCGGATATCCCCGCCATCATGATTGCGGTGGTGATGGCGGGCTTGGCGAGTTCAGGCGAACTGAGGTCGATCGGAACCAGAATTTGCTTGTACATGGCGCGTCCCCTCTCTGGTTCAGCTTAAGACATAATGCACGCTCACGGGCTCGCTGTGAATCGTTGTTCGGCCGTCCGCGGCGGTTCTGGTGCCGCAGGCCGGTCGTTAAGTGGTAGCGGCCAGCGAACGCGGACTGACAAATCGTTCGAGCCGGCCGGAGCGTTGATGCAGTGCACCCCAATCCCGGACCGGCAAAATCGATCACCGCGAGCCCGCTGGTCGGCAACCCTTCGTTGAGCCGTTCGCGCGCCTCGACATCGCCGGACGCGATCAACAGCCGTGCGGCGTCATGGATACCGGGATTATGGCCGACCACCATCAGCGTCGCCGACCCGCGGCCCGCCTCCTTGATGAGGGCGACGATCGCGTCGGCGCTGGCGTTGTAGAGCCGCTCGTTGAAGTCGACCGCCGATTTGGCCGTAAGCGCCGCCGCGACGCCGTCCCAGGTCTCGCGGGTGCGCCGCGCTGTCGAAACCACGGCGCGGTCGGGGACGAACTTGTGTCGCGTCAGGTAGGCGCCGATTTTCGACGCGTCCGCCCGGCCGCGGTCGTTGAGCGGCCGCTCGTGATCGCTCATGCCGGGCTCGGCTTTTTCCGCCTTTGAATGGCGAAGCAGAATCAGGCGCATGGCAACAGCATCGATTTCTCTGAGCCGGCAGTCTAGCATGTTCCGAGGGGCCGGGGGCCTCCTGGAAGAAGATGTGGGGACGAAAACGTGAACGCGCCCGATCCGGCCGCTTACGCGCCGAGTTGGTACACGGCGACCATGGAGTCCGCGCCCGAGCGCGGACCGTTGCACAACGACCTCGACGTCGACGTCTGCGTCATCGGGGCGGGGCTCGCCGGCCTGACCACGGCGCGCGAGGTCGCGCGGCGCGGCTGGTCGGTGGCGGTGCTGGAGACGCAACGGGTCGCCTGGAACGCCTCGGGGCGCAACTGCGGCTTCGTGCTGCCGGGCTTTGCGGTCGGGATGGACCGCGATCGTCAACCGGGTCGGGCTGGATCACGCCAAGGCACTGTGGTCGCTGTCCGAGATGGGCCTCGAATACGTGCGCAGCGCCATCCAGGAGACCTGGATGCCGGGCGTCGAACCGGTCGACGGCTGGCTCAAGGTTTCCAAGGTCGAGAAGGTCGAGCAGGCGTTGGCCGACCTCAAGCTGTACGGCCAGGACCTGGGCGCCGACGTCGAAGGCTGGCCGACCGAGCGCGTGCGCGCGCAACTGCACAGCAATCATTATTTCCATGGGATGCATTTTCCGCGCGCCTTCCACATCCACCCGCTCAACTACGCGCTCGGGCTTGCGAAGGCCGCGGAAGCGGCCGGCGTGCGCATCTACGAAGGCACGCCCGCGCTCTCGATCGATCCCGACGGCGTACGCAAGCGCGTCGCAACGCCCAAGGCGCGCGTGCGCGCCAGCCACATCGTGATCGCCTGCAATGTGCATCTCGGCGCGCTGATGCCGCGCGCCGCCGGCACATTGATCCCGATCTGGACCCACGTGATGACGACCGAGCCGCTCGGGCCGCGGCTGCTCGATGCGATCCGCTACCGCGGCGCAGTCAGCGATACCGATCTCGCCGACAATCACTACCGCATCGTCGACGGCGACCGCCTGATGTGGTCGGGGCGTTTGACCACCTGGGAAGCCGATCCCCGTCGCTATGTCCGCAAGCTCAAGGCCGACCTCGCCGAGACGTTCCCGCAGCTTGGCGAGTTCGAGGTCGAGCATGTCTGGAGCGGCGTGATCGGCAGCGCGCTGCACCGCATGCCGCAGATCGGCGAACTGTCGCCAGGCTTCTGGATGGCGAGCGGGTTCGGCGGCCACGGGCTCAACACCACCGCCATGACGGGCAACATGCTGGCCCGCTCGATCGTCGAGAACGACGACAGCTGGCGGCTGTTCTCGCCCTATGAATTTGTCTGGGCGGGCGGCCGGCTCGGCCGCGCCGTCCAGCAGGTCTATTATTGGTATTACCGCTCGCGCGAGCGTTTCGACGCGCGCCAGGCGCGCCAGCGCGAGGAGGAGTTTGATCGCATGGCGGTGGGCGGCCCGCAGCGCTCGCATGAGCCGGCGGTGGCGCAGACCGAGCCCGAAATGCTGCCGGCGGAGCTTCTCGGCGAGCCGGTGACGGCGGCACTGCCGGCCGATCCGGTGATGACGGACGCGCCGGTTCCGGTCGCGCCGCCGATGACGCGGAATATGGAAGAGATGCCGTCAGAGAGCGCGTATCGCGCACCGCAGCCGGTCATGTCCGTCGATCAGGCGGAAGCGGTGATCGGGAGCGAGCGCTCGAAATTGACGGAAATCGCCGAAACCGCCTATCGCGAAGAACTGGCGGAATTCGACGAGCGGGACGACGAGGGCAGGGAGTCCCGCGAGCGGACCGTGTAGCGGAGGTTGGCGCTAACGCCCCTCGCGCCGCGCCATGAAGGCGAGCCGCTCGAACAGATGCACGTCCTGCTCGTTCTTGAGCAGCGCGCCGTGCAGCGGCGGAATGAGCTTCTTCGGATCGCGTTCGCGCAGGATTTCCGGGCCGATGTCCTCGACCATCAGCAGCTTGAGCCAGTCGAGCAACTCCGAGGTCGAGGGCTTCTTCTTCATGCCCGGCACGTCGCGGATCTCGTAGAACAGCTTGAGCGCCTCCGACACCAGCCGCTGCTTGATGCCGGGGAAATGCACGTCGACGATGGCCCGCATGGTGTCCGGATCGGGGAAGCGGATGTAGTGGAAGAAGCAGCGGCGCAGGAACGCGTCCGGCAGTTCCTTCTCGTTGTTCGAGGTGATGACCACGATCGGGCGCCGCCGCGCCTTGATGGTCTCGCCGGTCTCGTAGACGAAGAACTCCATGCGGTCGAGTTCCAGCAACAGGTCGTTGGGGAACTCGATGTCGGCCTTGTCGATCTCGTCGATCAGCAGCACCGGCCGCTCGTCCGACACGAAAGCGTCCCACAGCTTGCCGCGCTTGATGTAGTTGCGGATGTCCTTGACCCGCTCGTCGCCGAGCTGGCTGTCGCGCAGCCGCGAGACGGCGTCGTATTCGTAGAGGCCCTGCATCGCCTTGGTGGTGGACTTGATGTGCCATTCGAGCAGCGGCGCATTGAGTGCCTTGGCGATCTCGAGCGCCAGCACGGTCTTGCCGGTGCCGGGCTCGCCCTTGACCAGCAAAGGCCGCTCGAGCGTGATCGCGGCATTGACCGCGACCTTGAGATCGTCGGTGGCCACGTAGGCTTTGGTGCCTTCAAAGCGCATGCAGTCCTCGTCGCAACGGTTTCAGCCGCAACCTATTGCACAATGCGCCGGCCGCGCAAAGGTTGCGGCTGCCGTTCGCCGAGGCGCGGTCACGGCGCCATCGCACGAACGTGAGGGAAATTGACGCCATCGCCGACGTCGGCCACTGTCCTATATCCGGGGCATTATTCCGGAGCGCAGCGAGGAGAGAAGCATGGTCGATCGCCGGTTGTTGCTTGCGGGCGGGGCGGCCGTGGCGGCGGTCGCCGTGGTGCGCTGGTTCGACGGCCCGGATGTGGAGGCTGCGACCACGTTCGAGATTCAGAAGAGCGACAGCGAGTGGCGCCGCCTGCTGAGCAAGCCGCAATACGAGGTGCTGCGCCTGCACCGCACCGAAATTCCGGGCTCGAGCCCGCTCAATAGCGAAAAACGCGCGGGCACGTTCGTCTGCGCCGCGTGCGAACTGCCGCTGTTCTCGTCGGCGACCAAGTACGACAGCGGGACCGGCTGGCCGAGCTTCTATCAGCCGCTGCGCGACGCGGTCGGGACGGCGGACCGACCATGTGCTGCTCGTTCCGCGCACCGAGGTCCATTGCCGGCGCTGCGGCGGGCATCTCGGCCACGTCTTCAACGACGGCCCGCCGCCCACCGGCCTGCGCTACTGCATCAACGGCGTCGCCATGACGTTCGTGCCGCGAGGCCGCCTGATCCGGCTGCAGCGCGGTCTGCACCGGCAATTCTTGCCGACGCTAGGCACAACTGCGCCGGCGCCACATGCTGTGGCTCTCATCGTAACTAATTGAAATATCATAATAATTTATCTGGCACGACGCTTGCGACGCCAAGCGCGATCGTGCGGCCAAATCTGTCGCGACAGGTCCGGCCGGCCGCCCGGAATTAAGTTGGAGATCAAGTCATGGGTATCTTCGGCGCTCTCACCACCGCCGTGACCGGTATGCGCGCGCAGTCGTTCGCGCTCGAAAACATCTCCGGCAACATCGCCAACTCGCAGACCACCGCGTTCAAGCGCATCGACACGAGCTTCGAGGACCTGATCCCGGACGAACATCCCGTCGAAGCAGCTCGCCGGCAGCGTGGTCGGCGAATTCGCGCTCGACCAACACGGTGCAGGGCGACATCCAGAGCGCCTCGATCGGCACCTTCATGGCGATCAACGGCGACGGCTTCTTCGTGGTCGAGAAGCCGTCGAGCTTCACCGACAACCGGCCGATGTTCGACGGCATCGACCTCTACACCCGCCGCGGCGACTTCCAGCCCGACAAGAACGGCTACCTGGTCAACGGCGCCGGCTACTACCTGATGGGCATTCCGGTCGATCCGACCACCGGCAACCTCGTCGGCAGCGTGCCGCAGCTCCTCCAGTTCCAGAACGACTTCCTGCCGGCGCAGGCGACCACCGCGATCGACTATCGCGCCAATCTCGCGAGCTATCCGCTGACGTCCAAGCACGACACCAACGTTCCCAAGTCGGAACTGCTCAATCCGCTGGACTTCTCGGCCAATCCGTTGGCGGGCTCGCCGGCGCCGGCGAGCATCAACGGCCAGAACGCCAACATCCTGTCCGGACGCGCCGGCGGTGATGACCGGCACGGCCGATCTGTCGACGCTCAGCTCCGCCGGCGGAAACCTGGTGTTGACCGGCGACGGCACGGCGACGGTCACGATCGCGGCGAACGACGACAAGAACGCGATCATCGCCAAGATCAACGCCAATGCCGTGCAGTCGGTCACCGGGATCACGGCGACGCTCGATTCGCAAAATCACATCGTGCTGACCAGCGGCGAATGCCGACACGCCGGTCACCGTCGGCCTCGCCAGCACGCGGCACGCTGCTCTCGCGAACTCGGCTTGTCGGTCGGCACCGCCAACCCGACCAATCTGCTGACCCAGCACATGGTCGCCCAGGGCGAGACCCTGACCGTTGCGGTCGGCCCGCCCGGCGGCCCGGTCACCACCACGACCATCAAGTTCGGCGTCGATGCCGGCGAAGTCTCGACCCTGGCCGAGCTGAACTCCATGCCGGACGGCCTGCCGAAAATCACCGGCGCCACCGGCTCGGTCGATGCCCAACGGCAACATCACCATCACGGCGCTCAGTCCGACCGACGACATTACGCTCGGCGGCGCCGTGGTGACGTCGAACGAAGCGAAGAATTTCGGCATCGGCCCGACCACGGCGATCCCGTCCAATCAGCAGGTGGTCGCCGGCGACGTCACGACGTTCATCAACGAGTCGGTCGGCGGCGGCGCGGTCACGGCCTACGACGTGTCCGGCTCGCCGGTGAACATCCAGCTGCGCTGGGCCAAGATCGACAGCTCGCTCTACGGCGGCACCGACACCTGGAACCTGTTCTACCAGGTCAATTCGAACGCCACCGGCACAGCAGGTCGCGTGGCAGAACGCCGGGGTCAACTACACCTTCGGCGCCAACGGGCAGATGAACCCCGCGATCGCCGACGGTCACGCTCAACAACGTCGATGGTCAACGGCGTCACGCTCGGCAACGTCACGCTCATCACGGCGCCGGCGGCGTCACGCAGTTCGCCGATCCGAACGGCAACGTGCAGGTCAACCTGCTGCAGCAGAACGGCTTCCCGGCCGGCTCGCTGCAGCAGGTCTCGGTCAGCGACAAGGGCCGCATCGTCGGCAGCTATTCGAACGGCCGCACGCTCGACCTCGCCGAGATCACGCTCGCGAACTTCAACGGCGCCAACTACCTCAAGCGCATCGACGGCGGCGCCTTCGAGGTGACCGACGAATCCGGACCGGCGACTCTATGGCGCGCCGGGCAAGATCGTCGGCTCCTCGCTCGAAGGCTCGAACACCGACATCGCCGACGAATTCACCAAGCTGATCGTGACCCAGCAGGCCTACTCGGCCAATACGCGCGTCATCTCCACCAGCAACCAGATGGTCCAGGATCTCCTGAACATGCTGCGGTGATGCGGACCGCGGAGAACCAGTGAGCAGCGGTAAGCGGTCATGAGTCTTTCCCAGGCGCTCGCAACGGCGGTCTCCGGCCTGCACGCCACGCAGGCGGGCTGTCGATCGTCTCCGCCAACGTGGCGAACGCCGAGACGCCGGGCTACGTCCGCAAGAGCACCGCTCAAGTCACGACCGCCGCCGGCGACCTCGGCGTCGGCGTGCGCGTCGCCGCGATCAATCGGGAGCTCGACCAATACATCCAGCGCCAGCTGCGGGTCGAGAGCTCCGGCGCGAGCTATGCCGATCTGCGCTCGCACGTTCTACAGCCGCTTGCAGAATGTCTACGGCACGCCGGGCTCCGCCAGCTCGCTCGAAACGCTGTTCAACAATTTCACGACCGCGCTGCAGGCGCTGTCGACCAGCCCGGATTCGGCGTCGGCGCGCAGCACGGTGTTGTCGTCGGCGCAGGTGCTCACCCAGCAGCTCAACGCCATGACCGCGAGCGTCCAGGGCCTGCGCAGCGATGCCGAGCTCGGCCTTTCCGACAGCGTGTCACAAGGCCAACGACGCGATGGCGCAGATTGCCGCCATCAACAGGCAGCTCAGCACCTCCGGACAGAACGACGCCACCACCGCGACGCTGCTCGACCAGCGCGACAACTACATCGATCAGCTCGCGCAGCTGATGGACATCAACGTGGTGCAGAACGACCACAACCAGGTCACGGTCTTCACCAGGTCCGGCATTCAGCTCGTCGGCAACTCACGCCGCGACGCTGGCGTTCGATCCGCAAGGCTCGATGACGGCGACCGCGCAGTGGAGCGCCGATCCGACGAAGCGCGACGGTCGGCACCATCCTGCTCAAAGGCGCCGGCGGCGACGTCGATCTGATCGCCAGCAACTCGATCCGGTCCGGGAAGATCGCCGCCTATCTCGAAATGCGCGATCAGACGCTGGTCCAGGCGCAAACGCAGCTCGACGAGCTCGCGGGCGGCATGGCGCGCGCGCTCTCCGACCACACGACCGACGGCACCGCCGTCACCGCGGGCGCGCAAACGGGCTTCGACGTCGATTTGAGCGGCCTGATCGCCGGCAATTCGGTCAAGCTGACCTACACCGACAACACCACCAATACCCAGCACACCGTCACGCTGATGCGGGTCGACGATCCGGCGGCGCTGCCGCTGCCGAACAGCGCGACGGCCGATCCGAACGACCACGTCGTCGGTATCGATTTCTCCGGCGGCATGGCGTCGGTCGTGAGCCAGGTTTCACTTGGCCTTTGCCGCCACGCCGCTCAGTTCTCCAATCCGAGCGGCAGCACGCTGCGTGTTCTCGACGATGGCGCCGCCAACAAGACCGACGTGAACGCGGTGTCGGTGACCAAGACGGCGACGTCGCTCACCGGCGGGACCGCCGAACTGCCGTTCTTCCTCGATGCCAGCACGCCTTATAGCGGCGCGATCACGTCGCTCGGCTCGCAGAGCGTCGGCTTTGCCGGCCGCATCGCCGTGAATGCCACGCTGCTGGCCGATTCCGCCAAGCTCGTGACCTACCAAGCCTCGACGACTGCCGGCGATCCGACCCGGCCGAATTTCATCTACAATCAGTTGACCGATGCGTCGGTGACCTTTTCGCCCAAGAGCGGCATCGGATCGTCGATCGCCCCATTCAGCGGCTCCTTGCCGGACTACATGCGGCAGGTGATCAGCCAGCAGGGTGAGGCGGCGGAGAATGCCGACAGCCTCAATCAGGGCCAGGAGGTTGTGCTCAATTCGCTGCAGCAGCGCTTCAACGACAGCGCCAGCGTGAACATCGACGCCGAGATGGCAAACCTGTTGCAGTTGCAGAACGCCTACGCGGCCAATGCGCGCGTGTTGTCGACGGTGCGCGACATGCTCGACACGCTGTTGAAGATCTGAGGTCTGCCATGAGCATCTCCGGAATCGGCTCGCAGACATCGTTGATCGTTCAGTCGCTGGTCGATATGCGCTCCCAGCTCGACGACCTGCAGCGACAGCTCGGCACCGGGCAGAAATCGGACACCTATGCGGGTGTCGGGCTCGATCGCGGCCTGGCGGTGGGCTTGCGCTCGCAGCTCTCCGCGCTCGACGGCTTCGACAACACGATCACCAATGTCGGCGTGCGGCTGACGCTTGCCCAGACCGCGCTCGGGCGGATTTCCGACATCGGACATCAGGTCAAGACGGCCGCATTCCAGATCGCCCACGGCGATCGATTCCGGCGGGCATACGGTCAGCCAGAGCGCCGCCTACATCCTCGCTCGACGAATTGCTCGGTCTGCTCAACACGCAGGCCGGCGACCGCTACATGTTCTCCGGCCGCGCTCCCGACCAGCCGGCGGTCGAGACCCTCGACCACATCATGAACGGCGATGGCGCGCGGGCCGGGCTCAAGCAGGTCACGTCGGAGCGCAAGCAGGCCGATCTCGGCGCCAACGGCCTCGGCCGCCTGGTCGTATCCGCGCCGACCGCGACCTCGGTGCAGGTCGCCGAGGACGCGGTCTCGCCGTTCGGCTTCAAGCTCGCCGGCGTGACCACCTCGATCTCGAGCGCGACGGTGACCCCGTCCGGTCCGCCGGCCGCCTCGACGGTCGATCTCGGCGCCACCAATCCCAATGACGGCGATACCGTCAAATTCACCTTCACGCTGCCCGACGGCTCGAGCGAGAGCATCACGCTCACGGCGACCACGGCAAATCCGCCGGCCGCCAACCAGTTCACGATCGGCGCGACCAGCGACCGTCACCGCGGCCAATCTGCAGGCGGCGCTGACGTCCGCGATCGGCAAGCTCGCCGACACCTCGCTGACGGCGGCGTCGGCGGTCGCGGCCTCGAACGATTTCTTCAATATCGACGGCACCCATCCGCCGCAGCGCGTCGCCGGTCCGCATTTCGCGACCGCGACCGCCTGGTCGCCGGCACGCCGGCCGACACGGTGAGCTGGTACACCGGCGAAATGGGCCCGATCCGGCGCGCGCGACCGCGACCGCGCGGGTCGATTCGTCGATCACGGTGTCCTATGGCCTGCGCGCCAACGAGGAGGGCATCCGCTACCGGTGCAGAACGTGGCGGCGCTGGCGGCGATGACGTTCTCGCAGCAGCGATCCCAACGCGGCCGCGCGCAGCGCCGCGCTCAACCAGCGGGTCGGAACCGCGCTCGACGTGCCGCCCGGCACGCAGAAGATCGAGGACATCGAGGCCGATCTCGCCGGCGCGCAGACGACGCTGCAGGCCGCCAGCGACCGCCACAGCCAGACCAAGGCGACGCTCGCCGACATGCTGCAGCAGATCGAAGGCGTGTCGAACGAGGATGTGGCGGCGCAAGATCCTGGCGCTGCAGACCCGCCTGCAGGCCTCGCTGCAGACGACGGCGCTGCTCTACAAGACCAGCCTGGTCAACTATCTCTGACGGCTTCCGAGCGCGGTTCTGAGCGTCGGGCCGAGAGCACGAACGGCCGCGGCTTGGCGAGGGAAGCGATGCCGTCTGGAGACGGCCATGCCCTGGCATGACGAACCGATTGAAGCAGGAACGCGCTAGGCGCGGCCGAGCAGGCCGGCCGCCAGTTCGCGATTGATGTTGATCAGCGAGCCGAGCTGCTCGCGCTGCGGATCGCTGCAGGATGGTCAGGGTCTGGTTCATCACGAACAGGCCGAGATTGGCCACGTTCTGACGGATCGCGACGGGCAGCGGATGCTCGGAGCTCGGTCACCGAGGTCAGGAAGATCGACCAGAGCTTGCGATTGTAGAGCAGCGCGTCGTCGAGCTCGGGCTTCTTGTGTCCCAGGCGTCGTGGATGGCCTGCAGGCGCGATGCTGCCTTCAGCAGCAGATCCGCTTCCAGTTCACGCGGATTGGCGATCTGCTTCGCGACCTTGCCGTAGGCTTGCGCCGCGCTTTGCATTGTTAAGAAGCTCCTGCTCGTACGCGATCAATTTCTTGGCGTTCTTTAAGGCCTTATACATCTCGCCCGTTAAGATATGATTGTTGATGCTTTCGATGTGCGGCCACGCGCTCGGCGCCGCTGCCAGGATGTCGCGCACCAGCGCGAAGTAGACCTCGTGGTGCGCGCGCGGATCCTTCGACGTGTACATCAGCTGGACCGCCAGATAGATGCGCTTGGCCGGCGTGTCGGCGCGCTCGGGCGTCAGGATGTCCTTTTCGCGCAGGATCGGGACTTGGCCCTCGATCACCAGCCGCGTGCGCTGATCGGCGTTGGTGACGACGCAGTCGCCGAGGATGATCCGCTCGCCGGGCTTCAGCTCGACCTTGAGCGCCATGGCAGTCTCCTGCTTGCCGATCCAGCCGGTGGATCGTGACGATCCTGGTTAACGGACCGTTAAAAGAAGCGGGAAGAGCCCGCCTTTGCACGTCGTCTCGAGGAGGGGAAGGGCTATCAGCCGAACA
Organism: uncultured Alphaproteobacteria bacterium; assembly: GCA_963749815.1. Lineage (GTDB taxonomy): Bacteria > Pseudomonadota > Alphaproteobacteria > Rhizobiales > Xanthobacteraceae > VAZQ01. Next base: position 60,434 of record CAVVON010000015.1, on the reverse strand, counting down.
GCCGCAGCACCGCCTGGTCGGCCTGGGTGGCGAGCGACAGGGCCGTGGTCGAAAGCTGCTGGCGGGTCTGCAGGGCCAGCATGTTGGCGCCTTCCTCGTTGGTGTCGGCCAGCACGAGGTTGTCGGCGCCGGTCTGCAGCGTGTTGATCATGTTCTTGGTGAAGTCCTGCCGGTTCTGCACGATCGAGAGATTCGATCCGAAATTCGACGCCTGTGAGCGTGTTGCGTTGAGCGCGCTCGAGAGATGGTCCAACTGGCCATCGATCGAGCTGTCAAAATCGAGATCAGACGGCTGAATGAAGGTAATGCCCAGATTGATCGAGTTGAAAGTGAAAGGATTGCCAGTCTCGTCCTTGGCCTGGATGGTGACTGTGCTGGTGCCGATTTCGTTGAATATCACTTTGAGTGTGTCCCCGGTCAGCAGGTTAATGCCGTTGAACGAGGCGTCGCCGGCGAGTTTGTTGAGCTGATCACGCAAGTCGTTGAACTGCGAGGCTAGATTGGCACGCACGGCGTTGCCGGAGATGGTGGACGTGCCGGCTCCGCCGTCGATACTGCCGGTTCCGTTGATTCCAGTGACCGTCAGGTCGCCGGTCGCAAGGTTCTGAATCCGCACCTTGCCGTTGTCGTTCGACGCGGTGACCCGGTTCTTGAGTGCCGCGCTGTTATTGATCAGGTTGACGATCTGATCGGCAGTGTAGGGAGCACCAGGGGTGGTTGGAGCGGTGCCGACGGTAACGGAGCCAAAAAGACCGCCATTGGCGCCGGTGACGGTCAGTGCGTTGGCGCCGTTGTCCTTGGCGCGGATGCCAAGCTTGCCACTGTTATCGAAAGCCTCGAATTCATTGCTGGCGCCGAGCCCGGTGTTGATCTGAGTGATAGCATTGGCGAGCGTGGTACCGGCCGAAATCGTGACATTCGTGCCATTGATGGAGAAGGCATAGGTCTGGGCGGCGATGCCGGACGCGCTCTGGCTCGCACCGAAGCCGAAATTGGTCGTGACTGAGGGTGTTGTACCGGTGGCGGTGAAAGTGTTGACCGCGATCGATGATCCTGAGCCGGTGTGTGTACCTGAGTTTACGTAGAATTCAAGCTTGCCAGACGCGCTGAGGCTGTCGCGGACCCGCGCGTCGGAGCCGGCGGTCGTAAGTTGGGCATTGATGGCAGCGATTGCCTCCGATTGGCTGATCGAATTGTCGGCGTTTGTGTCCGTGACTGCATTGAGCGTGATAGTGACCGGGCTGCCACCGTCGACGGCCACGTTAAAGGTGTAGGCTTCGTCGCCATTGGTCGTGTCGAGTGCCGTGAAATTGGATCCGGCCGTCAGGAGCGGCTGTGTCGCCACCGCCGGAGCCGTGTAGTTCGACGAGGTCGAAACGGTAGTGAGGCTCCCGCCCACGTCGGCGACGTCAAGTGGGATACCAACGGGCGTTGCGCCGATCGACCCGCCGGAGAACGTCAAATTCTTCACGCTCGCCGTACTTATCGTGCCGAGGTCGTAGGCTTGGGTCTTGAATGACTTGTCCTGGCGCGCCTGCAGCAGCGTCGATTGCATCGATTCGATCGTGTTGGAAATCGCGGTCAGGCCGTTGTCGGCGGCTTGCAATGTCTTGACGCCGTTTCCCATGGCATCGAGCAGGGCGCTCAGGTCGGACGCACGGCTTTGCAGGCCGGCGGAGGTAAAGAAGTTCACCGGGTTGTCGAGCGCGGTGTTGACCTTTTTGCCGGTGGCAAGGCGGTTCTGCGTGATGGTCCTCAAATCAGCTGTGTTTTGTAGCGCAAGCAGATTCTGCCGCACGCCCGCCGAGAGGACGATATTGTTGCTCATGGTCCGCAACCTTTAGAGACAGCGATAAGCCGAATACGCTCGGCGGAGTGTGGGTGATAATGATCTGGTAACCCTAATGCCTGGTAAAAATCCTCCTAACAGACGCTTAACGGGAGCTTCCAACGGACGCTGCGCTCGGGTGCCGCAGTTATTCCAACAGGCCCTTCATGGAATTCGAGGCGGGTGGTCTATTTTAGGTAAATAACAAGCTACTATTTATACTTAATAACAAATTACATGCGTCGTAGGCTTTTATGCGAGTCGATAAGCCGTTGATTTATGCATTAACTATATTTTTTTACTTCGTATTACGCTGGCCATGCGATCCGTATTCATCGATCCGTGCGATCGATGTTGCAACCGCCAGTACGGCGCTCGACCAGAAAGGTTCACAAGATGGCTTCCAACATTACCCTGTCGGCTGGGGTACGACAGAATCTGCTCGCTCTTCAGAGCACCGCAGATTTGCTGAGCACAACCCAGAACCGTCTTGCCACCGGCAAGAAGGTCAACTCGGCGCTCGACAATCCGACCAGCTTCTTCACATCGTCGGCGCTGTCGGCGCGGGCGTCTGATCTGTCGTCCATTCTCGACCAGATGTCGAACGGCATCAGTACGCTGCAGGCGGCCAACAACGGCTTGACCTCGATCACCAACACGGTGAACTCGATGCAAGCCACCATCAACCAGGCGCGGCAGGACTTCGTCCTGGAAAGGCGCGTCCTATACGGTTGACACAACCACGATCGGCACCACCAGCGCCAAGAACATCTCATTCTCCGCCGGCTCCGTCACGGGTACGGTCAACGTGGCCCTGAACACTGCGGCCACGAACGGTACGCAGGCCACGGTGGCGACTTCGTCCGCCTATTCGGCTCCCGTTGCTGCGCGGGTGGCAACCCTCACGGCGCAAAACGCCTACTCCGCGCCGGCCTCCGGCAAGAGCGTGGACCTGGCCATCAGCTATGCCGGCCACAACCTGAGCAGCGTCAACATCGGCAACTCCGAGGGCACGGAGCAGGAAGCGCTCGACAAGATCAATGCCGCCATACTCGCCGACGCCAACTTCAACGGCAAGGTCAAGGCGCAGGACAGCGGTGGTAAGATCCAGCTCACCACCCTCGCCAATGAAGATGCCACCATCACTGTCGGTGAAACGCTAAATGGCGGCGCTTCCTCGCTGTTTGGCACCGCGGTGTCTCAAACTGGCTCTGACGGCCAGACCAGCATCAGCGTCAGCGGCACCGCCGTCACGCTCACGAATACCAACTCAAACCTCAGCTCCGCCATCAACGACGCGAACCTGCAGCTGACGGCGGCTGGAAGCGCGTTCCAGGCTTATGACGCGGGAAGCAGCAAGCTCGGCTTCCGCGAGAAAACCGCGCAAGGCGCTACCCTCACCATCACGGGTGCGGATGCGGGACTGTTCGGGGCGGTTTCGGCCGGTACGGCCGGCACCAACGGCGCGGTGAAGACAGTCGATCAGTTGGTCACTGACATCAACAACAATGCGAACCTCACCGGCAAGGTGAAGGCCTCCAACGACAACGGTAAGCTGAACATCCTGAACCTCTCGACCGAGGATCTGACGGTGGGCGGCATCGGCTCTTCAAGCGGCCAGATCGACGGCAGCGGCGGAACCGGCACCATCAACGGCAACAGCGTGCGTAAGAACCTGATCACGCAGTTCAACCAACTGCGGACCCAGCTCGACAAGCTCGCTGACGATGCCAGCTTCAACGGCGTCAACCTGCTCCATGGCGATACCCTGAAGCTGACCTTCAACGAGAACAACACGAGCTCGATCAGCATCGTCTCGCAGAATGCCAACGGCGTGAACAACACCGTCCTCGGCATCGGATCGGCTACGAGCGCGGAGTTTTCGAACAACGGCTCGCTCGAACTCGCGCTCCGATGCGCTCAGCAACGCGCTGTCGCAGTTGAGGTCGCAGTCGTCGGCCTTTGGCTCGAACCTGTCGATCGTGCAGAACCGTCAGGACTTCACGAAGTCGATGATCAACACCCTGCAGACCGGCTCGGACAACCTCGTCCTCGCCGACACCAACCAGGAGGCCGCAAACCTCCTCGCGCTGCAGACCCGCCAGCAGTTGTCGACGACCGCTCTGTCGCTCGCCAACCAGTCTTCGCAGGCGGTGCTGCGGTTGTTCTGATCAAGCTCGGCTTCGGTCAAAACGGAACGGCGAGGCCTCGGCCTCGCCGTTTTGCGTAGTAGAACGTTAGTTTGGCCTTGGGCGGAGTTGAGACCATCAACGACGGCAGGGCCGGCTTCTATGTTTTGACGCTTGTCGCGCCGAGCGAGACCACGACCGAGGTTTCCCAGTTAAATTAGCTGCTGAAAATCCCGCTCTACAGCACGCGGCTGACGGTGAGCGGGGCGGCGGCGTTGCGTCCGGGCGCGGTGGGGCGCCCGGATGCGCCGTAGGTCTGCGGCGCAGCCTTGCGGGCCATTTCGCCGGACACGCCCCGGACGATCCCTTCCGAGATCGCATGCGCGGTCGCCAGCACCGTCAGGTTGATTTGCAGCTGGGCGCGGAAGGTATCGTGCCGCCGGCGCAGCGCTTCGAGCCGCTCCGGCAGGATGCGCTTGAAATTGCCGTTGGCCGCCTGCAGCCGCAGCGCGTCGGCGAAATAGCGGCGGGTGAGCTCATCCTTCCGGGCGGCGAACGCAGCGGCCTTGGAAAGCTGGCCGAGACGCACGACCTCGGTTTCCTGCTCCACCACCTCCGCGAGCTCGTCCATCACCGCGATGAAGCTGTTCGCGAGTTGCTCCGCCTCGGCGGTGCTCAGGACCGGTGCGGGCGCCGGAGCGGCAAAGGATGAAGTGGCGGCCATGGCGTGAGCCTCTCGTGTCGCGCGCGCTAGTTGGCGCGCGCTTCCTGCTGCGCGATCAGCGCGCGATAGACGTGATCGGCGATGCCGATGCCGCCCGCCTTGGCGAACGACTTCGAATACTCGTCGGTCAGGAACGAACGCCACACGCCGGCCGCGCCGCTGCCGCCGAGCGGCCCTTCGCCGTCGACGCCGGCGAACATCTGACCGAACATCGCGTGCAGGAACATCGCTTCGAAGTCGGTCGCCTGTGCGCGCGCCTTGGCCTTGGGATCGGTCGCGGCCGGATTGGTGCCGAGTGCGCCGAGCGCAGCCGAGCCGGTGCTCGAGGCGAGCGCCGGCATCGCGGTCTTGCCGGCAAGGATGGACATCGCCGCCATCACATCACCTCGATGTCGGCCTGGATCGCGCCCGCGGCCTTGATCGCCTGCAGGATCGCGATCATGTCGCGCGGGCCGATGCCGAGCGCGTTGAGCCCGTCGACCAGCTGCTGCAGCGACACGCCTTCCTTGACCACCGCGAGCTTCTTGACCGTCCTCCTGCACGCCGACGCGGGTGCGCGGCACGACGCGCGTGGTGCCGCGTGAGAACGGATTGGGCTGGCTGACCTGCGGCGTCTCCGAGATGGTGACGGTGAGATTGCCTTGCGCGACCGCGACCGTGGAGACGCGCACGTCGCGGCCCATCACGATGATGCCGGAGCGCTCGTCGATCACCACCTTGGCCGGCAGGTCGGGCTCGACCTGCAGCTGCTCGATCTCGGTCAGCAGCGCGACCACGTTGCCATGGAACTTGGCCGGGATGGTGAGCTGCACGGTCGAGGGGTCGAGCGGCTCGGCGGTCGGCGTGCCGATGAAGTCGTTGACGGCCGCAGCGATGCGCTTGGCGGTGGTGAAGTCGGCGTTGCGCAGCGCGAGCCGCAGCTGCATGAGCCGGTTGAGCGCGAAGTCGATCTCACGCTCGATGATCGCGCCGTTCGAGATGCGGCCGACGGTCGGGACGCCGCGCGTGATCTTGGCGGCGTCGCCCTCGGCCTGGAAGCCGCCGATCGCCAGCGAGCCCTGGCCGACCGCGTAGACGTTGCCGTCGGCGCCAAGCAGCGGCGTGACCAGCAGCGTGCCGCCCTGCAGGCTCTTGGCGTCGCCGAGCGCCGAGACGGTGACGTCGATGCGCGTGCCCTGCGTGCCGAACGGCGGCAGGTTGGCGGTCACCATCACGGCCGCGACGTTGCCGGTGCGTATGGTCTGGCCGCGGATGTTGACGCCCAAGCGTTCGAGCATCGCGGTCAGCGACTGCTTGGTGAAGGGGGTGTTGTTGAGGGTGTCGCCGGTGCCGTTGAGGCCGACCACCAGGCCGTAACCGATCAACTGATTCTGACGCACGCCTTCGATATTGGCGAGGTCCTTGATGCGCGACGTCGCTCCGGCCGGCGCAACCAGCGCCAGCAGGCAGGCCGCGACGAACGCGGTACGCAATGTCCTCGTCATCTTGCTCCCCAAGAGGTTCGGACCAGCCACAGGCTTTGCGAATGGCGTGCCAACCGCGCGGTTTTCCGTACTGCTTTGATAGATCGAGGGATTTGTCCGAAGCCCGATCTCGGCGCGAGTTCGCGCACCGGGGCAGACTTGCCGCACCGGCAGAATTTGCCGGGCCGTTTACTCCGCCTTAACCATACGGAGCGAGCCTGGAGGCGAACCGCGTTGCGGTTGGCCAAGGGGCTTCTCATGCGCATCACCGGACCCAGCGCTTCGGCGGCGCCCGCCACGGGCGGTGCCGCCCGTCGCGCGCCGCAAGGCGCCTTCAGCCTGGGCGAGGCCGAGACCCCGCGCGCGCCCAGCATGCCCGCCGCGCTGCGCACCGTCGGCGGCATCGACGCGCTCATCGCCCTGCAGGGGCTCGAAGACGCAACCGAGCGCCGCAAGCGGGCGGTCGGGCGCGGCCGGGTGGCCCTCGACGCCCTCGACGAACTCAAGATCGGCCTCCTGGGCGGCGCGCTGTCCCAGGCGACGCTCAACAAGCTCAAGTCGGCGGCGGCGTTCCTGAAGGACGGTTCCGGCGAGGCCGGTCTCGATGCCGTCCTCGGCGAGATCGAGCTCAGGGTCGAGGTCGAGATCGCCAAAATGGCCCCCCGGTAGACCCGGGGCCGGCTCGGGAGCGCGAAACACCCTCGCCTGGCGCCTACATCTTGCGGTGCACCGAATCCTCCGCCCGGTCATAATTCCGTTATTGTCCGGCGGGGGTTGTCCCTATATAAGCTCGCCGCGTCCGGGGTAGTCAGTTCCTGGCACGGGGAAACAATGCGATCCGAGAAGAAAAACGGCCACGCCGCCCATTCGGAAAAGAGTTATCGGCCCACCGATAAAGAGCCCTTCATGAACGAGCGCCAGCGCGAGTACTTTCGCGTGAAGCTGCTCGCCTGGAAGGATGAGATCCTCAAGGAGGCCAAGGAGACGCTCCTGCATCTCCAGGCCGAAAGCGAGAATCATCCGGATCTCGCCGACCGCGCCTCCTCGGAGACCGACCGGGCGATCGAGCTGCGCGCCCGCGACCGCCAGCGCAAGCTGATCTCCAAGATCGACGCGGCGCTCGGCCGGCTCGATGACGGCACCTACGGCTATTGCGAAGAGACCGGCGAACCGATCGGGCTCAAGCGGCTCGAGGCGCGCCCGATCGCGACCCTCTCGGTCGAGGCGCAGGAGCGCCACGAGCGGCGCGAGCGGATCTACCGGGACGAATAGCGCCCGCTTGCGACCAAGCGCCGCCGTTGCTGCATCATGCCCGCGCTTGTCGCGGGCATCGATGTCTTGCTTTGATGGCGATGAGCGACGCGGATGGCTGCGACCGGCGCCGCCATGACGAGGCCAGACACGATGCGCATGCGAGCGATTGTTGCGACCATCAGCCTGCTCACGCTGATCGGCCTTCGCGGCGATCACGGCAGCGCAGGCGCAGGCGCCGCAGACTTGGCCGCAGCGCCCGGTGAAGCTGGTGGTGCCGTTCGCGGCCGGCGGCAACATCGACGTGATGGGCAGGCTTGCGGCGGCGCGCCTGAGCGAAGCGCTCGGCCAGCAGTTCATCGTCGAGAACCGCGTCGGCGGCAACGGCTCGATCGCTGCGCAGGAAGTCGCGCGCGCGGCCCCTGACGGCTACACGTTGCTGTGGGCGCCGACCTCGGTGATCGCGACCTTCCCGGCGATCACCAAGGTGAACTACGATCCGGTGACGAGCTTTGCGCCGGTCAGCCTGTTCGCGGTCGCGCCGCAGGTGCTGGTCAGCAATCCGAAATTTCCGCCGAAGGACGTTGCGGAATTCGTCGCCTACGTGAAGGCGCAGAAGGACAAGCTCGCCTATGCGGGCGGCGGCGGACCGGGCAGCTCCAGCAATCTGATCATGGCGATCTTCCTCAAGCGCGCCGGCCTCGAAATGACCAACGTGACCTATCGCGGCACCGCGCCGGCGATGAGCGATCTGATCGCCGGGCATATCCCGACCATGTTCGTGCCGATCTCGGAAGCGCTGCCGCAGGGGCGCGCCAACCTGATCCGGATGCTGGCGGTGTCGAGCCGCACGCGTTCGCTCGAAGCGCCCGAGGTGCCGACGCTCGCCGAGCAGGGCTTTGCGGACTTCCACATGGTGTCGTGGACCGGCCTGATGGCGCCGGCCAAGACGCCGAAGGAAATCGTCGAGCGCATGTCGGCGGAGCTTGCGCCGTGCGCTGAAGGAGCCGGGCTTCGTCGAGCAGATCCGCAAGGCCGGCAACGAGCCCGCGCATGACGCGAGCCCGGCGGAATTCGCCGCCTTCATCGCCAAGGAGATCGCGCTGTGGGGCGAGGCGGTGAAGGTCGCGGGCGTGACGCTGCAATAGGGCGGTGTGCAATGTCTGCGCCGTCATCCGGCCGAATGCACAGGCCGATGCCGTGTGATCTTTACCGGTTCTTTACGACGTTCGTGACATAGCTAGATTCCATTGCGCCCAGCGGCCGCCAATGGCCCGTCACACAGTCCCCGCCGGATGGCCAGCCTTTTCGTTCGAAAACGAGCAGTGCCGCCGGTGGCTAAGCCATCACCTGCCAGCGACCCTTCGCCGGTTGCTGCGCCACCGTCCGCAACGACCATCGCGACCTCGTTCCGCGAGACGATCGATCTCCTCGAACTCGATCTCATCGCCATGATCCGGGAGGTGGTGCAGGCCGCGGCGTCCGTCCGCGGCGGCGCCGGTGCGTCGGCCGGGATTCTGGACGCCATCCAGGCGCGGACCGCCGGCCTCGCGAGCAAGTCGCAGGACGCCAAGCGTGACGCCGACAAGGTTGCCGGAGCGACCGAGGAGATCGCCCGTTCGGCGCAGGAGATCGATCAGCAGGTCCGCCGGGCGAGCGCGCTCGCCGACGACGCGCGGGACGCGGCGCTCGCTGCGAGCCGGAGCGTCGACGCGTTGAAATCGTCTTCCGCCGATATCGGTCAGGTGGTCAATCTGATCGGCAGCATCGCCAAGCAGACCAATCTGCTCGCGCTCAATGCAACGATCGAAGCGGCGCGCGCCGGCGAGGCGGGCCGGGGCTTCGCCGTCGTGGCGGCCGAGGTGAAGGCGCTTTCGGTGCAGACCAGCAAGGCGACCGAGGAGATCAACCGGCAGATCGCGATGGTGCAGACCGACGCGGTGAAATCCATCGACGCCGTGGACTCCATCGTGGGTGCGAACAGCGCGATGCGGCCTGCGTTCTCGAGTATCGTCGGGGCGGTCGAGCACCAGGTCGACGCGACCAACGGGCTTTCGCGCGTCGCCGGTGAAAATTCGCAGTTCATCGGTACCGTCGCCGAGGGCGCCGCCGAGATCACGCAAGCCGCCGCCGACGCCAACAAGCATGCGACCAGCGTCGACATATCGGGGCAGGAGGTTGCACGGCTCGCCGAGCGGCTCAGGACGCGCTGCGTGATCTTCCTGCGGCTCACCGACATCGGGGATCGCCGCCGCCACGAACGGCTGCCGTGCGAGCTTGCGGTCGAGTTCGAAGGCGGATTTCGCGGCCAGACGGCCGACATTTCGGAAGGCGGCGTGCTGGTTCGTTTGTCGCAGCAGCGAGAGCTCGAACTGGGTGCGATCCTCGATGCGCGCATTGCGACCGTCGGCGCCTGCCGGCTCCGGCTGGTCAACCGCTCCGCGCTCGGGCTGCATTTGAAGTTCGAGCAGCTTGATGCCGCCGCCCAGGCTGCGCTCACGGGCAAGCTGGCGCAGATCCGGTCGGACAACACGGAGTTCATCGATCGTGCGATCGCGGCCGCCGGCCAGATCGCCGCCGGCTTTGAGGACGCCGTGACACGGCGTGTCATTACGCTGGACGATCTGTTCGACAACGATTACGTGCCGATCCCCGGCACCGATCCGCTGCAATACCAGACGGGCTTCCTGGGCCTCACCGAAACGCTGCTGCCCGCCATTCAGGAGCCGCTGCTCGCCAGCGACCGGCGCATGGTGTTCTGCGCCGCGGTCGACCGTAACGGCTATCTGCCGGTGCACAACACGATCTACTCCAAGCCCCAGCGGCCGGGCGACGTGCTCTGGAACACCGCCAACGCGCGCAACCGGCGGATCTTCGACGACCGGGCTGGCCTGTCGGCCGGACGCATCGTGCGGCCGTATCTGATCCAGAACTATCCGCGCAACATGGGCGACCGCATCGTCATGATGTGGGAGATCGACGCCCCGATCCGGGTCTTCGGCAAGCACTGGGGCGGCTTTCGCACGGCGTACACGCTTTAACGTCGTCGTCGCCCGATCGGTCGCGTTCCAATGCTCCGCCGCCCGTATTGTTGGCGGCGCCGGGTACGCCGGCCCTCACACGTCCAGCAAATCCTCGCTGGCGAATTCGGCCTTCTCCTGGATGAAATCGAAACGCGCCTCGGGCTTGTTGCCCATCAGCCGCTCGACCGATGAATCGGTCTTCTTCTTGTCGTCGGCCAGCGCCACCACGCGCAGCAAGGTGCGCTTCCTCGGGTCCATGGTGGTTTCCTTGAGCTGGCTCGCCATCATCTCGCCGAGCCCCTTGAAGCGGCCGATCTCGACCTTGGCGTTGGCGTGGAATTCCTTCTTGAGAATCTCGTCCTTGTGCTTGTCGTCGCGCGCATAGAAATTCTTGCCGCCGTGCGACAGGCGATAGAGCGGCGGCACCGCGAGATAGAGATGGCCGTCGTCGATCAGCTTGGGCATCTGGCGGTAGAAGAAGGTGATGAGCAGCGAGGCGATGTGGGCGCCGTCGACGTCGGCGTCGGTCATCACGATCACCTTCTCGTAGCGCAAATCCTCGTCGCGGTAATGCGCGCCGGTGCCGGCGCCGAGCGCCTGGATGAGATCGGAGAGCTGCGCATTCTGCGCGAGCTTGTCCTTGCCGGCGGAGGCGACGTTGAGGATTTTGCCGCGCAGCGGCAGGATCGCCTGCGAGGCGCGGTCGCGCGCCTGCTTGGCGGAGCCGCCGGCCGAGTCGCCTTCGACGATGAACAGCTCGGAGCCTTGCGCGGCGGTGTTGGTGCAGTCGGCGAGCTTGCCGGGCAGGCGGAGCTTGCGCACCGCCGTCTTGCGCGCGATGTCCTTCTCCTGCCGGCGGCGCAGCCGCTCGTCGGCGCGCTCGACGACGAAGTCGAGCAGCTTGTTGGCCTGCGTCGGATTGCCGGCGAGCCAGTGGTCGAACGGATCCTTGATCGCGTTCTCGACGATGCGGGTCGCCTCCGCGGTGGCGAGGCGATCCTTGGTCTGGCCCTGGAACTCGGGCTCGCGGATGAACACCGACAGCATGGCGCCGGCGCCCACCATCACGTCGTCGGAGGTGATCGAGCCGGCGCGCTTGCCCTGGCCGATGCGCTCGGCGTGATCCTTGAGGCCCTTGGTGAGCGCGCTGCGCAGTCCCGACTCGTGGGTGCCGCCGTCCGGCGTCGGGATGGTGTTGCAGTAGGACGACAGGAAGCCGTCGGCGTCGGCGGTCCAGGCGACCGCCCATTCGGCGCCGCCGTGCTTGCCGGTCTTGCCGGCGCTGCCGGTGAAGATGTCGGGATGCACCAGCGTCGCGCCGCTGATCGCCTCGCCGAGATAGTCCTTCAGGCCGTCGGCGAAATGGAACGTCGCCTTTTCGGGGACGTCCTCGACGCCGCGCAGCAGTTCCTTGGCGCACGACCAGCGGATCTCGACGCCGCCGTAGAGATACGCCTTCGAGCGCGACATCTTGAAGATGCGCTCCGGCTTGAAGTGCGCCTTCGGCCCGAAGATCTGCGGGTCGGGGCGGAAGCGCACCTTGGTGCCGCGCCGGTTCGGCGCGCGTGCCGACCTTTTCCAGCTTGCCCTTCGGCTTGCCGCGCTCGAACGCCATGCGATAGAGCGTCTGCTCGCGCGCGACCTCGACCTCCATGCGCTCGCGACAGCGCGTTGGCGACCGAGACGCCGACGCCGTGCAGGCCGCCCGAGGTTTCGTAGACCTCGGAATCGAATTTGCCGCCGGCGTGCAGCGTCGTCATGATCACTTCGAGCGCCGACTTGTTCTTGAACTTCGGATGGGCGTCGACCGGGATGCCGCGGCCGTTGTCGTTGACGGTGACGAAACCGTCCGCCTCCATCTCGACCTCGATCCAGTTGGCGTGGCCGCCGAGCGCCTCGTCCATGGCGTTGTCGATCACCTCGGCGAACAGGTGATGCAGCGCCTTCTCGTCGGTGCCGCCGATATACATGCCCGGCCGCCGGCGCACCGGCTCGAGCCCCTCCAGCACCTCGATGTGCTTGGCGGTGTAGCCCGCCTCGCCGCCACCGCTGCGCGCGGCGCGGCGCGGCTTTGGCGCGCCGGGCAGCCGGCGCGGACGTGTCCTCGAACAGGTCGCGGGTCGCGAGGGCTTTGGCAGCGGATTTGGCGGTCTTGGCCATGCGTTTGATTGCCGTCCGAAAAACGAATCAGTTGTCGCGACTATGCCATATCGGTTCCGTCGCTTCCCGGTGTCAGGGGAGGGCGAGAGCTATCCGGTCAGGCACGAGGATCGTGACGTGCAGCGGTATGCCGCGCGGGTCCACATAACACAAAACCGTCGCGGGCTTTTCGGTCCGCGCAGGTTGCCGTTGCCGGAAAACGAATCGGATTGCCCAACTATGCCACCGACCGTGGCGTAAACATGTGCAATTTCGCCGTTCATCTTTGTGGCGGCAACATCGTTCATGTTCGTGACAAATGATTTGAGCCGTTCATCTTCGTGGCAGCGATCACAAATTGCTACGGCACTCACGTTGCGATCAATTCATCTTGAGACCATCGCCCAGCCGCCGCTCTGCCACGATCATTGCGCAATCGGGTTGCACGTAGACGTCAGAGCCAACAGGAGACGGTCATGTTCGATCTCAATCGTTTGCTGAGCCTCAAGCCCACCCACACGGCGACTGACTTCAATGCCATGTTGAACTGGAAGCTCTTGCGCGGGAGCCACGAGTTTCCGGGTCCCGACGGCGGCACCTGCGTCAACGAGGCGGCGATCGTAGCCGCCGGCTATCCGTACAAATCGGTGCAGTCGATCGACGATTGTCCGTCGTCGTTCTCGCGGCCGATGGCGCTGTTCGCCATGTGCCTCAACGATGCGGTCGACGACGAACTGCGCCAGGACATCCTGCTGCCGTTCGTCACGCGGCTTGCGGGTTCCGCGGACGCACCCGCGGTCGAACGTGAGCGTGCGCAGTTCATCATGATGCGGATCGTGACCGACATCCTGGCGCCGATGCTCGACCGGGCCGGGCACGGCAAGCTTGCCGCGCGCGCGTCCGCGATCAAGACGCAACACGACTTCGACGAGTTCGCGCGGCTGGTGCGCGACGAACTGATGACCACCACCGATCACCGGATCATGGGCGCGTGCGGACACGCGGCCGACGCTGCCGACCAGTGGCACGCCAGCCGCGCCACCGACATCGTGCTGTGCGCGTCGCGCCTGCTCGGCGAGTTGTCGCCGATCGCCGAACACCTGGCGCCGGGCGCGCGCGGCCATGGCGCGGCGAGGGACGTCTACCGCCAGGCGGCGGCGATCCTCGATGCGGCGCTCAAGATCGGCAAGCAGGCCGATCCGCTCGGGCCCGAGGTGGCGGCGGCGCGTCTGGCCGATGCCAGGCGCGAGGCGGCTGCGGTGCAGACGTCGGCGATGGTCCTCTAACGCGGTCCCAGCAACGTCCTTCGAAGGGCACGGCGAAGGCATTCGCCGTGCCCTTTTCTTTTGGGGCAAGCCTGCGGCGTTCGGGCGCGCGGGCTGGTGCTGCCGGTGAGGGCGCGTTAAACCCTGCGCCTCATTGGGCGACACCCTTCCATGTTCGAGAGCCTCGAAGCCTTCGGCCACCAGATCGTCGAGTTCGTGAAGCTGCACGAGGTGTGGGCGGCGCCGATCGTGTTCGCGCTCGCGTTCGGCGAATCGCTGGCGTTCATCTCGCTGCTGATACCGGCCTGGGCGGCGCTGGTCGGCATCGGCGTGCTGATCTCCTCCGGCGGCATCAATTTCTGGCCGGTCTGGGTCGCCGGAGCGCTCGGGGCGGCAATCGGCGACTGGCTGTCCTACTGGATCGGCGTCAAGCTCGGGCCGCCGGTCGCGCATATCTGGCCGCTGTCGCGTCATCCGACGCTCATTCCCAAGGGCGAGGCGTTCGTGAACGCGCTGGGGCGTGCTCGGAATTTTCATCGGGCGCTTCTTCGGGCCGCTGCGCGCGTCGGTGCCGCTGGTCGCCGGCATCTTCGCCATGCCCTATTGGCGCTTCCAGGCCGCGAACTTCACCTCGGCGTTCGTCTGGGCGGGCGTGCTGCTCACGCTCGGCGACGTCGCGGCCAAGGTGGTCGCGTGGGTTTGGGGCAGCTGACGGCCGACGCGGCGGTCACTGCTCCAGCATGCGCAGCACCGAGCCGATGATGTTGGAATAATCGTCGGTCCACACCCGCTGGTGCGGATCGGGTTCCCGCAGCACCCACTCCTTGGAGTCGGCGAGCTCACCGAAGTCCGCCGGATTGCGCACGACCGCGACGACCGTGGCCGCATAGCGGTACGGCGTCGAGGCCTCGTCGAGATCGACGCTGTCGTTGACGCGGGTGAGCGCGCCGTTGGCCGCGGCGATCCCGGCCACCACCGAGGCGAGTTCCAGGTGCCGGTTGGAGACGTGCAGCACCGCCATGCCGCCGGGCTTGAGCTTGGCAAGGTAGATCGCCATCGCCTCGCGGGTGAGCAGGTGCACCGGCACGGCGTCGGACGAGAACGCATCGACGATGATCAGGTCGTAGGTTCCGTCCGGAACCTCGGCGAGCGTGAGCCGCGCATCGCCGAGCGTGATCGACACGTCCGGCCGGCAGCTCGCCAGGAACGTGAACAATCCGGAATCGCGCGCGATCTGGATCGCCGCCTGGTCGATCTCGAAATAGTCGACGGTGTCGTCGGGATTGGCGCGGCAGG
Source organism: uncultured Alphaproteobacteria bacterium (assembly GCA_963749815.1). Classification (GTDB taxonomy): domain Bacteria; phylum Pseudomonadota; class Alphaproteobacteria; order Rhizobiales; family Xanthobacteraceae; genus VAZQ01. The sequence continues at coordinate 45,316 of CAVVON010000015.1, read as the reverse complement.
CGAGCGAGCCCGATCCGAGCCCGACCACGGCGAAGCGGATCGGCGCCGGCGCAAGGCGCGCGCGCACCGCGTCGATGGTCTGGGCGATGGCGGAGCCGTCGAAATAATAGAGCAGGGGCTCGGGCGGGCCTTCGACCGGCAGCCCGGCGGGGTCGCGGATGCGCTGTGCGCCGTGCAGCGTGGTGCCGTGCTGCAGCAGCCGGAACTGGCCGTCGGCCGATTCGGTGACCTTGAAGATGCCGAAGAAGCTGCGCACCGAGATCGCTCCGGTCTGCTGGAACACGACGTGGCTGGCGAACAGCACGAACGCGACCAGCGCGGCGAACGGCAGCGGGAAGCGCCAGATCAGCACGCTCGCAATCAGCAGCGCGCCGATCGTCCAGTTGAACTGGGGCTCGGTGACGATCACGTTGGAATAGGCGACATAGATCAGCCCCGCCAGCGCCGCCGCAAAGACCGCGAACATGCCGTAGCGCACGATGCGGTTCTGCGGCAGCGACAGGCCCGGGCGGCAGAGCACGGTGAGCGCGATCAGGATCGGATATTCCGCCACCCAGTCGAACACGTGCGGAGCGATGAGCCCGGCGCCGATGCCGCCGATCATGCCGCCCGCCGACACCCACAGAAAGAAGGTGGTGAGATATTTCGGCGCCGGGCGGCGGCGCGCCAGCTCGCCGTGGCACATCAGCGCGCAGACGAAGAACGCCGCAATGTGCATGGCGATCAGGCCGACGATGGTCTTGAACGGCTCGAACAGGATGACGGCCAGGAGCGCGATCACGAACGCCGGCTGCACCTCGACCACCAGCCAGTGCGGGATCAGCGGGCGGCGCGAGAACACGATCACGAAGGTCAGGAGGTAGAGCGCGAGCGGCAGCACCCAAAGCAGCGGCACCGCGGCGACGTCGGTCGAAATGTGGGCGGTGACGGCGACCAGCAGTGCGGACGGCACGGCCGACAGCGCCATCCAGGTTGCGGCGTCGCGCCAGGTCGGCGCCGGGGCGTCCGCCGCGGCTTCGCCGCTCGAAGGCCGAGCCGTAGCGCGCGAGCGCGCCGCTGCGCCACAACAGCGCCCCGCAACCTGCGAGCAGCAGGATCAGGATGTAGAAGCCGACCGACCACAGCCGGGTCTGCTCGGTCAGCGGCACCAGCGGCTCCAGCAGGATCGGATAGGACAGCAGCGCGAGGAAGCTGCCGACATTGCTGGCCGCATAGAGGAAATACGGGTCCTTGGCGTCGGGATGGGCGGTGCGCGCGAACCACGCTTGCAGCAGCGGCGCATTGGCGGAGAGTGCGAAGAACGGCAGCCCGATCGACACCGCGAACAGACCGAGCAGCCAGAACGCCTCGCCGACGGCCGGCGGCCGGCCCCATCCGGACGCGATCGACAGCGGCAGCGTGAGCGCGGCGCCCGCCATGACCGCGAGCTGGACGATCACGGCGATGCGCGCCGGCGCGCGGCTGGTGAGAAAATGCGCATAGGCATAGCCGCACATCAGCGCGGCCTGGAAGAACACGATCGCCACCGACCAGACGGCTGGCGCGCCGCCAAAGCGCGGCAGCACCATCTTGGCGAACATCGGCTGCACCGCGAACAGCAGCGCGGCGCTGACGAAGATCGCGGCCACGAATGCCGTAACCAGCAGACGGTGCGCGCCGGTATCGGACGAGGCCGGCTGCCCGGCCGGCGATTCAGGTATCCCCATGGCGGCAAGCTTTAGCCTGTCGCGGGGGAGGACGAAATAGCGGGGCCGCGGCCGCGTGCTGCTCCCGCATCAGGCATTTTTTTGACCGACAGAGCCTCGGCGAATTGGCTATATTGGGCAGGCCGCCATACCGAAAAACAAGAATAGCGGATTATCAGGGAGGTAAATCATGACCGAATTTACTCGGCGTCATTTGCTCGCCGGCGCCGCCGCCGTTGCCACGCTGCCCTCGTTCACCGCCACGCCGTTGTTTGCCGCGGCGCCGCCCGCCAACCGCCAGGCGCCGAGCTTCTATCGCGCCAAGCTCGGCGACTTCGAGATCACCGTCGCCAGCGACGGCGCCCGTGTCGCGCCGCCGCCGGACGGCTACGTGCGCAACGCCAGCAAGGAGCAGGTGCTGGCAGCGGCTGCAGCGGCCTACATGCCGAAGGGCAACCTGGTCACGCCGTTCAACCCGGTGGTCGTCAATACCGGTTCGAAACTGGTGCTGATCGACACCGGCTTCGGTGCCGGGTTCGGGCCGACCGTCGGGCTTCTCCCCACGACGCTCGCCGCCGCCGGCATCGATCCCAAGGCGATCGACATCGTGCTGATCTCGCACTCGCACGGCGACCATATTCTCGGTCTGAGGAATGCCGAGGGCGGCCTGACCTTCCCCAATGCCGAGATCAAGGTGCCGGCCAACGACTGGGCGTTCTGGATGAACGACGACAACATGGCGAAGTCGGAAGGCTTCACCAAGGCGCAGATGGGCTTCAACCGCAAGATATTCGCCGGGCTCGCCGACAAGGTGACCAAGTACAGCGCCGGCAGCGAAGTTGCGCCCGGCATTACCGCCGTCGATGCGTCCGGCCACACGCCCGGACAATGCGCCTTCGTGATTGCATCGGGATCAAGCCGTCTGCTGTTCCAGGCCGACGTCACCAACATCCCGGAGCTGTTCCTGACCAATCCCGAGTGGCAGGTGATGTTCGACCATGAGCCGGAAAAGGCGATCGCCACGCGCCGGCGCATCCACGACATGGCGGCGGCCGAGAAGCTCCTGATCACCGGCTACCACTATCCGTTCCCGTCGCTCGGCTATTCGGAGAAGGCCGGCACCGGCTACCGCGTCATTCCGGTCGCATGGAATCCGGTGATCTGAGCGCTGGTATGATCGGAGGCTCGTTGAATCCGATCGCTTTCAAGGGAGCAGGCCGGCGCCCGCCGGCTTGCGATCGCGCCGAAGAGGAAAGGGCGTCATGACCGAGTTGACGCGTCGTCAAATCCTTGTCGCGGGCTCCGTCGCGGCGGTCGCGCCGCTCGCCGTACCGGCCCATGCAGCCGCGCCGCCGGCCAACCGGCAAGGACCGAGCTTCTATCGCTCCAAGGTCGGCGATTTCGAACTCACGGTCGTGAGCGATGGCGCGCGGCCCATTCCGTTGCCGCCACAGTTCGTTCGCAACGTCAGCAACGAAGAGGTCCTCAAGGCGGCCGAGGCCGCCTACATGCCCAAGGGCACGGTGTTCGCGCCGTTCAATCCGGTCGTGGTCAACACCGGCAGCAAGCTCGTCCTGATCGACACCGGATACGGGTCGGGTCTCGGCCCGACCGTCGGACTGCTGCCGCAGAATCTGGCGGCCGCCGGTATCGATCCCAAGGCCATCGACATCGTGCTGATCTCGCACATGCACGGCGATCACATCAACGGCATCAAGAATCCGGACGGCTCGCTCGCCTTCCCGAATGCCGAGATCAAGGTGCCGGCGGTCGATTGGGCCTACTGGATGGACGACGCCAACGCCGCGAAGGCGCCGGAGGGATTCTTCAAGGCCTCGTTCGGCTTCAACCGCAAGATCTTCGGCGACCTCAAGGACAAGGTGACGCGCTACGAATGGGGCAAGGAGGTCGCGCCCGGCATCTCGTCGGTCGATACCTCCGGCCACACGCCAGGCCACACCTCGTTTGTCATCGCGTCCGGTTCGAGCAAACTGTTTTTTCAGGCCGACGTCAGCAACGTGCCGGACCTGTTCCTCACCCATCCCGACTGGCAGGTCATGTTCGACAGCGAGCCGGAGAAGGCGGTGGTGACGCGCCGGCGCGTGTACGACATGGCGGCGGCCGAAAAGATGCTGATCGCGGGATATCACTTTCCGTTCCCCAGTCTCGGCCACGTCGAGAAGGCCGGCGCCGGCTATCGCCTGGTGCCGGTGGCCTGGAACCCGGTGATCTGACCATCGGCGATCCAGGCCGCTTAAACAGTTCACAAGAGGAGAACGTCCATGACCGAACTCACACGCCGCAACATGCTGGCGGGCGCCGCTGCCGTGACGCTCGCCCCATCGATCGCCGTCCGCGCCCGCGCGGGCCGCCGCGCCGCAGCAGGGCAAGCAGGCGCCGGGCTGGTACCGCTACAAGGTCGGTTCCTACGAAATCACGGTGGCGACCGACGGCCAGCGCAGCTTCAAGCTGCCCGACAGCTTCGTCACCAACGTCAAGCGGGACGAGGTCAGCGCCGCGCTCGCGGCCGCCTACATGGACAAGGACACGATGACGATCCCGTACACGCCGATCGCCATCAACACCGGCTCCAAGCTCATCGTCATGGATACCGGCACCGGCGAAGCCAATTTCGAGCGCAGCAAGGGCGTCGGCGGCCAGTTCCACTCCAACCTGAAAGCGGCGGGCATCGACCGCAACGCCGTCGATATGGTGGTGATCTCGCACTTCCACGGCGACCACATCAACGGCCTGATCACGGCGGACAACAAGCCGGCGTTTCCGAACGCCGAGATCCTGGTGCCCGCGGCCGAGTGGAAATACTTCATGGACGACGGCGAGATGAGCCGCCAGACCACCGAGCGCATGAAGGAAGTGTTCGGTGGCGCGCGCAAGGTGTTCGACGCGCTCGGCCGCAAGGTCACCCCGTACGAGGCCGGCAAGGATGTGGCGCCGGGCATCACCGCGGTCGCGACCTACGGCCATACGCCCGGCCACGTGTCCTATGTGGTCGCATCCGGCAACGCCAAGGTCTACGTGCAGGCCGACGTCACCAACCATCCGGCGCTGTTCGCGCGCAATCCCGGCTGGCACGCGTTCTTCGACCAGGACCCGAAGATGGCCGAGGAGACCCGCCGCAAGGTCTACGACATGCTGGTGGCCGAGAAGATGCTGGTGCAGGGCTTCCACTATCCGTTCCCCTCGCTCGCCTATGTCGAGAAGAGCGGCTCGGGCTATCGCGAGATCCCGGTGCCGTGGAGCCCGACCATCTAGGCGAGGGCCTCGGAGCTTTCGAGACCGGGCGCGTCGAACAGAAGGCCGCCGGCGACGGCGGCCTTTCGGCGTTGGCGCAGCTTTCTTGACCGGACTGCGCCGGGCCGCTATAGCGCCGGGCCATGACGACGATCGCAATCCGCTTTGCCGAGCGCCGCCGCCGTACCACGGCGGCACGGGCGCGCGATCGCGTGTAAGCGTTCCTCGTGCCGCCGGACCTTAAGCTCCGCGGCGCTTCTCCTGATATCCTCCGCGAAGTTTTGGTCCGGTCGCACACCGGCGGAAAGGATTGAGCCATGGCTACCTCGGTAGCCAAGAAGGCGAAGGTCGGCGTGCTCGGCGCCTCGGGCTACACCGGTGCGGAGCTGCTGCGCCTGCTGATCCGCCATCCGCGGGTCGAGATCGTGCTGCTGACCGCCGACCGGCGCGCCGGCCAGGAGATGCGGCAGGTGTTTCCGCAGTTCTCGCCCTACAAGTTGCCGACGCTGGTTTCGCTCGACGGGCTCGACTGGAAGACGGCCGCTCTCGATCTCGCGTTCTGCGCGCTGCCGCACGCCACCACGCAGAAGGTGATCAAGGAACTGCTGGCGAAGGCGCCGGACACCAAGGTGGTCGATCTCTCGGCCGATTTCCGGCTCGCCGATACCGCCGCCTATGCGCGCTGGTACGGCCACGAGCACCACGCGCCGGAACTGCAGGGCGAGGCGGTCTACGGGCTGACCGAGGTCTACCGCGACCAGGTCGAAGGCGGCGCGGCTGGTGGCCAATCCGGGCTGCTACACCACCTGCGCGCAGCTGCCGCTCATTCCGCTGCTCAAGGCGAAGGCGATCGATCCGGACGAGATCGTCGTCGACGCCAAGTCCGGCATGACCGGGGCGGGCAGGTCGGCCAGGGAGGCGATGCTGTTCTCCGAGGTGTCGGAAGGCACGCACGCCTATGGCGTCGGCGGCCACCGCCACATGGCCGAGCTCGACCAGGAATTCTCCAAGGCCGCCGGCCGCGAGGTGATCGTCACCTTCACGCCGCACCTGATGCCGATGAACCGGGGAATTCTTTCGACCATCTACGTGCGCGGCGTTGCGAAATCGCCGGAGGACCTGCACGCGATCCTGTCAAAGGCTTATGCGAACGAGCCGTTCGTGCACGTGCTGCCGTTCGGCGAGACGCCGCAGACCCGCCATGTGCGCGGCTCCAACATGACCTTCATCGGGGTCGCCAAGGACCGCATCCCCGGCCGCGCCATCATCGTCTCGACGCTCGACAACCTGACCAAGGGCGCGTCGGGGCAGGCGGTGCAGAACATGAACCTGATGCTCGGCTATCCCGAGACCATGGGCGTCGATCAGGTGGCGATGTTTCCGTGAGGCCGGGGACTACGGCCCCAGAAATTGCACCTGCCGGAAGATCTCGATCGCGATCGCGGCCTGGGCCAGGAAGGCGACCGTGAACGCCAGCGGTCCGCAGATACGGGACGCCCAGCGTGTAGACGACGACGTGCAGGAGGCGCGCCCAGAAGTAGGCGATACAGGCCCAGACGGTGATGGGGGTCGAGATCCCGAGTTGACTGGCGATCAGCACCAGCGTTGCGAAGATGACCAGGTTCTCGATGGCGTTCTCGTGCGCCGCCATCATGCGGATCGCCCACAGCGAATGGCGCGGATTGTCCCGCTTCGGGTTGTCCAGCGTCGCCAGGATGCCCCACTTGACGAAGCGGTTGAGGATATAGGGCACCCAGAGCAGGCCCGTCATCACGACGGTCACCGTCAGCCAGAACAGTTCCCTGGACATCGTCTCCTCCTCGTGCGGTTGGCCGGTGTTCCGGCCTAGTTGTGCAGAATCTTCGACAGGAACAGCTGCGCGCGCTCGCTGCGCGGCTTGCCGAAGAACTCGTCGGTCTTGGCGTCCTCGACGATCTCGCCCTTGTCCATGAAGATGACGCGGTTGGCGACCTTGCGGGCGAAGCCCATCTCGTGGGTCACCACCATCATGGTCATGCCTTCCTTGGCGAGCGCCACCATGACGTCGAGCACCTCGGTGATCATCTCGGGGTCGAGCGCGGAGGTGGGCTCGTCGAACAGCATGGCGATCGGGTCCATGGCGAGCGCGCGGGCGATCGCGACGCGCTGCTGCTGGCCGCCGGAGAGCTGTCCGGGAAATTTCTCGGCGTGCGCGCGCAAGCCGACGCGTTCCAGGAGCCGCATGCCCGTCTCGACGGCGTCGTCCTCGTTGCGCCCGAGCACCTTGCGCTGCGCGAGCGTCAGGTTGCGCGCCACCGTCAGGTGCGGGAACAGCTCGAAATGCTGGAACACCATGCCGATGCGCGCGCGCAGCTTCGGCAGGTTGGTCTTGCGGTCGCCGACCGAGGTGCCGTCGACCGTGATGACGCCCTCCTGGAACGGCTCGAGCCCGTTGACGCACTTGATCAGCGTCGACTTGCCGGAGCCGGACGGCCCGCACACCACCACGACCTCGCCCTTGTCGACATTGGCGGTGCAGTCGGTCAGCACCTTGAAGGTGCCGAACCACTTGCTCACGTCTTTCATCTCGATCATGGCCATGGCGAACCTCAGCGGATGATGGCGACGCGGGCCTGCAGCCGGCGCACGAGGGTGGATGCGGCAAGCGAGATCAGGAAGTAGACGAGCGCCGCGAAGATGTACATTTCGACCAGCCGGCCGTCGCGCTGGGCGACCTTGGAGGCGGCGCCCATGAAGTCGGTGATCGACAGCACGTAGACCAGCGAGGTGTCCTGGAACAGGATGATGGTCTGCGTGAGCAGCACCGGCACCATGTTGCGGAACGCCTGCGGCAGCACGATGTAGCCCATGGTCTGCGGGTAGGTCATGCCGAGCGCCTGCGCGGCGAACACCTGGCCGCGCGCGATCGACTGGATGCCGGCGCGCATGATCTCGGCGAAGAACGCCGCCTCGAACAGCGTGAACGTGATGAGCGAGGACGCGAAGGCGCCGACCTGGATCGGCCGGTCCGCGCCGGTGACCCATTGCCCGATATAGGGCACCAGGAAGTAGAACCAGAAGATCATCAGAACGAGCGGCACCGAGCGCATCAGGTTGACGTAGCCGGCCGCGAACAGCGACAGCGGCGCGAAGCCCGAAAGCCGCATCAGCGCGAGCATGGTGCCGATGATGATCCCGCCCAGCGTGGCGAGCACGGTCAGCATCACCGTGAACGACATGCCGTCGATGAACAGGTAGGGCAGGGAGCGGATGATGACGTCGAAGTCGAAATTGGCGAACATCGCGATCCCTCCCTAGTGCGTGGTTACCTGTGGCGCCGCGCCGATCAATCCCGGCACGGCGACCTTTTGCTCGACCCGGCGCATGCCGTAGGTCACGATGACGTTGATGACGATGTAGATGACGGTCGCGGCGGTGAACGCCTCGAACACCTGGAACGTGAACTCCTGCATGGCGCGGGCGCGCGCCGTGAGCTCCATCAACCCGATGGTCAGCGCCACCGCGCTGTTCTTGATGACGTTGATGAACTCCGACGTCAGCGGCGGCATCAGGATCCGGTAGGCCATCGGCAGCAGCACGTAGGCGTAGACCTGCGGCAGCGTCAGGCCGAGCGCCTGCGCCGCCATGCGCTGGCCGCGCGGCAAGGCGCCGATGCCGGCGCGCACCTGCTCGGCGACGCGCGCCGAGGTGTAGAAGCCGAGCGCGACCACGGCGGTGTAGAACGACGAGTTGGGCAGTTCCTTGAGCCACATGCCGGCCTGCTGCGGCAGCAGTTCCGGCAGCACGAAGTACCAGAGGAACATCTGCACCAGCAGCGGAATGTTGCGGAACAGCTCGACATAGGCGATGCCGAAGCGGACCAGCCAGGGCTTTGGCGTGGTGCGGATGACGCCGATGATCGAGCCGAGCGTGAGCGCGATCACGCCCGCGCAAAACGCGGTCGCCAGCGTCCAGCCGGTGCCGAGCATCAGCGTCTGCCAATAGGTGTGGACGCCGTCGGGCGACGTCTCGAAGAAGATCGCCCAGTTCCAATTGTAGTTCATGGCGGCCCCGCTTGCTTGCCCTCGCCCAGCGGAACGGGGAGAGGATGCCCGAGCTTCAGCGAGGGCGGGTGAGGGGCTTGGCTGCCGCTGATCGCGACGTTGCCCCGTCACCCGGCTCGCATCGTCGATGCTAGCCACCCTCTCCCCGCAAGCGCGGGGAGAGGGCAGAAACAATCAATACACCGCCGGATCGCCGCTGTCGGTCGGGCTCGCGACCACCTTCTTGAACGAGTCGCTCATCGGCACGTTCAGATTGATGCCCTTCGGCGGGACCGGCTTGAGAAACCACTTGTCGTAGATCGCGTTGATCGCGCCGCCCTTGTAGGTCGCGATCATCGCCTCATCGACCACCTTCTTGAACGGCGCGTCCTCGCGGCGAAGCATGATGCCGTAGGGCTCGACCGACAGCGCGTCGGCGGAGATCACATAGGCGTCGGGCGTCTTCGAGCCGGCCACCAGGCTGTACAGGAGAATGTCGTCCATCACGAACGCGACGGCGCGGTCGGTCTCCACCATCAGGAACGCCTCGGCGTGATCCTTGGCGGCCAGGATGTTGAGGTTCAATCCCTTCTTGGCGCCGATCTCGGTGATCTGCTTGATGTTGGTGGTGCCCGAGGTCGAGACCACGGTCTTGCCGGCGAGATCCTCGACGGTCTTGAAGTTGCGCGCCTTCTTCGACACGAAGCGGTTGGCGGTGACGAAGTGGGTGATGGTGAAGGAGACCTGCTTCTGCCGGTCGAGATTGTTGGTGGTGGAGCCGCATTCGAGATCGACGGTGCCGTTGGCGATCAGCGGGATGCGGGTGGCGGAGGTGACCGGATTGAGCTTGACGTCGAGTTTGGCGAGCTTGAGGTTGTCCTTCACCGCGGCGACGATGCGGTTACAGAGATCCATCGCATAGCCCACCACCTGCTGGCGGTCGTCGTAATAGGAGAACGGGATCGAGCTGTCGCGATGTCCGAGCGTGATCGCGCCGGTCTCCTTGATCTTCTTGAGCGTGCCGGTTTCCTGCGCGACGGCCGGGCCGGCCAGAAGGGTCGCCACGGCGACCAGCGTGAGGGAAAGACGCATTGTCGGTCTCCTTCATGAAGGCGATGACGGCTGCCAGGAACTCCCGGGGAAAAGGGCGGCGTCAGTCCCTGACCTTAACATAACTCCCGGGCGCGTCTTCAATCGGGGTGAGCGCGCTTCCGCCCGGTTCGCGCGCCGGCGCCTGCTCGGGGTCCAGCTTCTTGAGCCATTCGATCCAGTCGGGCCACCAGGAGCCGGGGTGCTCCTTGGCGTTGGCGAGCCATTTGTCGATGTCGGCGCCGCGCGGCTTGGGGCCGGTCCAGTACTGATACTTCATCTTGCCCGGCGGATTGACCACGCCCGCGATATGGCCGGAGCCCGCGACCACGAAGCGCACCGGGCCGCCGAACAGCCTCGATCCGAGCATCACCGATTTCGCCGGCGCGATGTGGTCCTCGCGGGCGGCGAGATTGTAGATCGGAATGGTCACCTGCTTGAGATTCAATCGCTGTCCGCCGATCACCATCTCGCCCTTGCTGAGCTTGTTATCGAGATAGCAGTTGCGCAGGTAGAACGAGTGGTTGGCCGCCGGCATGCGGGTGGCGTCGGAGTTCCAGAACAGCAGGTCGAACGGCGCCGGCTCCTTGCCCTTGAGGTAGTTGTTGATGACGTAGGGCCAGATCAGGTCGTTCGAGCGCAGCAGGTTGAAGGCGCGCGCCATCTTGCTGCCGGCGAGATAGCCGCGCTCCTTCATCTCGCGCTCGCGCTCGGCGATCTGCTCCTCGTCGACGAACACCATCAGATCGCCGGCATGGGTAAAGTCGACCTGGGCGGCGAAGAAGGTCACCGACGCGATGCGGTTGTCGCCCTTGGCGGCCATGTAGGCGAGCGTGGCGGCGAGCAGCGTGCCGCCGACGCAATAGCCGATGGCATGGACCTGGCGCTCGCCGGTCGTGCGTTCGACCACGTCGAGCGCCGCGAGTGCGCCCCGCAGCGCGTAGTCCTCGAAGGTCTTGGCGGCGAGGTGCTCGTCCGGATTGACCCAGGAGATGACGAATACGGTCAGGCCCTGGTCGACGCACCACTTGATGAACGACTTTTCCGGCGTGAGGTCGAGGATATAGAACTTGTTGATCCAGGGCGGCACGATCAGCAGCGGGCGCTTGAGCACCGTCTCGGTCGCGGGCGCGTACTGGATGAGCTGGATCAGTTCGTTCTCGAAGATCACCTTGCCGGGCGTGAGCGCGAGATTGCGCCCGACCTCGAACTTGGTCGCGTCGGACTGGCGGATCTTGAGCTCGCCGTGGCCGGCCGCGATGTCCTCGGCCAGCATGTGCATGCCGCGCACCAGGTTGTCGGCGTTGCTGGCGAGCGTCTCGCGCAGAATCTCCGGGTTGGTCATCACGAAGTTCGAGGGCGAGACCGCGTTGGCGAACTGGCGCAGGTAGAACTCGGCCTTGAGCTGGGTGTGCGCGTCGAGCCCCTTGGCGTCGCTGACCAGGTGATTGGCCCATTGCACCGTGAGCAGGTAGGCCTGCTTGAGGAAGTCGTAGAACTGGTTCGAGCTCCACTCGGGATCGGCGAAGCGCTTGTCTCTGGGGTCCGGCGCAACCAGCGGCTGGACCTCCTCGCCGGCCATGCGCTTGACCGCATTGGCCCACAGATCGAGATAGGCCTTGCCGAGGCTGGTCTGCAATTCGAGCGTCCGCTGGGGGTCGGCGAACCAGTATTCCGCGACCTTGCCGAAGGTCTTGACCACGTCGGTGACCTCGGCGCGCTGGTCGTCGATCTGGCCTTCCTCGCGCGGCTTGAGGTAGGCCGCCATGGCGCGCCCGCCCTCTTCGACCATGCGGGCGACGTTCTTGGCGAATTCCTCCACGTTGACCGAGCCGGTTTTGGCCGGTTCCGACGGAGCTTTCACGGCGTAGCCTCGTTTCCTGCCCTGGATGGCTCTTTTGCTTGAGCCTGAAATGAACCTTAACCTTGAAGCCTGCAAGACGCATCATTCGTGCCAGGCCGGGCCGGAAGCGGGAGGTATCGCGTTAACCTTGCTTTGGTCATATTGGGGGCATAAAGCTCCACTCAATTGCCTGAACTGGAAGAGATTTCGCTTGTCTGACGTGCCTGGGAGTTTGGGGTAGACGGCATGGCGGTGGCTTCGGCATCCCGGTCCGAACGCGGGGCGCGGCGGCAGATTTTGTCCGCAGCCTTGGCGATTGTTTGCGCGGCCATGCTGGCAGGGTGCTCGGCCTCGACGATCGCCGACCACTTGCCGACCGCCGCAGGCGGTCTGCCCGACGATGCCCCCAAGCGCCCGGCGATCCAGGCGGCCTATCCGGCGGTCCACGACCGGCCGCCCGTGCGCGAGAGCGCCACCTTGACCGCGGACGAGCAGAAAAAGCTCGAAGACGACCTCGCCGCCGCGCGCGCCCGCGTCGGCGCGGCCACCAATCCGGCCGCTGGCAGCGCCCGCAACCCGTGATAAAACGCCTGCGCCGGCCCCCGCTGCCAGTCGCGCGCGGGCCGGAAGGAGGGTCGATCATGGAAGAATTTCACCGCATCCGCCGTCTGCCGCCCTACGTCTTCGAGCAGGTCAACCGCGCGAAGGCCGCGGCGCGCAATGCGGGCGCCGACATCATCGACCTCGGCATGGGCAATCCCGACCTGCCGGCGCCGGCCCACGTCATCGAGAAGCTCAAGGACACGCTCGGCAAGCCGCGCACCGACCGCTATTCGGCCTCGCAAGGGCATCGCCGGGCTGCGCCGCGCGCAGGCCGCCTATTACGGGCGCCGCTTCGGCGTGAAGCTCAATCCCGACACCCAGGTCGTCACCACGCTCGGCTCCAAGGAAGGCTTCGCCAACGTCGCGCAGGCGATCACCGCGCCGGGCGACGTCATCCTGGTGCCGGATCCGAGCTATCCGATCCACGCCTTCGGCTTCCTGATGGCGGGCGGCGTGTTCCGCTCGGTGCCGTCGGAGCCGACGCCGACTTCTTCCGCACGCTCGAGCGCGCGATCGTGCACTCGATCCCGAAGCCGCTTGCGGTCGTGGTCTGCTATCCGTCGAACCCGACCGCCTTCGTCGCCAGCCTCGACTTCTACAAGGACCTGGTGCCGTTCGCGAAGAAGCACGGCATCTTCATCCTGTCCGATCTCGCCTATGCCGAGGTCTATTTCGACGACAATCCGCCGCCGTCGGTGCTGCAGGTGCCGGGCGCGATGGACGTCACGGTCGAGTTCACCTCGATGTCCAAGACCTATTCGATGCCGGGCTGGCGCATCGGCTTCGCGGTCGGCAACGAGCGCATCATCGCGGCGCTGGCGCGGGTGAAATCCTATCTCGACTACGGCGCGTTCACGCCGATCCAGGTCGCCGCGACCGCGGCGCTCAACGGCCCGGACGACTGCATCCACGAGATGCGCGGACCTACAAGCGCCGGCGCGACGTGCTGGTCGAGAGCTTCGGCCGCGCCGGCTGGGAGGTGCCGCCGCCGCGGGCGTCGATGTTCGCCTGGGCGCCGATCCCGGAACCGTTCCAGAGCCTCGGCGCGTCGAATTCTCCACGCTGCTGGTCGAGAAGGCCGAGGTCGCGGTCTCGCCCGGCATCGGCTTCGGCGAACACGGCGAGGGCTATGTGCGCATCGCGCTGGTCGAAAACGAGCAGCGCATCCGCCAGGCCGCGCGCAACATCCGGCAGTTCCTTGAGACCAGTCCGGAAAAGCTGCACAACGTGCTCCGCACGCCACGCGCCGCTCTGACGCAAGGCTCGCAATGGCTCAGCCGCTGAAAGTCGGTATTGCCGGATTGGGCACGGTCGGCGCGTCGGTCGCGCGCATGATCGATGAGCAGCGCGGCGTGCTCGCGGCGCGCTGCGGGCGCGCCGTCGAGGTGGCGGCGGTGAGCGCGCGCTCGCGCGGCAAGAAGCGCGGCGTCGACCTCGAGGCGCGCGCACTGGTTCGACCGATCCGGTGGCGCTCGCGACCGATCCCGGCATCGACGTGTTCGTCGAACTGATGGGCGGCGAGGGCGATCCGGCGCAAGGCGGCGGTCGAGGCCGCGCTCAAGGCCGGCAAGTCGGTCGTCACCGCCAACAAGGCGCTGCTCGCCAAGCACGGCGTCGCGCTGGCGACGGCTCGCCGAAAAGAGCGGCGTCGCGCTCAATTTCGAGGCGGCGGTCGGCGGCGCGCATCCCGATCGTCAAGACGCTGCGCGAAGGGCTCGCCGGCAATTCGCTCGCGCGCATCTACGGCATCCTCAACGGCACCTGCAACTACATCCTCACCCGCATGGAGCAGGAGAAGCTGTCCTTCGACGATTGCCTCAAGGAGGCGCAGCGGCTCGGCTATGCCGAGGCCGATCCGACCTTCGACGTCGAGGGCCACGACACCGCGCAGAAGCTTGCGATCCTGGCCAGCATCGCCTTCGGCACCAAGGTCGATCCGGACGCGATCTATGTCGAAGGCATCTCGTCGATCGCGCCGGACGATCTCGCCGCGGCCGACGAGCTCGGCTATCGCGTCAAGCTGCTTGGCGTCGCGGTGCGCACCGACAACGGCATCGAGCAGCGCGTGCATCCGACGATGGTGCCGAAGGCCTCCGCAGATCGCGCAGGTGATGGGCGTCACCAACGCGGTGACGATCGATGCCGACGCGATCGCGCCGATCACGCTGGTCGGCCCCGGCGCCGGCGGCATGGCGACCGCCTCGGCGGTGGTCTCCGACATCGGCGACATCGCGCGCGGCGTGCGCGTGCCGCCGTTCGGGCGGCCGGCCGCGCAGCTGAAAACGACCGGCAAGGCGCCGATGCAGCGCCACGAAGGCGGCTACTACATCCGGCTGCTGGCCGCGCGACCGGCCGGGCACCGCGGCCACCATCGCCACGCGGCTTGCGCAGCAGCACATCTCGCTGGAATCGATCGTGCAGCGCCACCGCGACAGCGCGCCGCAGGGCGGCGACGATCCCGGCCGCGCGGCCGAGCCGGTGCCGGTCATCCTCATCACCTATGCGACCACCGAAGATGCGGTGCGCCAGGCGCTCGCCGCGGTCTAGCGCGACAAGGTGATCTCCGGCAAGCCGCAAGTGATCCGCATCGAGAAAAACTGATAGAAGACTGCGGCAAGCGAGATCGGCCGGCGACGAGCCGCGGGAGAGGGGAACCAGATGGCGTCGACGATCACCGTCCAGCCGCACCAGGTGCTCGAGCGCATTCTCTCGCTCGAGATCGTGCGCGTGACCGAGCGCGCGGCCGTGTCGGCGGCGCGGCTGCGCGGCCACGGCAAGGACAAGGCCTCCGACCAGGCGGCGGTCGACGCCATGCGGCGCGAGCTCAACAAGCTGCCGATCGACGGCACGGTCGTGATCGGCGAGGGCGAGCTCGACGAGGCGCCGATGCTGTTCATCGGCGAGAAGGTCGGCACCAAGACCGGCCCCAAGGTCGACATCGCGGTCGATCCGCTCGAGGGCACCGACGCTGTGCGCCAAGAACATGCCGGGCGCGATCGCGACCCTGGCGATGGCCGACCAGGGCACGCTGCTGCACGCGCCCGACTGCTACATGGACAAGATCGCGATCGGGCCGGGCTATCCGAAGCGGCATCATCGATCTCGATGCGCTCGGCCGACGAGAACATCATTTCGCTCGCCAAGGCCAAGGGCGTGAAGCCGTCCGAGATCACCGCGATCCTGCTCGACCGGCCGCGCCACGCCGAGGCCATCGAGGCGGTGCGCAAGACCGGCGCGGCGGTGAGCCTGATCACCGACGGCGACGTCGCGGGCGTCATCCACACCGCCGAGCCCAAGACCGGCATCGACATCTATCTCGGCATCGGCGGCGCGCCGGAGGGCGTGCTGGCGGCGGCGGCGCTGCGCTGCATCGGCGGCCAGATGCAGTGCCGGCTGGTGATCGACAGCGAGGCGCTGCGCGAGCGCACGCTGAAGATGGGCATCAAGGACCCGAAGAAGAAATACGAGATCGAGGACATGGTGAAGGGCGACTGCCTGTTCGCCGCCACCGGCGTCACCACCGGGGCGATGCTCACCGGCGTGAAGTTCTGCAAGGACATGATCGAGACCGAGACGGTGGTGATGCGCTCGGTCACCGGCACGGTGCGCCGGATCGTGGCCGAGCACCGCCAGCTCGAAAAATTCCACCTCGACTGACGGCCATGCGCCTTGCCGCCGCCGTCCTGGTGCTGGCCGTGCTGGCGCCGGCTGCGGCGCAGGCGGCGTCCTGCCGCGATTATGGGCGGGAGATTCAGGCGGCGATCAAGGCGCAGGTCGAACTGCTCCGTCTGGCCGAGCGCGAGGCGGCCGACCGGATCGCCGGTCTCGATACCCGGCCGTTCGAATTCATGCTCGGGCAGGCGCGCGCGGCGCTGGCGGTCATCGCCGACAAAAACGGGCTTCGCCGAGGAGGATGCGCTCAGCCGCTGCCGCAACTATATCCCTCCGGTGCGGCGCACCTGCGCGGCGGCGGGCGAGGCGCTGGTCGCGGTGATCGAGCAGCAAGCCGCCGGTGCGGCCAGCACGGCCGCGAAGGCGGCCTATGCGGGCGTCATGCCGCAATGCGAGCGGTTCATGGGGCTTGCGCCGCTGAAGACCGCGCTGCGGGTGTCCGAGTAAGTTGCGTCAAGCGTGATTGCGGTCGAGCGGTTGGCGCGCGGCGCCACACGAATGAGTTTGCCATGAGCGCATCTGACATCACCATCCGCCCGCTGCGGCCGGACGAGCGCGCCGACTGGGAGCCGCTGTGGCAGGGCTACCAGACCTTCTACAAGGTCGCGATCCCGGCCGAGGCCACGGCCGTGCTGTGGACGCGCCTGCACGACCCGAACGAGCCGATGGGCGTGCTCGGCGCCTATGTCGGCGGCAAGCTCTGCGGCATCGTGCACTACATCCTGCACCGCTCCTGCTGGTCGATCGGCGACTACTGCTATCTGCAGGATCTGTTCGTGGCCGAAGGCGTGCGCAATCGCGGGCTCGGCCGTGCGCTGATCAAGGCGGTCGAGGACAAGGCGCGCGCCGCCGGCGCGAGCCGCGTCCATTGGCTGACGCACGAGACCAACACCGATGCGCGCGCGCTCTACGACCAGGTCGCCGAGCGCTCGGGCTTCATCCAGTATCGCAAGATCTTTTGACAGATGGCGCTCGCACTCGCAGCATCGCCGTTCACGCCGCCGCGGCGCCTGTTTCTGGGCGTCGAGAGCTCGGCGTGCGGCCGCGCCTGGCGCGACCGGCTCGACGAGCGCGGCCAGGCGCGCGCGCTCGCGATCGCGCAGCGCCATGCCGACGTGCCGGAGCTGCTGGCGCGCATGCTCGCCGGCCGCGGCGTCGAGGTCGACGAGGTCGCGACCTTCCTCGATCCGACCGTGCGCGCGCTGATGCCGGACCCGAACGTGCTGTCCGGCATGCCGGTCGCGGCCGCGCGCATTGCCGACGCGATGGTGCGCGGCGAGCAGGTTGCGATCTTCGGCGACTACGACGTCGACGGCGCGACCTCGGCGGCGACCTTGGCGCGGTTCCTGCGCCACGGCGGGCTCGAGGCCGCTCATCCACATCCCGGACCGCCTGTTCGAGGGCTACGGCCCGAACGTCGAGGCGGTGCGCGGGCTTGCGGCGCAGGGCGCGACGCTCCTGGTGACGGTCGATTGCGGCACCACCAGCATCGAGCCGCTGGCCGAGGCGCAAAAGCTCGGCCTCGACGTGATCGTGATCGACCACCATCTCGCCGACGAGACGCTGCCGCCCGCCTTGGCGGTGGTCAATCCGAACCGGCTCGATGACCTCTCCAAGCTCGGCCATCTCGCCGCCGTCGGCCTGGTGTTCCTGACCGTGGTGGCGGTCAACCGCGAACTGCGCGCGCGCGGCTTCTGGACCGCCGAGCGGCCGGAGCCGGACCTGCTCGATTACCTCGACCTGGTCGCGCTCGGCACCGTGGCGGACGTGGTGCCGCTCAAGGGGCTCAACCGCGCCTTCGTCGCCAAGGGGCTGATCTCGCTGCGGCGGCGCGAGCATGTCGGCCTGACCGCGCTGATGGACGTGGCGCGGCTCGGCGGCCCGCCGGAGCCGTGGCACCTCGGCTTCCTGCTCGGCCCGCGCATCAATGCCGGCGGCCGCATCGGCCGCGCCACGCTCGGCGTCGATCTCCTCCTGCAGGCCGATCCGTCGGAGGCCGAGCGGCTGGCGGCCGAACTCGACCGGCTCAACCGCGAGCGCCAGGCGATCGAGGTCGCGACGGTGGCGCAGGCCGAGGCCGAGGCGATGGCGGCGCTCGGCCTGGAGGAGAAGGGCGCGGTGGTGGTGACTGCCGTCGGAAGGCTGGCATCCCGGGCGTGGTCGGGCTGGTCGCGGCGCGGCTCAAGGAGCGGTTCGGCCGGCCGGCCTTTGCGATCGCGCTCGAGCCCGGCGGCATCGGCACCGGCTCGGGCCGCTCGATCGCCGGGCGTCGATCTCGGCCGCGTCGATGCGGCAGGCGGTGGCCGAGGGGCTGCTGCATCAAGGGCGGCGGCCACGCGATGGCGGCGGGCGTCACGCTGCGCAAGGACCGGCTCGCGGCCTTCCGTGCCTTCCTCGAACAGGCGCTGGCGGACGCGGTCGAAGCGGCGCGGCGCGAGGATTCGCTGCTGATCGACGGCGCGCTCACGGCTGGCGCGGCGACGGTCGAGACCGTCGCGACCATCGCGCGCGCCGGGCCGTACGGCGCCGGCAATCCGGAGCCGGTGATCGCGCTGCCGTCCCACACGCTCGTCTACGCCGAGGAGGTCGGGCAGAGCCACGTGCGGGCGCGGCTGCGCGCCGGCGACGGCTCGACTCGTCAACGCCATCGCGTTCCGCGCCGCCGGGCAGAAGCTCGGGCAGGCGCTGATGCAGAGCCGCGGACAGCGGGTGCATGCCGCGGGCTCGCTGACGGTCGACCGCTGGAACGGCGCCGAGCGCGTGCAGTTGCGGCTCATCGACATGGCGCCGGCCGACGCCTTTTCGCCGGGGGTGTGACGCGCATCCCGGCGCTCAGCGCGGGGCTGCGGTCCGCTTCGCATCCAGCGCGCGCAATTCGGTCTTGAGAATTTTCCCGTAATTGTTCTTCGGCAGCGCGTCGATGAACACGTAGTCCTTCGGCCGCTTGAAGCGCGCGATGGCGCCAAGGCACAGCGCGTCGAGCTCGGCCGCCGGCGCATCGCCCACCACATAGGCGACCACGACCTCGCCCCACTCGCGGTCGGGCCGCCCGATCACCGACACTTCGCGCACGCGCGGATGCTTGAGCAGCACCTCCTCGACCTCGCGCGGATAGATGTTGGAGCCGCCGGAGATCACGACGTCCTTGGAGCGGTCCTTCAGCGTCAGATAACCGTCGGCATCGAAGGCGCCGACGTCGCCGGTGTGCAGCCAGCCGTTCTTCAGCGTGGCGGCGGTCGCCGCTCGGGTCCTTCCAGTAGCCCGGCATCACCACGTCGCCGCGGCAGAGAATTTCGCCCATCTCGCCCGCGGCCAGCGGCCGGTCCTGCGCGTCCGCGACCTCGACCTCGACGCTGGCGAACGGCTGCCCGGCCGAAGCCGAGACGCTCGCGCCAGCGCGGATGCTCGCGGTCGGCAATATCCTGCTTCGATAGCACGGTGATGGTCATCGGGCTTTCGCCCTGGCCGTAGATCTGCGCGAGCCGCGGCCCGAAGCGGTCGAGGGCGCGCAGCGCATCCTCGACGTACATCGGCGCGCCGCCCCAGATCAGCGTGCGGATGGTCGATGGATCGCAATCGTCGCCGGCATCGACCAGCCGCTTGATCATGGTCGGCGCCGCGAACATCGAGGCGCGCGGCCAGCGGCGGAACAGGCGGAAGATCTCGGCCGGCTCGAAGCCGCCGGTTTCCGGGATGACGTTGATCCCGAGCCGCGCCACGTGCGCCATGATGTAGAGGCCCGAGCCGTGGCTCATCGGCGCGGCGTGCAGGATCGCGTCGCCGGGCGCGACCGGATCGACTTCCATCGCGTAGGCATGGCTCGCCGCCGCGAGCACGCGATGGGTCAGCATCGCGCCCTTGGGCCGCCCGGTGGTGCCGGAGGTGTAGAACAGCCAGGCGAGATCGTCCGGCGCGCGCGGGATGGGCGCAATCGCATCCGTGGCGAACAGCCGCTCGTGCTCGGCGCTGCCGATGACGATCAGCCGCTCCAGCGACTTCGGCGCATAGGGCGCAAGCTCGGCATCGATCCCCTCCGAGACGAAGCAGGCGCGCGCGTCGGAATGTTCGAGGATGTAGCCGAGTTCCGCGCCGTGCAGCTTGGCGTTGACCGGAACGGCGGCGAGGCCGGCATGCCAGATGCCGTAGAGCGCTTCGAGATAGGCGACGCTGTTCTTGGCGACGATCGCGACGCGGTCGCCGGGCGCGAGCTTGCAGGTGTCGCGCAGCGCGCCGGCGAGGCGCGCGACGCGCGTGGCGAGCGCGCCATAGTCGAGCACGACGCGCTCGCCGGACGCGGCGGCGGGCAGGCTCGCGTGGCTTTTCCCGGCGCGCTCAAGCCATAACGCAAGGTTCATGGGAAAGTTGAGGTAACAGGCAAACGCCGCCGCAACAAGCGGATCGGGAAGCGGCTAACGGCGCCGCCCGATCAGGAACGCCGCGATCGCGAGCATCTGCACCAGCGCCGCGGCGGCGAACAGCCAGGGCGCCGCGCCCGCCGCCGCGTCGGCGGCGCGCGGCGCAAGCTCCCGGATCAGCCCGAAGGCTGCCGGCGCGAACGCCATGGTGCCCTGCGCCAGCGCGATGATCAGCGCCACCACCCGCGCCACGTCCTCGCGGACGAACTCGGTCTGCGCGATCAAGCGGCGGCAGCGAGGTGGCGTTGCCGATGCCGGCGCCGAACAGGAGCACACCGAGCAGGATCAGCGGCACGCTCGAGCCGGCCGCTGCGATCAGCGCGAGCGCACCGGCGATCTGCACGCCGTAGTTCACGCAGGCGACGAGCCGCCGGTCGGTGCGCGGCGACATCGTCCAGCCAGCCGCGGTACGCCCGAAGATCGCCGCGACGCGTCGCCGCCGCCATCGCGATGCCGGCCTGCTCGGCGCCGAGCGAGGGCACCAGCAGCGAGAACAGGTGCGCCAGCATGCCGATCTGGGAGAACAGCCCGAGCGCCATGCCGGCGGCGAGCGTCAGGAAGGTACGGTCGCGCCACAGCAGCGCACCGGGCAGGGGCCTGGCGTGCGGATCGGCGATCGAGGCGGGCGCGGCGCCGTGGGCGTCGCCATCGGGCTTGAGCCCCATCGCCTCGGGCGTGCGCGCGAAATAGCAGCTGGCGAGCAGCCAGAGCGTGAGCGCCATCGTGCCGCCGATGGCGGCGGCAGCGGCGGGAAATCCGAGATGCGCGAGGGCATAGACCCACAGCGGGGTCATCACGATGCCGCCGACGCTCGCGCCGTTGTAGGCCATCGACAGGGCCGCCGGCCGGTTGCGGATGAACCAGGGCGCGATGATGGTGTTGACGGCGGCGCCCCCGGTCGCGGCCCAGCCGCTCCCGCTCAGCAGCGTCGCTAGGAACAACTGCCACGGCGCGCTCGCGGTGGCCCAGCCGAGCACGCCGAGGCCCGCGGCGAGCCCCGCCGCCTTGGTGACGGTGGCGATGCCGAAGCGCCGGTACAGGGCAGGGAGGTTGGCGACCACGAACGCGCCGGTGAGGAAATGCGCGGTCACCGCCGCCGAGACGAGCGTCACCGACCAGTCGCGGGATTCTCGCACGGCGTGGAGATAGACGGGCGGGCCGTAGAAGCCGACGCCCCAGCCGAACACCGCGAGCACGAACGCCGCGGCCACGATCCGCCAGCCGTAGAAGGTGCCTGTCGCCGCGCCCGACCCCATGGCGGCAGCCTGCCGATATCCGGGCGGGAATGCTACCGCGACGGCCGAACTGTCCGGCGTCGCAGGAGCGCCGGCTAACGGGCCGGCGGCGTCATCTCCACCACGAACTCGACCGGCGCATCGGCCGCCGTGCCCAAGGTCCCGCCGGGCGAGACGTGCAGGTCGCGCCAGTGCAGCGGACCGTTGACGCCGTGCAGCGCGAACACCACCCGCTGCTTCGAGCGCTCGACGCGCACCTCCACGAAGCTCTGGTAGAACGGCGCGTGGTTGAAGTCGAACATGCCGGACAGCGTCTCGATCTCGACCGGCCAGGCGCCGAAGCGCTTGATCCACTGCCAGAACGGCTGCTTCCAGGCCGGCGTCTCGGCGTCGAGCTTCGCGAACACCGCCTGCGGGCTCGGATAGAACGCCCAGGTCTTGGTCGGAATGAGCGCCGGCCAGGCGAGCGCGCCGCCGATGCTCAGATACGCGCCGCCGCCGCCGTTGACGAAATAATG
This sequence comes from uncultured Alphaproteobacteria bacterium, assembly GCA_963749815.1. GTDB lineage: Bacteria > Pseudomonadota > Alphaproteobacteria > Rhizobiales > Xanthobacteraceae > VAZQ01. The sequence goes on along the minus strand of CAVVON010000015.1, from coordinate 22,982 downwards.
CACGGGCTGTTGGCCCTGGCCGCGATCCTCCAGGTAGTATTCGAACGCGTGGGTGTCGCCGGCCATCATCACGCGCACGCCCGCGCGCGTCAGCATGGCGTAGAGCGCGGCGAACGCGTCGTCGCCGTCGCTGGTGTCCTCGCCGGCGGCGTATTTCGGATGGCCGACGATCGCCATGGTGAACTTGCCCGATGCGCGCTTGAGCGCGGCTTCGAGCCAGGCGCGCTGGCGCTCGTCGATGGTGCGCCGGATGCCGGTGTCGATCGCGATCAGCGCGAAATCGGGCGTCTGCAGCTCGAAGAACGGTGCCGCGCTGGTTGGCGTTGGTGATGCCGTAGAGCTCGCGCAACTGCTGGCCGCGCTTCAACAGCGCGTCGATCCGGCTCTTGTCGGTGCTGGTCAGGTGCAGGTCGGCCTCGACGCGGGCGGCAAGCGCGGCACGCGCCGCCTGTGGCTCCAGGAAATTGGCGTTGAAGCCTTCGAGCGCATCGAACCAGTCGTGGTTGCCCGGGATCGCATAGATCGGCTTGGTGAAGCCCTTGAACGGCAGGTAGAAATTGTTCTCGTAGTCGGTCATCGCGCCGGCCGGATAGATCACGTCCGACGAGATCACCAGAAACTTGATGTCGTCGCGCCGGCCGAGGTCGAGATAGCGCTCGACCAGCGAATACTGCGAGGCGTCGCCTTCGCCGGTGTCGCCGATCACGATGAAGCTGAAGTCGCCGCTGTCGACGCCGGGCGGCGCGACCCGGAACAGGCCGTCGCTTGCGCCGTAGACGGAGGTGACCGCATCGACCATGCGGGCGCGCCAGATGTCGACGCGCAGCTCCGTCATCTTCTGGTAGACGCCGCTCGCCCAGCTCTCCGTGTTGAAATACCAGCTGAAGCCCCAGATCGGATTGATCGCGACGAACAGCACGGCGAGCGGCAGGCCGAGCCGGACCGCCAGCGCGCCGGCGGCCGGGAGCGAGGTGCGCGCATTGCGCAGCGAGGCCGAGAACGAATAGCGGGTGTCGGACCACAATTGCAGGCAGCGGCGCGGCAGCGCGGACAGGAGCGCGTCCTGTCCCGAGAGCCGCAACTGCCAGGCCTTGCGATCGAGCGGGCGCGTCAGCTTCCGCCAGCACAGCCGCAGCGGCAGCACCAGCAGTGCGCCGAGCACGAGCGCCATGGCGAGGTCGCCGGCCGTGGCGACGACCGGGGAGATCAGGCCGAGCCAGGTGTCATTGGACTGCATGCGCCCGAGATGCGTCGCGAACAGCACGACACCGACCACGAGCAGCCAGTACCACTCGACGTGTCCCGTTATGGCCGCGCTTTCGGCGCGCAGCCGGTTCGCTTCGCCGAACATGGCATGCTCGCCGAGCCGCAGCGCCGCATCCGGGTGGATACTGGCGACTTGCGGCGCGCTTTCATCGGTCCGCTGCACGTCCGGCGACAACCAGCATGCGCCAGCCTGCCGCCGCCGTGTAGCCGGCAACGGCGACGCCGATCGCGGCGTTGACGCCGAGGCTGCGCCACAGAACCCATCCGAGCAGAGCCAGCAGCAGGCTGAAGGCGCCGTTCACCGCGGCGACGGCTCGCGGCGTGCTGGCCGCGGCGCCGAACACCATCTGGCCGAGCTTCAGCAGGCCATCGATCACCAGAAACGCCAGCAGCAGCATCAGCACGCCGTTGACGACCAGCGACGGGCTCACGAACAGCAGGCCCGCCGCCGCGACCGCCAGAATGCCGGTGGCATACGAGGCCGGATGCGTCCGCAGCGCCGGATCGGTGACGGTCGCGTAGAGATCGGCAAGCCCGACCGCGAGCGGGAACAGGCTGAGAAACTGCAGCGACCACGCGCCGGCGGTGAGCGGCGCGGCGAGCGCCAGAACGCTGAGCGCAATCAGCGCCACGCCGTAGACGAAACGCCACAGGCGGATGTTGCGCCGCCCGAGCCGCACCTGGTCCATCCCGGCACTTCCTTCCAGCCCGGGCAATGCTGGTGGACGGCCGGGCCGCTGGCAAGCCCAAAGGCGGGCGCTGTCTGCCGCTTCAGCGCGGCGCGATCGAACGGGCCGAGAGCTTGGCGAGCGTCTCGCCGACGCCCGTGAGGGCGGCGCGGGCGCCGTCGCGGTTGCCGAGGTCGATCACCAGCAGCACGCCGATGAGGCTCATGTCGACCTGCATGAACATCGTGCCGAAATTCTCATCGTCGGCGAATGCGGCCGGGCGATTTCCGGCGAAGCGCTCGCCGATCGCCTGCCAGGAGGCGCGCAGGCGATGCACGGCGGCTGCGGTCTCGGCCTGCCCGCGCGTCGAGAGCGTGACCATGGCCTGGTTGTAGGCGTCGGTCGCCTCGCCGACGGCGGCATGGAAGTCCGCAAGGTCGTCGGCCAGCGCCGCGGGCGCGAGCAAGATGAGAGCCATCAGCAGGGCAACGCAGCTGCCTCGAAATGCGCGGACGAACATGGTTGCTCCCCATGCAAAGGCAGGGCTATCTAGCGCCCACAATGCTTGCAGAAAGATAAAGGCCCGATGGCGAAACTCCAGCTTTCCGTGGCGGTCGGGAACTACGACCGCACCCGTCCCCTGATCGACGGCGCCGTGCAGATCGACGGCGTCGATCCCGTGTTCATGACGCTGCCGCCGGAGGAAATCTTCTTCCGCGCGTTCCGCAGCCAGGATTTCGACATCTGCGAACTGTCGATGTCGAGCACGACGGTGAAGACCGCCGACGGCAACTGCCCCTATGTCGGCGTGCCGGCGTTCGTGTCGCGCGCCTTCCGGCACAACTCGATCTGGGTGCGCACCGACCGCATCAAGAAGCCGGAGGACCTCAAGGGCAAGCGCGTGGGGCTGCCCGAATACCAGCTCACCGCCTGCGTCTGGGCGCGCGTCATCCTGGAGGAAGACTACGGCGTGAAGCCGTCCGACATCAGTTGGGTGCGCGGCGGCATCGAGGATCCGGGCCGGCCGGAGAAGATCACCATCAAGCTGCCGCCCGGCGTGCACATGGCGAACGCGCCCGACGGCGCGACCATCTCGGGCATGCTGGAGCGCGGCGAGATCGACGGCTTCATCGCGCCGCGGGCGCCGACCTTCGCGGGCGGAAAACCGCCGCCCAATGTCGGCATGCTGTTCGCCGATCCGATCGCGGCCGGCCGCGACTACTTCAAGCGCACCGGCATCTTTCCCGATCATGCACATCACCGGCATCCGCCGCACGCTGGTGGACAAGCATCCGTGGCTGCCGGCGGCGGTGTTCAAGGCGTTCTCGCAATCAAAGGACAAGTGCCTCGAAGCGCTCGAGGACACGGCCGCCACCAAGGTGACCTTGCCGTTCGTCGAGGATCAGCTGCGCCTGGCGCGCGAGTTCATGGGGCACGATTTCTGGTCGTACGGCCTCGAGCCGAACCGCAAGCAGATCGACACGTTCCTGCGCTTCCACCACAAGGACGGGCTGTCGTCGCGGCTGGTGAAGCCGGAGGAGCTGTTCCATCCCTCGACGCACGAGAGCTTTACGATTTGAGGCAATAACGCTCCGGCGTCATTCCGGGGCGCCGCGAAGCGGCGAGCCCGGAATCCATACCCCGCAGCAGCAGCATGGATTCCGGCCTCGCGGGCTAAAGCCCGCGCCCCGGAATGACGACCGAGCCGTATCCGCGGCCTACTGAACGCTCGCCGCCTTCTGCTTCGGCGTCACCTGGATGATGCGGTTGGTCGCGCTCTGGTGGATCAGCAGATTGCCTTCCCGGGTCGAATGGCCGTGCCGCCAGATGCCGGAGAAGATGCTGCCCGACGGGATCGCCCAGCTCTGGAACGTCTCGGTCTTGATGTCGAAGCGCACCAGCGGGTCGGGCCGCACGCCGAACTCGTTGTACCAGACCGCGCCGTTCATCACGACGATGGCGTAGGGGTGCGAGCGCGGGCCGCTCGGCGAATCCCATTCGGTCGCCATGCCGGTCTTCGGATCGAGCCGGCCGATGCGGCCCTTGCCCGAATTGACGTACCAGATCATGCCGTCCTCGGCGATGTCGAGGCGCCGCACCGTGGTGCCGCCGAGCGGGAGCTTGTACTCCTTCAGCGCCATCGTCTCCGGGTCCATCTTGTAGATGCACGGCGCGCCGTTGCACGAGAACCAGATCGCGCCATCGGCGTCGGCCTTGATGCCGTAGGGCTTGGAGTCCGGCGTCGGCACGGTGATCAGCTTGATCAGGCCGGTCTCCGGGTTGAGGCGGCCGACCATGTTGGAATTCTGCAGCGTGAAGAACGCGACGCCCTTCTTGTCGAAGATCAGCGTGTGCGGATCCTTCGCGTTCGGATCGGGCATCTTGTAGACGGTGACCTGTCCGGTCGCGGGATCGAGCTTGCCGACCGTGCCGTTCTTGTTGCCGGTGAACCAGGGCGTGCCCTTCGGATCGAGCTCGACCGTGTGCGGCAGGCTGTTCGCCGGCAGGAGATACTCCTTCATCTCGCCGGTCTTCGGATCGAGCCGGCCGATCAGGTTGCCGAATTGACCCGCCCACCAGATCGTGCCGTCCGCGGCCTGGATCGGATCGCGGGCGCGCTGGCCGAGCGTCGGCATCACCCATTCCTTGAAGGAGATATCGATCGGGCCGGGCACGATCTTGGCCTGCGCCTGTTGTATTTCGGCGCGAAGTGCTCGGCGAGATATTCGGTGATCGCCGCGCGCTGGTCCGGCACGCTCGCGAGGTTGATCATGGTGCCGATCAGCTCCTGCCAGCCGTCGCGGGTGTAGCCCGAGCTCTGCGTGATCATGTTGGTCTGGTGGCACTGGGTGCAGATCGCCTCGACCAGCGGCTTGCCGGCGCCGTCCGGCAGCGTGACGGCGGGGCCTTGCACCTGCGCCTGCACGGCGGACGGAACGAGCGCGCCCATGGCCGCCGACAGCAATGTTGCGGTGAGAAGTCTGGACATTCGTCGCCTCCGAATAGCTCTTCGTGAATCTCGCCCGGATGCTTGGCTTGCCGGCCGCGGTAGTCAAGGAAAAAGGCCGGCAATCTGCGGATCGCCGGCCTTGTCTGACATGCCGGGCAAGCCGGCGGTGTTTAGGGTCAACCTATTTCTTGCGCGGCGGAATCTGGATCAGTTCCGCGAGCTGCTGCGCCGTCAGCGGGGCGGGGATGAACTTGAGGTTCACCGCCTCCTTCACGAGCGCATCGATACCCTTGATCTGGTCCGGGTCGATCAGCGCCTTCGGGAAATAGTCGTCGCGCACGCGCTTGGCCATCGGCTCCGGCACCTTCACGAATTCCGCATAGTCTTTGATCACCTGCGGATCGGCCGAATAGATGTAGTCGATCGTTTCCCGATACGCGTCCATGAAGCGCGCGATCGCATCCTTGCGCTTCGCCAGCGTCTCCGCGTTGGCGACGATCACCCGGATGGTCTGCCCGCGCACCAGCGCGGCGTCGGTCGCCTTGGCGACCACGCGGATCTTGCCTTCCTCCTGCTCCTTCAAGCCGAACGGCGGCGAGGCCCAGCCGACGTCGACCTGATCGGTCATGACCGCGGTCAAGGTCGCCGACGGGTTGCCGGTCGCGGTCGGCTTCGCGGTGAGCTTGAACTCGTCGATGAAGGCGCGGACGATGCTCTGCGTCGACGAGCCCTGGGTCGAGAACGCGATGGTGCGGCCGTTGGTGTCCTGCAGCGTTTTGATCGGCGAGGATGCCTTGGCGTACCAGTAGTCGGCGGCGCCGGTCGCTTCGGCGCCGATGATGCGCACCGGCGCGCCTTTCGCATAGGCGGCCATCGCGCCCTGCGTGCCGACCGCGAAGCCCATGTCGGCGGAGCCCGCGATCACCGGCTGCAATGTCTCGCCCGAGCCCGAGGTGTAGAGAATCTCGAGCTCGATGCCGTGCTTCTTGAAGATGCCGGCCTTGTCGCCGAGATGCGCGACCGCGGTGTCCCAGTTGCCGCGCTGGCCGACCGTGATCTTGAACGCCTCGGCGGCGGACGCCGGCGGCGCCGCATGGAGCGACGCGGCGGCGAGCGCCGCCGCGAGCGTCAGAGTGACAGTGAGGGTGCGTTCCACCTTAAGTCTCCCTAGGTCGCCCGCCCCCAAATTGTCACTTCTTCTGACCTTCCGTCCCGCGCAACATCGCCGCAGTGGCGACCGCCGAGTAGCCGGGCTCGACCCGCACGTCGACGACCGCGATGTGGCCGGCCTCGACCGCCTTGATCGCCTTCTCGAACACCGGCACCAGGTCGGCCTGCTTGGTGACCGGGTCGAAGCCGATCGCGCCCTGCGCCTTGGCGACGCCGGAGCAGTCGATGTCGGGCTCGGAGATGCGCTGGCCGATCCAGCGGTTCTCGACCGGCCGGTTGCGGATGCGCGCGACGCGCTCCTGGTGCAGTTCGTCGTTGAAGAACGAGCGGTTGTTGCAGACCACGATCAGCATCGGAATCTTGTAGTGCGCGGCCGTCCACACCGCGGTGTTGCCCATCATGAAGTCGCCGTCGCCGCAGACGCCGATCGCGAGCCGGCCGGAGCCCTTGAGCGCGAGCGCCGCGCCGACCGTCAGGCCCGGACCCGCGCCGACGCCGCCGCCGCCGTCGGCGCCGAGATAGTCGAGCGGGTGGTGGAACGGCCAGGTGGCGCCGTTCCACGACAGCGGCAGATGGGTGAGCGAGACCTCGCGGTTGCCGACCGCGGCCTTGAGCGCGAGCGCGAGATCGTCGACCCGCAGCGGGCCTTCGGACGGCTTGTAGGCCTCGTGCCGCGGCTTGACCGCCGCGGGTTTCGGCGCCTTGGCGCCGCCGAGCGCCGCGAGGATCGCCGGCACCGCCTGCTCGGGCGTGGTCGGCAGCAAGAGGTCGACCGGCGGCAGCGCCTCGTAGTCCATGCTCCAGCCGTTGTGGACATGGAAGTCGGCGCTGACATTGATGATCTTGGCCTTCGGCACGTCGAAGCCGAAGCCGCCGCGCAGCACGCCGTTCAGGTCGATGCAGTCGAGCGCGAGAATCACGTCGGCGGCCTTGAGCGCGTCGATCGCCTCCTGCACCAGCGCGCTGCCGGCCGGCGCGCCGGCGTGCAGCGGATGGTCGGTCGGGAAGCCGGCGGCGCATTTGAGGTCGGTGATGACCTTGGCGTTGAGCGTCTCGGCGAGCGCGATGCGCTCGTTCCAGCCTTCGGTGCTGCGCGACACGCGGCCGACCAGCATCACCGGATGCTTGGCGCCCTTGAGCAGCGCGGCCGCCTGCTTGACCAGGTCGGGCGCGGCGCCGGGCGTGGCGTCGGGCATGAAGCGCGCGACGTCGATCGGCGGCAGCTGCTCGGTCAGCTTGGCTTCCTGCAGTTCCGCGTCGAGATTGACGTAGACCGGGCCCATCGGCGCGGTGTTCGCCATCCAGGTCGCGCGAATGAGCGACTCGCGGGTCGCGGCCGGCGAGGAGGGCTGGTCGTCCCACTTGGTGTAGTTGCGCACGATCGCGCCCTGGTCGCGCGCGGTGTGGATCCAGTCGATCCACGGCCGGCGCTTGGCGGCATCGACCGGGCCGGTTGCGCCGAGGATGACGACCGGCATGCGGTCGCACCAGGCGTTGAAGATCGCCATGGTGGCGTGGAACAGGCCGACGTTGGAATGCACCGCGCACGCCATCGCCTTGCCGGTGACCTTGGCGTAGCCGTGCGCGATCGCGATCGCCGCCTCCTCGTGCAGGCAGAGCAGCATCTGCGGCGTCTCGTTGCCGAGATAGTTGACGATCGAGTCGTGGAAGCCGCGATAGCTCGCGCCCGGATTGAGCGCGATGTACGGGATGTCGAGCGCGCGCAGCGTCTCGGCCGCGACGTCGCTGCCCCAGGCGGGCGCGTTCGCAGGCGTGAGCTTGACCGGCCGGTCGAGCTCGCGGAACGACGGGTGCGCAGGGGTATGGGCAGGGGACTTGGCAGACGCAGTGCTCACGGGCTGATCCTTTGAGGTTCTTGGGGGATTGTTCGCCCCCATAGAACCGGATCACAGCCCCTGGCGCAACCGTGCGAGCAGCGTCACGCCGGCATAGCCGTCGGCCGGCTCCATGCCGACTTTGCGCTGGAAATTGCGCGCCGCGATCATGGTGTCGTTGCCGACGCGGCCGTCGGTGCCGCCGGTGTCGAAGCCGAGCCTGGTGAGCCGCTCCTGGATTTCCTTCAATTCCGCCAGCGTCGGCGTGCGCTCTCCGCCGGGGAACTGCTGCACGAACGGTCCGCCGCCCATGATGCGGTCGCCGCAATGCACGATCGCGAGCGCGTAGTTCATCGAGGGGTTGTAGGAGCGCACCGCGTAGAAATTCTGCCCGAGCAGGAAGGCCGGTCCCGCCCGGCTCCGGCACCCACAGCTTCGCGGTCGCCTTCGGATGCGGGAACGGCTTGCCGTCGGCGCGGGTGATGCCGGCCTTCGCCCAGGCCTCGTAGCTGCGCGAGGTATTGCCGCCGCCGCTCTTGGCGCGCACCTCGTAGCCCCAATGCTCGCCCGGCTGGTACTTGCCGCGCTGGAGCAGATACTGCGCGGTGCCGGCGATGGCGTCGTCGGGCTTGCCGAACGGCGAGACGCGCCCGTCCTTGTCGTAGTCGACGCCCATGTTGAGCCAGACCTCCGGCATCCACTGGGTGTGGCCCATGGCGCCGGCCCAGGAGCCGCGCATCTCTTCGGGCGTCGACCAGCCGCGGTCGACGATCTCCAGCGCGTTGAGCAGTTCCTGCTCCCAGTACTTGCGCCGGCGCGGCTCGCCGAAGGCGAGCGCGGCGAGCGCGGGGATCACCGGGCGCATGTGGTTCTGCTGCACCAGCGGATCGCCGAACGCGGACTCGATCCCCCACAGCCCGAGCATGGTGCCGCGCGCGACGCCGTAGTCCTTCTCGATGCGGTCGAACAGGCCGGCGTACTGCTTGGCGACCTCCTTGCCGGTGGTGATGCGCCAGTCGGAGACGCGGCGATTGAGATACTGCCAGAGGACTTCGTTGAATTCGGGCTGCTTGCGGTCGAGCGCGTAGACCGAAGTGTCCGGCTTAAGGCTGCTCATCACCTTCGTGTAGGTCGCGTCCGAAATGCCACGCGCGCGTGCCCGTGCGTGGAACGTTGCGACCCACTGATCGAAGGCTGGCCGGTTGGCTTGCGCCCGCGCTCTCGTGCTCCACGCCGTTGCCCCCGCCAACAGCAGCGGCAGGAGCGCTCGCCGGGACAGGCGTGGCGTCGTCCAATCGGGCATTGGCGGGTACCCCGGTATCGATTCGGGCCGATGCCGGGGATTCTAGCGCCGTTTCTGTCGGCTTTGCGGCCACCGCGCCCTGCGGCAGAGCGGCCGGCGTCGCATCCGGCGGAACCGGCTTGGCGGCGCCGACCGACCCGGTCGGGATCTCCTCGCGCAATTCCTTGCCGCGCGCCTGGATCAGCCGCTCGTAGGCCGCCACCAGCGTCATATACGGGCTGACGAACACCCAGCCGTATCTGGTCGGCACCTGGATGTCGAAATGCAGGTGATAGGTGGTGGCGCCTTCCCGGTACCAATAGTTGCCGACCTTGCCGATGACCTCGCCTTCCTTCACCGGCCGCCCGCTGACAAATCCGTCGGCGTCGAACTGCTTGGGCAGCATGTGGAGATAGCGGAAGCGGATGCGCTCGTTCTGCGCATTGACGACGATGTAGATCGCCATCTGGCCCGGCGCGCGCATGACGATGCCGTCGCGCACCGCCACCACGTCGTGCTGGTACGGCTCGCAGCGTCCGCCCGGGACGCGCTGGTGGCAGGATGCGGGCCGGAGATCCTGGCCCTGGTGGCCGAGCCCGGCCGGGCATTGTCCGACATAGAAGGCGCGGCTCTCGCAGAAATTATCGCGCCACGGATAGGCGTAGTTCTGCGGCGCGCCTTCGCTGCGGATGAACTGCGAATTGGCGAAGGCGGGTGCGTCCGCCATCGGGAAGCGGATCTTGGAATAGACGGTGTAGTCGGCGACGCCGGACTTGCCCCTGGTGCCGCTGCGCGGCGCGAGTTCGCCGGGCGGGTGATAGGCGAACAGCATCGACTGCGCCGCCGGGCGGTCGATGGTGCCGGGCGCGGGATTGGCCGGCGCCGGCTGCGGCTGGCCGCCGACGATCCGCAGCGACTTGAGCAGGTGGATCGCGACTTTCTCGGCATCCCGGCAGGCGATCTTGCGGAAGCGCGAGGGGCCGTCGAAGCATTCGATCGCCACCACATAGGGAACGCCGTAGCGCACGAACGTGTAGCGCAGGTAGTTCTCGAGGAACATGCGCTTGATGCCGGGGAAGTCGGTCTCGAGTCCGCCGTTGACCGGCCAGCCGATCATGCCGTTCGGCTCTGCGAGTTCGTAGACCACGCTCGCGCCGGAAATCTGGATGAAGATCCGGTCCGGGAAATTGATGCCGAGATCCTTCATGTCCTGCGCGCGCGCCACGACCACCGCGTCATAGCCGCCGGGGCCGGCCTGGAAAAACGGCGTGCTGTCGTAACCGAACAGGTATGGGCTCGGCGTCGCGTCGGGCGTGACGTCCGCCACGCGGTCGCGCAGGTACGCGTCGGTATCGAACGGAAGCAGGACCGGGACCGGGCTCGAAGCGACGTTGACGAACCGTCCGCCGGTCAAACGGTTGAGCGTCGCGAGCGGCTCGGCGGTTGCGTTATCGGTCGACGGGGCCAGGGTCTTGAGCGGCTCAAGCGTGCGCAGCTCGGCTGAGACGGCGTCCCAGTCGACCTCGGCGTGCGAGATGCGCGGGGCCTTCATCTCCTGCGCGTTCGCCACGGCAAGGCCGATGGCGAGCGCGAGGCCCGCGATACAAGCTGCTCTCAATGCGTTCTCCACAGCAACGCACCCGAGCCGATACCTGCCATCAACGCCGTCCGGGTCGAAGCAAGTATCACCGCCAGCGGCTAGGCTGCCAAGTAGGGTTAACCAATAACCTTGAAACTGTGGCGCAGGCCACACTGTTCCGCGTCCGGCAGCCGGTTCTTCGACGGGGTGGTTAATGCCCGGCCGGCGCGGCGGCAAGGGGCCGTGTTATTCCTTCGCGCGCTCGACGTAGGAGCCGTCGGCCGTCATCACCACGATCTTGGTGCCGGGGCCGACGAACGGCGGGACCATGGTCCGCACCCCGTTCGACAGTACCGCCGGCTTGTAGGAGGAGGCGGCGGTCTGGCCTTTGACGCTGGGCTCGGTGTCCACAACTTCCAGGATGGTCTTCTGCGGCAGTTCCATCGAGACCGGGACGCCGTCATAGACCGAGAGCTTCACCTTCATCTCCGGCGCCAGATAGGGGGCCTGGTCGCCCACCATGTCGGCCTGCAGCGTGACCTGGTCGTAGTTTTCGGCGTTCATGAAGTGGAAGCCTTCGCCGTCCTGGTAGAGGAAGGTGAAATCCTGGTCCTCGACATGGGCGCGCTCGACCTGGTCGGTGGTCTTGTAGCGCTGGGCGGTCTTCACCCCGTCGCTGATCCGGCGCATGTCGATCTGGGTGGTCGGCGTGCCCTTGCCGGGATGGAAGCTCTCGGCATTGAGCACGACATAGAGCTTGCCGTCGTCGAGCTCGACGATATTGCCTTTGCGCAGGGAACTCGCGATGACTTTCACGATCGGTCTTCCTCGATTGATCGGGCGGGCGGCGGGAAGGACCGAGGGTCCGGTCCGCCTTCGGATTCGGGCCGCACCATACTGATCCTGCGCCCGTTCGCCAGCGATTTTCGTCACGTTGAGGCCCGCCGGAGCGCCGAAATGCCGCCGTTTTGGACCAATCATGCCGACCGGCGGCCCTTTCTGATCGGCCGGACGCGGATTGCGGCGGCGCTGCGGGGCTATTTCGCGGCGCGGGATTTCGTCGAGGTCGAGACCGCGGCACTGGTGACGTCGCCCGGCAACGAGACCCACCTGCATGCGTTCGCGAGCGAGCTGGTGGCGCCTTCGGGCGGTCGGCGTCCGCTCTATCTGCGGACCTCGCCGGAATTCGCCTGCAAGAAGCTGCTGGCCGCCGGTGAGCGCCGCATTTTTGAATTCGCCCGTTCGTATCGCAACCGCGAACGCGGCGCGCTGCACCATCCGGAATTCACGATGGTCGAGTGGTATCGCGCCGGCGAGCCCTACCAGGCGGTGATGGACGACTGCGCCGCCATCCTGGCGCTCGCGGCCGAAACCGCCGGCGCCAGGCGCATCGCGTTTCGCGGGCACAGCATCGACCCGTCCGCGCAGCCGCAACGGCTCACGGTCGCGGCGGCGTTCTCGCGCTACGCCGGGATCGACCTGATGGAGGTGCTGCCGCCGGAGCCGGCTGCGCGTTTTGCGACGGCCGCCCGTGCCGCCGGCGTCGAGACCGCCGGGAACGACACCTGGGGCGACGTCTTCAGCCGGGTGCTGGTCGAGAAGATCGAGCCCCATCTCGGTCTCGATCAGGCGACGCTGCTTTACGAGTATCCCTCGGTACAATCGCCGCTCGCCCGGCCGAAACCGTCCGACCCGCGGCTCGCCGAGCGCTTCGAGCTTTATGCCTGCGGGGTGGAACTCGCGAACGGGTTCGGCGAGCTCACCGATCCGGTGTTGCAGCGCGCGCGTCTCGAAGAGCAGATGGCCGAGAAGGAGCGCATTTACGGCGAGCGCTATCCGATCGACGAGGATTTTCTCGCCGCGCTCGCCACGATGCCGCAGGCTTCGGGCGTTGCGCTCGGCTTCGACCGGCTGGTGATGCTGGCGACCGGCGCCACGCGCATCGACCATGTGGTGTGGACGCCGCTACCGGAAGAATGAATGATCGGCGGCCAAAAAATAACCGGGAAGGGACCTGAGGAATGCTGGCGCTCTATCACAACGACATGTCGCTCTGCGCGCAGAAGGTCCGCGTCTGTCTCGCCGAGAAGGGGCTCGACTGGGAGAGCCGCCATCTCGTGCTGCGCTCGGCCGAGCATCAGCAGGACTGGTACCTCAAGCTCAACCGCCGCGCGGTCGTGCCGACACTGATGGACGACGACAAGGTGATCCCGGAATCGAACGTGATCCTGGAATATCTCGACGAGCGCTTTTCGTCGCCGCCACTGACGCCGAAGGACCCTTATGGCCGGGCCAAGATGCGGCTGTGGACCAAGCAGCTCGACGAGGACATTCATGATCAGTCGGCTGCGATCATGAGTTTCGGTATCGCATTCCGCCACCAATATCTCGCGCGCGGCGAGGCCGGAAAGGCGATGCTCGAGGAGATCCCGAACCTGTTCAAGCGCGAGCGCCGCCGCGACGTCATCGAGCACGGCACCGGATCCAGGCACTTCATCGTGGCGGTCAAGCGCATGGTGCTGCTGCTCGACGAGATGGAGGAGGCGTTGTCCGCCACACCCTGGCTCGCGGGCGACTACAGCCTTGCCGACGTCGCGTTCACGCCGTATCTGGCGCGGCTCGAGCACCTCAACGTTCTGGCGATGGTCGGCGAGCGGCACCGTGTCGCGGACTGGTATGAGCGCGCTAAGGCGCGGCCGAGCTTCCATCAGGCTATCGTGAAGTGGGAGAATGCCGACTATCTCAAGCTGATGCGCGAGCGCGGCAGCGAAGCCTGGCCGGCCGTGCAGGCGATCACGCTGGCGCACTGACGCCGGCAGGCTTACCGAGTGTCACGCGAGAACCGGGAAGGAAGACCTCATGCGCACTCTTTGTTTCATGCGCACATTGCGTTCCACGCTGCTGCTGACGGGGCTTGCGGTCGCAACCGGCGTGCAGCCGGTCGGCGCACAGACCTATCCGACGCAGAACATCACCTTCCAGGTGGCGTTTGCGGCGGGCGGCATCGCCGACGTCGTCGCCCGCCTGATCGGCCTGAAGCTCTCCGAGCGGCTCGGGCAGACCGTGGTGGTGGAAAATCGCGGCGGGGCAGGGGGCAACATCGCCGCCAAACTGGTGAGCGGCGCCGCGCCCGACGGCTACACGGTGCTCGCCACCACCACGGGGCTTGCCGTCAACGAGACGGCGTCGAAGAATAAGGGGTTCTCGGTCAACGATCTGCGCCCGATTGCCATCGTGGCGATCAGCCCGGACGTGCTCGCCATCTTTCCGCGCAATCCCGCCAAGGACCTGAAGGAGTTCATCGCGACCGCACGGGACAAGCCCTTCAACTACGGCAGCGCGGGCGTCGGCACGGGCCCGCACATCGGCGCCGAATATTTCTTCAAGGAGGTCGCCAAGGTGAAGGCGGTGCACGTGCCGTTCACCGGCGGCGCGCCGGCGGTGCAGTCGGCGATCGGCGGCCACATCGATGCGATCGTGCTGACGCTGCCCACGGTGGTGCCGCCGATCCTGCAAGGACTGCTGCGCGGGATCGGGCTTGCGAGCCCGGTCCGCAACAGCGCGGTGCCGGACGTGCCGACCTACGGCGAGATGGGCTTCCCCAATGTCTATTCCGGCTCCTGGGTCGGCTTCTTCGCGCCGGCGAAGACGCCCGATGCCGTGGTCGCCAAGCTCAACGGCACGATCAACGAGATCATGAAGGACGCCGAGGTGCTGGCGAAGCTGAAGTCGATCGGCTTCGATCCGGTGATCAAGACCCAGGCCGAGACCGTCGACTATTTCAAGAGCGAGGTCGCGAGCTGGGCCAAGATGGTCAACGCGGTCGGATTTTCGAACTAGACCCGGGGACGAGCCGAGCGCCGGCTGTCATCGCCCGCTTTCGTGGGCATGACGGCCCGCCGCGCTACTGCGTCAGCAACACGTTCAGGATCGCGGTCTTGCCGCTCTTGTTGGCGGCCAGCGCCGCCTTGAGCGCGCCTTCGAGCTCGCTTGCCTTCTCGACCTTCTGCCCGAAGAAGCCGAAATGGCTGCCGAGCTGCTCGTAGTCCGGCCCGTCGATGGTCACGCCGTAGTGCTGGTTGGAGCTGGCCGACGCGCCGTCCGGATAATGGTGCACGTGGCCTTTGCGCATCGCCTCGTACTTCTTGTTGTTGCACACGATGATGGTGATCGGGAGATTGTGCCGCTTGGAGGCGCCGAGCGCCTGCACGATTGGATTGTACAGGAAGGACCCGTCGCCGATCAGCAGCACCACCGGCCGCTCCTTGGCGGCGAGCTTGACGCCGAGCGCGGTGCCGATGCCCTGGCCGAGCCCGCCCGCCGGACGGAAGAAGCTTTGCGGCAGCGTCTGCGGCAAGTGCCGGCGCAGCAGCGGCTGGTGCGTGATGGTCTCGTCGCAATAGATGGTGTCGCGCGGCATGGTGTCGGCGAGTGCGCCGAGAAGCGCGACCGGCTCGATGCCGCTCGCGGCGCGCGCCTTGATCTGCTCGGCCTTGACGGTCGCGACGTATTTGTCGTGCTCGGCGCTCCAGCGCTTGCGCCGTTCCGAAACGTCGGGCTTGGCGGCGCGTCCCGCCGCGGCCAGCGCCTTGAGCGACGAGGCGATGTCGCCCTCGAGATAGAAGTCGGCGTGCAGGTTCTGATAGATCATGTGCTGCTTGTGCGGATTGTCGTGGATCGCCACGATCTTGCCCGCGGTCGGACGCTTGTGCGCCGGGTACCAGGGGGCGCGCGCGCCCACCATCAGCACCAGGTCGGCATCCTTGAGCGCCGCGTAGGTGTTGGCGCCGAGATAGAGCGGGTGGTCGGTCGGGAAATTGGCGAAGGCGGCGACGCGACCCGCGATCACCGGAATCGCGAGCGCGTCGGCGAGCTCGACCAGCGCGGCGAACGCCGCCGGATCGCGGCCCGAAGTCTCGGTGACGATCACCGGGTTCTTCGCCTTGACCAGCATGTCGGCGACCTTCGCGACGTCCTCCGGCGGCGCATGCACCTTGGGGGCGGGCGGCACCTCGCGGGCGTGCTCGGACGGTGCCCAGTCGTGCAGCATGTGCTCGAGCGCGACGTTGAGGTAGACCGGCCCCATCGGGCCGCGCTGCGCCATCTCGCCGGCGCGCACCACGCTCTCATAAAGCGTGTGCGGACTGCCGACGGCGCGCGCCCACTTGGCGACCGGCTCGACGAAGCGCTCGATGCCGCCGACCGTGAGCCCGCCGTACCATTGCGGCTCGATCTCCAGATCGGGGTCCTCGCCAAGCGTGTTCGACTCGCCCGACATCACCACCATCGGGATCTCGTTGATCATCGCGCCATGCACGCCCATGCCGCCTTGCAGCATGCCGACGCCGGCATGCAGCAGCACCGCCTGCGGCCGCCCGGTCATCAGCGTGTAGCCGGTCGCCATGTTGACGGCGAGCGTCTCGTGCCAGGACTCGACGAAGGTCGGGCCCGGCCGCTGGTCGAGCTTCTGCCGGGTCAGCGCCTCCCAGACCGGCGACCATTCGGAGCCCGGCGAGGACATGATGTAGTCGACTTTGAGCTTGCGGAACGCTTCGAGGATCGCTTCCCCGCCGTCGAGATAGTTTTTCATTTGCTCTTGGCCCTTCATGGGATTTTGCCGGCCGCAAACCAGCACGAAAACGGGGCGTCGCGCAATGCGCCAAGGGCCCGGCGGCGGCATGACTGGCCCCGCGCCGGCAATTGACTTTTGGCCGGGGGCGCAGGATCACCGCGGCAGTTTCGCCAGCAGGACTTCCGCCATGGCCTCCGCACGCAAGACCTTGCGCTCGACGCCCGATCTGATCGCCGCCGGGCTCATCCCGGCCGAACGCCGCGCCGGCCTCGAGGCGGTGGCGGCGCGCTATGCGGTGGCGGTGACGGCGGATCTCGCCGATCTGATCGATCCCGCCGACCCGGCCGATCCGATCGCGCGGCAATTCGTGCCCGACGCCGCCGAACTGCGCACCGATCCGCACGAGGTCGCCGATCCGATCGGCGACGACGCCCACAGCCCGGTCGAAGGCATCGTGCACCGCTATCCCGACCGGGTGCTGCTCAAGCTCAACCATGTCTGCGCGGTCTATTGCCGGTTCTGCTTCCGCCGCGAGATGGTCGGGCCGCGGGGCCGCGGCGCGCTCGCGGGCGCCAAGCTCGACGCGGCGCTCGCCTATATCGCGGCGCAGCCGGGCATCTGGGAGGTGATCCTGACCGGCGGCGATCCGCTGCTGCTGTCGCCGCGCCGGCTCAAGGACGTGGTGAGCGCGGCTCGCCGCGATCGCGCACGTCAAGATCGTGCGCGTGCACACGCGCCTGCCGGTGGCGGAGCCGGCGCGGGTCACGTCTGCGCTGGTACGCGCGCTGAAAGTGCCCGGCAAGGCGACCTACGTGGTGCTGCACGCCAATCATGCGCGCGAATTGTCGGAGCACGGCGCGGGCGGCCTGCGCGCGCTTCGTCGATGCCGGCATTCCCATGCTCTGCCAGAGCGTGTTGCTGCGCGGCGTGAACGACGATCCGGATTCGCTCGGCGCAACTCATGCGCGCGCTGGTCGAGTGCCGGATCAAGCCGTACTACCTGCACCACGGCGATCTCGCGCCCGGCACCGCGCACTGGCGCACCTCGATCGAACACGGGCAGGCACTGATGCGCGCGCTGCACGGGCGCCTCTCGGGACTGTGCCAGCCGGCCTACATGCTCGACATTCCGGGCGGCCACGGCAAGTCGCCGGTCGGGCCCTGCTATCTGACCCATGCGGGCGGCGCCAACGGCTCGGCGCGCTACCAGGTCGAGGACTTCAACGGCGTCCGCCACGCCTATCCGCTCGAACGCAAGCCCTGAGCCGGCCGATGCGCCCGCTCAGCCGCAACGAAGCGAGCATGTTGCGCTACTGGGCGATCAACATGACGGCGGCCGGCTACCGCTGGGTCGGCTTCGACTACGAGGAGCGTGAGAAGCGCCGGTTTGCGGCGATCAAGCAGGCGATGCCGGCGGACGCCTACCAGACCTGGACGGCGGTCACCGTCGCGCTCTACGTCGCGGCCGCGTTCCTGAGCGTCGGCCTGTTCTTCGGTCCGCTGCTGTTTTTCTATCCGCCTGGCACGCCGATCCAGGAATCGGTGCTCTACGTCGCGTTCGCCGGCATGCTCATTTCGCTCCTGACGTTCGCTCTGCCGCTCGCGATGGCGATCGGCGGCCGCATCGCCGACCGGCTGAACCGCGCGCCGCCGTTCGTCGAAGCCGACGGCGATGCCGCGCTCTACGCCAAGGTCAGGATGCAGATCGGCCGCATCGCGCTGATCGGCGTCGTGGTGCTCGGGTTGCTGAACTGGATCGCCTGGGCCTTTGACGTCGATCTCACGCGCTACGACGCCATCGTGCACTGGAGCTATTTCGGGATCCTCGCGGCGCAGGGCGTGCTCGGCTACCTGTTCGCCCGCGAGCGGACGTGAGCGTTACCAGCCGCGGCACCACATCTCGCAGGTCGAGTGACGGTAGGCGTTGTAGAACACCGCATCGACGCACTGGCCATTCCAGTCGCCATCGATGAGCTTGATGCGCTCGCCCGCGGCCCAGTGGTTGCAGGCGTTGGTCTTGGCGACGAAGCGCCGGCCGTTGATGATGAAGTTCCCGCTCCACGGCGGCTGCACCACCTCGACCACGTGGCGCTCGTGCGGCAGGTAGATGCGGTGCGAATGGTGATGACGGTAGCTCGGACCCTCATCGGCATATGCAGGAGCCGCGGCCAGCACCGCCAGCGTCACAACCCACTTGACCATGCACGCCTCCCCACGCCACGCGGACGCCGCAGAGGATAGACGTGCCGGGTTTGGCTGCCTATGGACGGCGGGCAACACTCGCCGACAATCGTCGGCGCCATCAGCGCCGGAAGGCCCTGATGAAGGCGTCGGTCTGGATGCCGCGGGCGCGCACGGTCTCGACCAGCAGTTCCTCGGGGATCAGGTGCTGGCAGGGGCCGGCGGCGGCGTCTTCAAAGCGCCCGGAATTGTTGTCGAACACGATCTGGCGGCACTGGCCCCGGCCGTCCGACTGACTGAATTGGATGCGGGCGAGCCGCTGGGGGTTCTCCGGCGGTGCTTCGATCGCGCGCGTCGGGGGCCCCGACAGGAACACGCCCGCATAGGCGAGGAGGCCAACGCCGAACGTGACGCCGCAATAGAACAACGTGTAGGCCGCGGCGGAGGCGCGGCTGGGGCGGTGCTTGGCGCGGCGGACGGCGGGCGAGATCATTGGGGCTAAGGGACTGCGAGTGGGGGCTGCGGGCCGGGAACGGCATAGCTATCCCGCCGCGCCCTGCGGAAGCGTTAGGCCTGCCGGCGGCATTTCGGGAAAATTTTAGGGATTGGGTCTGCCAAGTTGCTCAAGCGCAAGCCCGTTCATAACGTTGGGCAAGTGTGGAAATGATCACGCGAGAGCCTCGGCCCAATCAACCGCACACCCAGTCGGTTGGGACAGATGAATGAGCCACCACTATTTTTGATTGGGGGCAGCAAAGGTTCCAAAACGACAAGAGGCCCGCCGCGCTTGGTGGCAGGCCTCTTCTTCGTCGCGCGCCACACGCGTGACGGACTAGGTTACACAGAGCCGAGAGAGATTAAGCCGAGCGCCACGATGGCGAGAAACGTGCTTACGCACAGAACCACGAGCACTGGTCTATCCAGAAAGCCGGCCCGCGCTTCAACGGCCGTTTCAACCTCACGTCCCGCTGCATCGCGCATAGGTGTCACTCCGGTTGCTTTTGACTAGAACGCACCGCGCGCCGTTTGAGTTCCACCGCCAGGTGCCCCGAGGATCATTGCTCCGCCTTCTCTTAGCTTTGCCCAGGCCAGCCAATTTGCCCAGTTGATGCGAAGTTGCGTCTTCGCTTCTTCAAGCGTGGCCGTGTATCCGGAGGTCCGCATCACCTCCGGGCCGGCGTGCCCGCCATTGATCGCCCAATGCCACCGGTGCGACGGCTACTTCGCCCCGTTGTCTTCGTAGATGCGCCCGACCGTTAGGCCACCGCTCATTACGGCGAAGTCGGGTCGATCCTTGTAGGCCGGTACGCGCTCGTGCTCAGCCCATGTGCTTCGCATTGTGAGGGGCATGGCAAACCTCCCGCGTGACGGTTTGGATTTGCCCTCCAGATCGGGATTACAGCGCGAGTCGGCGCCGGTGACCAGCCGCTAGATTGAGGCGTGGCTGGCGCACTGCGGATGAGGTTTTATGGCCACACCTATTGAGGTACGCAGGCGCGTTAGCCTTTCGTTAACCTCGGGTTCCTAGACCATTAAACCATCAGACCTCCTAGCAAGTGCCCCAAAGCCCTGGCCCCCCGGCTGGGGCTTTTTCTTACCTTCGCTTAGAGCGTCGGCGCTCGTCCCGGCCCCCGCCGGCGATCCTTCAGGGTGGTTCCGACATTTCCTTCGGGTCGGCTAGGAAGGTCGGGCTGCTTTCGGCGCCAGTCATCTATCGCCTCAAGCAATTCGGGCTGACAGCGGACGCCGATGAACTCGCCAAGGGTTTTGTTGCGGCGCATTTTGCTGCTCATGTCTTGCCGAGATTTTTCTTATCGACGCTTCTAGGATATGTCCGAAAACTCATCGGGGAAAATGTACGACCCGACAATGCCGATGCCATAGAGGCCCGCCAGAAAGGCCACCATGGCCCCCAGGAAGAAAGCCATCGCCCATAGGCCGTGACTGTGGAAGGAGTTCCCCAGTCAAAACCCCAGATGAAATAGGCCCAGGGCGCGCGCCGTCATCCCGCGCTCACTTGGCGGTTCTGATATTCCGCTACGCGGTCCTTCATCAATCTCAGGAGGCATCGCGCGCCATTTGCATAAGATGGATTTGCGACAATCTGTTCTTTTAGAGCTTTGTCCTCGGTGCGCAAACATCGCCAGAGCTCGCTGAATACAGCTTCCGGCAGCCGACGATCCAGCCCGGCCATCAATCGACAGACCGTGCTCATTGAATGAGGCTCCCCCATCAAACTCACGAGAAGCTGGTGGGGCCGCGCGGGAGACCAGGCGCCATGGGGGCGGGCGTCAAATGACGCGATTGGCCCAAGTCCGAAGTCGCTGAGAACCTGTGCGATGTCCGGTATTGGCGCAACAGGAGACAACATTTGCTCGCGGTGAGTATTTCCGCCTTTGACCGTGCGCCCCGAAGGCGCGAATCACCAGTGGAGGAAGATTCCACCCAGAGAGTTGTCGGTTGATCTGGAAGCTGACGAGCGGCTCGGTCGGGTAACCGGCAGGGCTGGAGCCTCGTGACAAAGGTCGCCTTGGGCGGCTGAGCGATCCGATGGGCCGTAACATGAGTGAAGCCTGAGCAGGCCTCGAAAGTGACAATGCGGATGCCGACCCACCGGTCAAAGGGGGAAGGCTGCATGAGCGGGGAAGCAATCGACACGCGCACCCGCTCGATCCGCCGGGGTAGTGGGCACGGCACGTCGGAAAGGTGGTTCGAGTAATCGGGGGAGACCCGTCATGCGCGAGGGTAACGGCCTCAACGTTGCGTCAGGTGGCGGCCATGGCGGGAGACGGACAGGGTCGTATGAGCGTCGATGCCGGGTAATGCCGGCGGAGCAAAGGGCCCTGCCTTCTGGCATGCTTTCGAAGATGGTGAGGTGATGGTGATTGGCGATGAGCCTCGCAACACCAGATAAGATCCGGAGCCTTCAGAGGAAGCTCTATTGCAAGGCGAAGGCGGAGCCCGCCTTCCGCTTCTATGTGCTCTACGACAAGATTTGCCGCGAGGATATCCTACTCCATGCCTATCGGCGCGCTCGCAGCAATGCGGGGGCTCCGGGCGTGGACGGAATTACTTTTGCACAGATCGAGGAGCAGGGCCTGGACGGATGGTTGGCGGGCTTGCGCGAGGAACTGATCTCGAAGACGTATCGGCCCGATCCGGTGCGGCGGGTGATGATACCGAAGCCGGACGGAGGCGAGCGACCGCTCGGCATTCCGACGATCCGGGATCGGGTGATCCAGACCGCCGCCAAGCTCGTGCTCGAACCGATCTTCGAGGCCGACTTCGAGGACAATGCCTATGGCTACCGGCCCGCTCGTGGGGCGGTAGCCGCGGTCAGGCAAGTGCACCGGCATCTGAGCCGGGGTTACACCGATGTCGTAGATGCCGACTTGTCCCGCTACTTCGATTCGATTCCGCACTCCCAGCTACTGAAATCAGTGGCCCGACGTGTCGTGGATCGTCACGTCCTGCGCCTCATCAAGATGTGGCTCAGGGCGCCGATCGAGGAGCGGGATGCTGACGGAACCCGGCGCATGAGCGGTGGCAAGGGCAACAAATGCGGCACGCCGCAAGGCGGCGTTGCAAGCCCACTACTCGCCAACATCTACATGAACCGGTTCCTGAAGCATTGGCGTCTGTCCGGCTGCGGCGAGGCCTTCCGGGCCCACGTCGTCTCCTATGCCGACGACTTCGTCATCCTCAGTCGCAGATGTGCGGCCGAGGCCTTGGCGTGGACGAAGGCGGTGATGACGCGGCTCGGGCTGACAATCAACGAGGCCAAGACCTCGCTGAGGGACGCCCACAAGGAGCGCTTCGACTTCCTTGGCTACACGTTCGGCCTGCATCATCCATACAAGTCGACCGTGCGCCTGTGCATGAATACCAGCCCCTCGAAGAAAAGCGTGCAACGGTTGAAGGCGAAGATCCGCGACTTGCTGGTGCCTAGCAACACCGATCCGTGGCTGAAAGTGTGCGACGAGCTGAACAGGTCACTGCGCGGCTGGTCCAACTACTTCTGCTACGGGACACGCGTTCAGGCATCCCGCAGCGTCGACCACTTCGTCCGCGACCGGGTGCGCGCATTCCTCGCCCGACGGCACAAGGTGGCAGGGC
This sequence comes from uncultured Alphaproteobacteria bacterium, assembly GCA_963749815.1. GTDB lineage: Bacteria > Pseudomonadota > Alphaproteobacteria > Rhizobiales > Xanthobacteraceae > VAZQ01. The sequence goes on along the minus strand of CAVVON010000015.1, from coordinate 363 downwards.
GCGGCAATCGCCGATTCACGTTCGATGTGATCCATCGAGAACGCGGCGTGCTGTGTCTGGAACGTCTGCCCCGGACTGCCCCGTCGTGGGCTTTGCGGTGAAGCCAGTCGGAGAGCCGGATGCCGGAGATCGGCACGTCCGGTTCGATGAGCGGGGATGGGAAACGGGGCGTTGGCCAACAGGCCCCAAGCTACCGCGCCCATCCTCGACTTTACCACATCGACCGTTTGGTGCGGGACTTCGGCGCAATGCAGCACGGAAGTCACCGGCACCGAGATGAAATGAAAAGAACCCCGGGGAACTCCCGGGGCTCTTCGTAACCGCTAGACGGAAAGAACAGGGAGAACTCTCCCTAGCGATATC
>CAVVON010000014.1:0-123241 GCA_963749815.1 uncultured Alphaproteobacteria bacterium | reverse complement strand
AGAGGGCGACGTCCTGGGCCGCTAGACGAAGGGAGCAGACGCGAAAGCGCCGTCTCGAAATAGACCGCCGGCCTGGCAAGCGCAACCCCGGCGTCGGTGCTTGAACTGCCGATTGGGCATCAAATCGAGCGACTGGCCTCGGCCGGCTGGAGCCGAGCCCGGCGTCACGGCCCGGCCACGAATCACGGCTCGGTCGCGAAGCGCAGCCGCCCGGCCGGCTGCAAGGTCCGCAGATCGAAGGTGCGGATTTCGATCGCGCCGTTGATCTCGACCGTCACCACCAGGCGGTCGTCGGCCACCGCGGTCGTCACGATCCGTGCCCCCTTGGGCAGGAGCGTCGTCACCTCGGTCGGCGGCGCGCTTCCCCCCGAGCGGAAAACGCGATAGCCGATCACTCCGATGACGGCCGCGACCGCCAGCATGGTGGTGAGGCCGGAAACGATCATCAGCCAGCGCACCCGTGCGACCATGCGCGCGGCCGCTGGATCGAGAGGCTTTTCGTCGTCCGTATCGGTCATGAGCGAGTTGCAGAGCCCCAGCGGAACGCAGAATTTGGGCGAGATGCCAAACCGCAGCGAGGAATTTCAGGTCGCGGCCGCCGAAGCCGGCGAGCGGCTCGACCGCGTGCTCGCCGCGCGCGTCGCCGAACTCTCGCGCTCGCGCCACAAGGCGCTGATCCTCGACGGCCGTGTCGCGATCGACGGCCGCACGATCCGCGATCCCGGCCACCACGTCAACGCCGGCGCGACGATTGCGCTTGAACTGCCTCCGCCGGAGGACCCGCTGCCGCTACCCGAGGCGATTCCCCTCGATGTGGTCTACGAGGACGAGGCGATCATCGTGATCAACAAGCCCCGGGGGCTGGTGGTCCACCCCGCCGCCGGCAACTGGACCGGCACCTTGGTGAATGCGCTGATCGCCCATTGCGGCGAGAGCCTGTCGGGGATCGGGGGTGTGCGGCGGCCCGGCATCGTGCACCGCCTCGACAAGGATACCACCGGGGTGATGGTGGTGGCGAAGACCGACAGCGCGCACCGGTCATTGGCCAAGCAGTTCGCCGACCACGGCCGGGAGGGGCCGTTGCGGCGCGGCTACCTCGCCTTTGTCTGGGGGGTGCCGGACCGTCCCAAAGGCACGATCGACAAACCGATCGACCGTCACCCGAAGGCGCGCGACAAGATGGCGGTGCGCGAGGGCGGGCGCGAGGCCATTACTCATTATGAGGTGCTGGAGCGTTACGTCGGCACCGACGGCAAGCCGGTCGCGAGCCTCCTCGCCTGCCGGCTGGAAACCGGCCGGACCCACCAGATCAGGGTCCATCTGGCGGCGATCGGGCACCCGCTCATGGGCGACGACGTCTACGGCCCGGGCTTCAAGACAAAAGTGCAACACCTCGGACCCGAATCCCGCGTCGCCCTGGACGGCCTTGGAAGGCAGGCGCTGCATGCCTATTTACTCGCTATGGAACATCCGGTGGGGGGTCATGAACTCGAGTTTCGGGCGGAGCTTCCGCCCGACCTGGCGCGTTTACGTCAAGGCCTGAGGACGGAAAGTGCACAGTTCGACCGAAAAAGGTAACGGTCGATCAAAGGCTTAGATGTACACGACAGGGTCACGACGACGTGACGCGGAGTTAACTTCCTTTCGCCTGCACTTTTCATGTAATGTTGCACCGCGATCAAACTCGCGGTCGCAACGAAGGATGCGCGCCGTCGGCTCGGGGAGCGGCGGCGTGAACCCGCCCGCCGGATATCCGGGGGCTACTAGAAGGAGGGCGCTAAAATGGCCCAAGCTACAGCACTGCCGATTCTGAACGCAGAATCCGGCCTTACCCGATATCTCGAAGAGATCCGGCGGTTTCCCATGTTGGAACCGCAGGAAGAATACATGCTCGCTAAGAGCTGGCGTGAGCACGGCGATCGAGACGCCGCCCACAAGCTTGTCACCAGCCATTTGAGGCTTGTTGCAAAAATTGCAATGGGCTACCGCGGTTATGGCCTGCCGATTTCCGAAGTTATTTCGGAGGGCAACGTCGGCCTGATGCAGGCGGTGAAGCGGTTCGAGCCCGAGAAAGGCTTCCGGCTCGCCACCTACGCCATGTGGTGGATCAAGGCCGCCATCCAGGAATACATCCTGCGCTCGTGGTCGCTCGTGAAAATGGGCACGACCGCGAACCAGAAGAAGCTGTTCTTCAACCTGCGCAAGGCCAAGAGCAAGATCTCGGCGCTGGAAGAGGGCGACCTGCGCCCCGACCAGGTCAAGCTCATCGCCAAGCGGCTCGGCGTCACCGAGCAGGACGTGGTCGACATGAACCGCCGCCTTGGCGGCGATGTGTCGCTCAACGCGCCTATTCGTGAAGAGGGTGACACCGGCGAATGGCAGGACTGGCTGGTTGACGACAGCGTCAGCCAGGAATCCCGCATGGTGGCGAACCAGGAAGCCGACAATCGCCGCAAGGCGCTCGGCGAGGCGCTCTCGGTGCTCAACGACCGTGAGCGGCGCATCTTCGAAGCGCGCCGGCTGGCCGACGACCCGATCACGCTCGAGGACCTCGCCGAAGAGTTCGGCGTCTCCCGCGAGCGCGTCCGGCAGATCGAAGTGCGCGCCTTCGAGAAGGTGCAGAAGGCGGTGAAGAACCGCGTCGCCACGATGGAGCAGCCGCAGGCCGCGGCCGCTCTGGCGGTGCACTGACCGCCGTCGCGCTTTGCGGTGCACGCCGCCTGTCAGCGCGTCTACTCTAAAACTGTGGCCACGAACTCGAACACCCTCTCCCACGGAACCCGGGCTTGCCCGGGTTCCGCAGCATGTTGCGCAAGTCGGGCAAGCCCGACTTGCGTCGGGAGAGGGTGGCGAGCCTGTTTGAGCGCAGCGAAAACAGGCGAGCCGGGTGAGGGCTCCCTTGAAAGACTCTCGCAAGAAACCCCTCACCCGCCTCGCTTCGCTCGGCACCCTCTCCCGCAAGGGGAGAGGGCAACCGAGTGCGCGGCGCATGCAGCGCGTCTCGCTATCATTGACGCTCACTCGCGGTTTCACAGCACCCGCACCCGCGCCCGCGGACGAATGCGCGGCGGGAAATCTCGCCAACGCGCAACGGCGCGGCGGGCGGCGCCGCGGTTCGCGACTGTCGCAGCCGTCCTTGCGCATCGATCTCGCTGACGCTTTTGAGCCGCGCCAGCATTTCGCGGCGCCTGGATCGAGACTGGCGCAATGATCACCAACAGGCAGTTTCTCGTTATCGTCGGCACGCTCATTGTGGGCTTGATGGCCGTGCTCGCGGTCGACCGCCACGAAGTCTGCCAGCAGCGGCCGACATCCAGTGCTGGAGCCGCAAGCCCGCGCATCCACTCGAACTGCGAGCCCGGTCGATTCCGCGAGAACCAGCCCGGAACGCGGCGTCCTGCGGTGACAGGTGCATAGCGCAGGCGCTGCGCTATCGCCGCGGCACCCTAAGGCGCTCGTAGATGGTTGAGCACAGCCAAACCCATCACGTCAGCACGCCGGGAAGGTGATGGATTTCGCTTCCGCTCAACCATCCTTGCCCACAGGTCCGTCATGGCCCGGCCATATGACAAGAGGATAATGGCCGACCGCCAGTATCGGCGCGCGATGGACCCAAAGCGTTGGACGGTGGTGCTCGCCGGATACGCATCGCCGGCGGCAAGAATCGCAGAGCGCCATGCCTGGCATCGCCGAGTCGGATTGGAAAACGTTCCGGGAGCTGCAAGAGCTGGCGCTGGAGCGGTTCTGCGAGCGGGCGCTGGACGAGATCGTGCGCCTGCGGGCGGACGCCCAGAAGACCCAGCACGAACGCTACCTGGCGATTTATCGCCTGATCCAGCAGCGCGACCAACAATTGGCGCGCACGTTCGACAGCCCGCGGCGGTCGGCGGCCATGCCTCAGCTCGCTTCGCTGCGCCAGTTCGCTCTCATCACGGACGAGGAATTCGCGCGGCCTCAGCTTCCGATGCGCGCGGCGAGGTCGAATCGCTTCTGCAACTCTGGAGCAAATGACGCCCAGGTCGGCTGCGGATTCAAGCCGCTGCGGCGCTGGTCGCGATCTGGCTCGCCACGCCTATCGCGTGGCGCTACGCGCGCCGCTACTGCTTCCACGCCTTGAAGGCTTCGGCGAACGCGCGGTCGCCGGGCGTGCCCTTCTCGATCGCCAGGATGGCGCGGCGGTTGTTGTTGTAGACCACCGGGATGTCGAACCAGGCGCGCTCCTTGAGCAGTTGCAGGTTGCGTTCCTTGTCGGCGTCGGCGGCGGAGAGGCCGATCAGGAAGAAGCCGGTGGTCACCTTGACGGCGAGGCCGGCGAGCGGCACGCCGCGCGTCTGCTCGGCCTGCTTCATCAGGATGCCGGGCACGTTGGAGATGCCGCCCGAGGGAAAGTCCGGCGGCAGCTTGAAGGTGATCTCGACCGTGTGGCTTGCCGGCAGGCTCTTGTCGGTGTTGCGGCGGAGCGACCAGGTCATCGCGAGCTTGCGGTCGGGGATGTCGACGTCGGCGCGTATCGCGAGTTCGGGAGGCTGACCGGGGCCGGGCGAGATCGTCTCGGTGCGCCAGATCGCCGAACCGACGAAGCGCTTGCCGTTCGGATCGGCCGGATCTTCCTCGTACAGCACCACCTTCTGCGCGACCGCCGCGCCCGGGGCGGCGCCCGGCGCGGTGGGCGCCGCGTTCTGGCTCGGCTGCACGCCGGGCTCGATCCGGTCGGCGATCTTGGACGACCGTGAGGAGGGCGCGGGCGCGTTGGGCGCCTCGGCGGTCTGCGGCGCGCGGAACTTCTGATAGAGCGCGACCGCGTTCGGCCACTGCGAGAGCAAAACACCGCCCACCAGCGCGACCGCCGCGACCACGGCGGCGCCCTTGATCCACTCGCGATAGGAGCGCTGCGGACGCAGCGAACGCCGCTTGGGCTCGGCGTCTTCGTCCGGAGCGATCGGCTGCGGCTGGCGCGAGCGCGGCAACGGTGGACGTTCCTCGTCGTGCGTGAACGACGGCTCGAGCATCGGCTCCTGGAAGTCGCCCGGCACCCCGCGCAGGTCATGCTCGTGCGGATCGAGCATGCGCGGCTCGCGCCGCTCATACTCCGCCGCAGGCGGCACCGCCGCGTAGGCATCGCGCGCCGACTGCGCCGCGCGCGCCGACGCGCCGCCGAGTTCGTTCGCCTCGCTGACGACGTCGCGCATGTCCTGCAGCCCGGCCTCGGCGCCCGAGCGCCGATCCGACATCGGCCGGCGCAACGGATGGCGCGGCGGCATCGACGGCGGCGGCGGCGGTGGCTCGGGCAATGGCTCGGGCGGCGAACGGTCGAAGATCGAATCGCTTTGCGCGGCACTCGGCATCAGCGGCGGCGCAGGCCGTCGCGACGACAAAGGCATTTCGCCACGCCCCTGATAGGGCGCCGGACGCGGCGGCGGGGCGGGCGGCTGATCGTCCCAGCGGTCGGGCTCGGGCGCGCGCATGCGCGGCATCTGCGGCGGCGGCCGGACGGGATGGCGGTGACGGCACGAAGGCCGGAGCGCGCGGCGCATCCTCGCCGCGGCTTGGCGGGTCCGGCATCCGCGGCCGCGACGCCGACTGGTTGCGCGACGTGTCGAATTGCCGCGCGGCTTCCGCCTCGACCTTGCGGATCGATTCCTCGAGCGCGAGGCGTTCGCGCGTGATGTCCGACTCCGGCAAGGCCGGCGTCACGCCGCGCAACTGGGCGATCAACGCCGCCCGCGCGCGCTCGTAAAGCGCACGGCGGTTCTCGCCGTTGTTCTTCTCCAGACCGGCGACCGCACGGGATATGAGCGGGTAATAATCGGCCATTGGGTTGAGCTTACTCGGTTCGCTCTCGGTTCGCTTGTGGAATTTCTGCCGGGTTACTGCTCGAACGGGTTCTGCATCAGGATGGTGTCCTCGCGCTCCGGACTAGTCGACAGGAGCGTCACCGGGCAACCGACCAGTTCCTCGACCCGGCGGACATACTTGATCGCCTGCGCGGGCAGATCGGCCCAGGAGCGCGCCCGGGCCGTCGGCTCCTGCCAGCCGCCGACCGTCTCGTAGACCGGCTCGACCCGCGCCTGCGCGTGCTCGCTCGCCGGCAGATAGTCGATCTCGCGCCCGTCGAGCCGATAGGCCACGCACACTTTGACCTCCGCAAGGCCATCCAGAATATCCAGCTTGGTGAGTGCCAAGCCATTGATTCCGCTAGTCTTTACGGTCTGGCGCACGAGCACGGCATCGAACCAGCCGCAGCGCCGCGGACGGCCCGTGACGACGCCGAATTCGCGCCCGCGCTCGCCCAGAAGCTTGCCGATCTCGTTCTTCTGCTCGGTCGGGAACGGCCCCTCCCCGACCCGGGTCGTGTAGGCCTTGCAGATGCCGAGCACGTAATCGATCGCGCCCGGACCGAGGCCGGAGCCGGTCGCCGCCTGCGCCGCGACGGTATTCGAGGAGGTCACGAACGGGTAGGTCCCGTGGTCGATGTCGAGCAGCGCTCCCTGTGCGCCTTCGAACAGGATGCGCTTGCCTTCCCGCCGCTTCTCGTCGAGCAGCGACCAGACCGAATCCATGTAGGGCAGCACCTTGGGGGCGACCGCGGCGAGATCGTCGTAGATCGCTTCGGGCGTGACCTCGGCAAGGCCGAGTCCCCGGCGCAAGGCATTGTGGTGCGAGAGCAGGCGATCGATCTTGCCGTTGAGCATACTCCAGGTCGGCGAGATCCATGACGCGGATCGCCCGCCGCCCGACCTTGTCTTCGTAGGCCGGACCGATGCCGCGCCGCGTCGTGCCGACGCGCGTCAGCGCGCTTGCGGATTCGCGAATTGCGTCGAGCTCCTGGTGCAAGGGCAATATCAAGGTTGCGTTCTCGGCAATACGCAGGCTTTGCGGCGTGACCTTGACGCCTTGTTCGGCGAGCCGTCGGATTTCTTCGACGAGCGCATGCGGGTCGAGCACGACGCCGTTGCCGATGATCGAGAGCTTGCCGCCGCGCACCACGCCGGAGGGCAGCAGCGAGAGCTTGTAGGTGACGCCGTCGATAACGAGAGTGTGGCCGGCGTTATGGCCGCCCTGGAAACGCACGACGATATCGGCCTGCTCGGACAGCCAATCGACGATCTTGCCCTTCCCCTCGTCTCCCCACTGGGAGCCCACCACGACCACATTGGCCATGCGACGCCTTTCCTCGGTGCGGCCGACGCCCGGGATAGTCTCGCAGAGACAATGACTTGCCGGCAGATCGGGCGTTCACGGGATAGCGGATGACGGCCCCGCAAGCAAGGCGCGAGCGCCGTGCAGGCCTCTTCGTCCGGTCGGGGAGACCGGTCCATATCCACGTCGTCCTTTCCCCGTCGCCCGCGTAAACAACACCTATCAATTCCGCTTTCCCCATGGCCATCCGGCGGCAATATGGCGGCGGGCTCCCCGGGGGCGCGGCGCGACGCCGCAAGCGGCTGCCCTCGTACTGAGGCGGCGGCACCGCAGCCAAGTGTACGCAGGCTGCGCCTGCTGTGGCCGCCGTCTCGAAGCATGACCGCACATTCAACGCCTGTGATCATCCTTCGAGACGGGCGCTTCGCGCCCTCCTCAGGATGAGGGCCAAGAGGCGGGGACGGCCGCGCGCGTAGTGCAGACGAGCGGCTTCACGCCCGCCAGGCGTGGAAGATCAGGTTGTTGTCGAGCGAGCGGTCGAGGCAGTCGGTGCGGAAGCCCATGCCCTGCAACATGGCCTCGACATCGTCGGGCCTGATTCCCGTCTCCGGCAGGAAGTCGAGTTCGATCGCCATATTGCGGATTTTGCCGACATCGTGCGGCGCGATGCCCTTCAGCACCTCGAGGAAATAACCCTCCACGTCGATCTTGAGCATGTCGACCTGCTCGATCCGATGCGCGGCGATCTGCTCGGACACCGTGGTGGTCGTCACGTCGTAGGTCTCCAGTTCCTTCGCGGCCGCCGCGTCGGCGAGCCAGGTGACCTGGCTTTTCGTCAAGCAGGGTGGCGAGGCCCGAAATGTTGCTCGGTTGATGCAGCACGAGCGTTTCGCCGCCGCGGCTCGCCACCGCCTGGTTGAAGAGCGCGACCTTGGTGACGTCCTGATCGACGAGGCGGCGGACGTTGTCCTCCAGATACGCGAACGTGCGCGGGCTCGCCTCGTAACCATAGATGGCGCGCGGCCGATATTGGCGATGCGCCCAGATCGTGTAGACGCCGATGTTCGCACCGACGTCCATGATCGTCGGGCTGCTCGGAAAGCGCATCTCCTTGTGGTGATAGATCTGCGAGACGAACGTCTCGTCATAGAGGAACTGGGTATCCGCGTTGTTCTCGTCGATCACCGCCAGATCCAGGGAGCCGATTGTCGCCCGCCGCATGTCCGTCTCGCTCTCCACCGTTTCTGAACGCGATCGCGCTTAGCGCCGGGCGCCGAACAGGTAGTAGTTGTCCTTGATGTGCGGAATGGCGACGTGCACCCAGCGGTAGGCTTCGTCCTCGGACCAGCGCTTGAAATATTCGACGTTGTCGAGGCCGAAAAACTCCTGCTGATAACCGATGAGGAAATATTTCGGCGCCAGCGCCTTGATGCGGTCGCGCAACGCAAACGGCATTTCGCTGATCGACCACAGTCCGACCACCGTGTCGGCGCGTTCCGGCAGCTCCTTCACAAAATTCACCTGCTTGCGCTCGTCCAGCGCGAGCGTGCGGCCAAGATACCATTCCTGCAATTGCTGGAACTCGGGCAGGTCGTAGATGACATAACGGCCGGAGAAGCCGCGCTTCAACAGGAGACGGCAGAAGTTGCCGTAGCCGCCGCCGATCTCCAGGATGGTTTCGTCGCCGGCCAGCGCATGGCCGACGGCATCCTCGAACCGGAAGATCGAATAGGCGTGGTGGATGATGTTGCCGTTGGTCTTCAGCACCGGATCGAGATCGGCGCCGCCGACGCCGGGGTCCTTGATCAGCTTTTGGATGAACGGCCAGTTCGGCAGGCCTTGCAGATATTGCAGTTCGTCCGGCGGCGGCAGATAGAACATGGTGCCGGTGATCAGCGGCCAATGCAGAAAGCGCTCGCGGTCGCCCTTGAGCAGGTCGCGCAGCGTCGCGCGCTGGTCCGTCCAGAATTGCATTTCCATGGGGGATACCTAGCGGCTCGCGCGAGCGGGAGCAAATATCGGGATGGCCTGCGCGCTCTCGACGTCATGGCCGGGCACAGCCCGTCGAAGACGGGCGTAAACGCCCTGGTGTCCCGGCCATCCACGTCTTACTTCGGTCGCGTCGTCAAGACGTGGATGCCCGCGACAAGCGCGGGCATGACGGCAACCTTGTGCCCACCATCAAAACTTCAGCGGCCGCGCCCCCTGCACCTGTGGCAGCGCGCGCACCTGCGCGAGCACCGCGGGCGGCAGTTCGCCGTCGATCTCGATCAGCGCGATGGCGTTGCCGCCGGGCGCATCGCGGCCGACGTGGAAGGTCGCGATGTTGATGCCGGCCTCGCCCAGGGTCGAGGAGAAGCGGCCGATGAATCCCGGCTTGTCGAGGTTGGTGATGTAGATCATCGACGGGCCGAATTCCGCGTCCATGCGGATACCCTTGATGTTGACGACGCGCGGGCGGCCGTCGGCGAATACCGTGCCGGAGACATGGCGCGACTGCCGCTCGGTGGTGACGGTCACGGTGATCAGGCTCTCGTAATCGCTGTGGCTCTCGCGCGTCATCTCCTCGATCACGATACCGCGCTCCTTGGCGATGATCGGCGCCGATACGACGTTGATGTCCTGCAGCATCGGCCGCAACAGACCGGCGATTGCCGCCGAGGTGAGCGCCTTGGTGTTCATGCCGGCGACCACGCCCTCGTAGGAGATCTGCACCTTGGCGATGCCGCTCTCGGTCAACTGGCCGGCGAACGAGCCGAGCTTCTCGGCGAGGTCGACGAACGGTTTGAGCCGCGGCGCCTCCTCGGCGGTGATCGACGGGAAGTTCACCGCGTTGGAGATCGCGCCGCGCAACAGATAGTCCGACATCTGCTCGGCAACCTGCAACGCGACGTTCTCCTGAGCCTCGGTCGTCGCGGCGCCGAGATGCGGCGTGCACACCACGTTCGGATGGCCGAACAGCGGGTTCTTGTTGGCGGGCTCCTCGGTGAACACGTCGAAGGCGGCGCCCGCGACTTGACCGGAATCGAGCGCCGCTCGCAACGCCGCTTCGTCGACCAGCCCACCGCGCGCGCAATTGACGATGCGCACGCCTTTCTTCATGGCGGCGATCGCCTTGGCGTCGATGATGTTCTTGGTCTTCTCGGTGAGCGGCGTGTGCAGCGTGATGAAATCGGCGCGGCGAATCAGCTCGTCGAGCGCGACTTTCTCGACGCCCAGCTCCAATGCCCGTTCGGGCGACAGGAACGGGTCGTAGGCGATCACCCGCATGCGCAGACCTATCGCACGATCGGCTACGATCGAGCCGATATTGCCGCAGCCGATCACGCCGAGTGTCTTCGAAGTGATCTCGACGCCCATGAAGCGGTTCTTCTCCCACTTGCCGGCCTGGGTGGAGGTATCGGCCTGCGGGATCTGGCGGGCGAGCGCGAGCATCAGCGTAATGGCGTGCTCGGCAGTGGTGATCGAGTTGCCGAACGGGGTGTTCATCACGATCACGCCCTTGGCGGTGGCGGCCGGAATGTCGACGTTGTCGACGCCGATGCCGGCACGACCGATCACCTTGAGGTGCTTGGCGCCATCGAGCAGCTTGGCGGTGACCTTGGTGGCCGAGCGGATCGCGAGCCCGTCGAACTTGCCGATCAGCTCCGCGAGCTTCTCCTTGTCGCCGCCGAGCTTGGGCTGGAAATCGACCTCGACGCCGCGGTCCTTGAAAATCTGCACGGCGGCATCCGAGAGGGCGTCGGAGATGAGGACTTTGGGCATGGCCTTGGCCTTTATTTCAGTGTCGTCCCCGCGAAAGCGGGGACCCACGTCACGCATATGCTTGTTGAAAGATGGGTCTCCGCTTTCGCGGGGACGACAACCGGTGCTACGCCGCCTTCGCGAGCGCGTCCTTGCTGTTGGCGAAGGCCCAGTCGAGCCATTGCGTGACTGCCTCGACGTCGGACGCCTCGATCGTGGCACCGCACCAGATGCGAAGGCCCGGCGGCGCATCGCGATAGGCGTCGATGTCGTACGCAATGCCTTCCTTCTCGAGCGCAGCCGCGATGCCCTTCACGAACGCCGCCTGCGCGTCGGCCGGCAAGCTTCAGCACGCCGGGGTCGACGACCTTCAGGCAGACCGAGGTGTTGGAGCGTTGCGATGGCTCCTTCGCGAGGAAATCGATCCAGGGCGTGCGTGCCACCCAGTCGGCGATGACCTTGGCGTTGGCATCGCAGCGCGCGATCGTGGCCTTGAGCCCGCCGACCGATTTCGCCCAGTCGAGGGTGTCGAGATAATCCTCGACGCACAGCATGGAGGGCGTGTTGATGGTCTCGCCGACGAAGATGCCCTCGTTGATCTTGCCGCCTTTGGTCATGCGGAAGATTTTCGGCAGCGGCCAGGGCGGATTGTAGCTTTCAAGCCTTGTCACCGCGCGCGGCGAGAGCACGATCATGCCGTGCGCGGCCTCGCCGCCCAGCACCTTCTGCCAGGAGAAGGTGACGACATCGAGCTTTGACCATTCAAGCGATTGCGCAAAACACGCCGAGGTGGCGTCGCAGATGGTGAGGCCCTGCCGGTCGGCCTTGATCCAGTCGGCATTCGGCACCCGCACGCCCGAGGTGGTGCCGTTCCAGGTGAACACCACGTCGGAATTCGGATCGACCTTGGCGAGGTCGGGAAGCTCGCCGTAACCGGCCTTGAGCACAGTCACATCCTTGAGCTTGAGCTCCTTGGCGACATCGCTCACCCAGCCTTCGCCGAAGGATTCCCAGGCCAGCATCGTGACCGGCCGGGCGCCGAGCAGCGACCACATCGCCATCTCGACCGCGCCGGTGTCGGACGCCGGCACGATGCCGATGCGATAGTCGGCGGGGACTTCGAGAATTTCCCGGGTCAGGTCGATGGCGCGCTTGAGCTTCGCCTTGCCGATCTTCGACCGGTGCGAACGTCCGAGCAGTGCGTCGGTGAGGGCTTGGAGGCTCCAGCCGGGGCGCTTGGCGCAGGGGCCGGAAGAGAAGTGCGGAACGGCCGGCCGCATTCCGGGCGTCGTATTGGCCATGTCTCTATCCTTCCAGATAGGTGCCCCTCGGTGGGGAGGGGTGTCCCACCGCCGGACATAAGGAAGGAGACGTGCGCAGTCAAGCGCGTGGCGGCGCCCGGTGGCGGCCGGGACCGCTCAGCTGTGGACGGCCGAAGGATCAGCGAATCAGAACTTGAAGCCGACGCCGAGGCGCGCCGGTGTTGACGCTGGCCTTGATTCCGTCGAGTACGCGAATCTAGTCGGTGTTATCGCGTACGAACTCCAAACGGCACGAAGTTCACGAATTCATATTCGGCGCGCATGAAGACGTTCGGCATGATCATGACGTCGACGCCGCCGCTCAGCGACCAGCCGTAGATCAGGGCGCTGGACTTGGTCTCGGTCTCGGTGAAGAGAACGGCGTTATGACCTGTGGTCGATTGCCATCGGCACCGATCTCGGTGCCCGGACGCAGGTGGCGGTGCGGAAGACATCTGCCCGCCCGACTGCGACGCCGATGCCAGCGTAGGGCAGGACGTTGCCAAGATCGACGCCGGCGCGCACCCGCAGCATGCCGAAATCGATGATGCGCATCGAGGCGGCGCCGTTGATCGTCAGTCGCGTAGACAGTTGCCGTTCGACGTGGTGCGGACGAGCGGCTGATCGGCGAGACCGGAGCATCGATCGAGAAATTGATTCGGCTCCAGTTGAAGTCCACGCCGATGATCATGCATCTCCCAGGGATTGTTGTAGCCGACGAAGCCGCCGTACGCCGCGGAGCGGGTATCGCCCTGGCCGAGCACCTTCCAGGTCGAAGGATGGTTTTCATTTTCCAGGGCAGGTCGCGCAGCTCGTGCGCCACCAGCGATTGCGTCGCATTGGAGAAATCCATGTTCGCAACGCCCATGCCGACCTGCCCGCCGGCAAAGAAGCCACCCCAGCGCGACACCATCGGACCGATCGGCGGCACGGGGCCGATCGGCGCGACCGGCTCCGAGCCGCGGAGAATCGGAAGGTCGAAATCACCGGCCGACGCATCCGATAGCGTGGCGATCAGGGCAACAGCTACGAGCAAGCGACGCATGACGGCCCCATGTGCTCCACAAATCCGTTTCGCGGATTCGATCCGCGCACCCCTGATCATGAATGATTAACCTTAATGAGCGGTTAGCTTTGCGCCCGGGGTGTCCCGCTTTGAGACAATTAAAATGCATCCCTGCCCGCGTCGCACCGACATCGCGTAGTCACGCCAACGAATGAACGGTCATCGCCCACAACGAAAAACGGCGCGGGAGATTTCCCGCGCCGTTCGCATTCGCAACTCGTTCGCTCGGCGATCAGCCTTTGCGCATGACCGGCGGCGGCAGGTAGGCCGGCGCGTCCTGCTGCAACATCCAGCGCATGCCGATCTTGATGTCCTGCGTGTAGTAGTTGGTGAAGGAGTAGAAGGCGCGCGGCCCGCCGGTTCCGGCGCAACCCGCCGACGCGCAGTCGATGATCGGCGTGTCGAGCGTGCCGAAGTTGACGTAGCGGTAGGCCAACTCGACCTTGAAGTTGTTGGTGACGTTGTAGGCGAGACCGGCATGCAGCGCCCAGGCCATGCTCCACTTCGTCGAATCGGTCGAGGCGTAGCCGAAGCCGGTCGTGCCGGGTCCGGAGATATGGCCGACGTCGGTGAGACCGGTGAACTTGTGGTAGGCCGCGCCGACGCCCGCGCCGACGAACGGCGTGAGGCACCACCAGGTGCCGAGATCGATGTAGGCGTTGGCCAGCACCAGCCAGTTCGAATGATTGCCTTCGTAGACGTCGAAGCAGCGGCCGCCCGGGCAGAACTCGGTGTAGCTGCCGACGACCTTGAAGGCTTCCTTCATGCGGTATTCACCGGTGATGTCGAAGCGCAGCCAGTTGTTCCAGGCATAGCCGACGCCGAAGCCGACGAAGGCCGCGTCCGCGATGTCCTTCTGGTCGATGCGCCAGCTCGCCGGCCAGACGAATCCCGGATTGGTCTGGGTGTGGCTGAAATCGCTGAACGACTTCTGCGCGATGCCGACGTCGCCGCGGATGTACCAGCCGCCGGTGACCACCACCGGAGCCGGCATCATCATGGGCGGCGGCAGCGGCGGCGGGAGATCAGCCGCGAGGGCTGCAGTGCTGAGTAGTGTCGTCGCTCCAGCGAGCGCCAGGATAGCTTTACGAAGCATGACAATCGTCCTCTCGTCCGGCAGGGGCTGAGACCCCTCAAGGATGAACCGATGAGACGAACATGCCAGCAAACCGTTAAATGAGACTTAACCTTACTTTTTAACCGCGAATTTTAATCTTCGTTAATTTTTGCGGCGCGCCGCTGGCTTGTCGCGGCCGTCGTTGCGAGGAGCGTCAGCGACGAAGCAATCCAACTTCTTCTGCGGCTTCTCGAACTCTTCTGGATTGCTTCGCCTTCGGCTCGCAATGACGCAATGCGCGAGTGATTGCGCAGAGGTAGGTGCGCTCCTCAGCATGAGGAGCGGCGAGGCCGCGCGCTGCAGAAAGTCCCGAATACCAGCGATCAACTGCTGCTGTCGTCGAGCTTGCCCATGTGATGCTGGGAATACAGCTCGACGCCGAGATTGCCGACGAGGCCGATCTGCGTCTCGAGGAAGTCGATATGCTCTTCCTCGTCGTGCATGAGCTTCTCGAACAGATCGCGCGTCACATAATCCTTGACGGAATGGCAGTGCGTCGCGGCTTCCTGATAGAGCGCGCGCGCCGACATCTCGGCCGCGAGGTCGCAGTCGAGTACCTCCTTGACGTTCTGTCCGATGCGCAGCGGATCGAGCACCTGCAGATTCGGAAAGCCGTCGAGGAAGATGATTCGCTCGATCAGCTTGTCGGCGTGCTCCATCTCCTCGATCGATTCCTTGCGCCAGTATTTCGCCAGCGCCTTGAAGCCCCAATTTTCCAGCAGCCGGTAGTGCAGCCAATATTGGTTGATGGCGGTCAGTTCGTGTCGCAGGCCGCGGTTGAGATACTCAATGACTTTCGCGTCGCCCTTCATGATGCCGATCCCTGACCAGATTTGAGGATTGCCGGCGGGACCGGCAAATTTGGAACAACTCTAATCTGATGGGTGCAGCACGGCAAGGGGACGGGCCGAATCCCGCCGCAACTCAGCTATTCAAATCAAAGCTGGAACTTATTCGCGGTGCTGGCCGCTCGGGCAGCACTGGCAGCCCGGACCACAGGCACCCGCCAGCGCCTCGTCCATGATTCGGCGAATGGTGCGGGCGCACCGTCCGCACTGCGCGCTACAGCCGAGGCAGCCGTACACCTGACCGGCCGTCCGGGGCTTTGCCCCGTCCACGACCTTGCGCACATCGTTGTCGCTCAACACGTTGCAGGAACAAACAATCATGGCCGCCGGCGTCCAACCCTGATTTTTTAGTTCATTCTGTAACTATCGATACCTTATGGCACCGATCCAGGCAAAAGGTAATCTCCGTATTTGCACGTATTCTAATCTTGGTTGTGCAGTGCCGAAGCGCAGCAGAGGTTGCCGCCCTGCGCTGACGCCAGAAATCAGGGTGTGCAGGCAGCACCTTACGCCGCTGCGGCGGTCAGCGCCTCGACGATGCCGTCGACGACTTCCTCGATCAGCAGCTTGTCGTCGCCCTCGCCCATCACGCGGATCACCGGCTCGGTGCCGGACGGCCGGATCACCAGACGACCGTGCCCGTTGAGACGCGCCTGCGCGTCCTCGATGGCGGTAAGAACCTTGGAGTCCTCGAGCGGCTTGCCGCTCTTGTAGCGGACATTCTTCATCACCTGCGGCAACGGATCGAAGCGGTGGCAGACTTTCGACACCGGCTGGCCCTGCTTCTTCACCACGGCGAGCACCTGCAAGGCGGCGAGCAGTCCGTCGCCGGTGGTGGTGTAGTCGGAGAGGATGATGTGGCCGGACGCTTCGCCGCCGACGTTCAGTTCTTCCCGGCGCATGTGCTCGAGCACGTAGCGGTCGCCGACCGGCGTGCGCGTGAGCGCAATGTCAATGCTTGCGAGATAGCGCTCGAGTCCAAGATTGGACATCACGGTGCCGACGACGCCCGGCTTTGCGAGCCGTCCGTCGGACTTCCAGCTTTCCGCGATCACCGCCAGAATCTGGTCGCCATCGACGATCCGTCCGCGCTCGTCGACGATCAGCACCCGATCGGCGTCGCCGTCGAGTGCGATACCGATATCGGCGCGCATCTCCTTGACCTTCTGGCAGAGCGCCGCCGGCTCGGTCGAACCGCACTCGTGATTGATGTTGAAGCCGTCGGGATCGATGCCGATCGCCAGGACTTCGGCATCGAGTTCCTTCAGCGCTTCCGGCGCCACCCGGTAGCCGGCGCCATTCGCGCAATCGATGACGATGCGCAATCCTTCGAGCGAAAGATTCTTCGGCAGCGTGCGCTTGGCAAACTCGATGTAGCGATCCTGCACGCCATCGATGCGCCGGGCGCGTCCGAGGTCCGCGCTCTTGGCGAGCTTCTTGCCCAGGTCGGCATCGATCAGCGTCTCGATCTGCTGCTCGACGTCGTCGTTGAGCTTGAAGCCGTCCGGCCCGAACAGCTTGATGCCGTTGTCGTCATACGGATTGTGCGAGGCCGAGATCATCACGCCGAGATCGGCACGCATCGAGCGCGTGAGCATGCCGACCGCCGGCGTCGGGATCGGGCCGGTCTGCAGCACGTCCATGCCGACCGACGTGAAGCCCGCGACCAGCGCGGTCTCGATCATGTAGCCGGAGAGCCGCGTATCCTTGCCGATCAGCGCACGGTGGCGATGCTCGCCGCGGCGAAACACCAGACCCGCCGCCTGCCCCACCCGCAATGCAAGCTCTGGCGTGATAACGCCGTTCGCGCGGCCGCGAATTCCGTCGGTGCCGAAATACTTGCGCGCCATACGCCGCTAGGCCCCAGCTTACTCACTCTACTTGAGCCCTTTTCGACCAAAGCACTAGGCAATTCAAGGGGCGGCCGCCGCAGGATCGCGGCAAATTGCGCGTGATAATGAACGAGAGCCCAGCCGCGCTGGATTAACGCAAATGCCTCGGCGCGGATTACCGCTTCGGCTTGCGGTCGTACGGGCTTTGCGCGGGCTGCGTCACGTTGATCGGATCGGAGGCCGGAAAGCTGTCCTCAAGTCCTTCCTCAAGCGACCTTTCGGCCTTGCGGCGTTGGTCGGCCTTCTGCTCCTCCAGGGCTTCCTGGCGGCGCTTCTCGGCGATTTCGTTCTCCGTGACGGTCTCGTTGGGAATACCCATGCCAGTCCTCCTTGCGATTGTTCCTTGTTAACGTGCCGACCGCGTTCGCGGTTCCGCCGGCCGCGGCGATTGCCGTCCCCGCCGCAATCCATTGGTTCCTTTGGCGAAACGGTTATGCTGGCGGCAAAACGCCGAGGGAACCCCCATCATGCGCAACTTCACCTGTATCGAGGACCTGCGGCAGACCGCCCGCCGCAAGGTGCCGCGCGCCTTCTTCGAGTATGCGGAAGCGGGGTCCTATTCTCAGGAAACCTTGCACTCCAATCGCACCGACCTTGAGCGCATCAAGCTGCGCCAGCGCGTGCTGGTCGACGTCGACCAGCGCGACCTCTCGACCACGATCATGGGCGAGAAGGTTTCGCTACCGCTCGCGCTCGCGCCCATCGGCCTATGCGGCATGCAGCACGGCGACGGCGAAATTCTCGCCTGCCGTGCGGCGCAGGCGGCGGGCATCCCGTTCACGCTTTCAACCATGTCGATCTGCTCGATCGAGGACGTGGCCGCGGCGGTGAAGAAGCCGTTCTGGTTCCAGGTCTACGTGATCCGCGACCGCGGTTTCATCCGCGAGTTGATCGCGCGCGCCGCGGCGGCGAAGTGCAGCGCGCTGGTGCTCACGCTCGACCTGCAGATTCTCGGCCAGCGTCACTGCGACATCAAGAACGGCATGACGGTGCCGCCGGAGATCAAGCTCAAGAACATCATCGATATCGCCACCAAGCCGGCCTGGGCGCTCTCCATCCTCAAGGGCAAGCGCAAGACCTTCGGCAACCTCGTCGGGCACGTGAAGGGCATGGAGAATGTCAACTCGCTGGCCGCCTGGACGGCGAGCCAGTTCGATCCGACGCTCAATTGGAAAGATGTCGAGTGGATCAAGAGCCTGTGGCCGGGCAAGCTCATCCTCAAGGGCATCATGGATTTGGAGGACGCCCGCATGGCGGCGAAGAGCGGCGCCGACGCGCTCATCGTCTCCAATCACGGCGGACGCCAGCTCGACGGTGCGCCGTCTTCGATCTCGGCGTTGCCGAAGATCGCCGAGGCGGTCGGCAACCAGATCGAGGTGATGGTCGACGGCGGCATCCGCTCGGGCCAGGACGTGCTGCGCGCGCTCGCGCTCGGCGCGCGCGCCTGCATGATCGGCCGCTCTTATATCTATGGACTGGGTGCCGGCGGCGAAGCCGGCGTCGCCAAGGCGATCGAGATCATCGGCAAGGAGCTCGACGTCACCATGGCGCTCACCGGCACCAAGAATGTGCGCGACATCGACCGGCGGGTGCTGGTGAACGGCGAGCGGAACGCGCTGGATTTTTGAGCCGGACTTTTAAGCTGCTCGTGGCGAGCCACGCCAGAAAGGTCAGCCTTTTCAATTACCTGGATTCTCCGCTTGACGGCCCGAGGAGTCTCGGGAATCATAAGAACAAATCATGAACTAGATCGGCAGCCGCTGGCTGCTTGCCCCGGATGAGCCCATGGCTGCAACCGAACGACCTGCCATGCACTTGGCGGGGCGGCCCCCTATCGGCCGGCTGCGCGACCAACTGCGCGCCGCCGAAGCTGCGCTTGGCCTGGGCGATCCTGCTTGCCCGCTCGCGCTCGGCATTCCGGCCATTGATGCTGTGCTCGGCGGCGGGCTCAGCCGCGGCGCGCTGCACGAGATCGCGGCGGCGCGCGACGCTGAGACCGCCGCCGCGACCGGCTTCGCGCTCGGGCTAGCTGCGGGCGGTGGCGCCGCGCATTCGCGTCAGGAATATCGCCAGACGACAACAGGGCCGGAGGCGCGGTCGTCGTTATTGCGCCCTCTCCCCTCGTGGGAGAGGGCGGTTCCGACGCTTCAACGTGCCCGAATGGGTGAGGGGGCATGGCAAGACCCCCCTCACCCCTCCGAGTGCGTTGACAACTTGGCGTTGCCCTCTCCCACAAGGGGAGAGGGCGCAATAACCGCGGCCCTGACTCGCGGCTGCAATCTTACCAATTCTCGAGCGACAGCCGTCGTCTGGATCGCCGACGACCTGTCGCTCGCCGAGCACGGCGCGCCTTACGGCCCCGGCCTCGACGCCGCCGGCCTGGCGCCCGAGCGGCTGATCACGATCACGGCGGCGCGCTCCCACGACGTGCTGTGGGCGATGGAGGAGGCGCTGCGCTGCCGCGCCATCGGCCTCGTCATCGGCGAACTGCGCGCACGCGAGATCGATCCGGTGGCAACGCGGCGGCTTTCGCTCGCGGCCGCGGCCGGCGGCACGCTCGGCCTGCTGCTGCGCCCCGCACCGGGCGAAGAAACTTCCGCCGCCGCGACCCGCTGGATCGTCGGCACTGCACCGGCTGCGCCTTCACCGCACGGCATCGGCCCGCCGCGTCTCGCCGCGCGGCTGATGCGCAACCGCCGGGGACATCTCGGTACCTGGATCGTGGAATGGAATCGTACGGAGCAGCGTTATGTCCTCGCGTCGGCAAATCCTCAGCCTCTGGCTCTCCCGCCTCTCGACCGATCGCATCCGGCGGCCGTGGCGTGAGAACTTCACGCCCTCGTCGTCTACGGCAAACACCGCAACGTCGATCTGCTGACTGCGGTCGACGCGGCGGCGGAGCAGCTCGGCCTGCGTACCGGTCTCGCGCTCGCGCAGGCGCGCGCCATGCATCCCGCGCTCGTCGCGATACCGGAGGATGCGGCCGCCGACGCCCGCCTCCTCGACGCCATCGCCGAAGGATGCCTGCGCTATACGCCGCTTGTTGCGCTCGATCCGCCCGACGGCATCCTGCTCGACATCGGCGGCTGCGCGCATCTGTTCGGCGGCGAAGCCGCGCTGCGCGCCGATCTGCTTGCGCGCCTGACGCGCTCCGGCTTCGCGGCGCGCAGTGCCATCGCCGCCACCATCGGCACCGCCTGGGCGGCGGCACGCTTCAGTGACGCGGAGATCGTCCCCACCGGTCATGAGCGCGACGTTATCGCACCCTTGCCGCTGGCCGCGCTGCGGCTTGCGGCCGAGACCGTCGCGGCGCTCGCGCGCGTCGGCTTGAAACGCATCGGCGACATCATCGACCTGCCGCGCGCACCGCTCGCCGCACGCTTCGGCAGCGATCTCCTCATCCGGCTCGACCACGCGCTCGGCCGCGCCGACGAACCGCTCTGCCCGCGCCTGCCGGTTGCGCCCTATATCGCGGAGAAGAGCTTTCCCGAGCCGATCGCGCGCGAGGAGGACGTGCTCGCCACGGTCGAGCGGTTGGCCGCGCGCCTCAAGACAACGCTCACGGCCCGCGGCGAAGGCGCACGCCGCGTCGAACTGCTGCTGTTCCGCACCGATGGCGCGGTGAAACGCATCGCCGCCGGCACCTCACGGCCGGTGCGCGATCCGCAGGCGATCCGCGCGCTGTTCGTCGAGCGGCTCGCCGCGCTCGGCGACGAGATCGATCCGGGCTTCGGCTTCGACCTCGCGCGGCTGTCTGTGCTCAACGCCGGCCCCTGTCCGGAGGAGCAGATCGGGCTTGGCGGCGGCAACGATCAGGCCGACCTCGATCGCCTCGTCGACCGGCTCAGCGCGCGGCTCGGACGGCGGCGTGTGTCGCGACTTGTCGCCCACGACAGCCATATTCCCGGAACTCGCCGTCGCAGCCGCGCCCGCACAGGCGACCGCACGGGCCGAACTCGGCTGGGACACCGTGCGCCGCTTTCGCGCCGAGACCGGACAGGTGGCGCGGCCCTGCCGGCTGCTCGTGCGGCCCGAGCCGATCGAGGACGTGGTCGCGCTTGTGCCCGACGGACCGCCGGTGCGCTTCCGCTGGCGGCGCGCGTTGCACGAGGTCGTCGCCGCCGAAGGGCCTGAGCGCATCGAAGGCGCATGGTGGAGCGAGCACGGCGGTCCGGCGCGCGACTATTTCCGCGTCGAGGACGCGCGCGGCCTGCGCTTCTGGCTGTTCCGCGCAGGCCTCTATCGCGACATGGCGCAGGCACCGCGGTTGGAGCACGCCCACGAGATGGCATCATGGCTTCGCGATGCCGCGCTGGTTCCTGCACGGGATGTATGCGTGAGCCTTGTCATGACCCGCTACATCGAATTCGCTGCCGCCTCGAATTTCTCCTTCCTGCGCGGGGCCTCGCATCCCGAGGAACTGATGCTGCAGGCTTCGGCGCTCGGGCTCTCGGGCCTCGGGCTGTGCGATCGCAATTCGGTCGCCGGCGTCGTGCGCGCGCACCTGATCAGGCGCGAGCAGAAACTTGCACTCGCCTATCATCCGGGCGCGCGGCTCGTGTTTGCCGACGGCACGCCCGACATTCTGGTTTATCCGCGCGACCGCGCCGGCTGGGGCCGGCTCTGCCGCCTGCTCACGCGCGGCAACCTGCGCGCCGAGAAGGGCGAGTGCATTCTCACTCTCGACGATCTTCTCGAGCACATCGACGGCCTCGAACTGATCGTGATGGAACGCTCGACGTGGGAGCTGCCGTCGCTGCCGGTGTTGCGACGAGCAAAAGATAAGGCAGGCGAAGCTCTACCAACAACAACACACCCCCCTCCCCACCCCTCCCCCTCAAGGGGGGAGGGAGCCGACCCAATCTGTCGCCCGAATAATGCTCCCTCGTACCAATGACATCGGAAATGACATCAACCGTGATGCCGCAACGTCGCCTCAACACGCATCCAAAACACAGTTACGTCTGGTCAAAAGCGATAAGCAGAACGGCAAGAGAAAAACCGATTTCCTCCACCGCCTCGTCGCTGCGGCGCCCGGGCGGGTGCGGCTTGCCGCCGCCATGCTCTATCGCGGCGACGATCGCGCGCGTCTTGCGCAGCGCATCAAGCTGGCGCGGCAGGCGGACGTGCCGCTCATCGCCGTCAACGACGTGCTCTATCACCACCCCGACCGCCGCGAACTGCAGGACGTGCTCACCTGCATCCGCGAGCACCTCACGATCGACACCGCCGGCCGGCGGCTCGCCGTGAATGCCGAACGCTTCCTCAAATCCCCGGACGAGATGACGCGTATCTTTCATGACGCGCCGGAGGCGATCGCGGAAACACTGGCGCTCGACCGGACGCTCACCTTCTCGCTCGACGAACTGAAATACGAATATCCCGACGAGACCGTCGCGGGCTTCGCCACGCCGCAGGACGCGCTCGTGCATCTCACCTGGCAGGGCGCGCGCGAGCGCTATCCGGACGGCATCGACGACGAGGTCCGCAACAGCCTCGCCAACGAATTCGCCCTGATCGCGTCGCGCAATTACGCGCCCTACTTCCTCACGGTCTACGACATCGTGCGCTACGCGCGCTCGCAGGACATCCTCTGCCAGGGCCGCGGCTCGGCGGCCAATTCGACGGTGTGCTACTGCCTCGGCATCACCTCGGTCGATCCGGTGCGCGGCGGGCTCTTGTTCGAGCGCTTCATCTCGGCGGAGCGCCACGAGCCGCCCGACATCGACGTCGACTTCGAGCACGAGCGGCGCGAGGAGGTCATCCAGTACATCTACGGCAAATACGGCCGCGAGCGCGCCGGCATCGCCGGCACGGTGATCTCCTATCGCGGCCGCTCCGCCATCCGCGAGGTCGGCAAGGTGTTCGGCCTGTCGGAGGACACCATCGGCGCGCTGTCGTCGTCGATCTGGGGCATGGGCGGCGGCTCGGTGCGCGAGAGCGAACTCAAGCGCGCCGGCATCGACGTGACCAGCCCGCGCATGACGAAGATGCGCGCGCTCACCGACGCGATCCAATCGTTTCCGCGCCATCTCTCGCAGCACGTCGGCGGCTTCGTCATGACGCGCAGCCGGCTCGACGAGGTCGTGCCGGTGATGAACGGCGCGATGGACGATCGCACCCACGTCGAGTGGGACAAGGACGACCTCGACGCGCTCGGCATCCTCAAGGTCGACGTGCTCGGGCTCGGCATGCTCACCTGCATCCGCAAGGGCTTCGATCTGGTCGCGCAGCATTACGGCGGACCGAAATTGACGCTCGCCAGCATCCCGGCCGAGGAGCCGGCCGTCTACCGCATGCTGTGCCGCGCGGATTCGCTCGGCGTATTCCAGGTCGAGAGCCGCGCGCAGATGTCGATGCTGCCGCGGCTGCGTCCGCAAAAATTCTACGATCTCGTCATCGAGGTTGCGATCGTACGGCCCGGACCGATCCAGGGCGACATGGTGCATCCCTATCTGCGCCGCCGGCAGGGCATCGAGCAGGTTTCCTATCCGTCGAAGGAACTCGAGGCCGTGCTCGGCAAGACGCTGGGCGTGCCGCTGTTCCAGGAACAGGCGATGAAGATCGCCATCGTCGCCGGCGGCTTCACGCCGGGCGAGGCCGACCAGTTGCGCCGCGCCATGGCGACCTTCAAGCGCACCGGCACCATCGGCACCTTCAAGAGCAAGATGATCGAAGGCATGGTCGGCAACGGCTATCCGCGCGATTTCGCCGAACGCTGCTTCAAGCAGATCGAGGGCTTCGGCGAATACGGCTTCCCGGAGAGCCACGCCGCGAGCTTCGCGCTGCTGGTCTATGCCTCGGCCTGGCTCAAGTGCCGCTATCCGGATGTGTTCGCGGCGGCGCTACTCAACGCGCAGCCGATGGGCTTCTACGCGCCGGCGCAGATCGTGCGCGACGTGCGCGAGCATGGCGTCGAGGTGCGGCCGGTCGACATCAATCACTCGCACTGGGACGCCACGCTGGAAGACAGGCCCGCGCGCGGCCGCGCGGCTGCACGAATTGCACCGCGAGATGGCGGACGATATTCGCGCGACCCACGCGCTGCGGCTTGGCTTCCGGCAGATCAAGGGACTGCGCGAGGACGACGCGACGCTGATCCAGCAATCTGCGCCCTACACCTCGGTGCGCGATCTGTGGCTGCGCACGGGATTGTCGCCGCGCATCATCGAACGGCTGGCCGACGCCGATGCGTTCGGCTCGCTCGGCCTGACGCGCCGGCAGGCGTTGTGGGCCGCCAAGGCGCTCGGCCGCGTCGGCGACAAGGATGACGACCTGCCGCTGTTCCGCGCAGACGGTGATATTGTCGATAGCTCCAAGGAGGTGTCTCCTCCCCCGCCTTCTCTACCTCCACCTCCCCCGTTCTCTCCGTCTGTCACCTCCCCCCTTGAGGGGGAGGTCGTCGCGCGAAGCGCGGCGGGAGGGGGGTGACTTCTCGGGCGCGCCACCCGTTACCCCCCTCCCCACCCCTCCCCCTCAAGGGGGGAGGGGGCAGAGCGGAGCAAGCGGTGCGATTGACGCCGCACATCATCAGCCAGAGCCGCATATCGCTCTGCCGCCGATGCGCGCCGGGCGAGGAGGTGGTCAACGACTACCGGTTCCTGCAACTCACGCTGCGGGCGCATCCGGCGTCGTTCCTGCGCGCCGATCTCGACCGGCGCGGCATCATCCGCAATGCCGAACTGCGCGCGCGGCGCACGGGCGAGCGCGTCGCCGTCTCCGGCCTTGTCACCATCCGGCAGCGGCCGGGCACCGCGCAGGGCGTCATCTTCATGACCATCGAGGACGAGACCGGCGTTGCCAACATCATCGTCTGGCCGAAGACGTTCGAGCGCTTCCGCCCGCTCGTGCTCGGCGCGCGCTATCTCGCGGTCGCCGGCGAAATGCAGAAGGAATCGGACGTCATCCACGTGGTGGCGCACCGGCTCGACGACCTGACGCCGCTCCTTGCTCGCCTGACGCAAGAGCTGCCGCCGATCGAATCGCTGGCGCGCGCCGACGCCGTCAAACGCCCGCACGACGAGGACATCGACCGCCGCGCGCGCGGCCGCCGCAATCCGCCGCGGATTGCGGTATCGATCGAGCAGCCGGACCTGCTGGCAAGCGACCTCGACGTGCCGGCGCGCGGCTCGGCGCACGCACCCTCGCGGCGTGGCGGCAGCAAGACGACGCGGCCCTGACGAACTACTGCGGCACCGTACCGTCGCGGCCGACATTGATGCGCGCGGCCGAGAATGTGCCGTCCGCATTCTTGGTCGCGGCGAGCACCGTGTAATGCGCGCCGCTCTTGAGATCGGCCTTACCGCCGATCTCATAACGCACGATTGGCGTACCCGGCGGCACCACGATCTTCTTCTCGCCGTCCTTGTACTTGACCATGATGGTCGAGCCGTCGACACCCGCGACCGTCGCGGCGCCCGCCGTCCCGTTCGTCATCGTACTGTTCGCAACCGGTGCGTAGGGCCGGTGGCCCTCGCCGGTTCCGCGCATCTGCTCGGGGAAGATATGCACCTCCAGCGCCTTCTGGCTGCCGTCCGCCTGCGGCATCGCGGCGCTGCCCAGGAAGGTGCCCTCCTTGATGTCGGCGAGCGACGCCTTGACGACGGCAACGATCGTCGCGTTGTCCGCAAGCGCGAGCTTCACCTCGGCGCCGTCTGCCGCCTTCAGCGTGAGCACGTTGCCGTCGACCTTCTCGATCGAGCCGCGCAGCCGTACGGTCTGCGGTTGCTGCGCGAAGGACACGGCAGCCGGATATGCGGCAACGAGCAGCGCCGCCAAAGTCGCGCCAGTGAGAACATTTCGTCTCATCTTGTTCATGGCTATCCTCCCAAACTGATAACGCGCCGACACAGGAAGGCCGGCGCGCAAATGCCGCCACCTACATCGGCGGCGCAATGCCGTCGCGGCCGACCGAGACGGCGGCCGCCTCGAGCGTGCCGTCCTCCTTCTTGGCGGCGGCGCCGATGAAAATCTTGGCGCCCGGCTTGAGCTCGTCTTTGCTGCCGGGGAGGTAGGTGACGATCACGGTCTCCGGCACCACGACGATCTTCTTCTCGCCGTCCTTGTACTTGAGCGTGATGGTCTGGCCATCGACGGCCTTCACCATCTGCGCCACCGTGGCGTTGGTCATGGTGCTGCCCGGCTGCAGGTCCCACGGCCGGTGGCCTTCGCCGGTGCCGCGCATCGCTTCCGGGAAGATGTGGATTTCGACCGCCTTCTGGCTGCCGTCGGCTTGCGGGGTGCCGGTGACGCCGATGAACGAGTTGTCCTTGATGTCGGCGAGCGAGGCCTTGATGATGCCGCGCACCGCGACGTTGTCGGTCAGCTTCACCTTGACGGCCGCGCCCTCGCGCGTCTTCACCGTCAGCATCGGGCCGTCGGCGCCTTCGACCGTGCCACGCACGCGAACCGGCGGGGGCTGTTGCGCAAAGCTCGCCGAAACGGCCAGGATCGATGCCAAGGCCATCCCGCCGATGGCCCGCCGCGTTACGTAGTACATTTGTCGCCTCCCAATGTTTCGCACACGATTACAACGATCACATCGGCGGAACGACGCCGTCGCGGCCGACATTCATTCCCGGCGCGGTCAGGGTTCCATCCGCCTGCTTCGTCGCCGCCACGATGAAGATGTGCGCGCCGGGCTTGAGCTCGTCCTTCTGGCCGGGCGAATAAGCGACGATCGGGGTGTTGGGCGGGACGATCACCTTCTTCTCCCCGTCCTTGTACTTGACCGTGATGGTCTGGCCGTCGACACCCGCCACGGTCGTGTCGACCGCCGCGTTGGTCATGGTGCTGCCGGGCTCGCGATCCCACGGCCGGTGGCCCTCGGCGGTGCCGCGCATGGAATCGAGGAAGATGTGGATGGCGATGGCCTTCTGGCTGCCGTCAGCCTGCGGCATGGCGGTGACGCCGATGTAGGAGCCGGGCTTGATGTCGGCGAGCGAGGCCTTGACCAGCCCCATGACGCGCGCCGGATCCACGAGCTTCACCTTCACGGTTTCGCCGCCGCGCGTCTTGATCTCGAAGGTGTCGCCGTCGGCCTTGACGATATCGCCGCGGATGCGGACCGGCGGCTGCTGGGCGAAGCTTGCCGACGTGGCAAGCATCAGGGCAAATCCGGCCACGCCGATGGCGCGCCGTGTCAGCTTGTTCATCGCGTTCCTCCTTGAGAGTTCCCCGCCGGTTACGGCCGGCGACCTGGCAAAACATGTCCTCGGCGCCGCTTGTTCCGGCGGTCCTGAGATTGTGCGCCTATGAGACCAGCCCCGCTCTCCCCGCGCAAGCGGGGAGCCGGCCGATTTCGAGAATGTGAAGCCTCAATAGAGGCCCGGCGTTGCGCCCCCATCGACCGCCGTCGCGGTTCCCTGGATGTGCCGCGCGCGCTCCGAGCACAGGAACACCGCGAGCTCGGCGACATCTTCCGGCGTCGCCATGCGGCGCGCCCCGCTCTTGGCGAGCGTCTCGGTGCGCAGCGCCTCGACGGTCTTGCCCTGCGCCGCCGCGCGCTGCTGCAGCAGTTGCTCGGTGCGCTCGGTCGCCGTGGCGCCCGGGTGGATGGCGTTGACGTTGACGCCGTCACGCATCCCGAGCCGCGACAGGCCTTTGGTGAAGTTCGAAGCCGCCGAATTGACCGAGCCGCCGATCAGGAATTCCGGCTCCACCGTGCGCGCCGCGCCGCCGATGATGTTGACGACGCGCCCCTGCGCGGCCTTGAGCATCGGCCAGAACAGCCGGCTCAGCCGCACGCCGCCGAAGAACTTCAGCGCGTAGCCGTCGAGCCAAGCCTCGTCCGGCAGTTCGAGGAAATTGCCGGCACGGGTGGCACCCGCATTGTTGATCAGCACATCGCAACGCTTGAAGCGTTCGTTGACGCGCGCGAACACCTGCTCGCAGGCGGCGAGCTGGCGTAGATCGCCCGCCACCGTCAACGGCTCGGCGCCGCCCGCCTGCACGATTGCCTTCTGGGCCTCGGCGAGGCGATCGGCCGACGACGACGCCAGCACGGTCTGCGCGCCTTCGCGCGCGAACGACATCGCGATCGCGCGTCCGATGCCCCGGCTGCCGCCCGAAATGACGACGACCTTGTCCTTGAACTCTCCCGGCATTCCCCGTTCTCCGTTTCTCTTGCGTCAGGGGGTTGTTACCATGTCTCAACAAGGTGGGAACAGAGGGCGCCGATGAAATCGATCTTCGTCGATTGCAACAATCAGCTCGATCAGGTGTTCGCCCGCGTGCACCGGAGCGACGATCCGACGATCGTCGTCAACACCGCGCCCTTCCAGTCGGCCGACCTGCCGCGGCTGCTCGGCGGCTACGACATCTGCCTCGACGATCATTCCTACATGCCGACCGATATCATGGCGCGCTGTACGGGTCTCAAGCACATCGTCTTTCTCGGCACCGGCGCGTCGAGCTACATGGACGTGCCGGCGCTTTCGCAACTCGGCATCACGGTGCACACCATCAAGGGCTACGGCGACACGGCGGTCGCCGAGCACACGGTGGCGCTGATGTTCGCCGGCGCGCGCGGGCTTGCCCGCATGGACCGCGCGACACGGGCCGGCACCTGGGAGCCGCTCGAAGGCATGCAGCTTCAGGGCAAGACGCTCGGCCTCATCGGGCTCGGCGGCATCGGGCTGGAAGTCGCGCGTATCGCCCATGGCATCGGCATGCAGGTGATCGCCTGGAACCGCACGCCGCGGCCGCAGGCGGGCGTGCGGGTTGCCGATCTCGACACCGTGCTGGCAAGCGCGGACGTGATCTCGCTGCATCTGTCGCTCAACGACGAGACGCGCGGCTTGATCGATGCAACGAAAATCGCACGCATGAAGCCGGGCGTGCTGCTGATCAACACCGCGCGCGGCGCGCTGATCGACGAGGCGGCCCTGATCGATGCGCTCAAGCGCGGCCACATCCGCCACGCCGGCCTCGACGTTTTTCACGCCGAGCCGCTCAAGCGCGATCACCCGCTGGCGGGCATGGACAACGTGACGCTCTCCTCGCACGCCGCCTTCCGCACGCTCGAAGCCTCCGAGACGCTCATCCGCCGCGCCATCGATATCGTGAAACGGCTCGTCGTGTAGCGAGCTATGAGCGCCGCCAGTCACCGACCCTCATGCTGAGGAGCGACCGGTCGCGTCTGCAAAAGAAGATGACGGCGGACCGCATTGCCCAAACAACCATTCCCGGACAGAATAAGAAAAATAAGAAAAATCCTGAGGGAGGAACTGCGTGAAGCCGGCGCCATTCGCCTACGCCAGGGCGAAGTCTCTTGACCATGCGATCGAGTTGCTCGGGAGCGGCGCCGCCGGGGACGGTGACGTGCGCGTCCTGGCCGGCGGGCAGAGCCTGATTGCGACGCTGAACATGCGCCTTTCGCATCCGGCCCTGCTCGTCGACATCAACCACATCGCAGACCTCGACCGAATCATCGTCAAGGACGACCGGGTCGAGATCGGCGCGCTGGTGCGCCACGCGCAGGCCGAACGCTCGCCGGAAATCGCGCGGCATGCGCCGCTCATCGCGCTCGCCATGCCGCATATCGCCCATCCGGCGATCCGCAACCGCGGCACGCTCGGCGGCTCGGTCGCGTTTGCCGATCCGGCGGCCGAACTGCCGGCCTGCCTTCTTGCGCTTGGCGGTGAGATCGAGATTGCCGGCCCCGCCGGACGGCGCACCATCAAGGCCGATGATTTCTTCAAGAACCTGTTCGAGACCGCGTTGACACCGCGCGACGTGCTGACCGCGATCCGCGTGCCGGCGGCGAAGCCGGACAGCCGCTACGGCTTCGCCGAATTCGCCCGCCGCCACGGCGACTACGCGATGGCCGGGCTTGCCGCCAGCGCGCGTGCCGAAGGAAGCGGTCTCGCGGATATCCGCCTCGCCTATTTTGGCGTTGGCTCCACGCCGCTGCGCGCCCGGCACGCGGAAACGGCGCTCGCGAGCGGCAATGTCGACGCCGCCGTGGCGGCGCTCGCCCACGACCTCGATCCGTCCGACGACGTGCAGGCGTCGGGCGCGGTGAAGCGCCATTTCGCCGGCGTCCTGCTGCGGCGGGTCACCCGGCAATTGCTGGAGGCGCGCCCTTCATGAGCGAGCGCACGCACGACATTTCGCTGGCGGTCAACGGCGAGGAGATGCGCGAACGCGTCGATGCCCGCACCACGCTGGTCGATTTCCTGCGTGAAAAGCTCGGGCTCACCGGCAGCCATATCGGCTGCGAGCACGGCGTCTGCGGCGCCTGCACGGTGCGCCTCAACGGCGCGATCGTGCGCGGCTGCCTGCTGCTGGCGGTACAATGTGACGGGGCGCGAATCGACACCATCGAGGGCGTGTCGGACACCGGCGAGATCGCCGACCTGCAACGGGCATTCGCGGAGCGCAACGCCCTGCAATGCGGCTTCTGCACCCCTGGCATGCTGCTCACCGCCCAAGAGCTGCTGGCGAGCGGTTCCGCGCCCAGCCGCGACACCATTCGCGCCTATATTTCCGGGAACTACTGCCGCTGTACCGGTTACCACGCCATCGTGGACGCCATCGAGGCGGTGGCGCGGACCCGCGCCGGCGGCGGGGGATGAGCTGCTACGCCGGTTTCGCGACGCACGGCGCGGGTGTACAAGCATTGCAACGGACGGGCCGGCCCCCTCGGCCGCAACGCAAGAGATGAACGCCATGCAACAGGACCACCCTCACACCATGACCCTGTCGGAGCGCGCCGACGAACTCGAAGAGCAGATGCTCGACGAACTGAACGAGAAGATCGCCACCAAGTCGGTGCTGTTCACCTTGGGCGACGGCAAGGTGGAGATGGAAGGGGGCGCCGCGCTGCAGGCCAAGAATCCCGGCAAGTATTTCCTGATGGGCGCCGATCCGCGGCTGCCGAAAATGCCGGACAAGCCGACGCTGATCGATTTCTTCAAGCTGCGCTTCCCGTCGATCAACCACCTGCTGCAGAGCGCCACGCACGCGCTCAAGGCCGGGCTGCCCGAGAAGACGGTGCTCGCCTGCCTCCTGCACGACATCGGCGTCGTCGGCTTCATTCGCTGCGACCATGGCTACTGGGGCGCGCAACTGATCGAGCCGTATGTCGACGAAGAGGTGAGCTGGGCGATCCGCATGCACCAGGCGCTGCGCTTCTTCCCGGACGAAGCCGCCGGCTACAAGTACCCGGACATCTACACGAAATATTTCGGGCCGGACTACAAGCCGGAGCCCTACATCGTCGCCGAATACGAGCGCGCGCGTAAGCACAAGTGGTACGGCACGGCGCGGCAGATCTGCATCTACGACATCTATTCGTTCGATCCCAATGCCAAGGTCAGCCTCGAGGATTTCACCGACATCATCGGCCGCCACTTCAAGCAGCCGAAGGAAGGGCTGGGCTGGGACAACACGCCGTCGTCGCACATGTGGCGCACGCTGAACTGGCCGACGCGGTTCTTGTAAGCAGAGTAGCCCTCGAATAGCCGATGCATCGCCGCGGATCACGGCGCGACTTCATCTCGCTGATCGGAGGCGCGGCGGCGAGTTGGCCGTTGGCGGCAGGTGCCGAACCGGGCGGGCAGGTCCGCCGCATTGGCGTGATGCTCAGCGGCGCGAAGCCGACCGACGCTAGTTCACCCCACCCCGCTCGCTCCCGCTGCGAGCGAACCGCGGGGGAGGGAGCAGAGCAGCGGCCGCTGCACTTATCGTGGCATCATCGCCGAGCACATGCGGTGTGCTGCGATGAAAATCGCCGAAGACTCCCCTCCCGTCCTTTCCGCACTCGACCGGCCGAACTCCTACATCGGCCGCTCGGTGCCGAGGCCCAATCTCGCGCGGCTGACGCAGGGCCGCGCGCAATACGTCAGCGACGTGACCTTGCCGCGCATGGCCCATGCCGCCTTCGTGCGCTCGCCGCACGCGCACGCGCGCATCGTGTCGATCGACACCGCCGCCGCGAAAAAAGCCCCGGGCGTGATCGCGGTCGTCACCGGTGCCGATCTGGCAAAGGTGATCACGCCCTGGGTCGGTGTTCTGACGCACCTCAAGGGCATCAAGTCGGCGCCGCAGCACGCCATCGCGGTCGAGCGTGCGTGCTGGGCGGGCGAAGCGGTCTGCGCCGTCGTCGCGCACACTCGTGCCGAAGCCGAGGATGCCTGCGAACTCGTCGAGGTGGCGTACGAAGAACTCGCCGCAGTGACCGATGCGGAGACCGCGCTCGATCCCGCCACGCCGCTCATTCATCCCGAGCTCGGCGACAATCTCTGCTTCGAGCGCGTGCACACCGCCGGCGATCCCGACGCCGGCTTCAAGACTGCCGACGCCGTGGTCGAGACTACCTTTGTGTTCGGCCGCCACACCGGCGTCTGCAACGAGCCGCGCGCCATCGTGGCCGACTGGAATCCCGGCGAGCAGCGCCTCACCGTCTATCAGGGCACGCAGGCGCCGCACATGATGCAGAACCTGTTCGCCAAGCATCTCGCGCTGGAAGAGCAGCAGGTGCGCGTCATCACCAAGGACGTGGGCGGCTCGTTCGGCATCAAGGTGCACACCTACGCCGACGAGATGGCGACGGTCGCGCTGTCCAAGCTGCTCAAACGGCCGGTGAAGTTCGTCGCCGACCGGATCGAGAGCTTCGTCACCGACATCCATGCGCGCGATCATCGCGTCAAGGCGAAGATCGGCGTCAAGAATGACGGCACCATCACGGCATTCGAGATCGACGACCTCACCGGCATCGGCCCCTACTCGGTCTATCCGCGCACCTCGGGCATCGAGGCCAACCAGATCGTCAACCTCACCGGCTCCTGGTACGTCTGCCCGAACTATCGCGCCCGCGCGCGCGTTGTGTTCCAGAACAAAAACGTCATGTGCCAGTATCGCGCGGTCGGCCATCCGGTCGCGACCGCGGTCACCGAAGGGCTGGTGGAACTGGCGGCGGCGAAGATCGGCATCGACCCGCTGGAAATCCGGCGGCGCAATCTCATTGCCGACGAAAGCTATCCCTGGACCGCGCCCTCGGGGATCAAATTCGAGAAGCTGTCGCAGCACGAGGCGCTCGCCCACCTCGATACGATGATGAACTACGCCGGCCTGCGTGCCGAGCAGAAGCGGCTGCGCGCGCAGGGCATCTATCGCGGCATCGGGTTTGCCACCTTCGTCGAGGTGACCAATCCGTCGGCCGCCTTCTACGGCGTCGGCGGCGCGAAAATCTCCGCGCAGGACGGCGTGACGATGAGGCTCGACGCGCAGGGCGCGATCGTCTGCCAGACCGGCGTGACCGAGCAGGGCCAGGGCGCCGAGGCTGTGATCGCACAGGTCGCGGCATCCGCTTTTGGAGTGCCGATCGAGCGCGTGCGGGTCGTCACCGGCGACACCGACAACACGCCCTATGGCGGCGGCACCTGGGCCTCGCGGGCGGCCGGCATCGGCGGCGAAGCGGCCTGGCAGGCCGGCAAGGCGCTGCGCGGCAACGTGCTCGCCTGTGCGGCCTCGATCCTGCAAGCGAAGCCCGAGGCGCTCGACATTCGCGACGGGCTTGTCGTGGACAAAGACACCGGCGCCGAGCGGCTGCCGCTCGCCGAACTTGCCCGCATCGCCTATTTCCGCCCCGACACGTTGCCGCCGGGCTTCCAGGCCGAGCTGATGGCGACGCGCCACTATGTGCCGCGCGCCTGGCCGTTCGCGTTCACCAACGGCATTCAGGCGAGCTGGCTCGAGGTCGACATCGAGTCGGGTTTCGTGACGCTGCTCAAGCACTGGTGCGTCGAGGACTGCGGCACGGTGATCAATCCGCAGCTCGTCGACGAGCAGGTGCGCGGCGGCATCGTGCAGGGGATCGGCGGCGCGCTGTTCGAGCACTGCATCTACGACGAGCGCGGGCAACTGCTCAACGGCAACATGGCCGATTATCTCGTGCCGATGGCAGCCGAGATGCCGGACATCGAAGTGGGCCACGTGGTCACGCCGACCGCCGACTCTGAATTGGGTGCCAAAGGCGCGGGCGAAGCCGGCACCGCCGGCGCGCCGGGCGCCGTGATGAATGCCATCAACGACGCGCTGCGGCCGCTGGGCGCCGCGCCGCTCACCGCGATGCCGTTCACGCCGGATCGCGTGCTGAGGGCGCTCGGGCGGGTTTAGCCCTTTACCGCATGGACGAAGATTGCTCGGCGGGCCACAATCGGCCCGCACTGGATCAATCATGTGTCCGGCGCTCAGTGCGGTCGGCGTCTCGGGGCGGATCGCGGAAAAAACACGGGAGAGGACCGATGAACATCAAGGTGGGCAAGCAGGCGATCGAGGAGGCCTCCAAGAAGCTGTCGAACTGGGGACGCTGGGGCAAGGACGACCAGGTCGGCACGCTCAATCACGTCACGCCCGAGGACATCGTGAAGGCCGCAAGCCTGATCCGCACCGGCAAGGCTTTCGCGCTCGGCATTCCGCTCGACCGCGAGGGTCCGCAGACCGGCCTGTTCGGCGGCCGCTTCAACCCGATCCATCAGATGCTGGCGACCGGCACCGACGCCATTGCCGGCCGGCAGGACTGGAACAAGATTCGCTATGCCGACGACACGCTCATGCTGTGTGTGCAGGGCGCCACGCATTGGGACGCGCTCGGCCACATCTTCTACGAGGACAAGGGCTACAACGGCCACGAGGCCAAGATGGTCGACGCCCGCGGCCTCAACGTGCTCGGCATCGAGCATTCCAAGAACAAGATGGTCGGCCGCGGCGTGCTGCTCGACATCGCGCGCTTCCGCGGCGTGCCCTGGATGCAGGACGGCGAAAGCATCTCCAACGACGAACTCGACAAGTGCGCCAAGGACCAGAACGTCTCGATCGGGCGCGGCGACTTCGTGCTGATCCGCACCGGGCAGATGGAGCGCTGCCACAAGGAGAAGGAATGGGGCGGCTACGCGGGCGGCGATGCGCCCGGCGTGAAGTTCGAGAACTGCTACTGGTGCCAGGACAAGCAGATCGCCGCCATCTGCACCGACACCTGGGGCGTCGAAGTGCGGCCGAACGAAACCACCGAAGCGAACCAGCCCTGGCACTGGGTGGTGATCCCCGCCATGGGGCTGTGCATGGGCGAGATTTTCTATCTCAAGGAACTGGCGGAAGATTGCGAGCAGGACGGCATCTACGAGTTCTTCTTCTGCGGCCCGCCGCTGATCATCACCGGCGGCACCGGCTCGCCGATCAACCCGCAGGCGATCAAGTGACGGCGAAGGCGTCATCCCGGACGCGCCGTCGGCGCGATCCGGGATCTCGTGCCACAAACTCGGTCGTCACCCCCGGGCTTGTCCCGGGGGTCCACGTCTTTAATCTGGCGCTTTGACGAAAGACGTGGATGGCCGGGACAAGCCCGGCCATGACGAAGAATCGAATAGGAGGCACCCATGCCCCGCTGGCTCAAACGCGGAATGGACGCGAGCGCGATCGAGGCCGCCGACGCCAAAGTTCGCGCGACCGTCGAGGGCATCCTCGACGAGGTCAAGGCGCGCGGCGACGCGGCGATCCGCGAGCTGTCGCAGAAGTTCGATAGTTGGTCGCCGCCGTCGTTCAAGCTCACGCCGCAGGAAATCGAGAAGGCCATCGCGCCAGGTCGCCAAGCGCGACCTCGACGACATCAAGTTTGCACAAGCTCAAGTGCGCAACTTCGCGCAGAAGCAGAAGGACACGATGCGCGACCTCGAGGTCGAGACGCTGCCCGGTGTCGTCCTCGGCCACAGGCATATTCCGGTCAACTCGATCGGCTGCTACGTGCCGGGCGGGCGCTATCCGATGGTCGCCTCCGCGCACATGTCGATCGTCACGGCGCGCGTCGCCGGCGTGAAGCGCATCATCGCCTGCGCGCCGCCGTTCAAGGGCGGACCGCATCCGGCGATCGTCGCCGCCATGCACTTCGGCGGCGCCGACGAAATCTACGTGCTGGGCGGCGTGCAGGCGGTGGCCGCCATGGCGCTCGGCACCGACACCATCGCGCCGGTCGACATGATCGTCGGGCCGGGCAACGCCTATGTGGCGGAAGCCAAACGTCAGTTGTTCGGCCGCGTCGGCATCGACCTGCTTGCAGGCCCGACCGAGACGCTGGTGATCGCCGACGACAGCGTCGACGGCGAGATCTGCGCGACCGATCTGCTCGGCCAGGCCGAGCACGGGCCGACCTCGCCCGCAATCCTCCTCACCAATTCGGAGAAGCTCGCGCGCGACACCATGGCGGAGGTCGAGCGGCTGTTGAAGATTCTCCCGAGCGCCGATCTCGCCGGCAAGGCGTGGGCGGATTTCGGCGAGGTGATCGTCTGCGACGACGAGGACGAGATGGTGCGCGAGGCCGACCGCATCGCTTCCGAACACGTGCAGGTGATGACGCGCGATCCGGATTATTTCCTCGCCCACATGCGAAACTACGGCTCGCTGTTCCTCGGGCCGCGCACCAACGTCGCCTACGGCGACAAGGTGATCGGCACCAACCACACGCTGCCGACCAAGAAGGCGGCGCGCTACACCGGCGGGCTGTGGGTCGGGAAATTCCTGAAGACCTGCACGTATCAGAAGGTGCTGACCGACGAAGCCTCGGCGCTGATCGGCGAATACTGCTCGCGGTTGTGCATGCTGGAGGGCTTCACGGCGCACGCCGAGCAAGCGAACGTGCGTGTGCGCCGCTACGGCGGCCGCAACGTGCCCTACGCGCAGGCGGCGGAGTAAGCGCCATGGTGCCGACCATCGTTCCCGGTCTACGCGGCGATCTTTGCGCTCATGCTGGTCGGGCTCTCGCTCCGCGTTGCCAACACGCGGCGCGAAGTTCAAGTCGCGCTCGGCGACGGCGGCAAGCGCATTCTGCAGCGCCGCATCCGCGCGCAGGGCAATTTCACCGAATACGTGCCGATGGCGCTGCTGCTCTTCCTGTTCATCGAGTGGCAGGGCTGGTCGCGATGGTTGGTGCATGCGCTCTGCCTCGTGTTGCTCGCCGCCCGGGCGTTGCATGCTTACGGCGTCGCCCAGGAACCCGAGGACATCCGGCTACGCGCCACCGGGATGGCAACCACCGCCGGCGTTCTGATCGTGGCGGCTGTCCTGCTTCTGTTCAACGCGATCCGATGACTGTCGACCTCGCCCGCACGCCTTCCTTCCGGCTCGACGGCAAACGCGCGCTGGTGACCGGCGGCGGGCGCGGCATCGGGCTCGCGGCGGCCTCCGCGCTGGCCGCAGCCGGCGCGCACGTGACGCTCGCGGCGCGTACACGGAGCGAGATCGACGCCGCGGCGGAGGCGATCCGCGCCCGCGGCGATCAAGCCGAGGCGCTTCAACTCGACGTGACCGACATCGAAGCCGCACGCGGCGCGATCGCACAGGCTGAGCCGTTCGACATCCTCGTCAACAATGCCGGCACCAACCGGCCGAAGATGCTGGGCGAGGTCACGGTCGAAGATTTCGACGTCGTCATGGGGCTCAACGTGCGCGCCGCCTTCTTCATGGCGCAGGCGGTGGCAAAGCGTCTGCTCGAAGCCAGGCGTCCTGGCTCGATCGTCAACATCTCCTCCCAGATGGGGCATGTCGGAGCCGCGCGCCGCACCGTCTATTGCGCGTCGAAGCATGCGATGGAGGGCTTCACCAAGGCGATGGCAATCGAGTTGGCCCCGCACAACATCCGCGTCAATTCGCTCGGCCCCACCTTCCTCGAAACGCCAATGACGCAAGCCGTATTTCGAGAACAAGGCGTTCCGCGAAGAGGTTCTGTCCAAGATCAAGCTCGGCCGCCTCGGCCAGCTCGACGAACTCACGGGCGCAATCGTCTTTCTCGCCTCCGACGCGTCCTCGCTGATGACCGGCTCGGCGCTGGTGCTCGACGGCGGCTGGACGGCGGAGTGAACCAAACAGCCAAAATGGGATGGACGCCATGAAGTTGCTACTGCTTGCCGCCGCCATCGCGGCGTCGCTTGGGATGCCGGCGACCGCCCAAACGCCCGACCGGCTGCAAAAGATTCTGGACGCCAAGGTGCTGCGCGTCGGCACCACGATGGACACGCCGATGTTCAGCATGCGCGATCCGGCGACCGGCCGGCTCGAAGGCTTCGACATGGACACGCTGGCGACGCTCGCGCCTGCGCTCGGCGTCAAGATCGACTACGTCAAGATGACGTTCGGCTCGATGATCCCGGATCTGCTCGCCGACAAGTTCGATGTCGCGATGTCCGGCATGGGCCGCACGCTCGAACGCGCGCGGGTGGCGACGTTCTCGAAGCCCTACATGCGTTACGGCAAGCTGATGATGATCCGCAGCTCGGACAAAGAGCGCTACAAGACGCTGGCCGACCTCGACAAGCCGGGTCTCAAAATCGCCTACAACAAGGGCGGGCTCAACGATCGCTTCGCCAACACCGAGTTCAAACAGGCAACGCCGGTCGGCTTCCCGTCGAACGAACTCGCCACCGCCGACCTTCTCGCCGGCAAGGTCGATGCGCAGGTGCAGGATTCGACCGCCGCCGTCTACATGGCGCAGAAGGAGCCGCGGCTCGCCGCCATGAGCCCCGACAACGTGTTCCATCCGGTCTACGTGGCGATGCTGCTGCGGCGCGAAGACCAGACGCTCCTCAACTACCTCAACATCTGGATCGACCAGATCGACATGGACGGCACGCTGGCGAAAATCCGCGCCAAGTGGATGGGCGATGCGAAATAGCTTGCTGCT
Organism: uncultured Alphaproteobacteria bacterium; assembly: GCA_963749815.1. Lineage (GTDB taxonomy): Bacteria > Pseudomonadota > Alphaproteobacteria > Rhizobiales > Xanthobacteraceae > VAZQ01. The sequence continues at coordinate 84,460 of CAVVON010000014.1, read as the reverse complement.
CAAGAACAAGACGCAATATTTGGGAGGATCGAATGCGCGGCATATTGGTCGGTCTATCGTTGCTGTTGGCTGCACCAGCGCCAGCTTCTGCCGATGATAAAGACCTCAAGGACAAGATTGTCGGCGTCTGGACGCTGGTCTCCGTGGTCTACGAGGACCAGGAGAGCAAGGCCCGCACGCCGGTGCTCGGCGAGCATCCGAAAGGCCGGCAGATCGCCACCGCCGACGGCAAGTGGCTGGCGCTCGTCACCGCCGAAGGCCGGAAGGTGCCGAAGACCGACGAGGAGCGCGCGCAGGCGCTGCGCAGCATGATCGCCTACACCGGCCGCTACCGGGTGGAGGACGGCAAGGTCATCACCAAGGTCGAAGCGGCCTGGAACGAAGCCTGGGTCGGCGGCGAGCAAACGCGCTTCATCCGGTTCGAGGGCGACCGGCTGTTCATCGAAAGCCCGCCGATGCCGCACCCCAACCAGAACAACCGCGTGGTGCGCGTGATCGTGATCTGGGACCGCGAGAAATAGTCCAGCACGCCGACGTTGCTGTTCTACGCGGACGCCCGCAGCGGCACCGGCTTTTCCTCCGGCAGCTTGCGCGCGAGGAAATCGGCAAAAATTTTCGCGATGGCGCCGGCGCGGGCATACCATTCCTCGGGCGGCGTGATGTCCACGTCGCGGTCGCCGGTCGTCAGGCTGTAGAGCTCGCTGTTGGGCATGATCCGCGCGGCATTGACACCGTGCTGGCTGCCGTGGGTCAGGTCATCGCCTGGAATGATGCAGGTCGGGATCGTGATCGACCGCAGGTCGGCCTCGGTGGTGCCGATCAGCGGCAGCTTTCCGCTTGCGACGAACGGCTCGCGCCACTTGCGCAAGGTTGCGATGAAGTCGTTCGGGTCGATCGCCATCAGCCGCTCGCGGTTTCCCGGCCGCTCGCGGATGCGTTCGGCGAAGTGCTCCTCCTGGCAGACCGCCGCCATACCGCCCTGCTGCGCCAGGCGGATGTACTGGTCGTAGTATTTCTCCGAGAGCCGCTTGATGGCGAATTCGCCGCCCGTGATGCGCCAGAGGACCAGCGCGCGAACGTCCTGCGGGTAGCGCATGGCGAGCAGCAACGACAGGCGCGCGCCCGAGGACGTGCCGCCGACGATCGCCGGCAGCATGCCAAGCTGCTTGAGCAGCGTGTGCAGGTCGTCGGCCCAGATTTCGTATTCCGACTTGCTGCCGTCGAACGAGACATCCGAGGCGCCGCAATTGCGCCGGTCGTGGATGAGCACGCGGTAGCCCTGCGCGGCAACCGCCTGCGCATAAGGCTTCACATTCGCCAGCGGGTTGCGGCCGCCCGGCGTCAATGCCATCGCCGGTCCGCGATCGCCCAGGATTTCGTAGTTGAGAGAAACGCCGCGGACATTGGCAATCGGCATGGTTGCACCCTTGTGTTCGAAGACCTGTTCAGTTCGGCTCAAGACGCGCGGCGCGCACCGCTTCGCCGGTTTCCTCCACCTGCTTGCGGAAGAAGGCGGCCGTCTGCGCGGCGTCGCGGTCGTCGGGCATATACCCGGCTTTCTGTACGATGTCGGCGACCGCCGGAACCGTCAAGGCGTGCCGGATGCCGGCATTGAGCTTATCGATGATCGAGCCGGACGTCTTGGCGGGCGCAAACGTCATGCCCCACGACACCGACGGCGGATAGTCCGGCACCGTCGCACTCAGGAGCGGCAGATCGGGAAACTCGGCGAGCGGCCTGGCGCCGGTCGTGGCAAGTGCCCGCAGCTTTCCCTCTTTGACGAGACCCGCCGCCGACGTGGGCGTAACGAACATCACCTGGATGCTCCCCTGCAGCAGCGCGGTGAGCACCTCCGACGCCCCCTTGTAGGGCACGTGCTGCATCGTCAGCCCGGCCTTGACGTTGAACAGCTCGGCCGCGAGGTGCAGCAGGTTGCCGACGCCGGGCGAGCCGTAGAAGACCTTGTTGGCCTTCGCGTAGGCGATGAAGTCCGCGACGGAGTGAACGGGGAGCGAAGGATTCACCAGCACCAGGTAGCCGTCGAGCACGCCGACGGTCGCAACCGGCGCCAGATCGCGCAGCACGTCGAGGCCGATGTTCTTGTACATGAACGGCGTGCTGGAGATCGCGGCGCTCGAATGCAGCAGCGTGTAGCCGTCGGGCTCGGACTGCGCCACGATCTTGGCCGCGATGGTGCCGTTGGCGCCCGGACAATTCTCCACGAAGAAATTATGGCCGAGATCGGCGCCCAGCTGCGTGGCGATCGCCCGCGCCAAGAGGTCCGGGCCGCTGCCGGCCGCGAAGCCGACGATGATGCGCACCGGCCGGTTGGGATATTGCGAGGTCTGTGACGCCGCCGCGGAAAGCCCGGCCGCCAGAACGAGCGCCACGAACAACATGCGCAGTGCCATCGGCATGGCGATCACAGCCCGAGATAGAACTTGCGGATCAGTTCGTTGTTGTTGAGTTCGTCGGCCGAGCGGCCCTCGAAGGCGATCTGGCCGTGCACGATGACGTAGCCGCGGTCGGCGATGCGCAGCGCCTGCGGAAAGTTCTGTTCCGCCATCAGCACGGTCAGCTTGTACTGGTCCTTGAGTTCCTTGATCTTGTCGATGGTGCGGCTGACCAGCACCGGCGCCAGGCCCACCGACGGCTCGTCGATCAGCAGGATACGCGGGTTCAGCATCAGCGCGCGCGCCAGCGCCAGCATCTGCTGCTCGCCGCCGCTCATCGAGCCGGCAAGCTGGGACCGGCGCTCGGCGAGGCGCGGGAAGCACTCGAAGCAGAAGTCGAGATTGGTCTTCATGCTTTCGCGCGCCTTCTTGCGGAAGGCGCCGAGCAGCAGATTCTCCTCGACGGTCTGGCGCGGAAACAGCCGGCGGCCTTCCGGCACCAGCGCGATGCCGAGATCGACGATCTGCTCGGTGGTGCGGCCGACGAGGTCATGCGTCTCGCCGTCGATCTCGGCCACGATGCGGCCGGTGCGCGGACGAACGATGCCCATGATGCACTTCATCAAGGTCGACTTGCCGTTGCCGTTGGTGCCGAGCAGCACGACGGTCTCGCCCGAATTGGCGCTGAGCGACACGTCGTCGAGCACCCGCACCGCGCCGTAGGCGGCGTCGATCTTCTCGATGGTGAGGCTATTGCCCAAGGTACGCCTTCTCCACCTCGGGATCGCGGATCACAACGTCAGGGCTGCCGTCCGCGATCTTCTTGCCGGACACCAGCACGACCAGCCGCTGCGAGAAGCTCATCACCGCACGCATGATGTGCTCGATCATGATGATGGTGATGCCGCGCTCGTTCAACCGGATCAGCAGCGCGACGATATCCGTGACTTCGGAATTGGAAAGCCCCGCCATCGATTCGTCGGCGATCAGCAGCTTCGGCTCGGCCGCCATGGCGCGCGCCAACTCGAGCTTGCGCATCTCCACCTGCGTGAGGTCGCGCGGCAGTTGGGCGGCCTTCTCCTCGAGCGCGACCAGCTTCAACAGTTCGGTACAGCGTGCGTCGAGATCGGCGGGCGAAAGTTTCGCCGCCGGCCGCGCGTTGACGGTGTAGAGCAGCGGCACGCGCAGATTCTCGGCGACCGTCAGGGTGGCGAACGGCCGCGGCAACTGGAAGCTGCGCGCCATGCCGCGGCGGGTGCGCTCATGCGTCAACAGCCCCTCCATGGGCTCGCCGTTGAAGCGCACGCTGCCGGTTTCGTTGGTGAGCGTGCCGCAGATGCAGTTGACCAAGGTCGATTTGCCCGAGCCGTTCGGGCCGATCAGGCCGACGCGCTCGCCCTCGTTGACGGCGAACTCGATGCCGTCGAGGGCGACGAAGCCGCCGAAGCGCTTGCTCAGGTTCTGGACTTCCAGCAGGGGCATCACTTCCTCCTGCCGCGCAATTGCTGCACCAGTCCGACGATGCCGTTCGGTGCGATGATCACAAAGCCCACCAGCAGCAGGCCGACGATCAGGAGGTTGACGGCCGACGAGATGGTGACGGTCGCGACCTGTTGCAGCGTGCCAAGGAGGATAGCGCCGATCAGCGGCCCAACCCAGCTCGTGGTGCCGCCGATCATCGGCATCGCGATCGAGTTGACCGCGTATTCCAGCCCGAAGGCGGACGATGGCTGCAGGTAGCCGATGTAGTAGGGAAACGGCGCGCCGGCCATGCCCATGAGCGCACCGGAGAGCGTGGTCGCGATGAGCTTGAGCTTCAGCGTCGGCACGCCGGACGCTTCCGCCGCGAGTTCGTCATCGCGGATGGTTGCGAAGCCGTAGCCCAGTTGTGAGCGCTCGATGCCGCGCGCGACGGTCAGCGCCAGCACCGACAGCAGCAGCATCAGCAGAAACAGATACTGGATGTAGGGCCCGATGAACGCGATCTCGTTGGGCCTGATGATGTAGGCGCCGCGCGCGCCGCCGACATAATTCCAGTTGACGATGATGGTCTGAAGCACGACCGCGAGTGCCAGCGTCGCGATGGCGAAGAACGCGCCGCGCAGCCGCAGCGTCAGATAGCCCATGCCCAGCCCGACGATGCCGGATACGAGGCCGCCGATCAGAATCAGCAGCGGGATCGGCAGGGGAAAGGCCTTGTGAAAGAACACCGTCGTGTACGCGCCCACCGCGAAGAACGCCGCCGAACCGAAATTCACGTAGCCGGTGTAGCCGCCGAGGATGTTCCACGCCGTCGCCAACACGATGAATTGCAGCACCGTGTAGCCGGCGAAGAACACGTAGTCGTTGCCGATCAGCCGCGCGCCGAAGAACACGGCCGCCGCCACCGCGATCGCAATCAGCAGAAAATACCGGGTCTGCACGATCGCCGCCTATCGCCCGAGCAGGCCGCTCGGCCGGAAGGCGAGCGTCAGCAGCAAAGCGCCGAACGCCACCGCGGGTGCCCATGACGGCCCATAGAAGGTCGACGTGAAGCTCTCGAGAATCCCGAGCAGCATGGCGCCGATCAAAGTGCCGGGCAGGCTGCCGAGCCCGCCGAGCACGCAGATCGCGAAGACGCGGCCGATATATTCACGCCCGACCGAGGGCTCGACCGGCTGGATGATGATTAAAAGCGCGCCGGCGATCGCCGCGGTCGCGATCGAAATGCCGAACGCGATGCGCTTGATGCGGGTCGGCGATGCGCCCATCAGCCGCAGCGCAAGCTGATCCTGCGCCACCGCCTGGATCGCGCGGCCGATGAACGTGTGCGACAGGTAGAGCTGCAGCGCGGCGAACATGGCGAGTGCAACGAGACAGGGAACCAGCATGCGCAGCGGGAAATCCATCACGCCGAGATGCCAGCTCGGCCCGATATAGATCGCCTCGACGTAGCGATAGTCGACGCCGAAGACCAGGATCAGCAGCACCTCGGTGATGAAGAGAAGGCCGAAAAAGAACGCCAGCCCGCTCAGCGCTTCGCGGCCGCGCCGTTCGAACGAGGCGTAATAGACCTGATACACCCCGGCGCCGAGCACGTAGAACACCGGCAGCATGATGAGGCTGACCAGGATCGGATCGAGGCCGAGCGTGCTGTTGACGATGTAGGCGAGATACGAGCCGAGGATGATGAAGGCCGGATGCGCGATGTTGACGATGTCGAGAATGCCGAAGGAGATCGAGATGCCGATCGTCACCGCAGCATAGAACCCGCCGAGCAGAATGCCGGCGATCAACGCATTGATGACGAGATCGAAACTGACGTCCACATTTCCCCCCGCGGCCCGCAAACTGCTCTGTTCAGCGGCTTTTTTTGATTAGCCCCAGTGTGCAGGATGGGTGGCGGCTTGGCTAGTCCTTCCTCGCCCCGCGGAGCGAACGCTTCCCTCTACCGCCCTTGCGGGGCGAGGGTGGCGAGCGCGCAGCGCGAGCCGGGTGAGGGGCAATCGCACGATCAGCACGAGCCTCGCCCCTCATCCCCCTCGCTTCGCTCGGCACCCTCTCCACGCAAATTGCGGGGCGAGGGGCAGGAGAGAGTTGCGCGAGCCTTAGGCGGCGGCCTGCTGGCGTACCTTGTCGGGAAGGGCCATCGGCTTGTTAGCGCTTTGCAGGAATTCGATGGTCATGAAGACCATGTCCTTGTCGCCGATATTTTCCAGGTCGTGCACCTTGAATTCGCCCAGCCCGTAGGTCTCGTGCCGGGTCTCGCCGGGCGCGTAGGTGTATTCCACCGTCGTGCCGTCATGCACGTGCTGGCGGCCGCGGCCGCCGGTCACCGACGTCCAGAAGTAGTCCAGCACATGGCGATGGAAGCCAACGCGCTCGCCGGGTGCCAAACGGATCGTCCAGACCCGCACGCGATCGGTCTCCGAGACCAGGGCGTTGCCCACGCACGGATTGGGGTTCTTCTTTTCCTGCTCGAATTCGGCGGCAATGTTCGCCGGCCAAGCCTTTTTCTCCGACCACTCGGCTTTCTTGTCCAACATCGTCAGGGACATGGCAATCCTCCAGGTTTGGTTCGATATATAGCAACTTTTGTCCGGTTGGAAACTGCGGGATCGGCGGCTTGAGCGGTACGACAAAACGGCGCGCTATGGTGGTCGGGGGCTCGATGAGCGGGCTCCTGGCGGCGCTCGAGCTGCGGCGGGCCGGCTGGGATGTGGATATCTTCGAGCGGGTCGAGAGCGAACTGTCCGGCCGCGGCGCCGGGATCGTCGCACAACCGGACCTGATCGAACGCATCCGCCGTCTCGGCATCGATCCCACCGACCTCGGCGTGGCGATCACGACGCGGAAAATTCTCGACGCCGCCGGCCGCCTGGTCTGCGACCTCGAATGTCCGCAGATTCTCGCGGCCTGGGAGCGCGTCTTTCGCGTGCTGCGCGACGCATTCCCGCGCGCGCAATACCACCGCGGGCGGAGTGTTGCGAACTTCACTCAAACGCGCGAGGCGGTGACCGCTCACTTCAGCGACGGCAGCAAGGTCACGGGCGACCTTCTCGTCGCCGCCGACGGCATCCGCTCCACCATCCGCCAGCAATGCCTGCCGGAGATCGCGCCGCTCTATTCCGGCTATGTCGCCTGGCGCACGCTGATCCCTGAGGCGGCGTTTCCGCCGGACATTCATCGCGAGTTGTTCGAGTACATGACGTTCTGCCTGCCGCCCGGCGAGCAGTGCTTGGGTTACCCGGTGACCGGCCCGGACGACGACCTGCGTCCCGGCCACCGCCGCTACAACGTGGTGTGGTACCGGCCGGCCGAGGAGGCGACCGAGTTGCGGCACCTTCTCACCGACGAGCGCGGCACCACGCATGTCATCTCGATCCCCCCTCCCCTGATCCGGCACGAGGCGATCGCCGCGATGCGCGCCGCGGCCGAGCGGCTGTTGGCGCCGCAGTTGCGTGCGGTCGTGCGGTTGATCGACGAACCGATCCTGCAACCGATCTACGACGTCGAAAGTCCTCGCCTCGCCTTCGGCCGGGTCGCCATCATCGGGGACGCCGCCTTCGTGGCGCGGCCTCATGTCGCGGCCGGCGTCGCCAAAGCGGCGGACGACGCGGCGGCTCTGGTGGCGGCCCTGGCGGAGGACGACGTCGAACCGGCACTCAAGCGATTCGAAGCGGCCCGCCAGCCGGTCGGCGCGCGCATCATCCAGCATGCCCGCCATCTCGGTGCGTATCTGCAGGCGACGCAGACCGCCGAAGAACGCGCCCGCTCGCGCCGCCACAGCATCCCGCAGGCGGTGCTGGCGGAGACCGCGGTGCTCGATTTTCTGCGGGTGTGATCTCCGTGCTTACCGCGCGCTCGGTCTGCTCCCTCTCCCCATCGGGGAGAGGGGGGAGACGTCTCGCACGTCACCGGTGCGCTCGCCACCCCCCCCGAAATCGAGTGCGCGCCAGCGCTTGACGGCGCGCCGCTTCCCCCGCTTCACGCCGGCCATCTTCTCCAGCACCGCGCAGACTGCGGCGGTGTCCTGCGCCGCGTGGCCCGACTTCATCGCCTTGACGTAGATCGGCACCGAAGCGTCGAACATCGGCGTCGGGCAACGCAATTGCCGCGCGTACTCGCCGATCACCGCCATGTCCTTCTGCCAGACCGAGATCTTCATCGTTGCGTCATCGTAGGCGCTCTTCACCATCATGGGCGCGCGCAGCTCGAACACACGGGAATTCGCCGCGCCCGACTGCACCATGTCGAAGATGACCTGCGGATCGAGCCCGGCCTTGAGACCGAGCACCATGGCCTCGGCGCTGGCCACGTTGTTGATGGCGACCAAAAGGTTGGCGACGTACTTCATGCGGCTGCCGTTGCCGAACGGGCCGAGGTCGCGCATCGCGCGCGAGAAGCCGGCGAAGAGCGGACGAAGCTTGCGGATCGCATTGGAATCTCCGCTCGCATAGACGACCAAGTCCCCGGTTTTCGCTTGCGCGCCGGTGCCGCTGACGGGGCAGTCGAGCATGACGTGGCCGGCCTTGCGCGACGCACGTTCGGCCTTTTCTTTATCGTCGAGCGTGAAGGTGCTGGCTTCGACGATCACCTTCGGCGAGACGCGCGCGCCCGCGATGGCCGCAACCGTCACGTCGAGCGCAGATGGTTTCGGCAGGCTGGTGATGATGGTCGGGACTTGCGCGGCGAGCACCTTTACGTCCGGCGCGATCTCGACCCCGGCGCGCGCCAGTGCACGGCGGCGAGCGGGATCGACGTCGTAGCCGACGACGCGCCAGCCGGCGGCCACCAGGTTGCGCGCGAATGCGCCGCCCATGATGCCAAGACCGACGATCCCGACCGTACCCTTGCTTCTCGCCATTCCCAGAACTCCGTTGCAGACGTCGCGTCGGACGCTATACGGCGGCTCCCGTGGCATTCAAGTTGAATGTCGCGACGGCCGCGTCCGTCGGCCGCCTTTCTCTCGCGCACGCGATCCCCTATTGTCGCCGCCGCCGCCGGATGACACGGCGGACGAGGGAGAAACGCATGACCATGTTGCGAATTCTCATGGCGGGATGTGCCGGCCTTATCGGCGTCGCCGTGCAAGGCGCGCCGCCGGCGAGCGCGCAGGGGCTGATTACCGAGCATCGTCTCTCGGCGGCGCTGGCCAACGAGGCGGTCGGCGAAGCGGTCGCGGTCTGCGCCAAGAACGGCTACGCGGTCACCGCCATCGTGGTCGATCTCGACGGCGTGCGGCACGCGATTCTGCGCGGCGACGGCGCCGCCGTCCACACGCTCGACAGCGCCTACGCCAAGGCCTACACGGCGGCCTCGCTCGCGCCGGTGCGCAAAGAGACGAGCACCAAGGAAATCTTCGAGCGCATCAGCAAGAACCCGAGCACCACCGCCTCGCTTGGGAATCTGCCGAACGTGACCTTCACGCCGGGCGGCGTCACCATCATGGCAAATGGCAAGCCGATCGGCGCGATCGGCGTCGGCGGCGCGCCCGGCGGAAATTTCGACGACGAATGCGCAAGAGCCGCGCTCGACAAGATCAAGGACCGGATGAAGTGAAGCGAAACGTCATGCCGCGAACGCGACGGTCTCAGCAGCCGCGTTGTCATGCCCGCGAAAGCGGGCATCCAGCCTTTGCGGACAGCACTGGGTCCCCGCTTTCGCGGGAACGACAGCGGAAAGAGATGAGAGGGCATCCCATGCACATCGGCATCGCCGGCATCGGCAAGATGGGAGCGGCCATCGCGCAGCGGCTGATGGAGGTCGGTCATAAGGTGACCGTCTGGAACCGCTCTGCGGACAAGACCAAGCCGCTGGCGGACGCGGGCGCTTCGGTCGCAGCGACCCCGGCCGAATTGGCGAGCAAGACGGAAACGACCATCACGATCGTCACGGACGCGGCGGCGATCGACACGGTCTACAGCGGCCCCTCCGGGCTCCTTTCCGGCGACGTGAAGGGCAAACTGTTCATCGAGATGAGCACGGTGCCGCCCGCAACTCCGATGGCACTGGCGACGAAAGTCCGCGCCAAAGGCGCATCGCTGGTCGAGTGTCCGGTCGGCGGCTCGACCGGTCCGGCGCGGCAGGGCAAGCTGCTCGGCCTGATGGGCGCCGAGCCTGCCGATGCGGCACGCGCGAAGCCGATCCTCGACCAACTCTGCCGGCGGGTCGAACACGCCGGGCCGGTCGGCTCGGGCGCGGTGCTGAAATTCACCGTCAACATGCCGCTGATGATCTACTGGCAGGCGCTGGGCGAGTCGCTCGCGCTCTGCCGTTCGCTCAACCTCGAGCCCGACCGGCTGATGGACATGCTGAGCGAGACGTCGGGCGCCGCCAACGTGCTCAAGATACGCGCGGCCGGCCTCGCGTCGATGCTCAAGGGCGGCGACGGCGGTCCCGTCACCTTCAATGTCGACGGCGCGATCAAGGACCTGCGCGCCATGCTGGCGGAAGGCAAACGACAGGGTGTCGAGTTGCCGCTCGTGGAGAAGACGCTCGCCTGTTACGAAGAAGCGCAGCGCCAGGTCACGGGCGCCGCCGAAATCTCCGCCGTCTCGGCCTACTGGGCGAACCGCGCCCGCTCCTAATTCTCGTTTCCATCATCCGGAGTTCATCATGTCCATCGTCACGCTGGCGCAAGCCTCCACCATCGTCGATACCGCGCTCAAGAAGGGCCGCGAGACCAACTGCGCGCCTCTGACCGTGGCGGTGCTCGATGCCGGCGGGCATCTGGTCGCGTTCAAGCGTGAGGACAAGTCGGGACTGCTGCGCTTCGACATCGCCTACGGCAAAGCGTGGGGCGCACTCGGCATGGGCTTTGGTTCGCGCACGCTCGCAGAGCGCGCAGCGAACACGCCGCAGTTCTTCAATATGCTGGCGGCCGCGAGCGGCGGGCGCATCGTGACCAACCCGGGCGGCGTTCTGATCCGCGACGGCAATGGCGATGTGATCGGCGCGGTCGGAATTTCGGGCGACACCTCCGATAAGGACGAGGCATGTGCCATCGCCGGCATTGCGGCGGCGGGTCTGAAAGCTGACCCCGGCGGCAGCAAGTAGACGCACTATCGCTTGCGTTTACGGCCGTTCACCTTTGCGGGCGGGGCGAGCGCCTTCTCCCAGATCGCATGAATGTTGGCGATCTCGGCCTCGAACCGCTCCAGAAACAATCGCGCCTGTACGCTCAGGGTCCGCCGCGCCGGCTGGATCACGACGAACTCGGCGTGCAGCGGTGGATCGACGATCGGGTTGACCACCAGTTCGCTGCGGCCGATGTCGTTCACCGAAATCAGGCTCGGCAGCACCGTCACCCAATCGGAGCGCGCGACGAATTCCAGCGTCCCGATCATCGCGTCCATCTCCAGCATGGCGGCGATCTCGACGCCGTTGGTCTGGAAGTAGGTTTCGAGATTCCGCCGGCGGGTATTGTCCGGCCCGGGCACGACGATCTTCAGCGGTGCGCATTCGGCAAGCCGCGCCGGCGCGAGCGGCTTGAACCCGCGCGCGCGGCCCGACAGCAGCATTTCGCGGTCGCGCACCAGGAGCCGCGAGCGCAGCCCTACCCTCCCCTCGAAGGCCGGCACCACCGCGAAATCGAGCTCGTCGGCCAGCACCATGTCGGTGAGCACGCCGCTGTAGCCTTCGAACACGTGCAGCCGCACGTCGGGATGGCGCGGCACGAAGTCGTCGAGCGTGGGCGCGAGGATCGCGCGTGTGAACGTCGGCATCAGCCCGATGCGCAGATCGCCGCTGACGAGGCCGGCGAGCCCGCGCGCCTCCTCGTGCGCATTCTCCAGCCGCCCGACTGCCTCGACGCAGCTCTTGTAGTAGCGCAGGCCCGCCGGTGTCGGCGCGACGCCGCGGGCGGAGCGCTCGAACAGCTTCACGCCCAGCGTGCGTTCGACGGTCGCCACATGCTGCGAGATGCCGGATTGTGTCGCGTTCTCGCGCTCGGCGGCGCGCGTGAACGAGCCTTCTTCGCAAACGGCGATGACGGCGCGGATTTGCCGCAGCGCGATATTGGCCATCGGCCCTCCATTAGAAAAATTGATGCCTCTGCGCAAATTATATTATTTCGGCTGCGTAAACCATCCGGCTAGGATTCCGCCCAACAGCAAGCGCGGCGGCGGAAACCGCGCATATTTTCAGCCGGGAGGATCTCATGGGAACGGCAAATTTCGGCATCGCGGGCCTCGACTGGCAGCAGCGCGTCAACTGGGACCGGCTGCGCGAATATCGCATCGAGCGCGCGCGCGAAATGATGAAGAAGCACGGCCTCGGCGCCATGCTCTGCATGTACGACGAGAACGTCCGCTACATCACCGGCACGCTGACGCCGGGCTGGAACCGGCTCAAGCCGGGCCTGCGCTACGCCATGCTGTGCGGTGACGGCCGGCCGATCCTGTTCGAGCAGGGCGACCTCGGTTTCCAGATCGAGCGGCACTCGCCGTGGATCCCGAAGGAGAACGTCCGGCACTCGTTCGCCTGGATCAAGGGCGCGGCGGGCCCTGCGTCCACCCAGCAGGTGAACAAGTTCACCAAGGCGGTGCTGCAGGCGATGAAGGACAACGGCGTCGCCGGGCAGAAGCTCGGCGTCGACTTCATCGACATCAACATGATCGCGATCTTCAAGGAGAACAACATCAACTGGGTCGACGGCATGACCCCGATGATGGAGGCGCGCGCGGTCAAGAGCCCGGACGAGCAGGAATGCTTCCGCATCGTTGGCGCGATCGGCGACGCCACGCACTGGGAGTGCATGAAGTTCCTGCGCCCCGGCATCACGGAGAACCAAGTCACCGCGCACCTGATGCAGTATCTCTACAACATCCCCGGCATGGAGGACGTCGAGGACGTCATCGTGTCGTCCGGCCCGAACACCTGGCCGAACTGGCGCAACTTCTCCGACCGCATCATCCAGCCGGGCGACATCGTGTTCATGGATTTGGCCGCGCTCACCTGGAACGGCTACAAGTCCTGCTATTACCGCACCTACTGCGTGGGCAAGGAGCCCTCGAAGGAACAGCAGGACACCTACGCGACCGCGCTGAAGTGGCTCTACGATTCGATCGGCGCCGTGAAGGTCGGCGCCACCACGCGCGACATCGCGCTGAAGTGGCCGTCCGCCATGGAGACCTGGGGCTACGAGGACGAGGACCAGGCCGCCGCCAACCTGTGGGGTCACGGGCTCGGCCTTGCGCAATACGACCCGCCGGTGATCTCGCGCATCTGGTCGCTCGATCATCCGGTCGAGATCAAGGAAGGGATGACGTTCGCGCTCGAGACGCAGCACGGCAAGCGCTACCGCTACGGCGTGCGCATCGAGGAGATGCTGATCGTGCACAAGGACGACATCGAGATCGTCTCCAACTTCCCGGTGAAGCAGATCACGGTGGTCGATCCGATCCCCGGCTACGGCGACCACGTGAAGTGAGTTTTCCTTCTCCCCGCACTCGCGGGGAGAAGGTGGCGAGCATCGAAGATGCGAGCCGGATGAGGGGCAGCCTCGCAGTCGTCGCGACCTTGCCCCTCACCCGCCTCGCTTCACTCGGGCACCCTCTCCCCGCTGCGCGGGGCGAGGGAAGGAACGGACGCATGACCGAGTTCATCATTCCGCTTTCGTCTGCCACCGCGGCCGACGCCGAGCGCATCGGGCCGAAGGCCGCGAACCTCGCGGCGCTGGCCCGCGCGGGCCTGCCGACGCCCGGCGGCTTCTGCCTGAACGCGGACGCGTATCGCGCGCAGATCGCCGCGCTCGGCCTTGGCGACCTGGTCGAACGCTTTGGCACGGCCGACCTGGTGCAACAACGCCGCCTGTCGGTCGAAATCCGGCTTGGCCTCTACGAGCAGCCCATTGCGCCGAACATCCTTGAGCCCCTGCTCGCGGCCTGGCGCTCGCAGCGCGCCGAGAGCGGCGCCCCGAGCGCGGTGCGGTCCTCCGCGCTGATCGAAGACCGCAAGGGCGCGAACTTCGCCGGCCAGTTCGAAAGCTTCCTCGGCATCGACGACGAGGCGGCGTTCCTCACCGCGGTGCGCGCGTGCTGGGCGGCGCTCTGGACCACCAATGCGCGCCGCTACATGGAGCATCGCGAGCTCTCGCCCGCCGATACCGCCATGGCAGTGCTGATCCAGCCGTTGGTCAACGCGCGCGCCTCCGGCGGGGGCCTGAGCGAGACGGCGGAAGGCCAGATGCTGATCAGCGCGACCTGGGGGTTGGGCTCGGCGATCGCGCAGGGCGAGGTCGTGCCCGACCGCATCGTGCTCTCGCGCCAGGGATTCCTGCGCACGGTCGAAGCCGGCCGCAAGGATCATCGCGAGACCTGCGGCCACGGCTTAGGCGCCGTCCCGCAGGCGGTGCCGCGCGAACTCGTGAGCGAGCCGTGTCTCGATGCCGGACAGGCCGTGACGCTCGGGCGCCTGTTACGCAAGGCTGAAGGCGTAGTCGGCGGGCCGGTCGAGATCGAATGGGCGCTCGACGACGCAAGGCTTCAAGCTGCTGCAGGCGCGGCCGCTGCACGTCGAGCCGGCGGTCGTGCCGGACGAGATCTGGCTCAAGCATCCCGGCCTCAACGGGCACCCGGCCGGCATCGGCTGGGGCGCAGGCCGCGCCGTGGTGGTGAACTGCGAGTGCGAACTCGAACGCGTGGGGCCGGGCGACATCCTCGTGACCAAGGTGGCCGGGCCGGCGCTCAGCCACATCCTGCCGCGCGTCGGCGGCGTGGTGGCGGAGCTTGGTGGCTCGACCTCGCATCTCGCCTCGCTCGCGCGCGAACGTGGCATCCCGATGGTGCTGGGCGTGCTGGACGCCACCCGCCGCATCCCGGACGGCTCGCAGGTCGCGGTCGATGGGGTCGCGGGCGTGGTGCGGTGGGTCTGATGGCTCGCCCGCGCATCTTCGTGACGCAGCCGGTCGCGAAGAGCGCAATTGCGCGGTTGCGGAAAGTCGGCAGCGTCACGGTCAATCCGGATTCAAGCCGGATCATTCCCAAGCCGGCGCTGCTTGCCGCCGTAAAGAAATGCGACATCCTGTTCGCGCTGCTGCACGACAAGATCGACGCCGACGTGATCGCCGCCAATCCGAAGCTGCGCCTGGTCGCAGCGCAGTCGATCTCGCCCTCCAATATCGATGTTGCCGCCGCGACCGCGCGACGCCTGCCAGTCACGGTCGTTCCGCCTGTCACGACCGAAGCGACCGCCGATCTCACCTTCGGGCTGATGCTCGCGGTGGCGCGGCGCATGATCGAGGGCGACCGCATGGTGCGAGCGGGGAAATTTCCCGGCGGGCAGTCCGCGCATCTGCTCGGCGCTTCGGTCTGGGGCAAGACGCTCGGGCTGATCGGCGGCGGCGGGCTGATCGGCAAGGCGGTGGCGCAGCGTGCGCACGGCTTCTCGATGCGGGTGCTCTACTGGACGCCGCGCCGCAAGCCCGAGCGCGAGGAGAGCGTGGCTGGCCTGATTTACGTATCGCTCGACCAACTGCTGGCCGAATCCGATTTCGTTTCGCTGCATTCGCCGTTGACCAAAGAGACGCGGCATCAGATCGGCGCGCGTGAGCTTGCGAAGATGAAAAAGACCGCGTTCATCATCAACACGGCGCGCGGCCCGATCATCGATGAGGCGGCCCTGGTGCGCGCGCTGAAAGCTGGCAAGATCGCAGGCGCCGGGCTCGACGTATTCGAGCATGAGCCCAAGGTCGATGCGGCGCTGAAGAAGATGCCGAACGTCGTGCTTGCGCCGCATCTCGGCAGCGCGACCGTCGAGGTGCGCGAAGTGATGGCGAATATCGTCGTCGACAATATTCTGGCGTTTCTCGACGGCAAGACGCCGCCGAATTGCGTGAACCCGGAAGTGTTGCCCGGAGAGTCCTGATGCCCCGTCCCATCATTGCCGTCACCGACAGCCCGTTTCCCTCGCTCGATCCCGCCAAGGCGGCGCTGGCGCGCGTCGATCCGGACCTGCGCATGGCGAAGAGCGCCTCGCCCGAGGACATCTTGAGCGTCGCGCGCGATGCCGACGCGGTGCTCGTCACCTACGCCAAGCTGCCGGGCGAACTGTTGCGCGAACTGAAACACTGCAAGGCAATCGGCCGGTTCGGGCTGGGCGTCGACAACATCGACCTGCCGGCCGCGAAGGCGCTCGGCATTTCGGTCTCCTACGTGCCGGACTACTGCATGCAGGAGGTGTCCGACCATGCCATGGCGCTCCTGCTCGCGCTGGTACGCAAGATCCCGCAGTCCAACAAGCTGGTGCAGTCCGGGCGCTGGGAAGTGCCGCCGTTGGTGCCGATCCACCGCCTGAGCGGGCGCACACTTGGTCTTGTCGGCTTCGGCAATATCCCGCGCGCGCTGGCGCCCAAGGCGCAAGCGTTCGGACTGCGTGTCGTGACCCACGACCCCTACGTGCCGGCGGATGCGCTCGCCAAGGCCGGCGTGCAGGGCGTGAGCTTCGACGAGCTTCTGGCCATGTCGGACATCGTCTCGGTGCACGCGCCGCTCATGCCGGCGACGCGCGGGCTGTTCAATGCCGACGTGTTCGGCAAGATGAAGAAGGGCGCGCTGCTCATCAACACCGCGCGCGGCCCGCTGGTGGACGAGGACGCGCTCGTCGCGGCGCTCGATGCCGGGACGCTCGGCGGCGCGGCGCTCGACGTGGTGACGGCCGAACCGCTCGCCAAGGACTCGAAACTCCTCGGCCGCGACAACGTGATTCTCACGCCGCACACGGCGTTCTATTCGGTCGAGGCACTCAACGAGTTGCAGACCAAATGCGCGAGCGACGTGGCGCGCGTGCTGAGCGGTGAACCACCGGTCTATCCGGTGAAAATGCCCTGAAGCCCAGGTTCGCTTGCGGCATAGCGCCCATGCGCTTCGGCGTTGGTTGTACGATCCCTCTGCGCATGAATAATGTGCCTCTAACGGGCCGCGCCGCGCGCAAGCGACGGCGGCAAGACGGCCGAGAACAGGGAGGATCGGATGTTCGTGGAGCAGCGTCTCTACACCTGCGCGCCGGGAAATACCGGCGCGTTCCTGAAAATGTACGAGCAGGAGGGACGCGCGCCGCAGACCCGCCACCAGGGACAGCCGATCGGCTACTACGTCAGCGAAATCGGTCCGCTCAATCAGATCACCACGCTGTGGGCGTATGAAAGCCTCGACGAGCGCGTGGAGCGGCGGCGCGGGCTCTTTGCGGACCCGGCGTGGATCGGCTACCTCGAAAAATGCCGCCCGCTGCTCACCACGCAGGAGACCCGCATCCTGCTGCCGGCACCGTTCTTCAAGGATCGGCTCGCTGAAATCGCCGCGCTCGGGAGGACGCCATGAGCGCGCGAAAAAGCGGGCGCGGGCTCGCGGCCGCATTCGGCGCGATCGCCCTCTTGGCCCTGCCTCATTCGGCGGCCGCGCAGGACGGATATCCGTCGAAGCCGATCAAGCTCGTTGTGCCGCTCGCAGCGGGCGGCGGCATCGACTTCACCGCGCGCGCGACCGCGCAGCGGCTGTCCGAAGTGATCGGCCAGCAGGTGATCGTCGAGAACCAGGGCGGCGCGGGCGGCACGCTCGGCGTCAACGCCGTCGTGCGCGCGGCGCCCGACGGCTACACGCTGCTCTATCATTCGGTGACCGGCGTGGTCAGCTCGGTGGTCGGCAAGGACCTGCCGTACGATTGGCTCAAGGACCTCGCGCCGGTTTCGCTGGTCACGCGCTTTGCGCCCGTGCTGGTGATCAATCCGTCGCTGCCGGCGAAGGACCTGAAGGAGTTCATCGCGCTCGCCAAGGCCAGTCCGGGCAAGTTCAGCTATGGTTCGTCGGGCGCCGGGACGGCGATCCACCTCGCCAGCGAATTGTTCAAGGCGACCGCCGGCGTCGACATCGTGCACGTGCCCTATCGCGGCAATGCCGGCGTGATGCCCGACCTGCTCGCCGGGCGCATCCAGATGCTGATCGACGGCGTGCCGGCGCAACAGAAGAACATCGAGTCTGGGCAAGTGCGGGCGCTCGCGGTGACGACCAGGACGCGTGCGGCTTCGCTGCCGGACGTACCGACGACCATCGAACAGGGGCTCGACTACGAAGTGCCGTACTGGACCGCGATCTTCGCGCCGGCCGCAACACCGAAACCAATCATCGAGAAGCTCTCGGCCGAGATCGCCAAGGCCATGAAGGACCCGGGCGTCGTGGAGCGATTGAAAAGCGTCGGCACGGAAGCCGTCGGCTCGACGTCGCAAGAGCTCGACGCATTCAACCGCGCGCAGTTCGAACTCTATCGCCGGGTCGTGCAGGACCCGCGGCTTAAGCTCGGTCTGCAATAAGCTGCGATCGCGACCACGCACCTACCGCGCGGTCGCGTCGCCGCCGTCGACCATGATGGTCTCGACCTCGCCCGCCCCGGCGCGGCGGAATTTCGCCGCCGCGTTGTATTCGGGCGAGGTGAAACAGGCGACGCCCTGCTCGAAGGTCGGAAATTCGATCACCACGAAGCGCTGGAACTTGTCCGGCCCTTCCATGATCTGGTAGCGGCCGCCGCGTGCCAGCACCTTGCCGCCATGCTCGGCGATGATCGCGGGCACGAGATCGGTGTACTTCTTGTATTCGGCCGGATCGTTGATCTTCGAGCGCGCAACCCAATAGGCCGGCATTGACCCCTCTCCTGCTGTGAACGACTTTCCAGACCTCGCGCTTTCGCGAATGATGGCCGCAAAGTCAACATGCCGGAGGAAACCAACATGCCGCGCAAGCTGATCGACATTTCGGTGCCGCTGGAAAACGACGTGGCGGCCGATCCTCCCGGCTACGGGCCGCAGATCGAGTACCAGACCCACCGGCAGACGGCTTCCGAGGTGGTGAAGTTCTTTCCCGGGCTGCGCGAGGACGAATTGCCGGACGGCGAGGGCTGGGCGATCGAGTGGATCAGGCTCTCGACGCACAACACCACGCATCTCGACGCGCCCTGGCACTTTGCGTCCACGATGGACCGCGGCAAGCGCGCCATCACCATCGACGAGGTGCCGCTCGAATGGTGCTTCGCCCCCGGCGTCAAGCTCGACTTCCGGCATTTCCCGGACGGCTATGTCGCAACCGCCCGCGATGTGGAAACCGAACTCAATCGCATCGGTCATACGCTGCAACCCCTCGACATCGTGGTGGTGAACACCAGCGCCGGGGCGGCCTATGGACAGCCGGACTATGTCGCGAAGGGCTGCGGCATGGGGCGCGAAGCGACGCTCTATCTCACCGGGCGCGGTGTGCGCGTCACCGGCACCGACGGCTGGAGCTGGGACGCGCCCTTCGTCCACACCAAGGCGAAATATCTCGCCGGGCGCGATCCCGGCATCATCTGGGAGGGACACAAGGCGGGCCGCGAGATCGGCTACTGCCACATCGAGAAACTGCACAATCTGGAAGCGCTGCCGGCGACCGGATTCATGGTGAGCTGCTTTCCGGTGAAGGTGCGTGGCGGGTCCGCCGGCTGGACGCGCGCCGTTGCGATCCTCGATACGTGAGCGGTGCCTTATGCCGCGCTGGAGCGCGGTTGACCCTCGTGAGTCCGGCCCCTAGCATCGTCGGCAAAGCGAACCCGGCCGAGCAAGCGCCGGATCAATTGGGAGGATGTCGGGTGGACAGACGGAACTTTGTTGTCGGTTCGGCCGCCGCGACCGCCGCGTTGGCCACCGGACACGCGCGCGCGCAGGACGCCTATCCCAACCGGCCCGTCACCATCGTCAATCCGTTCCCGCCGGGCGGCGCTGTCGACGTGGTCATCCGGCCGTTTGCCGCCGTGCTCGAGCCACTGCTGAAGCAGCCGGTCGTGATCGAGACCAAGGCGGGCGCAGCCGGGCAGGTCGGCGCTCAATTCGCCGCCGCCGCCAAGCCCGATGGCTACACGCTGCTCGCGCACCTGCCGTCGGTGGCGGGCTTCGAGGCGGTCGACAAACTGTTCGGCCGCGCGCCCAAATTTACCCGCGCCGACTTCATCCCGATCGCGCGTCTCAGCGAAGGGCCGATGGTGCTGGTGGTCAACGACCAGCAGCCCTACAAGTCGCTGAAGGAACTGATCGACGATGCCAAAGGCAATCCCACGAAGCTCATCTTCTCGTCGTCCGGCCTCTACGGAGCGCTGCACCTGCCGACGGCGCTGCTCATGAAAGCCGCCGGCTTCCAGATGAAGCACCTGCCGACGGCCGGCGGCGGGCCGGCATTGACCGCCGTTCTTGGCAACAACGCGCAGATGGTGGCGACGTCGATCGCGGCGGCGAGTGCCCAGATGAAAGCCGGAAAGCTGCGCGCCCTGGCGTCCTTCTCGGCCAAGCGCGCTTCGGCGGCGCCAGATGTCCCGACTCTCAAGGAACTCGGTTATAATGTCGAGTTTTCGATCTGGGTCGGGCTGTTCGCGCCCAAGGGCACGCCAGAACCGGTGATCGCGAGACTGCGCGCAGAGACAAAGAAGGTCGTCGAGAACGATCAGTTCAAGAAGGCGATCGCGAACATCGGAGATGTCGTCGCGTATCTCGACCAGCCGGAATTCACGACGTTCTGGGACGCCGACGCCAAGCGAGTCGAAGACGCGGTCAACACCATCGGCAAGATTCAGGGATGAGCGCCGACACGCGCTTGGACGGCAACCGATGACTATTCGCTCCGACCACGTCGCCGGAGCCGCATTTGTCGTCTTCGGCATCGTTGTGTTTGCGATGAGCACCGACCTGCCGTTCGGCAGCCTCTCGTCGCCCGGCGCCGGGATGATGCCGAAGCTCATGGCCGGTTTGATGATCGCCTTCGCGCTGGTGATCATGATCGACGCCTCGGGCAGCCAGGAATTTTCCGCCATCGACTGGAGCGACCGCTGGCACGCGTTGCTGGTGGTCATCATCACGGCCTGCGCCACTGCGCTCTATCAGGAGCTCGGCTTCATCATCACCATGTCGCTCCTGATCTTCACCATGCTGGTGGTGGTGGAACGCAAGAACGTGCTGCGCGCCGCCGCCTACAGCGTCGGCCTTACGCTCTTCGCCTACTGGCTGTTCGGCGTGGCGCTCAAATCGCCGCTCGAACGCGGCGTGCTCTGGTTCTAGCGCATGGAAACGTTCGACAGCCTCATCCTCGGCTTTTCGGTCGCGCTGCGGCCGGACGTGCTTTGGTACGCCTTCCTCGGCTGCCTGGTCGGCACGCTGGTCGGGATGCTGCCGGGGATCGGTCCGCTCGCCGGCATCAGCATCCTGCTGCCGCTGACGTTCGGGCTCGATGCCACCAAGGCCATCATCATGCTGGCCGGCATCTACTACGGCTCGCAGTACGGCGGCTCGACCACCTCGATCCTGCTGCGCATACCCGGCGAGGCCGCGTCGGTCATGACCTGCATCGACGGCAACGCCATGGCCAAGAAGGGCCGCGCGGGCGCGGCGCTCTGCATCGCGGCGGTGGGCTCGTTCATTGCCGGCACCTTCGGCGTGCTGGTGCTCACCGTGATCGCCCCTCCCCTCGCCTCGTTCGCGCTGCGCTTCGGTCCGCCGGAATACACCGCGCTGCTGGTGCTCGGCCTGATCTTCCTCGCCTACATGTCGACCAGTTCGCTGCCGCGCACCTTGCTGATGGCGTCCTTCGGCCTGCTCCTCGGCACCATCGGCATCGACGTGATGACCGGGCATTTCCGCTTCAGCTTCAACATTCCGGAACTCGGCGACGGTATCGGCATCGTGCCGGTTGCGGTCGGATTGTTCGGCCTCGGCGAAATCCTGACGACGCCGAGCCACCAGGTGACGAGCGAGATCGCTCAGCCCCGGCTGCGGGAGCTGTGGCCAAACCGCCAGGAATGGCGCGACTCGGCGATGCCGATCGCGCGCGGCTCCGTCCTTGGCTTTCTGATCGGGATCATTCCCGGCTCCGCCCACATCATTTCGAGCTTCATGTCCTATGCGCTGGAGAAGCACATCTCCAAGCATCCCGAGGAGTTCGGCAAGGGCGCCGTCGCCGGCGTCGCCGGACCGGAATCGGCCAACAATGCCGCCTCGACCGGCGCCTTCGTTCCGATGCTGGCGCTCGGCATCCCGACCGGACCGGTCACCGCGGTGCTAATGGCCGCGCTGCTGATCCACGGCGTGCCGCCCGGCCCGACCTTGGTCAACGATCATCCCAACGTGTTCTGGGGCTTCGTCGCCTCGATGTATGTCGGCAATCTGATGCTGCTCGCGCTCAACCTGCCGCTGGTCGGGCTGTTCGTGAACCTGTTGCGGATTCCCTACGCATATCTCTATCCGCTGATCATCATGTTCTGCGTGATCGGCGTCTACGAGGTGAACCACTCGGTCGTCGACGTCTGGATCATGCTGATCATGGGCGTGGTCGGCTACGGCCTGAAGAAGTTCGGCTTCGACCCGGCGCCGCTCGTGCTCGGCCTCGTCATCGCTCCGCTGTTCGAGATGTCGCTGCGCCAGTCGCTGATCATGTCGAACGGCAGTTGGGCGATCTTCGGCGAACGGCCGATCTCGCTGGTGCTGCTGATCGTATGCGCCGCCCTGCTGGTCCTGTCCGCGTGGTCGGCGCTACGGCGGCGCAAGGACTGGCGCAGCAAGCTGGCCGCCGCGGAAGCCGGCGAAGCCGGCTGATCCGCGCGCGGACGAGACACGCACGGTGCCGCGCTGCGATAAGCTCGAATCTCCGGTCTCGATCGGATAGGCTCGCAACCCTTCATTCGAGGATCGCCCGAGCAGATGATGGGATTTCGCGCCGGAACGTGCAGGGATTGCGGCGAGGCGGTCTCGTCGTTCGCGCGCTCCTGTCCGCACTGCGGCGCGCCCAATCAACCGAACCCAGTCACGACGATCATCGCATTGGTCGTGCTGATCCTGCTTCTGCTCGCGGCCGTGTTCGGTGCGAAGTTCCTCTGGCGAGGCGCATCCGCGCCGGCGCAACCGGACCCCAGCACCACAACCACCCGTGAACCGGAACAGGAAGCCTACGGCTGGATCGCGCAGGCGATGGCGGACTGCGATGTGGCCGCCAAGCGGAGCGAGGACGTGTTGCACTTTCTGATCGTACCGGTACGGCCGAGCGCCGCGCCGGTTCCGGGATGGCGGCCCGGCACGATCGGCAATCTCGGCAACGTCGCGGTGCTGATGGCCTCGGCCGACACCCTCGTCGGCCTCAGGAACGGCGCGCTCGAACTTTATCCCGACCCGGTCATCTTCGTCGTCAAGGATCCCGACACCAACACCATCTACAAATGGAAGCCGGCAAGCGGGGTCGCCGAGCTCAAGTCGCACCAACCGGCCGCCAAGCTCACGCTCGGAATCCAGCTCACGGAGGATGGCGAGTACCAATGGGGCCCCACGCTCGAAATCGTGAAGGGCACCTGCTACTGGACCAATCCACTCATCCTGCCCGGCAAGCGCGGCGGGTAGCGGCGTTCTTGCGCGAACACGATTCCTCATCCTGAGGAGCCCGCGAAGCGGGCGTCTCGAAGGATGGCAGCGGGTGCTGAGCGCGCGGCCATGCTTCGAGACGCGACCTGCGCGTCGCTCCTCAGCATGAGGTCGGAGTGGCGCGAAAAAATACCGTCGAGAGCGCGTCGATCGTCGGCAATTACGCCCAAAGGCGTTCTTTCTCCAGCCCCTTGTAGAGACCGGCGACGTAATCGCCGTAGCCGTTGAACAACAGCGTCGGACGGCGTTCGTTGAGGCCGATCAGTTCCTCGCTCGCCTGGCTCCAGCGCGGATGCGAGACCTCCGGATTGACGTTGGCCCAGAAGCCGTACTCACCGCCCTGCAGCGACTCCCAGTAGCTCTTCGGCCGCTGATCGGTGAAATTGAAGCGCACGATCGATTTGACCGACTTGAAGCCGTACTTCCACGGCACCGCGAGCCGGATCGGCGCCCCCATCTGCTTGGGGACCGGCTTGCCGTAGGCACCGGTCACCAGGAACGCGAGCTCGTTGGTTGCCTCCGCGATCGTCAGGCCCTCGACGTAGGGCCAGGGGTACCAGCTCTGCCGCTGGCCGGGCGCGGTCTTCGGATCGAGGAAGGTCTCCATGCGGAGATATTTTGCCGACGACAGCGGCTTGGCCAGTTCCACCAGCTTGACCAGCGGGAAGCCCGACCACGGGATCGCCATCGACCACGCCTCGACGCAACGATGGCGGTAGAGGCGCTCTTCGAGCGGCATCTTGCGGATGAGATCGTCGATGGCGATCTCCTGCGGCTGCTCGACCATGCCGTCGATCTTGACGGTCCATGGCCGCAGCTTGAGCGCCTGCGCGGCCTTCGCGATCGTCTTGGCTCCGCCGAACTCGTAGAAATTGTTGTAGTTGATGTTGGTCTTCTCGTCGGTCACAGGCCGGTCGAGCACGAACGTCTCGTTGCGCTTGGCCGGATAGAGATTGGCGGTCGGATCGGGCAGGTCGGTCATGCGCTGGGCCGCCGCGATCTGAGGGGCCAGCGACAGCGCGGCCGCCCCGCTTCCCGCCAGAAAGGTCCGGCGGCTGAGGAACACGTGCTCGGGCGTGGCGAGACGTTCGGGAATTTCCCACCCGCGGCGGCGAATGACGTGCATCCGTATCCTCCTGGTCCTAGTGTCCCGGTTCCGACGCTTGTTCCCCTTGCAGCACACACGCTTACAAGCGTCGGAACCAAGGGGACACTAGCAACTCTATGATTCTAGTGCGGCTTTGGATTTGACGTTCCTACGAAGGACTCGCGGCGATGCTGGTAGGAACGTCAAATCCGCCGCACTAGAGAGGTACGATTACGCGGCGGCCGGATCACCCGCAAGTCACAGACGCGGGAGTGGCGGCGTGAAGCAGCCGCGGCCCGCTACATCAACCCACGCACGGCAAGATGCACACCGAGAAGCAGCAGTCCGGCAAAGAAACACAGTTGAAACACTTCCTGCCGCACCCGCGCCCGCAGCCACTGACCCAACGCCATGCCGAGCAGCGCCGGAATGAGAGCGAGCCCCGACGCGAGGGCAAACGGACCGTTCAATACGCCGTCCCGTGCCAGGGTCACGGCGAGGGCGACCGTCGCTACGGTAAACGTGAGCCCGAGCGCCTGGACCAGGTCGTCCTTCTCGAGTCCCAGCGCCTGCAGGTATGGCCCGGATGGGATGACGAACACACCGGTCGCCGCGCTGATCAGACCGGTCACGACGCCGACCGCGCCGGAGAGCCAGTGCTCGCCGCGCGCCGGCACGGTGAAGCGCACCGAACTCAGTCCGAGGATCGCATAGACCACCAGCGCGACGCCGAGCCCCAGGAGCGCGGTCTTTCCGTTCTCGCCTGCCAGCGCACCTGCACCCAGCCAGGTGCCGCCGCAAATTCCGAGCAGCATCGGCCAAAACCGCCAGAGCAGCGGCTTGAACGCGGGGCCGAACGCCAGTTGCCAGACATTGGTGACGAAAGACGGCACCACGAGCAGCGCCGCCGCCGCCGCCGGTTGCAGCACGATGGCCAGGAGACCCATCGCGATGGTCGGCAACCCGAGCCCGATGAGGCCTTTCACAAGGCCGGCAAGCAGGAAGGTGGCGAAGATGAAGCCGAAGAACAGAACCGGTTCGTCCATGCTTCGCTTATAGCAGCCGCATCGTTCGCGGCGGCTTTGAATGTCGCGAAGGAAGGATTCGGAGGACGCGGCATGCCGTCCGCGTCCTCCTCCGGCACATCAAGCGCGCCCGCATGCGATCCGGCGTTACGCCGCGGCCTGCGCCTTGCGCGCGGCGATGATCTGATCGGCGGTGCGGCCGGTCACTTCGGCCATGTGATCGAACTTGAACGTGAAGCTGCCGACGCCGGCCGTCGCCGAGCGCACCTCCACGATCAGATCGCCGATCTCCGACTCGGGCATCTGAACGCGCACCACATCCCAGCCGGGCCAGCCCTCGCGCGTGTCGAAGCCGAGGATTTGCGCGCGCCGCCCCGACATCAGGGCGTTCATCTTGGCGGTCGCCTCCGACGGCACGACGATGTGCACCTCATGGATCGGCTCGAGCAGCACCGGAGTGCATTGCGGCAGGCCTTCCTGGATGCCGATGCGGCCGGCGGTCTGGAACGCCATGTCGGATGAATCGACGGTGTGATAGGAGCCGTCGACCAGCTTCACCTGCACGTCGACCACCGGAAAGCCGAGCGGGCCGCGCTTGAGCGCGTCGACGATGCCCTCCTCCACGGACGGGATGTAGTTGCGCGGCACCACGCCGCCCTTGATCTCGTCGACGAACTTGAAGCCGTGGTCGCGCGGCAGCGGCTTGATGTCGAGCACCACGTCGCCGTACTGGCCGTGGCCGCCCGACTGCTTCTTGTGGCGGCCACGCTGCACGATGCCCTTCTTGATGGTCTCGCGATAGCCGACGGCTGGCTTGTGCGTCGAGATGACGACGCCGTAGCGGTCGGCGAGCCGTTCGGTGGCGACGCGCAGGTGCATCTCGCCCTGCCCCCATGCCACGACCTCGTGCGCTTCGGCGTTGTGCACGACCGATACCGAGGGATCCTCGTCAAGCAGCCGGTGCAGCGCCTGGCCGAGCTTGACGTCGTCCTTGCGCTCCTTGGCGGCGACCGCGAGCGCCAGCACCGGCGGCAAGCGGCGCGATCTTGGCGAGCGCGGCATGCGCCTGCTTGCCGGCGGTCAGCGTATCGCCGGTATTGGCATGATCGAGCTTGCCGAGCGCGACGGTATCGCCGGCCTGCGCCGGACCGCGCTTTTCGGTGGCCTGGCCGAGCAGCTTGAACACGCCGGCGACCCGTCCCGCCTCACGTTCGGGCGTGACGAAGACGGTGCCGTCGCCGACCTGGCCGTTGAGCACGCGCGCGACCGACATCTTGCCGCCGTGCCCGGTGTGGAAGGTCTTCAGCACGTAGGCGATCGGATCATTGCCGGGCTTGGCGCCGAGCCGCTTGAGCGTCTCGCCGATCCCGGGCACCTCGTGACGCAGCGCCTTCATCAGCCGGCGCACACCGTTGGTGCGGGTCGCCGCGCCGATCATCACCGAGCAGACGAGCCCGTCGCGCAGTTCCTTGGTCAGGTCGTCGAAGATCTTGTCGCGCGGCGGAGCAATATCCTCCAGCAACTGCTCCATCAGTTCGTTGTCGTGATCGGCGAGCGTCTCGAGCATCTTGAAGCGCGCTTCCTTCTCGCGATCGAGGTCCAAGCCCTTGAGGTCGATCACTTCGGACGGCACGTGTTCCTTGTAGACATAGGCCCGCTCCAGCGCGAGATCGGTGAAGCCCGTGATGGTTTCGCCGGACCAGATCGGAATCTGCCGCAGCAAGAGCGGCACGCGCGACGCCGGTTGCAGCAAGGCAAGCGTCTCGCGGACGCGCTTGTCGACCTTGTCGATCTTGTTGAGAAACAGGAAGCGCGGAATATTCAGCTCTTCGAGCTCGCGCAGGATCAATTGCAGTTGCGGGATCTTCTTTTCGTCGGCCTCGCAGACGATCACGGCGGCATCGACCACCGGCAGCGCGGCACGCATGTCATGGACGAATTCGACCGAGCCGGGACAATCGATGAACGTGTAGCTGTCGCCCATGTAGGTCGTGGTGGCGACCGAAAGCTCCACGCTCATGCGGTGATGACGCGCCTCCTTGCTGCCGTCACCGACCGTGGTCCCCGCCTCCACCGTGCCCTGGCGCCCGATCGCGCCGGTGCGGGCGAGGATCGCTTCGAGCAGCGTGGTCTTGCCGCTCTGGAATGGGCCCACCAGCGCAATGCACCGTGGACCCGGAGTTCGTGTGCCGTTTTGTGCCATACCCGCCTCCCATGAAACCCGAGATGCGGCCTTCTTGCGGGCCGGACAGGCATCGTTTCAAACCGGAGGGGGGATTGGCAAGAGGCGCCGACAGCGCGGTTCGCGGCCGCGAACCTGCTGCAATGCGGCAGGGCGCCGCAAGCGAAGGCTAAGCCGCCGCCACCCGCGAAGCGCCGTCGTGCCGCCCTTAACGAGGGCCGGGTGCTCTGGGAGGCGGCTCGTTCACGCCCGGCTGCAGACGCAGTTCCGCGACGCCGATCGCAACATTGAGACCGACCTGGCCGCTGACCGAAAGCGGCTGCAGCGCAATGGTGCGGCCCGAACCGCCGATCAGGACATTGGCGCCGAGACCAGCCGCGACGGTCGCCTCGGCAGTCGCGCCGATGTAGTCGCCGGCGAGAAATCCGGGGCCATAACCGCCGGTGCCCGTGAACACCGCCCAGATCATGACGCCACCGGAGGTCGCACCGATATCAAGCCCGAACTTGCTGATCGATCCGACATAGGCTTCCGGCGGTCCCGGCTGGTCGGGCGAGAAATTGCAAAAAACCGATTTCGACGATCCGATGATGAATCCCAACCCGCCCGAGACGTCGCACGTCAGGACCCCCGCCTTGATACGCTGCGCGGCAGCCGGTTGGGCGAAGGTAACGGCGAGCGCAAACGCGCCCACGCTGACGATGGTACGCAACATGGGGAATGCCCTCTTGAGACTTACTGCAAAAGCTAGTCCGGCCTGCGCCCTTGGTGATTGATCTGGCGCAAGCCGGGTAAGGCGTATCCGGCGGCAACAAAGCCGCCGGCCGTCATCGCAGATTGCCGCAAAACCGCTGGATGCGCCGGCAGGCTTCCTCCACATCGCTCGTCTTGGTCGCGTAGGAGATGCGGAAGGCCGGACCGAAGCCGAACGGCGTGCCCTGCACCACCGCGACGCCTTCGCTTTCCAGAAGCTCGGTGACGAAATCCTCGTCCGTCGCGAGCTTCTTGCCGCTCGGCGCGGTCTTTCCCATGGTGCCGGAGCACGAGGGATAGACGTAGAACGCACCCTCCGGCTTCGGACACTTGATGCCGTTCGCCTGGTTGAGCATCGAGACGCAGAGGTCGCGGCGCTCCTTGAAGATCGCGTTGTGCTTCGGCGATGAAATCCTGCGGCCCGTCGAGCGCCTCGACCGCCGCCCACTGTGCGACCGCGGTCGGGTTCGAGGTCGACTGCGACTGGATCATCGCCATCGCCTTGATCAGTTGCTCGGGCCCGCCGGCGTAGCCGATCCGCCAGCCGGTCATGCAATAGGCCTTGGAGCAGCCGTTGATCGTCAGCGTGCGGTCGTACAGCCGCGGCTCGACCTGCGCCGGGCGTGAAGAACTTGAAGTCGTCGTAGACGAGATGCTCGTACATATCGTCGGTCATCACGTAGACGTGCGGGTGGCGCATCAGCACGTCGGTGAGCTTCTTGAGCTCCTCGCGCGTGTAGGCGGCGCCGGTCGGGTTCGACGGCGAGTTGAGCAGCACCCACTTGGTCTTCGGCGTGATCGCGCGCTCGAGCGCCTCCGGCGTCATCTTGAAGCCGGACTCGATCGTGGTCGGTACCGTGACCGGCTCGCCGCCCGCAAGCATGACCATGTCCGGGTAGCTCACCCAGTAGGGCGCCGGGATGATGACTTCCTCGCCGGGATTGAGCGTCACCATGAACGCGTTGTAGAGCACCTGCTTGCCGCCGGTGCCGATGATGATCTGCGAAGGCTTGTAGTCGAGCGCGTTCTCGCGCTTGAACTTGCGCGCGACCGCGGCCTTGAGTTCGGCCATGCCGTCGACCGCGGTGTATTTCGAGGTCTTGCCCTCGGTGATGGCGCGGATCGCCGCCAGCTTGATGTTGTCGGGCGTGTCGAAGTCGGGCTCGCCGGCGCCGAGCCCGATCACGTCGCGGCCCGACGCCTTGAGCGCGCGCGCCTTGTCGGTCACCGCGATGGTGGCGGACGGCTTGATGCGCTTGAGCGACTTCGCCAGAAGCTCGACCGGGGCTGCGGGCTTGATCTGCTCTGCGACGAGGGCCATGGGAATCTCCTGTTGCCCGCACGGGCGCGAGCTTCCTAAAGCGCGCCGGGACGGACGGCAAGTCTCAACCGAACGCACGTTAATCGCAAGTTCGTGTGTTTCCTATGTCGCTCCGGCAAGCCTCCAGGTTCATTGAAATATCTCGCTGAATCGGGCCTTGAGCTCGCGGCCGCGCGCCTCGATCAGGTCGAGATCGACGGGGAGAAACTTGACCTCGCTGAGTGCCGGCTGGCCGGGCGGCGGGGCGACATCGATGCGGGAGGAGTGAATGCCGCCCTCCGCGATCATCTTCTGCGCCTCCGGCGAGATCATGAACTGCGCGAACAGCTTGGCGGCATTGGGATGCGCCGCGCCCTTGATCACCGCGGTGGGCGACGACACGATGAAGATGCCTTCGGTCGGATAGACCATCTTCTGATTGGGGACGTCGCGGCCGTCCGAGAAGCTGCGCGGATCGGCGCCCTCCGCGCCGATCACCCGCTCGCCCTGCTGCATGGTCGAGAACACCTGCTGGTGGCCCTGCACGATCATGGTGTCGTTCGCGCGCAGCGCCTTGTAGAACTCCCAGCCGAGCGCCTTCGACAGCATTCCGACCACGACCAGCTGGATCGCGGTGAACGACGGGTCGGGCATCACCATGAGGCCCTTGTATTTCGGCTGCTTGAGATCCGACCAGGTCGTCGGAATGTCGTTCGCCGCCACCTTGTCGGAGCGGACCGGAATTCCGACCATGGACAGCCGCTGCGCGATCCAGCGACCGTCCTTGTCCTTCGCCTCGCTCACCACCTTGTCGAATCCCTCGGGCCGGAACGCGACGAGCAAGCCCTGCTTGGCGAGACCATTGGCGGCGCCGGCATCCGACATGGTCATCACGTCGGCGCCCGGACGGCCGGCGGCGACTTCCTGCTGCAAGCGGCGCAACACCGCCTGCCCGCCGGTGCGCAGGAGCTGCACCTTGATTCCGGTGTCATGCTGGAACTTGTCGGCAAGCTGCTGAGCGAGCGCGACCGGCGTCGAGGTGTACCAGCTCAACGCGCCTTCCTTGCGCGCCGCCGCCTCGTCGGCCCGGTCGGGAGTGAAGGTCTGCGCCCGAGTTGGAGACGCGACAGCAAGGCCAAAGCAAAGGCCGACGGCAAAATAAGCCACGCAGGCAAAGCAGCGCATCGCTCCCCTCCCAGGCATCCATCCCGGAACGTTTCTTATCAACAGGGACATCGTCCGCCCCGCACAGCAAAAACGCAATGCGCCGATGGCCGCGCGAGCCGCGGCGATCGAGCGCATTCGAATCGAATCATTCCACCCGAGGCTGAGCCCGGGCGATGATGTCCTCGCAAACCTCTCGTAAAGAGGACGATTCTCTTTTTCGCAGCGCAACAATCGCACGACATCAAAGTGCCACCGATATTTTGTGCGCTGCGGGGCACGCGAATGTCATCACCACATTGCCGTGTTCGTGGCATAGTCAGCACGCCGCTGGCGCTGCGAGGCACGCTGGGAGGTCATGCGGAGAAGGCGATGTATACGCTCTATTCCATGCAGCGATCGGGCAACAGCTACAAGGTGCGGCTCGCACTGGCTCAGCTTGGCATCGACTATCGGCTCTTTGAGATCGACATCCTCAAGGGCGAAAGCCGCACGCCCGAATTCCTCGCCAAGAATCCGAGCGGCCAGGTGCCGTTGCTCGAAGCGATGCCCGGCCGCTTCATCGCCGAATCAAATGCGATCCTCTGGTACGTGGCCGGCGGCACCGCGCTTGCGCCCGAGGACCGCATCGACCGCGCCGAGACGCTGCAATGGATGTTCTTCGAGCAGCACAGCCTCGAGCCCAACCTCGGCGCCGCCTATTTCTGGCTGGCGCTGGTCAAGGGCGGGCGCGAACTGCAGCAGCATGCGCTCGAGGACTGGATGGAAAGCGGCTATCGCGCGCTCGGCGTGATGGAGAATCATCTCAAGCATCACGACTACTTCGCGGCCGGTCACTATACGATCGCCGACATCGCGCTCTACGCCTATACGCATCTCGCGCATGAATGCGACTTCAACCTCACGCCGTTTCCGGCGATTCGCGATTGGCTCGACCGCGTCGAGACCGAACGCGGATACGTGCCCATGATCGAGCAGGCGAAAAACGTCGCGGCCGCGGAATAATCCGCTCAATCGGGCCTGAAATGGCCTGCCGCCGGGGTCAGGCGCAGGCCCAAAGTGTCGCAAATGCACCACACCTTCCGGCAAAACGCCGCGGCGTTAACCCTTCATTAACCCAAAACATAAAATTGCCCTTATTCGTCAAAGCCTTCGCCTAAGTCTGGCCGAACAGGCGCCGCCGTCGACCGCGAATTTCGAGTCAACAACGAAACCGATTCGCGGAGACCACCCCATGCCCAAGGACTTCAACCGCGCCAATGGCTGCGCTTCGCCGCCATCCGCCGGAAAGCACGGCTCCACCTTATTCGTCGAACTGATCACGACCGCCGCACTGGCGCTGTCGACCGCGGTCGCCGTGACCGCGGTGTCGATCGGCATGGCGCGCGCCGACGTGCTCGGCTCCGTCGCGAAGGGCGACAGCGCGCCGCTCGCGATCGCGATCTTCATCGGCTTGCTGTTCACGGGGATGGGCGGCTTGACCGCGCTGATGGCGCGCGACCGCTGATCGCTTCACGATAACCGTTGGGGAACGGTTCAACTCTTCTCAAGCTGCAGGCGGCAGGGTCGGTCGGGGGTGTCACCGCCGCACGTCATCGGACGTGCGGCGGTGATGCATTTTGCGGGCGCGCAATATGAACTCGTCATGCCCGCGCTTGTCGACGCCATGACGGAAAGCAGTATTGCCGATCCCAGCGCGGCTATTGCAGCTTGATATTCGCCGCCTTGATGATCGGCCACCATTTATCGAGCTCCGCCTTGTGGTAGGCGGCGAGCGCCTCCGGCGTCTGCTGTTCGCGCGGCGCGATCTCGTGGCCAAGCTCGTTGAAGCGCTGCTTGACGTTCGGATCGGCGAGCGCTTCCACCACCGCGGCATTGAGCTTGGCGATGATGTCCTTGGGCGTGCCCTTCGGCGCCCACAGTGCGTGCCAGAACGGGAAGTGGACGCCCGGCACGCCGCTCTCGTCGATGGTCGGCACGTCGGGCGCCGCGAACCAGCGCTTCTCGGTCAGCACCGCGAACGCTTTGATTCCGCCGGCGCGATATTGCGCGAGCGTCTGGCCTGCCTCCGGGCATGACAGATCGATCTGCCCGGCCAGCAGATCCTGCATCACCGGCGCCGCGCCGCGATACGGCACGAATTGCATCTGCGTGTTGGTCTTGCTGGCGAAATAGACCATGCACATGTGGATGCCGCTGCCGACGCCGATCGTGCCCGCCGTGGCCTTGCCGGGATTCTCCTTCAGCCAGGCGATCAGCTCCTTCATGTCCTTGGCGGGGAAGTTGCTGCGGCCGATGATCCAGAGCGGACCGATCGACAACATCGACACCGGCTCGAAGTCCTTGAGGTAGTCGAACGGCAGCGAATACATCGCGCCTGCGCCGACGTGCGACGTCCACTGGCCGATCGCGACCGTGTAGCCGTCGGGCGCCGACCGGAACAGACGCGTCACGCCGATGGTGCCGCCGGCGCCGGTCGACGTTCTCGGCGATCACCGGCTGTCCGAGCGACGTCTTCATGCGCTCGCTGACGATGCGCGCCACGATGTCGGTCACGCCGCCGGCCGGAAACGGCACGATCATGGTGACCGGCCGGGACGGATAAGGCTGCGCCTTCACGTCCGGAACGCCGAACAACACCGCGAGCGTCACTGCAAGCCACAGTTTCACGTCGTTCTCCCTTCGAGCCGTTTCTTCATTTGCGTCGCAATACGATGACATGCGGCTGAGCGGCGCGAAAGGTCGGTCTCGCCGTCACACCGATGTGAATGGGCTTCCCTTGTTGGAACACGCGCAACCGCCCATGGTTATGCAACAGGACTCAGGAGAGCCGAATGCGGCGAATTCGCACGACATCACTGGTCTTCGCGCGCTGCTCGATTGCAGCCGGGCTCCTGGTGATCGGCGCGGCGATCCGCTGCCGCGCAGACCTTCCCGTCGTCGGCCGGCAATCTCAGCGTCGAGACCGTTGCGCGCGGGCTCGATCATCCCTGGTCGCTCGCCTTCCTGCCCGATGGCCGCATGCTGGTCACCGAGCGGCCCGGACGCCTGCGCATCGTCAGCAAGGACGGCAAGCTGTCGCCGCCGGTCGCCGGCGTGCCGAAGGTCGCGCGCGTCCGGCCAGGGCGGCCTGCTCGACGTCGTGCTCGACCGCAACTATCGCGCAGAACCAGACGATCTATTTCTGCTTCGCCGACCCGGTGAACGGCGGCAGCCGCACCGCGCTCGCGAGCGCGCGGCTGATCGACGAAGGCGCGCCGCGGCTCGACGACGTGAAGGTGATCTTCCGCCAGGAGGGTCCGCTGTCGCAGCGGCATGCATTTCGGCTGCCGCATCGTGCAGACGCCGCGACAACAATCTGTTCCTGACGCATGGGCGAGCACTGCGGCGTTCCGCGACGAGGCGCAGAACCTCGGCAACCATCTCGGCAAGATCGTGCGCATCCGCCCGGACGGCTCGGTGCCGCCCGACAATCCGTTCGTCGGCAAGCCGGGCGTCAAGCCGGAAATCTGGAGCTACGGCCATCGCAACTCGCAGGGCGCGGCGCTGCATCCGCAGACCGGCAAGCTGTGGGAGACCGAGCACGGCCCGCGCGGCGGCGACGAGGTCAACATTCCGCTGGCCGGCAAGAACTACGGCTGGCCGGTGATCGGCTACGGCATCGACTACAGCGGCGCGAAGATTCACGAGAGCACCCACAAGGCCGGCATGGAGCAGCCGGTCTGGTACTGGGTGCCGTCGATCGCGACCGTCCGGCATGACGTTCTACACCGGCGACCTGTTTCCGGCCTGGCGCGGCAACCTGTTCGTCGGCGGCCTCGCCGGGCAGATTGCTGGTGCGGCTCGAGCTCGACGGCGAGAAGGTCGTCAAGGAGGAGCGGCTGCTGCACAGCCTCGGCGAGCGCATCCGCGACGTGCGGCAGGGCCCGGACGGCGCGATCTATCTGGTGACCGATGCCGGCAACGGCCGGATTCTGCGAGTGGCACCGGCGAAGTAACCGGTGACCGCGCCGCTCATTCCCGCGCAAGCGAGACTTCCCGGCGCACCTCAGCCTGAAGGCGAGGCTGAAGACCCGAGCGTCTCGAAGGATGGCGGCAGACACCGGACGCGCGGCCATGCTTCGAGCGGCGGCTTCGCCGCCTCCTCAGCATCGAGGCCGGCGGCGGGACAAGGCCGGCTCAACGGCCAGCTTGTTGCCGGTCCACAACAATCAATAAACCTGTACCTTTTGGCCGCCGACGTCACAGTGCCGACAAAAAGTGCCTCTACCGCCTCGCCCCGATCCGATAAAAGGGAAACGAGGGGTCGCACCGGTTGACGGCGCCAAGGGCACCGTCGCGCCGGGCGGCCCATTTTCGAGCTTGTGTCATGTTTACGAAATTCGAACGGCTATTAAATCCAACCGATACGCCCGCGCAGGCCGAGCCGCCGGCGAGCTTCATGGCGTTCTTCTGGCACTTCATCCGCCAGTCGAAGGGCCTGTTCGTCGCGCTGTTCGCGGCCGGTTTCGTGGTCGCGCTGCTCGATTCGACGATCCCCGTGTTCATGGGCCGCATCGTCACGCTGATCACCGCGAGCCCGCCGCAGGAACTGTTCGCGCACTACTGGCCGCACCTCGCTCGGCATGGCGCTGGTGCTGCTGATCGCGCGGCCCTTGGCGATGTTCGCCGCAGAACCTGCTCGCCAACCAGGCGATCGCCGCGAACGTGTCGAACCGCATCCGCTGGCAGAACCACTGGCACGTGGTGCGGCAGTCGTGGACGTTCTTCCAGAACGACTTCGCCGGGCGCATCGCCAACCGCGTGATGCAGACCGGTCCGGCGATCCGCGAGACCATGGTCGCGATGCTGACCAGCGTCTGGTACATCCTGGTCTACGGCACCGCGGCGCTGATCCTGCTCGCGTCGCGCCGATCCCATCGGCTCGCGCTGCCGATCGTGCTGTGGTTCGTCGGCTACCTCATCTTCCTGCGCATCTTCGTGCCGCGCATGCGCGACCGCTCGAAGGAGGTGTCGGAAGGCCGCTCGATGCTGACCGGGCGCATCGTCGACAGCTACACCAACATCCTGACGGTGAAGCTGTTCGCCCGCGCGCGCGAGGAAGACGCCTATGTGCGCGACGCCATCGACCAGCACACCGGGCTGTTCTACCGCTCGCTGCGGCTCAACACGCTGTTCGGCCTGTGCCTGTCGTCGCTCAACGCGATGATGGTCACCGGCACCGGCGCGCTCGCGATCATCGCTGTGGACGCAGGGCAAGGTCGAGGTCGGCACCGTCGCGATGGCGCTGCCGCTCGCCTGGCAGATCGTCAACATCGCCGGCTGGGTCGCCTGGCAGATCACCTCGATCTTCGAGAACATCGGCGTGATCCAGGAAGGCATGATGACGATCGCCCGCCCGATCGCGCTCACCGACCGCGCCGGACGCGCCCGACCTCGCGGTGACGCGCGGCGAGATCCGGTTCGAGGACGTGCAGCTTCGGCTACGGCCGCGAGGCGCTGGCGCGCGCGACGGCACCTGCGCTCGCGCGCCGTGATCGACGGCCTCACCTTGACGGTGAAGCCCGGCGAGAAGATCGGCCTGATCGGCCGCTCGGGCGCCGGCAAGTCGACGCTGGTCAACCTGCTGCTGCGCTTCTTCGATCTCGAAGCCGGCCGCATCCTGATCGACGGTCAGGACATCGCCGCGGTGACGCAGGAGAGCCTGCGCGCGCAGATCTCGATGGTGACGCAGGACACCTCGCTGCTGCACCGCTCGATCCGCGACAACATCCGCTACGGCCGCCCGCAGGCGACCGACGCGGAGATCGTCGAGGCGGCGAAGCTCGCCGCATGCCGACGAGTTCATCCACGAGCTCGAGGACTGGAAGGAGCGGCGCGGCTACGACGCGCAGGTCGGCGAGCGCGGCGTCAAGCTCTCCGGCGGCCAGCGCCAGCGCATCGCGATCGCGCGCGTCATCCTCAAGAACGCGCCGATCCTGGTGCTCGACGAGGCGACCTCCGCGCTCGACAGCGAGGTCGAGGCGGCGATCCAGGAGTAGCTCGGCACGCTGATGGCGGGCAAGACGGTGATCGCGATCGCGCACCGGCTGTCGACCATCGCGCGCATGGACCGGCTGATCGTGCTCGACCACGGCCGCATCGTCGAGCAGGGCACGCACGCCGAGCTGCTGGCGCACGGCGGCCACTACGCCGCGCTGTGGCGGCGGCAGTCGGGCGGCTTCCTCGACGCTGAGGACATGCAGGCGGCGGAGTAAGGCGGCAGCACGTCCGGCGACCGAGCGTCGCTCTCTCCGACTCCCCTCCCCCCGCGAAGCGGTGGGGAGGGGTCGGGGGTGGGGGGTGCCTGCCCGCAGATCAGACGTACACACCGGCGCTTGCCAATTCGGTCCCCCCACCCCGGCGAGCTTCGCTCGCCGACCCTCCCCACCGCTTCGCGGGGGAGGGTTAAGAGCCGCGAGAATTCCGCCGTGCCGTCGCAGTCGGGACCCTGCTCGGCCCACATTGCGTCGCTTTGCCATTTCATCAATGTGCAGCCGGGGGCGGACAGGAGACGCGCATGCTGAAGCGTCTGTTCGCAGCTCCGTTCTGGTCCGATGCGCGCCACTATCAGATTGCCGCGCTCTCGACGCTGCTGATCTACAATCTCGGCTGGCTCGACTTCGGCGCGCGGCCGCTCAACAGCGCGCTCGCCATCGCGAGCGCGCTCGCGACGCAGGCCGTTCTGCACCTGGTGGTTCAAGCTGCCGGAGTTCGATCCGCGCTCGCCGCTGATCACCGGGCTGTCGCTGAGCCTGCTGCTGCGCGCGGACGAGCCCTGGCTGCATGCGCTCGCCGGCGTCATCGCCATCGGCTCGAAATTCGTCTTCCGCATCGACGGCAAGCACATCTGGAATCCGGCCGGCTTCGCCATCGTGGTGCTGCTGTTCACCTCGAACGGGGTGTGGATTTCGCCCGGCGCGTGGGGCTCGACGGTCTGGTTCGCGGCGCTCGCCGGCTTCTTCGCGATCCTGGTGCTGCACGCCGCGCGCCGCTCCGACATCGCGATCTTCTTTCTCGGCGAGCCACGCGGCGCTCCTGTTCGCGCGCGCCTTCTGGCTCGGCGATCCGCTCGCCATTCCGCTCCATCAGTTGCAGAGCGGCTCGCTGCTGATCTTCACGTTCTTCATGATCTCCGACCCGCGCACCTCGCCCGATTCGCGGCTCGGCCGCTTCATCTTCGCGGCCTCGGTCGCGCTCGCTCGCGCACTACATGACGTTCTTCATGCAGATGCGGCCGGCGCTCTACGTCGCGCTGATCGCGCTCTCCCCGCTCATCCTGCTCATCGACAAAATTCTGCCGGCGCAGCGGTTCTCCTGGACCAGCCGGCCATGCAAGGAGCCCCGCAATGATCCGCAAGTCCCGCGTCAAGAATGAAAGCGCGCCTGCGTTCCGGCGTCGCGATCGCCGCCATCGTGGCGCAGTTCGTCGCGCTCGCCGGACCCGCCGCCGCGTTCTGCGGCTTCTACGTCGCCAAGGCGGATTCCGAAGCTGTTCAACAAGTCCTCCAAGGTGGTGCTGGCGCGCGACGGCGACACCACCGCCATCACCATGGCGAGCGACTACGAAGGCGAGCCGAAGGAATTCGCCGTCGTCATCCCGGTGCCGACCTTCATCGAGCGCAAGCAGATCGGCGTGGTCGAGATGAAGACCATCGACCATCTCGACGCCTATCACGGCGCCGCGGCTGGTCGAATACCACGACGAGGATCCGTGCGCGCCGCATGGTCGATGGCGCTGACGACGAAGCGGCGCCGTGCCTGTGCCCGCAGCCGTCGCCGCCATGAGCTACGCGGACGGCCGCTACAGGGCGTCACCGTCGAGGCGAACTACGACGTCGGCGAATACGACGTGCTCGATCCTGTCGGCGAACGAGAGCGACGGCCTCGTCAACTTCCTCACCGACAACGGCTACCGGATTCCGGCCGGCGCCGATGCCGTGCTCGGCAGCTACATCAAGCAGAAGCATGCGGTTCTTCGTCGCCAAGGTGAACCTCGAGCGCATGCAGCGGCCTCGGCAACGGCTACCTGCGGCCGCTGCAGGTGCGCTACGACACGCCGAAATTCATGCTGCCGCTGCGGCTCGGCACCGTGAACGCCAGCGGCCCGCAGGACCTGCATCATCTATGCGCTCACGCAAGAACGGCCGCGTCGAGACCGCGAACTACCGCACCGTGAAGCTGCCGTCCGACATCGACGTGCCGCTCTACGTCAAGCAGGAGTTCGGCACGTTCTACAAGGCGATGTTCGAACGCGCGGTCGAGCGCGAGAACATGCAGGCGGTGTTCGTCGAATACGCCTGGGACATGGGCTGGTGCGATCCCTGCGCCGCCGATCCGCTGACCAACAAGGAACTGGTCGAGCTTGGCGCGCGCTGGATCGCGCAGCGACGACGAACGTGCCGTTCCGGCCGGGCCAGGGGGCCAACGCCTACGTGACGCGGCTGCACGTGCGCTACGACGCCAAGACCTTCCCCGAAGACCTCGTGCTGCTGGAAACGAAGGACCGCACCAACTTCCAGGGTCGCTACATCCTGCGCCATCCCTGGGCAAAGGAGGCGAGCTGCCCGGCGGGCGAGACGTATCGCGAGGCGCTCCCCACGCGCTTCCGGCAGGAGGCCGCAAATCTCGCCAATCTCACCGGCTGGCCGCAGAAGGAGATCGAAGCGAAGATGGAAGCCAACGGCCAGCCGATGCGTGCGATGGAGCAACGTGACGGCAGTGGTAGCGCTCATCTCACTCGTCCGCACGTGGGCCGGCGCAATATGTCACCGATGCCACCCGCGCGCTGATCGCATCTCGTTTTCGAGACGAGGATGCTCGCGACCGCCGGGTCAATCGACGGATCGGCGAGTTGACTCATCACGTGAGACTCAGCCGACCAGCCCCGCCATCGGCTTCACGCAGCCGCTGTCCGGAAACACGTTGCTGGCGAGCACGGTCTCGTCGACCCGCAGATGGTCCTTGCAGCACGCCCTTGAGCACGGCGCGCAGGTCGGTCGTCGGCTTGAGGTCGCGGCCCTCGTGCAGGTTGGCGGGCTTGAGGCCCGGCCAGTCGGCGACGACGCGGCCGCCCTTGAGCGCGCCGCCGGCGAGCAGCGCGACCGTGCGCGGTGCCGTGGTCGGTGCCCTCGGTGCCGTTGATGCGCGCGGTGCGGCCGAATTCGGTGACGACCGCGACAACGGTCTCGCGCCACGCCTCCTTCATTTCCGTCTCGATCGCCGCAATGGCGCCGTCGAGCGCGCCGAGCAGCGCCGCGAGCCGCCCGCCGGTCACGCCTTCATTGGCGTGGGTATCCCAGCCGTCGAACGCGAGCGCGCCGATGCGCGGACCGTTCGGCCGCGCGAGAAACTTCGCCGCCGTGCCGGCCGATTCGGCGAAATAGGCGCGCACCTGCGCGACGCCGGCGGCGCGCGGCTGCTGGCCGTCCATGCCGCCGGCGCGCGCAATCGCCGTCGAGTCCCATGCGCTCCTCCAGCACGCGGGCGAGCGCCGGATCGGTGTGGCGGTAGAGATCGAGCAGCCGCATCAGCGTGTCGTCGCTCGCCGGCGGCAACCGCGGCGGCGTCCACGACAGCACCGGCGCCGGCCCCGCGGACGACCAGCGGCGCAATCGGCCCGACCGCGAAGGCGTCGCGGCCGCTGGCGCGCCCGGCCGGCTGCAGCGAGGCGAGCGCGCGGTTGAGCCAGCCGGTATCGACCGCGCCCGGCTTGCCGAGGCCGCTTTCGAGCACGTCCTGGCCGTCGAAATGCGAGCGCTCGCGATACGGACGTGGCGGTCGCGTGCACGATGGTCGCGGCGCCCGCCTGATAGAGCCGGTGCAGGTTCGGCATCGCCGGATTGAGCGCAAAGAACGAGTCGAGCGGCAGCGCCGGCGTCTTGCCGTCGAGCGTCAGCGCCTTGTCGCCGCGCAGCTTCACCCAGTCCGGATCGCCGACCGGCGCGACCGCCGCCAGCCCGTCGAGCGCGCCGCGCAGCACGATCACCAGCAGGCGCGGATCGCGGCCCTCGGCGCGCGCCACCTTCGGCAGATAGGCCCAGGCGAACAGCGTGCCGGAGCCGAGCAGCAGTGCACGGCGGGTGGGGGCGTGCAAGTGTCATGCGTCATCTCCGTTGGAACTCGGGCGACATGAACAGGAGCGCCAGCGCCTGCGGCCGCGCTTCGGCGCGCGTGATCGTCTGCCGCGTCTCCGCCGAAGCGATCGGCGCGAGCGTCTCCTCGAACACCGCCTTGGGGTCGGCGCTGGCGGCGATCCGGCGCGCGAGCTGGTTGGCGACATCGAGCCGCTGCGAGAGGCCGTCGAGCCAGGCCGCGCTTTCGTCGGCAAAGCCGTTGGGCGACGACGGCCGCCAGAGCGGCTCGCCCAGCAGGTTGTTCGCCTGCATCACCGGGCCGATGTCGGGCGGCGTGATGCCGGTTGCGCGCAACGCGCCGACCACCCACTCGCCCGGCCGCTTGAGTTTGTCGCGCGGCGCCGCCCAGGACTCGGGCGACGTCACCAGCGTCTTCGCCAGCTCCTTGAGATCGCCGTCGCGTGTCGAGGAAGCGCTTGGTCGAGCCGGTCGACCAGCGCGGGCGGCGGCTCGTCGGCCACGAAATGGCGCGCGAGCTTGGTCGCGACATGCTTGGCGGTCGCCGGATGCCGCGCGAGCGTCGGCGAGCACGGCGCGGCCCTGCTCGAAGCCGGTGTCGGGATAGCTCTTGCCGATCACGGTCTGCGCGCCCGGCTGGTGCATGCGCGGATTGAACACGAACTCGCCGGCGCGCGCCGGGTCCTGGCGCGAACGCGATCACCGTCCAGCCGGTGATGACGTTGGCGAAGCGCGTCACGTCGTCCTGGGTGTAGACGGTGCGCACGCCGAGCGTATGCAGCTCGAGGATTTCGCGCGCGAGATTCTCGTTGAGACCGCGCTTCTGCCGCTGGCCGGCGATCGAGTTCGGGCCGATCGAGCGCGCATTGTCGAGATAGATCAGCATCGCCGGATGGGTCTCGACCGCCAGCAGCATGTCGGCGAAGCGGCCGAGCACGTGCGCGCGGATCGCCTCGCGCTCGTAGGCGCCGCAGATCGGACGCACGCCGCCCTTGTCGGCGGAGACGCAGAAATGATTCGACCAGAACCAGACGAGCCGTTCGGCGAAGCCGATGTCGGCGCCGAGCGCGGCATGAATGCGCGCCTTGGCCTCGTCGAGATAGATCTGCTGCGGCACGGCGGGACCGGCATTCGGGGCGCGGCGCGGGCGGCGTCGACGGCGTGCCGGGTGCTTCGGCGGAGGACGCGCTCTGCGCCTCGGCTGGCGGCGTCGCATCGGTGTTGCTCTGCCGGGCCTGCTGCGCCGCCGCTGCGCGGCCTGGCGCGCTACGCGTTGCTTCTGCTGAAACTCGAAGGCCGCGCGCGCCGCCTCGCCGCTCGTCGGCAAATTCGCATCGGCGATCCGTCCGGCGCCCGGCCGGTCGAGCTCGGCCAACAGCGCGCCGCGCGGATCGGACGCGATCGCGGCGATCGACCCGGCGCGCGGGCCGAGACCGAAGCGATGAAGCGCCAATGCTGCTTCTGATTTCGGATCGGAGGCCATCCGGCAATGTCCTTTCGACTCGGACGCGGCGCCCCTCAATCGAGCGAAGCGTCCGCAATTCTCATGTCAAGATTGCGGCCGCGCGTCTTTCGTAATCATGGCGGCAGCATGAAAAATTGGAATGGTTATCGCTGCCGGCTGCCCCTTTCGGGCATGCGAACAGAGTCTTGAGGAACTTATTCTGAATGAACGATGAACGAGGCATGCGCGGAAGCCGCGCTGGGACGTCACAAGGGGCCGCGGAAGACAAAGAACGCGCCCGCCGCGATCAGTGCAAATCCGACGGCGTAGTTCCAGGTCATCGGCTCCTTCAGGTAGAAGATCGAGAAGCCGGCAAAGACCAGGAGCGTGATGACCTCCTGGATGGTCTTGAGCTGAGCGGTCGTATAGACCGCGCTGCCCCAGCGGTTCGCCGGCACCGCCAGGCAATATTCGACGAACGCGATCAGCCAGCTCACCAGGATGACGCTGGTCAGCGGGACCTCCTTGAAGCGCAGGTGGCCGTACCAGGCGATGGTCATGAAGACGTTGGAGCCGACGAAGCAGCAGGATCGGCAGCAGATAGGGCGAGACAGCGGGCATGGCGGACGATGGCTCCTTGCAAAATGCGGAAACGACGGCT
Source organism: uncultured Alphaproteobacteria bacterium (assembly GCA_963749815.1). Classification (GTDB taxonomy): domain Bacteria; phylum Pseudomonadota; class Alphaproteobacteria; order Rhizobiales; family Xanthobacteraceae; genus VAZQ01. Next base: position 41,428 of record CAVVON010000014.1, on the reverse strand, counting down.
GGTTGCCGCGAACCTTAACGCGTCGGACGGCGATTCGGCCTCGATCCGCGAGGGAGAAAATGCCAGCGGAATCAGCCGCCGCGGTCACCGGTTTTCGTCCACAGCGTCCGCTCGTGGCGTCACCGCGGTGTCACGGCCGCCCGGTAAGACGGCGGCGCCTGAAGAGCAGTGTATCTTTCTCGTAAACGGACTTCGGTAGCGAGTAGCGTTTCGGCGTCACGACTGCGGTTCCAGCCTCCGTCTGCCCCGCGGCTGGAACCGCTTTTTGTTGCCCGCAGGCCGGCGGGCCTGGGCCGTGCCCAGCATTTCACCCTCGATTTTTTTACCCGGCCAGGCACTCTCCGCCGCCTTGAGCCGTAGAGCGGACTCATTTCCCCCGCTATCATGGCCCGTTTTGAAACTGGGAGACTTCGGATGCGGCATCCTCGCCTTTTCTCAATGATCGTGGTCGCGACTGCGATCGCGATCATCGGCGCGACGGCGCGCGCGCAAGCGCCGGCGCCGGCACCCCCATCCAGGCACCGCCACAGGTCGCGCCTGGCCCCTACAAGGCGGTGCCCATCGTCCTGCCGGTCCCGGTGCCCGACCCGTCGTTCGAGCCGTTCCGCAAGCAGCTCGCGGACATCGCAAAGCGCAAGGACCGCGCCGCGCTTGCCCGGCTGGTTTCGGCGACCTTCTTCTGGATCCCCGAGGACACCGACGTCGCGGACAAGAGCAAGCCCGGCATCGACAACCTCGCGAAGGCCATCGGTCTCGACGGCAAGGATGCGCTCGGGTGGGATGCGATCTCCGGCTACGCGGTCGAGCAGACCGCCATGGCCGATCCGCAGCGGCAGGGCGTGCTCTGCTCGCCGGGCGAGCCGAGCTTCGACGAAAAGGCCGCCGACGAACTTGCCAACACGACGCACACCGATGCTTCGGATTGGGGCTATCCGACCAGGAATGGAATTGAGGTCCGCTCGACCGCGCAGGCCAATGCGCCGGTGGTCGACAAGCTCGGCCTCCATCTTGTGCGCGTGCTGCCGGACGACTTGCCCGCAAACGTCGTCACCGCGACGTTCGTGAAGGTGATGACGCCAAGCGGCAAGGTCGGCTACGTGCCGATCGATTCGGTCCTGCCGCTGGTCGGCGAACAGATCTGCTACATCAAGGAAGGCAACGCCTGGAAGATCGCCGGCTATCTCGGCGGTGAGCACAGCCGCTAGGACTGAAAAGCCACTCACTATAGGAACATCCGGCCGCTGCCCCGCTCGTCGGCGATACAGTGTCTTGGCGCGGGAAACGCATGTTTCCCGCGTTTTCTTTTGGCTATAGTGCGCGCGGGGCGACGCCTCGAGCAACGGCGTCGTAACCTTACAAAACCAAGGGAGGTTATGCTGATGTCTCGGGTATATCTCGCTGCTATGGCGGCGCTGATCGCGGCCGGTTTCGCGCCGGCGGCTCTTGCGCAACAGCCGCAACGGCCGCCGATCGAAACCACCAAGGTCGAAGGCACCGACAACGTCTACATTTTCCGTAACGGCAACCATCAGTCGATGTTCGTCGTCACCAAGGACGGCGTCATTGCCACCGACCCGATCGCCTACGGCAAGCCGACCGGCGGACAGCAGTACGTCGACGAGATCCGCAAGGTCACCAAGGCGCCGATCAAGTACCTGATCTACAGCCATCACCATTACGACCACATCGCGGGCGGCAAGGCGTTCAAGGATGCCGGCGCGACCATCATCGGACACCACAAGGTGAAGGAGCATCTGGCACCGCTCAAGGATCCGAACACACCGCTGCCCGATCAGTCGATCGGCGACGGCGGCAGCGTGATCACGCTCGGCGGCACCCGGGTCGAGATGTTCTATCTCGGTCCCAACCACTCGGACTCCAACCTGGTCATCCGGTTGCCGAAAGAGAAGATCATCTTTGTCGTCGACACCATCCCGGTCGGTTCGTTCCCCGGCCGCGGCATGATCGACTTCTTCCCGCTGGAGACCGAAGCCTTCATGAAGAAGGTCATCGCCATGGACTGGGAGAAGCTGATCCCCGGACATCCGGCGGCGGGCGGCAAGCAGACCGGCACCAAGGAAGATGCGAAGAACGTCCTTGCGCTCTACCAGGATGCCTCCGCCGAGATGAAGAAGATGGGACAGGAGGGCAAGTGCTGGGACACCGCCGAGAAGGAGTTCAAGCTGCCGAAATATGAGAACATGCCGGGCTATGCGAACGGCCTGCCGTTCGTCGCGCGGCGCTACTGCGCGCTGTGGGGCCGCGGCACCTGACCGACGCCAAGCAGACCGATGAGACGGGAGCCGAATCCGCGCACACTGCCAATGATGGACTCCGGCTCCCACTCCCTCCCCCAGTTGCGCCATATCGTGTGCGCGCGCTGCGGCGCCGGCTTCGACTGCCGGCTTGGCGGCGGCTGCTGGTGCGCCGCCGAGACATTTCGTCTGCCGGTTCCTGATGTCGGAGCGGCGGACGATTGCCTGTGTCCGGCCTGCCTGCGGGCCGCGGCAAGAGCCTTGAACGACGTCCCACCGAACATTCCGAGTGCCGATCCATGATCATCCAGAATCAAAAAGACGTTACGACCGCGGTGCTGTCCGAATTGCAACGCGCCACCGATCCGCGATTCAAGGAAATCATGTCGGCGTTCGTGCGCCACCTGCACGACTTCGCGCGCGAGGTGAAGCTGACCGAACAGGAGTTCCAGGCCGCCGTCGGCTATCTCATCGCGATCGGCAAGCAGAGCAACGAGACCCACAACGAGGGCGTGCTGATGGCGGGCGCGCTCGGCTTCTCGACGCTCATCTGCCTGCTCAACAACGGCGACAACGGCCAGACCGAGACCTCGCAGAACCTGCTCGGCCCGTTCTGGCGCGAGCATTCGCCGGCGACGCCGAACGGCGGCTCGATCGTGCGCTCGCCGACGCCGGGGCCGGCGCTGTTCGTCAATGCCTGGTTCAAGGACAAGACCGGCAAGCCGGTCGAGGGTGCCGTGGTCGACGTGTGGCAATCGTCGCCCGAGGGCTATTACGAGAACCAGGACCCGGTGCAGGCCGACATGAACCTGCGCGGCAAGTTCACCACCGACAAGGACGGCCACATCTCATTCCGCAGCGTGAAGCCGTCCGGCTATCCGATTCCCGTCGACGGTCCGGTGGGCGAGTTGTTGCGCAAGCAGGGCCGCCACAACATGCGGCCGGCGCATCTGCACGTGCTCGCCGAGAAGGCTGGCTTCAAGACGCTCGTCTCGCAGGTCTACGTGCCGGACGATCCCAACCTCGAGACCGACTTCGCAGTTCGGCGTGACGCGTCACCTGATCGGCGACTTCGTCCGCCACGACAGCGGCACGCCGCCGGCGCCCGACGTCCAGGCACCGTGGTACACGCTCGACTACACGTTCGCCATGGAGGCCGGCGTGTCACGCCTCCCCCGCCCGCCCATCACCGACAAGGCGCGCGGCGACCGCCCCAGCATCGAGCGGCTGAAGCAGCGGCCGGTGCCGGCGTGAGGTCATTCAAGCGCGTGCGGCAACTCCGACCTCTCCCCTTGGGAGAGCGGCGCGAAGCGCGCGGGTCGAGGAGGCGGTTCATAAGCCGCCATCCTTCGAGAAGCCCCCTCGGTCCCTCCTCCCACAAGGGGAGAGGGACCGCGACCGCGTTCGCGGCGCTTTCGAGCGCATCAAGCGCCCAGGCGCCGGCGCCGTGCGCGAACAGCACGAGGAAGCCGCCCGCGATCGCGAGGTCCTTCTCCAGATGCAAAAGCTGGTTGCGGTCGCCGAGCTTCACGTGAAACAGCATCGCGGTGACGATGCAGAATCCCGCGAGCACCAGCGCCGCGATCCGCGTCTGGTAACCGACAAGCACCAGAAGCCCGCAGCCCAGTTCGACCGCGATGGCGAGCGGCAGCAGCTCGCCCGGCACGCCGAACGCCCGCATATAGGCCTGGCTCGGCGCATAGGCGGTGAGCTTGGCGTAGGCCTCGTGCAGGAAGATCGCCGAGAGCAGGAGGCGGCCGACGAAGCGCGGCGGCCGCTTCCATTCGGGCCGGCCACATCGGCTCAGTTGACCTTGACGGCAGCGTTCGATTTCGGCGCCGCCGCGATGGCCTGCTCGAGGTCCTCGAGTTCCTCGCAGCCGCTCGGGCAGAGCTTCTTCAGCAGCACGACGTTCTCGCGCGCCTTGTCGACCTGTCCGGTCTCGACGTAGAGCTCGCCCAGATATTCGAGCGCGCCCTTGTGCTCGGGATCGAAGTCGAGCGCCTTGCGGTAGAACGTGTAGGCCTGCTTGTAGTCGCCGGTCTTGCGCAGGCTGAAGCCCATCAGATTGTAGACGTCGGCGTGCTGATGGGTGGCCAGCATCGGCGTCAGCTCGGCGAGCGCGCCCTTGAAGTCCTTGGCCTTGATCTTGGCGCGCACCGAGGTCAGGTCGGGCGCATCGCTCGAGATGACGTTGTCGACCGCGCGCGCGGTCGTCACCGGGAGCGCCGCGGTCAGCAGCAGCGCGAGCGGATGCAGAGTTGGACGTTTTCATCAGTGTCTCCATTTGCTCTTGATCGGTGTGTCCAGACAGACTCTCTCCGCTCATTCCCGCGCAAGCGGGAATCCAGGCACTCGCTGAAACGCGATTCCGCTGCGGTGCCGGCGCTGGGTCCCCGCTTCCGCGGGGACGAGCGGCTGAGAGTGTTCGCCTACTTGGCGTCAGGACTTCATGACGGTGAGCGCGTAGCCCGTGCCGTCTTTTTGAAATCGTCCCGGCGCCCGGGAACGGGAAGTGGTAGCCGCAGATCATCATCTTGTCGGCGATGACGCGGTCGAGCAGCTTGCGGCGCGACGCCTCGGCGGTGGCACCGTCCTGGTCGTATTGGCCGTGCCAGTCCGGATGGGCGACGACCAGCGCCGGCAGATAGGCGGTGTCGTTCGAGATCATCAACTGGCTCGAACCGGACCCCAGATGGAACGCGCGATGGCCGGGCGTGTGGCCGGGCGCGTTGACGAACTTGATGCCGGGCGCGACGTCCGGCTCGCCGGAGACCTGGCGGATGTTCTTCCAGGTCGGGAACACCGCCTGGATGCGACGCGCCAGTCCCTTGCGCGCCTCAGGCAGCCGGTCGATCACCGCCGGATCGGTCCAGAACTTGTACTCCACATCCGAGACGACGATCTCGGCGTTCGGATAGACCGGCTTGTTGGTGTCCTTCTCCATCAGCCCGAAAATGTGGTCGGGATGGCAGTGCGAAACCAGGATGGTGTCGATCTTGGACGCATCGATACCGGCGGCCTTCATGTTGGCCGCGAGCTTGCCGGCGGTCGGCTGCACCTGCCCGCCGGTGCCGCTGTCGCACATGATGGTCTTGCCGCCGGTCTTGACGACGACGACCGTGAACGGGATCGAGACGAAGTCGGGTGGCAGGCCGGCCTTGACCATCGCGGCCTTCACGTCGTCGACCGAAGCGTTGGAGATGAAGGCGGGATCGTGCGGCTTCTCCCAGATGCCGTCGTAGATCGCCGTCACCTCGGCCGAACCGACCTTGTAGGTGGCAAACGGCTTGGCCGGATCGGCGGTCTTCTGCGCAAAGGCCGGCGACACGACGAGCCGCGAATTGAGGCCGAGCGCGGCGGCAAGGCCGGTGGAAACGACGAAGTCACGACGCGATAGATTGATCATGGCTCCCTCCGATTCATGCGGCTGCGGCCGTCCGTCATCGTGGCGGTCTGCTGCCGATACACTGATGACCCGGAGGGGCTGCGCTTTATTCCCGCGCGTGCGATCACACGCCCGATCGCGGCCCGCGCCCGCCCCCAAACCATTGCAGCAGCGAACAAAATGCCTTGCACGCGGGCGGCGGCCGCAGGCGCGCCGGCTCCATTAATTTTGACGCCGATCGGGAATATAGTTGTAGATCATCCGGTCTCATCCCAGAGAGCCATGTGAACGGTGACGACGACAAAGCCCGGTTTACGCGCGTGGTCATGCCTCACCTCGCCGATGCCTATGCGCTCGCACGGTGGCTTACCGGCAACCGCATGGATGCGGAGGATGTGGTGCAGGAAGCAAGTCTGCGCGCCTTTCGTGGGATCGGCGGCTTTGCCGGCGGCAGTGCGCGCGCCTGGGTTCTGACCATCGTGCGCCACACCGCTTATAGTTGGCTCAGCAAGAATCGCCGCCCCACGCTGGTGGCGGTTGACGATCTCGCCGCCGTCGAGCAGGCGCAGGCCAAGCACGGCGGAAACCCGGACGATCCGGGCGCGGCGACACCGGAGGCCGAGTTGATCATGAAGGCGGACGCGGCCCGGCTTGAAGCGGCCATCGCAGCACTGCCGGAGCAGTTCCGCGAGACGCTGGTGCTGCGCGACATTCAGGGCCTCGACTACCGCGAGATCGCACAGGTGACCGAGGTGCCGATCGGAACCGTGATGTCGCGGCTGGCGCGCGCGCGGCGCCGCCTGATCGAGTCGATCGGAACGGACAAGCCATGACGACGACGCACGAACCTCCGCGCGACGACGAGACCTCGCTGCTGCTCAACGCGCATGTTGACGGCGAGCTCGACCCGGCCAACGCGCTGGCGCTCGAACGGCAGATCGCCGCCAGTCCGGCGCTTGCCGCCGAGCGCGCGCGCATCGACGCCCTGCGCAATGTCCTGCGGGAGAAAATTCCGCGCGAGCCGCTGCCGGCCAATCTGCGCCGCCGCGTCGAAGCATCGGTCGGATTGCGGCAAGCAGCGACCGGTCCGTCCTGGCGGGCGCTGGCGGCGTCGGTGCTGCTCGGGATGGTGCTGGCGAGCGGCACCACCTGGTTCGCCATGCGGCCGGTGACGACCGACCGCGTCGCCGAGGAGGCGCTCGACGATCATCTGCGCGCGCTCATGGCGTCGCAGCCGTTCGACGTTGCATCCTCCGACCGGCACACCGTGAAGCCATGGTTCAACGGCCGCGTCTCGCAGGCGCCGCGCGTCGTCGATCTCGCGCCGGACGGCTTCACGCTGGTCGGCGGGCGGATCGACGTGATCGGCCGCACGCCGGTGCCGACGCTGGTCTATCGCATCCGTCAGCATGTCATCAGCCTGCTGGCGGTGCCCGCCGCCGGCCGCGGCATGAATGCCACCGTGCACCGCACGATCAACGGTTACAATCTCGTGGGGTGGACGCAGGACGGTGTCGACTACTGGGCCGTTTCCGACGTCGCGGCCGGCGATCTGGAGAAGTTCGCCGAGCTTTTCCGCACTGCATCGCCCGAGCGATAGCCACACATTCCCCATATTCTCGACGCGCTGTGTCGGCACTCGCCGATTGAAACTCCGGCATGCCCTGGCCAATATCGGGGCCTGCGGAGCACTTTCCATCCTCAGATTTCCGGCACGAGACAAAATGATGGCCCTGCGTCTTGATTGCGCGATATTCGGCTTGCTTGCCGCGATGCTGGCGCCGATTGCCGCTCACGCTCAGCACTATGGCACGCCGCGCGAGCTGCGCGTGATGACGCCGACCATCGAGGACGCCGCGCCCGGAACCCTGCCGTCACCGGACGCGAGGCTCCCTTCGGCCTATCAGCACCAACCGGTCTACTACCGCAGCAACGAAGCGCCGGGCACCATCATCATCGACACGTCGAGCCGTTTTCTCTACCTGATCCAGCCCAACAACATCGCGCTGCGCTACGGCGTGGGCGTCGGCCGCGACGGCTTCCAGTGGAACGGGCTCCTCAAGATCACCCGCAAGCAGGAATGGCCGGACTGGACGCCGCCACCGGAAATGATCGAGCGGCAACCTTATCTGCCGCGCTTCATGGCGGGCGGGCCGGGCAATCCGATGGGCGCGCGCGCGCTCTATCTCGGCAGCACGGTCTACCGCATCCACGGCACCAACGCGCCCGAGACCATCGGGCACGCGGTGTCGTCGGGATGCTTCCGGCTGGTCAACGACGAGATCGCGGACCTCTACGAGCGCGTGCCGGTCGGCACCAAGGTGATCGTGCAGCAGTAATGCACCGACACGCAAGTGATGCACTCGCTCGTGTCCCGGACGCAGTGCAGCACGCGAAGTCGAGATGCGCTGCTGATCCGGGACCGCAACATACACCGATCGCTATCACGGTCCCGCGTCTGCAGCGCACCGCGAAGACGCGATGCGCAGCGTCCCGAGAGCACAGGGAATGGAGTTCGTCACTTCACCACGGCGGCGGTCTGGCCGAACAGGATGGCGCGCTCTTCGGCGGTGCGGATGCCGCCCACATTTGGATTGATCTCCTTTGCCTTCGCGTAGGCGCGCTTGACCGCCGGGCGCGCTTCGATCGCCTCGAACCAGCGCTTGAGATGCGGGAAGTCGGAGAGCTTCTGGCCCTGACGCTCCCACGGCACGATCCACGGATAGCTCGCCATGTCGGCGATGGAATATTCGCCGGCGAGGAACGGCCGGTCGGCGAGCCGCTTGTTCATCACGCCGTAGAGCCGGTTGGTCTCGTCCTCGTAGCGCTTGATCGCGTACGGCAGCTTCTCGACCGCGTAGTTGCGGAAATGATTGTTCTGTCCGGCCATCGGCCCGAGCCCGCCCATCTGCCAGAACAGCCACTGCATCACGTCGTACCGCTTGTGCGGCTCGGTCGGCAGAAATTTTCCGGTTTTCTCGCCGAGATAGAACAGGATTGCTCCGGTCTCGAACACCGAGATCGGCGCGCCGCCGCCTTTGGGCTCATGATCGACGATCGCCGGGATGCGGTTGTTCGGCGAGACCTTCAGAAAGTGCGGCTGGAATTGCTCGCCCTTGCCGATGTTGATCGGAAAAATCTTGTAGGGCAGTCCGGCTTCTTCGAGAAAAATCGTGATCTTGTGGCCGTTGGGCGTGGTCCAATAGTAGAGATCGATCATCGGGAAACTCCTTGCATGGTCGCGCTGTCATAGCGGCCTTGCGATAGATCGTCGAGACGGCCGCGCCTCCGCTGACGCGGAATTGTAGCCAGCTATTCGCGGCGGTCCTCGCTCGGTTGCAGCGCCTGCATGGCATCGCTCGGCTTGAGCCAGAACTGACCGCGCGCGGCGGTCGCCAAAGTCTGCAACGCCTTGCCCCGAAGCTGCGGAACGGATTTGAGCGCCGCGCGCAGGCAGGCAAGCGCCTCATCGCGTTGACCGAGCTCGAGCAGGCACTTGCCGAGACTGAGCCGCGCCTGCGCATAGGCGGGATCGACCGCCAGCGCCTGGCGGAACCGTTCCGCCGCCTCGGCAAATTCACCGGCCTCCATCTGCGCGGTCCCAAGTCCATAAAGCGCACTGGGATGGCGCGGCGCGGCCGCCAGCACCCGCGCGAACGCGACCCGCGCGCCGGCCCAGTCGGCACGGTCGAGCAATATCCCGCCGAGGATCACGGACAATTCCGGAGTGTTGGGCGCAACCGCGAGGCCGCGCTTGAGCACGGCTTCCGCCTCGGCCAGCCGGCGCTGCGAGAACAGCAGCACGCCAAGTTCGTGGAATGCCAGCGGCAGCGCCGGCTGCTGAGTGACAACGCGTTCAAGCAGGGTGATGGCCTCGGCCGTGCGCCCGCTTTGGCGCAGCGCGATCGCGAGATGCGTCGCGATCAGTGGGCTTGTATTGAGGCGTGACGCCGATTTCAAGTGGCGCGACTGCGTCGCTCGCGCGGCCCTGCGACAGTAGCGCGAGACCGAGGACGTGCGATGCGCCGACGTGCTGTGCCTGCCGCGCCAGCACGTCGCGCGCGATGCGCTCCGCCTCGTCCGGACGGCGATTCTGCATCGCAGCCATAGCGCGCCGCAGCGCGTCTTCAAGTGCCGCCTGATCGCCGCTTGCCATGGCGCCCTGCCCTCACCGCGGCCGGTTGACCAGCACCAGTCCCGCAATCACCAGCGCTACCGCTGCCGCGAAGGCTGGCGTCAGCGGTTCGGACAGCACGATGAACCCGGCCGCGACCCCGAACAAGGGCGTGAGAAACGTGAAGGCGGAGAGCCGGCTCGCGGAGTAACGCTGAACGAGCGCGAACCAGGCGAGGAACGTAAAGCCAGCGATCCAAAGCGTCTGATAAGCGAGCGAACCGATCGCGACCGCGGACGGCGGCGCCGTCACCCGCTCGCCGAGCACCTGCGCGGCGAATGCCAACATCGGTGCGGAGATGATGAGCTGATAGAGCAGCGTCTTTTCGTACGGCGCATAGACGAGCTTCGAGGCCTTTACGACCAGCGTCGTCGCACCCCACGCCACCGCGGCGAGAATCATCATCACGTCGCCGAGAAGCTCGCGCGGATGGCCGCCCGGCGTCGGCACACCGAATGCGACTACGATCCCGGCAAACGACAGCAGGAGGCCGAGCCACTGCGAGCGATCGAACCGGTCGCCAGGCAGGAACCAGCGCGCGCCGATGACGACGACGAAGGGCGCGAGATAGAGAAACAGCACCGCCCGGCTCGCGGTCGTCCATACGAGGCCGCGATAGATCAGCAGGAACTCCAGCCCGAACAGCAGGCCGGCGACGAGGCCCGGCCAGAGCGTTCCGTCCGTCTCCATCAGCTTCACGCCGCGCGCGCGAGCGATGACGACCACGATCAGCGCGCCGAACGTCGAGCGGAACGCCGCCTGAATGAGCGGCGGGATGTCGGCGAGCGCGAGCTTCACCGCAACTTGATTGAAGCCCCAGCTCAGGCAAAGCAGCACCGCGAGCGCGGCGGCGGCGGTATCGAGCGGCCGGGCCGTCGGGGAAACGTCCTGCTTCATGCGAAGCGCCTCGACGCGTGGCGACTCGACGCGAGGCGGCTCGACCGCCATGGCGCGCAGAAAAGCATCACCGCGCGCGGCAGTGGCTGCATTCGCCCGTGATCTCGATCACCGGCGACTTGGGCGTAAAGCCCGCGGCGCGCGCCGCCGACGTGAGCGAGGAGGCAAGATCCGCCGAGGAGGCCTCGCCGACCGCGCCGCAATGCTCGCAGATCAGGAACACGACGAGCTCGCCCGCGGGGTGCGTGTGCACGCAGGCGATGAATGCGTTGCGGCTCTCAATCCGATGCACGAGCCCGTTCTCGCGCAGAAACTCCAGTGCCCGATAAGCGGTGATCGGCGCCGGCCGCGCACCGCGCTGCGCCATCCGGTCTATGATCTCGTAAGCGCCGAGCGGCTTGTGGCTGCCGAGCAATTCATCGAGCACCTTGCGGCGGATCGCCGTGAGACGCTGCCCGCGCTCGAGGCACACGGCCTCCGCCGTCGCCATGGCATCGTGGCTGCAGCGTTCGTGATCGTGATCGGGTGCGGGGAAGACAGGTTGCACCGCTCGTTGTTCGCGCATTGGTTTAGATTTCGCCATGCCCGAAATTTACCCTGTTTTGCCCGATAATTGGCATTTGCTGCAGTGCCAAATTTTGATATTGCAATGCAGCAATCAGTCCCCCACATTCCCCCCACACCCCCGAATCTCATGGGTCTGTAAGACGCATGTTCCCGATGCTGCTGCAACATCTTTACGCCACGACACGCCGAGCGGCGCCGCGCGCCACGGCGGGCGCAAAGCGCAACGCGTTGTGGCCGGCCGGCGGCAAGCGCAAGCGCATCAATCTCGCGCTGCAGGGCGGCGGCGCGCATGGCGCCTTCACCTGGGGCGTTCTCGACCAGTTGCTCGCCGATGGCCGCCTCGAGGTGGAGGGAATTTCCGGCGCGTCGGCAGGCGCCATCAACGCGGTGATGCTCGCCGACGGATTGATCCACGGTGGCCCGGAGGAGGCGCGCAAGCGGCTTGCCGACTTCTGGCGGGCGGTGAGCAGCAACGGCCATCTGCCTGACATGCAGCGCAGCGTGGTCGACCGGCTGTTCTCCTTCGTTCCGCGCCAGGGCGTGTGGTTCGGCGCGCTGTCGCGCTTCTGGTCGCCGTACGATCTCAATCCGCTCAACATCAATCCGCTCAAGGACGTGATCGACCGGTTCGTCGATTTCGAGAAGGTGCGCAACCAGCGCGGCCTCGAACTGTTCATTTCGGCCACGGATGTGCACACCGGCGAACTGCGCATCTTCACCCGCAAGGAGATCACGCCCGAAGTCATCATGGCGTCGGCCTGCCTGCCGCTGCTGTTTCGCGCCGTCGAGATCGGCGGCGTGCCGTACTGGGACGGCGGCTATAGCGGCAATCCGGCGGTCTCGCCGTTTCTGCGCGCGACCGGCACGGAAGATACCCTGATCGTGCAGATCAACCCGCTGCGGCGCCGCAAGGTGCCGACCGGCACGCGCGAGATCATGACCCGTGTCAACGAGATCAACTTCAACGCGTCGCTGCTGTCCGAGTTGCGCGAGGTCGAGTTCGTCAACAAGCTGATCGACGAGGGGCGGCTGCCGCGCGGGACGCGGCGGGGCGAATTCCGCCGTATCCGCTTGCATCGCATCGCGCTCGACGACGCGGGCGAAACACTCGGCGCGCGTAGCGCGCTCAACACCGACTTCGAATATTTCGAGACGCTGCACAAGCTCGGCCAGCGCGCCATGCGGCGCTTTCTCGATGCGCACTTCGACAATATCGGCCGGCGCAGCACGATCGATGCGCCGGACGAGGTCGAAGCCGAGGTGGCGTGAGCCGTCGATGCGCTGAGGCCTTGAACTTCATCCAGCTCGGTGCATTCAGGGAACCGCCATACTGACGCCGCAGCGTCCCCTCCCCCGCTTGCGGGGGAGGGATGGGAGGGGGCACCCGGGATTCGCGCAAGGCTCCCCCTCCCCAACCCTCCCCCGCAAGCGGGGGAGGGAGCGCACCGAGTCCGCCGCACGGGTGCTGTGCTATCGTCAGCGACATGTCCGCCGCCCCTCCCCTGCTGACTGCCGAGATCGGCTCGGCCCGGCTCGAAATCTGCGTCGCCGACATCACGACGCTCGATCTCGATGCGCTGGTGAATGCGGCTAACGCTTCGCTGCTGGGCGGAGGCGGCGTCGATGGCGCGATCCATCGCGCTGCCGGACCGGAATTGCTTGCCGAATGCCGCACGCTCGGCGGCTGCGACACCGGCTCGGCAAAGATCACCCGCGGCTACCGGCTCAAGGCGCGGCACGTCATTCATGCCGTCGGACCGGTCTGGAACGGCGGCGGGCGCGGCGAGGACGATCTGCTCGCATCCTGCTATCGCACCGCACTTTCGCTCGCCTCCTCGCACCGGCTTACGTCGATCGCCTTTCCGGCGATCTCGACCGGAATCTATCGCTTTCCCGCGGATCGCGCCGCGCAGATCGCCGTCGGAACGGTGGCGTCTGAAGTCGCGAACGCGCCAGGCGTCATGACGCGCGTGGTGTTCTGCTGCTTCTCGCCGGACGCCGCCGAGCATCACAAGACCGCGTTCGCCGAGCTTGGCTTGGCCTAAATGGTGGAGTTTGCCGCACCAGTCCCGGCAGACTTCCATTCCGCAACGCGCTAAGACAGCCGCGCTGAAAACGTCGCTCAATCCGGTCGAGAACCTCGCATGACACCACGCTTCGCGCTTGCTCTATTCGCCACGCTTCTCGCACTCGCGCCCGCCGCGGCGCAGGAGTGGCCCGCCAAGACGGTGCGGCTGATCGTGCCGTTCGGACCGGGCTCGACCCCCGACATGGTCGGCCGCGTGCTCGCCGACCATCTGCAGCAGACGCTCGGCCAGCCGTTCGTGGTGGAGAACCGGCCGGGCGCCAGCGCCAATACCGGCACCGACATCGTCGCGAAGGCGGAGCCCGACGGCTACACGATCGGCATCAGCCTCGGCGGTCCGCTCGCGATCAATACGCTGCTGTTCTCCAAGATGCCCTACGATCCGAAGAAGGACATCGCGCTGATCAGCATGCTGACGACGCAGCCGAGCCTCTTGGTGGTGAATGCAAGCCTCGGCGTCAATTCGGTCGCCGAGTTGATCGCGCTGCTCAAGACGGATCCCGGCAAGTACAATTACGGCTCGATCGGCAACGGCTCGCTGTCGCATCTCGCCATGGAGGCGATCGCGCTCAAGAGCGGCACCACCATGGTGCACATCCCCTACCCGGGCTCGCCGCAGGCGATGACCGCGGTGCTGCGCAACGACGTGCAGATGGCCTGCATGCCGGCGATCGCCGTGACGCCGCACGTGGCGTCCGGCCAGGTGAAGGTGCTCGCGCAGTCGCTCGCCGCAGCGCTCGACGCTGCTGCCGGACTATCCGACGCTGAAGGAGAGCGGCATCGATGTCGAGGCCGATGCCTGGAACGGCCTGATTCGCACCGGCGAAGACGCCGGACGCCATCATCGCGAAGATCCACGGCGCGGTGGTCGACGCGCTGGCGAAGCCCGCGATCCGCGAGAAATTCGCCACGCAATTGATGGAGCCCATCCCCACCACGCCGGCGCAGTTCCGCACCAAGATCGACGCCGACCTCGCGCGCTGGGCGCCGGTGATCAAGGCGATCGACATCAAGATCAACTGAGCGGTTCAGCCGACGAATCGCAGTCGTCCCCGCGGGCTTGACCCGCGGGTCCATCATCTTCGCAAAGCGATGGATCGCCGGGTCAAGCCCGGCGATGACGGCGGATATGCTTCGCCAAGGTCAGATTGTCCCATTGCGCCGCGGGGCCGCGAGGCAATAACGTGAGACAACAAGACAAGAACAAAGATCGACAGGGAGGAATGCCATTATGTTCCGACGACTTACGCTCGCCGCGTTAGCGCTTGCCGCGCTGCCGGCGTTCGCACCGGGCAGCGCGCAGGCGCAAAACTATCCGTCGAAGCCGGTCACGCTCATCGTGCCGCTCGCCGCCGGCACCGGCATGGACACGCTGGCGCGGCTCTACGCCGAGCCGCTGGCGCAGGCGCTCGGCAAGCCGGTGGTGATCGAGAACAAGCCGGGCGCCGCGCTGATGCTCGGCGCCGCGGCGGTCGCGGCGGCGCCGCCCGACGGCCACACCCTCGGCATCTCGACCGCGACGCCGATGGCGGTCAATCAGGTGCTCTACAAGAAGATCAACTACGACCCGACCAAGGACTTCGCGCCGATCTCTTCTACGTGAAATCGCCGTTCGTGCTGGTGGTCGATCCGAAGCTGCCGGTCAAGTACGGTGCCCGAGCTGATCAAGTACGCCAAGGAGAGCGCGACGCCGATGAACTACAGCTCGCCGGGCGTCGGCAGTTCGCAGCATCTGTCGATGGAGTTCATGGCGCAGCGCTTCGGCCTGAAGATGACGCACGTGCCCTATCGCAACTCGCCGCAGTCGATCACCGACATCGCCGCCGGTCACGTCAACCTCGGCTTTGCCGAAGCCGGCGCCTCGCTGCCGCTGATCCGCGACGGCAAGCTGCGCGCGCTCGCGGTCTCGTCCGCGACGCGGCTGCCGACGCTGCCGGACGTGCCGCCGTTCGCCGAAGCCGCCGGCGCCACGGACTTCGAGGCGGTGTCCTGGCACATCCTGTTTGCGCCTGCGGCCACTCCGCAAGGAGATCGTCGACCGGCTGCACCAGGAGATGAAGCAAGATCATGTCGACGCCCGAGATGACCAAGCGCGCCGCCGACATCGGCCTCCTGCCGCTCGACATCGCCGCCGATCGACGGCATCAAGACCTACATCAAGTCCGAGCAGGACAAGTGGGGCTCGCTGGTGAGGAAGCTCGGCCTCGAGGCCGCAGTAGGCGCGATCGCAGCGTAACGCGCCTACACCACCGGCGAGCGGCCGCCGTCGACATTGATCGCGGTGCCGGTGATGTAGGAGCCGGCATCCGACGCCAGGAAGCAGGCGATGTTGGCGAATTCCTCGGCCTTGCCGATGCGGCCGAGCGGAATCTCCTTGGCGCGCGCGCGCGATGTAGTCCTTGAGATCGATGCCCGGCCTTCTTCGCCGCCTGCACGTGCTGGTCGGCCTCGATGAAGCCGACCAGCATGCGCATTCACCAGGATGTTGTGCGGCGCGCCCTCGTCCGAGAGCACCTTGGTCAGCGCCATGCCGGCGGCGCGCGAGATCGAGGTCGGCGCGCTGCCGCCGCGCGGCGCCTTGGCGCCGATGTTGAGCACGTTGATGATGCGGCCCCACTTGCGCTCCTTCATCTGCGGCCAGACCAGCCGCGAGAAGCGGATCGCGGCGAACAGCTTCTGGTCGAGATCGTGCTGCAGGAACTCGTCGGTGAGCTTCTCGAACGGGCTGGTCGCGCGAGGTGCCGGCATTGTTGACGACGATGTCGATCTTGCCGAACGCCTTCATCGATCTCGTCGATAGATGCGCTTGATATCGGCGGCCTTGGCGACATCGCCGGTGAACGCCGACGACGCGGCCTTTCGCGCTCTTGCCGATCGCGCCACCGCCTGATCGAGCGCCTCGCGCCCGCGCGCCACGATGGCGACATCCGCGCCGGACTTCGCAAAGCTGCGTCGCGATCGCGAAGCCGATGCCCTTGCTGCCGCCGGTGACCAGGGCCGTGCGGCCCGCGAGACTGATTTCCATTCTGTCTTCTCCCTGCGCCCTCAAGGGCCTTCAACCGCGCGCGTTCCTGCGCGCAACGATGCGGTGGATCGTCTTGCCCGACGAAGCACTCATGGCTTCCTCATCCAGCAAGACCGCCGCACCGGGAAGCGCTTCTAGCACAACCCGCTTGTCGAACGCTGCATACAGGCGGCCGTTCGCATCGCGCTGATCCGCGCCACGCGTGACGCGCCAGCTCAGGTATAGCGTACCGCCAGGCTTCAGAAGCGAAACGAGCCGCGCGACCGACGGCGCAATCTGCCCGGCGGGCAGGTGCATGATCACCGTCTCGCACAGCACGATTGTCGAAACCGCCATCAGGGACGCCCGCAAGCTCCGGCAATGCCGCGCTCGACGAATTCGAGCCCCGGATAGCGCGCCCGCGCTTGCGCCAGCAGCGCTTCCGAGGGGTCGTAGCCTTTGGCCGGATAGCCGTTGGCACAGAGCCAGGCCACCTCGCGGCCGCTGCCGCAGCCGATGTCGGCGGTTGGACCCGGCCGGAAGAAGCGCCGCACCAGCGCGTGCAAATCGGTAGGCGCCGGCTGCTCGTGCCAATCCTTGGCGAACCGCTCGGCACCGCTTTCGTAAGCGTTAAGCGTGATCTGGTCCATGAGGTTCCGGCACACGCGAGGCGGCGCCATGTGGTATGCTGCACAATACCCGATCGACAAGCGCCATCAATCAGGAGCCGAAATGATATTCAGCGCATTATTCCTGGGCATTACGGTCGTGATGGCTGTCGCCTGGTGGGGCTCGCGCACGCAGGCCCTTGCCATCTTCGTCGTCGTGCTGATCGCGTCGGCGACGACCTTTTTCGACCACGCGACCGACGTGCTGAAATTGTCATTCTAGGGCCATGACGCGCACGCAGGCCATCTTGCTCAATGCGCTCGCGCTCTATGGCGTCGCGTTCGTGCTGGCCGTCGCGTTCGCGGCGCAGCTTATCCTGGGCGAACTGCCCTGCCCGTTGTGCCTGCTGCAGCGCATTCAGTTCGCCATGCTGGCGATCGGACCGATCCTCAACATCCGGTTTGGCCCGCGGCCGGGCCACTACGCGATCTCGCTGCTCGCGGCCGTCCTCGGCGCGGTGGTCGCGGGCCGCCAGATGCTGCTGCACATCCTGCCCGGCGACGCCGGCTTCGGCAGCGCGCTGCTCGGCTATCACTATTACACCTGGGCGTTCATCGGATTTGCCGTCGCCATCGTGCTGATCGCGCTTGTCCTGCTGTTCGACCGGCAGTTCGAGCACGAGGATGAGCGCAGCCACGACATCGGCCTGTTTGCACGCGCCGCGGTGTGGCTGGTGATCGCTCTGACGGCGCTGAACGTGGTCTCGACCGTGCTGGAATGCGGCTTCCGCGCCTGCCCGGATAATCCGACGGTCTATGAGCTTCTCAAGTCCGTTCGCTGAACTGGTCCGCACTGATCACGCCGCAACGGACTCCGCGTAAAGCTCCGGCTTGAAGCCGACGAGCAGCTTGCCGCCGCCGAGATCGAGCACCGGCCGCTTGATCATCGAGGGCTGCGCGAGCATCAGCGCGATCGCCTTCTCTGCGGTCGAGCCCCTGCTTGTCCTTGTCGGGCAGCTTGCGGAAGGTCGTGCCGGCGCGGTTGAGCAAGGTCTCCCAGCCGACCTTCTTCGCACCAGCGCTCCAGCTGCGCGCGCTCGATGCCGGCGGTCTTGTAGTCGTGGAAGTCGTAGGCGACGCCGTGCTTCGTCGAGCCAGGCGCGCGCCTTCTTCATCGTGTCGCAGTTCTTGATGCCGTAGATCGTGACGGGCTTGCCGGATATCGCCATGTCACTCCCACTCGATCGTGCCCGGCGGCTTGCTCGTCACGTCGTAGACCACGCGGTTGATGCCCTTCACCTCGTTGATGATGCGCGTCGCGACGCGGCCGAGGAACTTCATGTCGAAGGGATAGAAGTCCGCCGTCATGCCGTCGGTCGAGGTCACGGCGCGCAGCGCGACGACGTAGTCGTAGGTGCGGCCGTCGCCCATCACGCCGACGGTCTTGCACCGGCAGCAGCACGGCGAAGGCCTGCCAGATCTTGTCGTAGAGCCCGGCCTTGCGGATTTCGTCGAGGTAGATCGCGTCGGCCTGGCGCAGGATGTCGAGCTTCTCGCGCGTGATCTCGCCCGGGCAGCGGATCGCGAGGCCCGGCCCCGGAAACGGATGGCGGCCGACGAACGCGTCGGGCAGGCCGAGCTCGCGGCCGAGCGCGCGCACCTCGTCCTTGAACAGTTCGCGCAGCGGCTCGACCAGCTTCATGTTCATGCGCTCGGGCAGGCCGCCGACATTGTGGTGCGACTTGATCGTGACCGACGGGCCGCCGGTGAACGACACGCTCTCGATCACGTCGGGATAGAGCGTGCCCTGCGCCAGGAATTCCGCGCCGCCGATCTTCTTCGCCTCCGCCTCGAACACGTCGATGAACAGCTTGCCGATGATCTTGCGCTTTGTCTCCGGATCGGTGACGCCGGCGAGCGCGGCGAGGAAATGTCTCCGACGCATCGACGTGGACCAGCGGAATGTTGTAGTGGTCGCGGAACAGCGCGACGACCTGCTCGGCCTCGTCCGAGCCGCAGCAGGCCGTGGTCGACGAACACGCAGGTGAGCTGGTCGCCGATCGCCTCGTGGATCAGCACCGCCGCGACCGACGGAATCGACGCCGCCGGACAGTCCGCAGATCACCCTGCCCTTGCCGACCTGCGCGCGGATTTTCTCGATCGCCTCGTCCTTGAAGGCGCGCATGGTCCAGTCGCCGCGTGCAGCCCGCGATCTTGCGCACGAAATTGCGCAGCAGCGCCGCGCCGTGCGGCGTGTGCACCACCTCGGGATGGAACTGGGTGGCGTAGAACTTGCGCGTCTCGTCGGCGATCACCGCGAACGGCGCGTTCGGCGACGTGCGCGACGACGCGAAAGCCCGGCGGCAGCGCGGTCACGCGGTCGCCGTGGCTCATCCAGACCGGATAGCGCTCGCCCTTCTGCCACACGCCGTCGAACAGCGCGCGTGTCCTCGGTCACCTCGACCTCGGCGCGGCCGAACTCGCGGTGATGGCCGCCCTCGACCTTGCCGCCGAGCTGCTGCGCCATCGCCTGCTCGCCGTAGCAGATGCCGAGCACCGGCACGCCGGCCTCGAAGATCGCCGGCGGCGCCAGCGGCGCGCCCTCGTCGAGCACCGAGGCCGGCCCGCCGGACAGGATGACGCCCTTCGGCTTCATCGCCGCGAAGCGCCTCCTCGGCCTTCTGGAACGGCACGATCTCGGAATAGACCCCCTCCTCGCGCACGCGCCGCGCGATCAGCTGCGTCACCTGCGAGCCGAAATCGACGATGAGGATCTTGTCGTGCATGGCGGGTCTGCATGGCGTGCTCGGTCTGTCGCGGCGTCGAGGATGCGGGCCGAGGAATCGCCGCCGCGAGTTCGGCCGTTCGGCACTATGTGCGGCGCAGCAGCGCGGCCGGGTCAAGGCCGGTGCGCGCATCTCACCGTCGACCGGCGAAGCGCCACGAATCGGCTCGTAGCCGCTGGCACTTGCACGGTTGGCGGACCCGTTGCTGCCGCGCGCAGGCCACCGGAGCGAGCCTGTGCCGCGCAGATCGGACGTGCGCTGCACGCAGATCGCCGGACGTCGACGCAGGCTCCGCGGCGCGCCGGCGCCTGCGCCGCGAGGCGATCGGTGCGCCGGGCTCTGGCGCTCGAGCCACGCCGGCACGTGACCGGCGCGGCAGTCAGCCGTCGTGCCGACGCTGGCGGCCTGTCGGCTGGCCGATCCGCGCAAGCCGTCGACAACTGCTCTCGCCGACGGTGCCGCGTCATCGCGCCGGCTCGAGCGCGACCCAGCCGCGCGCTCGCCGGTCGCGGAGCGTCCGACGATCGCGAGCTGCCGGGCGTGCCGGCACCGCGCGCCGTCGCCACGGACGGATGCAGGTGCGCCGCGCCGCGGTTGCCTATGCGGACGTTCCGAGCCGCGAAGCGCTCGACGGCTGTCGCGGCAGTGCAACTGTGCGACCGTCGAATTGAACGATCGCGGCGATGCCGGGTCGCGCTCGGCAGCACTTCGTCGTCGAACTGGTCAACCTCCCGGTGCAGCCAGCGACGTACTTGACGCTCGGCGCCAGGCTGCGGTCGACGACATGGAACCGTCGTCGCGCAGCAGATTCGCAGGCGCCCTTGCTCGACAGATGATTGCGATAGACGCGAGTACGCCGCCCGCCAGTCGCAACCGGACATCGCCATGAGCGCGGCGGTGCACTGCACCAGCTGTGCGACAGTTCCCAATTCATCGCCCGACATTCTTGGATCGCCAGCCGTCGTGCGGGCGAGATCGATCGCTAGCCGGCCGTCAACATTGCTGCAGACGGTCAGCGCCGCGACCCGTCAGCGTGCGATGACCGCCATCTAACGTTCAAGCGCCGCCGCAGCACGCTGACGAAAAAGCCATCGGTGTCGGTGCGGCGCGGCGTCATCAGCAGCCCCTCCTCCGTCATCAGCACCGCGCGGCGGAACAGGAAGGCGCGCTCGCCGAGCGCGTCGGCGACCTCGGCCGGCGGCACGACCGCAAAGTCCGGGTGGCGCGCCGAGGAAGGCGCGCACCTGATCGCCGTTCTCCTCGGCGAGCACCGAGCAGGTCACATAGGCGATGCGGCCGCCGGGCTTGACCAGCGCCGCGGCGCGATCGAGCACCGTCGGCCTGCTCCTTGCACGCGCTGCTCGAGCGCGCCCGGGCGCATGCGCCACTTGGCGTCGGGATTGCGCCGCCAGGTGCCGGTGCCGGTGCACGGCGCGTCGATCAGCACGAGGTCGGCGCGGCCGGCGAGATCGGCGAGCATGTCGCTGCCGACCGCTTCGGCGTGCGGACCTGGACGTTGCGCGCGCCGGCGCGCTCGAGCCGCTCATGGATCGGCGCGAGCCGGCGCTTGTCGAGGTCGGTGGCGTAGATCTGGCCGCTGGTTCTCCATCGCGGCCGCGAGCGCCAGCGTCTTGCCGCCGGCGCCGGCGCAGAGATCGATCACCTGCTCGCCGGGCTTGGCGCCCGCGAGCAGCGCGGCAAGCTGCGAGCCCTCGTCCTGGACCTCGATCAGGCCCTTGATGAAGGCCGGCTCGGCATGGATCGCCGGGCTCTTGGCGTCGGCGCCGAGCACGATGCGCAGGCCGACCGGCGACCAGCGCGTCGGCGCCGGCGTCGAGATGCGGCGAGCGCCGCCGCCGCCTCGTCGCGGTCGCCCTTGAGCGTGTTGACGCGCAGATCGAGCGGCGCGCGGCTGGCGAGCGCCGCGCCCTCCGCGGCGCGCTCGTCGCCGAACACGCGGGCGAGATGCGGATCGAGCCATTCCGGATAGTCGCCGGCGACCCAGCGGCGGCGCGCCGTCGAGGCTCGCCGGCATCGAGCCGCGCGCGCTCGGCGTCGGTCGAGCGGCGCCGGCGCAAAGCGCGCGCCGTCGGCGAGCCGCGCGATCGCCGTCGGCGTCGAGCCCGCGCTCGAGCCGCAGCATGCCGAGCAGCGACCGCGCGCGGCGTCTCGTCGCCCATGATGAAGGCGGCCGAGGCCTTGCGGCGCAGCGCGTCGTAGACGAGGCCCGCGATCGCGGCGCGGTCGCCGGAGCCGGCGAAGCGGTGCGCGAGGCCCCAGTCCTTGAGCGCATCGGCCGCCGGCCGGCGCCGCGCCTCGATGTCGGCGAGCACCTCGATGGCGGCGGAGAGGCGCGCGGCGGGCGTCATCGCGAGGCCGAGCAGGATGCGGACCATGAAGATCGACCCACATCGATCGATCAGCACGATCGCGCCGACGCCGATAGAACCACGCCGCGCTGGCGGCACGTGGTTGTTGGTCACATGGACACAGGCGTGCAGCGATGCGCAGCACGCACGAACATCCAGGCCAGCACGACGAACAGCAGAGTCGGCGTGCGCGCGTGATCATCGCCAGGATCGTCAGCACGTAGAACAGCACCGGCAGTTCGAACTGGTTGCTGAACGCGTTGGCGACCTGGGTCGCGCGCGGCGGCCAGTTCGGCTCGCGCAAGCGCGATGTCGCGCAGCCGGGTCTCGCCGCTGCCGAGCGCGCCGCGTGCGGCAGACACGCCATCCAGAACAGCAGCACGAAGGTCAGCGCGACCTGGACGAACAGCGGCAGCAGAACGGCCTGGATCGACATGAGACTTATCCGGAGATGGCGACGGGATGACAGGACGCGTGCGGTCGCAGATCAATGCGCCGGCGGTTCGCGTTCCCGTTCCGGATCGTCCCTTCACGGCGCGACCCAGTCAGCCGCTTGCCGAAATTCTCGCCGCGCAGCAGCCCGATGAAGGCCTGCGGCGCGTTGCTCGAGCCCATCGACGACGTCCTCGCGATACTTGACGCGGCCCTCGCTTGAGCCAGCCGCCATGTCGCGCAGGAAGTCCGCGTGGCGCGCGGCGAAATCGCTGACGATGAAGCCGCGGATGGTGAGCCGCTTGGTCAGCATCGCGCGCATGAACTGCGGCACGCCAGTTCGGCCCGCCGGCGGCGACGGTCGCGTTGTATTGCGAGATCAGGCCGCAGACCGGCATGCGCGCGAACGGTGTTGAGCAGCGGAAACACCGCCTCGAACACCGCGCCGCCGACATTCTCGAAATAGACGTCGATGCCGTTCGGGCAGGCCGCCTTGAGCCGCTCGGCGAAATCCGGCGCGCGGTGATCGACGCAGGCGTCGAAGCCGAGTTCGTCCGTGACGTAGCGGCACTTGCTCGGCGCCGCCGGCGATGCCGACCGCGCGCGCGCCCTTGATCTTGCGCGATCTGCCCGACCACCGAGCCGACCGCGCCGGAGGCCGCCGCGACCACCACGCGTCTCGCCCGGCTTGCGGCTTGCCGATGTCGAGCAAGCCCGTATAGGCGGTCATGCCCGGCATGCCGAGCACGCCGAGCGCGGTCGAGACCGGCGCGAGCGCCGGATCGAGCTTGCGCAGGCCCTTGCCGTTCGAGACCGCATGGGTCTGCCAGCCGGTGTGGCCGAGCACGATGTCGCCGGCCGCGAAGCCGTCGTTGTTGCGACGCGACCACCTCGCTGACGGTGCCGCCTTCCATCACGCCGCCGATCTCGACCGGCGCGGCGTAGGACGGCGCATCGCTCATGCGGCCGCGCATGTAGGGATCGAGCGACAGCCACAGGGTGCGCAGCAGAACTTCGCCCGCGCCGGGCGGCGGCACCGGCATCTCCTCGAGCCGGAAATCGGCCGGCGTTCGGCTCGCCGACCGGACGCGACGCGAGCACGATGCGGCGGGCGGTCTCGCATCGCGGCACCGTCAGCCCCGGCTCGGATAATTCGGGCTCTCGCGCGTGATCGTCACGTCGTGCACGTGGCTCTCGCGCAGGCCGGCGCCGGAGATGCGCACGAACTCGCGCCTTCTCGTGCAGCTCCGTCGAGCGTCGCGCGCGCCGACATAGCCCATGGCGGCGCGCAGGCCGCCGGCGAGCTGATGCAGCACGGTCGCGGCCGCGCCCTTGTAGGGCACCTGGCCCTCGATGCCTTCCGGCACGAGCTTGAGCGTGTCCTTGATGTCCTGCTGGAAATAGCGGTCGGCCGAGCCGCGCGCCATGGCGCCGACCGAGCCCATGCCGCGATAGGTCTTGTAGGAGCGGCCCTGATAGAGAAACACCTCGCCCGGCGTCTCGTCGGTGCCGGCGAGCAGCGAGCCGATCATGGCGCAGTCGGCGCCGGCGGCGAGCGCCTTGGCGAGATCGCCGGAATACTTGATGCCGCCGTCGGCGATCACCGGCGTGTCGGCTTGCCTGCGCCGCCTCGACCGCATCCATGATGGCGGTGAGCTGCGGCACGCCGACGCCGGCGACGATGCGCGTGGTGCAGATCGAGCCCGGCCCGATGCCGACCTTGATGGCGTCGGCGCCGGCATCGATCAGCGCCTTGGCGCCGTCGGCGGTCGCGACATTGCCGGCGACCACCTGCACCGCGTTCGACAGCCGCTTGATGCGGGTCGACGGCGTCGAGCACGAGCTGCGAATGGCCGTGCGCGGTATCGACCACGACGAGATCGACGCCGGCCTCGATCAGCCGCTCGGTGCGCGCGAAGCCCTTGTCGCCGACCGTGGTGGCGGCGGCGACGCGCAGCCGGCCCTGCTCGTCCTTGCAGGCGTTCGGATTGGCGACCGCCTTCTCGATGTCCTTGACGGTGATCAGGCCGACGCAGCGATACTGCTCGTCGACCACCAGCAGCTTCTCGATGCGGTGCTGGTGCAGCAGGCGCTTGGCCTCGTCCTGGCCGACGCCCTCGCGCACGGTGATCGAGCTTCTCCTTGGTCATCAGCTCGGAGACCTTCTGGCGCGGATCGGTGGCGAAGCGCACGTCGCGGTTGGTGAGGATGCCGACGAGCTTGCCGGCGCGTCGCCGTTGCCGCCGCCCTCGACCACCGGGATGCCGGAAATGCCGTGCTCCTTCATCAGCGCGAGCGCGTCGGCGAGCGTCGCGTCGGGTGGATGGTCACCGGATTGACCACCATGCCGGATTCGAACTTCTTGACCTGGCGGACCTGCGCGGCCTGCTCGTCCGGCTCGAGATTGCGGTGGATGACGCCGATGCCGCCGGCCTGCGCCATGGCGATCGCCATCTTGGCCTCGGTCACCGTGTCCATGGCCGAGGCGATGATCGGGATGTTGAGCGAGATCTCGCGGGTGATGCGGGTGCGGATATCGGCGTCGGACGGCAGCACCTCGGACAGGCCCGGCTTGAGCAGCACGTCGTCGAAGGTGAGCGCCTCGCGCAGGCTGCCGTTGCGATTTCGCGGCCATCGCCAACTCCAGTCGCCGCCTCGCGGGCAGTCGGCGCCGTCGGCGCTGAGTTAAGGCCGGCCTGCGGCGAAACCGGCGGCTTCGCGCGAATCGACGGCCCGTTTTGGGTTGGCGGGGTCGATAGCACGCCGCGCACGCAAATCATAGCGCATTGCCGCGCCGGCAATTCACGCCGAAACATGATACGCGCGTCGCCAGGTCAGCGGTCTCGGCGCGCACGGGCCGCAGTTCACGCGCCGCCAGCCCGGCGGCGGGCCGTGCCGCTCGATCGCCTCGACCAGCTCGCGGTGCCTGCGGTCCTCGCGCTTCATGTGCACCGCGATCACGGCGTGGGCCGACGGCACCAGGAACAGCACCGGGAAGATCAGGCCCAGGATGATGCACGGAACGATCAGGATCAGGTTGAAGACGGCCGAGAACGGCTGGCCGTTCAGCAGCAGGCCGAGCGGCGGCAGGAAGACGGCGAGGATGTAGATCATCGAGGCGACCTCCCGAACGAATGCAAGCGGCCGTCATTTAGGTGCGTTTGCGCCGTCACAATGCCCGCTTGCACTCCGGCGGACAATTCTGTTACCCTGTCGTGCCGGCTTGCTCCGCTCGCCGTTTCGAGCGACCACAGTCGCCCATGCCGTCCAACCGCATCGTGCCGCTGATCGTGGCGGTCGCCCTGTTCATGGAGAACATGGATTCGACCGTGATCGCGACCTCGCTGCCGGCGATCGCGGCCGATATCGGCACCAACCCGCTGGCGCTCAAGCTCGCGATCACCTCCTACCTGCTCTCGCTCGCGGTCTTCATCCCGGTCAGCGGCTGGACCGCCGACCGCTTCGGCGCGCGCACCGTGTTCCGCGCCGCCATCGCGGTGTTCATGCTCGGCTCGATCGGCTGCGCGCTGTCGGGCTCGCTCACGCCAGTTCGTGCTCGCGCGCATCGTCGAGGGCATGGGCGGCGCCATGATGACGCCGGTCGGCCGGCTCGATCCTGGTGCGCAGCGTCGACAAGCGCGAACTGGTCAACGCCATGGTCTGGGTGACGCATGCCGGCGCTTGATCGGCCCGCTGATCGGCCCGCCGCTCGGCGGCTTCATCACCACCTACATCTCCTGGCACTGGATCTTCCTGATCAACATCCCGATCGGGCTCGCCGGCATCGTGCTGGCGACGATCTTCATCGAGGACGTGCGGGCGGAGACGCCCGACCCGTTCGATCCCGCGCGGCGCCGCTGCTGGCCGGCGCTCGGCATCGGCGGGCTGGCGTTCGGCGGCTCGGTGCTCGGCCTCGACTTCTGCCGCTGCCGATCGGTGCTCGGCGCTGATCGTGGTCGGCGCGGCGTCGACCTGTCGCCTATGTGCTGCATGCGCGGCGCACGCCGGCGCCGATGCTCGATCTGTCGCTGCTGCGGATTCCGACGATGCGCGCCGCCGTGGTCGGCGGCTTCATCTACCGCTGCGGCATCGGCGCGATGCCGTTCCTGCTGCCGCTGCTGCTGCAGCTCGGCTTCGGCCTGACGCCGTTCCAGTCCGGCCTGATCACGTTGCTCGAACGTGGTCGGCGCCATGGGGATGAAGACCGTCATCCCGATCATCCTGCGGCGCTTCGGCTTCCGCGGCGCGCTCGACCGTGAACGCGCTGATCAGCGCCGTCCTGGTCGGCGCCTGCGCGACCTTCACGCCGGGCGTGCCGTTCGCCTGGATCGTCGGCGTGCTGGTGGTCGGCGGCTTCTTCCGCTCGCTCGAATTCACCAGCCTCAACACCATCGCCTATGCCGACGTCGACCACCGGCGCATGAGCCGCGCCACCTCGCTGGTCGCGGTCGGCGCAGCAATTGTCGATCTCGGCCGGCGTCGCGATCGGCGCGCTCGCGGTCGAGCTGACGCTGCGGTTCCGCGGCACGCACGGCGATCACCGCGGCCGACTTTCCAGCCGGCCTTCATCGCGATTGCGATCATCGCGCGGCTGCGCGGTGTTCGTTGTTGCGCGGATGCCGGACGATGCCGGCGCCGAACTCGCGCAGCCGCGCGCCCGCGCCGAGCCCGACCGAGGCGGCGGATCAGAAGCTGTAGCGGATTGTCGGCTAAGTCTTCGGTCGTCACGCTCGCGTTACCAGCTTCATGCTGAGGAGCGTTGCGCAGCAATGCGTCTCGAAGCGATGGCCGCAAGGTCTCGGTGCCTCGCTGCGCATCGCTTCGAGACGTCGACTTCGCGCTCCTCAGGAATGAGCGTCATGCGACCGACGCCGCGAAAGCCCGTCGCCAGCAGATAGAGCTCGGCCGAATCGGAGCGGCTCGCCGCCGGCTTGACGTGCTTCACGGTCGTGAAGTCGCGCTTGAGCGCGGCCAGCAGCGTCGTCTCGGTGCCGCCCTGCAGCACCTTGCAGAGGAACGCGCCGCCGGGCGCCAGCACTTCGCGCGGCGAACTCGGCCGCGGCCTCCACCAGCGCCATGATCTTGAGATGATCGGTCTTGCGATGGCCGGTCGCATTCGCCGCCATGTCGGAGAGCACGACATCGGCGGCGCCGCCGAGCATCGCCTTGATCTCGTCCGGCGCGTCGGCGTCGAGAAAATCGAGCCGGGCGAAATCGACGCCCGGAATCGGCGCCATCGTCGAGCAGGTCGATGGCGACCACGCGCCCCTTGCCTTCGGCCGCGCCGCATGCGCTTCGCCGCGATCTGGCTCCAGCCGCCGGGCGCCGCGCCGAGATCGACGACGCGCGCGCCCGCCTTGAGGAAGTGATGCTTGTCGTCGATCTCGATCAGCTTGTAGGCGGCGCGCGAGCGAAAGCCCTCGCGCTTGGCGCGCGCCACATAGGGATCGTTGAGCTGACGGTCGAGCCAGAGCTTGGACGAGAGCGTGCGGCTCTTGCCGGTCTTGACCCGGACCTTGAGATCGCGTCCGCCTGTGCGTGTGGTCACGGCATGCCTGCTCCGCCGTCGTTCGCCGCCCCACGACGCCGTCTTCGCGCATCATCTGCACCAGCATGCCCTCGCGCAGGCCGCGATCGGCGACGCGCAGCCGCCGGCACGGGAACACGCGGCGGATGGCGTCGAGGATCGCGCAGCCCGCCAGCACGAGGTCGGCGCGCTCCGCGCCGATGCAGGGATTGGCGACGCGCGCCTCGTAGCTCATCGTCAGCAGCCGATCGACCACCCGCGTGACCTGCGCGTTGTCCATCCAGCAGCCGTCGACGCGGCGGCGCTCGTAGCGCTTGAGCTCGAGATAGACCCCCGCGATCGTCGTCACGGTGCCGGAGGTGCCGAGCATGTGGATGCGGTCGATCTTGTCGCTGCCCTGCTCGGCGACGAAGCGGTCGACGAACACCTTCACCTCGTCGATCATCGCCTCGTAGATTTCCGGCGTCACCGCGTGCCCGCCGTAGCGTTCCGCCAGCGTCACCACGCCGACCGGCAGCGAAGCCCAGGCCTGAATTTGCGGCTGCGGCGGACCGCGCAGCGTGGGCGGCGCACCGCCCGAGCCGCACGATTTCCGACGAACCGCCGCCGATATCGAACAGGATCACACCCTCGGCCTGCGGATCGACCAGCGGCGTGCAGCCGGTCGCCGCCAGCGTCGCTTCCGTCTCGCGATCGATGATTTCGAGTTCGAGGCCCACCTCCTCGGCAATGCGCGTGCGGAACTCGTTGCCGTTCGCGGCCGCGCGGCATGCCTCGGTGGCGATCAGCCGCGCCCGCGTGACACCGCGATTGCGCATCTTGTCCCGGCAGATGCCGAGCGCGTCGACCGCGCGACCGATCGCCGGATCGCAGATGCGGCCGGTCGCCGAAATTCCTTCGCCCAGCCGGATGATGCGGGAGAATGCGTCGATGACCCGGAAGCTCTCGCCGGTCGGACGCGCGACCAGGAGGCGGCAATTGTTGGTGCCGAGATCGAGCGCCGCATAGACCGGCCCGGACTGCACGGAAGCGCTTTGCGCCCCGTCCGGACGCGCCTGACCATAGGATGACCGCCGACCCCCGCGGGACCGCTGCTGCGGCGCCCAATCGCGCGCAGGGTCGAGGCTGCCGGTTCCCCGGGCCTCGTCACTCATTCCGAACCTTCCTGCCGCGCCGAAGCCCTCCTGGCGGCTCGACGGCTGCGACGATGTCCAAATTTCAAATCAAGCAAGTGTAACACGCCAAACGTGGGCGCAACAGGTGCGCGCCCGGCGCATGGCGCCCCAGGACGTCCTTGTCGAAGCGGGCGGCGTCCTTTATCTCAATCGGGCTTTCGCGGCTTTTTCCACCAAGCCCATTGCCGATCCGGCAGAAAAGCCTGCGAAACCCACCGCCCCGGAGCCGGCCGGCGGGCGCGCCCTCCAATTGACGAAGGCATTTGTTCATGAACGTGCAGGACGACCCGCAGAGCCTTGCCTTGATGAAATTTGGCATCGGCCAGCCGGTCCCCCGCACCGAGGACCCGACCTTGGTGCGCGGCCAGGGCCGTTATACCGACGACGTCAAGCTCGATCGCGAGGTCTATGCGGTGATCGTCCGCAGCCGCGTCGCGCACGGCACGATCAAGTCCATCGATACTGCGGCGGCGAGCAAGATGCCCGGCGTGCTCGGCGTCTACACCGGCGCCGATCTCAAGGACTACGGGACGCTCAAGTGCATCGTGCCGTTCAAGAACCGCGACGGTACCGACATGCGCAAACCGCCGCGCCCGGCGCTGCCGACCGACAAGGTCCGGTTCGTCGGCGATCCCGTTGCGTTCGTCGTCGCCGAGACGCCGCTGCAGGCGAAGGACGCGGCCGAGGCGATCGCGGTCGATATCGACGCGCTGCCCGCGGTGGTGCGGCCCGAGGAGGCGGTGCGTGAAGGCGCGCCGCTCATCCACGCCGACGCCCCGGGCAACGTCGCGCTCGATTATCACTACGGCGACAGCGAGCAGGTCGCGGCGGCGTTCGCCAAGGCGGCGCACGTCACCCGCCTCAAACTGGTCAACAGCCGCCTCGTCGTGAACCCGCTGGAGCCGCGCTCGGCCATCGGCGTGCACGATCCGGCGAGCGGCCGCTTCACCTTGCACGCGCCCTCGCAGGGCGCGTTCGGCATGAAGGGCAACATGGCCGAGATCCTCAAGGTCGAGCCCAAGCAGGTGCGCATCCTCACCGGCAATGTCGGCGGCTCGTTCGGCATGAAGTCGGCGCCCTTCCCGGAATACGTCTGCGTGCTGCATGCCGCGCGCGCGCTCGGACGTCCGGTGAAGTGGACCGACGAGCGCTCGGGCAGCTTCGTTTCCGACAGCCATGGGCGCGATCACGAGGTGACCGCAGAGCTCGCGCTCGATGCCGACGGTACCTTTCTGGCGGTGCGCATCACCAGCCTGGGCAATGTCGGCGCCTTTTTATCCCAAGTCGCGCCGATGCCTTCCACGCTCAACACCGTGAAGAATGTGCAGAGCGTCTACCGCACGCCGCTGATCGAGGTTTCGACCAGGTGCGTATTCACCAACACCAGTCATGTGTCGGCCTATCGCGGCGCCGGACGGCCCGAGGGCAACTACTACATGGAGCGGCTGGTTGACGCGGCCGCGGCCGAGATGGAGATCGACCGCATCGAGCTGCGCAAGCGCAACCAGATCAAACCGCGCGAGATTCCCCACAAGACCGCGGCCGGCACGACCTACGACAGCGGCGATTTTCCGGGCCTGCTCAAGCACGCGCTCGAATTCGCCGATATCAAGGGCTTCAGCAGGCGCAAGCGCGAGAGCCGCAAGCGCGGGAAGATGCGCGGGATCGGCGTCGGCAGCTTCCTCGAAGTCACCGCCCCACCGTCGAAGGAGATGGGCGGGCTGCGCTTCGAGCCCGACGGCACCGTCACCATCATCACCGGCACGCTCGATTATGGGCAGGGCCACGCCGCGCCGTTCGCGCAGGTGCTGACCGAGAAGCTCGGCGTCCCCTACGAGCGCATCCGGCTCCTGCAAGGCGACAGCGACGAGTTGCTGGCCGGCGGCGGCACCGGCGGCTCGAAGTCGATCATGCACAGCGGCACCGCGATCGTCGAAGCCGCCGGCAAGGTGATCGAGCAGGGCAAGCAGATCGCCTCGCATGTGCTCGAAGCCTCCGCCGGCGACATCGAGTTCGCGCGCGGTCGCTTCACCATTGCGGGAACGGACCGCTCGATAGGCATCATGGAGCTGGCCGAAAAGCTGCGCAGCGGCCTGAAGCTGCCGGAAGGAACGCCGAACACGCTCGACACCCGGCACGTCAGCGACGGTCCGAGCGCCGCGACCTATCCGAACGGCTGCCATGTCGCCGAGGTCGAGGTCGACCCGGATACCGGCGTGATCGAGGTGGTGAGATATTCCTGCGTCAACGACTTCGGCACCGAGGTCAATCCGATGATCGTCGAGGGCCAGCTTCACGGCGGCGTCGCGCAGGGCATCGGCCAGGCCTTCATGGAAATGACGATCTACGACGACGACGGCCAGTTCCTGACCGGCTCGTTCATGGACTACGCGCTGCCGCGTGCGAGCGACACGCCGAACTTCATGCTGGAGAGCCATCCCGTGCCGACGCCGACCAATCCGCTCGGCGTGAAGGGTTGCGGCGAAGCGGGCTGCGCCGGGTCGCTGACATCGCTGATGAACGCGGCAGTCGACGCGCTGTCCGAATACGGCATCCGTCACATCGATATGCCTGCAACTCCCTATCGTGTCTGGCGCGCCATTCAGGACGCCAACGCGGCACGTTCCGCCTGATCACGTCGCAAAGCGCCGGGCAAGCGACAATGACCGAGGCCACCGAAGTCCTTCCTTTGACGCGCGCCGGCGAAACGCGGCTCGTCGCCGGCGTGTGCCTCGCACACCTGGTAAGCCATTACTACATGGTGCTGCTTGCGCCGCTGTTTGTGTTCATCCGCGCAGACTACGGCGTGAGCTATACGGAGCTGGGGCTCGCGCTGACGGTCTTCCACGTGGCGTCGGCAGTGATGCAGACCCCGACCGGTTTCCTGGTCGACCGCACCGACCCGCGCCGCAACCTGATCGGCGGCCTGCTGCTCGGCGCGACCGCGGTCGCGGTCGCCGGCCTTGTCGATTCGTTCTGGGTGTTCGTCGCGATGTTCGGCGTGCTCGGCCTCGCCAACGCCGTGTTCCACCCGGCCGATTATGCGCTGCTGTCCGAGCACGTTGCGCCGGAGCGGATCACCAAGGTGTTTTCCTACCACACCTGCGCCGGCATGGTCGGCTCCGCCATCGCGCCGGTGACCCTGCTGACGATGCAGGGATTTATGGGATGGCGCGGAGCGTTTTTGGGCGCATCGCTGTTCGGCGTCGTCGCCGCGCTGATCTTGATGCTGCAGCCTGATCCGGTGGCTGAACGCCGCGCGCAGCCCCTCAAGCCGCGCGACACGGGACCCGCCGAGAACCACCCCGACGGCTGGAAGCTTCTGCTCTCCCTGCCGATCATCCTGAACCTCGCGTTCTTTTTCATGCTGTCGTTGGTGAACGGCGGGCTCAATCAGTACCTTGTGGTCGGTCTCGCGGCTCTGCACGACACTCCGCTGAAGCTCGCCAATACGGCGCTCACCTGCCTTCTCACGATGTCCGCCATCGGCGTGCTCGTGGGCGGGGTCGTAGCCTCGCGAACGCTGCATCATGGCGCCGTGGCTGCCTGCGGCCTCCTGATGACGGGCCTCATCAGCGCCTTCATCGGCGTTTGGGATCCCGGCGCGCTGCTGCTCCTGGGCGCCGTGGCGGTCGGCGGATTTTCCACCGGCATCATGCTGCCATCGCGTGACATGATCGTGCGTTCAGTGACGCCGCGCGGCTCGTTCGGCAAGGTCTTCGGCTTCGTGAGCACGGGCATCCACATGGGTGGGATCATCGCGCCGATGATCTTCGGCCAGTTCCTGGATCGCGGGGAGCCGCGGCTGTTGTTTCTCTTCATCGCCGCCTGCTCGGTGGCGGCGGTCGCGACGGTCGTTTTCGGCACATCGAACCGGCGGCTCACGTAAGCGGCACGCGTCAATCCTCGCCTTTGCCGGTCGCACGCAGGAACAGCTCCCGGCACTTCGCAAATGCCCAATCCGCGCCGATCCGGTGCGACAGAGACGCGACAGTCTCCGCGACATTGAGCACGATCGCCTGCGGCGCGCTGGGCTCGAAATTCTTCGCCCAGTTGACCAGCCCGCGCGGGATGGTGAGCGCGAGCAGAACGAGCGTCGCGTAGATCACCACCGAGGTCGTCATCAGCGGCCGCTCCTGCGGGACGCCGTGTGACGGCGGCATGTGATCGGGATCGATAAGACTCAAATCTTGCTCCTAGAACTGGAAATAGATGAAGGGCGGAACGCCGCCGGGCGCGGCGACCGCGACCAGGAAGATCACGACGAACGGCACCGCGACCTTCACGACGAGCGAGGCCTGGTCATAACGGCTTTCCAGGGTGTCGAACCACCGGTTCGGAATGACCTGGGTCAGCGCGCCCAGCACAAGCATGGCTAATACGAGCGGCGTCGCACTCGTGGTGAAGATCGTTTCCCCGGACACCAGCGTACTCAGATAGGTCTGCGCCACCTCGAAACTCGGCGCGCGGAAGAACACCCACGTCAGGCAGACGAAGTGCAGCGTGACGAACCACCACACGACACCGGGAATCCAGTGCTTGCCCTCGCCCGTGATCCCAAGGAGCCGCTCGATCACCAGCGCAAGGCCGTGCAAGCCGCCCCAGATGACGAAATTCCAGCTCGCGCCGTGCCAGAGGCCGCCGAGCAGCATGGTGATCATGATGTTGCGATAGGTGAACCACGGGCCACCCCGATTTCCGCCGAGCGGGATATAGAGATAGTCGCGCAGCCAGTAGGACAGCGTGATGTGCCAGCGCCGCCAGAAGTCCTGCACCGACGACGCCCGGTAGGGCTGGTTGAAGTTCTGTGGAAACTGGTAGCCGAGCAGGTTGGCGACGCCGATCGCGATGTCCGTATAGGCGCTGAAGTCGCAATAGATCTGCAGCGCATAGGCGTACATGCCGAGCAGGAGATCGAGCCGGGAATAATCCGCCGGCGCGCGGAACACGCCGTCGACGAAATCAGTCGAGAGATAATTCGCGACGATGACCTTTTTGAACAGGCCGCCGACGATGAGAAAGACGCTCATGCCGAGCCGGATGTCCTTCGGGTCTGACCTGCGGACCGTCTGCTCGAGAAATATCTTCGCACGCACGATCGGGCCGGCGACGAGATGGGGAAAGAAGCTGATGTAGAGCAGGATGTCCA
Source organism: uncultured Alphaproteobacteria bacterium (assembly GCA_963749815.1). GTDB lineage: Bacteria > Pseudomonadota > Alphaproteobacteria > Rhizobiales > Xanthobacteraceae > VAZQ01. The sequence continues at coordinate 7,011 of CAVVON010000014.1, read as the reverse complement.
CCAGCGAACGCGTCGGCGCAAGCTTATGGCGGTAGACGTCGATGATGTAGGACAGCGCGTGGAAGGTCAGGAACGAGATCGCGATCGGCAGACCGACTTCAAAGAACGGGATGTTGACGTTCCACCCGGCGCTCTGTCCGAGATTCATCGCCGTCGCGACGAAGAAATTATAGTATTTGAACGCCGCCAGAATGCCGAGGTTGAGGACGACGCCGAGCCAGAGCACCGCCTTGCGCGCCGAGCCTTCGGCGAGCGACCCGAGCCAGAGCGCGAGCGCGAAGTTCATCACCGAGCTCGCCAGCAGGATCAGCGTGAAGTCGGCGCGGAAGAAGGCGTAGAAGACGTAGCTGGCCGCAACCAGGAACCATTTCTTCGCGGTGTTGTGATTGTTGAGAAGCCAGGTGAGCGGAAAAACCAGAGCAAAAAAGAGCGCAAACTCAATTGTTGGAAATAACATTTGCTCCTACCCGTACCTTTTCGATAACGGGGATCAAGGTGTTGAGGAACTGCTCGGCACTCTTCTTGTAACCTTCGATGGTGAAATGGACGTGATCCTTGGCCATCAGCGACGGGGATGCCGTGTACCAGCGATGCGCGCCGCATTCCGGCGGCATGATCGAAGCCCAATTCCAATAGACGAGCCCCTGCCGGTCCGCAATGTCGCGCTGGACCTCGCGGATCTGATTGAGCCGCGCTGGCGTCCGCCAGGCACAGTCCGGAGCGGCCGAAGTCCCATTCGCCGCATTCGCGGACGGCGCGGCAGCGGGCCGGCCGCAGGACGCCTGCGCCGCCTTGTCCTTGCGGCAGGCCGCCGGCAGCTCGGCGAAGTCCGGCGGACCGATCACCACGACGGAGACGCCGGGCAGCGTGGTCTTGATCTTGTCGACGATGCGCTCGTAGCTCGCGCGATAGTGCGTGAGATCGAGGCTTTCGTTCGACGCCTCGTTGGTGCCGAAGGACAGGATCACGATTTGCGGATTGATCCGCAGCAGATCGTTGGCAAGCAGCTTGTTGTTGAACTTGTTGACGAAGCTCGCCTGCGCACCGGGATAGCCGATGCTGTTGAAGGTCACGCCGCTCTGCTTGTTGTAGATCGCGACGCTCGAAATGCTCACCGGCCCGCGACCGGTCGTCGTGATGGCGATATCCTTCACCCGCTCGGTCGGGCCGCGCGTCGGCAGAAGGCGGATCACCACCGGCTCGGCCTTCGGCGATGCGAGGTCGTAGGTCGTCTCGACCACGCCATCGAGCTTGACGTCGATCTTGCCGCCGCCCGGCTGGCGCAGCACCTCGATCTCGATCATCTCGAAGTTCACCGGCTTGTCGTTCGCGAAGGTCATCGTCTCGCCCGCCGCCGACGCGATTGCGTTGTAGCCGGAGAGCCAGAATTCCGCCGGCACCGCGTCGGTCTTCTGCAGCGACTTGTAGCTCCAGCCGGGCGACGCCGTGATCTTGAGCGTCGAGGAGCGCACGCCGATGTGCGGATGTCCGGCCGTGACATATCCCGGCGCACCGCGGCCGTAGCGCGCCTGCAGGCGCCGGCGCAGTTCACCGGTGAGGAAATCCGCCGAGGTATGGCTGTCGCCGATTTGCAGGATGACGAGACCGTTCTTGCCGGCGAGGCGCTTCGCGCGGCCTTCCAGGGTCGGTGTGACGTCGCCGTCCTCGGCGGCATCGGGCGGCATCGCGGAGTTGCCTTCGGGCGGCGTTTCATGCGCGGACGGCGTGTCGACCGCCGTCGGCACCGGATCGGTCGCAGCAAGCTGCGGCTGCCCGGCCGCTTGACGCATCCGCATCACGTTGGGGATCGGCCCCACGGCCGCGACGGTCACGGGCGCGTCGGCGGCCGCAAGTCCCGCGGCTCCTGGCTCAGGCTCGTCATTCGGTGTCAGTGCAACGGTGCTGGTGCGCGGGACGGGCGCGGCCTTGTCAAACAGCGGCTTGCGGATGCCCTCAATCGCGGGCTTGCTGCCGATATAATCGGCGATCTCATCCCAGTTGGCGCCAACGAATCCCATGCCGGCGGCAGTCGCCAGAGCGATGGACGTCACGCCCAAAATACGGCCGATCCCCATCCCCGCCTTGTCCCGCGATCAATTCGCGCACGCGTCGCCAAGTTTGGCGCCCCGAGCCAACAGACTTGCGATCATTTTGGGCAATAGATAGGCGGCCATCAGCGATTGTCCGGCGGGGGTAAAATGTTCCCCGTCGGAGGCCCGGATTTGTATCATTTTGCCGCTCTGATCGGGCCCGTAGGAGGCAAACTTGTCCTCCCCGGGGTCGTTCAGCCGCCAGGGTGGGACATATTCCAGGGCGGGATTGCCGAATTCGGCGATCGCCTCGGCAAACATCTTGTTCTTTTCCCGCGCATCGCGGTCGGCCGCCGGGTCGCGCATGGAGGAGAGCCCGACCCAAAGCAGCCCAGCGCCGCTTGCGGCCACGCTCTTGAGCACCGCGGTCACGCGCTCCTTGTACCTGGCCGGGTAGTCGGGCGAGTTGTCGAGCGTGACCTTCCCGCCGACCACCACCGACTGCCGGTCGTTCAACCCGAGTTGCATCACGAACAACGTCGGCTTGAAGCTGTCGCCCAGTCGCTTCACCTCGTCCGGCCAGTTGAACTTGTCGGGCCGCGTGAGCCCTGTGCTGTTCTTGGCGAAACGGCCGAGTTCCACGCCCTTGAGGCAGGCATTGCGCGGCGCAAGCGCGGCGGCGCCGCCCCAGATGCCGTCCGCCAGCGAGTCGCCGACGAACGCGATCTTCACCTTCGGCTCGGGATTGGCCTGCGCGGTCCGCGTCCAGGCCGCACCGACGGCCAGTACGGCGCAACAAGCAAGCGCGAGAGTGCGCGTGAATTGTCCGGATGACGGCCGCAATCGCCCGATCCCCTGCCCCGCGCTTTCACGCGCATTCATGACGACGCCGACATTCACGCACGACCGCAACTTTGTCTCGACGCGCCAAGGCAGGAAACGTCTGAGGGAACTCGCCGCCGGGGTAGATGAAGCTCTGACACGCGCGCTGGAGCCCGATCAAACCTCGTGGACTACGGGAACGGCCGCCGCGGCACCGGAAGCGGAACGTGGGCGGCCTTCTTCGTCTTCTTCGACGCACGCGACGCCGATTTCGTGTTCTGTGGCGCCTGGGGCGAGGGCTTCGCAGCCTCGCTCGACCTGGCACTTGTCGAGCCGGTCGGAACGGCCTCCGCGGAAGGATCGGCGTTGGCGACCATATAGCCGGTGGCGCTGCGCGCCTTTTCCCACATATGGGCGTAACCCTTCATCTTCAGGTGCACGCCGTCGCGCTCGTGGAAGGTGCCCGAGCACATCGTCTCGTCCCGCATGCTGACATAGCGCACCGCGGTGTTCTCGAAGCGGTTGCGCAGCATGGTGTCGAGTTCGCGTGCGCGGGTGTCCCAGGCCTTTTGCACGCAGGGCGGCCCGAGCCAGACCAGCGTGATGTTCTTCTTCTCCATCGCCTGCACGATGTCGTCGATATACTGGTCGAGCCGCACCAGGCTGCCTTCGGCGTCGTTGGTGCCGAGCACGAGAAAGACCGTCGATCCGGGCGGGGTCTGCGAAATCTGCTCCATCATCTTCTTGCCGCGGATGTGGATGCTGATCTTGGAGAGGTTCTTCAGGTGGCCGGCCTGCGCCACGCCGAGCCCGAGGCTGTCGCCCAGCACATAGGCGGCGGCATGCGCCTGCCCGGCAAGGCCGCAAATTCCCAGCGCCGGCAGCGCCCAGGCAATCGCCCCTAGTCCGATGACCGGAAATTTCCCCATGACCGATATTTCTAAAAAGGACAGGGTTAAAAAACAAGGAACCAATCGTGGCATAACGATGGAGACAACAGGCTTTTTCGGGCCCGCAAGCCATACCGGCCGGCCCCGAATGCCGGCTTGGGCGGTGTCATCATGCCGGACGGCCACCATTTGCCGGGAGGACGTGCCCGCTCCAGGGCGGCACCCCGAGGGGTAGACCGCGAAGGTGAATCCGCCTATATCGACGCCATTCCAGCGCGATTTCGCTCGACCGAACGTGCGGACCTGCCGGCCACGGCACCGCCAGACGGATCGTGACGCGTTGGGGGATAGTTCAATGGTAGAACATCGGACTCTGACTCCGAAAATCTAGGTTCGAATCCTAGTCCCCCAGCCACGCAGTGCGGTCTCTGTGGTGGGATTTCCCGGTGTGTGAGAACCGTCGACTATTCCCGAGCCTTAGGTCCGACTACCCCTAGTCTCTGACCGGCTATTCGCGCGAATCGTGTCGCCGGAAGCGCGCCTTTCCGGCGCAAGTCTCTGCTCGGCAATTTTCAATTTCCTTTGATATGCGCGAGACTAGTTCGCACTGGATCGAGACCGGTTCGCAGACGAACGTGTCGTAGAGGAAAGCGCTCATAATGACGGTTATCTACCGGATCTTAAACGAAATACGCCCCGATGCTTCATAACGCTGCCAGGCTATAGTAAACGTAGGGTCGGCAACTCGGTCGACAACCGCCCTCTGTCCGAAATGGCTTCCGCGGCGCTTCCCTTTACCCGGAGAGCCCGACGCTGTGCTCCTGCTCGATCCAGGAATGGGGCAACGCCTTAGCGAGGCGAGAGACTGTGATATCCGCCGGCACAGTGCCCTCGATGATGGCCGCAACAATGCGCGGCGACACAAACGCAAGTGTTATCAGCATGCGGATGTAGCGCTCTCCTTGAGTTCTTTCGTCGCGATCTCGGCCACGGAGCCCACGCGGCCAAGCCTAATGTCTTCGATCCATCGGCGGGCATTCGAGATGGCGGAGAGCAGAGCATCGCGAATGGAGGTCAGGTTTTCGGACGGCGCCTGAACGATGCCTTTCACGGCGACGAAGCTCGCGGCCGTCCGCGGGAGCGTGATGATGGCTGGCTTTTGGCCCAAGTGCTCGTCATCGGTCTCGGGCACCTCGGATTGAACTAGCATCCCACCCGGCGGAGCGAGGTGCACCTCCACGGCTTGCCGCTTGACGATCACGCGCGCGACATGCCGTTCGATCAGGTCGCGATCCGCAAGGCAGGCTGAAGGTTCGTCAGCCGACACAAGGTGTTGGCGGACGCCTTTCAGAACGAGGGTCTCCATCTCGGGCGCCGGCACGCGAGTACGCTGCCGGCGTCTTCTCGGCGCTTCTGCATGAGCGCGTGCGAGACATAGTAGCGATAGCGGGCGCCGTGCTTGTTCGTGTGGGTCGGCGTCATCCGGTTGCCGCGGTCGTCGAAGATGCGACCGGTGAGGATCGCGGGTGAGGCTTTGAGCCGCAGTCGTCGCGCCGACCGCGCTGGCGCGAGCTTTGCCTGCACGGCGTCGAACAGGGCGCGGTCCACGATGGGCTCATGCTCGCCGCGGTGGACCGCGCCCCGGTAGACCACCTCGCCGATGTAGAGCCGGTTGCGCAGCAGAGTAGGCGAGCGGGCCGACGCCGAACCGGATGCCGCCGCCTGATGCTGCCATCTGATCGCGGGCGCTGCCTGGTGCGAATGCCGCTTGCGGTCCAGATCCTGCACCAGGTGCCGGATCGACCCGACCTCGAGGTAGCGCCGGAAGATCAGCCGGACGGTCTCGGCCTCCTCGGGCACGACCACGAGCTTCTTGTTCGACGCTCGCGTAGCCGAGCGGGACCGGGCCGCCGACCCAGATGCCCTTGCGCCTTGGAGGCCGCGATCTTGTCGCGCACCCGCTCGCCGATGACCTCGCGCTCGAACTGGGCGAATGACAGCAGCACGTTGAGGGTCAGCCGTCCCATGCTGCTGGTGGTGTTGAACGACTGGGTGACCGAGACGAACGAGACGGAATGCTGGTCGAACAGCTCGACCAGCTTGGCGAAGTCGGCCAGCGACCGGGTCAGCCGGTCGACCTTGTAGACCACGATGATGTCGATCTTGCCGGCCCGGACCTCGGCGAGCAGCGTCTGCAGGGCAGGGCGGTCGAGCGAGGCGCCCGAGAAGGCGCCATCGTCATAGTGGTCGGGGATCAGCCGCCAGCCCTCGTGCGCCTGGCTCTTGATATAGGCCTCGCAGGCCTCCCGCTGGGCATCGAGCGAGTTGAACTCCAGGTCGAGGTTATGGTCGGTCGATTTGCGGGTGTAGATCGCGCAGCGGAACAGCTTTCTTGGCGGGGCTTATCCATGTTCGGGTCGACCGCTTGGTCGGACTCGGCTGGCCTGGACCGAGGAGCGGTTCGCGCCGGTGTCGGTCTTGGTGCACCTGGTGGCGGGCGCAGCTCCGCGGCACGCTTCGGCGTCGTCCCGACCGGGCACCCGCAATCCAAAGAAGCGCGGGCCATTCCAGGCCGTGCCGGTGATGGCCCGCGCGATGGTCGAAAGGCTCGAATAGGTCGTGTCCTGCCAGACGAAGCCATCCGGCACGACCGTGACGGTGTGGCGCTCGCCCTGGTATTCGCGGACCAGCACGGTGCCGGGCTTGAGGCGGCGGCTGAGTTCGCTTGGGCTTCTCGCCGCGGGCCAGGCGGTCGAGGAGCTTGATCGTCTCCCGGTCGAGCCCGCCGAAGGCCTCCTCCTGGATCCGGTAGGCGATCATTCGGGCGATGATGTCCTTGGTCAGCCCGGCGGGCGGCGCCGCCCCGAACATCATGCGCCAGCGCCTGCGAAGCGCGTCGATGCCGAGGGACCGGACTGTGGTCGACCTCGGCCTCGATCGCGGCAGGCATCTGCCGCTGGCTCCATGATGCTAGGCGGCCTGCGGTCCGGTCGCCGCACTCTTGGACTTCGGCTTGGACTTTGGTCCTTGCGGTGACGATGCGGTAGACACGATCGCCGTCGTCCTTGTCGGACTTGCAGCGTCGAGGCCGAGCTTCTTGCGCACGACGCCCGCAAAGAAGCCGCGGACCGAATGCTGCTGCCAGCCGGTCGCCTTCATGATGGCGGCGATCGTCGCGCCCTTGGGCTGGCTCAGCAGCGCGATCATGTCCGCCTGCTTGGAATTCGTTCGGCCCGAGGGAACAGGGCGGGCCGCAGCGCCGCGTTCGC
>CAVVON010000013.1:0-109436 GCA_963749815.1 uncultured Alphaproteobacteria bacterium | reverse complement strand
TGGCCGCGCTCGCGCCCGATGGCGCAGACGAAGATCAAAGAAAGAAGCGATCGCTTCACGTGAGGACCCCAAAGCCAGTGTGGCCCGGCAGCCGTCACGATATCAGCGTTCCCGGTCCGGGGCCAATGCGAGGCCGGACCGAGCCCATGCACCGCAGCGCCTAGAGCCCGCCGAGGTTGCGGAACTTCTGCACGCGCTTGCCCTGAACTTCGGCGGTGTAGACGTTGCCCTTGCTGTCGATGCCGATGAAGTGGAGGTTGTAGAACTCGCCGAGCTGGTGCCCGACGCGTCCGAACGAGCCGACGACATCGCCGCTGGTGCGATTGACGACATGGAATTGGCCGTTCGGATCGTCGACCACCAGCAGATAGGTCTGCGCCGCATCCGGCCACTTGACGATCGAGCCGATCGTGCCGGGATAGCTGTCCTTCAGCACGAACATCTCGCGCACGAAGGTGCCGTCCTTGCGGAACATCTGCATGCGATTGTGCTGGCGGTCGCACACCAGGATCAGCCCGTCGTTGGTCTGGGTGATGCAGTGGACCGGATTGGTGAAGTTCTGCGGCGGCGGTCCCTTCGGATCCCATGCGACCTTGTCGTCCGACGGCGGCTTGCCGTAGGCGCCCCAGTGACGCTTGTAGGCGCCGGTCGCCGCGTCGAACACGATGACGCGCTTGTTGCCGTAGCCGTCGGCGACGAACAGCTCGTTGGTCGCCGGATCGACGATCATGTCGGCCGGACGCCCGAGCCGCTCGGTGTCGTTCGAGCCGGTCGGCTTGCCCGGCTTGCCGATCCGCAGCACGAACTTGCCGTCGCGGGTGAACTTGAAGATGTGCCCGCCGGTGTCGGGATTGTTGTCGCCGACCCAGACGAAATTGTTGTGGTCGATGTGGATGCCGTGGCCGTCGTTGCCCCACTTGTAGTCCGGTCCGTCCCCGCCCCAGGCCTGCACCACCTTGCCGGCCTGGTCGAACTCGATGATCGGCGGCGCCGGCACGCAGCACTTCACGTTCGTGTCGGTCGTCGCACGCTTCTCGCGGGCGTCGAGACCGCTCGGGCGATGATTGATCCAGACGTGATCCTGCGCATCGACGGTGATGCCGCCGATGGTGCCGATGATCCAGTTGCTCGGCAGCGGCAGCGGCCACGACGGATCGACCTGGAATTTCGGCGCCTCGGCCAGCGCGGGCAACAGCCCCGCGGCCGCAACGAGGCCGATCAACGCAAGCCTCCGACTGATGCGCGGCATCAGCACCCTCCCTTTGCGCTTCTTATGGAAGTTCTGTCGTCACCGAGGCTAGCGTCATTGCCGGCGCATTGGCAACTCGGCGACGCCGCCTCACGGCTCGGTCGCAAACCGCAGCCGCCCGGTCTGCCGGAGCGTGCGCAGATCGAAGGTGCGGATTTCGGTCGCGCCGGCGATGTCGACCGTCACCGCGATGCGGTCGTCCGCCACCGCCGTCGCGACGATGCGCGCGCCCTTGGGCAGCAGCGCCGTCACCTCCGCGGTCGCAGCGCTTCCCTCCGACCGGAAAACGCGATAGCCGATGACGAAGAGCACGGCGCCGATCGCCACCATGGTGGTGAGGCCGGAGACCAGCATCAGCCATTTGATCCGCCCGACCATCTTGGCGGCGGCGGGATCGAGGGGCTTCTCGTCGGCGGCTGGATCGCTCACGTTGGATGTCTCATGACCTCGATGGCAGGGCAAAGCGAGCAGGTGACGGTGGCCGCCGAAGAGGCCGGCACGCGGCTCGACCGCGTGCTGGCGGCGCGCCTCGCGGCGCTCTCGCGCACCCGCCTCAAGGCGCTGATCCTCGCCGGCCACGTTGCGATCGGCGGCGCAACGATCCGCGATCCCGGTCACCGCGTCAACGCCGGCGACACGGTGCGCGTCGAACTTCCGCCGGCGGAAGACACCGAACTCGGCGCCGAGAACATCCCGCTCGACGTCGTGTTCGAGGACGATGAGATATTGATATTGGACAAGCCGTCGGGCCTGGTCGTGCATCCCGCCGCCGGCCACCACACCGGAACGCTGGTCAATGCGCTGATTGCGCACTGCGGGGCGAGCCTTTCCGGCATCGGCGGCGTCAAGCGGCCCGGCATCGTGCACCGGCTCGACAAGGACACCACCGGCCTGATGGTGGTGGCAAAGACCGACCGGGCGCACCGGTCGCTGGCCGCGCAGTTTGCCGACCACGGCCGGGAAGGCCCGCTGCAGCGCGGCTATCTGGCCTTCGTCTGGGGCGCCCCGGACCGGCCGAAGGGCACGATCGACAAGCCGATCGACCGCCACCCCCACGCCCGCGACAAGATGGCGGTGCGCGAGGGCGGCCGCGAAGCCATCACCCACTGGGAGGTGCTGGAGCGCTATCTCGGGACCGACGGCAAGCCGGTCGCCAGCCTGATCGCCTGCCGGCTGGAAACCGGCCGGACCCATCAGATTCGGGTGCATTTGGCCTCGATCGGCCATCCCCTGATGGGGGACGACGTCTACGGGCCCGGCTTCAAAACAAAAGTGCAACACCTGTCGGCCGATTCCCGGGCGGCCCTGGCGGCCCTTGGACGGCAGGCACTCCATGCTTATTTACTGGTTATCGAACATCCGACTGGGGGGGATGCGCTCGATTTCCGCTCGGAGCTGCCGGCGGACCTTGCTCGCTTACGCTTAAGCCTTCGTGCCCAAAGCACGTCAAAATGATCGCCAAATTCTTATCGGGATCAAAGGCTTAACTGTACACGAAGGGGTCACGCTGACGTGACGTTCGGTGTTCTTTCTTTTGCCCCCATTTTTCGAGTATGCTGCGCCTGCGATCAAATTTCGCGGTCGCAGCAAAGATCAGCACCGTCGGCTCGGGGAGCGGCGGTGCGAACCTGCCCGCCGGGCGTCCGGGGGCAAACTTAAGGAGGGCGCTACTATGGCCCACGCTACAGCTCTGCCGATTCTCAACGCCGAATCCGGCCTTACCCGATATCTCGAAGAAATCCGGCGGTTCCCGATGTTGGAGCCGCAGGAAGAATACATGCTGGCGAAAAGCTGGCGCGAGCACGCCGATCGTGATGCCGCGCACAAGCTCGTCACCAGCCATCTAAGACTCGTCGCCAAGATCGCAATGGGCTATCGCGGCTATGGCTTGCCGATTTCCGAAGTAATCTCGGAAGGCAATGTCGGCCTGATGCAGGCGGTCAAGCGCTTCGAGCCCGAGAAGGGGTTCCGGCTCGCCACCTACGCGATGTGGTGGATCAAGGCCGCCATCCAGGAATACATCCTGCGCTCGTGGTCGCTCGTGAAGATGGGCACGACCGCGAACCAGAAGAAGCTGTTCTTCAATCTGCGCAAGGCCAAGAGCAAGATCTCGGCGCTGGACGAGGGCGATCTGCGTCCCGACCAGGTCAAGCTCATCGCCAAGCGGCTCGGCGTCACCGAGCAGGACGTCGTGGACATGAACCGCCGGCTCGGCGGCGACGTGTCGCTCAACGCCCCGATCCGCGAGGACGGCGACGCCGGCGAATGGCAGGACTGGCTGGTCGACGATACGACGAGCCAGGAATCCCGCATGGCCGAGAACGAGGAAGTCGACAACCGCCGCAAGGCGCTCGGCGAAGCGCTCACCGTGCTCAACGACCGCGAGCGGCGCATCTTCGAGGCGCGCCGGCTGGCGGACGATCCGGTCACGCTCGAGGACCTGGCCGAAGAGTTCGGCGTCTCGCGCGAGCGCGTGCGCCAGATCGAGGTGCGCGCCTTCGAGAAGGTCCAGAAGGCGGTCAGGAACCGCGTCGCCGCGATGGAGCAGCCGACCGCGCTCGCGGCGCACTGACGGCGCACAGAGCGACTGACTAGGTCTAGCCTGAAGGCGACGGAGGACACCGCTCCGTCGCCTTTCCTTCGAGCGCCCCCGACATCAAGAGTTGCAGGTTTCCCCGCTATCCGCGCACCGCGATTCCGGCCGCTCGAACTGCGCGGGCGCGGGCCCCCTCCAGGATTGTCCGCGGCGACGTGTTGAGCTTTTCGATGGCAAAGCCGGCCGCGGCCCTGTAGCCGGCCATGAACTCCGCGCGCTCGGCGGGCGGGATCACATTATCGATATTGTCGAAGGTGCCGCCACAACGCTCGTCGACGATATTGAGCAGGCCAAACGGCCCGGCTCCGCGGTTGCGCAGGATGAGCTGCGAGATCGGACCGCACAGCCTGTCGTCGTACGCGGCGAGCGCCTCCGGCGTGACGCCGTGGTCGATCATCGCGGCGCCCAGTGCCCGGGCATCGACAATCGCCTGGCTCCCGCCGTTGGAGCCGGTCGGATACATGGCATGGGCGGCATCGCCGAGCAGCGCGACCGAACCGTCCCGCCAGGTGGGCACGGGATCTCGGTCAATCATCGGATTTTCGAAGGCGCCGTTGCCCTGCCGGATCAGTGCGGGAACATCGAGCCAATCCCAGATCCAGTCCTCGAAGTGGTGGACGAAATCGTTGACGCTCACCTCTCGGAACCAGCCGCTCTGCTTCCAGCCCTCGCTATTGTCCATCGTAACTTCGGCGATCCAGTTGATCATCGCGAGGCCGGTCTGCGGATCGGGTTTCGAGATCGGGTAGAACACCATTCGATGCCGATGCGTGCCGAGACCGACGAACGAGGCGCCGGTCCGAATCGGCTTGGCCCAGGTCGTCCCACGCCACATGACGGCGCCGCCCCAGTGGATCGGCGGCTGATCCGGATGCATCTGAGCGCGAACCGCGGAATGAATGCCGTCGGCGCCGATCAGCAGCGCGCCGTCAAGTTCCGCGCCGACGCCGTCAGCATTTTCGACGAGCGCCGTGACGCCGCCGTCCGCAGTCTTACGATAGCCGGTCACGCGACACCCGAGTTGGACCGCCCGCGGGCCTATCCTCGCCACGACCTTTTCGTGCAGCAGCATGTGGAAATGGCCGCGATGGACCGCGTATTGCGGCCAGTCGTAGCCCGCCAGCCGCCCGCGCGGTTCGGAATAGATGTCGTTGCCGTTCAGCCCGACCAACGCCCATTCCTTGGCGGGCAGGCCCACCCGGTCGAGGTCCTGCTCAGTGAAGCCGAGATCGTAGAGTTCGCGAACCGCATTGGGCTGCAGGTTGATGCCGACACCGAGCGGGCGCATCTCGCGGACCGCTTCGAGCACGACGCAGGGCACGCCGATCTGGTGCAGCGTCAGGGCCGTCGCCAGCCCACCGATGCCGCCGCCGGCAATGATCACACGACGATCGTTCATGGCTTGATTCGGTCCGCTCGCCTCAGGGATTAGCTCAGCGGGCCGCCCCTGCCCGCTCCACATTCGCGATCCGCGTCGGCACGCCGAACTCGCGGCGGCAGACCTCGGCGAGCGCGGCGACGCCCGCCCGGATCTCGTCGTGCGAGGGGCTGGCGAAGCACAGCCGCATCCGGCATCTGCCGTAAGTCTTGTCGATCGACCATTCCGGGCCGGGATTGATCGCGATGCCCGCCGCCTGCGCGGCCTGGCGGAGCTTCATGGTGTCGACGTGGTCCGGGAGCTTCACCCACAGGAAGATGCCGCCCTTCGGGTCGTCGAACTCGGCCGCGGTGCCGAACTGCTCGTTGAGCGACTCCATCAGCGTCTCGAGTTTGGCGCGAAGCCCGCGCCGCAGCTTCGGCACGTGCTCGGTGAAATGCGAGACGCAATACTCCGCCAGCACCATCTGCTCGAGCGCGCCCGAGCCGGCGTCGGTCTTGAGCGCCAGCATGCGCGACAGCATCTCCCACGGCGCGACGATGTAGCCGACCCGCAGCGCGGGCGCGATCGACTTCGAGAACGAGCCGATATGGATGACGCCGCCGTGCTTGCTCATGGCGTAGAGCGCGGGCGGCCGCTTGCCGTCCCAGATCAGGTCGGCGTAGCAGTCGTCTTCGAAGATCGGCACGCCGTATTCGGCCGACAGCTTCAGCAGCTCTTCGCGGCGCGCCAGCGGCATGATGGTGCCGGTCGGATTCTGCACGGTCGGGATCGTGTAGATGTATTTCGGCCGGATGTTCTTGCGCTTGAGATCGGCGAGCGCGGCCGCGACGACGTCGGCGCGCATGCCGCCGTCGTCGAGCGGGATGCCGATCGCGTTGACGCCGAGCCGCGTCAAACGGTTGATCGATCCCTCATAGCTTTCCTGCTCGAACAGGACGGTGTCGCCCTTCTCCAGGAAGATGCCGTTGACCAGATCGAGCCCCTGCAACGAGCCCGACGTCACCAGAATGTCCTCGGCGGTGCAGGCGATGCCGGCGTCGCGCTTGAGCTTGCCGACCAGGAATTCGCGCAGCGGCCGGTAGCCCTGCGGACCGCTGCCGACGTTGTAGGTGGCGAGGCTCCGGCCCTCGCGCCGGAGCACCGCGTCGGCGGCCGCAAGCAGACCGTCGACCGGCACCTGGTCGCCATCGTTGTTGCCGCCGATGAAATTGTATTTCGCCAGCCCCTTCCATTTGATGGCCGGCGCCGGCAGGCCGGACCGCAGCACCGGCGCGAAATCGAAAGAGCTCATGCAGTGGTTTCCCTTGTGCTTTTTTGGAGAGCCGCTTCCGCGGCTCATCGGGCGGGCCGGCACCTAGAACATGATCCCGGAAAGCGGGCCCCGGTTCTCGGCGCGGGATCTGCTCCGGCCACCGGCGGAGTGACGATAGCGGCCACCCGCATTTGCGACCTGAACGGCTTTGCGACGGTAGACTGGGGGCCTATCCTCGGTCGCAAGACGACAAGAAACGGGGGGATGTCATGGGTCTTCCGCGCATCGGGCCGGCTGTCATCGCACTCTGCCTCGCATCCGGCGTAGCGGCGGCGCAGGACTATCCGTCCGCCCGATCAAGGTGATCATCCCGCTCGGTGCCGGCGGCGGCGGCGACGTGTTCACCCGCTCGGTCGCCGACGAACTGCAGAAGGCCTGGGGCCAGCCGGTCGTGGTCGAGAACCGGCCGGGCGGCGGGCAGAATATCGGCGCGCGCGCCTGCGCCGAGGCGCCGCCCGACGGCTACACGCTCTGCGTCCTCTCGAGCGAGCCGGTGGTCTACAACCAGTTCCTCTACAAGAGCATCCCGTACAATCCCGAGAAGGATTTCGAGCCGATCGCCAACCTGTTCTTCAACACGCTGGCGCTGGTGGTGAACAGCGGCCTGAAGGTGAAGACGATCGACGAACTGGTCGCGCTGTCGAAAGCGAAACCGCTCAGCTACGGCACGTTCTCGTTTCCGCTCTCGGTGTTCATGGAGAACCTCAAGAAGGAGACCGGCGCCGACATCGTGCGCGTTCCCTTCCGCGGCGGCGGCGAGGTGGTCACCGCCGTGCTGTCCGGCTCGACCCCGGTCGCGGTGCTGGCGCTCTCCAACATGGTGCCGCAGATCCGCAGCGGGCATATCACTGCGCTTGCGGTGTTCAGCAAGGCGCGCTCGCCGCTGTTTCCCGGCGTGCCGACGCTCGCCGAGGCGCGTCCGGGCGTGAAGGAATACCCGACCACCTGGTTCGGGCTGTTCGCGCCCGCCGGCACGCCGGCGCCGATCGTCAAGAAGATCGCCGGCGAGGTGAAGCGCATCGTCGAAAACTCTGCGTTCCGCCAGCGAATGTACATCGACCGCGCGGTCGAGCCCGGCGGGATTTTGCTTGACGAGTACGCGCGTTTCATCGTCGACGACCGCAAGAACGCGGAACGCGTCTTCCGGGAATCGGGCGTCAGCCCGCAATGACAGTATCCCATGAGGACGAGGGTGCTGCCCACCCGGCCTGAAGTGGGCAAGACCGCGATCTATTGACAACGCGCGGAGCGCCGCGCCACGCTTGGGCATCAAGAAATTCAAAAATGCGCCGCTCGAACGCGGCAACGGGAGGAGAGTTCCGTGACAAGAATCGTTGAATACGGCCTGTTCGCGCTTGCGGCATTTTCGTTTGCACCGACCGTTGCGAACGCCGAGCCGCCGAAGCTGCCGGTGCCGGCGGTCGATCAGTCCGCGGTGGCGCAGCGCGGCTATTTCTATGTCGGCGGCCAGTATGTCGGCGAGCCCGGCAAGTCGACCATGCAGGGCCAGGTCTACGTCGAGGTGCTGGCGCCCAAGGACGTGAAGCGCCCCTACCCGCTCGTGCTCATTCACGGCGCGGCGCAGACCAACACCAACTGGATGGGCACGCCCGACGGCCGCAAGGGCTGGGCGGAGTTCTTCGTCGAGCAGGGCTACATCGTCTACATGATGGAGCAGCCGATGCGCGGCCGCTCCGCCTGGCATCCGGCCGACGGCGCGACCCGCATGTTCACCGCCGAGGGCGAGTCGTTCCAATTCACCGCCAACGCCGAGAAGGGCACCTGGCCGCAGGCGAAGAAGCACACCCAGTGGCCGGGCGAAGGCGCCAACAAGGGCCAGAAGGGCGATCCGATCTTCGACGCGTTCTATGCCACGCAGGTCGAGACCGTGATGGACGCGGTCCTGACCCAACAGCGCAACAAGGATGCGGGCGCAGCGCTGCTCGACAAGATCGGGCCGGCGATCGTGCTCACCCACTCGCAATCCGGCACCTACGGCTGGCTGATCGCCGACGCGCGGCCGCAGCTGGTCAAGAGCGTGGTCGCGATCGAGCCGTCGGGGCCTCCGTTCGAAGCCACCATCATCGGCACCGGCAAGGCGCGCGCCTGGGGCCCGACCGACATTCCGATCACCTACGATCCGCCGGTCAAGGAGCCGAGCGAAATTGCGGTCGTGCGCGACGAAGGGCCGGATGCTCCCGACCTGTTCGTGTGCTGGATGCAGAAGGCGCCGGCGCGCCAGCTCGTCAACCTGAAGAACATCCCGGTGATGATCATGGCGGCCGAAGCCTCGTACCATCAGGTCTACGACCACTGCACCGCCAAGTATCTCGCGCAGGCGGGGGTCAAGACCGAATACATCCCGCTGCAAAAGGCCGGCATCTTCGGCAACGGCCACATGGTGATGATCGAGAAGAACAACTTGGCGATCGCCAAGCTGATCGACGACTGGCTGGTGAAGAACGTGAAGTAGGCGGACTTTGTCCGCACGAACGGTCCCACGTCATGACGCGGGGACGAACCCGTGGCCATGACGCGGAAAGGCCGCATCTACCTTGCCGACACCACACCGGGGCCGGGCTTGAGCGTGGAGGGCTTCGCCGGCGGCTTGGCCGCCTGCTGCACCGCCGGCTTGGCGGGCTGCTGAGCCACCGGATTCATGCCGTCGATCGCGGTCTTCTCGTCGACCGCCACCAGCGCCTTTTCCGGATCGACCAGGCCCCAGCCGAACCGGTCGTCGCGGCCCTTCGCGGCGAGCGTCTTGGCGCTCGAGGTGATGAGCTCCAGCACCGCCTCCGGCTTGAGCGTCGGATCCCGCTCGATCAGCAACGCCGCCACGCCGCTGACATGCGCGGCTGCGACCGAGGTGCCGGTGGTGACCTGATAGGCGTTGTTCGGCGCGGGCTCGAGAATGTTGACGCCGGGCGCGGCAACCGCGACCTGCGGGCCCTGGTTGGCGCCCTCGAACAGCTTGTCGTTCTCGTCGGTCGCGGTGACGCCGATGACGTTCGGATCGGCCGCCGGATAAAGCGGCGGCGATTTCGGACCGGCGTTACCCGCCGCCGCCACCAGCACCACGCCCTTGTCGCGCGCCTTCTTCATCGCGAGCTGCAGCATCGGATCGTACGGGCCCGCGAAGCTCATATTGATGACGCGCGCGCCCTTCTTGATGGCGTAGTCGATGCCCGCGAGAATGTGCCGGGTGGTCGCCTGCGCGCCGTCCTTGCCGTCGGTGCTGAAGGCATGGATGGCGAGAATCTTGGAGCCGGGCGCGACGCCCATCAGCTTGCGCTGCGCCACGATGGCGCCGACCATGCCGGTGCCGTGCGAGTCCGGCTGGTCCGGCCGGCCGACCGCATCGAACTCCTCGACGATCGTGCCGGCGAGATCGGGGTGGTTGACGTCGATCTTGGAGTCGATCACCGCGATCAGCACGTTGCTGCCGGTGGCGACCTTGTGAACCTCGCCGAGCCGCAATTTGCCGACGACATACTGGCTCGGATCGCCGCCGGTCTGGCCGCGCGCCGCCAGATCCTGCTGGAGCTTGGTCTCGTCCTGCTCGGCGGTATTGTCAGGCTCGGCCGGCTTGTCTTCTGCGGCCGGCTTGTCCTGCGTGAGCACGAACACGTAGTTCGGCTGCGCCACGCCGATGTTCTCCGCCTCCATGGCGCGCACCGCATCGGTGACCTGCTGGCCGCGATCGGCGCGGCAGATATAGATCGTGCCGCCGGTGAGATCGGAGCCCTGCGCCGCGACGATGCTCATGTTGTGCCGGCGCGCGACGTCCTCGACCTGCGCGCGCGTCACGTTTGGTCCGACGTGGAACATCATTTCGGTCGACACGTAGCGCCGCTCTTCGCGCGGCGGCACGCCGGTGAAGCCGGGCTGGCCGATCATGATCCGCTGCGGCAGCCGCAGCTGCGTCGCGACCAGCGCACGGCGGTGATCGACGAAGAAGCGCTGCCGCTCGACCAGCCGGCGCGGATCGAGCGCCGCGCGGTTGAGATTGCCGGGGCCGGGATGCAGCTGATTGCCGAGCGCCGGATTGGTTTTGCCGAGCGCGGCGTTGGTCTTGCCGAGCGCTGCGTTCTTGGGATCGATCCGGGCGGCGTTCTTGGCATCGAGCTTGGCCGCGCTAGTCGCATTGAGCGTTCGCGTCGCGGTCTTTGGGTCGACCTTGGCGGCGTTCTTTGGATCGAGCTTGGCGGCGTTCTTCAGGTCGATCTTGGCGGCGTTCTTGGGGGCGAGCTTTGGGGCGATCTTCGGCGCGATCTTGGGAACGACTTTCTTGCCGTCCTTCGCCGCGTTGTCCGGCTGATCGACGGCGAACGCGCTGTTCGAGACCGCAAATCCGATCGCGGCGGCCGCAAGCACCGCACAGGCGAGCGCCGAGACCCGCGACAATCCGAGTTTCGCCATGGTTGAGCCCCTCCCCGCGCTCGATTCCTAAGGCCGGATTGCGCCGACTTTGCGTCACCGGCGGGCTTCGCCAAGCCGCTGAAATGGCTGGGGATCGGGCACCTCACCGCGGCCGTGGGCGGCGCGCGGCGAGGCCGGCGTCGACCCCGGCAATCCAGCCGAAATAGGCGCCCTCGTGCGGCTCAAGCTCGTCCATGATCTCATCGTGGCTCAGCCCGAGGTCGCGGGCCCGAAGGATTTCGGCGACCCACTCCCAGACCTCGGGAGGTACGATTTTCGCGTTTCGCCGGATGCAGAGCCCGGCCAGGCCGCGGCAGGCGCCGGCGCGCCGGCAAGTGCCCTTCGGGCAGATTCGGAACAGGTGCAACGCATTGCAGATCGCGCTCCCGGCGCGCGGATCGTGCGCGTATTGCTCCGGCGAGGCGCGCGCCGGCGATGGAGCGATGGTTTTCGTCGTGTCAGAGGTCATCCGATCTTGCGGTCCTTTCTGCAGCGTCGAGTTGGCGGTTGGCTGCGTGATGGCGGTGAAGCCTGCGGTCGTGGCGGCGCGGCATCCGGAAACAGCCAACGCTCCGCCGCCGGTGATTTGAGGCGTCCGGGTCCGCCTTCCGTTCGTTCCCTCTCGCGAGGGCAGCGGAGCGCCAAGAGGCGCATCCATTCCTCCGCGCGTAAGGCGCGGCGCGCGCGAACGATTGCGCGCTCGCCTCTCGGCGCTCCACCGCGGCGGATTTTTCACCTCGGGCCGCGCTTTCGACGCTTTCGCCGTCGTCAGCAGGCTCCCTGCGGGGCGGCCGTAGTACCGCCCGGGCGGGGTCCGAGGCTCCCCGGGGCGCGGTTACGAGCCGCGCCGCAGGCCGCCGGTCCTGCCCCGCCGTCATGACGTCTCATGACGGCGCCCTTCGGGAGGGCAGGACGGAGAGGAATATAGTCTGAAGATGGAAAGAGTCAAGGAAAATAATCCATGTCCCTGTCAGGCGATTTCGGTCAGTGCGATCGCTTGAAATGAAAACGGCGCAATGCGCTTCGCTTATTGCGCCCTACGCACGCCGCCGACCTCCGCCCCGGCCTTCGTTTATGATCTATCTCAAAGCAGCACCGGGCCCTGTCGGATTTATTGCGGGTGATCCCGCACAGGCTCGCCGATGACCAAACCGATCCCCGACAAGGCAGAAATCGCGCTCGAATATCCCGACAAGCTCTATGTCGGCACGTTCGAGCGCTCGTCGCGGTTCGAGGCGCATCTCGATCCGGCCGGCATCGCGCTGGTGCTCGAACGCCCCGGCGCGGACGATGTGCGCAAGTCGATCCACATGCACATCAACTTCGGCCTGTTCGCCGACATCCTGCGCGAACTGGCCTCGACCGTCGGGCAGATTCCAAAGGACGATGTCCTGCATCGCGAACAGCTCGCGCAGGCGGCGGCCGAGCTGCACAAGGCGCTGGCCGAGCGGACTGTCAGAAAATCACGGTGAGGATCGGCGGCCGGCGATGACGGCCGGATCAGAGTGGGCAAAGGCGCGAACGCGCCCGTGCCCAGCGCTCTTTGTCAATCGAGTTTTTGAAAGTGGCGGGCACGCTTCGCTTTGCCCACCCTACAAGGCCGTCAAAAAACGCGGGCGGTCAGACGCGTGCCGGCTACTGCTTCCACGCCTTGAACGCCTCGGCGAAGGCGCGGTCGCCCGGCGTGCCCTTCTCGATCGCCAGAATGGCGCGGCGGTTGTTGGCGTAGACCACCGGGATGTCGAACCAGGCGCGCTCCTTGAGCAACTGCAGTTGCGGTCGCGGTCGGTGTCGGCGGCGGAGAGGCCGATCAGGAAGAAGCCGTTGGTGACCTTGACGGCGAGACCGGCGAGCGGCACGCCGCGCGTCTGCTCGGCCTGCTTCATCAGGATGCCGGGCACGTTGGAGATGCCGCCCGAGGGAAAATCCGCCGGCGTCTTGAACATGATCTCGACCGTGTGGCTCGCCGGCAGCGTCTTGTCGGTATTGCGCCGGAGCGACACGGTCATCGACAGCTTGCGCTCGGGCACGTCGATGTCGGCGCGGACCGCGAGCTCGGGCGGCTGGCCGGGGCCGGGCGAGACGGTCTCGGTGCGCCAGATCGCCGAGCCGACGAAGCGCTTGCCGTTCGGATCGTTCGGGTCTTCCTCGTACAGCACGACCTTCTGGGCGACCGCGGCGCCGGGCGCGGCGGACGGCGCCTGCTCGGCCGGCGCGACGTTCGACTCGACGCGATCGGTGATCTTGGTGCGGGCCGACGGCGCCGGCAGGTCGCGCACGTCGGCGTTCTGCGACGGACCGCGCATCTTCTGATAGACGCCGACCATGTTCGGCCAGAACACCAGCAGCGCGACGCCGACGCATGCCACGGCGGCGACAATGCCGGCGCCCTTGATCAGACCCGCGTACGAGCGGCGCGGCCGGACCTCGTCCACCTCGTCGGCCAGATCGTCCTCGGCCGGCCGCGGCTGGCGCAGGCGCGTCGGCACCGGGCGCGCATCGTCGACGAACGACGGCTCGAGCATCGGCTCGCCGAAATCGGCAGCGCATGCGGCTCGGCGTTGCGCGCGTCGGCGCGCTGGTCGTACATGCGCGGCTCACGGCGGTCGATGTCGATCGTCGGCGCCGCCGCAGGCACCGACGCGTAGGCGTCGCGCGCCGACTGGTTGGCGCGCGCCGAGGCGCCGCCGAGCTCATTCGCTTCCGAGACCACGCTGCGGAAATCGTCGACGCCGTTGTCAGCGGTCGAGCGGCGCGTCGGCGAGCGGCCGGCGCAGCGGATGCCGCGCCGGACGCCGCCGGCGGCGGAGGCGGCGCGGGCGCATGCTCGGCCATCGCCGGCTGATCGAAGATGGAATCGCTCTGCCGCGGCATCACCGGAGCGGCAACCGGCGGCGAACGCCGCGGCATGATCTCGGCGCGCGGCTCTGCTCGATCTTGGCGCAACGGCGGCGGCGCCGGACGGGCCGGCGCGCGCGGCGGCTCCTCCCAGCGGTCGGGCTCGCGCACCTTGGCGCTTTGCGCGTATTGGCGCGCGGCTTCGGCCTCGACCTTGCGGATCGCCTCTTCCAGCGCGAGACGCTCGCGGGTGATGTCGCCTTCCGGCAGCGCCGGCGTGACGCCGCGCAATTGCGCGATCAACGCGGCGCGTGCGCGCTCGTAGACCGAACGGCGGTTCTCGCCGTTGTTCTTTTCGAGCCCGGCCACGGCACGGGAAATGAGCGGGTAATAATCGGCCATCGGGTCTGAGCTTACTCGGTCTGTACGCGAAATTCCGCCAGATTCAGGTCTCGAACGGGTTCTGCATCAAAATGGTGTCCTCGCGCTCGGGGCTGGTCGACAGCAGCGCGACCGGGCACCCGACCAGTTCCTCGACCCGGCGCACGTATTTGATCGCCTGCGCCGGCAAATCCGCCCACGACCGGGCCCGGGCGGTGGGTTCCTGCCAGCCGGCGATGGTCTCGTAGACCGGCTCGACCCGCGCCTGGGCGCCCTCTCCGCCTGGAAGATAGTCGATTTCCCGCCCATCCAGACGGTAGGCCGTGCAAACTTTAATCTCGGTTAACCCATCCAGGATGTCGAGCTTGGTCAGCGCCAAGCCATTGATTCCACTGGTGCGAACGGTCTGGCGGACGAGCACGGCGTCGAACCAGCCGCAGCGCCGGGGCCGCCCGGTGACGGTGCCGAACTCGCGGCCGCGCTCCCCGATCAGGGCGCCGATCTCGTTCTTCTGCTCGGTCGGGAACGGCCCCTCGCCCGACCCGGGTGGTGTAGGCCTTGCAGATGCCGAGCACGTAATCGATGGCGCCGGGGCCGAGCCCCGAGCCGGTCGCGGCCTGGGCCGCCACCGTGTTCGACGATGTCACATACGGATAGGTGCCGTGATCGATGTCCAGCAGCGCGCCCTGGGCGCCCTCGAACAGGATGCGCTTGCCCTCGCGGCGCTTCTGGTCGAGCAGCCGCCAGACCGAATCCATGTAGGGCAGCACCCGCGGCGCGACGCCTTCCAGGTGCTTCTGCACCGCACCGGCATCGACCTCGGGCAGGCCCAGGCCGCGGCGCAGCGCATTGTGGTGCGACAACAGCCGCTCGATCTTGCGCTTGAGCGCCGGCGTATCGGCGAGATCCATCACCCGGATGGCGCGGCGGCCGACCTTGTCCTCATAGGCCGGGCCGATGCCGCGCCGGGTGGTGCCGACGCGCGTGAGCGCATTTGCGGATTCGCGAATGGCGTCCAGCTCCTGGTGCAACGGTAGGATCAAGGTCGCGTTCTCTGCGATACGTAAGCTTTGCGGCGTGACGTTGACGTTCTGGCCCTTGAGCCGATCGATTTCTTCAAGCAGCGCCTGCGGATCGAGCACCACGCCATTGCCGATGACCGACAGCTTGCCGCCCCGCACCACGCCCGACGGCAGCAGCGAGAGCTTGTAGGTGGTGCCGTCGATGACCAGCGTATGGCCGGCATTGTGGCCGCCCTGGAAGCGGACGACGATGTCGGCCTGCTCGCTGAGCCAGTCGACGATCTTGCCCTTGCCCTCGTCGCCCCACTGCGAGCCGACGACCACCACGTTGGCCATGAACTGCGTTTCCTTCACCCCGGCCGCAACGAGATAATCTCGACGCGACAACGACTTGCCCCCGGCGGGCACAGAAACGGGATATCGGAAGGCGCCCCATCAGGCAAGGCGGCGCGGCTGTCCCGGACGCTCCGTCCGGACGGCAAGAGCCGAGGAATTGCAAGGCCGTAGTGTCCTTTCCCCGTCGCCGCCCAGGAGAGAAGCCGCCGATTCCGCTGCCCGCAAGGCGAAGCCGCGGCAAGATCGGGGCATGGGATACGCAGACGGCATGCGCGGCGGGATGACGCAGTTGGGGGCGCCCGAGGCTGCCCGACGCTCGATGCTAGCGCGGCAAGCCGATCGACCAGGTGTTGCGTTCAAGGTCGAGCCCGCACATCCCGTCGATGCGATAGCGCTCCGCCCAGTCGCGCACGGCCGAAGGATAGGACGCGCTGTCGGGCTCTTCCATATCCCAATGATCGGGCAACCAGGTCGAATAGCCGTTGACGGTCGGCATCCCGCGCATCTCCGAAAGCAGCGTCGCCAGAATCTGCCGGATCCAGCCCGGCAGCTCGAGCGGCGATGAGCCCGGCGTGAGATAGAAGACGCGGCAACCGTCAGGCAACGGCGGGACCGCATCGGCCCACTGGATCAACTCGCGGCGGGAGACCGTCTCGGGCCACTCAACATTGGCCTGCTCGACGATGACCAGGAGCGTTGCGGCGGTCAAAACCGCAAGCGCCGCTCGCCGCTGCCGCGCCCATTCGAACCAGACTGCGAGCCCGCGCGCGACCACCAGCGCAACGAACATGTTGGCGACGAATTGCGATCGGTAGGTGTATCTGATGGCGGAGCCTCCGGGCAGCAAAGCCCAGAGCGCGGTCCACGGCCGGAATCCGAAATAGTCGAGCTGCAGCAGCCAGAACACCACCGTGCCGATGGCAAGCAACAGCAGCCAGCGATCGCACTCGTCTCGCCCTGCGGAAGCGCCGGCGATCCGCCGCAGCAGCGCAATCATGGTGACGAGCAGCAAAACCAGAACGGTTGGGGTGTAGCCGTAGTCGACTTCCCACCAGGTCCGGTCGGGCCGGCCGGCGATGCCTAGCTGGCGGAGCGTGTCCCCCCACACCCAATTTCCAGCCGTCACGTTGACGATGTCGAGCGCCTCGGGCGAATTGCTGTAGATCTCAACCAGCTCG
Organism: uncultured Alphaproteobacteria bacterium; assembly: GCA_963749815.1. Taxonomy (GTDB): domain Bacteria; phylum Pseudomonadota; class Alphaproteobacteria; order Rhizobiales; family Xanthobacteraceae; genus VAZQ01. The sequence goes on along the minus strand of CAVVON010000013.1, from coordinate 92,724 downwards.
CGGCGGTGACCGCTCATGAGCACAGGCAGGTAGAGCCACAAGAACGGAACGATGCCGATCGCGAATGCACTCGCGCAGGCGATCATGACCGTGCGTTTGGGACCGGCGGCCTGCCGAAGCAAAGCGAACGAGCGCGCAGGCCCGAACACCAGCGGATGCAGAAGCGCGAAAACCACGAGAAACGCGCCAAAGAACCAGCCGTTCTGAAACGCCGTGAGGAACGACAAGGCCAGCAGCAGGCCCGCACCAGCCGCCATCGCGATCGAGCGCCATCCGGCCGGTCCGCGCCAGGCGGTGAGCGCGAGGTCGCAAACGAGAGGCAACAGCATGGCGCAATAGGTCTGGGCGTGAATCAAGCCGATGACATGCATGTTGGCGAACGCGAACAGGAATGCGCCGACCGCCGACCACGGCGGCGGAATGTCGAAGTGACGCTCCGCCAGTCGCAAAAATCCAACGAAGCCGATGATGGACAGGCCGAGCATCACCAGCATGATCGCCGTGAACGGATCGAACCCGAGCGCGGTCAGGCCCGCATGCGCGGCCCCGTAGAGAAAGAAGGCTTCGCTCAGTCCAAGCGTCCCGCGAACCGGATAAAAGAAGCTCGGATCGGTCCAATGGGCGCGGCCCGCAAACACCTGATCCCAGTGGACAAGAAGCGCGGCGAACAGCCTGCTGTCGGCGTCATTGACAATGACGCCATCAAACCCGGATGTCAGCCAAGGCCGGAAGAGCATCGCGATGCCGACGGCCAACAGGACGACCGCGACGGCGCGGCCAAAGGCGAGCCGAGAGCAAGGCAAGCGAATCTCCACTCGGGAAGACGTATTCTGATTCAAGTATACTACGATCGCAAGACATTGGCAAAGCCGTGCGGCGAACGGCGGCGGCGACCAAACGCCGTTCCGTCAGTCCTGCGATGACCCGGTCGCCAGCAATTCCTGCCCCCACGCGGCGATCTCGTCGGCGCTGAGCCAGCCGGCGAGCGCGGCGGCGGCATCGGGCGGGCCGACTTCGGGCGGGCTCGGCAGATCCGCGACGGTGCGGGAAAAGCGCGGCGCCGGCGCCGGCTGCGCGATCCCGGCGATATCGACGAAAGCCTTGCGCGCGACCATGTGGGCGTGACGCTGCGCCTCGTCCATGGTCAGCACCGGCGCCACGCAGGCGTCGGTGCCGGCGAAGGCCTCGCACCATTCGTCGCGCGTGCGGGCGCGGAAGCGCTGCGCCAGCCGGATGCGCGCCCAGCCGGCCCGCGCGATGTCGGCCTGCGGCGGAAACGTCTTCGGATCGAAGCCCAGCACCGCGAGCAGTTGCTCGTAGAATTTCTTCTCGATGGCGGCGACCGAGATCAGCTTGCCGTCGGCGCACTCGAAGCAGTCGTAGTAGAACGCGCCGGAGTCGAGCACGTTGGTGCCGCGCTCGTGGCTCCAGTCGCCGGCGGCGCGCAGGCCGTAGAACATGGTGAGGAGATGCGACGTGGTCTCGACCATGGCGGCGTCGACCACCTGCCCCTTGCCGCTCGTGCGCGCCTCCAGGATCGCGGCGAGAATACCGAACGCGAGATAGAGCGCGCCGGCGAAATCGCCGACCAGATTGAGCGGCGGCGACGGCAATTGGCCGCGCCGCCCGAACGCGTTGAGCGCGCCGGCGATGGCGATGTAGTTGAGGTCGTGGCCTGCGGTCTGCGCCAGCGGGCCGTCCTGGCCCCAGCCGGTCATGCGGCCGTAAACGATGCGAGGGTTGCGCGCGAGGCAGACGTCGGGGCCGAGGCGAAGCCGCTCCATCACGCCCGGTCGGAAGCCCTCGACCAGCGCGTCGGCGCGCGACACCAGCGTGAGCGCGCGCTCGACGCCCTGCGGCGACTTCAGGTCGAGCGCGATGCGCTTGCGCCCGCGCAACAGCAGATCGAACTGCGGCGGCTTGTTGAGGCCGAGCCCGCTCGGCTCGGTGCGGTCGATGCGCAGCACGGTCGCGCCGAGGTCGGCGAGCAGCATGCAGCAGAACGGCCCCGGCCCGATGCCGGCGAATTCGACGATCTTGATGCCGGCGAGCGGACCCATGCGGATGCTTCCCCCTTGGCGCTTACGGATAGCGCGTCCGCGACCGCGGTGTCGCGTCTCGCTGCCCTCTCCCCTCGGGGAGAGGGCGAAGACGCGAAATGTGCCACAAGAATGATTGGGTGAGGGGGTGGCTGCGCAAGAGCACTTTCGCGCAAAGGCCCCCTCACCCGACCTCGCCCGCTGCAGAACCGAGTAGCCCTCTCCCCCGGAGGGGAGAGGGCACAATCACAACCATCGCCGTCGCGGCGAGCGCTGATCAAGTCGCGAGCGCAGCGCACGCGCCGCCAGTCGCGCACCGCCGGGACCGGGATGCCGAGATTCTCGCGCAAGGTCGTGCCGGCATAATCCTTGCGGAACAGGCCGCGGCGCTGCAGCTCGGGCACCACGAAGCGCACGAAGTCCTCGTAGGCGCCGGGCACGTGGCTCGCCGCCACCACGAAGCCATCGCAGGCGCGCTCGGAAAACCATTGTTCGAGCCGGTCGGCGATCTCCTTCGGGCTGCCGACGATCGGGTTGTGCATGCGGCCGCGGCCGCTGAACTTGATGAATTCGCGCACGGTCGGATTGGTCTTGCCGCTCGCCCGCACCACGCGGTCGCGGATGGCGTGCATGCCGGTCATCCCGGCCATCTCGGCGTCGCTGAAGGTCTCGTCCATGCCCTTGGTGGCGAAATCGAAGTTGAGCACCTCGGAGAGGAGCGACAGCGCCTCGATGTCGAGCGGCAGCTTTTCCAGCTCGGCCATCTTGTCCTCGGCCTCGGACCTGGTCGCAGCCGCCACCGGATAGACCAGATGCGTGACCTTGACCTGCTCGGGGTCGCGGCCGAGCGCGGCGACCTCGGCCTTGAACGACGCGTAGTCGCGCTTGCCGGCCTCGATGTTCGGATAGACCACGAAGATCACCTCGCCCCATTGCGCGCCGAAACGCTTGCCGCGCCCGCTCTGGCCGGCCTGGATGATGACCGGATGGCCCTGCGGCGAGCGCGGCACCGTGAACGGCCCGCGCGAACGGTAGTGGCGGCCCTGGTAGTCGAGGCGGTGCACCTTGCCGGGATGAGCGAACAAGCCTTTCGTCTTGTCCTGGACGATGGCGTCGTCCTCCCAGGCGTCCCAGTGGCCGAGCACGACCTCCATGAATTCGTCGGCGCGGTCGTAGCGCTCGTCGTGCCCGATCACCTCGTCGCGGCCCATGTTCTGAGCTTCGCCGTCGTTGAGCGACGTCACGACGTTCCAGGCGGAACGGCCCTCGGTCATCAGATCGAGCGTCTGAAACACGCGCGCGACGTGGAACGGCTCGTAGTAGCTGGTCGAATAGGTGGCGCCGAGCCCGAGGCGCTGCGTCGCCATGCCCATCACGGTGAGCACGGTGACGGCGTCGAGCTTGATGCAGCGGATGCCGTGCTCGACCGTGTGGGCGTGGTTGCGCCCGTACATGTCGGGCATCGACAGCCGGTCGTCGAAGAAGCCGAGGTGGAACTTGCCCTCCTCCAGCACGCGGCCGATATGCCGGTAGTAGTCCGGCGACCAGCTGTCGGTGCGCGACAGCGGATGGCGCCAGGACATCGCCAGGTTGGTGCAGTTCTGCGCCTGCAGGAAGGCGACGAGCGTCATCTGGCGCATGGGTGGGTTCTCTTACGACTGCGGCGGCCCGGTGCCGAAACGCGGCTCAAAGAAGCCGGCTCATTATGACGTGTTCGGAATGCTTCGCCAGCCCGTCAAAATTCGCTCCGGGCAAAGGCGCGCCGCCAAAAACGCGACGGGCCCCGGCATTGCAATGCCGAGGCCTCGCTTTCGACGATCGCTCCGCCGGCGCAGGCCGGCAGCGCAGCCGCTAGATGTGGCTGATGTCGCGATCCTTGGTCTCGGGCAGGAACAGCAACGCGACCACGAAGCTCATCGCCGCGATCACGATCGGGTACCACAGGCCCGAATAGATGTTCCCGGTCGCCGCCACGATCGCGAACACCGTCGCCGGCAGGAAGCCGCCGAACCAGCCGTTGCCGATGTGATAGGGCAGCGACAGGCCGGTATAGCGGATGCGGGTCGGGAACAGTTCGACCAGGAACGCGGCGATCGGCGCGTACACCATGGTGACGTAGACCACCAGGATGGTCAGCATCAGCACCGTCATCACGTAGTTGATGTCCTTCGGATCGGCGCTGGCCGGATAGCCGTGGTTCTTCACCGCGGTGGCGATCGCCGCCGCGAGGTTCGGCGTGTCGGCCGGGATGACGTCGTTGCCGATCTTCACGCTCGCCGCCGTGCCCGGCGTCGCTTTGATGTTCTCATAGTTCACCGACAGGTTCACCAGCGCGGCTTTGATGTTGTCGCAGCCGGTCGTGAACTTCTCGGTGCCGGTGGCCTTGAACTGGAACGAACACTCGGCGGGATCGGCGGTGACGACCACCGGCGATGCCGCCAGCGCCGATTCCAGCTTCGGATTGGCGAAGTGGGTGATGGCCCCGAAGATCGGGAAGTAGGTCACCGCCGCCAGCAGGAAGCCCGCCATCATGATCGGCTTGCGGCCGATCTTGTCCGACAGCCAGCCGAAGAAGATGAAGCAGGGGGTCGCGATCGCCAGCGCGACCACGATCATGATCCAGGCGGTGACCGCCGGGACCTTCAGAGTCTGGGTCAGGAAGAACAACGCGTAGAACTGGCCGCCGTACCACACCACCGCCTCGCCGGCGGTGGCGCCGAACAGCGCCAGGATCGCGATCTTGAGGTTCGACCACTGGCCGAACGCTTCCGACAGCGGGCGCTTCGACTGCTTGCCTTCCTCGACCATCTTCCGGAACAGCGGCGACTCGTTGAGCTTCAGCCGGATCCAGATCGAGACGATCAAGCAGGACGGCCGAGAGCAGGAACGGAATGCGCCAGCCCCAGTCGCCGAACGCCTCCTCGCCCATCGCGGTGCGGATGCCGAGCACCAGCAGCAGCGCCATGAACAGGCCGAGCGTGGCCGTGGTCTGAATCCACGAGGTGTAGAAGCCGCGCTTGTTCTTGGGCGCGTGCTCGGCGACGTAGATCGCCGCGCCGCCGTACTCGCCGCCGAGCGCGAGACCTTGGATCAGGCGCAGCCCGATCAGCACGATCGGCGCGAGGATGCCCCAGCTCGCGTAGCCCGGCAGCACGCCGATGAAGAACGTGCCGATGCCCATCAGCGACATGGTGACGAGGAACGTGTACTTGCGGCCGATGGTGTCGCCGAGCCGGCCGAAGATCAGCGCGCCGAACGGACGCACCGCGAAGCCGGCCGCGAACGCGAGCAGCGCGAAGATGAAGCCGACGTTGGCCGGTACGTTGGAGAAGAAGTATTTCGCCAGGAACGCGCCGAGCGTTCCGTAGATGTAGAAGTCGTACCATTCGAACACGGTGCCGAGCGAAGAGGCGAAAATCACCATCCGCTGCTCGGACGTCATGCCCTTGGATTCGCTGAAATCGCTAACCGTTGTCGTCGTCATCCCGACTGCCCTCCTTGGCTGGGTTGCGGAATTATTCGAAGGAGCCTGCCTCCCGTTTCGGTGGTCAGAAGTGCGCCCCAGCGCGCAGGGATACGACGCAGGCAATAGGCCGTCTGTGCAGCCCTAGTCGTAGGCTTAAAGTCGAATCCGATGGATCTATCAATTTGATAAAGCTGGATAATTTCCGCAACGCGGACCCTTGCGGGAACTCGCCATGCGACCACGCGTCTGCGCGTACGGTCAGAGATACGTGGCGAGATGCTCCAGCACGTCGATCATCCACGCCGCCGATTGCAGGATGGTGGCGCGCTGCGCGAGCGTTGCCCTGCGGAACCGGTCGTTGAGCAATTTCATCGCGGAATTGAAGCCGGAGTGCTTGCGCGCGGCGTCGCCGAGCTTCGCGAGCCGACCCAGCAACTGGGCGCGGTGCGCTTCGAGCGCATCATAGCGCTGCCGGAACTGTGGCGCCGGGCGCTTCCCAACCCTCGACGATGAGATGGAACTTTCCTTGCGCGGCAACGCCAGTGTCCTCAAAGTTCCATCCGCCAACGCGCCCGCGCGCGTGTCCGAATCCGGCCTCGCCGTCTACCGGCGAGTTTCTCTTCGTGCAATAGGATTTGTAACGCCGCCCGTCGCAACGCCGCTCAAAACTTCAGCGGCCTGGCCTGCTGGACCTGCGGCAGCGCCCGCACCTTGGCGAGCACGTCCGGCGGCAACTCGCCGTCGATCTCGATCAGCGCGACCGCATTGCCGCCGGCCGCCTCGCGGCCGACATGGAAGGTCGCAATGTTGATGCCGGCCTCGCCCAAGGTCGAGGAGAACCGGCCGATGAAGCCCGGCTTGTCGAGGTTGGTGATGTAGATCATCGACGGGCCGAACTCCGCGTCCATGCGGATGCCCTTGATGTTGACGATGCGCGGGCGGCCGTCGGCGAACACCGTGCCGGAGACGTGACGCGACTGCCGCTCGGTGGTGATCGTCACGGTGATCAGGCTCTCGTAGTCGCTGTGGCCGTCGCGCGTGGTCTCCTCGATGACGATGCCGCGCTCCTTGGCAATCACCGGCGCGGAGACGACGTTCACGTCCTGCAGCATCGGGCGCAGCAGCCCGGCGATCGCCGCCGCGGTCAGCGCCTTGGTGTTCATGCGGGCGACCTCGCCCTCGTAGGCGAGCTGCACCTTGGCGACGCCGGTCTCGGTCAACTGCCCGGCGAACGAGCCGAGCTTCTCGGCGAGCGCGATGAACGGCTTGAGGCGCGGCGCCTCCTCGGCGGTGATCGAGGGGAAGTTGACCGCATTGGAGATCGCGCCGCGCAGCAGGTAGTCCGACATCTGCTCGGCGACCTGGAGCGCGACGTTCTCCTGCGCCTCGGTGGTGGCGGCGCCGAGATGCGGGGTGCAGACCACGTTCGGGTGACCGAACAGCGGGTTCTTGTTGGCCGGCTCCTCGGTGAAGACATCGAAGGCGGCGCCGGCGACGTGGCCGGAATCGAGCGCGGCGCGCAGCGCCTGCTCGTCGACCAGGCCGCCGCGCGCGCAATTGACGATGCGCACGCCCTTCTTGGTGGCGGCGAGCGCCTTGGCGTCGATGACGTTGCGGGTCTTGTCGGTGAGCGGCGTGTGCAGCGTGATGACATCGGCACGGCGAATGAGCTCATCGAGCGTGACCTTCTCGACGCCGAGCTCCATCGCGCGCTCGGGCGAGAGGAACGGATCGAACGCGATCACCTTCATCCTCAGGCCGATGGCGCGATTGGCGACGATCGAGCCGATATTGCCGCAGCCGATGATGCCCAGCGTCTTGCCGGTGATCTCGACGCCCATGAAGCGGTTCTTCTCCCACTTGCCGGCCTGCGTCGAAGCGTCGGCCTGCGGGATCTGGCGCGCCAGCGCGAACATGAGCGTAATCGCATGCTCGGCGGTGGTGATGGAATTGCCGAACGGCGTGTTCATCACGATCACGCCCTTGGCGGTCGCGGCCGGGATGTCGACATTGTCGACGCCGATGCCGGCGCGGCCGATCACCTTGAGGTTCTTCGCCTTCTCCAGGAGCTTGGCGGTGACCTTGGTGGCGGAGCGGATGGCGAGGCCGTCGAAGCCGCCGATCAGCTCGGCGAGCTTGTCCTTGTCGGCGCCGAGCTTGGGCTGGAAGTCGACGGCGATGCCGCGATCCTTGAAGATCTGCACGGCGGCGTCGGACAGCGCATCGGAGATGAGGACTTTGGGGGTCGGCATGATCAATAGCTCCAAGCAATCTTCTAGAATTCGTGAGGCTTGCTCCGACCCTCTCCCCTGTGGGAGAGGGTGGCGAGCGAAGCGAGCCGGGTGAGGGGTCGATTGCGCGACTGAGGCTGACCCCTCACCCGCCTCGCGACTTCCGCCGCTCGGCACCCTCTCCCACAAGGGGAGAGGGAAGGAAGAAGAGCCTACGCCGCCTTCGCGAGCGCGTCCTTGGCGCGCGCGAACGCCCAGTCGAGCCACTGCGTGAGCGCCTCGACGTCGGCGCGCTCGACGGTGGCGCCGCACCAGATGCGCAAGCCGGTCGGCGCGTCGCGGTAGGCGTCGATGTCGTAGGCGATGCCTTCCTTCTCCAGCGCCGCCGTGATGCCCTTGACGAAGGCCGCCTGCGCATCGGCCGGCAGCGCGCGCACCGCCGGATCGACCACCTTCAGGCAGACCGAGGTGTTGGAGCGCAGCTTCGGATCCTTGGCGAGAAAATCGATCCACGGCGTGCGCGCCACCCAGTCGGCGATCGCCTTTTCGTTGGCGTCGGCGCGCGCGATCAGCGCCTTGAGGCCGCCGACCGATTTGGCCCAGGCGAGCGTGTCGAGATAGTCCTCGACGCACAGCATCGAGGGCGTGTTGATGGTCTCGCCGACGAAGATGCCTTCGTTGATCTTGCCGCCCTTGGTCATGCGGAAGACCTTCGGCAGCGGCCAGGGCGGCGAGTAGCTCTCGAGCCGCGCCACCGCGCGCGGCGACAGCACGATCATGCCGTGCGCGGCCTCGCCGCCGAGCGCCTTCTGCCAGGAGAACGTCACGACATCGAGCTTCGACCAGTCCATCGGCTGCGCGAAGCAGGCGGAGGTGGCGTCGCAGATGGTGAGGCCCTGCCGGTCGGCCTTGATCCAATCGGCATTGGGCACGCGCACGCCCGAGGTGGTGCCGTTCCAGGTGAACACCACGTCGTGCGCGGGATCGACCTTGGCGAGATCGGGCAGCTCGCCGTACGGCGCCTTCAGCGTCGTCACGTCCTTGAGCTTGAGCTCCTTGGCGACGTCGCTGACCCAGCCTTCGCCGAACGATTCCCAGGCCAGCATCGTCACCGGCCGCGAGCCGAGCAGCGACCACATCGCCATCTCGATCGCGCCGGTGTCGGAGCCCGGCACGATGCCGATGCGGTAGTCGGCCGGCGCTTCGAGGATTTCACGGGTCAGGTCGATGGCGCGCTTGAGCTTCGCCTTGCCGATCTTGGATCGGTGCGAGCGGCCGAGCAGCGCATCGGTGAGGGCTTGCAGGCTCCAGCCGGGGCGCTTGGCGCAGGGGCCGGACGAGAAATGCGGCACGGCGGGCCGCGCAGCGGGCATTGCACTGGTCATGTCACTATCCTTCCAGATAGGCGCCCCTCGGTGGGGAGGGGTGTCCCGCTGTCGGACATAAGGAAGGCGCGCTGCGCCGTCAAGCGCCAGGATGTGGCCGTCGCGCCTCACTCGAAGCCAATAATGACAGACTGCCGTGCCTCGCCGGGGGACGAAATGACGGCCGATCAGCGCGGCGGGGCTAGAACTTGAAGCCGATGCCGGCGCGGGCGGAGTTCATGGTGACCTTGAAATTCGCGAACGTGAGGAACGCCACGTATTCGTATTCGGCGCGCAGGAACACGTTCGGCATCACCATGAAATCGACGCCGGCGCCGAGCGCCACGCCGTAGATCCAGGAGCCGGTCTTGTTCTCGCTCTCGCTGAAGCTGAACGGCACGACATTGTTGTTCGAATCAGTCTGGGTCCCCGAGGCGGTCGCGGATTTGCGTGTAGCTTGCCTGGCCGACCGCGAAACCGATGGTCGCGTAAGGCAGGAAGTTGCCGACTTCCCAGCCGGCGCGCGTCTTGACGGTGCCGTAGCCGTTGATCGCGAGCGAGCTGTTGCCGTTCAGCGTCACGGCGTAGGTGCAGCAACCGGCCGCGACCACGCGGCTCAACGGGTTGCCCGGCAGATCGATCGTGCCGCCGAGTTTGTACCAGCTCGCCTCGATGCCGAGGATCACGCTTTCCCAGCCGACATTGTAGCCGAGGAAGCCGCCGTAGCTGATCGAGCGCGTCTCGCCCCTGCCGAGCACGGTCCACTGCGACACGTGCTGCTCGCTCTCGAGCGCGAGCACGCGCAGCATGTCGGCGACCAGCGGCTGAGTTGCGCCCGCACCGTCGACGGCGACGTTGTTGTAGCCGATCTGACCGCCGGCATAGAGGCCGCTCCAGCGCGGCGCCTTCACCGGGACCACCGGCACGAAGGTCTCGGTGCCGCGGAGGGTCGGAAGCTCGAACTCGCCGGCGAATGCGGGAAGCGTCCAGGCGAGCAATCCGAGAAGAACAAGCAAGCGACGCATGACGGCCTCTTGATGCGACGCGGATTCGCTCCGCGCAACCGTCATCATGAATGATTAACCTTAATGAGCGGTTAGCTCGGGAGCATATTCGTAAACGAGAACGGCGCGGGATGACCCGCGCCGTTCGGAATTTTTTGCGTACCGCAGAAGAAAGGCTGGATCGCTCAGCCCTTGCGCATGATGGGCGCCGCATACATCGGCTGCTCGGGCTGCAGCATCCAGCGGAAGCCGATCCGGAAGTCGTTCGAATAGAAGTTGTTCAGCGTGTAGTAGGCGCGCGGCCCGCCGCCAGAGGCGCAACCCGAGGCGCCGCAGATGATTTCCGCCGTCGGAACGCTGCCCATGTTCAGATAGCGATAAGCGAACTCGATCTTGAGGTTGTTGCTGACCGTGTAGGCGAGACCGGCATGCAGAGCCCACGCGAAGTTCCACTGCGTGCGATCGTTTTGCGTCACACCGAACGACGAGGCGCCGGAGCCGGCGATGTAGCCGGTATCGCTGAGAGCCGAGACCTTGTGGTAAGCGCGTGCCGGCACCCGCGCCGATGAACGGCGTCAGGCACCACCAGGTACCGAGGTCGAGATAGGCGTTGGCCAGAAACACCGACGCTTGATGGTCAGCAGTCATACGCAGTCGAAGCAAGTGCCGCCAGGGCAGAAATCGGCGGCGCCGGAATAGCTGCCGACCGCCTTGAGCTTCGACGAGGCGCGATATTCGCCGGTGAAGTCGAAGCGCGCCCAGTTGTTCCAGGCATAACCGATGCCGAACCCTACGAAGGCCGTGTCCTTGATGTCCTTCTGTCGATCGACCAGCTTGCCGGCCAGACCGCACCCGAAGCGACGTTCGTCTGCGTGAAGTCAAACGATTTGAAGTTCTGCATGCCGACGCCGACGTCGCCACGCAGATACCAGCCGCCGGTCTCGACGATCGGTGCACGCACCATCGGAGGGGGCAGCGGAGGGGGCAGGTCGGCGGCAAGCGTCGCCGTGCTCAAGAGCGAGATTGCACCCGCGAGTGCAAGGAGATTCACACGAACCATGACTTCGTCCTCTTTCGTCCGGCGGGGGCACGACGACCCCACAGGGGATGACTCAACGAGGCCGAAGATGGCAGCAAACTCTTAAGCGACACTTAACCTTACTTTTTAACCGCGAATTTTAACCTTCATTAAGCTTTGGGACATTGGCGTGGCGCAGTAATCGGGCGCGCGCCGCAGTAATCGGTCTCATTCGACCAGCAAGCCGGCGCGCGGATGCACGGGCGCCAGGCGCCAAGCCGCTCGCCAAGCCGAATGGCGAATCAGCTCTTGCTGTCGTCGAGCTTGCCGATGTGATGCTGGGAATAGAGTTCGACGCCGAGATTGCCGACGAGGCCGATCTGCGTCTCCAGGAAGTCGATGTGATCTTCCTCGTCGTGCATCAGCTTCTCGAACAGATCGCGCGACACATAGTCCTTGACCGCGTGGCAGTGGGTCGCGGCCTCCTGATAGAGCGCGCGCGCCGACATCTCGGCGGCCAGATCGCAGTCGAGCACTTCCTTCACGTTCTGGCCGATGTGCAGCGGATCGATCACCTGCATGTTGGGAAAGCCGTCGAGGAAGATGATGCGCTCGACCAGCTTGTCGGCATGCTCCATCTCCTCGATCGATTCCTTGCGCCAATACTTGGCGAGGTCGCGGAAGCCCCAATTCTCCAGCAGCCGGTAGTGCAGCCAGTATTGGTTGATCGCGGCCAGTTCATGCCGCAGTCCGCGGTTGAGATATTCGATGACTTTTGCATCGCCCTTCATGATCCGCATCCTGACTGATTGGGCCGCCGGGCCGAGATTGGAATTGGTCTAACCTAGAAGGCAACATGCATCGCGCGGCGGGGGAAAGGCAACCCCGCCTCGCCAATTCATCGACAAGTTGAACGGATTATCCGCGGTGCTGGCCGCTCGGGCAGCATCCGCAGGTGGATGCCAGCGCTTCGTCCATGATCCGGCGGATGGTGCGGGCGCAGCGGCCGCATTGGGCGCCGCAGCCGAGACAACCGTAAACCTGTCCGGGGGTGCGCGGCGTCTGCTCGGTCGCGAGCGCGCTACGCACGTCATGGTCGGTCAGGACGTTGCAGGAGCAGACGATCATGGCAGGCGAGCGTTCCCGGCGGCGTTTTAGTTTTATATGAAACCATTGATAACGGAGAGCGGCCGGGCGGGCAAAGCGAAAACGCAATTTTTACACGTATTCCAATCTGGGTTGTGGGCGGATCGCCTTCCCCGTCATTCCGGGGCCGGCCGGAGACCAGAGTCCATGATTCCCGAGAAATCCGAGGAAAAACAAAAGATTGTCGAGCTGGCCGCCACGCGGCCTCCCGGGAATCACGGTGGGAAATCGCCGGCTTCGCGCGCGCTAGGCCGCCGCCTGGGTGAGCGCATCGACGATGCCGTCGACCACTTCCTCGATCAGGCCCTTGTCGTCCCCCTCCCCCATCACCCGGATCACCGGTTCGGTGCCGGAGGGCCGGATGATCAGCCGGCCATGGCCGTTGAGGCGGGCCTCGGCATCCTTGATGACGGAGCGGACCTTGGCGTTCTCCAGCGGCTTGCCGCCCTTGTAGCGGACGTTCTTCATCACCTGCGGCAGCGGCGTCGAAGCGGTGGCAGACTTCGGAGACCGGCTTGTCCTGCTTCTGCACCACCGCAAGCACCTGCAGCGCGGCCAGCAGGCCGTCGCCGGTGGTGGTGTGGTCGCTCAGGATGATGTGGCCGGACGGCTCGCCGCCGATGTTGTAGCCGTGCGCGCGCATCTCCTCGAGCACGTAGCGGTCGCCGACCGGCGTGCGCACCAGCGCGATGCCGAGCGTCGCCAGATAGCGTTCGAGCCCGAGATTCGACATCACGGTGGCGACGATGCCGGGTTTGGCGAGCAGTCCATCCGCCTGCCAGCTCTCGGCGATCACGGCGAGCAACTGATCGCCGTCGACGATGCGGCCGCGCTCGTCGACGATCAGCACGCGATCGGCGTCGCCGTCGAGCGCGATGCCGATATCGGCGCGCATCTCCTTGACCTTCTGGCAGAGCGCGGCGGGCTCGGTCGAACCGCATTCGCGGTTGATGTTGAAGCCGTCCGGCTCGATTCCGATCGCGATCACTTCGGCGTCGAGCTCGCGCAGCGCTTCCGGCGCAACGCGATAGCCTGCGCCGTTCGCGCAATCGACCACGATGCGCAGGCCGCCGAGCGACAGATTCTTCGGCAGCGTGCGCTTGGCGAACTCGATATAGCGGTCCTGCACGCCGTCGATGCGCTTGGCGCGGCCGAGATCGGCGCCTTTCGCGAGCTGCTTGGTCAGATCGGAATCGATCAGGCCTTCGATCTGCTGCTCGACCTCGTCGGTGAGCTTGAAGCCGTCCGGTCCGAACAGCTTGATGCCGTTGTCGTCGTAACGGATTGTGCGAGGCCGAGATCATGACGCCGAGATCGGCGCGCATGGAGCGGGTGAGCATGCCGACCGCGGGCGTCGGGATCGGGCCGGTCAGCAGCACGTCCATGCCGACCGAGGTGAAGCCCGCGACCAGCGCGGTCTCGATCATGTAGCCGGAGAGCCGGGTGTCCTTGCCGATCAGCGACGCGGTGGCGGTGGTCGCCGCGGCGGAAGGCGAGCCCCGCCGCCTGGCCGACCTTGAGCGCGAGCTCCGGCGTGATCACGCCGTTGGCGCGCCCGCGGATGCCGTCGGTGCCGAAATATTTGCGCGCCATGGTGCCGCTCAAAGCCTCCAAGCCGCAGCCCTTGTCGATCAAACGGACGGTCAATTCAAGGGGCGCGGCCAGGGAATTGCGGCAGATCATAAACGGGGCCGCGGCGGCCGGGCGGCAATCCCGAATTGTTAACGCCAAGCGGCCGGTGAAAGGCGCCTTACCGCTTCGGCCGCTTGTCGAAGGGCGACGGCGCAGGCTGCGTCACATTGGGCGGATCGGAGGCCGGAAAGCTGTCCTCGAGCCCGCGCTCGAGCGACTTTTCGGCCTTGCGGCGCTCCGCCTCCCGTGCCTCCTCCTTGGCTTCCTGGCGGCGCTTTTGCTCGATCTCGTTCGCCGTGACCGTGTCGTTCGGATTGGCCATGGAGTCCTCCTGGGCTGTTCCATCGACAACGCGCCAGGCACCGCTCGCGTTCCAGGCCAGCCGGCCCGGTACCGGCCCCGGCCGGCCGCATTGGTTCCCCCGGCAAAATCGCTATGCTGATGGGGACTTGGCCGGGACAGAACCCATGCGCACCGTCACCTGCATCGAGGATTTGCGTGCAGATCGCGCGCCGCAAGGTGCCGAAGGCCTTCTTCGACTATGCCGACGCCGGCTCCTATTCGCAGGAGACGCTGCGCGCCAACCGCGAGGACATGCGAGCGCATCAAGCTGCGCCAGCGGGTGCTGGTCGACGTCGACCAGCGCGACCTCTCGACCACGCTGCTGGGCGAGAAGCTCGCGCTGCCGCTGGCGCTGGCGCCGATCGGGCTGTGCGGCATGCAGCATGGCGACGGCGAAATCCTGGCCTGCCGCGCGGCGCACGCCGCGGGCATTCCGTTCACGCTGTCGACGATGTCGATCTGCTCGATCGAGGACGTGGCGGCGGCGGTGAAGAAGCCGTTCTGGTTCCAGGTCTACGTCATCCGCGACCGCGGCTTCATGCGCGACCTGATCTTGCGGGCGGCGGCGGCCAAATGCAGCGCGCTGGTGCTGACCGTCGATCTGCAGATCCTCGGCCAGCGCCATTGCGACGTGAAGAACGGCATGACGGTGCCGCCCGAGATCAAGCTCGCCAACGTCATCGACATCGCGACCAAGCCGGCCTGGGCGCTTTCGATCCTCAAGGGCAAGCGCAAGACCTTCGGCAATCTCGCCGGCCACGTGAAGGGCATGGAGAACGTCAACTCGCTCGCGCAGTGGACCGCGAGCCAGTTCGATCCGACCTTGAGCTGGAAGGACATCGAGTGGATCAAGAGCCTGTGGCCGGGCAAGCTGATCCTCAAGGGCATCATGGACCTGGACGACGCGCGCATGGCGGCGAAGTCCGGCGCCGACGCGCTGATCGTCTCCAATCACGGCGGCCGCCAGCTCGACGGCGCGCCGTCGTCGATCTCGGCGCTGCCGAAGATCGTGGACGCGGTCGGCAACGACATCGAAGTGATGTTCGACGGCGGCGTCCGCACCGGTCAGGACGTGGTGCGTGCGCTCGCGCTCGGCGCGCGCGCCTGCATGATCGGCCGCTCCTATGTCTACGGGCTGGGCGCCGGCGGCGAGGCCGGCGTCGCCAAGGCGATCGATATTCTGGGCAAGGAGCTCGACGTCACCATGGCGCTGACCGGCACCAGGAACGTGCGCGATCTCGACCGCCGCGCGCTGGTGGACCACGAGCGGAACGCGCCGATCTGGTGATCGGGCGGAGGCAAGGAGCGGACACGTGGCGGTGCCGCAGACCCGATATGCCAAGAGCGGCGAGGTCCGCATCGCCTATCAGGTGATCGGCAACGGCCCGGTCGACCTGGTGTTCGTGCCGGGCTTCCTCTCGAACCTGGACGTGCATTGGGAGGATCCGGGCTACAGCCACCTGCTGCAACGGCTCGGCGCCTTCACCCGGCTGATCCAGTTCGACAAGCGCGGCACCGGACTGAGCGACCGGGTCGACGCCCAGCATCTGCCGGACCTCGAAACGCGCATGGACGATGTCCGCGCCGTCATGGATGCGGCGGGCTCGGGCCGCGCGGTGCTGCTCGGCGCCTCCGAGGGCGCGCCGATGTCGATCCTGTTCGCCGCGACCTATCCAGAACGCACCCGCGCGCTGGTGCTCTACGGCGGCTATGCCCACTTCCATACCTGGGTGATGGGGCCGGAGCCGCTCGCCAATTTCCTGCGCAACGCCGAGAGCACGTGGGGCAGCGGAGCGAGCCTGCCGAATTTCGCTCCCGGGCTGGCCGAGGACGAACGCTTCAAGGCCTGGTGGGCACGATTCGAGCGCTTGTCGGTCAGTCCGACCGCCGCCATCGCGCTCGCGCGCATGAATGCGCAGATCGACGTGCGGCACGCGCTCGCCAGCATCCGGGTGCCGACCCTGGTGATCCACCGCAGCGACGATGCGCGGGTCAAGATCGCCGGCGGGCGCTATCTGGCGCAGAAGATCGCCGGCGCGAAATTCGTCGAGATGCCGGGCCGCGACCACCCGATCTGGACCGGCGACGTCGACGGCGTGGTCGACGAGATCGAAGAGTTCCTCACCGGCGAGCGTCCAACGACGGCGGCGCACGACCGGGTGCTCGCCACGTTGATGGTCGCGCGGCTGGTGGCGCCGGAACGCGCGGCGGCGCGGCTCGGCGACCGCGTCTGGAGCGAGCGCGTCGAACGCCTGCGGGCGGCGGCGGCCGATACGATCGCGCGCCATGGCGGCCATCCGATCGGCGCGGGCGCCGAAGAGATCGGCGCGCGCTTCGACGGCACGGTGCGTGCGGTGCGCTGCGCGCTGGCGCTGCGCGACGCCGGAGGCGCGCTCGACCTCGAGATCGCGGCCGGCGTGCATGCCGGCGAGGTCGAAATCCGCGACCGCACGGTGGCGGGACTGGCGCTGCACGTGACGGAACGCATCGCAGCGCGCGCCAAAGCGGGTGAGGTGCTGGTCTCGGGCATCGTCACGGATCTGGTCGCGGGCTCGGGCCTGCACTTCGCCGAGCGCGGCAGCGAAGCGATCGAAGGCGCCGAGCTGCGCCTGCTCGCGGTCGCGACCGAGCAGCACCTCGAACCGCACGCGCCCGCGCATCACGGCAAGCCCGCGAGCCTCGACGCGCTGAGCGCGCGCGAGCGCGAGGTCCTGACGCTGGTGGCCGACGGGCTCAGCAACGGCGCGATCGCCAAGCGGCTCAAGCTCAGCGACCACACCGTCAAGCGCCACGTCGCCAACATCCTGCTCAAGCTCGATCTGCCGACCCGCGCCGCCGCCGCCGCGCTGGTCGGACGGGAGAAGCGCGTGTAGCGGACACTCGACGCTCCGGACGTCGCGCAGTGGCGATCCGGAAGCCATCCGCCGTGGCGATGGATTGCAGGCTCGCGGGCTTTGCCCGCGCCCCGGAATGACAAAGTCGCCGATGGCCCGAACGGGCCATCGCGGCGCTGGTCCGATCGGGCGAAGCGGCCGTCTCCGCGCTCGATAGCAATGATGCATCAGTCCGATCGGTCGGACTCAGGAGATGCAGGAGAATGACAATGCGCAAATCGACTGGAATCATCGTGACGCTCGCCTCGGCCATCGCGCTCGGCTCCGTCACCGGGGTGGCGAAGCTCGCCTCCGCGCAGGACGCGAACGCACAGGCGGCCTATCGCGACATCGAACAGACGCTCGGCACGGTGCCGACCTTCTTCAAGCTGTTCCCGGAGGTCGCCATCGCGGGCGCCTGGTCCGAGTTCAAGACGTTGCAGCTCAACCCCAACACCAAGCTCAGCGGCAAGACCAAGGAACTGATCGGGCTCGCGATCGCGGCGCAGATGCCGTGCCAGTACTGCGTCTACTTCCACACCGCCGCCGCCAAGGCGAACGGCGCGACCGACGAGGAAATCCGCGAGGCCGTCGCGATGGCGGCGGTGGTGCGGCACTGGAGCACGGTGCTCAACGGCATGCAGGTCGATCTCGCCGGCTTCAAGCAGGAGACCGACACCGTGCTGCGCCTCGCCGGCGAGAAGGCGAAGGCGGCGAGCAAGTCGCAGTAGCGCGGCGGAGTGGCCCGCTCCCGATCCGGAAGCGGGCCGCCACCAACACCATGACACGGGAGAGAGCCATGTCGACGAAGACCAACGGCGTAACCGGCACCGCGATCAAGCGCGCGATCGAGGGCCGCGACGGAAAAATGCTCGCGAGCTTCTACGCCGACGATGCGGAACTGCGCGTCATCGACCGCAACAATCCGCCGAGCAAGCCGCGCGAGGTCAAGGGCAAGACGGCGATCGCGACGTTCTGGGACGACATCTGCAGCCGGGCGATGACGCACAAGGTCGAAACCAGCATCAGCGAAGGCGACCGGCTCGCGTTCACGCAGGCCTGCGCCTATCCGGACGGCGCGAAGGTGTTCTGCCAGGCCATGGTCGAGCTCAAGGGCGGCAAGATCGCGCGCCAGACGGTGGTGCAGGCCTGGGACGAGTAACGACCGGGCCGAATGCGATCGAGACGAGCAGCCGAAACATTCAGACAAACGGAGAAGCACCATGTTCGTGGCACGCTGGCAGATCGATGCCCGCTTCGGGCACAAGCAGGCGGTGATCGACTCGCTGCGCAAGTGGGAGCGCGAGGTCGGCATCAAGGCCGGCACCGACACGATGAACTTCAAGATCCTGACCGGCTCGATCGGCGCGCGCGAGGCGACGGTGGAGGCCAATCACACGGTCGAGAGCATCGCGCAGCTCGAAAAATTCTTCGAGGCGATCGGCAAGATCGACGCCCACCGGCAGTGGGGCAAGGACCTGGAGCCGAACGTGGTGTCGGGCTCTGCGCTGTGGACGATCTACCGGGTGGCTTAGTGGTGATCGCCTCGCTTTGTGCGGGCCGCACGACGACCCCGTCCTGAGGAGCGTGCGAAGCACGCGTCTCGAAGGATGAAGGCCATGGTGCTGCGATAGCCGTTCGGGCGACAGCCGGGCCTCGTCCCTTCGAGACGCCGCGCGACGCGCGGCTCCTCAGGGTGAGGGTGAAAGTCGAGAAACCGGCTAATAAAACCAAGCATTCTCAATCGTTTACGCTTTAGCTTGACGTCCGGCCGAGTCTCGGGAATCAATAAGAACAAATCATGAACATGCGGTCCTGCCCGCCTGACCCGGATGAACGCCGATGGCTTCAGCCGAACGATCCGCCGTCCCCGCTGCCGAGCGGCCGCTCATCGGCCGGCTGCGCGAACAACTGCGCGCGGCGGAGGCGGCGCTCGGTCTCAGCGATGGCGCGCGCCCGCTCGCGCTCGGCATTGCGGCAATCGACGGCGCGCTCGGCGGCGGGCTCAGCCGCGGCGCGCTGCACGAGATCGCGGCCGCGCGCGAGCCGGAGATTGCCAGCGCCACCGGCTTTGCGCTGGGGCTGGCCGGGCGCTTACAGGAAACGGCCGGATCTTCCTTCACCCTCCTCCCGCGAGCGAAGCAAGCGATGGGGAAGGGTGAAGCAGGCAGCATCGTCTGGATCGCCGAGGACCTGTCGCTCGCCGAGAGCGGCGCGCCCTATGGCCCCGGTCTCGTTGAGGCGGGCGTTGCGCCCGAACGGCTGATCACCGTGATCGCCGCGCGCCGACAGGACGTGCTGTGGGCGATGGAGGAGGCGCTGCGCTGCCGCGCGGTCGGCGTGGTGATCGGCGAACTGCGCGCCCGCGCGATCGATCGCGTGGCAAGCCGGCGGCTCGCGCTCGCGGCGGCGGCCGGCGACACGCTCGGTCTCCTGCTGCGCCCGGCGCCGGACGACGATGCCTCCGCCGCCGCGACGCGCTGGATCGCCGGCGCGTCGCCATCCGCGTTTTCGCCGCACGGCGTCGGCCCGCCGCGGCTGGCGCTGCGCCTGACGCGCAACCGCCGCGGCCATCTCGGAACCTGGATCGTGGAGTGGGACAGTGTGGAACAGCGTTTCGTCCTCGCAACGCATTCTGAGCCTGTGGTTCGCCAGGCTGCCGACCGACCGCATCGGACGGCAACGGCGTGAGGCGGCGCGCGCAGCAGACTCACCGGTCGTCCCCGCGCAAGCGGGGACCCAGTCTATGTTGCGGGGAGACGGGATGCCCGCTTGCGCGGGAATGACCGGGGAAAGACCGGACCCGAACACCAAGAAAGAAAGTCCCCTCGCCGTCTACGGCAAGCGCGGCAATGCCGATCTGCTGGTGGCGGTCGACGCGGCGGCGGAAACCCTCGGCCTGCGCGCCGGCATGGCGCTGGCGCAGGCGCGCGCCATGCACCCGGCGCTCGCCGCGATGCCGGAAGACCAGAGCGCCGACGCGCGGCTGCTCGATGCGCTGGCCGACTGGTGCCAGCGCTACACGCCGCTGGTTGCCATAGACCCGCCGGACGGCATCCTGCTCGACATCGGCGGCTGCGCGCATCTGTTCGGCGGCGAAGCAAAGCTCCGCGGCGATCTCGCCGCGCGCCTTGCGCATTTCGGTTTTGCGACCCGCACCGCCATCGCGTCGACCATCGGCGCCGCCTGGGCGGCGGCGCGCTATGGCGATTGCGGGATCACCGGCGGCGGCGGCGAGCGCGCGCTGATCGCACCGTTGCCGCTGGCGGCGCTGCGGCTCCCCGCCGGGACGGTGGCGGCGCTCGCGCGCGTCGGTCTCAAACGCATCGGCGACATCCTGGAGCTGCCGCGATCGCCGCTCGCCGCGCGCTTCGGCGAGGACCTGCTGGTCAATCTCGACCGCGCGCTCGGCCGCGAGGACGAGCCGCTCAGCCCGCGCCTGCCGGTCGCGCCCTATATCGCCGAAAAGAACTTCCACGAGCCGATCGCGCGCGAGGAGGACGTGCTCGCAACCGTCGAGCGGCTGGCGGCGCGGCTGAAGACCGCGATGACCGCGCGCGGCGACGGCGCGCGCCGCATCGAGCTCTCGCTGTTCCGCACCGACGGCGCGGTCAAGCGCATCGCCGCCGGCACCTCGCGGCCGGTGCGCGACCCGCAGGCGATCCGCGCGCTGTTCGCCGAACGGCTCGCCGCGCTCGGCGACGAGATCGATCCGGGCTTCGGCTTCGACCTGGCGCGGCTCTCGGTGCTGATCGCCGAGCCATCACCCGAGGAGCAGATCGGGCTCGGCGGCACGGTGGATCAGGCCGAGCTCGACCGGCTGGTCGACCGGCTGAGCGCGCGGCTCGGGCGGCGGCGCGTGGCGCGGCTCGCCGCCCACGACAGCCATATTCCCGAACTCGCCGCCGCCGCCGTGCCGGCACAGGCGCGCGCCGAGCCCGGCTGGGACGCGTTCCGCCGCTTCCGCGCCGAGGCCGAATTGCCGCCGCGGCCGCTGCGGCTCCTCGCCAAGCCGGAACCTCTCAACGACGTGGTCGCGCTCGTTCCCGACGGCCCGCCGAAGCGCTTCCGCTGGCGGCGCGCCCTGCACGAAGTCGCTTTCGCCGAAGGCCCCGAACGCATCGAAGGCGCCTGGTGGAGCGAGCATGGCGGCGCCGTGCGCGACTATTTCCGCATCGAGGACACCGGCGGCCTGCGCTTCTGGCTGTTCCGCGCGGGACTTTATCGCGATGTGACGCATGAGATGGCGCACGGCCTGCCGCGCTGGTTCCTGCACGGGATGTACGGGTGATGCCGGACTGACCGTCACTGGCTACCCTCTGGCGAGCGGGCTGGCGAGCGAAGGCGAGCCGGGTGAGGGCGGCGATGCAGCATGCCGACGTACCAATGCCTTGTCGAGTGAAATTACGCAAGCCGAGACCACGGCTCAGCCGAACGGTCGACAGCGACCACTTATCGATGTTCTGACAGTCACGCAGACTCTGCGCGGCTTGGGCAGTCAACGTTCGACGGACTTCAACCTCCCGGCGCCGAAGACTTGCCGCCTTGGCAACGTGCTTCCGAGTCGCACCGTGGATCGTCGTCACATCTCGGCCAGATGAAGCCTTCGGACTTCTGTTCGACTCCGCTGTCGTAAGCGTGACATCGCATTCGAGCTTACGCCGCAAAGCCGCACGCGATGCAAACGCGGCGATGCCGATCATGACCGGTCGCAGGCCGTCGGATGCTTCCGTACATCGCTGCGCTCGTCTGGAACGTCGATATCGCTCGTTGACGCGGATCGAGACGTGCTTCGATCAGCATCTGGAAGCGATCGATCAGTCCTCGCTCACATTGCGCGCCTTCGGCCGCGACCCATTCATCCGCACATCATCGGCGGCTCACAGAGGTGTTAGAAGCCGCGCTCTCGCAGAAACAACGACATGTTCCACGCTATCTCGAATTCGCCGCCGCCTCGAACTTCTCCTTCCTGCGCGGCGCCTCGCATCCCGAGGAACTGATGCTGCAGGCGGCGCATCTTAAGCTTGCCGGGCTCGGGCTCTGCGACCGCAACTCGGTCGCCGGCGTGGTGCGCGCGCATGCGATCCGGCGCGAGCAGAAGCTTACGCTGCGCTATCACCCGGGCGCGCGGCTCGTGTTCGCCGACGGCACGCCCGACATTCTCGCCTATCCGCGCGACCGTGCCGGCTGGGGCAGGCTCTGCCGCCTGCTCACGCGCGGCAACCTGCGCGCCGAGAAGGGCGAATGCATTCTCTATCTGGAGGATCTGCTCGAACACAGCGGCGGGCTCGAACTGATCGTGATGGAGCGCTCGACGTGGGAGCATGCAACGCCGCCCTTGCTGCGACGCCGGCCGACAGCGGAAGAAGGGACCCGCAACGAGCCGCCACCGCACGAAGTACAGCTTCGGCTGGTCGTGAACAACAAGTCAGAGCGCCGAGCGGAAGAAGGCCGACCTCCTCTCGCGCCTCCACGACGCCGCGCCCGGGCGCGTGCGGCTCGCCGCCTGCATGCTCTATCGCGGCGACGATCGCGCGCGGCTGGCGCGGCGCGCCGCGCTGGCGCGCCGGGCGGGCCTGCCGCTGATCGCCGTCAACGACGTGCTCCATCATCATCCCGACCGGCGCGAGTTGCACGACGTGCTCACCTGCATCCGCGAGCACCTGACGATCGACCAGGCGGGCCGGCGGCTCGCCGCCAATGCGGAGCGGCACCTGAAATCGCCGGAAGAGATGGCGCGGCTGTTCCGCGATGCGCCGGAGGCGATCGAGGAAACGCTGCGGCTCGACGCCGCGCTCACCTTCTCGCTCGACGAACTGAAATACGAATATCCCGAAGAGAAGCGCACGGGATTCGCCACACCGCAGGACGCGCTTGTTCACATGGCATGGGAAGGGGCCGCCACGCGCTTTCCCGGCGGCATTCCAAATGCCATTCGAGACGCTCTCGACCATGAATTGGCGTTGATCGCCAAGCTGCAATACGCGCCCTACTTTCTCACCGTGCATCACATCGTGGACTACGCGCGGAGCCAAAAAATCCTCTGTCAGGGGCGCGGCTCGGCGGCGAATTCGACCGTCTGTTATTGCCTGGGCATCACCGACGTCGATCCCCAGACCATCGGCGCCCTGTTCGAACGTTTCATCTCCGAAGACCGAGGCGAGCCGCCCGATATCGACGTCGATTTCGAGCACGAGCGGCGCGAGGAGGTGATCCAGCACATCTACCGGCACTACGGACGCGAGCACACCGGCATTGCCGCGACCGTCATTTCCTATCGCGCCCGTTCCGCCATCCGCGAGGTCGGCAAGGTGTTCGGATTGTCCGAGGACACGATCGGCGCCCTGTCGTCCACGATCTGGGGCATGGGCGGCGGCACGCTGCGCTCCTCCGAGCTTGCCCGGGCCGGCATCGATATCGACGGTCCGCGCGCGCAAAAGATGCGGGCGCTGGTCAACGAGATCCAATCCTTCCCGCGCCATCTCTCCCAGCACGTCGGCGGGTTCGTGATGACGCGCAGCCGGCTCGACGAAGTCGTGCCGATCATGAACGGCGCGATGGACGATCGCACCCATGTCGAATGGGACAAGGACGATCTCGACGCGCTCGGCATTCTCAAGGTCGACGTGCTGGGCCTCGGGATGCTCACCTGCCTGCGCAAGGCGTTCGATCTCGTCGAAAAGCATTACGGCGGACCGAAGCTGACGCTCGCCACCGTCCCGAAAGAACAGGCAGCGGTCTATCGCATGCTGTGCCGCGCCGATTCGCTCGGCGTGTTCCAGGTCGAGAGCCGCGCGCAGATGTCGATGCTGCCGCGGCTGCGGCCGCAGCAATTCTACGATCTCGTGATCGAAGTCGCGATCGTGCGGCCGGGCCCGATCCAGGGCGACATGGTGCATCCCTATCTGCGCCGGCGGCAGGGCCTCGAAAAGGTCGACTATGTGTCGCCGCAATTGGAGGAGGTGCTCAAGAAGACCCTGGGCGTGCCGCTGTTCCAGGAACAGGCGATGCGGATCGCGATTGTCGCCGGCGGTTTCACGCCCGGCGAGGCCGACAAGCTGCGCCGCGCCATGGCGACCTTCAAGCGCACCGGCACGATCGGCACCTTCAAGACCAAAATGATCGAAGGCATGGTCGCCAATCATTATCCGCGCGACTTCGCCGAACGCTGCTTCAGCCAGATCGAAGGCTTTGGCGAATACGGCTTCCCGGAAAGCCATGCGGCGAGCTTCGCGCTGCTGGTCTATGCCTCGGCCTGGCTCAAGTGCCGCTATCCGGACGTGTTCGCGGCGGCGCTGCTCAACGCGCAGCCGATGGGCTTCTACGCGCCGGCGCAGATCGTGCGCGACCTGCGCGAGCATGGCGTCGAGGTGCGGCCGGTCGACGTCAATTTTTCCGGCTGGGACGCGACCCTGGAGCAGGGCCCGCGCGCGGCGGAGCGCTTGCACGACCTGCACCGCGACATGGCGGACGATATCCGCTCGACGCATGCGATGCGGCTCGGCTTCCGGCAGATCAAGGGACTGAGCGAGAACGATGCCGCGCTCATCGTCGAGCGGCGCGCCGGCGCGCTACGATTCGGTGCGCGATGTCTGGCTGCGCACCGGGCTTTCGCCGCGCATCATCGAACGGCTCGCCGATGCCGATGCCTTCGGCTCGCTCGGCCTCACGCGGCGGCAGGCGCTGTGGGCGGCGAAGGCGCTCGGCCGCGTGGGGGACAAGGATGACGACCTGCCGTTGTTTCGCGGAGCGGGCGGTGAAGTTGGCGAGCCCGGCACCGAATGTTGCCGTGATGCTGAGCCAGCGCCTCTAGCGTCCCCTCCCCCGCATAGGGCGAAGACGGGCGTGAACGCCCTTTCGCTAGAGCAGAGTGGCAGAACGGGGATCGACTCACCCCCTCCCCACCCCTCCCCCGCAAGCGGGGGAGGGAGCAGAGCGGAGCAAGCGGAGAGACCGCAGACTCTTTCGCAGAACCTTCCGTCCAACTGCCGCCGATGCCGCCGGGCGAAGAGGTGGTCAACGACTACCGGTTCCTGCAACTGTCGCTGCGCGCGCATCCGGCGTCGTTCCTGCGCGCCGAGCTCGCGCGCCGCAACATCATCCGCAACGAGGAGCTGCGCGCGCGCCGCCCCGGCGGACGCGTCACGGTGTCGGGCATGGTCACCATCCGCCAGCGGCCGGGCTCGGCGCAGGGCGTCGTGTTCATGACCATCGAGGACGAGACCGGCATCGCCAACATCATCGTCTGGCCGAAGACGTTCGAGCGCTTCCGCCCGATCGTGCTGGGCGCGCGCTATCTCGCGGTCAGCGGCGAGTTGCAGCGGGAATCCGAGGTCATCCACGTCGTCGCCCACCGGCTCACCGACCTGACGCCGCTGCTGAGCGAGTTGACCAAAGACCTGCCGCCGGCCGAGGCGCTGTCCCGCGCCGACGGCGTCAAGCGGCCGCACGATGAAGATATCGACAGCCGCGCGCGCGGCCGCCGCAATCCGCCGCGCATCGACGCGCCGGTGGCGCAGCCCGATCTATTGGCGAGCGATCTCGACGTGCCGGCGCGCGGCAGCGCGCATTCGCCATCGCGCCGCGGCGGCGCGAAGGCGCGTTAGAGCCTAATCCAGCAGGGTCGTATCGCTCTCTCCGTTCGTGCCCGCGAAAGCGGGCACCCAGTCTTTCGCTCGTTCTTCTTGCGCTGGGTCCCCGCCTTCGCGGGGACGAACGGAGGCAAAGTCAATAAAGCAGAGCCAGAACCGCGCTACTGCGGCACCGTGCCGTCGCGGCCGACATTGATGCGCGCCGCCTCGAAGGTGCCGTCGTCCCGCTTGGTCGCGGCCAGCACGGTGAAGCGCGCACCGGCCTTGAGGTCGGCCTTGCCGCCGATCTCGTAGCGCACGATCGGCACATCCGGCGGCACCACGATCCGCTTCTCGCCGTCCTTGTACTTGACGATGATGACCGAGCCGTCGACGCCGGTCACCGTGGCGCCCGCCGCGGTGCCGTTGGTCATGGTGCTGTTGGCGACCGGCGCATATGGCCGGTGACCCTCGCCGGTGCCGCGCATCTCTTCGGGGAAGATGTGCACCTCCAGCGCCTTCTGGGTGCCGTCCGGCTGCGGTATCGCGGCGCTGCCGAGGAAGGTGCCCTCCTTGATGTCGGCGAGCGAAGCCTTCACCACGGCGACGATCATCGCCTTGTCCTTGAGCGCGAGCTTGATCTCGGCGCCGTCGCTGTTCTTGAGCGTGAGCAGGTCGCCGTCGGCCTTCTCGATCGTGCCGCGCAGCCGCACCGTCTGCGGCTGCTGGGCGAGCGCTGCCGCACAGGACACGGCGATCAGCGCGCCCGCAATTGCGAAGCGAATGGTCTTGGTCATGGTGTTCCTCCTCATGGCGAGGGCGCGCCGCCAACGACGACGGCGCGCTTCGCCGATGACTTCTCGTTAGCGCAGCGGGCCGCAGCCGATCCTTATTGCGGCGGATCGATCGTGCGGCCGACCGCGATGTTGGGCGCGGTCAACGAGCCGTCCGCTTCCTTCTTGGCCGCCGCGACGAACACCTTGGCGCCGACCTTGAGGTCCGCGGCGCTGCCCGGCACGTATTTGGCGATGATGGTGTCCGGCGCCACGATGATCTTCTTCTCGCCGTCCTTGTACTTGACCAGCAGTTCCTGGCCGTCCTTGCCGGAGACGGTGGTGGCGACAAAGGCGTTGGTCATGGTGCTGCCCGGCCGGCTGTCCCAGGGACCGAACCGGTCGGCGACGACGCCCTTCTGCGAGTCCATGAAGATATGAATGGCGTAGGCCTTCTGCGAACCGTCCGGCTGCGGAATGGCCGATACGCCGATGAACGAGTCCACCTTGATGTCGGCGAGCGATCGCCTTCTCCATCGCGGCGATGCGCGGCGGCTCGGCGAGCTTCACCGTCAGGTTCGCGCCATCGCGCGCCTTGACGGCGAGCGTGGTGCCTTCGGCCTTGGTGATCTCGCCACGAACGCGAACCGTGTCTTGCGCCCAGGCGGCCGAAACCGTGCAGGTTGCGGCCAGAGCGGCCGCCATCAGAACCGGTACTGCTTTCATCGTCATCCTCCCATTTGACGCGCGCCGCCAACAGCGGTGGCACGCGAGCGTTGATCAGACCGGCATCGCCGGCAGTTCGCCCATTTCCGTCACATCGGCGGCGTCAGGCCGTCGCGGCCGACCGAGATCGCGGCGGCTTCGAGCGTGCCGTCGTCGAGCTTTCTGGCGCCGGCGACGAAGATCTTGGCGCCCGGCTTGAGTTCGTCCTTGGTGCCCGGAACATAGGTCACGATGACGGTGTCGCCGGTGACGACGATCTTCTTCTCGCCGTCCTTGTATTTGAGCGTGATGGTCTGGCCGTCCACGTCCTTGACCAGTTGCGCCACGGTGGCGTTGGTCATGGTGCTGCCGGGCATCAGGTCCCACGGCCGGAAGCCTTCGCCGGTGCCGCGCAGCGGCTCCGGGAAGATGTGGATCTCCACGGCCTTCTGGCTGCCGTCCGGCTGCGGGACGCCGGTGACGCCGATGTAGGAGTTCTCCTTGATGTCCTCGAGCGACGCCTTGACGATGCCGCGGACCGCCGCATTGTCGGCAATCTTCACCTTCAGCGAGGCGCCTTCCCGCGACTTGACCGTCAAGGTCGCGCCGTCCGCCGATTCGATGGTGCCGCGCACGCGCACGGTCTGGGGCGGCTGGGCGAAACCGGCCGACGCCGCCAGCGTCAGCGCGATCAGGACGCCGGGCAGCACGCGCAAGACCCGCGCCCCGGTCATGCCCGCAGGCCTGCCAGGCGACCAGCGTTTGAACATCCGCAAACCCGTGTCGGCGAGAATGGTCCGTCCTCCCGGCTGCGATCGACTGAACAACCCCGCATCCGGCGCGTTATTCCGCTACGGATCGAACCCATGAAAACAGTCTCTCGCAGGGCGTGCAAGCGCCCGGCGGCCGATTTCGCAAATGTGACAATTGCCTAATAGAGCCCGGGCGTGGCGCCGCCGTCGACCGCGGTGGCGGTTCCCTGGATCTGCCGCGCGCGTTCCGAGCACAGGAACAAGGTCAGCGCGGCGACGTCCTCGGGCGTCGCCATGCGCTTGATGCCGCCCTTGGCGAGCGTCTCGGCGCGCAGCGCCTCGACGGTCTTGCCCTGCGCGGCGGCGCGCTGCACCAGCAACTGCTCGGTGCGGTCGGTGGCGGTGACGCCCGGGTGGATGGCGTTGACGTTGACGCCGTCGCGCATGCCGAGGCGGGAGAGGCCCTTGGTGAAATTCGAGAACGCCGAATTGACCGAGCCGCCGATCAGGAATTCGGGCTCCACCGTGCGCGCCGCACCGCCGATGATGTTGACGACGTGGCCCTGCGCGGTCTTGACCAGCGGCCAGAACAGGCGGGTCAGCCGCACCGCGCCGAAGAACTTCAGCGCATAGCCGTCGAGCCAGGCTTCGTCCGGCAATTCCAGGAAATTGCCGGCGCGGGTCGCGCCCGCGTTATTGATCAGGATGTCGCAGCGCTTGAAGCGCTCGCTGACGCGGTCGAACACCTGCTTGCAGCCGGCGAGCTGGCGCAGGTCGCCGGCGACCGTCATCGGCTCCGCGCCGCCCGCCTGCACGATCGCCTTCTGGGCCTCGGCCAGATGCGCCTCCGAGGAGGCGGCCAGCACCGTCTGCGCACCCTCGCGCGCGAACGCCGTCGCGATCGCGCGGCCGATGCCGCGGCTGCCGCCCGAGACGACGACGATCTTGCCCTTGAACTCACCCGCCATTGCGCTTGCTCCGTTCTTGTTCGCTGGTGGAGAGTGCTAGCATGCCCCGGACGGGCGAGGGAACAAGGCGGCCATGAAATCGATCTTCGTCGACTGCACCAACCAGCTCGATCAGGTGTTCGCCCGCGTGCACCGCGCCGACGATCCGCCGATCACGCTCAACACCAAGCCGTTCCAGGGCGCCGACCTGCCCGCGCTGGTCGCGGGCTACGACATTCTGATCGACGATCATTCCTACATGCCGACCGAGATCATCGCCAAGTGCCAGGGCCTCAAGCACATCGTGTTCCTCGGCACCGGCGCGTCGAGCTACATGGACGTTCCGGCGCTCAAGGGGCTCGGCGTGACGGTGCACACCATCAAGGGCTATGGCGATACGGCCGTGGCGGAGCACACGGTGGCGCTGATGTTCGCGGCTGCGCGCGGGCTTGCCCGCATGGACCGCGCCACCCGCGCCGGCACCTGGGCGCCGCTCGAGGGCATGCAGCTGCAGGGCAAGACGCTCGGCCTCGTCGGCCTGGGCGGTATCGGGCTCGAGGTCGCGCGCATCGCCAAGGGCATCGGCATGGAGGTCGAGGCCTGGAACCGGACGCCGCGCCCCGCGCCCGGCGTGACGGCGGCGGCCGATCTCGACGCGCTGCTGGCGAAGGCCGACGTCGTGTCGCTGCATCTCTCGCTCAACGACCAGACGCGCGGGATGATCGACGCCGCGCGGATCGCGCGCATGAAACCCGGCGTCATTCTGGTCAACACCGCGCGTGGCGCGCTGGTCGACGAGGCCGCGATGATCGCGGCGCTCAAGAGCGGGCACATCCGCCACGCCGCGCTCGACGTGTTCGATGCCGAGCCGCTGAAGGGCGATCATCCGTTGGCGAGCATGGAGAATGTGACGCTGTCCTCGCACGCGGCGTTCCGTACCCTGGAGGCGTCGATGACCTTGCTGCGCCGCGCGATCGACATCGTGCGGGGGATCGTGAAGGCGTAGTGCGTCAGCAAACTCGGCGTTCGCGTCTCGTGCCCTCTCCCCTTGTGGGAGAGGGCTGCGAGGTATTGCAGCAAAGAGGATTGGGTGAGGGGTCAGCCTCACGGAAAGGATGACCCCTCACCCAACTGCATTTGTGGCACTTTCGGAGCCGCCCTCTCCCACAAGGGGAGAGGGCGCAGATACGACCGTCAGCGCGCGCGGCGACGACGCGGCGCATTGCGCGCGCGTGCGATCCCCGACACAATAAGAAAAAACAATGCCCAGGGGAGGACCAGCGTGAAGCCGGCGCCATTCGCCTATGCCAAGGCCCGCTCGCTCGATCATGCCATCGAGTTGCTCGGCGGCGCCGATGCGCGGGTGCTGGCCGGCGGGCAGAGCCTGATCGCCACGCTGAACATGCGGCTCAGCCACCCGGCCCTGCTGGTCGACATCAACGGCATCGGCGGGCTCGACCGCATCGCGGTCAAGAACGGCACGGTCGAGATCGGCGCACTCGTCCGCCACGTGCAGGCCGAAACGTCCGCCGAGATCGCTCGTCACGCGCCGCTGATCGCGCTCGCCATGCCGCATATCGGCCATCCGGCGATCCGCAACCGCGGCACCATCGGCGGCTCGGTCGCGTTCGCCGATCCGGCCGCCGAACTGCCGGCCTGCCTGCTGGCGCTCGACGCCGAGATCGAGATCGCCGGGCCCGCCGGACGCCGCAGCGTCAAGGCCGGCGACTTCTTCAAAGGCCTGTTCGAGACCGCGCTCGCGCCGCGCGATCTGCTCACCGCGATCCGCGTTCCGGCCGCGACCGCCGACACGCGCGTCGGCTTCGCCGAATTCGCCCGCCGCCATGGCGACTATGCGATGGCGGGACTGGCCGCCTGCGCCCGCGCCGACGGCGCGCGGCTCAAGGACGTGCGGCTTGCCTTCTTCGGCGTCGGCGCGACGCCGGTGCGCGCGCGCAAGGCCGAAGCCGCGCTCGCCGACGGCGGCGTCGATGCCGCCGTCAATGCGCTCGCCGCCGATCTCGATCCGCCCGACGACGTGCAGGCCACCGGCGCGGTGAAGAAGCATCTCGCCGGCGTGCTGCTGCGCCGCGTGGCGCGTCAGCTCGCGGAGGCGCGGTCATGAGCGAGCGCGCCTTCGACATTGCGGTGACGGTCAACGGCGAACAGGTGCGCGAGCGCGTCGATGCGCGCACCACGCTGGTCGACTTCGTGCGCGAGACGCTGTCGCTCACCGGCAGCCATGTCGGCTGCGAGCACGGCGTGTGCGGCGCCTGCACGGTGCGCGTCGAGGGCGCGATCGTGCGCGGCTGCCTGATGCTCGCCGTGCAATGCGACGGCCTGCGGGTCGAAACCATCGAAGGCGTGTCCGACACCGGCGAGATCGCCGACCTGCAGAAGGCCTTCATCGAACGCAACGCGCTGCAATGCGGCTTCTGCACCCCAGGCATGCTGCTCACCGCCCAGGCGCTGCTCGCGGACGGCGGAGTTCCCAGCCGCGAGGCGATCCGCACCCAGATTTCCGGCAACTTCTGCCGCTGCACCGGCTATCACGCGATCGTCGACGCCATCGAGGCGGTGGCGAAGGCGCGCGCGGGCCGCGGCGGATAATGCCGGAACAGCCGTTCCGCCGCGGGCCGCTTCGGTGTACCTTCGGGGCAAATCGGTCCCAACCCACGGAATTCAAATCATGCAACAGCACCACCCCCAGCCCATGACCCTCTCCGAGCGCGCCGACGAGCTCGAAGAGCAGATGATGAACGATCTCAACGAGAAGATCGCCACCAAGTCGGTGTTGTTCCAATTGGCCGACGGACCGCTCAAGGGATGGGAGAGCGGCCCCGACCTGCAGGCCAAGAACGGCGGCAAGTACTTCCTGATGGGCGCCGATCCGCGGCTGCCGAAAATGCCAGACAAGCCGACGCTGATGGATTTCTTCAAGCTGCGGTTCGCGTCGATGAACCACCTGCTGCAAAGCGCAACGCACGCGCTCAAGGCCGGTTGCAACGAGAAGACGATCCTGGCGTGCCTGCTGCATGACATCGGCGTGGTGAGCTTCATCCGCTGCGATCACGGCTACTGGGGCGCGCAGCTGATCGAGCCGTATGTCGACGAAGAGGTGAGCTGGGCAATCCGCGTGCATCAGGCGCTGCGGTTCTTCCCCGACGAGGCCGCCGGCTATGCCTATCCGGATCAGTACATCCGCAATTTCGGCGCCGATTATAAGCCGGAGCCTTACATCGTCGCCGAATACGAGCGGGCGCGGAACCACAAGTGGTACGGCACCGCGCGGCTGATCTGCATCAACGACATCTATTCGTTCGACCCGGACGCCAAGGTGAACCTCGACGACTTCGTCGACATCATCGGCCGCAACTTCAAGCAGCCGAAAGAAGGGCTCGGTCTCGACAATACGCCGTCGTCGCACATGTGGCGCACGCTGATGTGGCCGACCCGGTATTTGTGATCACACGACCTTATTGACCACGGGGATTCGTCACCCTTCCCTGGAGGGGGAGGGTCGACCGCCGAAGCGAAGCGGTCGGGGTGGGGTGACCGCGCAGTACGAAGCATTCACCCCACCCCGGCTCGCTTCGCTCGCCGACCCTCCCCCTCCAGGGGAGGGTGAAGATCGGAGCAAGTGGCGGGGCAGCGAGGCGGAGTGAACGATGAAAATCGCCGAAGACTCGCCGCCCGTGCTGACCGCGCTCGACCGGCCGAACTCGTATATCGGCCGCTCGGTGCCGCGGCCGAACCTGCAGCGCCTGACGCAAGGCCGCGCGCAATACGTCAGCGACGTCACGCTGCCGCGCATGGCGCACGCCGCGTTCGTGCGCTCGCCGCACGCGCATGCGACCATCGTCGGCATCGACACCGCCGCGGCCAAGAAGGCGCCGGGCGTGATCGCGGTGGTGACCGGCGCCGAACTCGCCAAGGTCATCACGCCGTGGGTCGGCGTGCTCACCCACCTCAAGGGCATCAAGTCGGCGCCGCAGCACGCCATCGCGGTCGAGCGCGCCTGCTGGGTGGGCGAAGCGGTCTGCGCGGTGGTCGCGCGCACCCGCGCACAGGCGGAGGACGCCTGCGAGCTGGTCGAGGTGAGCTACCGGGAACTGCCCGCCGTCACCGACGCGGAGACCGCGCTCGATCCCGGCACCTTGGTGATCCATCCCGAACTCGGCGACAACCTCACCTTCGAGCGCAACCACGCCGCCGGCGATCCGGACAAGGGTTTTGCGGACGCCGACACGGTGGTCGAGACCACCTTCGTGTTCGGCCGCCACACCGGCGTGACCAACGAGCCGCGCGCCATCGTCGCCGACTGGAACCCGAGCGAGCAGCGCCTGACCGTCTACCAGGGCACGCAGGCGCCGCACATGATGCAGAACCTGTTCGCCAAGCATCTCGCGCTCGAAGAGCAGCAGGTGCGCGTCATCACCAAGGAGGTCGGCGGCTCGTTCGGCATCAAGGTGCACACCTACGCCGACGAGATGGCGACGGTGGCGCTGTCGAAACTCCTCAAGCGGCCGGTCAAGTTCGTCGCCGACCGGATCGAGAGCTTCGTCACCGACATCCACGCCCGCGATCACCGCGTGAAGGGCAAGATCGGCGTCAAGACCGACGGCACCATCACGGCGTTCGAGATCGACGACCTCACCGGCATCGGCCCCTACTCGGTCTATCCGCGCACCTCGGGCATCGAGGCGAACCAGATCGTCAACCTGACCGGCTCCTGGTACACCTGCCCGAACTATCGCGCCCGCGCCCGCGTGGTGTTCCAGAATAAAAATGTGATGTGCCAGTACCGCGCGGTCGGCCATCCGATCGCGACCGCGGTGACCGAAGGGCTGGTCGAACTCGCCGCCGCCAAGATCGGCATGGACCCGCTGGAGATCAGGCGGCGCAATCTCATCGCCGACGACGCCTATCCGTGGACCGCGCCCTCCGGCATCAAGTTCGAGAAGCTGTCGCAGCACGAGGCGCTGGCGCACCTCGACACGCTGATGAACTATGCGGGCCTGCGCGCCGAGCAGAAGCGCCTGCGCGAGAAAGGCATCTACCGCGGCATCGGCTTTGCGACCTTCGTCGAGGTGACCAACCCGTCGGCCGCGTTCTACGGCGTCGGCGGCGCGAAAATCTCCGCGCAGGACGGCGTCACCATCAAGCTCGACGCGCAGGGCGCGATCGTCTGCCAGACCGGCGTCACCGAGCAGGGCCAGGGCGCCGAGGCCGTGATCGCGCAGGTCGCGGCGTCGGCGTTCGGCGTGCCGATCGAGCGCGTGCGGGTCATCACCGGCGACACCGACAACACGCCCTATGGCGGCGGCACCTGGGCGTCGCGCGCCGCCGGCATCGGCGGCGAAGCCGCCTGGCAGGCCGGCAAGGCGCTGCGGATGAACGTGCTGGCGGTCGCGGGCTCGATCCTGCAGGCCAAGCCCGAGGCGCTCGACATCCGCAACGGCCTGGTGGTCGACAAGGACACCGGCACCGAGCGGCTACCGCTGCATGAGCTCGCGCGCATCGCCTATTTCCGGCCCGATACGCTGCCGCCCGGCTTCCAGGCCGAGCTGATGGCGACCCGCCACTACGTGCCGCGCGGCTGGCCGTTCGCCTTCACCAACGGCATCCAGGCGAGCTATCTCGAGGTCGATATCGACTCCGGTTTCGTGACGCTGCTCAAGCACTGGTGCGTGGAGGACTGCGGCACCGTGATCAACCCGCAGCTGGTCGACGAGCAGATCCGGGGCGGCGTGGTGCAGGGGATCGGCGGCGCGCTGTTCGAGCACTGCATCTACGACGAGCGCGGGCAACTGCTGAACGGCAACATGGCGGACTATCTGGTGCCGATGGCGGCCGAGATGCCGGACATCGAGGTCGGGCACGTGGTGACGCCGACGGCCGACTCGCGAACTGGGCGCCAAGGGCGCCGGCGAAGCCGGCACCGCCGGCGCGCCGGGCTGCATCATGAACGCGATCAACGACGCGCTGCGCCCGCTCGGCGCCAAGCTCCTCACCGACATGCCGTTCACGCCGGGAAGGATTTTGCACGCGCTCGGGAAGGTGTAGCGCTTGGACTGATCACGTAATGCACTGCTAGCGAGCCGCAGCACGCGGTCTGCTCCCTCTCCCATGGGGAGAGGGGTAGGGTGAGGGGTACGGTCTCTCGACCTCTAGCCCCCTCACCCCATCCCTTTCCCCAAAGGGGAGGGAGCCCGTCGCCGCTCGGCAATCACTTCGATCAAGCAAGAAATCGGAATGTTCACCGCCACCAAGGGCAAGGCCCTGCTCACCACCACGACCGGGGCGCTGCCGCGGCCGAGCTGGTACACCGCCAACCTGCGCGGGCTGCCGCTGTCGCACGGGTTCTCGCAGATCGCCTACCGCGAGCAGCACTTCGACTGCCTCGCCTGTCACGTCGCGGCGCAGCACCGCGCCGGCATCGACATCTTCGTCGACGGCGACACGCGGCTCGACGACGACGTCGCCGGCCGCAGTTGGGTGAGCTACGCGACCGAGCGCATCGCCGGCATCGGCAAGCCGCGGGTCGAGGTGCCGCCGGCCGGCTTCATGAAGGACAAGGGTCCGGGCGACATCATGTGGGAGGTGATCGAGACCCGCATGACGCCGCCGGTCGAAGGCAAGATCGGCGCGACCACGCTCGAGCTCGACCGCGCCTACAAGGCGATCGCGCCGATGACCGACCGGCCGGTCAAGGTCGGCTCGATCTCGGCGCAGATTCTCGCGCTGATGCTGACCGACGAGCACTACAACAGCCGGCTCGATCTGCTGCTCGACCTGTCGGCCGCGCTCAACCGCGAGTACCACGCGCTCGCCGACGCCGGCGCGCCGATCGTGCAGATCGAGGAGCCGGCGATCCACCAGGTGATCGCCGACCCCAACGCCACCATCAAGCCGGCGCAATGGGTCGACGCGTTCAACCGCGAAGTGGCCGGCTTGCGGGCGAAATGCGAGGTGTGGTGCCACACCTGCTGGGGCAGCCCGGCGGCGCAGCGCGTCGCGAGCCGCGACCAGTCGTACAAGGCGGCGCTGCCCTATCTCGACGCACTCGACGTCGACGTGCTGACCTTCGAGGGCGCGTTCAACCGCGGCCTCGACTTCGAGGCGATCGGCAAGACGGTGTCGAAGGACAAGAAGATCGCGCTCGGCGTCATCAGCCACCGCACCCTGCAGGTCGAGCGGCCCGAGGAGATCGCCGACCTGATCCGGCTCGCGCTCAAGCACATCGAGCCCGAGCGGCTGATCCTGTCGAGCGACTGCGGTTTCGGCCGCCAGTCGATGAGCCGGATGCACGCCTTCTACAAGATGGTCGCGCTCACCCGCGGCACCAACATCGTGCGCAAGGAGCTGGGGCTGGCGGAAGCGCACGTGCCGGCGGCGGATGCGCAGCTCTCGATGGTGCCGCTGGGCGGGTGATTGCTCGCGGCGTCGGGACCGGCCGGGCTCCCCTCCTCCCGCGAGCGCTTTGCGAGCGGTGGGGAGGGGTCGGGGGTGGGGGGCCGCTGCGCTGGCGCTCGCGTCTCCCGCACCACCCCCCACCCCTACCCTCCCCACCACGCTACGCGTGGGGGGAGGGAGCCCACCGCGCAAGCGGCTCGGTCTCGATCTTCGGCAACTCGTCCCCGATCTTCGGCGACGATCGTTCTTCAATCCATTGCCGCATAGACGCAGGTGATACGCCGGGCCACAATCGCCGCGTTGCCGGACCGCAGTGGTCCGGCGATCAATGCGGTCGGCGTCTCGGGGCGGATCGCGGAAAAAACACGGGAGCAGACCGATGAATATCAAGGTGGGCCGGCAGGCGATCGACGAAGCATCCAAGAAGCTGTCGAACTGGGGGCGCTGGGGCAAGGACGACCAGATCGGCACGCTCAACCACGTCACGCCCGAGGACATCGTCAAGGCCGCGAGCCTGATCCGCACCGGCAAGGTGTTCGCGCTCGGCATTCCGCTCGACCGCGAGGGCCCGCAGACCGGCCTGTTCGGCGGCCGCTTCAACCCGATCCACCAGATGCTCGCGACCGGCACCGACGCCATCGCCGGCCGGCAGGACTGGAACAAGATCCGCTACGCCGACGACACGCTGATGCTGTGCGTGCAGGGCGCGACCCACTGGGACGCGCTCGGCCACATCTTCTACGAGGACAAGGGCTACAACGGCCACGACGCCAAGCTGGTCGACGCGCGCGGCCTCAACGTGCTCGGCATCGAGCACTCCAAGAACAAGATGGTCGGGCGCGGCGTGCTGCTCGACATCGCGCGTTTCCGCGGCGTCGAGTGGATGAAGGACGGCGAGAGCATCTCCAACGAGGAGCTCGACAAGTGCGCCAAGGACCAGAACGTCGCGATCGGGCGCGGCGACTTCGTCATCGTCCGCACCGGCCAGATGGAGCGCTGCCTGAAGGAGAAGAAGTGGGGCGGCTATGCCGGCGGCGACGCGCCGGGCGTGAAGTTCGAGAACTGCTACTGGTGCCAGGACAAGCAGATCGCCGCGATCTGCACCGACACCTGGGGCGTGCGAGGTGCGGCCGAACGAGACCACCGAGGCGAACCAGCCGTGGCACTGGGTGGTGATCCCGGCGATGGGGCTGTGCATGGGCGAGATCTTCTATCTCAAGGAACTCGCCGAGGACTGCGACCAGGACGGCGTCTACGAGTTCTTCTTCTGCGGCCCGCCGCTGATCATCACCGGCGCCACCGGATCGCCGATCAATCCGCAGGCGATCAAGTGACGCCGTCATCCCTCACCCCGAAGGGCGGAGGGATGGCGAGCGAAGCGAGCCCGGGTGGGGAGCGCGCCAGCGAAATGACGCCCACCCGCCGCCTGCGCTACGCTCCGGCGGCACCCTCCCCCGGCGGGGGAGCGGATAAGAAAGAATGGAGGAACGCCATGCCCCGCTGGCTCAAGCGCGGAATGGACGCGAGCGAAATCAAGGCCGCCGACGCCAAGGTGCGCGAGACGGTCGAGGGCATCCTCGCGCAGATCGAGGAGCGCAAGGACGCGGCCGTGCGCGAGCTGTCGCAGAAATTCGACAACTGGTCGCCGCCGTCGTTCAAGCTCAGCGCGCAGGAGATCGAGCGCGCCATATCGCAAGTGGCGAAGCGCGACCTCGACGACATCAAGTTCGCGCAGGCGCAGGTGCGCAACTTCGCGCAGAAGCAGAAGGACACGATGCGCGACCTGGAGGTGGAAACGCTGCCCGGCGTCGTGCTCGGCCACCGCCACATCCCGGTCAACTCGATCGGCTGCTACGTGCCGGGCGGGCGCTATCCGATGGTCGCCTCCGCGCACATGTCGATCGTGACCGCGCGCGTCGCCGGCGTGAAGCGCATCACCGCCTGCGCGCCGCCGTTCAAGGGCGGGCCGCATCCGGCGATCGTCGCCGCCATGCATTTCGGCGGCGCCGACGAGATCTTCGTGCTCGGCGGCGTGCAGGCGGTGGCCGCGATGGCGCTCGGCACCGACACCATTGCGCCGGTCGACATGATCGTCGGGCCGGGCAACGCCTATGTGGCGGAGGCCAAGCGCCAACTGTTCGGCCGGGTCGGCATCGATCTGCTCGCCGGCCCGACCGAGACGCTGGTCATCGCCGACGACAGCGTCGACGGCGAGATGTGCGCGACCGACCTGCTCGGCCAGGCCGAGCATGGACCGACCTCCCCCGCCATCATGATCACCAATTCCGAGAAGCTCGCGCGCGACACCATGAGCGAGATCGAGCGCATTCTGAAAATCCTCCCCAGCGCCGACCTCGCCGGCAAGGCCTGGGCCGATTTCGGCGAGGTGATCGTGTGCGAGGACGAGGCCGAGATGGTGCGCGAGGCCGACCGCATCGCGTCCGAGCACGTGCAGGTGATGACGCGCGACCCGGATTATTTCCTGAACAACATGAAGAACTACGGCTCGCTGTTCCTCGGGCCCCGCACCAACGTCGCCTACGGCGACAAGGTGATCGGCACCAACCACACGCTGCCGACCAAGAAGGCGGCGCGCTACACCGGGGGCTTGTGGGTCGGAAAATTCCTCAAGACCTGCACCTATCAGAAGGTGCTCACCGACCAGGCGTCGGCGATGATCGGCGAATACTGCTCGCGGCTGTGCATGCTCGAAGGCTTCACCGCGCACGCCGAGCAGGCCAACGTGCGCGTGCGCCGCTACGGCGGGCGCAACGTGCCCTACGCGCAGGCGGCGGAGTGACGATGCGCTATCTTATGACTTGCGGGGAACACCCATGACGCCCGTTGTCGTTCCGGCCTACGC
The DNA here is from genome assembly GCA_963749815.1 of uncultured Alphaproteobacteria bacterium. GTDB lineage: Bacteria > Pseudomonadota > Alphaproteobacteria > Rhizobiales > Xanthobacteraceae > VAZQ01. Next base: position 53,583 of record CAVVON010000013.1, on the reverse strand, counting down.
GGCAATTTTTGGGATCATGCTCGTGGTCCTGTCGGTGCGCGTGGCCGACATGCGGCGGATCACCAGGACCGCGCTCGGGACCGGCGACAACAAGATGCTCGAACGCCGCATCCGGGTGCAGGGCAATTTCGCCGAATATGTCCCGCTCACGCTGCTGCTGCTGGCCTTCGCCGAAATGCAGGGCTGGTGGCGGCCGTTGCTGCACATCCTTTGTGTCGCGCTATTGATCGCGCGAATAGGCCACGCCTACGGCGTCGGCCAGGAGCGGGAGGATATCCGCATCCGGGCGAGCGCGACCGCGACGACCGCCTCGATCATCATCATCACCGCATTGCTGCTGCTGTACGGCACCTTCACGTAGCCGATCATGCCGGTCGACCTCGCCAAAACGCCCTCCTTCCGCCTCGACGGCAAGCGCGCGCTCGTCACCGGCGGCGGGCGCGGCATCGGGCTGGCGGCAGCCTCCGCGCTTGCCGCGGCCGGCGCGCACGTGACGCTGGCGGCCCGCACGACGAGCGAGATCGAGGCGGCGGCCGAGGCGATCCGCGCGCGCGGCGACAAGGCCGATGCGCTCACCCTCGATGTCACCGACATCGAGGCGGTGCGCGCGGCGATCGCCGAGCGCCGAGCCGTTCGACGTGCTGGTCAACAATGCCGGGATGAACCGGCCGAAGCTGCTGGCGGACGTCACGGTCGAGGATTTCGACGTCATCATGGGGCTCAACGTGCGCGCGGCGTTCTTCGCCGCGCAGGCGGTGGCGCTGCAGCTGATCGAAGCGAAGCGGCCGGGCTCGATCATCAACATCTCGTCGCAGATGGGCCACGTCGGCGCCGCGCGCCGCACCGTCTACTGCACCTCGAAGCACGCCATGGAGGGCTTCACCAAGGCGATGGCGATCGAGTTGGCCCCGCACAACATCCGCGTCAATTCGCTCGGGCCGACCTTCCTGGAGACGCCGATGACCAAGCCGTTCTTCGAGAACAAGGCGTTCCGCGACGAGGTGCTCTCCAAGATCAAGCTCGGGCGGCTCGGCCAGCTCGACGAGCTGACCGGCGCGATCCTGTTTCTCGCCTCCGATGCCTCGTCGCTGATGACCGGCTCGGCGCTGGTGCTCGACGGCGGCTGGACCGCGGAATAGCCGTGCAACGGAACCTGGCCCATGAAGCTCTATCTCCTGAGTGCGATGATCGCCCTGTCGCTGCGCTGCCCGCGGCGGCGCAGGACCGGCTGCAGAAAGTCCTCGACGCCAAGGTCCTGCGCGTCGGCACCACCATGGACACGCCGATGTTCAGCATGCGCGATCCGGCGACCGGCGCGCTCGAAGGCTTCGACATGGACACGCTGGCGACGCTCGCGCCGGCGCTCGGCGTCAAGATCGACTACGTCAAGATGACGTTCGGCTCGATGATCCCGGACCTGCTGGCCGACAAGTTCGACGTCGCGATGTCGGGCATGGGCCGCACGCTCGAGCGCGCCCGGGTCGCGACCTTCTCCAAGCCCTACATGCGCTACGGCAAGCTGATGATGATCCGCAGCGCCGACAAGGAGCGCTACAAGTCGCTCGCCGATCTCGACAAGCCCGGCATCAAGATCGCCTACAACAAGGGCGGTCTCAACGACCGTTTCGCCAACACCGAGTTCAAGCAGGCGACGCCGGTCGGATTCGCCAGCAACGAGCTCGCGACTGCCGACCTCATCGCCGGCAAGATCGACGCGCAGGTGCAGGACTTCGACCGCCGCGGTCTACATGGCGCGCAAGGAGCCCCGCCTCGCCGCGATGGCGCCGGATAACATCTTCCATCCGGTCTATGTGGCGATGCTGCTGCGGCGCGAAGACCAGACGCTGCTCAACTACGTGAACATCTGGATCGACCAGATCGAGATGGACGGCACGCTCGCGCGGATTCGCACGAAGTGGATGGGCGAGACAAAGTGACGGTAAGAACCTGTCGCCGGCGCTGAAAAACGCCGCGGCGTGAAGCGGGAAAGGAACCGCATGTCGATCAAGCTGCTATTTGGCGCACTGCTCGCCGTATCTCTCCTGGCCGTGCAGACACAGGACGCCGCGGCGCAGGCAAAGTACCCAAACCGCCCGATCCGCATCCTGATCCCGTTTGCGGCCGGCGGCGGCACCGACGTGGTGGCTCGCATCGTCGGCCAACGCCTGGCGGAGCAAGTCGGCCAGCCGATCATCGTCGAGGCCAAGCCGGGCGCCGGCGGCGCCATCGCCGTCAGCGAGCTCATGCGGTCTGAGCCCGACGGCTACACGCTCCTGCTCACGACCAGCGCGCACGCCACGCTGCCTGCGCTCAACAAGCTGTCCTGGCACCCGAGCAACGATTTCACGCCGGTCGCGGCGGTCTACTCCTATCCGTTCGTGCTGGTGACCAACAGCGCGAACACGGCGCGCTTCAAGACATTGAGCGAATTCCTGGCCTACGTCCGGGCCAATCCCGGCAAGATCAATTGGGGCTCGTCGGGCACCGGCGGTCCGCAACACCTCACCGGCGCGCAATTCATCAAGCTTGCCAAAGTCGACATGGTTCATGTGCCGTACCGCGGCAATGCCCCGATGATGCAGGCATTGCTCGCGAACGAGGTACAGGTGATGTTCGACACGCAGACGCTGGTGCTGCCGCAGATCCAGGAAGGCAAAGTGACGCCGCTTGCGATCGCCAGCGAAAAGCGGTCGGCGAAGATGCCCGACGTGCCGACCATCCGCGAGTTGGGGCTCGACGTCGCAATCCAGATCACCAACTTCGTGATCGGCCCGAAGGGGTTGCCGGAATCGATACAGACCTATCTCAACAAGGAGATCGCCGCTGCGCTGGGGCAAAAGGAAGTCCGCGACAGGCTGATCGCGTTCGGCCACACCGTTCCCGAGCCTGCCGAGAACACCAGCGCGGCCGTGAAACAACACATCGATGGCTTCTATGCAACCTATGGACAACTCATCGCCGAAACCGGCATCAAGGCGGACTAGGTCGAGGACGTCAGTCATGCGAGTCTTCTTCCTGCTTGGCCTGATGCTCCTCGCTTCGCCCGCTCGCGCCGACGACGCCGAACTCAGGCAGAAAATCGTCGGCACCTGGACGCTGGTCTCGGTCGTGTACGAGGATCAGGAGACCAAGGCGCGCACGCCGGTGCTCGGCGAACATCCGCGCGGCCGCCAGATCGCCACCGCCGATGGCCGCTGGCTCGCGCTGGTGACCGCGGACAAGCGCCCGGTGCCGAAGACCGACGAGGAGCGCGCGCAGGCGCTGCGCAGCATGATCGCCTATACCGGCCGCTACCGGGTCGAGGGCGGCAAGGTCGTCACCAAGGTCGAGGCCGCCTGGAACGAGGCCTGGGTCGGCGGCGAGCAGACGCGCTTCATCCGCTTCGAGGGCGACCGGCTGTTCATCGAGAGCCCGCCGATGCCGCATCCGAACGTCGGCAACCGGGTGGTGAAGATCATCGTGATCTGGGACCGCGAGCAGCCGTGACGCTGCCGCGCCAGCCTACGGACGCGCCTATTGCAGCCCGAGTTGCAGCCGCGGATCGGAAACGATCCGCCGGTAGAGCGCGACCTGCTCGCGGTTGAAGGCGTCGAACTCCTGCGGCGTCGAGCCGACGGCTTCGGTCCCGACGCTCTTGAGCCGCTCGATGACCGCCGGATCCTTCATGGCCTTGGCGATGTCGGCGGCGAGCTTGTCGACGATCGGCTTCGGCGTCGCCGCCGGCGCGAAGATCCCGGTCCAGTACGGCACCTCGTAGTCGATCCCCTGCTCCATCATGGTCGGCACGTTCGGCAGCGAGGCGGCGCGCGTCCGCGTCGTGACGCCGAGCGCGCGCACCAGGCCGACGTCGATGTTCTTCTGCTGCGCCGGGACGCCGTCGATCAGCATGGCGATGCGTCCCGCCAGCAGATCGGGCATCACGCCGGCGTTGCCGCGATACGGCACGTGCACGATGTCGATGCCGGCCGCCACCCTGAACAATTCGCTGGCGAGATGGATCGCCGTTCCGGCGCCGGACGAGCCGTAGCTGAACTTGCCGGGACTGGCCTTGGCGAGCGCGATGAATTCCTTCAGGTCCTTGGCGGGCAATGACGGATTGATCACCAGCACCGGCGCAAACCGCGTCACCAGCGACACCGGCGCGAAGTCGCGCAGCCAGTCGTACGGCAGATCCTTGCCGACCACGGAGCTCACCACGCCGGTCACCGAATGATAGAGCAGCGTGTAGCCGTCGGGCGCGGCCCGCGCCACGTTGCCGACGCCGAGCAGTCCGCCGGCGCCGCCCTGGTTCTCGACCACCACCTGCTGCCCGAGCACGTCGGACAGCTTCTGCGCCGCGGTGCGCGCCGTGAAGTCGATGCCGCCGCCGGCCGCGAGCGGGACGATCAGCTTGATCGGCTTCGACGGATAGGCGTCCTGGGCGAGCGCCGCGGCCGGGAGCGCGGCCATCGCCAGCGCGATCAAGGTGCAGCGGCTGAGATTCCACGCCGTCATGGCTGCCTCCCAAGCGCGGCGATCTCCTCGAGCCGCTGCTTGAAGAACGGCGCCGGCAGCAGAATGCGCGTCTCCTGGTTCGTCAGCAGCGGGCGGCACTTGTTGAGGTAGCCGACCCAGGCGGGGTCCTGAAACAGCCCGCGCCGCCGCTCGACGCGCTCATCGAGGCTGCCGTAGGCCCACAGCGTCGTGATCTGGTTGAGTGGGCCGATCTCGCTGATGTAGTAGCCGATCGGCTGTCCCTGGTGGCGCGTCTGCGGGGCGCGGCCTTCCGCCTCGTACATCTTCAGGAACTCGCCGGTATTGCCCGGCGCGCAGGTATAGAGACGCTGCTCCACGAACATCCAATCCTCCCGGTTCTTGCCGTCATGCGTGCGCGGCTTGTCGGACAGGATTATTGATCGGCAGCCGCCGGCATACAACCAACGGCAGGATGCAGGAATAGTCCGAAGCTTGGGCGTCAGCCCATCTTGACCGGATAGACCGGCGGCTCGCCCGAGAGCACGCGCGCGACGTCGCTTGCGCATTTGGTCTGCAGTTCGGCGAGCGCCTCGACCGAATAGAACGCGGTGTGCGGCGTGAGGATGACGTTGTCGCGGCCGACGAGCTTGTTGTCCTTCGCCAGCGGCTCGACCGCCACCACGTCGAGCGCGGCGCCGCCGAGATGGCCCGAGTCGAGCGCCGCGATCAGCGCCTCCTCGTCGATCAGCGGCCCGCGCGCGGTGTTGATGACGAACGCGCCCTTCTTCATCTTGCGGAAGGCGTCCGCGTTGAGCAGCCCGCGCGTCGCCGGCATCAGCGGCGCATGCACCGAGACGAAATCCGAGCGCGCCAGCAGATCGTCGAGCGAGACGCTTTCCACGCGAGCGGCCGCCAGCACGTCCTTCGACACATACGGATCGTAGACGACGACATTGAGACCGAACGCCTGCGCCTTCGGCGCGACCCGGCGCGGGATGTTGCCGAAGCCGATGAGGCCGAGCGTCTGGCCTTCGAGTCGCCGGATCGGCACCACCGCCGGCATCTCCCAGCGGCCGGACTGCACCAGGCGGTTCGACAGCGGAACCTTGCGGGCGAGCGCCAGCAGCAGCGCCATGGCGTGGTCGGACACCTCCTGCAGGCAATAGTCGGGCACATAGGTGACGACGATGCCGCGCTCCTTCGCGGCCGGCAGGTCGATGTTGTCGACGCCGAGCCCGAAGCGGCCGATCGCCTTGCAGCGGGTGAGCTGGCGCAGCAGATCGCCCGGCAGCTTGGCGTAGGTGACCAGGATCGCGTCGGCGTCGCGCGCGACGCTGAGAATGTCGTCGGCCGACGCGCTCTTCGCCATGCCGCAGTTCGGGGTCGACGCGCTTGAGCGCGGCAATCGCCGGATCGAGCGACGGGAACGACGCTGTCGGTGACGGCGATCAGGGGACGGGGCATGAAAACGCCTCTACATCAGTGAGCTAGCACGTCCGGATTGACGCAGTTCGGCGGCCGTCTTGCCGTCGAGGAACGCCAGAATGTTGTCGGCCACGATGCCCGCCATCTCCTCGCGCACCTCGACGGTGGCGCTGCCGAGATGCGGCGCCAGCACCACGTTCGTCATCTTGCGCAGCGCCGGCATCGACCTTGGGCTCGTGCTCGAACACGTCGAGGCCGGCGCCGGCGATCTTCCGCGCCTTCAGCGCCCGCACCAGCGCCGCCTCCTCGATGATCGGGCCGCGCGCGGTGTTGATGATGAACGCGGTCTTCTTCATCAGTCTCAGCTCGCGCGCGCCGATCTGGTGACGGGTCTCCTTGGTGAGCGGCGAGTGCAGCGAGACGAAATCGGATTCCGCGAGCAACTGATCGAGCGGCACATAGGTGAGGCCGGCATCGCGCTCCTCGGCCTCGGACTTGCGGCGCGGCGTCCAGTAGAGCACCCGCATCGAGAAGCCGTGCGCGCGGCGCGCCACCGCCTTGCCGATCAGGCCCCCGCCCCCGACCAGGCCGACGGTCTTGCCCCAGACGAACGAGCCGAGCAGATGCGCCGACTGCGCGCCGGGAAATTTTCCGGCCCGCACCATGCGGTCGCCCTCGATCATGCGGCGCGCGACCGCGAGCATCAGGCCGAAGGTCATGTCGGCGGTCGCCTCGGTGGTGACCGGCGGCACGACGGTGACCGGAACGCGCTGCGCGGTGGCGGCCGCGACGTCGATGTTGGACGGCGAGATCGACTGCGCCGCGATCAGCCGCAGTTTCGGATTGGCGGTGACGATGTCGCGGTCGATCTTGTCGTGCAGCAGGCAAAATAGAATGTCGCATTTCTTGACGGCGGCGATCAGCGCCGGCTTGGCGATGATCCGGCTCGAATCCGGATTGACGGTGACGCTCGCGACCTTGCGCAGCCGCGCGATCGCGCTCTTCGCGACCGGCTGAGTGACGAATATCCGCGGGCGCATCAGCGCATCCACCGCACGACGCCGGCGACGCCGTCGACCGCGACCTGCGAGCCGTCCGGGATGCGTTGCGTCGCGTCGAGCACGCCGAGCACCATCGGGATGCCGCGCTCGCGCGCCAGCGAGGCGAGATGCGAGGTCGAGCCGCCGAGCTCCGCCACCACGCCCGCGACCCGCGGCAGCACGTGCGACAGCGCCGGGCCCGCGACCTTGGTGATCAGCACGTCGCCCGGCGCCACGCGCGACAGCTCGCACTCGCAGCTGACGACCACGGCGCGGCCGGTGCCCCAGCCGATCCCGGCCGGATGGCCGTTGAGGCCCGGATGCTTGAGCCAGATCTCGTCGGGCACGATCGACGGCTCGACCGTGAGCGGCCGCGCCTGCAAGCAGCTTGAAGCCTTCGGCGTCGAGCGCCCATTCGATCTCGACCGGGCCGCCATCGCCGACCACCGCTTCGGCCTTGCGCATCATGCGGCCGAGCGTGACCGCCTGCGCAGCGTCGAGGCACGGCTCGCGGATGAGTTCGGCCGGCACCGCCTGCGGCATGGCGCCGGCGCCGTGACCGCAGGTGTCGCGATGGTCCTTCCGGCCGGCCTCGATCTTGCGCAGGAAGCCCTGGCGCGAGAGCGCGATGCGGTCCGGCACCACCTCGCCCTGCGCGATCGCCGAGCCGAGCCCCCAGGTCGCGCTGAGCAGCATCTGGCCTTCGGCGGTCTCGCTCAAGCCGCCACCCGAGGCGCGCGCGTCGATCAGCGGCTGGATCAGCACCGCCATCGCGGTATCGGCGGGCGACAGGCCGTAGTTCTCCATGTAGCGGCGCGCATGCGAGGTCCACAGCGCCGCCCAGCAGGCGCGCACGGCGGTGAGGAAGGCGGGCTCCTCGTCGATGCCGAGGAAGCTTTCGAACTGGCCGGCGAAGTTCGCGCCCTTGCGATCCTCGATCAGCGCGGACGAGCGTATCGCCCACGGTCCCGCTGCGCCCGCGCGCATGCCCTGCCAGACCGCGAGCAACGGCTCGGCGATCTCCGGCGCGACCGGCTGCTCGTAGAGGCCGAGCCTGATCTCGACCGAATGCCGTCGCTGCGTGCGCAGGTCGGCGGCGTTGTATTCCGCCAGCAGCGGGCCGAGACCAAGCGCATCGATCTGCCGCCGGTAGGCCTCGGCGGTCAGGCAGAAGCCGCCCGGCGTCGGCAGCCCGGCGCGCGCGAGCCGTGCAAGGTTCGCGGCCTTCGGGCCGACGCAGGCGCTCTCGGCTGCGGCCGGAGCCTGCAAGGGGAGGATGAACTCGGTCATGGGCGCGGCGTCTCCGCCCGCACCACCGCCAGCGAATGCTCACCGAGCGATTTCATGCGCCGCTCCGGCCCTCCGCGCGCGCGGCGCGCGGCGTGCGTCACTTCACGTGCTCGCCGTAGCCCGGGATCGGATCGACCACCGTGATCTGCCTGACCGGGAAGTTCGACACGATCTCGATGTCGTTCTTGTGCACGATCAGCATCTCCTCGATCCGCACGCCGTAGCGGTAGCGCTTGCCGTGCTGGGTCTCGAGCGCGAACGTCATGCCTTCCTTGATCTCGACCGGATGGTCGAGCGACCAGATGCGCGAGATCACCGGCGGATCGTATTGCGCCAGGCCAAGGCCGTGGCCCCAGAGGTTGGCGGCCGCCTGGTCCTCGTCCTCGTAGCCCCAGGTCTCCATGGCGGACGGCCACTTCAGCGCGATGTCGCGCGTGGTGGCGCCGACCTTCACGGCGCCGATCGAGTTGTAGAGCCACTTGAGCGCGGTCTCGTAGGTGTCCTTCTGCTCCTGCGACGGCTCCTTGCCGACGCAGTAGGTGCGGTAATAGCAGGACTTGTAGCCGTTCCAGGTGAGCGCGGCCAAATCCATGAACACGATGTCGCCGGGCTGGATGATGCGGTCGGAGAAGTTGCGCCAGTTCGGCCAGGTGTTGGGGCCCGACGACACGATCACGTCCTCGACGTCTTCCATGCCGGGGATGTTGTAGAGATATTTCATCAGGTGCGCGGTGACCTGGTTCTCGGTGATGCCGGGGCGCAGGAACTTCATGCACTCCCAGTGCGTGGCGTCGCCGATCGCGCCGACGATGCGGAAGCATTCCTGCTCGTCGACGCTCTTGACCGCGCGCGCCTCCATCATCGGGGTCATGCCGTCGACCCAGTTGATGTTGTTCTCCTTGAAGATCTGCAATCATGTTGATGTCGATGAAGTCGACGCCGAGCTTCTGCCCGGCGACGCCGTTGTCCTTCATCGCCTGCAACACCGCCTTGGTGAACTTGTTGACCTGCTGGGTCGACGCCGGACCGGCCGCGCCTTTGATCCAGGCGAACGAGTGCCGCACGTTCTCCTTCGGGATCCACGGTGAAGTGCCGCTCGATCTGGAAGCCGAGGTCGCCCTGCTCGAACAGGATCGGCCTTCCGTCGCCGCACAGCATGGCGTAGCGCAGGCCGGGCTTGAGCCGGTTCCAGCCCGGCGTCAGGGTGCCGGTGATGTAGCGCACGTTCTCGTCGTACATGCACAGCATGGCGCCGAGGCCGTGCTTCTTCATCATCTCGCGGGCGCGCTCGATGCGGTATTCGCGCAGCCGCTCCCAGTTGACGCGCTGCTGCCAATCGAGGCCGACGGTGCCGAAATTTGCCGTGCCCATGTGGTCCCTCCCGACCGGAAAGCCGCGCGGTTTGGCCGCGGCGCCTGCTGTTGGCGAAAATCATAAGCCGGTGGCCCCTGCAGCCGAAATAATATATTTTGCGCCGAAGCATCAGTATTTCTAATGAGGATCGCGTGGCCAATATCGCACTGCGGCAAGTCCGCGCCGTCATCGCCGTCTGCGAGGAAGGCTCGTTCACCCGCGCCGCCGAGCGCGAGAACGCCACCCAGTCCGGCATCTCGCAGCATGTCGCCACGGTCGAGCGCACGCTGGGCGTGAAACTGTTCGAGCGCTCGGCGCGCGGCGTGGCGCCGACGCCGGCGGGGCTGCGCTACTACAAGAGCTGCGTCGAGGCGGTCGGGCGGCTCGAAAACGCCAACGAGGAGGCGCGCGGGCTCGCCGGCCTCGTCACCGGCGACCTGCGCATCGGTTTGATGCCGACCTTCACGCGCGCCGTGCTGGCGCCGACGCTCGACGATTTCGTGCCGCGCCATCCCGACGTGCGGCTGCACGTGTTCGAAGGCTACAGCGGCGTGCTCACCGACATGGTGCTGGCCGACGAACTGGATTTCGCCGTGGTGCCGGCGTTCGAGGGCCGCACCGGCCTGCGCACGCGGCTCCTGGTGCGCGACCGCGAGATGCTGCTGTCGGGCCGCGACCGCGATTTCAAGCCGCTCGCGCCGGTCAGGCTTGCGGAATGCGCGCCGCTCAAGATCGTCGTGCCCGGGCCGGACAATACCCGGCGCCGCAACCTCGACACCTATTTCCAGACCAACGGCGTCGAGATCGCCGCCATGCTGGAGATGGACGCGATGATCGGCACGCTCGAATTCGTCGCGCGCTCGGACTGGGTGACGGTGCTGCCGAGCCTGATCGCGGTCAACGACATCGACCGGCGCGAACTGACGGTCAATCCGATCGTCGATCCGCCGATGCACGCCGAGTTCGTGGTGATCCAGCCGGCGCGGCGGACGCTCAGCGTGCAGGCGCGGATTTTTCTGGAGCGCTTCGAGGCGGAGATCGCGAACATTCATGCGATCTGGGAGAAGGCGCTGGCGATGCCGGCCGCGCCCCGATCGTCCCTCCCCCGCAGGGGGAGGGTGGCGAGCGAAGCGAGCCGGGTGGGGAGCCGCGCAACGAAAGCGGGGATTCGGTAAGGCACCGCTCCCCACCCGGCCGCGCGCTTTGCGCGCGTCCACCCTCCCCCTACGGGGGAGGGAGCGACCGAGCAAGTGGCTCGGTCGCAGCTTGATCGTCAGCTCTTGCTGCCGCCGGGGTCCGCCTTCAGCCCCGCGGCCGCGATGCCGGCGATGGCGCAGGCCTCGTCCTTGTCCGACGTGTCGCCCGAAATGCCGACCGCCCCGATGATATCGCCGCCCGCGTCGCGGATCAGCACGCCGCCCGGATTGGTCACGATCCGCCCGCCGCTCGCCGCCGCCAGCATGGTGAAGAACTGCGGCGTGTTGGCCGCGCGCTCGGCCAGCGTGCGCGAGCCGAAGCCCATGCCGAGCGCGCCCCAGGCCTTGCCGAACGCGATGTCGAAGCGCAGCAGCCCCGACTTGTCCTCGCGCTTGAACGCGACCAGGTGACCGCCGGCATCGAGCACCGCGACCGTGAGCGGCGCGCAACTGGTGTCGCGGCCCTTCTTGAGCGCGGCATCGACGATGGTGGAAGCTTGCGCGAGCGTGACGACTGACATGACGGCTCCGTGGGTTGGATGAGTGCTCAATGCTTTCCGCGCTTCACCCAGTAGGCCGGGTGCAGCGACGCTTCGCTCTTGCCGCGGCCTTTGCCGGCGGCCTCCTGCATGCAGGCGAGCGTCTTTTCGACCAGCGGCAGTTCGATCCCGATCGCCTGGCCCTGCGCCAGCATGGTGCGCAGATCCTTGATGCCGCTGTCGAGATCGAACGTCACCGGGCCGTCGGGCTCGCCCTTGAGCGCCTTGGCGATCACCGGGCCGCGCACCTTGAGGATGTTGGGCCCGCCCGACGTGTCCGAGAGCAGATCGAGCACGCGCGCGGGGTCGAGCCCGAGCGGGCCGCACAGCGCCATCGCCTCGCCCAGCGACTGCCAGTAGATCATCAGCGGCATGTTGATGGTGAGCTTCATCACCGCGCCCGATCCGACCGGGCCGCAATGCTCGACCCGCCGGCAAAGCTGGTCGAGGATCGGCTTGGCGCGCGCGGCGTCCGCGGGCTCCGCGCCCATCAGGCCGATCAGCTTGCCGTCGCGCGCCGGTCCGGTCGAGCCGCCGACCGGGCATTCGACCAGCGCGGCGCCCTTGGCGCGGACCTTGGCGGCGAGCGCGACCTCGGTTTCGGGCTGCACCGTGCTCATCTCGATGAACAGCTTGCCGGTGACGTCGCCGGAGAGGAGCCCCGACGGGCCGCCGTAGACCGTATCGATGGCGGCGGCATCGGTGAGAATCGTGATGACGGCTTCGGCGTTGTTCGCCAGTTCGGCCGGCGTCGCCGCCAGCTTGGCGCCGGCGTCGACCACTGCCTTGGTCTTGGCGGCGGAGCGGTTCCAGACCGTGACCTGGTGGCCGACGTCCATCAGGTGCAGCGCGATGGCTGCGCCCATTTTGCCGATGCCGGCGATGCCGATGTGCATGTGCACTCCTTGCCACTCGCTCCAACGTCATGCCGCTTCGCGGGCATGACAGTCCTACTACTTCATCCGGTCCTTGATCTTGTCGAGCGCGGCGCGGGCGCAATCGTCGTCGAAGTTGCCGCCGGGCGCGCCGCCGACGCCGATGCCGCCGATCGGCTTGCCGTTCGCCACGATGGTGACGCCGCCGGGCGTGAAGGTGACGTTGGGCAGGCTGGCGAGCCCGCTGGTGGTCATGCCCGGCTGCTTGGAGAGGCGCTCGAACACCTGCTTGGTGCTGGTTTCGCCGCGCACCGGGGCGAGCGAGGCCGCCGTGTAGGCCTTGGCGTAGGCGCTGTCGAGCGTATGCACGGGCGCGCCGTTGCCGCGCAGCACCGCCTGCCGCACGCCGTCGAGATCGACCACGATCGCGGTGACCGCGTAGCCGCTCTTGGCGCAGGCGGCGACCGCCTCGCCCACCGCCTCGTGCGCCAGCGCCGCCGACAGCCGCTGCTCCGGCAACAGGCCTTGCGCGGACGCCGGCGATGCCAGCGCGCAGACCGCGCCGAGCACCGCACCGGCACGAACGAAATTCCGAACGATCATTGTATGCGCTCCCGAGAATTCGCCGTGTCCCCGGCGACGGGCGGCGACGATAGGAGATTACGCGCGCCGGAGAAAGATGGGCGAATGCCGCGTCCACTTTCACATTCGCCTTGCAACGAACGCGCGCGCCTGTATAGGTCCGCCGCGCAATCGAGAACGGAGCGGCGGGAATGGCGAAAAGCAAGGGTACGGTCGGGATCGTCGGGCTCGGCATCATGGGCGGCGCGTTCGCGCAGAACCTGGTGGCGGCGGGCTGGCGCGTCGTCGGCTACGACATCGATCCGGCGCGCAGGCGCGCGATGGCGCGCGCGGGCGTCGAGATCGCGCCCGACGTCAAGGCGCTCGCCGCCAGCGCGCCGGTCATCATCACCAGCCTGCCGAAGCCGTCGGCGCTGATGCAAACCGCCAAGGCGATCGCGGCGACGAGCAAGAAGCCGCGCCTGATCGTCGAAGCCAGCACCTTCACCATCGACGACAAGGTCAAGGCCGAGCGCACGCTCGCCAAGGCCGGGCACACGATGCTCGACTGCCCGGTCAGCGGCACCGGCTCGCAGGCGCGCGTCAAGGACATCGTGATCTATGCCTCGGGCGACAGCAAAGCGATCCGCAAGCTGCGCCCGATGTTCGCGGGCTTCTCGCGCGGGATGTACGACCTCGGCGCGTTCGGCAACGGCAGCAAGATGAAGTACGTCGCGAACCTGCTGGTCGCGATCAACAACGTGGCGAGCGCCGAGGCGATGGTGCTCGGGATCAAGGCCGGGCTCGACCCGCAGCGCGTGTTCGAGATGGTGACCAGCGGCGCCGGCAATTCGCGGGTGTTCGAACTGCGCGCGCCGATGATGGTGAAGAACAACTACGACGACGCCACCATGAAGATCGCGGTCTGGCAGAAGGACATGTCGGTGATCGGCGGCTACGCGAAGCAACTGCGCGTGCCGACGCCGATGTTCGACGCCAGCGTGCCGATCTACAACACCGCGATGAAGACCGGCCACGCCATGCACGACACCGCCGCGGTCTGCGCGGTGCTGGAGAAGATGGCGGGCGTGAAGCGGGGAAAGAAGCGCAGCAAGCGGTGATTTGAATTTGGCGGACGGACGCGCCGCGAGTCCCCTCTCCCCATTGGGGGAGAGGGTGGCGAGCGAATGCGAGCCCGGTGAGGGGGTTACCGCTGTTCGAGAGCGTAACCCCTCACCCCACCCTCTCCCGCAATGGGGAGAGGGAGCCCGCTGCCTCGCAGCTACGCCCTCGACAACTCACTCCCGCAGAAAATCCAGCACCGCCGTCTCCTCCAGCACCGCCTGGGGAATGCTGTGGCGCTGCGAGCGGGCGCGCTCCTCGGCGGTCTGCGTCGCCTGGAGGTACGCCCCGAGATGCCGCGCGCGCTCGATGATGCGCGCGCCGATCGGCAGCGCGTTCGGCCTCGAAGCGCCGCAGCCCGGCCTCGACCTCGCTGCCGTCGAGCGCCGCAACCAGCGCGGCCGCATCGTCGGCCGCCTTGGCGACACCGGCCGCGACATGCGGCCGCGCCACGAACGCCGCATCGCCGATGATCGCGACCCGCCCGAACGCCATCCGCGGCGTCTCGAGGTCGTAGATCGGCTGCAGGATCGGCTCGTCGATCAGGCGGATGATCTCTCTGAACTGCGGCGGCAGCAGCCGCTCGGCGGCCGCGCGCATCGCCGCGATGGCGTCGCGGCGGATCAGCGGCGGCGGGATCGAGATCGTGTGCGCGGTGCCGCTTTCGTCGGTGAGCAGACGCTTGAGCTCGGTCGCCTCCTCGGCCGGCCGGTACCAGACCACGTTGAAGCGGCGGTGGCCGGGGCGAAGGTCGTCGTCGGGGCCGGCGACCGGATAGCCGAGGCACTGCTCGCCGGGCGGCAGGCAGAACGTCATGAACTCGAACAGCTCGCGATGGATCGCGGGCGGAAACGCCTGCTCGGGAATGAGCGCGCGCCACGCCACGTAGCCGGAATAGAGCGGGTGAAGCTCCGGCAGGCATTGCTGGCGGACGGTCGAACGCAGGCCGTCGGCGCCGACCAGCAGATCGCCCTCCTCCGTCCCGCCGTCGCTGAAATGCGCGACCACCGATTGTCTCGGTCTGGGAGAATCGGGTGACGCCCCGGCCGCGGTGGTAAAGCTCGCGCGGCACCGCATCGCGCAGCAACCGGTACACCCGCTCCCAGGCGGTCAGCACCTGCGGGCAGGTGTATTCGTTGGTCAGCCGGCCGGACGCATCGAGAATCTTGCGCCCGCTCATCTCGACCCCGAGGCCTGCGGTCTTGATGCCGATCTGGCGCAGGCGCTCGATCAGGTCCGGCTGCGCCACGATGCCGGCGCCGCGGCCGGACAGTTCGCTCTCCACCCGCTCGAACACGTCGACCCGCCAGCCGGCCCGCCGCAGCAGCAGCGCGGCCAGGAGCCCGCTCATCGACCCTCCGACGATGAGGGCGCGCCGTCCGTTCGAGCCGTCCAAGGAGCCGATCCGCCGTTTCCTGCCGCGCAAAAGTTGCTATATATCGGACCAAACCAGGAGGAATGCCATGGCCATGACAATGCTGGATAAGACAAGCGACAAGTCCGATCGTTCGGCTTGGCCGGCGGACATCGCCGCGGAGTTCGAACGCGAGAAGAAGAGCCCGAACCCGTGCGTGGGCACCACGCTGGTGTCGGAGACCGACAAGGTGCGGGTGTGGATGATCCGGCTCGCGCCGGGCGAGCGCGTCGGTTTCCATCGCCACGTGCTCGACTATTTCTGGACCTCGGTGTCGGGCGGCAAGGGCCGCCAGCACGTCCATGACGGCACCACGGTGGAATACACCTATGCGCCGGGCGAGACCCGCCACGAGACCTACGGCCTCGGCGAGTTCAAGGTGCACGACCTGACGAACCTCGGCGACAAGGAGATGGTGTTCATGACCATCGAGTTCCTGCAGAGCGCCAACAAGCCGATGGCGCTGCCCGAGACGGTGCGGCAGCAAGCCGCGGCGTAGGCTCGCTCACCAGCATCTCCGCGTCATCGGCCCGGGCTTGTCCCGGCCATCTCCGCTTAGCGAGGGCGATGGGGCGACTCCGCATAGCGCGGGATGCCCGGCACAAGGCCGGGCATGACAATCGAACATTCCGTGCTTTTGGGCAGAGCGCGAAGAGCACTAGCCAAGCGCGCACCCTTCCTGCACACTGGCGCCAATCAAAAAAATATGCCGCTGCGTCGTGCGCCGAAACTGGGCGCGCAGAGCGGGCTCCGGGGGAAACCGAGTGGCCGTCAGCTTCGACCTGCTGATCAATGCGTTGATCGCCGGCATTCTGCTGGGCGGCTTCTACGCGGCCGTCACGCTCGGCATTTCGATCTCGTTCGGCATCCTCGACATCGTCAATATCGCGCACCCGGCGTTCATCATTCTCGGCTCCTACATCGCCTACATCGTGAACAGCTATTTCGGGCTCGATCCGATCCTGATCAGCATCGTCATGCTGCCGGCGTTCTATCTGCTCGGCGCGGGCGTCTACCAAGTCTACTACTATTCGTTCGAGCGGATCGGGCGGGAAGCGCTGTCGGGGCTCGCGTTCTTCTTCGGCCTGCTGTTCATCACCGAGGTCATGCTGATCCTGGTGTTCGGCGTCGACTATCGCTACGTCGAGGCGCCGCTCTATATCGGACCGACCTGGCGGATCGGCGTGATGGACTTCCCGCTGCGCATGCTGGTGCCCTGCGTCGTGGCGCTGCTCATGTTCGCCGTCCTGCAACTCTATCTCGGGCGCACCTTCATCGGCCGCGCGATCGCCGCGGTGGCGCAGGACCAGCTCGCGCTGCGGCTGATGGGAGCGTCGCCAATGCGGATCAAGCGTATCGCCTTCGGCATCTCGATCGCGACCGCATCGATCGCGGGCGCGCTCCTGATCATCATTCAGCCGGTCGAGCCGTCGGTCGGGCGCGAATATATCGGCCGCGTGTTCGCGATCTGCGTGCTCGGCGGGCTCGGCAGCCTGCCCGGCACGGTCATCGGCGCCATGCTGCTCGGCATCCTCGAAAGCTTCACCTCGACCTTCTACGGGCCGTCGTGGGCGCCGGCGGTGTCGTTCGGCGTGCTGCTGCTCACGCTGGCGTTCCGGCCGACGGGTCTCTTCGGACGATAGGATCGGCGAACGTGCAGACGCGTTATTTCCTGCTGATCTCGATCGCGGTGGCGGCGGCCGTGTTCTTCGCCGCGCGCTGGGTGAACAACGATTATCTGTTCTTCGCCGGCTACACGGTGCTGCAGTTCGTCGTACTGGCCACGGCCTGGAACATCCTGGGCGGCTATACCGGCTATGTGAATTTCGGCTCGGCGGCGTTCTTCGCGGTCGGCGCCTATTCGACCGTGTTCCTGCACAAATTCCACCCGCTGCCGATTCCCGCGCTGATCGTGATCGGCGGCATCGTGTCCGGCATCCTCGGGCTCGGCACCGGCTATCTCACGCTGCGGCTGCGCGGCGCGTTCTTCGCGATCGCGACGCTGGCGCTGGCCGTGGTGCTGCAGACCGTCATCGTCAACTGGAACTATGTCGGCGGCGCGCGCGGCGCCTATATCGTGCGTCCGAGCGAGCTTGCGGTGCCGGCGTGGCTCAGCCCGCTGTGGGATGCCGTAAGGGAACCGCTCGCGCGCCTGTTCGCATTGTTCGGCATGTCGATGAGCCCCGTCAGTTACATCCACTACCTGTTCTTCCTGATGCTGGCGCTGGCGGTCATTGCACTCATGACGGCCCGCTGGATCGAGCGCTCGCAGCTTGGCTACGGCTTCGCCACCATCCGCGACGATGAGGTGGCGGCCGAGGCCTCCGGCGTTCCGACGCTGCGCCTCAAGCTGATCGCGACGACGCTCTCCGGCGCGTTCATGGGCATGGCCGGCGCACCGTTCCCCTATTACATCGGCTATCTTCAGCCGGCCTCCGCGTTCGGCCTCGAATATGCGGTCAACTCGATCGCCATGCCGATGATCGGCGGCACCTTGACCTGGGTCGGGCCGCTGATCGGCGCGATCCTGCTCGGCACCCTGCAGCAGGTCGCCACCGTCACGATCTCGTCGGCCGTCAACCTGCTGATCGTCGGGCTGCTGCTGGTCGGCTTCGTCATCATCGCACCCAACGGCATCGTCGGACTGGTGCAGCAGCTGCGCGCGAGGATGAAGTGAGCGTGCTCCTCGACGTGCAAGGCCTGAGCAAGCGGTTCGGCGGCTTCGTCGCCCTCGACGGCATCGATCTCACCGTCAACGAGGGCGAGCGCGTCGGCCTGATCGGACCGAACGGCTCCGGCAAGTCGACGCTGGTCAATTGCATCTGCGGCACGCTGACCAACGAAACCGGCTCGGTGCGCTTCGGCGGCGAGGCGATGGAAGGCCTGCTCACCCACGAGCGCACGCGCCGCGGCATCGCGCGCAGCTTCCAGCTGCCCCGGCCGTTCGCCAGCATGACGGTCGCCCAGAATCTGCGGGTGCCGCTGCTCTATACGGTCAACGCGCGGCCCGGCCACAAGCTCGCGGGCGCCGACCTCGACGCGCGCTGCAGCGAACTGCTCGTGCTGGTCGGGCTCGACAGCAAGGCCGCGCAGTTCCCCCGCGACCTCACCCAGGTCGAGATGCGCAAGCTCGAGCTGGCCCGCGCCATGGCGGCCGAACCGAAACTGCTGATCGCCGACGAATCGATGGCCGGGCTGTCGAACTCCGAAGTGAACGACATCGTGGCGCTGCTGATCCGGCTCAACGAGCGCGGCATCACCATCATCATGATCGAGCACATCATGCGCGCCGTGATGGACTTTTCGCAAAGGCTGGTCGTGCTGGTCTCGGGCAAGAAGATCGCCGACGGCGATCCCACGGCGGTGATCCGCGATCCCGAGGTGGAGAGGGCTTACATTGGCCAATAGCCTCACCATCGACAAGATCGACGCCGCCTACGGCGCGGTCCGCGTGATCGAGAACGTCTCGATGACGGTCGGCGGCGGCGAGACCGTGGTGCTGCTCGGCACCAACGGCAACGGCAAGTCCACCCTGATGAAATGCATCATGGGCATCGTCCGTCCGCGCGCCGGCCGCATCGTCGCCGAGATCGACGGCCAGTCGCACGACCTGGTCGGCCTCACCACCGAGGACATCGTCGACCTCGGCATCGCGCTGGTGCCGGAAGGCCGGAGGCTGTTCCCGCGCCAGACCGTCGAGGAGAATTTGCTGCTCGGCGCCTTCCGCAAGAAGGCGCGCGAGCACATGAAAACCAATCTCGATTTCTGTTTCACATGCTTCCCGCGGCTGGCCGAGCGGCGCTCGCAGCTCGCCGGCTCCATGAGCGGCGGCGAGCAGCAGATGCTGGCGCTGGCGCGCGCGCTGATGCTCAGCCCGCGCATCCTGCTGATCGACGAGCCGTCGGTCGGGCTGGCGCCGATCCTGGTGAGCCGGACCATCGACAAGATCAAGGAGCTCAAGGACCAGTACAAGCTCACCGTGCTGATGGCCGAGCA
Organism: uncultured Alphaproteobacteria bacterium; assembly: GCA_963749815.1. GTDB lineage: Bacteria > Pseudomonadota > Alphaproteobacteria > Rhizobiales > Xanthobacteraceae > VAZQ01. Next base: position 34,317 of record CAVVON010000013.1, on the reverse strand, counting down.
GAACTTCCCGCAGGCGGTGCGCATCGCCGACCGCGGCTATGTCATCGTGCACGGCCAGATCGCGTTCGAGGGCCGCTCCGCCGACGAGCTCAACAACAACGAGCTGATCCGCAAGTTCTATCTGGGACTGTGAGCCGATGCGCCGATTGATTCCCTTCGCTGACTTGGGTGTTTGCGATTGCGGCCGGCGCGAGCGCTACCGCACAAGCGCAGCCCTATCCCAACAAGCCGGTCCGGATCATCGTCGGCTTCGCGGCCGGCGCCGGACCCGACATCCTGGCGCGCACGATCGCGACGCAACTGACCGCCGACCTCGGCCAGACCTTCTATGTCGAGAACCGCCCCGGCGCCAACGGCACGATCGGCGCCAAGATCGCCGCGCAATCCGAGCCCGACGGCTACACGCTGCTGCATTCGAGCGCGGCGATTTCCAGTACGCCGTTCATCTACAAGAACATCGGCCTCGACGTGCTGACCGACCTCACGCCGGTCGCGACCTTCGGCATCCTCGACGGTTATTTCATGCTGGTGCATCCGTCGTTCCCGGCGCGCACGGTCGGCGAGTTCATCGCCTATGCGAAGAACAACCGCGTGCTCTACGGTTCGCCCGGCGTCGGCAACCTGCTGCACCTCGCGGCCGAGCTGTTCAACGTCAAGGCCGGGCTCACCATGGAGCACATCCCCTACAAGGGCGCGGGCGAGGTGATGACCGCGCTGCTCAACGGCAGCATCCACGTGATGTTCGTGACGCCGCCGTCGTCCGCCGGGCTGGTGCACGAGGGCAAGGTGCGCGCGCTCGCCACCACCGGCACCAAGCCGTTCGCGGATTTTCCCGACCTGCCGCTCCTGACCGCGACCGTGCCGGACTATCCGCCGTCGGTGTCGTGGAGCATGACGTTTGCGCCCGCCAAGACGCCGGCGCCGATCGTCGACAAGCTCAACGCCGCCATCCGTCACGCCCTGGTCGTGCCGGCGGTGGCCGACATCGTGCAGAAGGCGGGATACTTTCCGGACGGCCGCAACGCGGCGCAGACCGCGGAATTCTTCCGCAAGCAGGTGGAGGAGTCCGGCGAAGCCATCCGCATCGCGAAGATCCAGCCGAACTAGAGAGTGGAATGCAGCGTCGCCGCTTGCTCCGTGACCCTCTCCCCCTGTGGGAGAGGGTGGCGAGCGCCGTTTTGGCGCGAGCCGGGTGAGGGGTCGGAGTCCGATGCTCGCGCCGACCCCTCACCCGGTTCCTCGCTTCGCTCGGAACCACCCTCTCCCACAAGGGGAGAGGGTTGCACCGAGTGCGCGGCTCTAATTGCTTCGCGCTACTTCGTCGCGTCGCCGCCGTCGACCATGATGGTCTCGACCTCGCCGGCGCCGGCGCGGCGGAATTTCGCCGCCGCGTTGTATTCGGCCGACTGAAAGCAGGCGACGCCCTGCTCGAAGGTCGGAAACTCGATCACCACGAAGCGCTGGAACTTCTGCGGCCCCTCCATGATCTGGAAGCGCCCGCCGCGCGCCAGCACCTTGCCGCCGTGCTTGGCGATGATCGCCGGCACCAGGTCGGTGTATTTCTTGTATTCGACCGGATCGTTGATCTTCGAGCGTGCAACCCAGTAGGCGGGCATGGTCCCCTCTCTTCGCTGACGACCGAGTGTTCAATCGCTCCGCTTTCGCGGATGATGGCCGCGAAGTCAACCGCACCGGCAAGCAAGAAGGAAACGCCATGCCGCGCCGACTGATCGACATTTCGGTTCCGCTGGAGAACACCGTGCACGCCGATCCGCCCGGATACGGCCCGGCCATCGACTACCTGAGCCATCGCCAGACCGCGGCCGACGTGGTGAAATTCTTTCCGGGCCTGACCGAGCAGGACCTGCCCGACGGCGAAGGCTGGGCGATCGAGTGGGTCAAGCTCTCGACCCACAACACCACCCATCTCGATGCGCCCTGGCATTTCGCCTCGACCATGGACCACGGCAAGCGCGCCATCACCATCGACGAGGTGCCGCTGGAATGGTGCCTGCAGCCCGGCATCAAGCTCGATTTCCGCCACTTCGCCGACGGCTATGTCGCCACCGCCCGCGACGTCGAAGCCGAACTCGATCGCATCGGCCACACGCTCAAGCCGCTCGACATCGTGCTGGTCAACACCAGCGCGGGCGCCGCCTATGGCCGCCCGGACTATGTCGCCAAGGGCTGCGGCATGGGCCGCGAGGCGACGCTCTATCTCACCTCACGCGGCGTGCGCGTCACCGGCACCGACGGCTGGAGCTGGGACGCGCCGTTCGTCCACACCAAGGCGAAATACATGGCGACCCACGACGCCAGCCTGATCTGGGAGGGCCACAAGGCCGGCCGCGAGATCGGCTACTGCCATATCGAGAAGCTGCACAATCTCGAGGCGCTGCCGGCGAAGGGATTCATGGTGAGCTGCTTCCCGGTCAAGGTGCGCGGCGGTTCCGCCGGCTGGACCCGCGCGGTCGCGATCCTCGACGAGTAGCCGCGATGCGAAATGCCGCGCTGGCGCGCGGTTGACCGGTCGCGACGCCGCACCTAGCATCCCGGCCACAATGAAACCGGCAGCGGGGGCAAGCCGGATCGCTTTGGGAGGATCGACATGGACCGACGCAGTTTCGTCGTTGGGTCGGCAGCGGCTGCCGCCGCCTTGGCTGCGCGGCCGGCGGCGGCGCAGGACTATCCGGGCCGCGCGGTCACGTTCATCAATCCGTTTCCGCCGGGCGGCGCCGCCGACGTGGTCGGGCGGCCGCTCGCCGCGGTGCTCGAGCCGATCGTCAAGCAGCCCTGCGTGATCGACACCAAGGCGGGCGCGGCCGGCGCGGTCGGCGCCCAGTTCGCCGCCAATGCCAAGCCGGACGGCTACACGCTGCTGCTCCACATCACCTCGATCTCGGGCTTTGCGGAAGTCGACAAGCTGTTCGGCCGGGCGCCCAAGTTCACGCGCGCCGACTTCATTCCGGTCGCGCGCTACGTTGCCGACCCGTGCATCCTCGTGGTCAACGACCAGCAACCGTACAAGACGCTGAAGGAACTGGTCGACGACGCCAAGAAGCGGCCGGACGCCATCATCTTCAGCTCGTCCGGACTTTATGGCGCGCTGCATCTGCCGACCGCACTGTTCACCAAGGCCGCCGACATCAAGCTGCGCCATCTGCCGACCAATGGCGGCGGACCGGCCCTGACCGCGGTGCTCGGCAACAACTCGCAGATTCTGGTGTCGTCGATCGCCGCCGCCAATGCGCAGCTCAAGGCCGGCAAGCTGCGCGCGCTCGCATCATTCGGCGCGCAGCGTTCGCCGTCGCTGCCGGACGTGCCGACCATGAAGGAGCTCGGCTTCGACATCGAGTACTATCTCTGGGTCGGGCTGTTCGCACCCAAAGGCACGCCGGACGCCATCGTCAATTTCTGGCGCGATGCATCGAAGAAGGCCGTCGCGGACGAGAACTTCAAGAAGGCGATCGCCAATCTCGGCCAGGACGTCGCCTTCATGGACCAGCCCGAGTTCCGGACCTTCTGGGACGCCGACGCCAAGCGCGTCGAGGATGCGGTGCGCTCGATCGGCCGGGTCGACAGCTGATCGGCGGATCGTTGAACTGGTAACGCGGAGGCGGTGCGCTCCGCTCCCCACCGTGCTTCGCAACGGGGAGAGGGGAACGGCGAGACGCGCGCAGGTGGAAAGCAAGAAGGAACGATCGTGACGCTGCGCACCGACCACATCGCCGGCGGCTTCTTCGTGCTGGCCGCCCTCGTCGTGCTGGCGGTGTCCGGCGACCTGCCCGTCGGCCGGCTGTCGATGCCCGGCGCCGGCATGATGCCGAAGCTCGCCTGCGTGCTGATCCTGCTGTTCGGCCTGATGCTGATCCTGCGGGCCGGCCGCGACAGCGAGCCGGTCGCCACGTTGCGCTGGAACGATCTGCCGCACGCCGCGCGCGTCGCGGCGATCACCGCCGCCGCCGTCATTCTCTACCGGCCGCTCGGCTTCGCCGTCACCATGACGCTGCTGCTGTTCGCGCTGACCGCCTTCACCGAGCGCCGCAATCCGCTGCACGCCGCGCTCTACAGCGTCGGCGTGGTGACGCTGACCTGGCTCCTGTTCGCGGTGGCGCTGAAGACGCCGCTCGACAAAGGCATCTTCGGCTTCTAGCGATGGAAACGCTCAACAGCCTGATGCTCGGCTTCTCGGTGGCGTTGCAGCCGGGCGTGCTGTGGTACGCGTTCATCGGCTGCCTGGTCGGCACCATCGTCGGCGTGCTGCCCGGCATCGGGCCGCTGACCGGCATCAGTATTCTTCTCCCGGCGACCTTCGGGCTCGACACCACCAAGTCGGTCGTGATGCTGGCGGGCATCTATTACGGCTCGCAGTATGGCGGCTCGACCACCTCGATCCTGATGCGCATCCCGGGCGAGGCCGCCTCGGTGATGACCTGCATCGACGGCTACGCCATGGCGCAGAAGGGGCGCGCCGGCGCCGCGCTCTGCATCGCCGCGGTCGGCTCGTGGATCGCCGGCACGTTCGGCGTGGTGATGCTCACGCTGGTCGCGCCGCCGCTCGCCGCCTTCGCGCTGGGATTCGGGCCCCCCGAATACACCGCGCTGCTGGTGCTCGGCCTGGTGTTCCTCGCCTACATGTCGTCGACCTCGCTGCCGCGCACCTTGCTGATGGCCGCCGTCGGCCTCCTGCTCGGCACCATCGGCATCGACAACATGACCGGCCACTTCCGGTTCTCGTTCGACATCCCGGAGCTGGGCGACGGCATCGGCATCGTGCCGGTCGCAGTCGGGCTGTTCGGGCTGGGCGAAATCCTCGCGACGCCGTCGGCCGACGTGATCGGCAAGGTGATCGCGCCCAAATTGCGCGAGCTGTTGCCGAGCCGGCTGGAATGGCGGCAATCGGCGATGCCGATCGCGCGCGGCAGCATCATGGGCTTCCTGATCGGGCTGACGCCCGGCTCCGCCCACATCATCTCGAGCTTTCTCTCCTACGCGGTGGAGCGCCGCATCTCCAAGCACCCGGAAGAATTCGGCAAGGGCGCGGTCGCGGGCGTCGCGGGGCCTGAATCGGCCAACAATGCCGCCTCGACCGGCGCATTCGTGCCGATGCTGGCGCTCGGACTGCCGACCGGGCCGATCACCGCGGTGCTGATCGCCGCGCTGATGATCCACGGCGTGCCGCCCGGACCGACGCTGGTGAACGACCACCCGGACGTGTTCTGGGGCTTCGTCGCCTCGATGTATGTCGGCAACGTGATGCTGCTGCTGCTCAACCTGCCGCTGGTCGGGCTGTTCGTGAACGTGCTGCGCATTCCTTACGTCTATCTCTACCCGCTGGTGATCATGTTCTGCATCATCGGCGTCTACGTGGTGTCGGGCTCGGTCGTCGACGTCTGGATCATGCTGATCATGGGCGTCGTCGGCTATGGGCTGCGCAAGTTCGGGCTCGATCCGGCGCCGCTGGTGCTCGGCCTGGTGATCGCGCCGATCTTCGAAATGTCGCTGCGGCAGTCGCTGATCATGTCGAACGGCAACTGGCTGATCTTCTTCCGCAGCTGGACCGCGTCCGCGCTGATCGCGGTCTGCGTCGTGCTGCTCGCGCTCGCGGCCTGGAGCGCGATCCGCAAGCGGCAGGACTGGCGCAGCAAGCTCGCCGCCGTCGAGGCCGGCGAAGGTACCAGCTAGGGGCATCGCACTAGCCGGCGCGCTCGAACCGCCGGCCCGGATCGGCTAAACTTCCCGCGATTCCACCGGAACCGACTGGAGCAGGAATGCCTGCCGGCAAGTGCGCGAACTGTGACGCCGCGGTTTCGTACTTCGCTCGAGCTTGCGCGCGCTGCGGCCTGCCGAACCAGCCGAACGCGATCACGATGGGCGCGGCGCTGGCGCTGCTGGTGGTCCTCGGCGGAGCGATCTATCTCGGCGCCAGAGCCTGGCTGTGGAACTTGAGCCCGCCGTCGGCGACGACGACCGTTCCGCAAAGCACCGCGACCGGCCAGGACGACTATGGCTGGCTGTTGCAGGCCATGGCGGAATGCGACGTCTACGCCAAGCAGTACGCGGAAACCCTGTATTTCCTGATCATTCCGCTCGCGCCCTCGGGCAAGCGGGTGACCGGCTGGGATCCGGCGCCGATCGACAAGATCGGCCCGTCCGCGATGCTGGTGTCGTCGCAGGACGCGCTGCTGGGTCTGCGCAACAGCGTGTTCGTGCTCTATCGCAAGCCGGTCACCTTCGCCGTCAAGGATCCGGCAACGCAGACGGTCTACAAGTGGAAGCCCTCGACCGGCGTGAGCGAGTTGAAATCGAGCGAGAGCAAGTTTGCATCGCTCACGCTCGGCCTGCAGATCGGCGACAGCGCCGATCTCGAATGGGGCCCGAATTTCTCGGTCGTGAAAGGCACCTGCTACTGGGTCATGCCGGTGATCGGCACGGGCCCGGGCGGCGACAGCCCCTTTCGCCCGGTGCCGCGGTGAGCGCGCAGGTCAGACGTAGAGGCGCTCGCTTTCGAGCCCCTTGTAAAGCTGCGCGACGTAATCGCCGTAGCCGTTGAACAGCAAGGTCGGCCGGCGCTCGGAGCGGCCGATGATCTCTTCGTCGGCCTGGCTCCAGCGCGGATGCGAGACCTTCGGATTGACGTTCGCCCAGAAGCCGTACTCGGCCGGCTGCAGCGCCTCCCACAGGCCCTTCGGCCGCTGGTCGGTGAAGCTGAAGCGCACGATCGACTTGATCGACTTGAAGCCGTACTTCCACGGCACCGCAAGCCGCAGCGGCGCGCCCATCTGCTTCGCCACCGGCTTGCCGTAGGCGCCGGTGACCAGGAATGTCAGCTCGTTGGTCGCCTCCGCGATCGTCAGCCCTTCGACATACGGCCAGGGATACTGCGGCGACCGCTGACCGGGCGCCATGGCGGAATCGTTGAAGGTCTCCATCCGGACGTATTTCGCCGACGACAACGGCTTCGCCAGCTCGACCAGCTTGGCGAACGGGAAGCCCGACCACGGGATCGCCATCGACCACGCCTCGACGCAGCGGTGCCGGTAGAGCCGCTCCTCCAGCGGCATCGCGCGGATGAGATCGTCGATGCCGATCTCCTGCGGCTTCTCGACCATGCCGTCGAGCTTGACCGTCCAGGGCCGCAACTTGAGCGCCTGCGCGGCCCGCACGACGTTCTTCGAGGTGCCGAATTCGTAGAAATTGTTGTAGCTGATGTTGATCTTCTCGTCGGTCACCGGCCGGTCGAGCTCGAATTTCTCGTTGCGCTTGGCCGGATAGAGATCCTTGGTCGGGTCGGGCAGATCGGAGACGCGCTGCGCCAGCGCCAGCCCGGGCGACAGCGACACTGCCGCCGCCCCGCTCGCCGCCAGGAAGGCGCGGCGGTTGAGAAACAGGTGCTCGGGCGTGGCCAGGCGCTCGGGGATTTCCCATCCGCGGCGGCGAATGACGTGCATGGCGGCGTCCTCCGGCTTCGATGCCACAGAGGTACGCGGCGGCGGGATCACCCGCAAGTCACAGATATGGGATGGAGAGGGCGCGTGATCAGGCCCGGACCAGCACGGCCCGCTGCGGCACGCGGCGGCGGCCGGCATCAGCCGCCGGCGCATGATGCCGATCAGCTGGTCCTTCGACATCGGCTTGGCGAACAGGTAGCCCTGCCCGATATTGCAGCCGATGCCCTGCAGCTTGTGGCTCTCGTGCGTGGTCTCGATGCCCTCGGCCACGGTCTTGAGCCCGAACCGCTTGCCGAGATCGACGATGGTCTCGCACAGCCCGGCACTGATCCGGTCGGTGTTGCAGTTGGTCACGTAGCTGCGGTCGATCTTGAGCTCGCTGAACGGCAGCTGCCGCAGCCGGCGAGCGACGAATAGCCGGCGCCGAAATCGTCGAGCGCGAGCGAGCAGTTGAGCGAGCGCAGCGCGTCGGCGACGTCGTTGGCGATCTTCGAGATCGTGGATGATCTCGTCCTCGGTCACTTCCATGATCAGGCCCGGCCAGTTCGCCGCCAGCGGGCGCTCCTCGCGCACGATCTGCGGGATCGGCAGCTTGACCAGCGCCGAGACCGGCACGTTGACGGAGAGCTTCACCGACATGCCGTTGGCGGCGCAGTCCTCCCAGTCCTGGAGCGCGGTGACGATGACGCGCTCGGTCAGCGCCAGCATCTCCGCTTCGCCGGCACCCGGCAGGAACACGCCCGGCGGCAGCACGCCGCGGGTCGGATGGCGCGCGCGCACCAGCGCCTCGGCGCCCACGAGCCGCATGGTCTTGAGATCGATCTTGGGCTGGTAGAACAGCTCGAACCAGTTGCGCTCGAGCACGTCGACGAGCGTGACCTTGCCGTCCGTCGGCTCGGCCTCGTTCTTGCCGGACGAAAACAGATCGCGCAGCGCCGTCCAGCATGCGAATGCTCGTGACGCCTCGTCCGGCCAATGCCGCCGGACCATTTGTCCAAAGTTTTCGCGTGATTTATGCCGCAAAATCAGAGGCATACCGTTAATAGCGGCGGCGGAACCGCAATCATGCTTTGCAAATGGTAACCGGCAATCGATCATACGGGCGGTGCGCTCCCTCGCCCGCGCGTAGCGGGGACGAGCGCGCAGCGAAGGGCCGCTTCGCGGGGCGAGGGACGAAAGCGCTAAGCCGCGGCCTGCTGCGCCTTGCGCGCCGCGACGATCTGATCGGCGGTGCGGCCGGTCAGTTCCGCCATGTGGTCGAACTTGAACGTGAAGCTGCCGACCCCGGCGGTCGCCGAGCGCACCTCCACGATCAGGTCGCCGATCTCCGACTCCGGCATCTGCACCCGCACGACGTCCCAGCCGGTCCCAGCCCTCGCGGGTGTCGAAGCCGAGAATCTGGCCGCGCCGTCCCGACATCAGCGCGTTCATCTTGGCGGTGGCCTCCGATCGGGCAGACGATCTCGACCTGGTAGATCGGCTCGAGCAGCACCGGCTGGCACTGCGGCAGCCCTTCGTGGATGCCGATGCGGCCGGCGGTCTGGAACGCCATGTCGGAGGAATCGACGGTGTGGTACGAGCCGTCGATCAGCTTCACCTGCACGTCGACCACCGGGAAGCCGAGCGGGCCGCGCTTGAGCGCGTCGATCACGCCCTCCTCCACCGACGGGATGTAGTTGCGCGGCACCACGCCGCCCTTGATCTCGTCGACGAACTTGAAGCCCTGGTCGCGCGGCAGCGGCTTGATGTCGAGCACCACGTCGCCGTACTGCCCGTGGCCGCCGGACTGCTTCTTGTGGCGGCCGCGCTGCACGATGCCCTTCTTGATGGTCTCGCGGTAGCCGACCGTCGGCTTGCTGGGTCGCGATCACCACGCCGAAGCGGTCGGCGAGCCGCTCGGTCGCGACGCGCAGGTGCATCTCGCCCTGGCCCCAGGCCACCACCTCGTGCGCCTCGGCGTTGTGCACGACGCTGATCGAGGGGTCCTCCTCCAGCAGCCGGTGCAGCGCCTGGCCGAGCTTGACGTCGTCCTTGCGCTCCTTGGCGGCGACCGCGATCGCGAGCACCGGCGGCAAGCGCCTCGACCTTGGCCACGGCCGGATGCGCCTGCTTGCCGGCGGTGAGCGTGTCGCCGGTATTGGCGTGATCGAGCTTGCCGAGCGCGACCGTCTCGCCGAGCTGTGCGCGGCCCGCGCTTCTCGGTGTGCTGGCCGAGCAGCTTGAAGATGCCGGCGACGCGGCCGGCCTCGCGCTCGGGCGTGATGAAGGTCGTGCTGTCGGCGACCTGGCCGTTGAGCACGCGCACCACCGACATCTTGCCGCCGTGCGCGGTGTGGAACGTCTTCATCACATAGGCGACCGGATCGGCGCCCGATTTCACGCCGAGCCGCTGGGTGGTCACGGCGATGCCCGGGACCTCGTGGCGCAACGCCTTCATCAGGCGCAGCACGCCGTTGGTGCGTGGTCGCGGTCCCGATCAGCACCGGGCAGACCAGGCCGTCGCGCAGCTCCTTGGTGAGATCGTCGAAGATCTTGTCGCGCGGCGGCGGAATGTCCTCGAGCAACTGCTCCATCAGCTCGTCGTCGTGATCGGCGAGCGTCTCCAGCATCGTGAAGCGCGCTTCCTTCTCGCGGCTGAGGTCCTCGCCTTCGAGTCCGATCACCTCCGACGGCGCGTGCTCCTTGTAGACAAAGGCGCGCTCGAGCGCGAGATCGGTAAAGCCGGTGATGATGTCGCCCGACCAGATCGGGATCTGCCGCAGCAGCAGCGGCACGCGCGAGGCCGGCTGCAAGAGTCGCGAGCGTCGTCGCGCACGCGCTTGTCGGCCTTGTCGATCTTGTTGAGGAACAGGAAGCGCGGGATCTTCAGATCTTCGAGCTCGCGCAGGATGAGCTGCAGTTGCGGAATCTTCTTCTCGTCCGCCTCGCACACCACGACCGCGGCATCGACCGCCGGCAGCGCGGCGCGCATGTCGTGCATGAATTCGACCGAGCCGGGACAATCGATGAAGGTGTAGGTGTCGCCCATGAACGTCGTGGTGGCGACCGACAGCTCGACGCTCATGTGGTGGTGGCGGGCTTCCTTGCTGGCGTCGCCGACCGTGGTGCCCGCCTCGACGGTGCCCTGGCGCGGGATCGCACCGGTACGCGCGAGGATCGCTTCGAGCAGCGTGGTCTTGCCGCTCTGGAACGGGCCCACCAGCGCGATGCACCGTGGACCCGAAACTCGTGTGCCGTTCTGTGCCATTTCCGCCTCCCTTTGAACCGAGATGCGGCCTTCTTTGCGGGCCGGAGCACTATCGTTTCAGGACCGAGGGGGGATTGGCAAGAGGCGGAAGTGTCCCATCGAAGCCGTGGAACCGGCGAAAGTGAGCAGCGCGCCGGGATCGTTCGGCCAAGCAAAACGGCCGCCCGTGAGGACGGCCGCCAGCCTTGTTCGACGTTTTGCGAGGCGTCAGCGCAGCTGCAAGTGCAGATCGGCGACGCCGAGCGCCAAATTCAGTCCGACCTGTCCGGTGACCGAGACCGGCTGCAGCGCAACCGTCCGGTTGGAGCCGCCGATCAGGACGTTGGCGCCGAGGCCGGCCGCAACGGTGGCCTCGCCGGTCGCGCCGACGTAGTCGCCGGTCAGGAAGCCCGGGCCGCGCGTCGTCTCGTTGAATACGCCCCACACCATGACGCCGGCGGCGGTCACGCCGATATCGAGCCCGAATTTTCTGATCGATCCGACATATTGCTCGGGCGGGCCGCCCTGGTCGGGCGTGAACATGCAGAACACCGACTTCGAGGACCCGATGATGAAGCCGAAGCCGGCCGACACGTCGCAGGTCGAGCAGACCGGCCCTGACCCGCTGCGCGGCCGCCGGTTGTGCGAACATGACTGCAATCGCCAGCGTCGCGGCGATGCCGGCAAGACGCGCAAGATAACCCCTCATGAGCCCCTCCATGTTGTATCGGGCGTGCAGGCTAGCTCGGCTTGCACGCCCTCGTATTGATCTTACGCAAAGCCGGCCGGGCTGTCGCCCTGCCGGCGTGCGCTCACCTGAGATTGCCGCAGAAGCGCTGGATGCGCCGGCAGGCCTCCTCCACGTCCTCGGTCTTGGTCGCGTAGGAGATGCGGAACGCCGGACCGAAGCCGAACGGCGTGCCCTGCACCACCGCCACGCCCTCGGCCTCCAGCAGCTCGGTGACGAAGTCCTCGTCGGTCGCGAGCTTCTTGCCGCTCGGCGCGGTCTTGCCGATCGTCCCTGCGCAGGATGGATAGACGTAGAACGCGCCCTCCGGCTTCGGGCACTTGATGCCGTTGGCCTGGTTGAGCATCGAGACGCAGAGATCGCGGCGCTGCTTGAAGATGGCGTTGTGCTTGGCGATGAAGTCCTGCGGACCGTCGAGCGCCTCGACCGCCGCCCATTGCGACACCGCGGTCGGGTTCGAGGTCGACTGCGACTGGATCATCGCCATCGCCTTGATCAGCTGCTCGGGCCCGCCGGCATAGCCGATGCGCCAGCCGGTCATGCAGTAGGCCTTGGAGCAGCCGTTGATCGTGAGCGTGCGCTCGTAGAGCCGCGGCTCGAGCTGCGCCGGCGAGAAGAACTCGAAGTCGTCGTAGACCAGGTGCTCGTACATGTCGTCGGTCATGACCAAGACATGCGGATGGCGCAGCAGCACGTCGGTGAGCTTCTTGAGCTCGGCGCGCGTGTAGGCCGCGCCGGTCGGGTTCGACGGCGAGTTGCAGCAGCACCCATTTGGTCTTCGGCGTGATCGCGCGCTCCAGCGCCTCGGGCGTCATCTTGAAGCCCGACTCCATCGTGGTCGGCACCGTCACCGGCTCGCCGCCCGCCAGCATCACCATGTCCGGATAGCTGACCCAGTAGGGCGCCGGGATGATCACCTCGTCGCCCGGATTGAGCGTGACCATGAAGGCGTTGTAGAGCACCTGCTTGCCGCCGGTGCCGACGATGATCTGCGACGGCTTGTAGTCGAGCGCGTTCTCGCGCTTGAACTTGCGCGCGACCGCGGCCTTGAGCTCGGCCATGCCGTCGACGGCGGTGTATTTCGAGGTCTTGCCCTCGCTGATGGCGCGGATCGCCGCCAGCTTGATGTTGTCGGGCGTGTCGAAGTCGGGCTCGCCGGCGCCCAGGCCGATGACGTCGCGGCCGGCCAGTTTGAGCGCGCGCGCCTTGTCGGTCACCGCGATGGTGGCGGACGGCTTGATGCGCTTGAGCGAACGGGCCAGCAATTCGGCCGGCGCGGCGGCGGGCTTGAGCTGTTCGGCGGCGAAGGCCATGGGGAATCTCCTTATCACCCACTTGGACGAGCTTCCTAACGGTCCCGGCGGCGGACAGCAAGTCACAATATATCGGCGCGAAAGTGACGGCGATCACTGAAATATCGCGCTGAATCCGGGTGTTGGCGCGCACTGCTTCGCCCGTCGCGAGCGCCGCACTTTTCCCGCATTAACCGCGCGGCAAGGCACGCCTGCTAGCGCTCAAGCCGTCGCCAACGAGACCAGGACGCCGCCGATGGATGGCGAGGCTCGCACGCTGCGCCGGCTCGATCGCCTGATCTGGGCGCTGGTGGCGCTGACGGCGGCCTGCGTGCTCGCCGCGCCGCATGTCGAGCCGCTTCCAGATCGTATGGCATAGCTTTCTCGGGCCCGGCATCGCCTGCGCGATCCTGATCGCGGGCGGCTTCGTCTATCGCCACTGGCGCAAGGATGCGCGGCTCGCCTCGGGTCTGACCTCGACCGCGCAGGTGATCGCGTTTGCGGCGGTCGGCGCGCCGCTCTCCTATCTGGCGGCGGCGCTCGGCGCCGGCTTGCCGCTTTACGATCACGCCTTCGACGCCATCGACCGCGCGCTCGGGCTCGACTGGAAGGCGCTGCTCGCCGCCATGAACGCGGCGCCGCTGCTCTACGCGCCGCTGCGCGTGAGCTATCTCAGCCTGACGCTGCAGATGACCACCGTGGTGCTGTGCCTGGCCTATACCGGGCGGCTGGTCTGGCTGCGGGTCTATACGCTGGCCTTCATCTTCGCCGCGCTCATCTGCATCGCGATTTCGGCGGTGCTGCCGGCGGCCGGCGTCTGGCCCTATTACGGACTGACGGCGGCCGACTCCCCGGTCATCCTGCCGGCGGTGAGCACGAGCTGGCCGGTGTTCTACGGTCTGCGCGACGGCTCGTTCCGCGATCTGGTCGCGGTCGGCTCCGAGGGCATCATCACCTTCCCCAGCCTGCACGCGGCGCTCGCCGTGGTGCTGATCGCCGGACTGTGGCCGGTGCCGAAATTGCGCTGGGCGATTTTGGCGTTGAATCTATTGATGCTCGGCGGCACCCCGATCGACGGCTCGCACTACTTTGCCGACGTGTTCGCCGGTATCGCGCTGGCGGCGCTCAGCATCTACGCCGCGCATCTGATCGCACTGCACGCTGGAATGAAACCGTCACATTCGCCGGTCCCGCTGAGCAAATTTCCCCAACTCGCCGGCAGCGAATAGGACATCTCTCTTTTTTGCGCTGCAACAGTCGCATCGCGGCGGCCCATCACCTAGATTTGCTTCGCCGTCACCACATTGCCGTGGTCATGTCCTAGGGCGTCGGTGGCCGGTGGCTCATGGCTGGGCGTCGGCGGTTCGGGGAATTCATGTACACGCTCTATTCGATGCAGCGCTCCGGCAATAGCTACAAGGTGAGGCTCGCGCTCGCCCAGCTCGGCTTCGCCTATCGCCTGGTCGAGGTCGACATCCTCAAGGGCGAAAGCCGCACGCCTGAATTCCTTGACAAGAATCCGAACGGCCAGGTCCCGCTGCTCGAAGTCGAGCCGGGCCGCTATCTCGCCGAGTCGAATGCGATCCTGTGGCACCTCGCCAGCAACACGCTGGCTGCGGCCGGAGAACCGCTTCGACCGCGCCGAGGCGCTGCAATGGATGTTCTTCGAGCAGCACAGCATCGAGCCCAATATCGGCGCCGCGTATTTCTGGCTGGCGCTGGTCAAGGGCGGCCGCGACCTGCAGCAGCACGCGCTCGAAGACTGGATGGAGAACGGCAACCGCTCGCTCGGCGTGATGGAAAATCATCTGCGGCGGCACGCCTATTTCGTGGCCGAGCGCTACTCGGTCGCCGACATCGCGCTCTACGCCTACGCCCATCTCGCGCACGAATGCGATTTCGACCTGACGCCATTTCCGGCGATCCGCGAATGGCTGGCGCGGATCGCGGCGCATCCCGGACATGAGACCATGGACGGCCACGCGGCCGCGGTCGCCGCGGCCGAATAAGCCGCCAAACCGCGGAACTCTGTCGCAAACGGATCACACCTTCCGGCAAAAGCGTTCTGCGTTAACGCTTCATTAACCCAAAACATAAAATTGCCCTTATTCGCCAAAGCCTTCGCCCAAGTCCGGCCGAATGGGCGCCGCCGTGCACCGCGAGTTTCGTCGCAACAGACAAGACTGATTCGCGGAGACTGAAATGTTGAGGAACCCGACCGGCGCACGATTCAAGCATGAGCGCCCCATTGCGCCGAAGCACCGCTCGATTGCGTCCGTCGAGCTGATCACCACAGCCGCGCTTGCGCTGTCGACCGTCGTCGCCGTCACCGCGGTGTCGATCGGGATCGCGCGCGCCGACGTGGCGATCGCGGTCGCCAAGGGCGACGGCGCGCCGCTCGCGATCGCGGTGTTCATCGGTTTGCTGTTGTCGGGGATGGGTGGGCTCACCGCCATCATGGCGAGTGACGAGCGCAGTCGGGACTGATCGGGGAATGATCGTTTAACTGAGCAAGCGGCAGGGTCGGTCGGGGGTGTTACCGCCGCACGTCGATGAGACGTGCGGCGGTAACCGTTTTTGGGGACGGCAACGCCGCTGCGCGGCAACTATGCGCTTCAATGGGCCTCGACCTTGATGTTGGCCGCCTTGATGAACGGCCACCATTTGTCGATCTCGGCCTTGTGCCAGGCCGCAAGCGCCGCCGGCGTCTGCTGCTCGCGCGGTCGCGATGATCTGGCCGAGATCGTCGAGCGCGCCGCGCACGACCGGATTGGCCAGCGCATCGACGACGGCGGCATTGAGCTTGCGCGATCACGTCCTTGGGCGTGCCCTTCGGCGCCCACAGTCCGTGCCAGAACGGAAACTCGACACCGGGCACGCCGACCTCCGCGACGGTCGGCACATCGGGCGCCTTGAACCAGCGCTTGTCGCCCATCACCGCATAGGCCTTGATCGAGCCGGCGTTGAACTGCGGCAGCGTCTGGCCGGCCTCCGGACAGAACAGGTCGATCTGCCCGAGCATCATATCCTGCATCGCCGGCGCGGCGCCGCGATACGGCACGAACTGCATGCTCGTCTTGGTCTTCGTTGGCGAAATAGATCATGCACATATGCGCGCCGCTGCCGGCGCCGATGGTCGCCGACCGACGCCTTGCCCGGATTGGCCTTGAGCCACGCGATCAGCTCGCGGATGTCTTTCGCCGGAAAGTCCTTGCGGCCGATGATCCAGAGCGGCCCGATCGAAACCATCGCGATCGGCTCGAAGTCGGCGAGGTAGTCGAACGGCAGCGTGTACATCGCGCCGGCGCCGACATGGGACGTCCATTGGCCGATCGCGAACGTGTAGCCGTCGGGCGCAGAGCGGAACAGGCGCGGTCACGCCGATCGTGCCGCCGGCGCCGGCCACGTTCTCGGCCACGACCGGCTGGCCGAGCGCGGGCGCGCATGTATTCGCTCATCAGGCGCGCCACGATGTCGGTGACGCCGCCGGCCGGGAAACGGCACGATCATCGTCACCGGCCGCGACGGATAGACCTGCGCGCTCGCACTGCCGAGTCCTGCCCAAATCGCGAGCACAATCGCAACGAACCACCGCATGATTTCCTCCCGAACCGCCCCTTTCCGAGATGCCGCTCGATTCAGCGGTCTTGTTCTATTGGGCCGTGACGATGGCATGGGCGCGATGCCTGCGAAAGACCACCCGTCACCAGCATGTGAAGGCCACCCACTTGTGGAACGAGCCCGTGCGGCAAATGTTGTCGCCGGGAATGTCCGGAGATTCGCATGAGGCTAGGATTTTCAGCAACGGCCGCCGCCTGCGGCATTCTCGCCGCCATCGGCGTTGATCCTGCGGCGGCGCAGAACACGGCGGGCGTCACGGTCGAGACGGTCGTGCGCGGGCTCGATCATCCGTGGTCGCTCGCGTTCCTGCCCGACGGCCGGATGCTGGTCACCGAACGCCGCGGGCGCATGCACATCGCCGGCAAGGACGGCAAGCTCTCGCCGCCGCTCGGCGGCGTGCCGAAGGTGTTTGCGAGCGGCCAGGGCGGATTGCACGATGTGGCGCTCGACCGCGGCTACGCGCAGAACAACACGATCTATTTCTGCTTCGCCGAGCCGGCCGATGGCGGCGGCCGCACCGCGCTGGCGCGCGCGCGCCTGGTCGACGAAGGCGCGCCGCGGCTCGACGACGTCAAGGTGATCTTCCGCCAGGACGGACCGCTGTCGAGCGGCAATCACTTCGGCTGCCGGATCGTGCAGACGCCGGACGGCAACCTGTTCCTCACCATGGGCGACCATTTCCGCTATCGCGACGAGGCGCAAAATCTCGGCAACCACCTCGGCAAGATCGTCCGCATCCGGCCCGACGGCTCGGTGCCGCCCGACAATCCGTTCGTCGGCAGGCCGGGCGCCAAGCCGGAAATCTGGAGCTACGGCCACCGCAATTCGCAGGGCGCGGCGCTGCATCCGCAGACCGGAAAGCTGTGGGAGATCGAGCACGGCCCGCGCGGCGGCGACGAGGTCAACATCCGCTCGAGAAGGGCAGGAACTACGGCTGGCCGGTGATCGGCTACGGCATCGACTACAGCGGCGCCAAGATCCACGACAGCACGCACAAGGACGGCATGGAGCAGCCGGTCAAATATTGGGTGCCCTCGATCGCGCCGTCCGGCATGGCGTTCTACACCGCGCCGGCATTTCCCGCCTGGAAGGGAAATCTGTTCGTCGGCGCGCTGGCCGGGCAGATGCTGGTGCGGCTCGAACTCGACGGCGAGAAGGTCGTGAGGGAGGAACGCCTGCTGCAGGACCTGCAGGAACGCATCCGCGACGTGCGCCAGGGGCCGGACGGCGCGCTCTATCTGCTGACCGACAGCGCCAACGGCCGTATCCTGCGCGTAACGCCGGCACAGAAGTGAATGCGCGGTCCGCGCCTTGATGCCGTCATGATCGAATTTTAAGCACTGCTATCCGATTCATTATATGTTCGGCCGCCGCGCGGGACGGGATGCGTACCGCGCGGCGCCGAGCGTTTGCACGAGCCTGAGATGTTCACGTTCTTCGAGCGATTGCTGAACCCGACCGACACGCCGGAGCAGACCGAGCCGCCGGCGAGCTTCGTCGCGTTCTTCTGGCATTTCATCCGTCAGTCGAAAGGCCTGTTCGTCGCGCTGTTCGCGGCCGGCTTCGTGGTCGCGCTGCTCGACACCACCATTCCGGTGTTCATGGGCCGCGTCGTCACGCTGATCACCGCGAACCCGCCCGACACGCTGTTCGCGCAGTTCTGGCCGCACCTCGTCGGCATGGCGCTGGTGATCCTGATCGCGCGGCCGCTGGCGCTGACCATGCAGAACCTGCTCGCCAACCAGGCGATCTCCACCAACGTGTCGAACCGCATCCGCTGGCAGAACCACTGGTACGTGGTGCGCCAGTCGTGGGCGTTCTTCCAGAACGACTTTGCCGGCCGCATTGCCAACCGCGTGATGCAGACCGGCCCGGCGATCCGCGAGACCACGGTCGCGATGCTGACCAGCGTCTGGTACATCCTGGTCTACGGCACCGCCGCGCTGATCCTGCTCGCCTCCGCCGATCCGTGGCTCGCGCTGCCGATCGTATTCTGGTTCGCCGGCTACATCGCGTTCCTGTTCGTCATCGTGCCGCGCATGCGCGACCGCTCGAAGGAGGTGTCCGAGGGGCGCTCCATGCTCACCGGGCGCATCGTCGACAGCTACACCAACATCCTCACGGTGAAGCTGTTCGCGCGCCCGCACGAGGAAGACGCCTATGTGCGCGACGCCATCGACACGCACAGCGGGCTGTTCTATCGCCTGCTGCGGCTCAACACGCTGTTCGGCTTGTGCCTGTCGACGCTCAACGCGCTGATGGTGACATCGACGGGCGCGCTCGCGCTGGTGCTGTGGACGCAGGGCAAGGTCGAGATCGGCACCGTCGCGATGGCGCTGCCGCTCTGCTGGCAGATCGTCAACATCGCCGGCTGGGTCGCCTGGCAGATCACCTCGATCTTCGAGAACATCGGCGTGATCCAGGAGGGCATGATGACCATCGCCCGGCCGATCGCGCTCACCGACCGGCCGGACGCGACCGAACTCAAGGTGGCGCAGGGCGAGATCCGCTTCGAGGACGTGACCTTCGGATATGGCCGTCAGGCGCGGGAGCGCAATGACGGAACGCCGCGCTCGGCTGCGGTGATCGACGCGCTGACGCTCACGGTCAAGCCCGGCGAGAAGATCGGCCTGATCGGCCGCTCCGGCGCCGGCAAGTCGACGATGGTCAACCTGCTGCTGCGCTTCTTCGACCTCGAGGGCGGACACATCCGCATCGACGGGGTGGACATCGCGACGGTGACGCAGGAGAGCCTGCGCGCCCAGATCTCGATGGTCACGCAGGACACCTCGCTGCTGCATCGCTCGATCCGCGACAACATCCGCTACGGCCGCCCGAGCGCGACCGAGGCGGAGATCGTCAACGCGGCCAAGCTCGCGCACGCCGAAGAGTTCATCGGCGAACTCGAAGACTGGAAGGGACGGCGCGGCTTCGACGCCCAGGTCGGCGAGCGCGGCGTGAAACTGTCCGGCGGCCAGCGCCAGCGCATCGCGATCGCGCGCGTGATCCTGAAAGACGCGCCGATCCTGGTGCTCGACGAGGCGACCTCCGCGCTCGACAGCGAGGTCGAGGCCGCGATCCAGTCGTCGCTCGGCACGCTGATGACGGGCAAGACCGTGATCGCGATCGCGCACCGGCTCTCGACCATCGCGCGCATGGACCGGCTGATCGTGCTCGACCGCGGTCGCATCGTCGAGCAGGGCACGCACGCCGAACTCCTGGCGCTCGGCGGCCACTATGCCGCGCTGTGGCGGCGGCAGTCGGGCGGCTTCATCGACGCGCCCGAAATGCAGGCGGCGGAGTAAGGACGCGATGGGCGCGGCCGCAGGTGACGTGCGGTCCGCCCATTGCGCCGCCGTCGCCGCCTGGTCTCGCGCTTGGTTTCTTCGCGCAGACAGGCCACGCCGAGCCGGCGCCGACCGATTCCGTCAGCGCCATATCGACCGAACTCTGCACCGACATGAAGCGGCGGCGGGTGATGAATCCCGGCGCGCCGGTCGGCTGCGAGCGGCTGCGGCTGGTCCGGTTCGGCTATGTGGGATTCGACGGGCAGATCCACGGCGACGGCGAGATCGTCGTCATGGATGCGCTTGCGGAGCGCGTGATGCAGATCTTCGCCGCGCTGCGCGAGCGGAAATTCCCGGTCGCCAGCGCCAAGCTGATGAACCAGTACAACGGCAACGACGACGCCTCGATGGCCGACAACAACACGTCGGCGTTCAACGTCCGCGCCGTCGAGGCCACCGGGGCGATCTCGATGCACGCCTACGGTCTCGCGATCGACCTCAACCCGGTGCAGAACCCCTACGTGCTGCGCATGATCAGCGGGCGGCTGCAGGTCGAGCCGAGAGCCGGCGCCGCCTATCTCACACGGAAGAACCAGCGCCCGGGCATGGCCGAGGCCGTCATCGACGTGTTCGCCGAGCACGGATTGCTGGTCTGGGGCGGCTATTGGAACAGCCCGGACTATCAGCACTTCCAGGTCAGCCGCAGCATGGCCGGCCAGCTTGCGCGGCTGTCGCCCGCCGCCGCCCGCGCGCTGTTCGAGCGCCGCCTGGAGCGCTACGTGTCCTGCGTCAAGGCCGCGCCCGGTCGCGGCGAGCCGCACCGGCGATCCTGCGCGATGACGGAATAGTCCGTCAGGCGAACCTTGCCTTCGACCGCTCGCGCGCCTTCTCCGCCTCGATCTCGCGGTCGCGCGGCGGCGCCGTCGTTTCCAGCGACGCCAGCAGCCGGTTGGCCGCGGCGGAAACTTCCTCGACCGCGCGCCGGAACGCCGCCTCGTTGACCTTGGACGGTTGCGTATAGCCGCTCAGCTTGCGCACGAATTGCAGCGCGGAGGCATGGATCTCCACGTCCGTGGCCGGCGGCTCGAAGTTGAACAGGGTGCGGATGTTCCGGCACATGGCTTCCCTCGCGTGCAGGTGCGATGCGTGGCGCTCCGGCTATATGTAGAACAAGCCCCGCTGGGAGCAACCCCGTGCCCGTAGCCGACGCAAAGCCCGTCACTATCCCGGTCAGCGACACGACCAAGGTCTCCGGCCTGCTGACCGCGCCGGCGCGCGCACGCGCCTGCTACGTGCTGGCCCACGGCGCCGGCGCCGGAATGAAGCATCCGTTCATGGCGGCGGTGGCGGCGGAACTCGGCGAGCGCGGCATCGCGACCTTGCGCTACCAGTTCCCCTACATGGAACAGGGCGGCAAGCGGCCCGATCCGCCCAAGCTTGCGCACGCCACCGTGCGCGCCGCCGTCGCCGAAGCCGCGCGCCTCGTCCCGAAGCTTCCGCTGTTCGCCGGCGGCAAATCGTTCGGCGGCCGCATGACCTCGCAGGCGCAGGCGTCGCAGCCGCTGGCAGGCGTGCAAGGCCTCATCTTTCTCGGCTTTCCGCTGCATCCGGCCGGCAAGCCGTCGCACGAGCGCGCCGAGCACCTCGCGCGACGTGCGCGTCCCGATGCTGTTCCTGCAGGGCACGCGCGATGCGCTCGCCATGCTCGATCAGCTCGAACCGGTATGCGCGGCACTTGGCAAGCGCGCCACGCTGACGCTGTTCCAGGACGCCGACCATTCGTTCCACGTGCCGGCGCGCAGCGGCCGCAAGGACGCGCAGGTGCGCGCCGAGATGCTGGACGCGCTCACGGCGTGGATCGATCGGGTGATTGCGGACGCTGAGTAGGCCGGCCGGCGATCAGGCCAGCAGCCCGGCCACCGGCTTCACCGCGGCGCTGTCCGGAAACACCTTGCTGGCGAGCACGGCATCGTCCATGCGCAGGTGATCCTTCAGCACGCCCTTGAGCACGGCGCGCAGATCGGTGGTCGGCTTGAGGTCGCGGCCCTCGTGCAGGTTGGCGGGCTTGAGCCCCGGCCAGTCGGCGATGACGCGGCCGCCCTTGAGCGCGCCGCCCACCAGCAGCGCGACGGTCGCGGTGCCGTGGTCGGTGCCGTCGGTGCCGTTGATGCGGGCGGTGCGGCCGAACTCGGTGACGACGGCGACCACGGTCTGGCGCCACGCATCCTTCATCTCGGTCTCGATCGCCGCGATGCGCGCCGTCGAGCGCGCCGAGCAGCGCCGCCAGCCGCCCGCTGTCGGCGCCTTCGTTGGCGTGGGTGTCCCAGCCGTCGAAGGCGAGCGCGCCGATGCGCGGGCCGTCCGGCCGCGCCAGGAACTTCGCCGCCGTGCCGGCCGACTCGGCGAAGTAGGCGCGCACCTGCGCGGCCGCGGCGGCGCGCGGCTGCGCATCGTCCATGCCGCCGGCGCGCGCGATCGCCGCGAGCCCGAGCCGCTCCTCCATGACGCGCGCCAGCACCGGATCGGTGTGGCGGTAGAGATCGAGCAGCCGCATCACGGTGTCGTCGCTCGCGGACGGCAGCCGGCGCGGCGTCCACGACAGCACCGGCGCGGGACCGCGCACCACCAGCGGCGCAATCGGCCCGACCGCGAAGGCGTCGCGCGAGCCGGCGCGGCCCTCGGGCGCCAGCGAAGCGAGCGCGCGGTTGAGCCAGCCGGTGTCGACCGCGCCCGGCTTGCCGAGCCCGCTTTCCAGCACGTCCTGGCCGTCGAAATGCGAGCGTTCGCGGTACGAGCGTCGCGCAGGCATGCACGATCGTCGCCGCGCCCGCCTGATAGAGCCGGTGCAGGTTCGGCATCGCGGCGTTGACCGCGAAGAAATTGTCGAGCGGCAGCGCCGGCGTCTTGCCGTCGGTGACGAGCGCCTTGTCGCCGCGCAGCTTGACCCAGTCCGGATCGCCGACCGGCGCGACCGCCGCCAGCCCGTCGAGCGCGCCGCGCAGCACGATCGTCAGAAAGCGCGGGTCGCGGCCTTCGGCGCGCGCCGCCTTCGGCAGATAGGCCCAGGCGAACAGCGTGCCGGCGCCGAGCAGCAACTGGCGGCGGGTCGGAGCGTGAACTGGTAGTCATCGGCAGACCTCATCTTGTTCGATCCCGGCTCGCGCGTTCCTACGGAACGCTTGGCCGGGATGACGCGACATTATTTGCGCCACGGCCGCGTCACCTCCGCTGAAATTCAGGCGACATGAACAGCAGCGCCAGCGCCTGCGGCCGGCTCTCGGCGCGCGCGATGGCCTGGCGGGTCTCGGCCGACGCCAGCGGCCCGAGCACCTCCTCGGCGATCGCCTTCGGATCGGCGGTCGCGGCGACGCGGCGCGCGAGCTGGTTGGCGATATCGAGCCGTTGCGCCAGGCCGTCGAGCCAGGGCCCGCTCTCGTCGGCGAAGCCCTTCGGCGCACTCGGCCGCCACAGCGGCTCGCCCAGCAGGTTCTGCGCCTGCATCACCGGACCGATCTCCGGCGGCTGCCGGTTGAACGCGCCGAGCGCCTGCGCCTTCGGATCGGTGCTGCGCGGCAGATCGGCCTCGACGGCGCGCAACGCGGCGACCATCCATTCGCTCGGGCGCTTGAGCTTGCTGCGCGGCGCGCTCCAGGCCTCGGGCGAGGTCGACGAGCGCCTTGCGTCACCTCCTTGAGGTCGCCCTGCGTGTCGAGGAAGCGCTTCGACAGCCGCTCGACCAGCGCAGGGGGCGGCTCGTCGGCGATGAAATGGCGCGCGAGCTTGCCGGCGATGTGCTTGGCGGTCGCCGGATGGCGCGCCAGCGTCGGCGAGCACCGCACGGCCCTGCTCGACGCCGGCCTCGGCGTAGCTCTTGCCGATCACCGTGTGCGCGCCCGGCTGATGCATGTTCGCATTGAAGATGAACTCGCCGCCGTGCACCGCATCCTGGCGCAGCGGCGCGGTGGTCCAGCCGGTGATCACGTTGGCGAAGCTGGTGACGTCAGCCTGGGTGTAGACGCTGCGCACGCCGAGCGTATGCAGCTCCAGGATTTCGCGCGCGAGATTTTCGTTGAGGCCGCGCTTCTGCCGCACGCCCGCGACCGAGTCCGGACCGATCGAGCGGGTGTTGTCGAGATAGATCAGCATCGCCGGATGCTGCTCCACCGCCAGCAGCATGTCGCCGAACCGGCCGAGCACATGGGGGCGGATCGCCTCGCGCTCGAACGCGCCGGCGAGCGGCGCGCACGCCGGCCTTGTCGGCCGACACGCAGAAATGGTTCGACCAGAACCAGACCAGCCGGTCCACGACGCCGATCTCGGCGGCGAGCGCGGCCTGGATGCGCGCCTTGGCGTCGTCGAGATAGAGCTGCTGCGGCACCGGCGGCGTACGCGGCGCGTTGGCGGCGGCCGCGCCCGGCGTCTGGCCGGGGATGCTCATCTGCGGTTCGGCCTGATTGGCGCCGGCGTTCTGCTGCTGCTGCTGTTGCGCCACGCGCGCCGCCTGACGCGCCGCGTTCTGCGCCTGCTGAAATGCGAAGGCGGCGCGCGAAGCGACGCCGCTGGTCGGCAGGTCGGGATTGTTGATCTGTCCGGCGCCCGGCCGGTCGAGCTCGGCCAGCACGGCGCCGCGCGGATCGGAGGCGATGGCGGCGATCGATCCAGTGCGTGGACCGAAGCCGAACCGATGCAAGGCCAGCGCGGCGTCGGCTTTCGGATCGGAGGCCATGCGTCGATATCCTTTCGACTCTGACACGCCCACCCAATTGGCGAGCGTCCGCAATGCTCGTGTCAAGATTGCGGCCGTCCGCCTTTCCGGACCATGGCCGGCGCATGAACAAATAGAATGGTTACCGCCGGTTAGGCGAAGAGCGCCCTGCCGATGGCGACCTTCAGGAGCGCCGCCACGATCACAGCGGCCCGCGGAATACGAAGAATGCCCCGCCGGCGATCAGCAAAAAGCCGATCGCGTAATTCCAGGTCATCGGCTCTTTCAGATAGACGATCGAGAAGCCGGCGAAGACCAGGAGCGTAATCACCTCCTGGATGGTCTTGAGCTGGGCCGTCGTATAGACCGCGCTGCCCCAGCGGTTGGCCGGCACCGCCATGCAGTATTCGACGAACGCGATCAGCCAGGCCACCACGATCACCAACGCGAGCGGCGATTCCTTGAAGCGAAGATGCCCGTACCAGGCGAGCGTCATGAACACATTGGAGCCGATCAGCAGCAGGATCGGCAGCAGGTAGGGCGAGATCGCGGGCATGTTGCACACCGTGTTTGCAGTTAGAAGCGGATGACCGGGCCGTGGTTCCGAGCGTCGGGCGGGAGATTGAATTTGCGATGGCGGAGTTCTGGTTTGCAAATTTCCGGTCCGCGAACGACGCACCCGGACGGCCCGCGCCTGGCCGCCCGGCCCGGCCGTTGCCGCCCTCTCCGTCATCCACAGCCGCACCCGCCGCGTCACGCCGGTGTCACGGGTTGCGGCTAGTTTTCGCGTGCCTGAAACGCCGCGTATCTTTCCTGTAAAGGCGTGTATTTAGAGGCGTATTAGCGTCACAACTGGCGGTTCCAGCCTCCGTCTGCCCCGCGGCTGGAACCGCCTTTTGCGTGCTCGGCGGCGGTGCCCGCCAGCCCCCTAATTCACCCGCGAACACGTGACCTGCCCCTGCCGCGGCGCATGCAAGGTGCCGTAGAGCGGACGCAATTCCGGCGTTATCCTGGACCGATCGAAACCAGGAGATTGCGATGCGGCACCCTCGCCTGATGCCGGCCATTATGGCCGCGACCGCGCTCATGATGATCGGTGCGCTCGCGCCGGCGTTTGCGCAGGCCCAGGTGCCACTGCCGCCGGCGTCCCCGCCGCCGCAGGCGATGCCCGTGGTGACGCCCGGACCCTACAAGCCGGTCGCCATCACGCTGCCGGCGGTCGTGCCGGACCCGGCGTTCGAGCCGTTCCGCAAGCAGTTGATCGAGATTGCACAGAAGAAGGACCGCGCCGCGCTCGCCCGCCTGGTGTGGAAGGATTTCTTCTGGGTCCCGGAAGACACCGACGTGGCCGACAAGACCAAGCCCGGCATCGAGAATCTCGCCAAGGCGCTCGGCCTCGACGGCGCCAACGCGCTCGGCTGGGACGCGATCGCGGGCTACGCGGTCGAACGCACCGCCATGAAGGACCCGCAGCGTCCGAACGTGATCTGCGCGCCGGGCGAGCCGGGCTTCGACGAGAAGGCCGCCGACGAACTCGCCAACGCGACCAAGACCGACGCCTCCGACTGGGCCTATCCGACCAAGGACGGCATCGAGGTGCGCGCGGCCGCTATTGCCACCGCGCCGGTGATCGACAAGCTCGGGCTCTATCTGGTGCGCGTCCTTCCCGACGATTCGCCGGCCAACACCGTCATGGCGAGCCACGTGAAGGTGATGACGCCGCCCGGCAAGGTCGGCTACGTGCCGATCGACCAGGTGCTGCCGCTGATCGGCGAGCAGATGTGCTACATCAAGGATGCCGGCGCCTGGAAGATCGCCGGCTATCTCGGCGGCGAGCACGGCCGCTAACGCGGCGGCCGCAGCAAAAAAACTCCGGGCGGCACGGAATAAACCACCACCGGCGTTTCGAGCGCGGAAGGCCCAGGCCCTCCCGCGCGCGATCGATGCTTGCTATGATGCAAGCGGGGCGACACCTCAGTATTCCGCTGGCGTACGTCGGTGGCGCAACCCGGAAAAAAAGGGAGAAACCACCATGATGATGCGAGTCTTGCTCGCAGGATTGGCGGCTGCCGCGATCACGGCCGCCGCGACCCCGGCGGCCGTCGCACAGACGCCCCCGCCCTACGCGACCACCAAGGTCGAAGGCACCGACAACGTCTACATCTTCCGTTACGGCAACCATCAATCGATGTTCGTCGTGACCAACGACGGCGTCATCGCCACCGACCCGATCGCCCTCGCCCGCCCGCAGGCGGCGACCACCTATATCGACGAGATCAAGAAGGTGACCGACAAGCCGATCAAGCTGGTCATCTACAGCCACCACCACTTCGATCACATCACGGGCGGCAAGCCGTTCAAGGCGCTCGGCGCGACGTTCTGGGCGCACGAGAACGTCAAGAAGCGGCTCGCCCTGCTCAACGATCCGGACACGGTGATGCCGGACCTGACCGTGGGCAACAAGGGCGGCATCATCTCGCTCGGCGGCACGCAGATCGAGCTGCTGTATCTCGGCCGCAATCACTCGGACAGTTCGCTGGTGATGCGGCTGCCCAAGAACAAGATCATCTTCGCGGTCGACTTCCTGCCGGTGGCGAGCTTCCCGGGCGTCGGCGATGATCGACTCGTTCCCGATCGAGTGGGAAGATTCGGTCAAGAAGGTGCTGGCGATGGACTGGGAGCGGCTCATTCCCGGTCATCCCGGGCCGGGCGGACGCCTCGGCACCAAGGACGACGTGCGCAATTTCCTCGCGCTGCTGCAGGACGCGTCGTCGACGGTGCAAACCGCCGCGCGCGCCGGCAAGTGCTGGCAGCCGGCCGGCAACGAGGTGACGTTCCCGAAATACGCCAACTGGCAGGGCTATGAAGCCGGCCGCGCACTGACGGTGCAGCGCTATTGCGGGCTGTGGGGCCGCGGCACCGAATAACGGGCCGCGCTGCCAGATCGAATGTTGGCGCGAAAATCGGAGCGGGAGACCCTGTCTCCCGCTCTTTCGTATGATAAATTTGCGCAACTCCGCCCGGCGGAGCGCATTGAGGCCATGGAGGACATGATGTTGCGTAGGCTCTTCATATTGACATCGGCTGGTTCTGATTACGACGGCGGCGCAGGCGCAGACGCCGCCGCCCTTCGCCACCACCAAGGTGGCCGACAACGTCTACATCTTCCGCTACGGCGGCCATCAGTCGATGTTCGTCGTGACGTCGCAAGGCGTGATCGCGACCGATCCGATCGGCCTGCGGCGCCCGGCCGCCAAGGCCTATATCGAGGAAATCCAGAAGGTCACCAAGGCGCCGATCAAATACGTGATCTACAGCCACAGCCACCTCGATCACATCGCCGGCGGCCAGCCGTTCAAGGATCAGAAGGCGGTGTTCGTGGCGCACAAGAACGCCAAGGCGCGGCTGCAGCAGATCAACGCGCCGGACACCGTCATCCCCGACCAGACCGTCGACGGCCCGCGCAAGGACATCAAGCTCGGCGACACCACGCTCGAACTGCACTATGTCGGCAAGAACCATTCCGACTCGACGCTGGTGATGCGACTGCCGAAGGAGAAGATCATCTTCACCGTCGACTGGATCCCGCTCGGCGCCGTGCAGTTCCGCAACATGGCCGACAACTATGTGCCCGACATCATGGAAGGGCTCGCCAAGGTGATCGCGATGGACTGGGAGACGCTGATCCCCGGCCATCCCGGCCCCGGCGGCAAGCAGACCGGCACCAAGGACGACGCCCGCAACGCGCTGTCGTATCTGCAGGACCTGTCGGCGGCGGTGAAGCAGCTCGCCTCCGAGGGCAAGTGCTACAACAACGACGCCATGCGCGAGCTGAAGCTGCCGAAATACGAAGGCTGGACCAACTACGGTCCATTCCTGTCCGATGAACGTCGAGCGGTTCTGCGATTTCTACAATCGCGGCATCTAGGCGGCGTGGCGCGGGGCTCAACCACGTGCATTGCATCCATGGAACAGCCCCGCGACCATCCCGCCCTGCGGCGCCTGACCTGCGGCCGTTGCGGCGCGGCGTTCGACTGCAACCTCGGCGGCGGCTGCTGGTGCGCCGCCGAGCCGGTGCGGTTGCCGATGCCGGCGGCCGGCGCGAACGAGGATTGCGTCTGCCCGGCCTGCCTGCGGGCGATGGCGGCGACAGGCAGCCCGCCCGCCCGCCGCGACTGAGACACGAAAGACCGAGACAACGAACATGATCATCCAAAACCAAAAAGACGTCACGACCGCGGTGCTGGCCGAGCTGCAGCGCTCGAACGACCCGCGCTTCAAGGAGATCATGGCGGCGTTCGTTCGCCACCTGCACGACTTCGCGCGCGAGGTGAAGCTCACCGAGCCGGAGTTCCAGGCGGCGATCAACCACCTGGTGCAGATCGGCAAGCACACCAGCGAGTCGCACAACGAGGCCGTGCTGATGTCGGGCGCGCTCGGCTTCTCGACGCTGATCTGCCTCCTCAACAACGGCGACAACGGCCAGACCGAGACCGCGCAGAACCTGCTCGGGCCGTTCTGGCGCGAGCAGTCGCCCGCGACGCCGAACGGCGGCTCGATCGTGCGCTCGCCGACCCCCGGCCCCGCCCTGTTCGTCAACGCCTGGTTCAACGACAAGGCCGGCAAGCCGATCCAAGGCGCGGTCGTCGACATCTGGCAGTCATCGCCCGAAGGCTATTACGAGAACCAG
Source organism: uncultured Alphaproteobacteria bacterium (assembly GCA_963749815.1). Lineage (GTDB taxonomy): Bacteria > Pseudomonadota > Alphaproteobacteria > Rhizobiales > Xanthobacteraceae > VAZQ01. The sequence continues at coordinate 5,297 of CAVVON010000013.1, read as the reverse complement.
GACCCGGCGCAGGCCGACATGAACCTGCGCGGCAAGTTCACCACCGACGCGAACGGTCACATCGGCTTCCGCAGCGTGAAGCCGTCCGGCTATCCGGTTCCGGTCGACGGGCCGGTCGGCGCGCTTTTTCGCAAGCAGGGCCGCCACAACATGCGGCCCGCGCATCTGCACTTCCTGGCCGAGAAAAAGGACTTCAAGACCCTGGTCTCTCAGGTCTACGTGCCGGACGATCCCAATCTCGAAACCGACTCGCAGTTCGGCGTCACGCGGCATCTGATCGGAAATTTCGTGCGCCACGACAGCGGCACGCCGCCCGCCGCCGACGTGCAGGCGCCGTGGTACACGCTCGACTACACGTTCACGATGGAGGGTGGGCAATCGCGGCTGCCGCGCCCGCCGATCACCGGCAAGGCGGACGGCGACCGGCCGCAGATCGAGCGCCTCACGCAGCGTCCGGTGCCGGCTTAGTCGAGGCTAGCTGTCCGCTTCGGAATCCGGCATCCATTTTTTCCGGGACATGCGCTGGACGGTTCCGCTCCCCTCCCCCCGCGAAGCGGCGGGGAGGGGTCGGGGTGGGGGGCGGCGCGCGAGCGAGATCTTACGCATCACCCCCCACCCCTGCCCTCCCCACCATTCGCTGCGCGAATGGGGGGAGGGAGCCCAACGCCTTCGCGGCCCGACAACGCATTATGTCTCAACGCATCAATCGCCCAGGCGCCGCCGCCGTGCGCGAACAGCACCAGAAAACCGCCGGCGATCGCCAGATCCTTCTCGAAATGCAGAAGCTGGTTGCGGTCGCCGAGCTTGATGTGGAACAGCAGCGCGGTGACGACGCAGAATCCCGCGAGCAGCAGCGCGGCGATCCGGGTCTGATAGCCGGCGACGATCAGAAGGCCGCAGCCCAGCTCCACCGCGATCGCCAGCGGCAGCAGCTCGCCCGGCACGCCGAACGCCCTCATATAGGCCTGGCTCGGCGCGTAGGCGGTGAGCTTGGCATACGCTTCGTGCAGAAAGATCGCCGCGAGCAGGAAACGGCCGACGAGCGCGGCGGCCGCTTCCAGTCTGGGTGACCGCATCGGCCTGCCTCAGTTGGGCTTCGAGGCGGCATTCGTGTTGGGCGCCGCGGCGATCGCCTGTTCGAGGTCGGCAAGCTCCTCGCAGCCGAACGGGCACAGCCGCTTCAGGATGACGACATTCTCCTTGGCCTTCTCGACCTGCCCGGTCTCGACATAGAGCTCGCCGAGATATTCGAGCGCACCCAGATGCGCCGGGTCGAAATCGAGCGCCTTGCGGTAGAACGTGTAGGCCTGCTTGTAGTCGCCGGTCTTGCGCAGGCTGAAGCCCATCAGATTGTAGACATCGGCGTGCTGATGGGTCTCCAGCATCGGCGTGAGCTCGGCGATCGCGCCCTTGAAGTCCTTGGCCTTGATCTTGGCGCGCACCGACGTGAGGTCGGGCGCGGTGGTCGAGATGACGTTGTCGACCGCGAACGCGGCGGTCGTCGGCAGCGCCGTTCCACCGAGCAGCACCGCAAGCAGGAAGCAAAGCGTGGACGTTTTCATCGGAATCTCCGTGTGCTCTGACGTACTGATAGTGTGCTCATCGCAAGTGGGCGCCGAGCAGACTCTCTCTCCGCTCATTCCCGCGCAAGCGGGAATCGCAGCATCTCAACGGCTTCCGCTACGATGTAGCGCTGGTCCCCGCTTACGCGGGGACAGCGGCGGAGAGAGCTCGACCAACTTGGCGCTCAGGCCTTCATGCTGGTCAGCGCATAGCCCGCGCCGTCCTTCTGGATCGTGCCGGCGCCCGGGAACGGGAAGTGGTAGCCGCAGATCATCGTCTTGTCGGCGATCACCTGGTCGAGCAGCTTGCGCCGCGACGCTTCCGCCATGGCGCCGTCCTGATCGTAGGCGCCGCGCCATTCCGGATGCGCGACCACGAGGGCCGGCACATAGGCGGTGTCGTTCGAGATCATCAGCTGGCTCGAACCCGACGCGAGATGGAACGCCCGGTGGCCCGGCGTATGGCCCGGCGAAACGACGAAGCGGATGCCGGGCGCGACCTCCGCCTCGCCTGCCACCTGGCGCATGTTCTTCCAGGTCGGGAACGTCGCCTGGATGCGGCGGGCGAGACCCTTGCGCGCTTCCGGCAGCCGGTCGATCACCGCGGGATCGGTCCAGAACTTGTATTCCACGTCCGAGATGACGAGCTCGGCGTTCGGATAGACCTGCTTGTTGGATTCCTTCTCCATCAGACCGAAGATGTGGTCCGGATGGCAATGCGAGACCAGGATGGTGTCGATCTTGGCCGGGTCGATGCCGGCGGCCTTCATGTTGGCGGCGAGCTTGCCGGCGGTGGGCTGCACCTGGCCGCCGGTGCCGGAGTCGCACATGATGGTCTTGCCGCCGTTCTTGACCACGATCACGGTGAACGGGATGGAGACGAAATCGGGCGGCAGGCCGGCCTTCACCATCGCGGCCTTCACGTCGTCGACCGAGGCATTGGAGATGAACGCCGGATCGTGCGCCTTCTCCCAGATGCCGTCATAGATCGCCGTCACTTCGGCCGAGCCGACCTTGTAGGTGACGAAGGGCTTTGCCGGATCGGCGGTCTTCTGCGCGAAGGCCGGCGATACCGCCAGCCGCGCATTGAGGCCGAGCGCTGCGGCCAATCCGGTGGAAACGACGAAATCGCGACGCGACATGTTCAACATGGCCAAATTCTCCCTATGATTTGCAGGCTGCTGGGGGCGGCCGCCTGCCGTCGACAGCAGCAAGACCGGGGGCCGGGGCGGTTTATTCCCGCCGATTTCGCCTGACTGTGGCGGAATAAATCCGCGGGAGCCCAGTCCTTGCTTGAATCGGCCGGCAGCGGACCGCGTGACGCCGCACGTGTGACGCGCTATGTGAGCAACTACCGTACCGTTGCCGAACGACACATTTGTTTCACACACGGGAATAAGCCGCGGGGCATCGAGTTCTCAATCGATGGAGACAGAGTGAACGGTGACGATGCCAAAGCCCGCTTTGCGTCAGTGGTCACGCCGCATCTGGCCGACGCCTATGCGCTCGCGCGCTGGCTCACCGGCGACCGGGCCGACGCCGAGGACGTGGTGCAGGACGCGTGCCTGCGCGCCTTCCGGGCGATCGGCGGCTATTCGGGCGGCAACGCGCGTGCCTGGGTGCTGACGATCGTGCGCCACACCGCCTATTCGTGGCTCGGCAAGAACCGGCGCGGGACGCTGGTGACGGTCGACGACCTCGAGGCGGTCGAGCAGGCGCAGGCGCGGCCCGGCCGGAGCGGGGCCGAAGGCAGCGGCTTAACGCCGGAGACCGAGCTGATCGCCAAGGCCGATGCGGCGCGCCTGCAAGCCGCGATCGCCGCGCTGCCGACGCCGTTCCGGGAGACGCTGGTGCTGCGCGACATCCAGGGTCTCGACTATCGCGAGATCGCGCAGGTGACCGAGGTGCCGGTCGGCACCGTCATGTCGCGGCTGGCGCGAGCCCGCCAACGCTTGATCGATACGATTGGAATGGACGACAAGTGACGAATTCGAACGACAACACGCCCTCGGACATGCTGCTCGTCCACGCCTATGTGGACGGCGAGCTCGATCCGGCCAACGCGCTGGCGCTGGAGCGGCGGATGGCGGCCGACCCGGCGCTCGCCGCCGAGCGCGCCAGGCTCGAAGCGCTGCGGACGGCCCTGCGCGAGAAGTTTCCGCGCGAGGCCGTGCCGCCCGGCCTGCGGCAGCGTGTCGAACGCTCGGTCGGAATGGGCGGCAGGCAGGCGGGACCGTCGTGGCGCGGCGATGGCCGCGTCGGTGATGCTCGCTCTGGTCGTCGGCAGCGGCGGGACCTGGTTCGCGCTGCAGCCGGCGGCAGGCAACCGCGTTGCCGCCGAGGCGGTCGACAGTCACATGCGCGCGCTGATGGCGACGCAGCAGGTCGATGTCGTCTCCTCCGACCGCCACACCGTGAAGCCATGGTTCAACGGCCGCATTCCGCAGGCGCCGCGGGTGCTCGACCTCGCGCAGGACGGCTTTCCGCTGGTCGGCGGCCGCATCGACGTGATCGGCGGCACGCCCGTCCCCACCCTGGTCTACCGCCACCGCCAGCACGTCATCAGCCTGCTGGCGATACCGGCTTCGGGGCGGAGCGGCGACGCGCCGCGCGCCATCAACGGCTACAATCTGGTGGGCTGGAGCGCCGACGGCACCGCCTATTGGGCGGTTTCCGACCTCGCCGCGGCCGACCTGGAGAAATTCGCGCAGCTGTTCCGGTCGGCGCCGGCCGACCGCTAGATCCAGCCACAAAATCCGCGCATTCCCGATGCGGTTTGGGCATGGCCCGGCGATTGAACGTCGTCCGGGCTCCGGGCCAGGATGCGGTCCGGTCCCGCTTTGAATTTCCCGAGATTGCAAACAATGCGCCCATCCCACGCCGCGCTTGGCCCGTTCGTGCTGCTGCTTCTGTTGCTGCTGCTGCCGGTGACGTGCCTCGCCCAGTTCGGCACCCCGCGCGAGCTTCGCAACATGACGCCGACCATCGACGACGCGGCGCCCGGCGACCTGCCGAATCCGAGAGCCAAGGTCGCGGACGTCTACGCGCACCAGCCGGTGTTCTACCGGACCAACGAAGCGCCCGGCACCATCATCATCGATACGCCGCGCCGCTTCCTCTACCTCGTCCAGAACAACAACACCGCGCTCCGCTACGGCGTCGGCGTCGGCCGCGACGGCTTTCAATGGAACGGGCTGCTCAAGATCACGCGCAAGCAGGAATGGCCGGACTGGACGCCGCCGCCGGAGATGATCGAGCGCCAACCCTACCTGCCGCGCTTCATGGCCGGCGGGCCCGGCAACCCGATGGGCGCACGCGCGCTCTATCTCGGCAACACCGTCTACCGCATCCACGGCACCAATGCGCCCGAGACCATCGGGCACGCGGTCTCGTCCGGCTGCTTCCGGCTGGTCAACGAGGAGATCGAACACCTCTACGAGCGCGTGCCGGTCGGGACCAAGGTCATCGTCCAGCAGTGATCTGCCGCGTTTCGGCGATACCCAAGCCGGCTGTCCACCGTTACGCACTAAGCGACCATCGCAAGCCGCGTGAACGCGGCTGCGGCTGCACGCCACGCTGGCAATGCGGACCGGCCCTGCCAGCTTCGCATGCACGCGGACGGTGGTTCCGGTTTACGCGACGCGCGACGGTGCTAGGATTGATGGATTGCGACCCTGCGAGCCGGGACTTCGCGAGAGGATAGAGCATGAAGCGACGATTTGTGCCGTGCGCATT
>CAVVON010000012.1:0-117747 GCA_963749815.1 uncultured Alphaproteobacteria bacterium | reverse complement strand
CGCGTGCCGACTACGATCGCTTGCTGCGATGACCGGGATTACTCCCGTCCCGCCTCCTGCCCGACAAACGCAATCCGCAGCATGTTCGTCGCCCCAGGCGTGCCGAGCGGCACGCCCGCCACGATGATCACGCGCTGGCCGGCCTTGGAAAATCCGTCCTTGAAGGCGAGTCGGCAGGCGCGCTCCACCATGTCGTCGAGGTCGTGGGCGTCCTCGGCCACGATCGGGTGCACGCCCCAAACCAGCGACAGCCGCCGCCCGGTCGAGACCTTGGGCGAGATCGCCACCACCGGCGAGCGCGGGCGCTCGCGCGCGACGCGAAGCCCGGTCGAGCCCGACGAGGTCCAGCACACGATCGCCGACAGGTCGAGCGTCTCGGCGATGCCGCGCGCGGCGGCGGCGATGGCATCTGCGCCGGTCGGCTCCGGGTCGGAATGCTGCGCGTCGATGATGGTGCGGTAGAGCGGATCGCGCTCCACCTCCTCGGCGATGCGGTTCATGGTGGCGACCGCCTCGACCGGAAACTGCCCCGCCGCGCTCTCGGCCGACAGCATGATGGCGTCGGCGCCGTCGAAGATCGCGGTGGCGACGTCGGAGACCTCGGCGCGGGTCGGCACCGGCGCGGTGATCATCGATTCGAGCATCTGCGTTGCGACCACCACCGGCTTGCCGGCGCGGCGCGACGAGCGGGTCATGTGCTTCTGGACGCCGGGCACGCGCTCGAGCGGCATCTCGACGCCGAGATCGCCGCGCGCCACCATCAGCGCGTCGGTGACGTCGAGGATGTCGGCGAGCCGGTTCACCGCCTGCGGCTTCTCGACCTTGACCATCACCGAGGCGCGGCCGCGGGTGATCTTCTTCGCCTCCGCCACGTCCTCCGGCCGCTGCACGAACGACAGCGCGATCCAGTCGACATTGGCGTCGAGCGCGGCTTCGAGATCGGAATGGTCCTTGCCGGTCAGCGCCGACGCCGGGATGGTGGTGTCAGGCAGGCTCACGCCCTTGCGGTCGGACAACTTGCCGCCGACCACCACCTTGGTGACGATCCGGTCCTTGCTGGCTTCGGTGGTGATGAGCCGGATTTTGCCGTCGTCGAGCAGCAGCGCGTGCCCGGCCTCCATGGCGGCGAAGATTTCCGGATGCGGCAGCTGCACGCGGGTGGCGTCGCCCGGCGTCTTGTTGGTGTCGAGCGTGAAGGTCGCGTCCTTGGCGAGCGTGACCGCGCCGCCCGCGAACGCGCCGACCCGCAGCTTCGGGCCCTGCAGGTCGACCAGGATGCCGATCGGGCGGTTGAACTCGGTCTCGACCGCGCGGATCGCCGCCACCAGGTCGCGCATGCGCTCGTGCGTGGTGTGGCTCATGTTGATGCGGAACACGTCGGCGCCGGCCGCGAACAGCCGGGCGATCATGGCGCGCTCGGCGGAGGCCGGCCCGAGCGTGGCGACGATCTTGGTGCGGCGCAGGCGTCGCATCAGGGCGCGGGGGTGTGGGGATGAATCATCGGGCGAGTATTAGCGCATTATCGCGCCGTGCGCATGACCGGGAGTGGCACGGGCGGTGCGCTTCCCTCGCCCCGCGAAGCGGGGAGAGGGTGGTCCCGAGCGCAGCGAGGGACCGGGTGAGGGGTAAGGGCTTGCACTGACCGTGAGGTTGCCCCTCACCCGGCTCGCTCGCAAGGGCTCGCTCGCCACCCTCTCCCCGCAAGCGCGGGGCGAGGGTGACGGAGCGCGTGGAGGGAGTGATAGCTAGTTCTTGCCCTTGGTCGCGGGTGGCGTGACCGGTTTGGTGCCGGGCGCGGCGGGCGGCGTCATCAGCGGCCCGCGCGATTGCAGCGGCTGCATCGGCACCTGGTCGGCGGTCTCGGTGAGCTGCACGGTCCAGGACGGCTGGTCGCCGGTGTCGACCTCGAAGTAGCCGGTACGGTCGAAGCCGCGGGCGAGGCAGTCCTCGGTGCCCTTGATGGTGAATTCCTTCTCCTTCGAGCACATGTAGGCTTGGCCCGACCACTCGCCGCCGCGGTCGTAGTCGACCGCGTAGATGTAATAGAACCGCGCCACCAGCCCGCCCTTCAGGATGGTCTCGCAATTGCGCGGCGTGACGTTCCACCAGCCCTCGGTGGTCCAGCTCTCGTTTTCCTTGTAGCCGATGGCGATGCCGACCCGGCTCGAGGTGTTGTTGCAGAGGCGGAAATCGGCGCGCGCCGGCTCGGACGTGAACGCGCTCGTCACGAGCAGCAGCGCCGCGATCGCCAGCAGGCGCAGCGCGCCCGCGCGGAGACGGCCGATGGCGGCTATTCCATTTCGGTCGATCATCGCACCCTGTGACCCCAAATCGCCCGACGACCCGAAACTGCCCCGATATCGCGTGAACCGTCACGGACTGTCAACGAGGATAGCCCTGAAATCATTGACGTTCGTGTAAGTCGGCCCGGTCTGCAGCAGACCGCCGACCCTGGCGAAGAATTCGGTCGAATTGTTGTCGTTAAGAAAGACGGCCGGATCGAGGCCAAGCGCGCGGGCCCGGGGCAGGGTGGTGGGGTCGATCGCCGCCCCGGCCGGGTCGTCCGCGGCGCCGGCCCCGCCATCGGTGCCGTCGGTGTCGGCGGCGAGCGCCGCGATGCCGGGCGCGCCGCCAAGCGCAACCGCCAGCGCCAGGGCATATTCCTGGTTGGGGCCGCCGCGGCCTTGGCCGCGCAAGGTCACGGTCAGTTCCCCGCCCGACAGGATGACGGCCCGCCGGCCGGCGGCGGCGAGTTCGCGGGCGAGCTTGCCGTGGGCGGCCGCGACCTCGCGGGCCTCGCCCTCGACCGCGGTGCCGAGCAGCACCGGCTCGTAGCCCTGCGCGCGCGCGGCCGCAACGACCGCGGCGAACACGTCGGCCGGCCGGGTGGCGAGCGCGAAGGTGGTGCCGGCAAAGATCGCGTCGCCGGGCTTCGGGCTTTCGTTGGCGGCATCGGCCAGTGCCCGCGTGACGCTTGGTGGAATATCGAGGCGGTGGCGCGCGACGATGGCGTGCGCGTCCGCGAGCGTGGTCGGATCCGGCACGGTCGGGCCCGAGCCGATCACCGCGGGGTCGTCGCCCGGCACGTCCGAGATCGCGACGGTGACGAGGCGGGCCGGATGCGCGTGCCGCGCTAGCCGGCCGCCCTTGATGCGCGAGAGGTGCTTGCGCAGCGTGTTCATCTCGCCGATATGCGCGCCGCTCTTGAGCAGTGCGCGCGTCACCGCCTGCTTCTCGGCGAGCGTGATGCCGTCAGCCGGCGCAATCCAGTTCGCCGACGCGCCGCCCGAGATCAGCGCCAGCACCAGATCGTCCGCGCCGGCGGAGGCGGCGAGCGCCAGCGTGTCGGCGGTTGCGGCAAGCCCCGCGGCATCGGGCACCGGATGACCGGCTTCGACGAGGCGCACCTGCCGCAGCGGCCGCCCGTAGCCGATGCGTGTGACCGCGATCCCGGTCAGGCGCTCGGGCGCGACGCCATGCTGGTCGAGATAGAACTGCTCCGCGACCTCGGCCATCGCGGCGCCGGCCTTGCCGGCCGCCAAGATAATGAGCCGGCCGGTGCGCGGCGGCTGCGGCAGGTGCGGCTTGAGGCACTGTGCCGGATGCGCGGCCGCGACCGCGGTGCGGAACAGGCCCTCGAGCATGGTGCGGGGAGCAGTCAATGCAGGACCTCCAACCGGCGGCAAACTACCGCAAGGAACGAACCGGGTGGAGGAATTCAACAGCGCTGCGATTTGTGACAAGTTCGGAAGCCGAGGCGGGGGCTTCCTCGCCTCCCGGGAGATCGTGATGAAATCAGTGCGCCCGCGATGGGCCATGTTGCAGGCGGGTGCGGCCGGGCTTGCCATCGTCGCCCTGCCGTTCGCGCATCAGGGCGCTTGGGCGGAGCCCACGCGCACCATGAAGATCATGGTGGCGAGCGCACCGGGCGGCGTCAACGACATCCTGGCACGGCTGCTCGGCGAACAGATCGGCCGCGCCCAGGGTGTCACCGTCGTGGTCGAGAACCGGCAGGGCGCCGGCGAGGTCATCGGCACCGAAACGGCGGCGCGCGCGGCGCCCGACGGCAACACGGTCCTGATCGTCGCCAATCCGTTCCTGATCAATCCGTTGCTGCGCAAGGTGAACTATCAGCCGCTGACGAGCTTCGATCCGATCTGCGAGATCGCGACCGCGCCGACGCTGATCGTCGTCAACGCCTCGTCGCCCTACCGCACGCTCGCCGATCTCGTCGATGCGGCGCGCGCCAAGCCCGGCACATTGACGATGGCGAGCATCGGGCCGGGCAGCCCGTTCCATCTCGGATTCGAGAAGCTCAAGCGGATGGCGAATGTCGAGATGACGTTCGTGCCCTATCCGGGCAACGGTCCTTCGGTGAATGCCCTGCTCGGAGACCACGTCACCATGATGTTCGGCACCTATGCGAACGTCGCCGAACACCTGCGGACCGGCAAGCTGCGCGCGATCGCCGCGACCACGCCGCAGCGGTTCGCGGCGCTGCCGGACCTGCCGACGGTCGCCGAATCCGGGTTTCCGAACTTCGAAGTGCCGGCCTGGTTCGCATCGTTCACGCCCGCGAACACGCCAAAGGAAACGCTGGCGCAACTCACGGCCTGGATCGCCGCGGCCGTTCACGCGCCCGAGGTGACGGCCAGGCTGGCCGCGCTGGGTCTTGCTCCGTCGCGGACCTGCGGCGCGGACCTCACGGCATCGCTGCGCGCTCAGATCGATGATCTGGGCCAGACCATCCGCGACGCCAACATCAAGACGGAGTGAGCCGGATCTTGTAGGCTCGCTCGCGAATAGCGAGCTTGGATGTCCCGCGGTCCGGGTCCGGAGGAACATCATGAGGCTTCCCCGCCGTCGATTTCTGCGAACGGCAGCGAGCGCCGTCGCGCTCGCCACGATCTCTCGCACCGCCTGGGCGCAAACCTATCCGTCGCGGCCGGTGCGCCTGATCGTCGGCTTTCCGGCCGGCAACGCGCCCGACATCATCGCGCGCCTCGCGGGCCAGTGGCTGTCCGACCGGCTCGGACAGCAGTTCATCGTCGAGAACCGGCCGGGGGCCGCCAGCAATATCGCGACCGAGGCCGCCTTGAGCGCGCCCGCCGACGGCTACACGCTGCTTCTGATCGTTCTCACGAACGTGCTCAACGCTTCGCTCTATACGAACCTCAAATTCAATTTCATGCGCGACATGACGCCGGTCGCGGGCGTCGCCGACGCGCCCTATCTGATCGTGGTCAACCCGTCGTTGCCGGCCAAGACCATCCCCGAGTTCATCGCCTACGCCAAAGCCAATCCGGGCAAGATCAACTACGCGTCCGGCGGCAACGGCAGCTCGTCCCATGTCTTCGGCGAGCTGTTCAAGAAGATGGCCGGCGTCGACCTGGTCCACGTCCCGTATCGCAGCAGCTTCATGGCCGACCTGCTCGCCGGACAGGTGCAGATGACGATCAACCCGATCCCGCAGGCGATGGAACAGGTCCGGGCCGGCAGGCTCACGGCGCTGGCGGCGACCACGGCCAAGCGCCTGGACGCCCTGCCGGACATCCCGACCGTGAGCGAATTCGTGCCCGGCTACGAGGCGACCGGCTGGTATGGCCTGTGCGTGCCCAGGAATACGCCGCCCGAGATCGTCAACACGCTCAACGAAGCGATGAACGCCGCGCTGTCGGACCCCAAGCTCAAGGCCCGGCTCGCGGCCCTGGGGGTTCAGCCGATGGCGATGACTCCTGCCGGGTTCGGGACCTTCATCGCCGGCGAATTCGAGAAGTGGGCGGATTTGATCAGGTTCGCCGGCATCAAGGCCGACTGATCGCCGGGCTGGGCTGGCGAGCAGGTCCGCGCATCACTATTCTTCAGACATGACGCCGGTTCGTGCCGGTTGGACCGAAAAGGACACGCCATGGCGCTCGACGACAAGACCCGTACCGAACTCGAAGCCGCGGCCTTCCGGCGGCTGGTCGAGCATCTGCGGACCCATCCGGAGGTGCAGAACATCGACCTGATGAATCTCGCCGGCTTCTGCCGCAACTGCCTGTCGAACTGGATGAAGGACGCCGCCGACGCCCAGGGCGTGCCGATGAGCAAGGACCAGAGCCGCGAGGCGATCTACGGCATGCCCTACGAGGAGTGGAAGGCCAAGAATCAGGCGCCGGCCAGCAAGGACCAGCAGGCAAAGTTCGACAAGGCAAGCCACAAGCACTGATTTTCGCGGCTCCTGTGTACTCCGGGGATGATCGCCCCTTCGCCTTGACCCAAGCGCCTTTGGTTCCGAAACCTCCGGCTCAGGCTACTCGTGTGTGAGTCTCAGGAGGGATCGATGGCTACCGCCGCCGCTGAAAAACAAGACGACGCGCCCGCGCACCGGTTCGCGAAGGACCATCTGAAGGCCTTCGTCGAGCGGGTCGAGCGTCTGGAAGAAGAAAAGAAGACGATCTCCGACGACATCCGCGACGTCTTTCTGGAGGCCAAGGCCCAGGGCTTCGACGTCAAGGCGCTGCGCGCCATCGTCAAGCTGCGCAAGCAGGATGTCGACGAGCGCAAGGAGCAGGAGGCGATCCTGGAGACCTACATGCACGCGCTCGGGATGCTGAACTAGGGCTCGCGTCCTTACACCTTGCCTGCCGTCATCGCCGGGCTTGGCCCGGCGATCCCGCTTAGGGAGGCACGCTGCCCTCCTGATCGGGATGCCCGGCACAAGGCCGGGCATGACGCCGAAAAGCTCGTCGGCACATCTGAGCGTCAATCGCCTTACGCCACCTGACGCTGCGCCGAATCGGCGCCCGCATCCTGCAGGATCATGTCGGCGCCCTTCTCGCCGATCATCACCACCGCCGCATTGGTGTTGCCCGACACGACCGTCGGCATGATCGAGGCGTCGACCACGCGCAGGCCGCCGATGCCGCGCACGCGCAGCCGCTCGTCGACCACGGCGGTGGCGTCGGAGCCCATGCGGCAGGTGCTGGTCGGGTGGAACACCGTGGTCCCGGAGCTGCGCGCATAGGCGAGCAGATCGGCATCGCTGGTCACTTGCGGGCCGGGCTTGCGCTCCTCGGCGACGTAACGGCTGATCGCGGGCTGCGTCATGATCTTGCGCAGCAGCTTCATGCCGGCCACGACGGTGTCGCGGTCGGCCTGGCTCGACAGATAGCGCGGCTGGATCGCCGGCGCTTGCGTCGGATCGTTCGACTTGATGCGCACGAAGCCGCGGCTCTCCGGCCGCAACTGGCACACCGACGCGATGAAGCCCGGGAACGGATGCAGCGCCGCGCCCGCGGTGTCGCCGCTGAAGATCAGCAAGTGCACCTGCACGTCGGGCGTCGCGACATTCGGGCTGGTGCGGAAGAAGCCGCCGGCATAGCCCGCGCCGATCGCCAGCAGGCCCTTGCGGAACAGCATGTAGCGCAGCCCGGCGGCGATGCTGTGCCGCCAGCTGTGCACCACGTCGTTCATGGTGATCGGCTCGGTGCAGCGATACTGCATGCGGACCTGGAGGTGATCCTGCAGGTCGGCGCCGACGCCCGGCATGTCGGCGACCACCGCGATGCCGTGCGAGCGCAGCAGCTCGGCCGGCCCGACGCCCGAGAGCTGCAGGAGCTGCGGCGAGTTGAACGCGCCGCCGGCGAGGATGACCTCGCGTCCGGCGCGCGCGACGTGGGTCTGATCGCCCTGCCGGTATTCGACGCCGACGGCGCGGCGTGCCGTCGAACAGGATGCGGCTCGCCAGCGCGTTGGTCGCGACCGCGAGATTGGGCCGCCGCCGCGCCTGCTTGCAGATAGCCGACGGCGGTCGAGCAGCGCCGGCCGTTCCGCGCCGTCAGCTGGAAATAGCCGGCGCCCTCCTGCGTCGGGCCCGTTGAAATCGTCGTTGCGCGGGAAGCCGGCCTGCTCGGCCGACGTGATGAACGCCTCGCACAGCTCATGCGGCTCGCACACATTGGAGACCGCGAGCGGCCCGCCGACGCCGTGCAGCGCGTCCTCGCCGCGCTCCTGGTGCTCGGCGCGCCGGAAATACGGCAGCACGTCGTCGAAGCTCCAGCCGGTATTGCCGAGCTGGCGCCAGTGGTCGTAGTCGGCCGGCTGGCCGCGCAGATAGAGCAGCCCGTTGATCGAGCTCGATCCGCCCAGCACCTTGCCGCGCGGCTGGATGATGCGGCGGTTGTCGAGCTCGGGCTCGGGTTCCGTGGTGTAGAGCCAGTTGACGCGGGCGTCGTCGAACAGCTTGCCGTAGCCGAGCGGAATGTGGATCCAGAGATGGCGGTCGTGCCCGCCGGCTTCGAGCAGCAGCACGCGGTGGCGGCCCGACGCGGTCAGCCGGTCGGCGAGCACGCAGCCGGCGCTGCCGGCGCCGACCACGATGTAGTCGAACGAAGCTTCGTGCGCCGCCGCCATCCTGGCCCCCGATCTCGATGCCTGAAAAAAGCAATCATGCCGCACGCCGCGCGGACGGCGCAAGCAGCCAGGTTGCGATGGCAGGCGGAGGAAAGCGCGTTAGCGCAGCGCGGTGGTCTTCGGCGCGAACGCGACGGTCGGCGTGAAGGTCACCGGATTGCCGCTGAACTTGCCGGTCACCAGGCCCGGATTGGGATCGTCCGAGAAGCCCATCGCCACGGCGGCGGCCGGCTTCTGCATCAGCGACCCGAGGCCGCGGAAATCCTGCGCTCCGTAGAGCGTCGTGCGCATGTGGCTCTGCGCGCTCGGCGTGATCATCAGCGCGCGCATCCACGGATCGTTGAAGCGGTCGCCGACGCGTACGAGATTCGGTCCGGTCTGGCGCGCGGGCGCGGCGGCATTGTCGTCGTTGCCCTTGGCGGCGAGCGCGGTGGTGTCGGGCGAAACCGGCGCGTTGCGGACATTGCCGGCGGTCTTGGCCGCCGGGCGTGTCGTTGCCGGATCGGGCGACGCATAGGCGAGAGCGGCGCCGGGCTTGCGGTCGCGCTCGGCCAGCGGCCACGGCGCGATGCCGGCGGTGGTTTCGGCCGGCGCCGGACGGCGCGCGGGCGTGGTGCGGGCGACCGTGGTGGTGCCGGATTCCTCGGCCTGCGGCGCGCCCTGCCAGAAGCCGCGCTGGCTGATCACGTCGTTGGCCGAAGCGGATTCGTTGCTGTTGCGGTGTTGCTCGCGCTCGCGAACAGGCTCGACGCTTGCGCCGGACGGGCCGGCACTGAACCGGCGGACGCGACCTGATAGCTCTGGGTCTTGGCCGGCTGCGCGGCGGGCGTGCCGTCGAGCGTGACCGGCTTCGAGGTGGCGGAGGCGACCTGGTAGCTGCCGGCGGCGGGCTTGGCGGGCTTCGCCTGCGGCGCCGGTGCGGCGGCGGCGAGATTGGCGGGCTTGTCGGGTGCGCGCGTCGTCATGCCGGCGCGGGCGACCTGCGCGGCTGCGGGTTTCTCCGGCGCCGGCGCGGCTGCGGCCGGCTCCTCGTTCTTGCCGAACAGGTTGGACAGGAAGCCCTGCAGGCCCGAGCGGTCGGCCGACGCCACCACGGTCGGCTTGACGGAGCCGTTGTCCGAGGCGTTGCTGCTGGCGAGCTGGCCCTTGGCCAGGACCGCGGCGAGTTGTGCGTCAGGCATGCGCGGCCAGTGCCGCACGCTGCCGGTGTCGAGGTGCACGAAATTGGAGGAGGGGTAGTAGCCGACGCCGCCGCGCTGCGCACGCAGGCCCGCGGCGCGCAATTCGTCGATCGGAACGCCCTTGATGAAGAAGTCGACGGCCTTGCCGACCATGTGCTGGCTGTGCTGTGCCACGCCGCTCGAGCGCCGGCGCAGCATCGCGTTGGTGTCCGGCGAACGATAGCCGCAGACGACTGAGATCGGCTCCTTGGAGCCGGTTTCGCGGTGCACTTCCCACAACAGGTCGATCAGATGCGGATCCATCTTGATCGGCTCGGCTTGGCGCCAGTCGCGCAGCACGCTGTTGATCTTTGCGAGGGCCTCGTCGTCGTAGCGGCCATTCACCTTGTAGGTGATGGTGAGGTCTTCGTTGGTGTGGATGTGGTGGAAGGAGATCGTGCGGGTCTCGCCGTCGGCGGCCGCGGTCTGCAGGCCGTTGCAGCCGATGACGATCAGCAACGCCGCGACGCTGCAGCGATAGGCCGCTCGAATCGAACGCCGAGACGCAGCACCCGAAAGCGCGACTTTGCCCGCCACGTGCCAACCCACATTAATTGCGCCAGCTGCTTCCCGCCCGCACGCGAACTCAAGTCGCGGATCACAAGCTCGACATTCGCCCCGGTTCCCGCCGCGGCGAACATGGCTAACGCAGTGTTAATTAGGGATGGGTTAACGCGCAGATTTGGCGCACCCGTCCCCCCCGATAACCCAAGCGTGACAGTGGACTATGGCGAAATATGGCCACCAGCCGGCGGCGGGTCCAAAATAGTTAACGGGCGCCAACCGGTTGGGATTGGCGCCCGTTAAGGGATTGATTCGGTCCTCAGCGGCTGACGCGACGCTGCGGGATCGCCCGAGGCGGCGTGTTCGAGCCGACGCCGAACAGTTGTTCGATGAAGGACACCTGCCGGGTCTGTTTGCGGGAGTTGCCGGAGCCGCTCGAGGCGACCTCCTTCGGCCGCTCCGCCTGCGGCTCGACCACGGCGCGATCGGTCTTGATCGCGCTGATGGTGCGGCTGTCGAGGCCGTAGACGTCGCGGCGGAACTGCAGCTTGCCGTCGTCGTCCACGAACGCGCTCTGGTAGGTCAGGTGGACCGGGATCGGCGTCGTGAACTGGATGTCGGTCTCGGCGGTGCCGAACATCTTCTTGATGCGCTCGGCGGTGTAGCCGTCCTGCGGCCGGCCGAGGCCGAGCATGACCTCGGCGTACTTGGCCGGATCCTGCACCCGCATGCAGCCGTGGCTGTAGGCGCGCGAGTCATGCGCGAACAGGTGCTTGTCCGGCGTGTCGTGCTGATAGACCAGGAAGCGGTTCGGGAAGTTGAAGCGGATGCGGCCGAGCGCATTGGCCTCGCCGGGCGGCTGCGAGATGTGCACGCTGCCGTCGCGATTGTTCACCACCTTGAGGCCCATGCGCGCCAGCACGGTCGGATCCTGCCTCAGCGCCGGCAGGTACTCGTTCTGCACGATCGACTGCGGCACGTTCCAGGTCGGATTGACGGTGATGTACTTCATCGTTTCGGTGAGCAACGGCGTGGCCTTGCTCGGCAGGCCGATCACCACGCGCGTGGTCCAGACCAGATTGTCGTCCTTCATCACGCGCAGCGTGAAATCGGGCTGGTTGACCATCGAATAGGCCTTGCCGAGATCGCGCGGATACCAGCGCCAGCGCTCCATGTTGGCGACGATGACGTCGACCTGGTGGCCCTTCGGCGGGCCGTTGAGCTCCTTGACGGTCTTGGCGTCGAGATTGCCGGAGACCTGGATATCATTGGCCTTCTGGAACTTCTTGACCGCCTCGGCGACCTTGGCGTCGTACTTGGTGTCGGTCATGTCGCCGGCGACGCGCGAGACGCTCGCGCAGCAGCGGCACGCGCGGGTCTTCCATCGGGGTCTTGGCGACGAGCTTGAGCATCGGCCCGTCGGCGATTTCCTTGTGGCCGCCGCCGGTCTTGTTGCGGAACTCGGCGAGCGCGGCTTTCAGCTTCTGATACTGCGGCTGCGGCGGGCTGAAGGCGTCGAGCGCCTTGGCGACGTCCTGCGCATCCGCGATCTGGGTCAGCACCGCCGCGACGTCGGGCGGCGCCTGCGGCAGCTCGATG
Source organism: uncultured Alphaproteobacteria bacterium (assembly GCA_963749815.1). Classification (GTDB taxonomy): domain Bacteria; phylum Pseudomonadota; class Alphaproteobacteria; order Rhizobiales; family Xanthobacteraceae; genus VAZQ01. Next base: position 106,027 of record CAVVON010000012.1, on the reverse strand, counting down.
TTGTTCTGGCTGATGCGGTTATAGGGGAAGCGCCCAGCCTGCACGTGGCGGGCATAGGTGAGCACGACCTGGGTGAACTTGAGCTCGGCCTCGGCCTGCGCGTCGGCGCTGGACGATGCGAGGCTCGGCAGCTTGTAGTCGCTCGGGTCGAGGCCGTCGGAGTCGGCAGCCTTGAGCCGCGCGATCGCGGCCTTGGCGCGGGGGCTCTCGACGCCCTTTTCGAACCAGAGCGGCGCGAGGTTGCGGTTCTGGTAGAACGCCTCGACCGCGGTGCGCTCTTTCTTGTGGGCGAAGAGCTTGTCGGACTTGGCGAGCAGGTCGCGCATCTTCTCGGCGATCGGACGATCGGCGGGATCGAGCGAGGCGAGCGGATCGGGCAGCGGCGCCGGGGTGGCGGCGACGGGTTGTTCGGGCGCGGCGGCAGGCGCGGCCGCCGGCTGCTCGGGCGTTGCCGCGGCGGGAATAGCGCCGGTGCTCGCGGGTGTTTCGGTTTCGGTCGCTGCGGCGGCAGGTGCCGCGGCGGTGACGGTGGCGGCAGGTTTGTCCTGCGCCGATGCGATGCCGATCGGCGCAGCCAGGATCAAGGCCAGCGCCGTGCTCGCCAGAATGCGGTCGTAGCCGCTCATGAATCGTCTCCCCGAACTTTCAGTGGAACCGTGTGGACTCTGACGGTTCCAATCCCCTGCCCATACCCGCTGCCAACTGACTTTAGTTTGTAACTTGGAGCAACAGGCCAGGACACTCTCGGGGACGATTTAGGCCAATTTTGGCGCAACCTTACCCCGGTATGAAGTGTTGCAGCTTATCCCAGGCATTTTTTAGGCGATGTTACGGATTTACAACGCGCCGCTCTTGCTGCCGGTGCCGTCCTCGTTCAATCCGAGCGAATCCAGCTTACGGTACAAGGTCGAACGGCCGATGCCGAGGCGGCGGGCGACCTCCGACATCTGCCCGCGGTAGTGGGTGATGGCGAAGCGGATGACCTCGGTTTCGATGGTATCGAGCGGCCGGACCTCGCCCGCGGCATCGAGCAGCGGCAGCGACGCATAGGCGGCCGGCGCCATCGGGGGGGCTCCCGATTCGATCGCCACGATGTGATCTTGCGGCTGCAGGCTGGCGCCATGGCCGAGCGAGGCGAGGTCGGGCGCGACGCTGGTGGCGGCGCCGTGGCTGATCATCTGCGCGGCGATCTGCGGAAATTCGCCGATGCCGATCTCGTCGCCTTCGGTGAGCACGACGGCGCGGAACACCGCGTTCTCCAATTGCCGCACATTGCCCGGCCAGCGATAGCCCGACAGCAGCGCCAGCGCCTCGGTCGAGAGCCTGGTGACGCGCTTGCCTTCTTCCGCCGCGAAGCGCGCGAGGAAGTGGCGCGCCAGCTCGCCGACATCCTCCGGCCGCTCCGACAGCGGCGGCAGCGAGATCGGAAACACGTGCAGGCGGTAGAACAGGTCTTCGCGGAAGCGCCCGGACTTCACGTCGGCGATCAGGTCGCGGTTGGTGGCGGAGATCACCCGCACGTCGACCTTGACCGGCTTCTTGGCGCCGACCGGCTCGACCTCGCCCTCCTGGAGCGCGCGCAATAGTTTGACCTGCGCCGCAAGCGGCAGCTCGCCGACCTCGTCGAGGAACAGCGTGCCGCCGTGAGCCTCGGCGAACTTGCCGGTATGGCGCTCGGTCGCGCCGGTGAACGCACCCTTCTCATGGCCGAAAAGGATCGATTCCACGAGGTTTTCCGGGATCGCGCCGCAGTTGACCGCGACGAACGGCCGGGCGCGGCGCTCGCCCGCGCCGTGGATGGCGCGCGCGATCAATTCCTTGCCGACGCCCGACTGGCCCTCGACCAGCACCGGGATGCCGGAGGTGGCGGCCTTCTCGGCGGTGCGGATGACCGCGTGCATGCGCGGGCTGCGGGTGACGATGTCCTTGAAGGTCAGCGTGCCGGCGCGGCTGCGCTTGATGCGCGCAAGCTCGCCCTCGAGCGCGCTGGCGGCGAGCGCGTTGCGCAGCGACACCTGGAGCCGCTCGGCGCCGACCGGCTTGACCACGAAATCGGCGGCGCCCGCGCGCATCGCGGTGACGACGTTGTCGATGCCGCCGTGCGCGGTCTGCACGATCACCGGGATGGTGAGCCCGGCCTCGCGCATTCGTGCCAGCACGCCGAGCCCGTCGAGATCGGGCATCATCAGATCGAGCACGACCGCGTCGATCTCGGCGCCGTCGGCGCTGGTCAGGAGCTTGACGGCGATGTCGCCGCCCTCGGCCACGAGCGAGTCGTAGCCGAACTTTCGCACCATGTTGTCGAGGAGACGGCGCTGCACGGGATCGTCATCGACGACCAGGATACGCTCACTCATGACACAACCTTTGTACGCGGCAGGCTACGCAACGGGGGCACGCTACGGGGGATATGATCCAGTGCAGCGCCGTGTGCCGATTTGGGGCAGTGTGATGGAGTTTGCTTAATGGGGCGTTAGCGCGGAGAAAATGCGGCCTGCATGGCTGGAGCGGGCGTCATATCGACGGTTCGAGCGCGTCGAAGTGGCGTCTCATCGGTGCGAGTTCGACGTCGAGGCGGGCACCGCGCAGTGTCGTGGTCACAATGACTCGAATGGCGGGCGGGAAAAGCGGCGCAGTTCGACGCGTGTTATGCCGGGGATGCATGGCTTCGGGTAGGGCGGGGCGGAGGGTCGATGGCAGGCGGGCTCAACGCGCTTTGGGCTCCTGCGCAGACGGATCGACCTGGCCCGCCGTCGCCTGGGCGTCAGCGCGAACGCTGTTGAGTTCGATTCCCAGCCTGCCGACCTCCAACTCGAATTCGAGGGTGCTCGATCCGCGGCGAATTGACAGCACGCGCAGTGGTGGACCGCGCCCGTCAACGACGAGACTGACGAGTTGAGGGATGGAGGTGATCTTCTGGCCCGCGTAGCTCAAGACGCGGTCGCCGACCGGGAGACCGATTTGCTCCGCCGTCGATCCCGGCACGACGCGCTGGACTCTGAACTCGAACGAAATCTCGCGACCCTGCAAGTCGAAATAGGTCACGAGCGCGATGCGGTCGAGATCGTCATATTGCTTCGTCAATCTTGCAACGCCGTCGTCTGATTTCGCGACCGGTTGGCCGTCCAGCCCGAAAAAAGCCTCCTCGATCACGTTGTCGCGCTTGTCATAGCTCAGCGTGTGCTTTGCGTAACCGTTGGACCGCAACGCCGGCTTGCCGTCGATTCCGAAATACGAATATGCAACGAGGTTTCCGCGCGCGTCATAATCGATCGTGCTGCGCGCGCTGCCGAACGAGAGCACGGGCTTGCCGTCCGCGCCGAAATAGGCGATCTCGGTTGTCTTGCCGAGCTTCTTGGCGAACTTCACTCTGGTGTAGCCGCAACATGCGAGCGGTATCGGATTGTCGTTGACGCCGAAGTACTCCTCTTCAACGAGCTCGCCGAGTGCGTCGAACGTCGATGCCTTCCGCGCGTAGCCGGCGTTGTTCAGCTTCCGCTTGCCGTCAACGTCGAAGTATCGCTCGTCGATCGGGTTGCCGCGCGCATCGTGCGCATACGTGATCCTCGCGACTCCATCGGCATTGCGCTTGAGCTTGCCGTCGCTGCCGTAATAGGCCAGTTCGATCCGATTGCCGCGATCGTCGAAGGCTTGGTGGAATTCGGCATAGCCGAGAACGCCCAAGGTCGGCTTCCCGTCCAGATCGAAAAAGGCGCGTCTGATTTCGTTGCCGCGCGGGTCGTACGAGTATGTGATCCTGGCGATGTGCTCGGCACTCGCCTTCGGCTTTCCGTCAACGCCGAAATACGTCGCCTCCGTCTTGTTGCCGCGCTGATCCCAGACGTAGCTGTACCCGGCGTAGCCCTGCCTGATCAGAACGGGCATGCCGTCACGGCCGAAATAGGTCTGCTTGATCAGGTTGCCGCGGCCATCGTACTCCTGCTCGAACCCGGCAAAGCCGTTGGCCAACAGCGTCGGCTTGCCGTCGACGCCGAAAAAGGCGCGCCGAACCTCTTCGTCCTTGTCGTTGAAGAGATACGTGATCCTGGCAATGCGCTCGTTGCTCAGTTTCAGCTCGCCGTCGACGCCGAAATAACTTGCCTCGGTCCGATTGCCGCGCGCATCGAACGTATTCCGAAACCCGGCAATGCCGGTGGGGCGCAAGATCGGCTTGCCGTCGACGTCGAGATAGCGCTCCTCGAGCACGTTTCCGCGCGCATCGCGCACCCACGCCATCCCTGCGTTGCCCTGCTTGATGAGCGTGGGATTGCCTTCGGCATCGAAGAAGCTGCGCTCGATCTCGTATCCTTGCGCATCGTGCTTCCAGGCTACTTTCGCATGGCCGCCGTCCTTGAGCAGGGTCGGCGCGCCGTCGACACCGAAAAACCGAGCTTCCGTGCTGTTGCCGCGCGCATCGAAGGCGACGGTGATGCTGGCGAGGCTGTTCCGGTTCAGCGTCGGCTTTCCGTCGAGGCCATAGTAGGTTGTCGCGACGAGATTGCCCCAGCGATCATGGTTGCGCACGTAGTAGGCGAAGCCGTCGCCGCCGGCGAAAGGCTTGTTGTCCGCGCCGATGAGCGTATGGCGGACAAAGTTGTAGTCCTGATCGTACGCGAACGTGACCGCGCGCAAGCCGTTCTTCAGTGTGATCTCGGCGCCGTCAGGTCCGATCTCGGCCAGACGCAGCGCGAGGCCCTCGGCGGAGCGGGTGAAATGCTTGCCGAAGCTGCCCTGCGCATCGCGCCGCGGCATCCCCCAATGATCCTGGTAGCGCAACTCGACGATGAAGCCGTTGGCATCAAACGTGAGCTGGTGGCGCGTGATTTCGGACTTGGCGCTCGCGGCTTGGCCCGCCGGCGCAAATGAATCGAGGACCAGATCCTGCGCGGCCGATTGCGTGAGCGGGACGTTCTCGCGTTCGAAGGTAATGATCGCAGCATTGGCCGACGTGCGCCTGATGATGTCCTCGCGCGCAAGCCGGTCGTTGCGGTCATGCGTCTCGATCCTGTCGGCGGTCCCGGCCTCGGAATAGTGAACGACCCAGCGGGCGTGCCCGCTTTCGTCAGGCACACCCGCGCCGCCGCTCTTTTCGCCCCGCACCTCCACCACTCTTGCCGGTTGCCAGAACGCGACGCGTTGGCTGGTGATGCGGAAGCTGACTGAACGATGGCTGCGCGTCTCCTCGTCGATCGCGCCGACGCCCTCCGGCAGGCCCCAGCGCCAGACCATCGCGCGATAGTAGGCGACCTTGGGCTGCATCATCTGCCAGTAGGTCAAGGCGCCGCCGCCGACCATCAGGCACAGCACCGCCGCCAGCGCCGCCCAGGTCACGTGCGTCTTGCGCTCGCGCTCGTGGTCGCGCTGGCGCAGATCGTCGAACTTGACGCCGAGGATGACCGAGACGAGGCGCAGCAGCGCGAGCCGCTTGGTCTCGGACGCCGACATGTTGCTGCGCGGGCGCACGTCGGCGGCGAGCGGCTCCTTGTCCTCCTTGACGGTGCGGGTCGAGCCATCGGGCTCGGTCACCACGCGATGGCGCTCCAGCATCGGCGCCGGGAACGAATCGCCGGGCTCGCCTTCGGTCAACAGCGCCAGCACCTGGTCGCCGCGGCCGATCTCGTTGAAGATCTCGATCTCGCGCTGCACCCACTTCGAGCGCGGGGTGAATGCCGAGCAGACCACGATGAGATAGCGCGAGGCGATCAGCGCCTGCCTGATCTGGTCGTTGAGGTCGGCCGAGGCCGGGACCTCGTCCTCGTCGCGGAAAATCTTGCGCAGCCGCGGCGGCAGCCCCCTGTCCTGCAGCGACTTGGGCACGCGGAAGCGTTCGAGCGCATCGATCAGCCATTCCGCCCATTTGCGATCGCGCTCGACGTGGCGATAGCTGATGAAGGCGTCGTACAGGAACGGCCGGTGAGGCTCTTTATCTTCGACAGGCATAATTGCCCGCTCCAAAAGCCCTTGTGGCGCCCGCCGACCCAAGAGCAATAAAATTCCATTGTGGCGTCAGTGCGAACTTTTACAATACCACAAAGCGCGCGCGCGAACGCGAAGCGCACCCTGAGGGAGCAGACCGCCGATACCGCCTCGCAATCCTCCGCCTACTGCTCCGCGTAATGCCCGCTGCTGTGGTGCCACGGCAGCGCGAAGCGCTCGGCGAGCCCGATGGCGCCGACCAGCGCCAGGCCGAGCACGGCCAGAATGGTGATCGCCGCGAACACGCGCGGCGTATCGAAACTGCCCTGCGCGCTGAGAATCACGTAGCCCAAGCCGCGCTGCGACGACACGAATTCGCCGACGATGGCGCCGACCAGCGCCAGCGACATCGCCACCTTGGCGCCGGCGAAGATGTGCGGCATGGCGCAGAAGATCTTGATCCGCGTCAGCACCTTCAGGCGCGAGCCGCCGAGCGTCTTGGCGAGGTCGAGCGTGTCGGGCGGCACCGAGCGCAGTCCGAGCGCGGCGTCGATCACGATGGCGAAGATCGCGATCAGGAACGCGATCGCGACCTTGGGCTCGGAGCCGGTGCCGAACCAGATGATGAACAGCGGCGCGAGCGCGACCTTCGGCACGGAATTGAGCGCGACGAACAGCGGAAACAACAGCCGGTCGAGCAGCTTCCACTCGGTGATGACGACCGCGAACAGGATGCCGAGCACGGTCGCGAGCGCGAAGCCCGCGAGCGTGACCGCGAGCGTGTAGAGGCTCTGCTGCGCGAACCACAGCGGCGATTCGGCAAGCTCGATCGCCACCAGCGACGGCGGCGGCACCAGGATGGTGCGGACATGGAGCAGCCGGCAGGCGGCTTCCCACACCGCCAGGAACACGGCGGTGCCGAGGATCGGAATGGCGGCGCGGCGCAGTCCGTTGCTGAGCGCGCTGCGGTCGTCGTCGTGGTCGTCAGCCATGGATCAGCCCCAGGCGCTCGAAGACGGTGCGCACGCGGCGCACATAGGCGGCGAATTCCGGCGTCTCGCGCAGTGCAAGACTGCGTTCGGCCGGCAGGTCGACGGCGATGTCCTCGGCGACGGTGCCGGGCCGCGGACTGAACACGATGATGCGCTTCGACAGGAACACCGCCTCGGCGATGCTGTGGGTGACGAACACGACGGTCATCTGCCGCTCGGCGCACAGCCGATGAAAGTCGACGTTGAGCTGGTCGCGGGTCAGCGCATCGAGCGCGCCGAACGGCTCGTCCATCAGCAGCAGGCGCGGATTGAGCAGCAGCGAGCGCGAGATCGCGACGCGCTGGCGCATGCCGCCGGACAGCGCGCGCGGATAGACGTGCGCGAAGTCGGCGAGGCCGACCATGGTGAGCAGTTCGCGCGCGCGCGGCTCGTAGTCGGCCTTGCGGTGGCCGGCGAAGTCGGCGGGCAGCAGCACGTTCTCCAGCACGTTGAACCAGTCGAGCAGGGCATCGCGCTGGAACGCCATGCCGAGCCCCTTCGGCGGGCCGTCGATCGGCGCGCCGTCGATCAGCAGCGTGCCGGACGTCGGCCGCTCCAGGCTCGCCATGCAGCGCAGGAACGTGCTCTTGCCGCAGCCCGACGGTCCGAGCAGGCTGACGAACTCGCCCTCGGCGATGTCGAGCGACACGCGGTCGAGCGCCAGCAGGCCGTTTCGGCCGCCGAACCGCTTCGTGACGCCGGAAGCGGAGATCATCGGCGGCGCATCGCGATCGGAACTTGGATCAGAACTTGCCGGCGGCGAGATCGGCGATCAGCGCGGTGTCCAGGAGGTCGTTGGTGAAGATGCCCGCCGGGTCCATCGACTTGTCGACCAGGCCGCCGTTGCCCAGCACCTCGACCGCGCGCTTCCAGTCCGACATCGCCATCGTGCCCATCGGCAGGGTTTTGGTGGCGGCGGTGTAGGAGAACGCCTTCATGATGTCGATCTGGCCGCGCACCGCGACCGGATCGAGCTTGCCCTGCGGGCGCGCCGCGATCAGCGCGGCGACGGCTTCCTCCTCGTGGCCGTTGAAGGTGTAGGCCCACATGCCCGACACGATGCTGGCGAACTTGGCCAGCACTGCGCGGCGCTCGGCGAGCTTCTTCTCGGTCACGAACAGGCCGAAGCTCGGGAACTCGAGGCCGTAGTCGGCGAAGTTGACGCTGCGCGAGGGCCGCGTCTTCTTGGCGAGCGGCAGGAAGAACGGCACCGAGGAGAACGCGCCGTCGGTGCGGCCGGCGAGATAGGTGCCGGCCTTGGCGGCGGCGTCGACGTTGAGCACCTCGACGTCGGCGCGGGTGAGCTTGCCGGCGGCCAGGAAGGTGTCGATGAACGGCGTCTCGATCGAGCTCGCGGTGGCGGCGATCTTCTTGCCCTTGAGGTCGGCGGGCGTCTTGATGCTGCCCTCTTCGGGCACCAGCAGGCCGATGTCGTTCTGGCGCACGAAGCCCGCGATCGCGACCACCGGCAGGCCCTTCGAGCGGCCGATCGCCATCGGCGCATGCGAGGCGAAGCCGATGTCGTATTCGCCGTTGCCGACGATCTGCACCGTGGCGATCGAGCCGTTGCCGTCCTCGGTTTCGATCTCGATGCCGTGCTTGGCGAAGATGCCCTTCTGCACGGCGAGATGGATCGGCGCGTGCGAGCCCCACGCCACCCAGTCGAGCCGCACCTTGAGCTTCTCGGCGGCGGACGCGTCGGCCGCGAGGAAGACGAAAGACGCCGAAACGACGCCCGCAAGGGCGACAACCGACTTCAACCGACGAGGATACATCGCGACGCGCTCCATTCGTGACGTGCAGTTTGGTCTGCACCGAACCTAACATGGCAAGTCATGCAAGCAAGATGCGTGCCGCCAGTGTGACAGCAACACAACGCCCGCGCGCGCCGGCGCCATACGAAAACCGTGACTTGGCAACGCGTTATCGCGCGGCCATTGCGTTGCCACATCGCGCACCGATATCAAGGTCCTGTCCCCCGCAACCCCACGGCCATTCATGCCCGCACAGCCAAACGCGCCACCGCGAAGAAAACCAAACCGGCCGCCAAAGTCGCCGCCAAATCGGCGGCCAGGCCCGTGTCCAAGGCCGCAGCCAAACCCGCCGTCGGGCAACTGCCGGAGTGGAACCTCGCCGATCTCTATGCCGGGATCGACGATCCGCGGGTGAAGGCGCGATCTCGACCGCGCCGATGCCGATGCGATCGCGTTCGAGCAGGCCTACAAGGGCAAGCTCGCGACCATCGCCGACACGCCGGAGGCGGGCAGCGCGCTCGCCGAGGCGGTGCGGACATTCGAGGCGCTCGGCGATCTGCTGGGGCGGGTCGGCTCGTTCGCCGGCCTGATCCAGGCCGGCGACACGCTCGATCCCAAGCGCGCGAAATTCTACGGCGACGTCAACGAGCGCCTCACCGCGATCTACACGCACCTGTTGTTCTTCGAGCTCGAATTGAACCGGCTCGACGACGCCAAGCTCGAAGCCGCGATGGCGGTGCCCGCGCTCGGCCACTACCGGCCGTGGCTCGAGGACATCCGCAAGGACAAGCCCTATCAGCTCGAGGACCGCATCGAGCAACTGTTCCACGAGAAGTCGGTGACGGCGTACTCGGCCTGGAACCGGCTGTTCGACGAGACGATTGCGACCTTGCGGTTCAAGGTCGGCGGCAAGACGCTGGCGATCGAGCCGACGCTCAATTTCATGCAGGACCCGAGCGCGGCCAAGCGCCAGGCGGCTTCGCAGGCGCTCGCCAAGACCTTCAAGGAGAATCTGCGCGGCTTCGCGCTGATCACCAACACGCTGGCCAAGGACAAGGAAATCTCCGACCGCTGGCGCGGCTTCGCCGACGTCGCGGATGCGCGGCATCTGTCGAACCGGGTCGAGCCCGAGGTGGTGGAGGCGCTGGTGTCGGCGGTGCAGGCGGCCTATCCGCGGCTGTCGCACCGCTACTATGCGCTCAAGGCCAAATGGTTCGGCAAGAAGCGCTTGCCGAACTGGGACCGCAACGCGCCGCTGCCGAAGGTCGAGAGCCGCACCATCAAGTGGGACGAGGCGCGCAACACGGTGCTGACCGCCTATGGCGCGTTCTCGCCCAAGATGGCGGAGATCGCCGACCGCTTCTTCGAGCGGCGCTGGATCGACGCGCCGGTGCGGCCCGGCAAGGCGCCGGGCGCATTCGCGCATCCGACCGTGCCGTCGGCGCACCCGTATGTGCTGCTCAACTACCAGGGCAAGCCGCGCGACGTGATGACGCTGGCGCATGAACTGGGCCACGGCGTGCACCAGGTGCTGGCGGCGCCGAACGGCGCGCTGATGGCGCCGACGCCGCTGACCTTGGCGGAGACCGCCAGCGTGTTCGGCGAGATGCTGACGTTCCGCAAGCTCCTCGCCAACGTGGACGCCAAGCAGCGCAAGGCGATGCTGGCGTCCAAGGTCGAGGACATGATCAACACGGTGGTGCGGCAGATCGCGTTCTACTCATTCGAGCGCAAGGTCCACATCGAGCGGCGCAAGGGCGAACTGACCGCCGACAAGCTGTGCGAACTGTGGATGGGCGTGCAGGCCGAGAGCCTGGGCCCGGCGATCGAGTTCAAGCCCGGCTACGAGACGTTCTGGGCCTACATCCCGCACTTCGTGCATTCGCCGTTCTACGTCTACGCCTATGCGTTCGGCGATTGCCTGGTGAACTCGCTCTATGCGGTCTACGAGAATTCGGCCGAGGGCTTTGCCGAGCGCTATCTCGCGATGCTGTCGGCCGGCGGCACCAAGCATCACTCCGAACTGCTGGCGCCGTTCGGGCTCGACGCCCGCGACCCGAAATTCTGGCAGGGCGGCATCGGGGTGATCGAGCGGATGATCGTGGAGCTGGAGGGGTTGGGGTAAGAATCTGATTAGTCTAATGAATTTTCTTTGTAAAACATGTGTTGAACGTGGCTGCGATTTGCGTTATACAGACGTTGAACGAAAGTCGCGGACGTTATCGCCATGAAGATCGAGATCAAGAAAATCGGCAATTCCGATGGCCTCATTCTGCCGCGCGAATTGATGCAGCGCCTCGATCTCAAGCGCGGCCAACCGCTTCACATTACCGAACTCGCCGGCGGCGGCTTCCAGGTGATGCCGTACGACCCGGATTTCGAGAAGACCCTCGATATCGCTGACGAAATCATGGACGAGTACCGCGACACGCTTTCCGCGTTGGCAAAATAAGCGACATGCACGATGACGCAGGCCGAAGAGCCGGCGTGGATCACTTACGAACAAGTGATAGCGATCCACAGCCGACAACTCCGTCGCTTTGGCGGCGCGCCCGGATTGCGCGACGAAGGATTGCTGCGCTCTGCGCTCGAGCGGCCGGCGAACAAATGGCGTTATGAGCAGTCGGAACTGGCGGAACTTGCCGCGGCCTACGCGTTTGGGCTCGCGAAGAACCACGCGTTCATCGACGGCAACAAGCGCATTGCGTTCATGACGATGGTCGCGTTCTTGCGGAAGAACGGGGTGCGGTTTGCACCCGATCAGGCACATGCAACGTCCATCATCATCGCGCTCGCCGCCGGCGAGGTGAGCGAAGAAAGCCTCACACGCTGGATCAGGGACAATTGGCCGAAGGCCTGATCGAGCCTATCTTCCGGTTGCCGGCATTCCGTACGCAAGGATCGTTCTCATGCTCAAAGGAAAAGTCGCCCTCGTCACCGGCTCCACCTCCGGCATCGGGCTCGGCATCGCGCGCGCGCTCGCCGCCGAGGGCGCCGACATCGTGCTCAACGGCTTCGGCGATGCGGGCGAGATCGAAAAGCTGCGCCAGGGCATCGCCGACCAGTTCAAGGTCAAGGCGATCTACTCGGGCGCCGACATGAGCAAGCCCGCCGAGATCGAGGCGATGGTGAAGGACGCGCTGGCCAAGCTCGGCCGCATCGACGTGCTGGTGAACAACGCCGGCATCCAGTACACGGCGAACATCCAGGATTTCCCGGCCGAGCGCTGGGACGCGATCATCGCGATCAATCTGTCGGCCGCGTTCCACGCGATCCGGGTGGCGCTGCCGCAGATGCTGGAGCGCAACTGGGGCCGCATCATCAATATCGCCAGCGCCCACGGCCTGGTCGCGAGCGTGCAGAAGGTCGGCTACATCGCCGCCAAGCACGGGCTGGTCGGCTTGACCAAGGTGGTGGCGCTGGAGACGGCGACGACCGGCGTGACCTGCAACGCCATCTGTCCGGGCTGGGTGCTCACGCCGCTGGTGCAGAAGCAGATCGATGCGCGCGCCGGGAAGGAAGGCATTCCGGTCGCGCAGGCCAAGCTCGAGCTGTTGTCCGAGAAGCAGCCGTCGCACGAATTCGTGACGCCGGAACAGATCGGCGGGCTCGCAGTGTTCCTGTGCTCGGACGCGGCGGCGCAGATCCGCGGCGTGCCGCTGCCGATCGACGGCGGCTGGACCGCGCAGTGATGACGGGCTTGTGATTCACTGACAACGCCGCGAACTCCCTCTGCTCCCTCCCCCGCTTGCGGGGGAGGGGTGGGGAGGGGGCCGACTGTCGCGAGTCAGCGTGCATGCCCCCTCCCTGACCCTCTCCCCAGCAAAAGGGCGGTCACGCCCGTCTTCGACGGGCTATGCGGGGAGGGGACGTACCGAGCGCGGAGCGCGGTCGTGACTACACTTCGCGGCTTTCCGCATTAAGTTATCGCCATGCCCCCCACCGACCGCGAAGCCAACCGCTTCTCCGCCCGCGCGGCGCGCTATGCGCGCGTCGGCGCCAATGTCGGCGGCGTGGCGGCGCGGATCGCCGGCTCGCGGCTGTTCGGTTTCGATCTCGACCGCGGCAAGAGCGCGCTGGAACTCGCCGCCGCGCTCGGCGGGCTGAAGGGCCCGATCATGAAGGTGGCGCAGCTCCTGGCCACCATCCCGGACGCGCTGCCGGCCGAATATGCCACCGAGCTGATGAAGCTGCAGAGCCAGGCGCCGCCGATGGGCTGGGCGTTCGTCAAGCGGCGCATGCAGGCGGAGCTCGGCGCCGACTGGCAGGCGAAATTCGAGAGCTTCGAGCACCATCCGGCCGCGGCCGCCTCGCTCGGCCAGGTGCACCGCGCCCGCGCGCACGACGGCAGCGCGCTCGCCTGCAAGCTGCAGTATGCCGACATGCAGTCGGCGGTCGAAGCCGACCTGAAGCAGTTGCGGATCATCTTCGCCATCCATCGCCGCATGGACCCGGTGATCGACACCACCGAGATCGCCAAGGAGATCGGCGCGCGCATCCGCGAGGAGCTGGACTACTGGCGCGAGGCCAAGCACGTCGCGCTCTACCGGCTGATGCTCGACGGCATCGACGAGATTTGCGTGCCGCAGGTGTGGCCCGAGCTTTCGACCGGGCGGCTACTGACGCTCGACTGGCTCGAGGGCCGCAAGCTGCTCGACCACAAGGGCGGCGACCTCGCAACCCGCAACCGCATCGGCGTCGCCATGTTCAAGGCCTGGTGGTGGACGTTCAGCCGCTTCGGCGTGATCCACGGCGACCCGCATCTCGGCAATTACAGCGTGTTCGACGACGGCCGGAGAAAAGCCGCGCGGCATCAACCTGCTCGACTACGGCTGCATCCGCATCTTCCCGCCGAAGTTCGTCGGCGGCGTGGTCGACCTCTACAACGGGCTGCGCAAAGGCGACGACGACCTGATCGTGCACGCCTACGAGACCTGGGGCTTCAAGAAGCTCAATCGCGAATTGATCGACATTCTCAACATCTGGGCGCGCTTCATCTACGGGCCGCTGCTCGAAGACCGCGTGCGCACGCTCGCCGACGGCGTGAAGCCCGGCGAGTACGGCCGGCGCGAGGCGTTCCGCGTGCACCAGGCGCTCAAGGCCAAGGGCCCGGTGACGGTGCCGCGCGAGTTCGTGTTCATGGACCGCGCCGCGATCGGGCTCGGCGCGGTGTTCCTGCATCTCGGCGCGGAACTGAATTTCCACAAGCTGTTCGACGAGGCGATCGGCGATTTCTCGATCGCGCGGGTCGGCAAGCGGCAGAGCGACGCGCTGGCGGCGGTGGGGTTGGCCGACGCCTAGTGCCTGCGGCCGACGCGCAGGTCGGTGTTCTGCACCGCGACGGTCCACCACCGCCCATCGTGCTTGTGCACGACGCGGGTGCCGATGCTGGTACGCTCCTTCTCGTCGATGTCGCCGTAGATGTGAAACCGGGTGTGCATGACCGCCGCGTCCGGCCCGAGAAAGCGCACATGCATTTCCGGCGTCTCGCGGGTGCTCGCGCGAAACGGCCCGGTGGGACCGTGCAGGCGGATCATCAGGTCGCGGAAGCCGGCGCGCGATTTGGTCCAGGCGCCGTTGACGGTGACAAACTGGGCATCGTCGTCCAGCGATTCGACCATGCCGTCCGCGTCGTGCCGGCCCCAGGCCTCGTTGAACCGCAGTTCGATCGCGCGGATTGCATCTTCATCGGCCTTGCTCACGAGAATCTCTCCGTTCTTGTCGCGGTCCATACTCCGCGGGACCCGGGTCTCCACTACCACATCGCCGGCGTTCGGGCCCATGCCGCGCCCGGGACCGGCCATCGCGCCCAGATCATAACAACGAGCGCAGCCGGGGCTTTGTGGGCCTGCGCCGTTGCCCTTGCCGTCCAATTGCGCTAAGCCCCGGCCGCTGGGCCGTCGGACTGATCGGAGGGACTGGAATGGCCGACCACGGGCATGTCGAATACGCGACCGCGGAAGGCAACGACCTTCCGGCGCATGAGCAGACCTACGAGCGGTTTATTCATCTGGCCTTTGTCGGCTCCTGCCATGTGATCAACATCGTGATCGCCCTGGCGATCGGCGCCGTCGGGCATTCCTGGCTCGCCGCGGGCGGCGTGATCGTCGTGGCGACGCTGGTGGCGCTGCACGGCCTGATGAGCGGATCGCGCGGACCCAGCATGGTCATGGTGGTGCTCGCGCTCCTGGTGCTTGCCCTCACCACCGGCGGCTAGAGGCGTCCCGCGCCAAGAGCGCCGGTCATGAGGAGGCAGGCTTAATGCGCATCGCAGTGGCGCGTGAGGCTGAGGCGGCCGAAGACCGCGTCGCCGCGACGCCGGAAACCGTCAAGAAGATGAAAACGCTCGGCGCCGAGGTGGCGGTCGAGCCGGGCGCCGGGGTGAAATCGGGCATTCCGGATGCCGATTTTACGGCCGCGGGCGCGACCGTGACGGCCGATGCCGTCAAGGACGCCGACGTGGTGCTCAAGGTGCGGCGGCCGTCGGCCGCCGAACTCGCCGCCTACAAGAAGGGCGCGCTGGTCTTCGCCATCATGGATCCGTACGGCAACGACGCCGCCATCAAGGCGATGGCGGGCGCCGGGATCACGGCGTTCGCGATGGAACTGATGCCGCGCATCACGCGGGCGCAGTCGATGGACGTGCTGTCCAGCCAGGCCAATCTCGCCGGCTACCGGGCGGTGATCGACGCCTCGGCCGAATACGGCCGCGCGCTTCCCGATGATGATGACGGCGGCCGGCACGGTGCCGGCGGCAAAGTGCTTCGTGATGGGCGTCGGCGTCGCCGGGTTGCAGGCGATCGCGACCGCGCGCCGGCTGGGCGCGATCGTGACCGCGACCGACGTGCGGCCGGCGGTCAAGGAGCAGGTGCAGAGCCTCGGCGCAAAATTCATCGCGGTCGAGGACGACGAATTCAAGCAGGCCGAGACGGCCGGCGGCTACGCCAAGGAAATGTCGAAGGAGTACCAGGCCAAGCAGGCGGCGCTGGTCGCCGAGCACATCCAGAAGCAGGACATCGTCATCACCACGGCGCTCATTCCCGGGCGGCCGGCGCCGAAGCTCGTGTCGGCCGCGATGGTGAAGTCGATGCGGCCGGGCTCGGTGATCGTCGATCTCGCGGTCGAGCGCGGCGGCAATGTCGAGGGCGCCAAGGCCGGCGAAGTGGCCGAGGTGAACGGCGTCAAGATCGTCGGCCATCTCAACGTGCCGGGGCGCCTCGCGGCCTCGGCGTCGAGCCTCTACGCCAAGAACCTGCTCAACTTCCTCGACATCCTGATCGACAAGAAAGAGAAGACGCTCGCGGTCAAATGGGACGACGAGATCGTCAAGGCGACCGCGCTGACGCGCGACGGCGCCGTGGTGCATCCGAATTTCGCGCCGAAGAGCGCGGCGTGAGTTTGCTGGAAGTCGGCATGCTGTTGCGTCGGAGGCGGTGTGCTCTCTCTCCCGCTTGCGGGGAGAGGTGGAGTGAGGGCGTAACTCCAGTCCGCGATCGCTGACCCCCTCCCCAGCCCTCTCCCGCAGGCGGGGGAGGGGAGTGTCGGCGCCATGCGCGGCGCACGAGCGAGCTGAGACTTCTGCGCAGGAGACGAGCCGTGCTGAACCTTCTTCAATCGACTGCGGCGGCGTTCATCCAGCAGGCGCATGCCGAGAGCGCGCCGCTCGACATCATCGCGACCGCGATGGGCACGACCGGCGCGGTCGATCCGTTCGTGTTCCGGTTCTCGATCTTCGTGCTGGCGATCTTCGTCGGCTACTACGTGGTGTGGTCGGTGACGCCGGCGCTGCACACGCCGCTGATGTCGGTGACCAACGCGATCTCCTCGGTGATCGTGGTCGGCGCGCTGCTGGCGGTCGGGGTCGCGCTGGTGGGGAACGATAGCGGCCCGATCTGGGCGCGCGCGCTCGGTTTCGTCGCGCTGATCTTCGCCTCGGTGAACATCTTCGGCGGCTTCCTGGTGACGCAGCGCATGCTCGCCATGTACCAGAAGAAAAAGAAGTGACGCCATGACCGCCGATATTGCCGCACTGCTTTATCTCGTCGCCGGCGTCCTGTTCATTCTCGCGCTGCGCGGGCTGTCGAGCCCGGAAACCAGCCGGCAGGGCAACCTGTTCGGCATGGTCGGCATGGCGATCGCGATCGGCACCACGCTCGCCTCGCATCCGCCGGCGGGCGTCGTCGCCTGGGTGCTGGTGATCCTCGGCCTCGCCATCGGCGGCGGCGTCGGCGCGGTGATCGCGCGGCGCGTGCCGATGACCTCGATGCCCGAACTGGTCGCGGCCTTCCACTCGCTGGTCGGCATGGCGGCGGTGCTGGTGGCGGCGGGCGCGTTCTATGCGCCGGCGGCGTTCGACATCGGCACCCGCGGCCACATCCACAAGGCGAGCCTGGTCGAGATGGCGCTCGGCGTCGCGATCGGCGCCGTCACCTTCACCGGCTCGGTGATCGCCTTCATGAAGCTCGTCGGCCGCATGAGCGGCGCGCCGATCATGCTGCCGTTCCGGCACGTCATCAACATCGTGCTGGCGCTGGCGCTGATCTTCTTCATCTACGGGCTGGTGGTGTCGCAGAGCCAGATCGATTTCTGGCTGGTGGCGCTGATCGCGTTCGTGCTCGGCGCGTTGATCATCATCCCGATCGGCGGCGCCGACATGCCGGTCGTGATCTCGATGCTCAATTCGTATTCCGGCTGGGCGGCGGCCGGCATCGGCTTCACGCTCGGCAACTCGGCGCTGATCATTACCGGAGCGCTGGTCGGCTCCTCGGGCGCGATCCTGTCCTACATCATGTGCAAGGGCATGAACCGCAACTTCTTCGCGGTGATCCTCGGCGGCTTCGGCGGCGAGGTGGCGGGCCCGGCCGCGGGCGCCGAGCAGCGGCCGGTCAAGATCGGTTCGGCCGAGGACGCCGCCTACATCATGAAGAACGCCTCCAAGGTCATCATCGTGCCGGGCTACGGCATGGCGGTGGCGCAGGCGCAGCACGCGCTGCGCGAGATGGCCGACCATCTCAAGAAGGAAGGCGTCGAGGTGAAGTACGCCATCCACCCGGTGGCGGGCCGCATGCCCGGCCACATGAACGTGCTGCTGGCCGAGGCGAACGTGCCCTACGACGAGGTGTTCGAGCTCGAGGACATCAACTCGGAATTCGCGCAGGCCGACATCGCCTTCGTGATCGGCGCGAACGACGTCACCAACCCGGCGGCCGAGGACGACAAGACCTCGCCGATCTACGGCATGCCGGTGCTGCAGGTGTGGAAGGCCGGCACCGTGATGTTCGTCAAGCGCTCGCTGGCGTCGGGCTATGCGGGCATCGACAACCCGCTGTTCTACCGCGACAACACCATGATGCTGCTCGGCGACGCCAAGAAGATGAGCGAGAGCATCGTCAAGGGGATGTGAGGCGGCGGCGCGCCATGGCGCCCTGGCTGATCATGCTCGCCGCCTATTTCGGGCGCTGGCCTCCTTGGATCAATTTTTTCGTCGAAAGCTGCAAGCACAATCCCGACGTCCGCTGGCTGATCTACACCGACTGCGGCGAGCCGGAAAACCGCGCCGGCAATGTCCGCTTCGTCCACACCAGCCTCGACGACTACAGCGCGCTGGTGCGAGAGCGCCTCGGCGTCGCCTTCGCGCCGGCCGGCGCCTACAAGCTCTGCGACATCAGGCCGTGCTTCGGGCATATCCACGAGCGCGAGATCGAAGGCTTTCCGTTCTTCGGCTACGGCGACCTCGACGTCGTCTACGGCCGCATCGCCAACTGCTACGGCGAAGGCGGCAGCGCGCTCGCCAACCTCGACGTCGCGTCGACCCACGGCGACCTGCTTGGCCGGGCACTTCGCGGTCTTGCGCAACACGCCGGCGCTGCGCCGCGCCTACCAGCGCGTGCCGGAGTGGCGGGCGCTGATCGAGAAACCCGAGCACACGCATTTCGACGAGAAGCAGTTCTCCGAGCTGCTGCGCCATTCGGCGACCGAGCGCGTGCTGTTCGCCGAGCGCTGCTGCACGGTGCTGAGCCCGCGCCGCTGGCACGACGGCACCATGAACTATCCGCGGCGCTGGTTCTGGCGCGACGGCCGGCTGACAAACGAGTTCGACGGCGCGCGCGAGTTTCTCTATCTGCACTTCATGCGCTGGCAATCGCGGCGCTGGGCCGAGGACCCGCCGCAGCCGGGGGAGGGCGCCTGGGTCGGGCGCGACATTATCCACATCGATTGGCGGCGCGCCGCGGCGGAAGGCTTCTGCATCAGCCCGGAGGGATTCACGCCGATTGGGCCCGACGGAGCGTGATTTTCCGGCGTTTTGGCCGACGGAATTTGTCCTGCCGGGTGTAGCAGCGCGGCAACATCCCTAAAAATTGGTATCCGGCAACCCCGGACGGGCCAAGTTGGCCGCAATCTCGCCCTGTGCCGGGTCCCTTATGCAGGCGGGGATACAGGCGCGGGGGAATGGGGATGTCTGGGCCGGAGCTGACCGAATTCGTCATCGTGTATGGCGTTTGGCTGGTCGCGGCGTTCATCGCGCTCGAGAGCATCGGCATTCCGCTGCCGGCGGAAGCGACACTGATCGCCGCCGCGTTCTTCTGTGCGCGCACCGACAGCTTCAACATCTGGACGCTGATCGCGACCGGCACGCTCGCGGCGATCGCGGGCGACGTCGCCGGCTTCTGGATCGGCCGGATGTTCGGACACCGCGTGCTGACCAAATACGGCACGCGGGTCGGCATCACCGAGCAGAGGATGATGATCGGCCAGTGGCTGTTCGCGCGCTACGGCGGCCGATTCGTGTTCGCGGCGCGCTTCCTGCCGGTGCTGCGCAACATCGCCGCGGCGCTGGCCGGCACCAACCGCATGGCGCCCGCCCGGTTCTACTTCGCCGGTGCGCTCGCGGCGGCGGCGTGGGTGTCGTTCTACGCAGGAGCGGCCTACCTGTTCGGAGAGGCGTTCAAGACGCTGGCAACGTCGGTCGCGGTGTCGCTCGCCATGATTGCCGGGGCGATCATGCTTGCGCTGCCGACGCTGATTCTGCGCTGCGAGAAGCGCCTGCTGGCCAAGGCCGAGGTGATGTCGCCCGCGCGGCAGCCGGCGGCCGACGAGGTCAGGCCCGCATCAGGCGGGTGGCCTAGAGCGCCCGATACATCACGTAGGCATCCACCAAGCCGCGCGCCGGATGCGCGAACGCGCCGGGCAGCGTGCCGACGATCGCGAAGCCGCAGGATTGCCAGAGCTTCACCGCGCGCTCGTTTGAGCTGATCACGAAATTGAACTGCATGGCGCGAAAGCCGCGCTCGCGGGCGCGTTCGAGCGAATGCGCGCACATCGCGCGGGCGACGCCGTGGCCCGCCGCTTGCGGCGCGACCACGTAGCCGCAATTGGCGACATGCGCGCCGCCGCCGTCGTTGTTGGCGCGCAGGTAGTAGGTTCCCACGATTGCGCCGCCGTCCCCGGCGCCGTCTTGCGCGACGAACACCGCGTGGCGCGGCGAACGCCAGTAGCCGAGCGCGACCGCCTTGGTCAGGTCGCGCGGCAGCGGATAGGTTTCGCCGGCGCGAATCATCGGTTCCAGCACGCGCCAGATCGCGTCGTCGTCACTTGCCTCGGCCGCGCGGATGCGCACAAGTGTCTCCCGAAATTCACGCCGGAGCTTATAGCAGTCCGCCATGTGGATACTGAAATGGATCGTCGTCGCGCTCGCCGGCTACGGCGCGCTGGTTGCGTTCCTCTATGTCACGCAGCGTTCGCTGCAATATTTTCCGGAACGCTTCCGCACCGCGCCGGCCGACGCCGGCCTGCCGCAAGCGGAAGAAATTGTTCTCGACACGGTGGACGGCGAGAAGGTGATTGCCTGGCACGTGCCGCCGCGCGACGGCAAGACCGTGATCCTCTACCTGCACGGCAACGGCGGCGCGTTGCGGCACCGGGTCGAGCGCTTCCGCGCGCTCACCGCCGACGGCACCGGCCTGCTGGCGCTGAGCTACCGCGGCTACGGCGGCTCGACCGGGAGCCCGACCGAGGAGGGACTGATCGCCGATGCGGAAGCCGCCTATGGCTTTGCCGTCGCCCGCTACGGCGCCAAGCGCATCGACCTGTGGGGCGAGTCGCTCGGCACCGGCGTGGCGGTGGCGCTGGCGGCGATCAAGCCGATCGGCCGGATGGTGCTGCAGGCGCCGTTCACCTCGACCGCGGACGTCGGCGCGGCGGCCTATTGGTACGTGCCGGTGCGCTGGCTGATGAAGGATCAGTACCGCTCCGACCTGCGGATCGGGCAGGTCACGGCGCCGGTGCTGATCCTGCACGGCGAGCAGGACCGGGTGGTGCCGATCGCGCTCGGCGAGCGGCTTTACGAACTGATCAAGGCGCCGAAGCGCTTCGTGCGGTTTCCGGGCGTCGGGCACGAGGCGTTCGGCCAGCCGGCGGTCGATGCGGCGAAGGCGTTTCTGGCGGAGCAGATCGGGCCGTGATGCCGGTTCAGTCCACGACCGCCATGTCGTGGACCGACAGCGCCAGCGCGGTGTCCAAGGCGACGTACTTCTCGAGCGTTCTGATCAGATGGCCCTTGGTAGCGACGGGATAGTCGGAATGGACGATCACGTTGACGAACTCGATTTTGATCGCCGCGTAACCGGCAACGTACCAGGCGAGACTGAGATTGATCTCGCGGTGGCGGACGGCGACCCGGCGAACGCCGGCCGCATAGTGGTCGTCGCACTGCGAGGAGAACAATGCGGCCCAATGCTTCTTCTGCGCCTGCTTCAGGCGCTCGATGGTCGCGGGCGTGATGCGCGAATGAATATGGGAGTCCTCGACCTTGTGATAGAAGGCATCGATGATCCCATCCGCATGCGGGGCGAGCACCTGCCACAGCTGCGGCGCGTAGCGTTTCGTCTGATCGTCGATCTCGAGAAACTCTAGAAGCTCGCTCAGCATCATGGCTGCTTGGTTGCGGTCGGTCGGTCGAGCCCGCGATCGTGAGCTGTTCCTATCGACAGTGCGGTGATCGAATGTTCCTACATGATTCCGCTTAACAGATGAAAACGATCACCGTCTTTAATTGCTTGATCCGGCGCATTGGCGTGCGTTCTTCATCCGGCGCAATAACCTGGATTATCGCGTCAGCGCGCGCTTCTGAAATCGGGACGGACGCACGAGCGGCGAGACTCGCACGGTGGTATCAACCTGCCGCGCGGCGCCTTGCGCGACTGCGTTTCGCCGCCGCGCGCTTGACCGGCCGCTTCGTGGCCTTGCGCCACAACTCCTTGCTGGCAAGCCGCGCGCCGGCGACCAGCGCCTCGAGCTTCGCCCACATGATCTGCGGGTGCACGCGCGCGAAATAGGTAACCTGCGCGAAGCCGCAGTCGGTCGAGGCGATCACGTTCTCGCGGCCGACGAGTTTGGCGAGGCGGACAATGCGTTGCGATACCAGCTCGGGATGCTCGACGATGTTGGTGGCGTGGCTGATGATGCCGGGGATCAGTACGGTATCGGCCGGGCAGCTTGCGCTTCTGCCACACCGTCCATTCGTGCTCGTGGCGCGGATTCGCGGCCTCGATCGAATACGCGCCGGCGCGCACCTTGAGCACGATGTCGGCGATGGCGCCGAACGGCACGTCCGAGGAATGCGGGCCGGGCCAGCTGCCCCAGCACAGGTGATAGCGGATCTTTTCGCGCGGCAGACCCTTGATGGCGTGGTTGATGACCTCGACCTGCCGGCCGAGCCACTTGCGGTAGTCCTGCATGGTCTTGGGCGGCACCATGCGGTCGTAGCTCACCGCCGCGCGGGCGTCGTCGAGCTGCACCACGAAGCCCGCGTCGATGATCATCTTGTATTCGGTATGCATCGCTTCGGCGATCGCCTGCAGCAAATCGTCGTCGTTCCTGTAGTACTCGTTCTTGCGGTCCGGGATCGTGCTCGCCGGCGCGGCGACCGGCAGGAAGCCTTCGGCGACTTTGACCTTGGCGAGCGCCGCTTTGAAATTGTCGATGTCGAGCTGAAGCTCGCTTTGACCGGTATAGGCGATCGGCGCGACCGCGACCGAGTCGAGCACGGTCTCGACCTTGTCGCGGGAATCGAGATCGGCATAGAACTCGGCGAAGCGGGTGCGGTCGGCACCGCGGGTGAACGGGTTGGCGCCGGGCTTGAACGGCCGCCGCTCGAAGCCGCCGAGACGGAACAGCGCGTATTGCGACCAGCTGATGGCCTTGCCGAACTCGCCGTCGCTGATGACGTCGAGGCCGATCTCGGCCTGCCGGCGCACCACCTCGGCGACCGAGTCCTTGAGGCACTTGGGCGTAGGCTGCCTGGTCGAACGGCTTGCCGGCCTCCTTGTCGTGCAGGAACGCGCGCAGCGGCTCCGGCCGGATCAGGCTGCCGACATGGGTGGTGAGAATGCGGTCGGTGCTGCGCTTCATGGCGTGGCCTTCCCTGATTTGTTCTGAGCCGTTTTTAGCACGCCGGTGCGGCTCCCCATCGTCCCGGCAAGCGCCCGGAGAGGGGAAGGCAGCGCCACCGCGTCCGGGACACGGCCACATCAATCGAACGCCTTGTACTCCGTGCCGGTCTTGCCGCCGACGCGGAGGAAGCCCTCGCGCGCGGGCGCGTAGTCCTTGCGCAGCACGATCGCCTTGGCGTAGGAGCCCGCGGCCTTGTTCTTGTCGCCGAGCCGTTCATAGGCGAGCGCGCGGGCCATCCAGGCATTGAGGTCCTGCGGGGCGCTGAGCGCGGCCTCGTCGAGATCGGCGGCGGCGGCCTTGAGCTCGTTGACGGCCAGATAGCTCAGGCCGCGCGCGATCAGCGGCTCGGCCTGGTTCGGCGCGAGCGAAATCGCGGTCGAGAAATCGTCGATCGCGAACTGGTGCTGGCGCTGGCCCTGATAGAGCAGGCCGCGGTTGTGGTAGCCCTGCGCGGAGTCGGGCCGGATCGCGATCGCCTTGTTGAAGTCGGTGAGCGCCGGAACGAGCTCGCCCTTCTGGCGATGCACCAGGCCGCGGCCGAGATAGGCGGGCGCATAGCTGGAGTCGAGCGCGATCGCCTTGTTGTAGTCGGCGAGCGCGAGATCGAGCTTGCCGGTCTGCCGGTAGACCAGGCCGCGGTTGGCATAAGCCTGCGCGTAGCTGGGGTCGAGGCTGATCGCCTTGTTGAAGTCGGTGAGCGCGTCGCTGGGCTTGCCGGCTTGGCCCAGCACCGCGCCGCGCACGTTGTAGGCCTGCGCATCGTTCGGATTGCGCGCCACCACGTCGGTGAGCGAGGCGATGTTGGCGGGCGAGGTGGCGAACAGCTCCTCGTCCTTGCTGGCTTCCGGCGGTGCGGTGATCGAGCTGCAGCCGCCGAGCAGGACAGCCGCGATCAGGAAAGCGCCGCGCGTTCGCGGCCGCTGCCGGTCATTCCGGGCGATCATCGTTACGCAGACCCTGTTACGCCACCCAACAAACCTCAGCTTAGCGTCGCGGCGGCCAAAAAAACAGCGCGGCCGCAAGGGCCGCGCTGGATCCTCAGCATCGGCGAGGCTCGCGAGCCCCGCCCGAATTCGTCAGAAGCTCGGCCGGCGCGGCGCGCCGCGGCCCGCACTGCCACCAGGACCGCCGGCGCCCGGGATCACCTTCGGCTTCATCGGCAGCAGGCCTTCGCGCTGCATCTTCTTGCGGGCGAGCTTGCGGGCCCGGCGGATCGCCTCGGCGCGCTCGCGTGCCTTCTTCTCGGACGGCTTCTCGTAGTGACCCCGCAGCTTCATCTCGCGGAAAATCCCCTCGCGCTGCATCTTCTTCTTGAGCGCCTTGAGGGCTTGATCGACGTTGTTGTCACGGACGAGAACCTGCACGCGGCTGACCTCTCTCGATGCGAGCGTGGAATGCTCGGATGGCTGAATGTGCGCGAGCCCGCCGACACGCCGGAAAGCGCGTTCGCGCGGGCTCTGGTTGGCGGCGCATGTAGCAGAATCAGGGCAAAGAGTCCACCGGAGAGCGGGTTTTCGCGATTCTTTGCGCCGGAACGGGGGCTGCGGCGCACATCACACTGGAACACTCAGTCTCCCTTCTTCCGCACCGTGGCGTGGAGGGTAAGCGCGCCGCGCAGGCCGGTCGAGCGCTGGTTCGAAGTGTCAGGGTCCGGTCAGGCTAACCCCTTGTCTCTCACGAGCCGGGAGAGGGGGCGACGGCATCAGATGAGGAAAATACCTCATTTAATCAGATGTTTATGAGATTTTTCCGGATTGCCATGCGCGGGCCATAATCGAGAGCGAACGCTCATTCTCATTATCGCGCTGCAAAATGGGGGGACACGATCCATGCGCCGCGCCAACGCGCAACTTCAGTCCGACCGCCGCTCGGAGATTCTGGCCGCCGCCCAGCGCTGCTTCGTGCGCGACGGCTTCCACGGCGCCTCGATGCAGGCCATCTGCGCCGAGGCCGGCATGAGCCCGGGCAATCTCTACCGCTATTTCCCGTCCAAGGAGGCGCTGATCGCCGGCATCGCCGAGCGCGACCGCGCCGAGGTCGGCCAGCAGTTCGCCAGCGCCGACCTCTCGCAGGGCCTGTTCGCCGTGCTCGAAGGGCTCGCGCAGCACCACTTCGCGGAGAAGCCCGACGAGCAGGTGCTGCTCTGCACCGAGGTGATGTCGGAGGCTAGGCGCAACCCGGACATCGCCCGCATCTCGCGCGGCTTCGACGCCGACGTGCGCAAGTGGCTCATCGACATGCTGCAGGAGGGCGCCCGGCGCGGCGACGTTCCGGCCGACGTCGATCTCGACGGCGTCGTCACCATGCTGATGGTGATCGCCGACGGCGTGTGGTGGCGGCGCGCGCTCGACCGCGACTTCGATCCGAAATCGGTGCTGCCGATCTTCATGGACATCACCCGGCACATGCTGCGCGCGCGCCCGCGCAGCGTGCCGGATACCGGCAAGAAGGAGGGCGCCCGATGAACGGCAGCCGCATCACCGCGATCGGGCTCGTGGCGGCCGCCGCGCTCTGGATCGCATCCGGACATTTCCTGCCGCACGAGAGCGCCGAAAGCCGCGCCGCCATCCGCACCGGCGACGAACCGAAGAAGCTGTTCCGGGTGGCGGTGTCGGACACCAAGGTCGTGCCGCACAGCCGCAAGCTCACGCTGTCCGGCCGCACCGAGGCCGACAAGCGCGTCACCGTGACGGCGCGCACCGGCGGCGTGGTGACCGAGCTCAAGGTGCGCCGCGGCAGCGTCGTGAAGACCGGCGACGTGCTGGCGATCCTGTCCGACGAGGCGCGCATCGCGCAGGTGGCGCAGGCGCGCGCCCTGTTCACGCAGCGCAAGACCGAACTCGACGCCAAGTCCAAGCTGGTTCTGACCGGCGCGATCCCGAAGCTCGAAGGCGTCAACCTCGAAGCGCAGCTCAAGGCCGCGGAGGCCGCGCTCGCCGCCGCCGAGGCCGAGCTCGACCGCGGCGTGGTGCGTGCGCCGTGGCCGGGCGTGGTCAGCGACGTGGCGGTCGAGGTCGGCAAGGCCGCGTTCTCGTTCATGGGCGCCGATTTGCTCACGATCGTGGCGCCCGATCCGATGCTGGCGGTGGTCGAAGTGTCGGAGCGCAAGCTCGCCGGCCTGAAGCAGGGCGACACCGCCAAGGTGAAGCTGGTCACCGGGGATACCGCGACCGGCCGCGTCCGCTACGTGTCGAAGACCGCCAGCCAAACCACCCGCACCTATCGGGTCGAGATCGAGATGCCGAACGCCGACGGCGCGATCCCGGACGGCATCACCGCCGAGGTGTCGGTGCCGCTGGCGCCGGTGCAGGCGACGCGGGTGCCGCGCTCGGCGCTGACGTTCTCGTCGGCGGGCGAGATCGGCGTGCGCATCGTCGACGTCGCCGGCGTGGTGCAGTTCGTGCCGGTCAGCGTGCTGGAGGACGAGCAGACCTTCATGTGGCTGGGCGGGCTTGCCGACGGCGCGCGCGTCATCGTGCAGGGGCAGGATTTCGTGCGCGAGGGCCAGACGGTCGAGGCGGTGGCGGCGAGCGAGGTGACCGCCACGACGAAGTGACGCCGAAGGCGTCATCACCGGGCCGCCGCGTAGCGGCGCGACCCGGTGATCCCGATCAATCGGGCACCGTTGTGCCCAACTAAGCGAGATGGCCGGGTCAAGCCCGGCCATGACGTGGAACGAACGAATGTCCGCTTTCATCGACTACGCCATCAACCACGCGCGGCTGACGATCGCGACGCTGGTGTTCCTGCTGTTGGCGGGGCTGGTCGCCTATGTGACGATCCCCAAGGAGGCGGAGCCCGACGTCAAGATTCCGATCATCTATGTGCAGCTCTCCCAGCGCGGCATCAGCCCGGAGGACGCCGAGCGGTTGCTGCTGCGGCCGGTCGAGACCCAGTTGAAGTCGGTCGGCAACGTCAAGGAGATGCGCTCGACCGCGTTCGAGGGCGGCGGTTTCGTGCTGCTCGAATTCGAGGCCGGCTTCGATTCCAAGTCGGCGCTCGCCGACGTCCGTGCGAAAGTGGATACCGCCAAGCACGATCTGCCGCGCGACGTCGACGAGCCGCAGGTGCTCGAGGTCAATCTCTCGCTCTATCCGGTGCTGGTGGTGGGCCTCTCGGGCGACGTGCCGGAACGGACATTGCTGCGCATCGCGCGGTTCGCCAAGAACGCGATCGAGCAGGCGCCGGGCGTGCTGTCGGCCGAGCTGCGCGGCGCGCGCGACGAATCGGTCGAGATCATCATCGATCCGTCGCTGATGAAGAGCTACGGCATTGGCCTCGATTCGCTGGGCCAGCTCACCCAGTCGTTCAACACGCTGATCGCCGCCGGCGCGATCGAGGGCGCGACCGGGCGGTTCGCGGTGAAGATCCCCTCGCTGTTCGAAAAGCCCGCCGACATCCTCAAGGTTCCGATCATCGCCTCGCAGACCGCCTCGGTGACGCTCGCCGACATTGCCGAAATCAAGCCGACCTTCAAGGACGCCACCTCGGTGACGCGCGTTAACGGCCGGCCGGCGATGACCATCGAGGTGTCGAAGCGCACCGGCGCCAACCTGATCGAGACCGTCGACGCGGTGAAATACATCGTCGGCCAGTTGCAGAAGACCTGGCCGGAGGCGGTGCACGTCACGTTCACGCAGGACAAGTCGAAGGTCATCCGGCAGATGCTCGGCGACCTGCAGAACTCGGTCATCACCGGCGTGCTGCTGGTGGCGATCGTGATCCTGTTCGCGCTCGGCTTTCGCGCCTCGCTGTTCATCGGCATCGCGATCCCGGCCTCGTTCCTGGCCGGCGTGCTGGGCCTGCAGCTGGCCGGCCTGACCGTCAACATCGTGGTGCTGTTCTCGCTGATCCTCGCGGTCGGCATGCTGGTCGACGACGCCATCATCGTGTCGGAATTCGCCGAGCGGCGGATGTCGGAGGGCATGCCGCCGAAAGAAGCCTATTCGCTCGCCGCCAAGCGCATGTCCGGGCCGGTGATCGCCGCCACGCTGACGCGCATCGCGGCGTTCTCGCCGCTGCTGTTCTGGCCGGGCGTGGTCGGGCAGTTCATGAAATACCTGCCGATCACGCTGATCGCGACGCTATCGGCCTCGCTCGCGGTCGCGCTGTTCTTCACGCCGACGCTCGGCTCGCTGCTCGGCAAGGCGTCGCTGGTGCCGCACGACGAGCGCGCCAAGGACACCGGGCCCTATATGCGCACGGTGCGGCTCGCGCTGAAGCATCCGGGCATGACGCTGGCGCTGGCGGCGTTCCTGCTGTTTGCGGTGCAGACCGCCTACGGCAAGTTCGGCCGCGGCGTCGAGTTCTTCCCCAATGTCGAGCCCGACTACGGCCAGGTGATCGTGCACGCGCGCGGCAACCTCTCGCTCGACGAGAAGAACCGGCTGCTCGGCGACGTCGAGAAGCACGTGCTCGCCTATGAGGGCGTCAAGACCGTCTACACGCGGGTCGGCGAACAACCGCGCGGCCTTGCCGAGATCACCGAGGACACCATCGGCGTCATCCAGTTCGAGTTCGCCGACTGGCGCACGCGGCCGCCGGCGCACGTCATCATGGACGGCATCCGCGCCAAGGCCGCGGCGATCCCCGGCATCCTGGTCGAAGTGACGGCGCCGCGCGCCGGACCGCCGACCGGCAAGCCGATCCAGGTGCAGCTCTCGGCGCTCGATCCGTCGCTGCTGCCGGCGGCGGCCGGCAAGGTTGCGGCGATCCTGGCGCAGCGCAGCGACATCCGCGACCTCGACGACGGCCAGCCGCTGCCCGGTATCGACTGGCGGATCGAGGTCGACAAGGCGGAGGCCGCCAAATACGGCGCTGGCGTCAACACCGTCGGCAGCGGGGTGCAACTCGTCACCAACGGCCTGAAGGCGACCGAGTACCGGCCGGTCGATTCAGACAAGTCGGTCGACATCCTGGTGCGCTTCCCGCCCGGCAAGCGCGGCCTCGACCAGATCGACGATCT
Organism: uncultured Alphaproteobacteria bacterium; assembly: GCA_963749815.1. GTDB lineage: Bacteria > Pseudomonadota > Alphaproteobacteria > Rhizobiales > Xanthobacteraceae > VAZQ01. The sequence continues at coordinate 76,910 of CAVVON010000012.1, read as the reverse complement.
GCGCGTACAGACCCAGATGGGCCATGTGCCGATCGGCAATTTCGTCACGCGCGTTCCCGCGCAACGCGTCGGCTACATCAACCGCGTCAACGCCAACCGCGTGACCACCGTCACCGCAAACCTCGCCGAAGGCGTGCAGGCCGCCAAGGTGCAGGAGGCGATCACCGCCGAGCTCGCCAGGGCCGATCTCGGGCAGGGCGTGACCTTCAAGCTCAAGGGCGAGGACGAGGAACGCGCCAAGGCCTCGGCGTTCCTGCTCAAGGCGTTCGGCACCGCGATCTTTCTGATCTTTGCGATCCTGCTGGCGCAATTCAACAAGCTGACCTCGGTCGGCCTGGTGCTGACCGCGGTGGTGCTCTCGACCTTCGGCGTGCTGCTCGGCCTCCTGGTGATGGGCCAGCCGTTCGGCGTGGTGATGACCGGCATCGGCGTCATCGCCAATGCGGGCGTGATCGTGAACAACAACATCGTGCTGATCGACACCTACGACCGGCTGCGGCGCGAGGGCGTCGCGGCCTACGAGGCGATCATGGAGACCTGCCGCGAGCGCGCGCGGCCGGTGGTGCTGACCGCGGTGACGGCGATTCTCGGCGTGCTGCCGATCGCGTTCGGCATGAACGTCGAGTTCCTATCGCGCGAGATCACGCTCGGCGCGCCGGCGACGCAGTGGTGGATCAACCTGTCGACGGCGATCGTGTTCGGGCTGGGCTTTGCCACCGTGCTGACGCTGATCGTGACGCCGGCGGCGCTGATGGCGATAGAAAAAATGCGCGAGCGCCGCCTTCGCTGGGTGGCGGCGCTGCGCGCGCGCCGGCCGCTGTTCGGCCGGGCGTAACCGCTGCGGGATCGCGAGCCGGCGCTCCGGATCGCGATCGGTTCTTGCAAAAATCGATCAGTAACGGGCGACGATCGGCACGCCGCGGGTGCGGATGACCCGCGCCGCGACGAATGTGGCGGCGCAGGGCTGCCAGTAGCCGTAATACCGGGTGGCATCGACGTCGACCCAGCACAGATTGCCCCAACGTGCGCCGGCAACGCCAATCGGGCCTCGCTGGAACGTTGGGAAGATCGGGATGATGGTGGCCGCTTGCGGGGCCGGAGCCCGGTACAACGGCCGGACCGTGATGTCGGCTGCCGAAGCAGAGCCGACCGACAGCGCGGCAATAGCCGCGCCGCTCAGGACGAGCTTCCTCATGACGCACTCCTTACGCATACGCTACACAACAACGCTTACGCCTGGACTGTATCAGGGGCGCCCCGAGGAGGCTGTTACGTTTGGGCCACAGCATCCCGAAATAAAATTGCCATAATTAATTTAGTGCCGGACCGCCATTGACGGCGGCCACAACCGGCGCGCAGCCGCTCGTCTCCTGCGTCATCCACCGGCTCTGAAGCGCGGCTTGTCCGCGGCTCCGGCGGGCCGCTATCCTTGTCATGACGGGACGAATTGGAGGGGCCGATGGCGAAGGCAGGCAAGCGCGCGAAGCCGAAGGCGGCCGCGCCTGCGCGTGCCGGCAGCGCCGCCGGCGGGCGGCGCCTGCGCGGGGCTGCCGAGACCGGCAAGACGCCGCCCCGGCGTTCCGCCGCCATGCAGCTGGCCGCCGAGGTGGAGCGGCTCGAATCGGAATTGGCGGCGGCGCGCGGCGAGATCGAGGCGCTGGCGGCGCGCGCCGACGTCGATCCGCTCACCGACGTGCTCAACCGGCGCGGCTTCGAGCGCGAGCTCAAGCGTTCGCTCGCCTATCTCAAACGTTATGGCACCAGCGCGGCGCTGCTCTATGTCGATCTCGACCGCTTCAAGTCCATCAACGACCGGCACGGCCATGCCGCCGGCGACGCCGTGCTCAAGGCGGTGACGATGGTGATCGCCCGCCACACCCGCGCCTCCGACGTGGTGGCGCGGCTCGGCGGCGACGAGTTCGCGGTGCTGCTGTGGAACCTGACCGAGGCGGATGCGCAGACCAAGGCGCAGACCATCGAGGCGGCGATCGCGCGCACCACCGCGACCCACGCCGGTGCGGCGCTCTCGACCGGCGCCTCGGTCGGCGCCGCCATGCTGCTGCCGCTCGACCGTCCGGCCGAGGTGCTGGAACGCGCCGATGCCGCCATGTATGCGCGCAAGGCCGTGCGCAACGGGACGCGCGCGGCGAGCTGAGCCTTTCGTTCTCGATCAAATCACCAAATCGCTACGCCGCGCCGCATTTACTCCGGCGGCGATATGCGACATAGGCGTGGCATCGGACCGCAAGGAGCGTTGAATGTTGAAGGTTCTGGCGCTGGCCGCATCGCTGAGCGCGCTCGCCTTGGCGTCGCCCGGGCGGGCGCAGACCGACGCGGCCGCCGACTATCCGAACAAGCCGGTGAAGATCGTCGTGAGCGTGCCGGCCGGCGGCGGCGTCGATACGGTGACCCGGATCTTCGCTGCGCGGCTGCAGCAGCGGCTCGGCCAGCCGTTCGTGATTGAAAACCGCGGCGGCGCCGGCGGCAATCTCGGCGCCGAGGCGGTCTATGTCGCGGAACCCGACGGCTACACGCTGCTGGCGACGCAGCCGGCGCCGATCACCAGCAACATCGCGCTCTACAAGAAGCTCAACTTCGATCCGGTCGCGCTCGAGCCGGTCGCGGTGATGTCCAAGTTTCCGAACGTGCTGCTGGTGCGGCAGGATTTCCCGGCGAAGACCGCGCAGGAGTTCCTGGCCTACGTGAAGGCCAATCCCGGCAAGGTCACTTACGCATCGCAGGGGCCGGGCACCACCTCGCATCTGACCGCCGCGCTCTACGGCACCGTGACCGGCACCAGCATGCTGCACGTGCCCTATCGCGGGACCGGGCCGGCGCTCAACGACCTGGTCGCCGGCCATGTCGATTTCATCTTCATGGAGCTCGCCTCCGCCCATAAGCTGCACGACGCCGGCAAGGCGCGCATTCTCGCGGTCGCCAGCGACAAGCGGCTCGATCTGATGCCGGAGATCCCGACGCTGATCGAGACCGGCGTGCCCGGCATGATCTCCGACACCTGGAATGCGATCAGCGCGCCGCCGAAGACGCCGGCCGCGATCGTCAACAAGCTCAACCGCGCCGTGAACGACATCATGGCGGAAGACGAAACCAAGAAGCGTTTCCGCGATCTCAATCTCACGCCGGCCGGCGGCACGCCGGCCGACATGGCGCGGCTCAAGAGGGACGAGACCGAGCGCTGGACCAAGGTGATCCGCGACGCCGGAATTCAGGCGGAGTAGGCGGCGGTCTCGCCCAACCTTACGCGATGATATCGGGGTTGAGCTCGTCCTCGATGAACGAGATACGGTCGCGCAGGTAGAGCTTGCGCTTTTTCAGGCGCTGCACCTGCAGCATGTCGGACCCGCGCGAATCCTGCAGTGCAGCGATGGCGGCGTCGAGGTCGCGGTGCTCCTGCTGCAGCCGCGCCAGCTGCTCCCGCAACTCGCGTTCGTCCTCTTGGGTCATTACCGCCGTTGAATTGGGGCCGCCCCCTCGCCGCGGGGCCAACAGGTTGGAAAGCTTATCGCTTTTTGCCCCATCCCATTCAAGCCCGGTGCCATGATGGGGCGGGGCAAAGCGGGGATTGTTGCGCCGCACAAGCGAAAACGGGCTTCGACTCACCCCCGGATTCGTGTAAAATGGCTTTGTCAGGCACCAATCTGGCAAAGGAGACAACCCGACATGTCCATGGAAACGCACCTTGCGGAGCTGAACCGTCGGCACCAGTCGCTCGAGCAGCAGCTCGATGAGGCTAGGGCCCATCCGTCGGTGGACGATCTCACGATCGTCGAGCTCAAGCGCCGCAAGTTGCAGGTGAAGGACGAGATCGCGCGCCTGAAGCAGGACGTGTTCGTCCACTAACGTTCGGACTGATTGGGGTAGAGGAGTTAGGCAACCCGCCCGCTCGTTCAGAGCGGGTAAGGGTTGCTTTGTTTTTTCGGCTACGAAAATTTTCGGCTACAAGAACAAGAAAACTGGAAGCGCAAGGGAGGCCGGGATGCGGCTGCCGCTCATTGCCTGGACGATGCTTGCGGTGCTCGGCCTCTGCGGCAGCGCCGCCGCGCAGGATTATCCCAGCCGCACGGTCACGCTGGTGGTGCCCTATCCGGCGGGCGGCGGCGTCGACGTGCTGGCGCGCGTGGTCGCCGAACGGCTGTCCGCCACGATCGGCCAGCAGGTGATCGTCGACAACCGCGCCGGCGGCTCGGGCCTGGTCGGCACCCGCTCGGTGATCAAGTCGGCGCCCGACGGCTACACGCTGTTCCTCGGGCACACCGGTTCGATCTCGATCAATCCGAGTTTGCACGCCAACGCCAATTTCGATCCGCGCAAGGACCTGACCGCGATCGGGCTGATCGCGTCGATGCCGGTCGCGCTGCTCGCGCATCCGTCGTTTCCGGGCAAGACGCTGGCCGACGTGGTGAGCATCGCCAGGAAGGAGAGCGGCAAGCTCAACATCGGCACCTCGGCGATCGGCACCGGCGGCTACATGACGGCCGAGCTGTTCAAGTCGATCACCGGCGTCGAGGCGACGATCATTCCGTACAAGGGCACCGGACAACTGATGAACGATCTGCTCGGCGGCCACGTGCCGATTGCGTTCGGCGTGCTGCCGCCGGCGATGGGCAATCTCGCCGCCGGCGCGCTGCGCGCGATCGCGATGATCGACAGCCGGCGCTTCAGCCTGCTGCCGGACGTGCCGACCTCGGCCGAGTCGGGGCTGCCCGGCTTCGAGTCGTCGCTGCATTACGGCGTGCTCGGGCCCGCGGGCCTGCCGCAGCCGGTCGTCGTCAAGCTCAACGCGGCGCTGCGCGAATTGGCGAAATCGGACGAGGTCAAGAAGCGCATCCAGAACGAGGGCGGCGATCCGCTGACCTCGACGCCGGAGGAATACGCCGCCGACATCGACCAGGAGGAACGCAAATGGGCAGCCCTCATCAAGAAGCTCAATCTCAAGGTCGAGTAATTGCCGCAGCCTTGATCGCGGTTTTGCTGGTCGCAGCCACGCCGCTCGCGGCACAAGACTATCCCAGCCGGCCGATCACCCTGGTGGTGCCGTTCCCGGCCGGCGGCGGCAACGACGCGCTGGCGCGCACGGTCGCCGAGCGCATGAGCAAGACGCTCGGCCAGCAGGTGGTGGTCGAGAACCGCAGCGGCGCCGGCGGCACGGTCGCGACCCGGGCGGTCGCCAAGACCGACGCCCGACGGCTACACGATCCTGCTGACCTATACCGGCACGCTCGCGATCAATCCGACGCTCTATCCGAACGCCGGCTACGATCCGCGCAAGGATTTCGCGCCGATCGGGCTGATCGGCGCGCAGCCGAGCGTGCTGACGGTGCATCCGGCGCTGCCGGTGCACAGCACCGGCGAACTCGTCGCCTACGCCAAGGCCAATCCCGGCAAGATCAACTACGGCTTCGTGCCGGGCACGGTCGGCCACATCACCACCGAGATGTTCGCCAAGACCGCGGGCATCGAGCTGACCCGCATTCCCTACAAGGGCAACGGCGCCGCGTTCGGCGATCTGCTCGGCGGGCACGTATCGATGATGGTGCTGTCGCTGTCGCCGATCCTCGGCAACATCAAGGCCGGCACGCTGCGGGCGCTCGCCGTCACCACCGCGGCGCGCTCGAAGCTCATTTCCGATGTGCCGACGGTTGCGGAATCGGCGGTGCCGGGTTTCTCGGCGGCGATCCGCTACGGGCTTGCCGCGCCGGCCGGCACGCCGCGCGCGATCGTCGACCGGCTGAGCCGGGAATTGCGCGCCGCGGTCATGTCCGACGATGTGCGCGAGCGGTTTCTTGGCGAGGGCGTCGAGCCGATCCCGAGCACGCCGGAGGACTATGCCGCCGACATCGACGCCGAAGAGAAGAAGTGGTCGGCGCTGGTGAGCGGGCTGAATTTGAAGGTGGAGTGAGCGGGTTGTTGCCGCGCACTCGGTGCAACCCTCTCCCCGCCTCGGTCTAACCCTCTCCCCTTGTGGGAGAGGGTGGTTCCGAGCGAAGCGAGGAACCGGGTGAGGGGTCAGCGCGCATCTATCGGACTCCGACCCCTCACCCGGCTCGCGCCTAATGGCGCTCGCCACCCTCTCCCACAAGGGGAGAGGGTTGCACCGAGCAAGCGGGTGAGAGTGACGGAGCAAGCGGCGTAGTAGTTCAACATCAGCGGGCGGCGTTTGCAGCCCGCTCGATCTCGGCCCAGCGCGCGTAGTTGGTGATGTCCTTGAAGCCGTCGAAGCCGACGCTGTCGTTGGCGCCCATCGGCGCGCCGGACTTGAGCCCGGCGAGCGCCTCTTCCATCACGCGCGCGATGCGGAAGATCAGCGTGGTCGGGTAGGCGACCATCGCGAAGCCCAGGCGATAAAGCTCGTCCGGCGGCAGCACCGGCGTCATGCCGCCGCCTTCCACCATGTTGGCGAGCTGCGGCACGCCCTTGAACGCGCGGCCGACGCGCTCCAGCTCGGCGACGGTCTGCGGCGCCTCGATGAACAGGCCGTCGGCGCCGGCCTTGAGATAAAGCTCGCCGCGGCGCAACGCTTCATCAAGGCCATGCACGGCGCGGGCGTCGGTGCGGGCGATGATGAAGAAGTCGGACGACGCTTCGCGCGGCGACGGCGGCGCGCAGCTTCGCCGCCATCACGTCGGCGTCGATCACGTCCTTGCCGGCCATGTGGCCGCAGCGCTTGGGCGCCTTCTGGTCCTCCATGAAGATGGCGGACACGCCCATCGCCTCGTAGCCCTGGATGGTGCGCGCGGTGTTCTTGGCGTCGCCATAGCCGTCGTCGCAGTCGACCATGACCGGAAGCGTCGAGGCCTGCATGATGTCGCGCATGCCGTTCGACATTTCGCCGAACGCGACCAGCCCGATGTCGGGCAGCGCATAGCGCGAGCCGACCAGCGCGTAGCCGCCGATGCAGTAGGCCGAGAAGCCGGCGCGCTCGATCAGCCGCGCCGACAGCGCGTCGTGCGCGCCGGGCAGCAGCAGCGGTTCGCTGCGCGCGAGCAGTTGTTTCCAGGTGGGTTTGGTGGGCATGGCCGCGTGCGCTCCGTTACGGATCGGAGCGGCATCGTAGCGCCGAGCATTTCCGTCGTCATGCCCGGCCTTGGGCCGGGCATGCCCGGCGACGAGAGAGCACCGGTCCGTCCGCTAAGCGGGATGGCCGGGACATCAGGCGGACGCAAGCGACGCCGTCCTTCGGACGGCAATGCCCGGCCATGACGGGCAATCGAGCCAGGCGTCAGTTGCCCTTCAGGTCCTTGGTCGCCTTGTCGAGCGCCTCGATCACGCGGCCCTTGGCCTCGGGGTTCTGCTTGAGCAGCGCCCGCACGGTCTCGCTCAGATCCTGGAACGCGCCCTGGATCGAGCGCGGCATCGAGTCGTCGCCGCGGCCGGTCTCCTCGTCGTTGAAGCGCTCGCGCCGGCGCGCGACCTTCTCGCCGATGGCGGCCAGCCTGGCCAGCACGGCGTCGACGAAGTCGCGGTTCTCTTCGAGGTGGGCGCGGCCTTCGCCGGTGATGGTGTAGAGCTTCTTGGCGCCATCGGCCTGCGCGGTGACGTAGCCGGTCTCCTCCAGGAAGGTCAGCGTCGGATAGACGATGCCGGGGCTCGGCGAATACCAGCCCGAGGTCTTGTCCTCCAGCACCTTCATGATCTCGTAGCCGTGGCGCGGCTGCTCGGCGATCAGCGCCAGCGCGATCAGCCGCAGGTCGCCCTGCGCCAGCATGCGGCCGGCGCGCATCATGTCGTCGCCGCCCATGCCGTGGCGGCCGCCGTGCCGGTGGCGTCCGCGCCAGCCGTGCCGGCCGCCGCCGCCCCATTTGCCGCCGCAGTGATGGTCGTGGTCTCGATGTCTCATACCGAACATTGTCGGATTCTCCTTTGTAGAAAGATATATCTTTAGATAGGTTATTTGTGGATATGGTGCAAGATATATCTTTATAATATTGAAAGTTACGTTGTTTCAATGGTTTATATGGAAGGGAACGCGCCAATCCGTTCGTGCCCGCGGAAGCCGACACCGAGCTCCGTTTTGCTTCTTTTTGTCCTGGGTCCCCGCTTTCGCGGGACGAACGGAGGCGAAAGCTCAGCGGGGATCAACGGCAGCAGTAGCTACGGCCGGATCGCCTTGCGGGCGCGGGCGACGATGTCCTTCGGCGTCGCGTACAGGCTCGCGATCACCTCCTGCACCTTGGTGCCCGGCAGCGGCGCGATGTCGATGCGCATGCGCTCGGCGTCGTCGAGGAATTGCTTGTCGGCCATGGTGCGATCGAACGCGGCGCGCAGGATGCCGATCTGCTCGGACGGTGTGCCAGGCGGCGCGATGTAGGAGCGCAGGAACATCGTCTGGCTGATCACCAGTTCGACGACCTTGCGGTCCTGCGGATCCTTGATGAAATCGAACACCATCGGCACGCCCATCTGCTTGAGCTCGGGGTGCGGCTCGAGGCTCACCTGCAACGGCACGTTGACCTTGTTGTCGCGCAGCCAGTCGGGCTTCTGCGACTTGAAGCTCGACCAGTCCCAGCCGCACACGCCGTCGATCTCGCCGCGCTCCATCGCCAGCGCCATGTCGCCGGTGCCGCGATAGCCGGCGACGACGTCGTAGATCGCGCCCGACGTCTTCTTGTGCAGGTGGCCGTATTCGAAGGTGGAGTCGTTCGGCCCCGAACTGCCGAACTTGGCCGGCACTTTCAGCGTGTCCGCGAAGGTCGCGATCTTCGAGCCCTTGAGCGTCACGCAGACGCGGGTGCCGCTGTTGGCGGTGCCGACATAGAGCACCTTGGTCGGGTCGAACATCGCCGCGTCGGCCTTCTCGTCGAGCAGCGGACCCATGATCGCGCCCGGCATGATGCCGCCGATGGCGGTGCCGTCCTTGGGCGCGATCGTGCTGATGAAGCCGGCGGCGCGCGCGCTGCCGGCGCCCGGCATGTTCTTCACCACGACGGCAGGCTGGCCGGGAATGTGCCGGCCGAGATGGCGGCCGACCACGCGCGCGTAGATGTCGTAGCCGCCGCCGGGCGATGCCCCGACCACGAGATCGACGGTCTTGCCGGCGTAGTAATCGGCGGCGAGGGCGGGGGAGGCGAAAAGTCCGAGCGCGATCGCAGAGGCTGCGGCGAAGCGCGTCATCGTCAAACCTCCTTCGCCATGTCGCGCAGTTTGAACTTCTGCACCTTCCCGGTGCTGGTCTTCGGCAGCTCGGCGAACACCACATAGCGCGGGCACTTGTAGCTCGCGAGTTGCGTGCGGCACCACGCCACCAGCTCGTCGGTGGTCGCCTTGGCGCCGGGCTTGAGCTCGACGAACGCGCACGGCGTCTCGCCCCATTTGTCGTCGGCCTTGGCCACCACCGCGGCCGCCTGCACGGCCGGGTGCTTGTAGAGCGCGTCCTCGACCTCGATCGAGGAAATGTTCTCGCCGCCCGAGATGATGATGTCCTTGGAGCGGTCCTTGAGCTGGATGTAGCCGTCGGGATGCATCACGCCGAGGTCGCCGGAATGGAACCAGCCGCCGGTGAACTCCTTTTGCGTCGCCTTCTTGTTCTTCAGATAGCCCTTCATCACCACGTTGCCGCGGAACATGACCTCGCCGATGGTCTCGCCGTCGCGCGGCACCGGCACCATGGTCTCGGGATCGCGCACGTCGAGCGCTTCGAGCGGAACGTAGCGCACGCCCTGGCGCGCCTTTTTTGCGGCCTGCTCGGCGGCGGGAAGCCTGTCCCAGGCGTCATGCCATTCATTGCAGGTGGCGGGCCCGTAGGTCTCGGTCAGTCCGTAGACGTGGGTGACGTTGAAGCCCGCCTCCTTCATGGCGGCGAGCACGGCTTCCGGCGGCGGCGCCGCGGCGGTGAAGAACTCGACCGTGTGCGGCAGCGGCTTCTTCTCCTCGGCCGGCGCGTTCAGCAGCGTCGCCATCACGATCGGCGCGCCGCACAGATGCGTGACCTTGTGCGTTGCGATGGCGTCGTACATGGCGCGCGCCCGCACCGCCCGCAGGCAGACGTGGGTGCCGGCCACCACCGAGATGGTCCAGGGAAAGCACCAGCCGTTGCAGTGGAACATCGGCAAGGTCCACAGATAGACCGGATGCTTGCCCATCGAGCCGGTCAGCACATTGCCGATCGCGAGCAGGTGCGCGCCGCGGTGGTGGTAGACCACGCCCTTGGGGTCGCCGGTGGTGCCGGAGGTGTAGTTGAGCGCGATCGCGTCCCATTCGTCGTCCGGCATCGACCAGAGAAATTCCGGATCGCCCTGCGCGACGAAGGCTTCGTATTCGATCCGGCCGAGCCGTTCGCCGGCGCCGGAAAATTCCGGGTCGTCGTAGTCGATCACGAACGGGTTGACCTTGCAGATCGCCAGCGCCTCCTTCACCACCTTGGAGAATTCGCGGTCGACGATCAGCACCTTGGTCTCGGCATGGTCGAACTGGAACGCGATGAGGGCGGCGTCGAGCCGCGTGTTGATGGTGTTGAGCACGGCGCCGGTCATCGGCACGCCGTAGTGGCATTCCAGCATCGGCGGCGTGTTGGCGAGCACGGCCGAGACCGTGTCGCCGCGCTTGATGCCGCGCATGGCCAGCGCCGAGGCGAGGCGGCGGCAGCGCGCATAGAACTCGGCGTAGCTGCGCCGCAACGGGCCGTGGACGATCGCGGTGTGGTCGGGAAAGACCGACGCCGAGCGTTGCAGGAACGACAGCGGGGTCAGCGGCTGGAAGTTCGCGGGGTTGCGGTCGAGGTCGGTGTCGTAGGGCGATTTCGTCACGGCGAGCTCCGCGGCCATTGCCGACTGCGGAAGCCTAGCCGACGGCGGCGTCCGCCAGCAACCTCGGCGCGAGCGTCAGTCAGCCGAGCAGGTGACGTAAAGCCATCGCCGGGCGTCCGGCCGTTCGCGCCAACCGGGCTACAAACGCGGCGCAACATGGACTATGCTCGAAGCTCTTCGAGCGGCTTCTGCCCGCACCGGCTATGACAATAATCAAGGAGGGCGCCGACCATGGATCCGATCAGACGCAACATCCTGGCGACCGGCGCCGCCGCGACGGCGGTGGCCGCGGCGCCGCGCGTGTTTGCGCAGCAGGCCGGCGGAGCCGGGCGCTTCTACGAGAAAGGCGAGGTTCGCATCCACTTCGAGGAGGCCGGTGCCGGCTTCCCATTGTTGCTGATCGCCGGCGGCGGACTGAACTCGACCATCGCCAACCTCAAGAACAACTCGCCGTTCAATCCGATCGATGAGTTCAAGGCGGAGTACCGCTGCATCGCCGCGGACCTGCGCAACGCCAATGCCGGACAGTCCTCCGGTCCGCTCGAGATCGACCGGCCGTGGGACGCCCATGCCGACGACCATCTCGGGCTGATGGATCACCTGGGGATCGACAAGTTCATGGTGCTGGGCTTCTGCATCGGCGGCCCGCTCATCTGGAACCTGTTGAAGCGGGCGCCCGATCGCGTCGTCGCCGGCGTCCTGGCGCAGCCGAGCGGCTCGCGTCCCGAGGCGCGCGACTATTTCTACGAAGGCAACATGAAGGGCTGGGGTCCGGAACTGACCAAGCGCCGCCCCGACGTCAGCATGGAGACGGTCGACAAGTTCCTGACCAAGATGTACCGCACCGATCCCGACTTCGTCTTCACGGTGACGCGCGATTTCGTGCGCAATTGCCAGACGCCGGTGCTGATCCTGCCGGACAACATCCCGCCGCATCCGTACGAGGTCGCGATGGAGTCGGCGATGCTCGCGCCGAACGCCGAGCTGAGCATGTTCCCGTGGAAGGAGCCGAAGGAGCGGATTCCCCTGGCGGTGCGCCAGATCCGGTCCTTCCTGCGGGCGCACCGATCCGCTTCCGCCTAGCCGGTCGCGCCGGGCCTAGCGAACGGCGACGGGCGGCGGCACGGCCACATCCTTGTCGATCAGCAGCTTGCGCAGGCGGTCGGGATAGTCGGTGATGATGCCGTCGACGCCGAGCGCGATCAGCGCCTCCATCGGGCCGCGTTCGTTCACGGTCCAGGGGATCACCTTCAGGCCGAGCGACTTCGACTGCTGCATCGACGCCTGATCGACATTGCCGGAATACGGCGACCAGACCTGGCAGCCGGCCGCGGCGACCAGTTTCGGCGTCGAGCCGCCGGCGTCGTCGATGTCGAGCCCGGCGGTCCACGGCGAGGCGCCCGGCCGGCCGCGCTGGATGTTGTCCTCGCCGCGCGTCTCGATGGTCAGGCAGACGCGCTCGATCTCCGGCGCGATTTCCTTCATCGCCAGCAGCGTGCGCCAGTCGAAGGACTGGATGGTCGCGCGCGCGGTGAGGCCCGCCTCGCGCAGCGACACCGCCAGCGCTTGCGCGAAGGTCCGCGGATCGGGCGTCTCGGCGCCCGATGTGGGCGTCAGCTTGGTCTCGATGTTGAAGCGGACATGACCGGCGCCGCTCCGGCGCACCAGGTCGAACACGTCGGTGAGCGCCGGGATGCGCGCGCCGTCGACCGGCTTCTGTTCGGGGAAGCGCGCCGCATAGGCGGTCCCCGGCTTGAGCTTGCCGACGTCGTATTGCCCGAGTTCGGCGAGCGTGAGCGAGCGGATCGCCGGCCCTTGCGTCGTGAGGAACTGGCCGTCGGGGCCGCGCGTATGGTCGGGATTGAGGCGGCTGTCGTGGCTCACGACCAGGACGCCGTCCTTGGTCATGGCGAGATCGAGCTCCAGCGTGCTGACGCCGATCGACAGCGCGGTGGCGAAGGCGGCGATCGTGTTCTCGGGCGCGAGGCCGCGCGCGCCGCGGTGGCCCTGCAGGTCGAACGATTGGGCGATGGTCGATTGGGCGGCGGTCGATGCCATGACGGCGGCGATGATAACCGAAGCCAGACGCTGCATCATGCTCTCCTCGCTAGCCGGCGCGCTCGCAGCCGGCGAGCGTACGGCCGTTGTGAGAAGTCATTGTGACGCCGCGCGAGCGGTCAGCCGTGCCGCAATTCGTTTGCACCCTGGGCGATCAGCGCAAGCGAGATGAAGAATACCAGCAGATAGGCGATCTTGTAGAACTGCGTCGTCGGCACCCGGCGCGCGAGCCACAGCCCGAACACGTTGGTCGCGAGCGCGAACGGCAGCAGCAGCAGCGAGGTGCCGAGTGTCGCGGTCGAGAACTGGCCGAGCGCGACATAGGGCGCGATCTTCATGACGTTGATCAGCCCGAAGAAGATGATGGTGGTGCCGATCAGCGTGAGCTTGTCGAGGCGCTGCGGCAGGATGTGCGCCTGGTAGGGCGGGGCGCCGACCTGGATGATGGTCGAGGTGAAGCCCGCGAGCGAGCCCCAGAGCACGCCCATCGGCACGCTCGGCCGCTGCGGCTCGGCCGGCACCTTGGCGATCCAGGTCCACAGCACGAAGGCGACGCCGGTGATGCCGACCGCGATCTCCACATAGGCGTTGGGTACATAGGCGGCGAACAGCCAGGCGGCGCCGACGCCGACCACCGAGCCGGGCAGCAGCACCTTCAGGTTCCAGGCGTCCCAGTTGCGGCGATAGACGTAGGCCGACAGCACGTCCTGGCAGAGCAGGATCGGCAGCAGGATCGCGGCCGCCTGCAAGGGCGGAATGACCAGCGCCAAGAGCGGCGTCGAGACCATGCCGGCGCCGGCGAAGCCGCCCTTGCCGATGCCGATCAGGAAGATCGCCGGCACGGCCAGCACGTAGAACAGGGGATCGTGGATGATGGTCATTGCGGGTGCGGTTGGGGGAGCCGGCGGGCGGGATATAGGGCGCGAGGGCCGCGGCGCGCCACCCGGTTTTCTGCATGGCGGGGTGGCGTGTCGGTTGCGAGAGGATTTGCGCGGCGCCACAGGCTCGCTGCAACCCTCTCGAGGGTTACGGAGCAAGCGGCGAGGATGCGGAAGAGCGCGAGGGCAGCGGCGGGCCTCTAGCCCCACCACAACTCGGTGACCGAACCGCGGATCAACTCGACCGCGATCAGGAACATCAGCACATAGGCGATGCGGAAGAACAGCTCGGTCGAGATCCGCCGCACCAGCCAGATGCCGAGATAGTTGGACGAGATCGCGACCGGCAGCATCAGCACGCCGATCAGCAAATTCTCCGCGGTCATCTGGCCGAGCGCGCCATAGGCCGGCAGCTTCATGACGTTGCTCACCGCGAACAGGATCGAGAGCGTGCCCGCATAGGTGAACTTGTCGAGATTCTGCGGCAGCAGGTGCATCTGCCAGGGCGGCCCGCCGGCATTGGCCAAGAGCGTGGTGAAGCCGCCGACGCCGCCGATGATCGCGCCGGTCGTGGCGTTGGGATGAAAGTTCATCAGCACGAAACGCCGGCTCAGCCAGTAGCGCAGCACGAAGGCGGCGGCGATCAGCCCGATCGCGAGCCGCAGGTGCACGGGCTGCAGTGACGCGGCGACCAGCGTGCCGACCACGATGCCGACCGCCATCCCGGGGATCATGACCTTCAGGTTCCAGGCGCTCCAGGTCTTGCGATAGCTCCAGACCGTGAGCACGTCCTGCGCCAGCACGACCGGCACCACGATCGCGGCGGCCTGCAGCGGCGGCACATAGAGCGACATCAGCGGCAGCCCCATGACGCCGAGCCCGAAGAACCCGCCCTTGGACAGCCCGAGCAGGATCACCGCAATGGCGGTGACGAGGTAGAACAGCGGATCGGCGATCACGGCGTCCCGGCGGGGAAGCGCGGGCGGGGCGCCCACGGCATTGATCCGGATCAAAGCGCAGAAGGACCGGACGCGCCAGCAATTTGCCGCATGGCGGAATTGCGCTGCTCTTTTCCCTCGCCCCGCACTTGCGGGGAGAGGGTGCCCGAGCGCCAGCGAGGGCGGGTGAGGGGCGAGGTTTGTGCTAACCTCTCAGTTGCCCCTCACCGCCGGCACCGGGCCCGGGGCAAGAACGAGTACGAGAGAGTCAGGGAGACCGCTGCCATGGATGCCCGCACGAGCCGCTATCATGAGATCTATGCGCGCTGGCAGCGCGATCCGGAAGGGTTCTGGGCCGAGGCTGCGCGCGAGATCGACTGGATCGAGCCTGCCAAGAAGGTGTTCGACCCGAGTCTCGGCGCCTATGGGCGCTGGTTCGTCGGCGGCGTCTGCAACACCTGCTGGAACGCGGTCGACCGGCATGTGAATGCCGGGCGCGGGCCGCAGCCCGCCATCATCTACGACTCGCCGCTCGCGCAGCAGAAAGTCACCATCACCTACGACCGGCTGCTGACCGAGACGCAGGTGCTGGGCGGCATGCTGCGCGACCTCGGCGTCGGCAAGGGCGACCGCGTCATCCTCTACATGCCGATGATTCCCGAGGCGGCGATCGCCATGCTCGCCTGCGCGCGCATCGGCGCGATCCACTCGGTGGTGTTCGGCGGCTTCGCCGCCAACGAGCTTGCGACCCGGATCGAGGACTGCAAGCCGAAAGCCATTCTGTCGGCAAGCTGCGGGCTCGAGCCCGGCCGCATCGTCAAGTACAAGCCGCTGCTCGACGAGGCGATCGCGCTGTCGTCGCACAAGCCCGACGCCTGCCTGATCCTGCAGCGGCCGCAGGCGGAAGCCGCGCTGGTCGCCGGCCGCGATCACGACTGGGCGGCGATGCGCGACCATGCGCTCATCTGCGCCAAGTCGGCCTGGGACTGCGTGCCGGTCGCCGCCACCGACCCGCTCTACATTCTCTACACGTCGGGCACGACCGGACGTCCCAAGGGCGTGGTGCGCGACAACGGCGGCCACATGGTCGCGCTGAAATGGTCGATGAAGAATCTCTACGGCATCGATCCGGGCGAAGTGTACTGGGCCGCCTCCGACGTCGGCTGGGTGGTGGGCCACAGCTACATCGTCTACGCGCCGCTGTTCCACGGCTGCACCTCGATCCTGTACGAGGGCAAGCCGGTCGGCACGCCCGACGCCGGCGCGTTCTGGCGGGTGATCTCCGAGCACAAATGCGCGGCGATGTTCACCGCGCCGACCGCGTTCCGCGCCATCAAGAAGGAAGACCCGCAGGGCAAATTGCTCTCGCAATACGACCTGTCGAAATTCCGCACGCTGTTCCTGGCCGGCGAGCGCGCCGATCCGCCGACGGTGGAATGGGCCGAGCAGATGCTGAAGGTGCCGGTGATCGACCACTGGTGGCAGACCGAGACCGGCTGGGCGATCGCCGGCAATCCGGTGGGGCTCGGACAACTGCCGGTCAAGCACGGCTCGCCGACGGTGGCGATGCCGGGCTACGACGTGCAGATCGTCGACGAGCAGTGCAAGCCGGTCGCGGCCAACCAGATGGGCTCGATCGTGGTCAAGCTGCCGCTGCCGCCGTCCTGCCTGCCGACGCTGTGGCAGGCCGACGAGCGCTTCAAGGAGAGCTACCTCGCGGAGTTCCCGGGCTTCTACAAGACCGCCGACGCGGGCTTCAAGGACGAGGACGGCTACCTCTACATCATGAGCCGCACCGACGACATCATCAACGTCGCCGGGCATCGGCTCTCGACCGGCGGCATGGAGGAGGTGCTGGCCGGCGCACAACGACGTCGCCGAGTGCGCGGTGATCGGCGTCAAGGACGCGCTCAAGGGCGAGGTGCCGTGCGGCTTCATCGTGCTCAAGGCCGGCGTCAACCGGCCGGTGGCGGAGATCGAGCGGGAGTGCATTGCGCTGGTGCGCGAGAAGATCGGGCCGGTCGCGGCGTTCAAGCTTGCCATCACGGTGGCGCGGCTGCCCAAGACGCGCTCGGGCAAGATCCTGCGCGGCACCATGAAGAAGATCGCCGACGGCGACCAGTGGTCGATGCCGGCGACGATCGACGATCCGGCGGTGCTCGACGAGATCGGCGGCGCGCTGAAGGGGAAGGGCGTGGGGGCGTAGCTCGCAGTACCAGTCTCTTCCGTTCGTGCCCCGCGAAAGCGGGGACCCAGCCGCTTGTGATTCATCGGAGAGCTGGGTGCCCAGAAGCGTTCCAAGACGAGGCGCGAGCGTGGAGCGCGGCGCCGCGATTCGGCGCAAAAGGATACTGATCACGCGACTCGCTATCGCCGGTGATGCGGCGCGCGCGATCGAGCCAGAAATAGTCGTGCTGCCGCCCCGGAGCGGTCAGTCCGGTTGCTCGCCATCGTCGGCGTGTCCAAGCGGCCTTGTCTGGTTCTGGCCCATGGCGGCGACCGACGCGGCCGAAAGAATGCGCGCGCCGTCGAGCGCACCGCCGTTGAGCAGCGTGCGCGTGAAGCGGATGTAGTCGCCCGCGGTCGACGACAGTCCGCCGCCGCCGATCGGCGTGAAGCCCGACGTCGGCGGCTGGACGCCTTCCTTCACCATCGTGCCGTCGGCCCGCCGCCGGAGCACCGTCGCCAGGCGCGCCTGCTTTTGTCCGCGGTACGAAGTAGGAGGTGTCGGCCATCTTGAGCGGCGTGAAGATGTGCTGACGGAAATAGTCTTCGAGCGGCTGGCCCGAGATCTTCTCGACCGTGCGGCCGAGCCAGTCGGTGCTGGTGCTGTAGAGCCATTGCTCGCCCGGCTCGAACACCAGCGGACCGACGGCATAGCTTTCGCCGGCGCGCGGCTTGAAGTCGCGCACGATGGCGTTGGTGAAACCGTAGCCGAGCCCGGACGTGTGGGTGAACAGATGACGGATGGTGACGGATTCGTTGCTCGGCGTGGGCACGGCGCGTTCCGCGCCTTTGCCCACCCTACGATCGGGCGGTAGCCCGCGCTACGCCCCCGCCGCTACGCCGCTGCCCACCGCACGGCCCTTGCGCCGCATGAAGTCGAGGAACACGCGCGCGATCTCGTCCTCGTGCGGCGCCCAGTCGGGGAATGGGATGAGCGCGACCTCCTGGTCGGTGATCGGCAACTGGTGCAACTCGCTGCCCGGAATCTGTTGATGCGCGGTGCGGCCCGAGGCCGAGGCGTGGGTGAGGTCGTTGCCCGGAATGATGATGGTCGGCGCCTTGATCGACGCCATCTCGGCCGGCGTCACGCCCATCACCGGGTGATGCGCGCCGGCGACGAACAGCTCCTGCCAGCGGGTCATCTTCTTGAGATAGTCCTTCGGGTCCATCGCCATCAGCACGTCGCGGTTCTTCGGATTGGCGGCGATGCGCTCCTGGTATTGCTCGGTGGCGCAGACCGCGGCCATGCCGCCTTGTTCGCAGGCGCGGATGTACTGGCCGTAGTAGTTCTCCGGCAGCCGGTTGGCGGCGAACGCGCCGCCGGTGACGCGCAGCAGCATCAGCGCGCGCACCGACTCGGGATGCCGCAGCGTGAACAGGATCGAGGTGCGCGCGCCAGACGACGAACCGCCGATGAACGCCGGTATCGCGCCGAGCTTGCCGAGCAACTCGTTCAGGTCGTCCGCCCAGGTGATCTCCTCGACCTCGTCGCGGTCGAGCAGGATATCGGAGGCGCCGGTGTTGCGCCGGTCGTGCAGCATCACGCGATAGCCGCCGGCCGCGAGCTTCCGGGCGAGCGGAATGAATTCGTTGTGCGCGCGCCGCCCGCCGGTGATCAGCGCGACCCAGGGGCCGCGTTCGCCGATGACCTGGTAGACGATGTTGACGCCGCGGATGTTTTCGACCGGCATGGGGTGCTCCCTCGCGATTGTGAATTGTTCAGGCGCGCCTCCACGGGCGAAGGAGGCGGTAGAATGTTGGTGAAAAAGACTAGGCAAAGCGCGCCCGCCGGACAAGATGCACAAACGGGGACGCTGGAAGGTCCGGTTGGCATGACACTGCGTATCCGCTCGATGGAGCCGTCGGAAATCGGGCTGGCCGCCGACTGGGCGGCGGCGGAAGGCTGGAATCCGGGACAGGCCGATGCGCAATGCTTCGGCACGGTCGATCCGGCGGGCTTTCTGATCGGCGAGATCGACGGTGTTCCGGTCGCCATGATTTCCAACGTGAACTACGACGCACGCTTCGCCTTCCTCGGCTTCTACATGGTGCGGCCGGACTTGCGCGGGCGCGGTTACGGCATCGCGATCTGGCGGGCCGCCATCGCGCATGCCGGCTCGCGCGTGATCGGCCTCGACGGCGTGCTGGCGCAGCAGGACAACTACAAGAAATCGGGCTTCGTGCTGGCTCATCGCAACATCCGCTTCGGCGGTACGCTTGCGTCGCGCCCTGGTGCCGCGAACGAACTGGTGCGGCTCGCCGACGTGCCGTTCGCCGCAATCGAGGCGAGCGATGCCACGGTGTTTCCGGCGCCGCGCACGGCCTTCCTGCGCGCGTGGATCGCCGCGCCCGGCCATATCGGGCGCGCGCTCATGCGCGACGGCAAACTCGCCGCCTGGGGCGTGATCCGGCCGTGCCGGCAGGGCTGCAAGATCGGCCCGCTGGTCGCGGACGGCCGCGAGGACGCGGAGACGGTGTTCGACGCGCTGGTAACGGAGGCAGGCGGCGGCGAAGTCTTCCTCGACGTGCCGGAGCCGCATCGCGCCGCGGTTGCGCTGGCCGAGGCGCGCGGGCTCAAGCCGGTGTTCGAGACCGCACGGATGTACACCGGTACCGTTCGGCCGGTGCAGGTGCCGCGCATCTTCGGCATCACGACGTTCGAACTCGGATGAGGTCGTGGCCCGCTTTGCGCCATGATTTGGCCGGGGCGGCTCGGTCCGACCGCGGGCGCATCGCCTAAAGCCTTGCATTTTCAGGCGAAGTTCGTTCCTGCCGGGCGCCGCGATGCGCATTGACGGACGCCTTGCAAATGGTGCTAAGAACCGCGCCAATCTCCGCGCTGCGGAATGAAACATCTCCCGTCGGAATCGATGAGCCAGGCCCCTACCGTCGAGGAAATCCGCGCGACCGTCGAGCGCATGATCGCGAGCGATGCGTTCAGCCGCTCGCCGCAGCTCGGCGCGTTTCTGCGGTTCGTCGTCGACGCGGTGCTGCAAGGCAAGAGCGACCGCATCAAGGGCTATACGATCGGTGTCGAGGTATTGCGCCGCGACCCGGCTTTCGATCCGCAGGCCGATCCGATCGTGCGGGTCGAGGCGACGCGCCTGCGCCGTACTATCGAGCGTTATTACTCCGGCCCGGGCGCGGACGACGCCATCATCGTCGATCTGCCGCGCGGCTCCTATGTGCCGACGTTCCGCCGCCGCGAGGTCGCAACGGCCTGGCCGGTGCTGGTGCAGCTGCGCGCGGCCTTGGAAAGGATTTCATGGCCCACGGTGGCGGTGGCGACGATCGTCGCGCTGGCCGCGATTGCCGTCGTGCTGGTGATCCGCTCGCCGTCGGTGGTCGAGAATCCGGCGGTAACGGCGTTGCCGCCCGGCAATGGCATGCCGGTATTGGCAGTCGAAAAGCTGGACGTTTCCGGCACGCCCGGCACGCTGTCGGCGACCTCGCTGCTGGAGAATATCCGCGACGCGTTCTCCCGTTTCGACACGATCAGTCTGATCGTCGATCCGGCAAAGGGCCAGCGGACCGACTATCGGCTTGCCGGCGCGATCGACTATGGCGCCGACCGGAACGCCAGCGTGCGCTTCCGGCTGATCGACACCGCCAACGGCAAGATCGTCTGGTCGCAGACGTTCGATGCCGATGCCGGCGGCGAAAAGGCCGCCGAGAACGAGATCGTGACGTCGCTCGCGACCTCGCTGCTGCAGTCCTATGGCGTGATCCGCTCGCTCGATCGCGCCAAGCAGATTGCGTCGGGCGGCAGCGATCCGCGCTATCGCTGCGTCCTGCAGGCGGCCGAAGCGCTGCGCTCGCAGGTCCAAGATCAATATGTGCGCGCGCGCAGTTGCCTCGAACAGCTGACGGCGGCCGACCCGAGCTACGCGGTCGGCTTCTCGTTTCTCGCGGTCCTCTACACCCGCGAATATTATCTCGGCACCGGCGCGCAGCCGGACGGCCAAGTATCGCTCGACCGGGCGCTCCGCACTGCCCGGCGCGCCGTCGAGCTCAATCCATCGAGCTCGCGCGCCCATGTCGTGCTGTGCGTGGTGCTGTTTGCCCGCCGCGACGTGGCCGAGGCTTTCGCCGCCGCCGACAAGGCGCTGGCTCTCAACCCGTACGACATGCTGACCTTTGCCGAATATGGCGGACGCCTGGTCATGACCGGTGAGATCGAGCGCGGCATGACGATGCTGAACCGCGCCGCCGGCTACGGGTCGATCCTGCCGTCGTGGCACCACTTCTACATGTTCCTGGGCGCCTATCTCGGCGGCGACATGCGCACGGCGGCCTACCATGCCAGCCAGATCACCGCCGACGGCTATCCCAATGGCCATCTGGCCAAGGCGCTGGCGGCGGCCGCCACCGGCGATTCCGAGCGGGCCCGGCAGGAGTCCGCACGGCTCTATGAACTGCGCCCGTCCTGGCGCGACGACGCGGCCGCCGAACTCGGAAAATTCATTCTCCAGCCCGATTTGCTGGACCGGCTGGTGCGCGACCTTGCCGCCGCCCGGCTGGGCGGCCGCTCCTGACGGCCGCGGAGGGGCCCTTCCGGCAGCCGGCCTGCACAGCTTAAGCCGTTGTTTTATAATTGGAATACCAGACACATAACATTCATATTTCAGTAATTTGCTTCTCGCCACGGCCTCAGCACCGCAGAACCCGGCCGCACGCCCCGCCGGGCCGTGCCTGACCATCAAGATTGAGGCTCTGGAAATGACCAACCGCGACGACGGCTGCGGCCGCAATCCCGACGATCCCGAGGTCGTCTGGGTCGACGACAGCGGCCCGGTGCCGCCGCCGCCCGATGGGACGCTGCTGTCCATCGGCAACGTCGCCAAGATGTTCAACGTCTCGCGGCTGGCACTGCGCAACTACGAGGTGCGCGGGCTGATCAAGCGGCGTCACCGGTTCGGCAATACGCGCGTCTACGGTTGGGCCGATTGCGACCGGATCGCGTTCATCATCAAGGGCCGCAAGGCCGGGCTGACGCTCGCGGAGCTCGGTCCGATCCTCAAGGCCGCCGACGAGGACGCCTCGGTCGAGAGCATGCGGGCCGGGCGTACCACCTGCCTGGAGCTGATCGACCGGCTCGATCGCCGCCGACAGGCGTTGCGCGATGGTCTTGCGGAGCTGCGCCACTTGCACACGCTGCTGTCGTCCAAATTGCTAAGCGGCGGTGACCAGGAACCGCGCTGATACGCGGTTCTGGTGAGGGTCGCGTTTACCCCATCGCAGGCTTTCGCTTGCGCGCAGGCCCGCGATCCAACAGTTTGCGGGCGGGCGCCGTCCGGACCATGCTTGGCCGGCGCCGCGCGCAGAGGTGGTTCGCGATGAAGGCTTTCCGGATTGCACTTGCGGCAGCGATCACGCTCGGCGCCGCCACCGCAGCGGTGGCGGACGGGTCGCCTGGCTCGTCGCGCAAGTGGCGGGCGCCGAACTATGTTCGCGCCGGGCTCAGCTACAACCAGATCACGCCGTACTACGTCGGCTACTACCCGAGCCACTACAGCCACTATCGTCCGGACCCGATCCCGAGCGGCTACGCCCCCGGGCCGCGCCTGTTCCAGGACGGTTGCTGGTTCGCCTATGACGGCGTGGCATGGTGGGGCTGCTGACGCTGCCCGAGCGCTGAGACCGTGCTATAAGGCCCCGCTCGATACGACTGGGGGCACGCATGGCAGACACCGGGGCCGAGCCGCGGCCGCTGTTTCCGTTTCTCAAGCCGTTCTACGATCGCGCCATCCCGCTGGCCTGGCCGGTGATCCGCATTGCCTGCGGCTGGAATCTGGCGGTGCACGGCTGGGGCAAGGTCTCGCGCGGGCCGCAGGCGTTCGTGAAGGCGTTCACCGACATCGGCCTCGATCCGGCGCTGCCGTGGGTCTGGAGCGCGCTGGTGATCGAGTTCGTCGGCGGCATCGCGCTGATCGTCGGGCTGTTCACTCGCTTCTTCGCCGCCGCTGCGGCGATCGAGATGGCGATCATCACGGTAATCTACTGGAAGTCCGGGTTCTCATGGCTGGCGCGCGGCTACGAATACACGCTGCTGTGGGGACTGGTGTGCTTCGCCATCGCGCTGCGCGGCGGCGGTCCATACTCGCTCGATCGCAAGCTCGGCGTCGAGCTGTGAGCGCGCGCCTTGGCGCTCAGCGGTCGGTCCATCGGGCGAGGCGGCTGCCGTAGGGAAACAGCACGCGCCGCACCGGCGCGCCCTGCGCAAACAGCGTCGGCTGATAGCGCGCCTCGTCGGGCGACCAGGCCGCGCCCGAGATGTTCGGCTTCTGCGCCATCTCCCGTGTCATGTCCTGCGACACGTAGACCTTTTCCCGCCGGCCACCCTGCCTGACCGTATAGGCGACGTCGGTGCCGAAGGTCTTGAGGAACACCGGGATGCCGTAGCGCTTGCCGATCCGCTGCGCGACCCGCGAGCTATCGTCGAGCGCGCCGTCCTCGCTGAGCGTGGCGTTCTCGTTGATCTGATAGAGCGGCGCGGCGGCGAGCAGATTCCGGTCGAGCGCCCGCATGAACGCCTCCGGATTGTTCTTGGCGAGATAGCCGACGGTCCGGTTGGCGGAGATGCGGCCCTGCCGCTTGGCGTCCGCGACCGCCTGCATGTATTCGTTGAAGACGGCGGCGAGCCCTCTGGCGTCGAGCCGGTGCACATTGTCGAGATGCACGCCGACGATCGAGCCTTCGGGCGCCAGCTGGTCGGCCTGGCGCACGATCTCGATCAGGTCGGCGATCACGACCTTTCGCGCCTGCGGATCGGTGAGATCGATGACGCGCTCCTTGTCGCCCCAGCGGTCGCCGGTCGGTTTCGACGACGGGAAGCGGTCGCAATCGCTGCCGATGTAGCAGTTGCCGCCGACGTGATAGAAAATCAGGTTGATGCCGCTCGCCAGCGCCGGCACCGGGAATTTCGGATCGACGTCGAGCCAGCCGGTTTCGCCGCGCGCGACCGCCTCGTCGAGGCCCTGCAGCAGCGCCGGGTCGACGGTGCGGCTGAGGCTGGTCGCCCAGTACTGCTTTCTCGATTCGCCGAGCGCGCCGACCAGCCAGAAGATCAGCACGATCAGCGTAACGCCGGCGGCAACCGCGGCGGCGCGCGCCGTCCAGCTCGGCGTCGCGCCGAGTTGCGCCGGTGCGGGCGAGCGCTGCTGTCTGCTGATATTCAAAGGCGGCGGCGGCTTGGGGCGCGCCCGCTATTCGCTCTTGGCGCCGCCGCCGAGCTGCTTGAGCTTGGCGAATACCGCGTCGACGTCGAGCTCGTCGGCGGGGCGCTTCGCTTCCTCCTCCGGCTCGGGCTCGCGCGGACGGATGGTGGTGGTCTCGGAGGCCGGAAGCAGCGTGGCGCCCTGCGCCTCGACGTCGACCGGCTTCTCCTTGGCGGCGCGGTGCACTTCGAGATCGAGGTCGATCTGCGAGCACAGGCCGAGCGTCACCGGGTCCATCGGCTGCAGCGCCTGCGCGTTCCAGTGGGTGCGCTCGCGGATCGCCTGGATGGTCGACTTGGTGGTGCCCACCAGCCGCATGATCTGCGCGTCCTTGAGCTCCGCGTGGTTCCGCAACAGCCACAGGATGGCGTTCGGGCGGTCCTGGCGGCGCGACACCGGGGTGTAGCGCGGGCCCTTCTTGCGCTTTGGCTCCGGCAGGCGGACCTTCGGATCGAGCAGCTTGAGCTTGTGCGAGGGATCGGCCTCGGCCTCGGTGATTTCCTCGCGGGTGAGCTGGCCGGTCAAAACCGGATCGAGGCCCTTGATGCCCTGCGCGGCGTCGCCGTCCGCGATCGCCTTCACCTCCAGCACGTGCAGTTTGCAGAAGTCGGCCACCTGCTCGAACGACAGCGAGGTGTTCTCGACGAGCCAAACGGCGGTCGCTTTCGGCATCAGCGGGGCATTGGACATGGGCAAAATCTCCTCTTCGCTTCGCTCGCTCTCTCGAACGAAGCCGATGTCATCGGGGATGACTGGAATGGCCGGAATATAGGGGCAGACCCCCAGGGGAGCAATGGGCGAAAATTCCTGTCGTGGCATCGTGGGGCGGCAGGGTCGCGCCGAGTGTGCGGCGCGGATTCCGGAATGGCGAGAGTGCGTGGCGCTAATTCAGCGTCGGGTCGAGCACGATCTTGCCCAAAACCTCGCCCGATTCGATCAGCCGGTGCGCCTCGGCGGCGCGCGAGAGCGGCAGCACGCGCTCGATCTGCGCCTGCACCTTTCCTTCGCCCGCCGCCGCGAAGCATTTCGGCAGATCCGCCGGCCGGTAGCCGGGCTGGCCCTTGATGGTGATCTGCCGGTGATAGAGATGCGAGAAGTCGATGCTGACGTTCGGGCCGCGCATGCGCGCCCGCGGTCACCAGGCGGCCGTGCATGCCGATGGTGCGGAACGCCACCGGCAGAATGTTCGGATTGGCGATGTTGTCGTACAGCACGTCGACACCCTTGCCGCCGGTGAACTTCATCACCTCGGCGTGCAGGTCCGCTTTGCTGTAGTCGATCGACAGATCGGCGCCGAGCTCGCGCCCGAGCTGTGCGCGCTCCTCGGACCCGGCGGCCGCGATCACGCGCGCGCCGATCACGTTCTTGGCGAGCTGAATGCCGATCGAGCCGAGATTGCCGCCGGCGCCCATCACCAGCACGGTCTCGCTCGGTTTGAGCTGCGCGACGTTGAACAAGAGGTTCCACGCCGTCGGCACGTGCCGCATCACCACGGCCGCGTGGTGAAAGTCGAGGGCGTCGGGCAGCGCGACTGCCGCGCAGGCCGGCACCGCGACCTTCTCGGCAAAGCCGCCCGGCCGCTTGATGCCCATCATGCCGGTCGGCCCGGCATAGCCGCTGCCGTCCTCGGCGCAGACCTCGAGCGGCATGATGCCGGCGGCGGCGACCCGCATGCCGGGGCGCCAGCGCGTGACCCCTGCGCCGACCGCATCGATGACGCCGGCGCAATCGACGCCGGGGATCAGCGGCAGCGTGGCGCCGCGGAAGCCTTCCTTGCCGGCGCGCAGACTGACATCGAGCACGCGGTTGACGGTGGCGGCGGCGATCGCGATGCGGACCTCGCCCGCGCGCGGCTCGGGGTCCGGCACGCTCTCGAAGCGCAGAACGTCGGGCGGACCGTAGCGATGGATGACGATGGCTTTCATGCGGATGGGAAAGTGCGTGTGACCCTATGCGGCGAGCGTGGCTTGGCCGATTGCCCCGCCTTTCATCGCCATTCTATGGTGTTTGGGCAAGAGCCGTCGCGTGCGGTTGGGAGAACGAAATGAGCCTCGAAGACAGATTGGCCTGCGCCGACGTGATCCAGACCTGGGGCTACTGCCGCGACCAGGGCAAATGGCCGGAGCTGCTCGCCACCTTCACGCCGGACGGCGTCATCACGGTGTCCTGGTTCACCGGGGCGTTTCCGCAATTCGTCGAGCGCTGCAAGGCCGGCTTCAATGCCGGCCAGCGCTCGAAGCATCACCTCCTGCCGTCGAGCGTGCGCGTTGCCGGCGAGCGCGCGCTGAGCGAGACCAACGTCATCATCTACGTGCGGCAAGGGATCGGCGGCGTGCCGGTCGACATGACCTCGCATGGGCGCTTTCTCGACCGGCTGGAGCGGCGCGGCGGCCGCTGGGCGATCCGCGAGCGGGTCGCGATCTACGAGCGCGACCGGCTCGATCCGGTCGAGCCGTCGGAGGCGTTCGACAAGCTGTTCAAGGAGGCGGACTACGCGGGCTATCCCGAGCAGTACCGCTACATGGCGGCGCGGCTCGCGGCCGTCAATCGCCCGCTCGCGCCGGTGGTGCATCGCGACGGCGGACCGGAGACGGCGGAACTGTACGCGCGCTACGAGGCGTGGCTGGGCGGGGCGTAGCCGCTACTCCGCCGGAATGTTCGCGGCCTTGATCACGTCGCGCCAGTGCGGGATTTCCTTCTGGATGTAGGCGCGGAATTCTTCGGGCGTCGAGCCGACCAGTTCGACTTCGGTATTGGCGGCCTTGAGCCGCTCGCGCAGCGCCCCCGACTGCACGGCGCGCTGCATCTCGCGCGCGAGCCGCTCGACGATCGGCTTCGGCGTGCCGGCCGGCACCAGAAAACCGAACCACACCGTCGCCTCATAGCCCGGCACGAACTCGGCGATCGCCGGCACCTGCGGCGCGGCGGCCGTGCGCCTGGCGCTGGTGACGCCGAGCGCCTTGACCTGGCCGGCGTCCGCATAGGTCATGCCGCCGCCCGTGAAGGTGAGATCGACGTGACCCGCGATGGTGTCGCGCACCGCGGGGCCAGAGCCGGTATAGGGAATGTGCGTCATGTTGATGCCGGCAAGCGTCTTGAGCAGTTCGCCGGCGAGATGCGCCGACGATCCCGGTCCGATCGACGCGTAGTTGAGCTTGCCGGGTGCGCGCCTGGCGAGGTCGATCAGTTCCGGCATCGAGTTTGCCGGCAGGTCGCGCCGCGTGATCAGGTATTGCGGCGAGACATAGGTGAGCGAGATCGGCTCGAAATCCTTCGCCGGATCGTAGGGCAGGTCCTTCTTGAGGCTCGGATTGATCGCGAGGCTCGTGACGCTGCCGAAGAAGATCGTGCCGCCGTCGGGCCTGGCGTTGGCGGCGGCGCGGGCCGCGATGGTCTGGGTCGCGCCCGGCTTGTTGTCGACCACGAAGCTCACGCCCATCTGCTGGCCGAGCGCGTCCGCCATGGCGCGCGGCAGGATGTCGCCGAGCCCGCCGGCCGGGTAGGGCACGATCACGGTCACGACCTTGTGCGGATAGTCCTGCGCGGCCGCGGGCGGCGCCGCCAAGGCGGCCGTCAGCGCCACCATCAGGGTCCAGACGGCGCGGCCGGGTGACTTCATCGCGGGTCTCATCGCTGCTATTGTGGGCTGGTTCCGGGGGCGGATAGCTTTGGGATCATACGACTTTCCGGCCCGTTGCCCCATTGCTTGACAGCGCGGGCCGGCAAGGCCATGTCGGGGGCGGCGGCAGGCCGCCCGACCGAGGATCGAATGACCGCTGCTCCATCTTCCGCGACCGGAACCAAGCCCAAGCTCTTGGTGCTGCTGTGCTCGCCGCGCGGCTTCTGCGCCGGCGTGGTGCGCGCCATCGATACCGTCGAGCAGGCGATCGCGCGCTACGGCGCGCCGGTCTATGTGCGCCACGAGATCGTGCACAACCGGTTCGTGGTCGAGAGCCTCAAGGCCAAGGGCGCGGTCTTCGTCGAGGAACTCGACGAGATCCCCGAAACCCAGGCGCCGGTGATCTTCTCCGCCCACGGCGTGCCGAAATCGATCCCGGACGAGGCCAAGAAGCGCAACTTCTTCGCGCTCGACGCCACCTGTCCGCTGGTCACCAAGGTGCATCGCGAGGCCGAGATTCATCACAAGCGCGGGCGGCAGATTCTGTTGATCGGGCACGCCGGCCATCCCGAGGTGGTGGGGACCATCGGCCAGCTTCCGCCCGGCGCGATCACGCTGATCGAGGAGCTCGAGGAGCTCGAGCACTTCGTGCCGCGCGATCCGGCGAACCTCGCCTACGTGACGCAGACCACGCTGTCGGTCGACGACACCGCCGGCATCGTGGCGGCGCTCAAGGCCAAGTTCCCGCAGATCCACGGCCCGCACAAAGAGGACATCTGCTACGCCACCACCAACCGCCAGGAGGTGGTCAAGCAGGTGGCGCCGCGCGTCGACGCCATGGTGGTGGTGGGCTCGCCCAACTCCTCCAACACCCAGCGCCTGAAGGAAGTGGCCGAGCGCGCCGGCTGTTCGCGCGCCGCGCTGGTCAATCGCGCCGCCGACCTCGACTGGTCGATGTTCGGCGGCATTGCCAGCCTCGGCGTCACCGCGGGCGCCTCGGCGCCGGAGGTGCTGGTCGAGGAGGTGATCGCCGCCTTCGCCGAGCGCTACGACGTCAAGGTCGAGACGGTGACCACGGCCGAGGAGAGCATGTTCTTCCCGCTGCCGCGCGTGCTCAGGGAGAACGAGGCGGCGGAGTAATCACTCCATGGCCGTCTACACCGACGTCGCGGCGGAGGACCTCGCGGCCTTTCTCGCCGGCTACGACATCGGCGAGCTTTTGTCCTACAAGGGCATCGCCGAGGGGGTCGAGAATTCGAACTTCCTCGTCCATACCAGCCGCGGCTATTTCATCCTGACGCTGTACGAGCGGCGCGTCGCCGCCAAGGACCTGCCGTTCTTCCTCGGCCTGATGGAGCATCTGCACGCGCGCGGCATCACCTGTCCGCAGCCGGTGCAGAACCGGAACGGCGAGGTGCTGGGCCAGGTTGCCGGCCGTCCGGCCGCGATCATCACCTTTCTCGACGGCATGTGGATCAGGCGGCCGACGCCGCAGCACTGCACGGCGCTGGGCGAGGTGCTGGCGAAGCTCCATCTCGCCGGGCTCGATTTCAAGATGACGCGTGCCAACGCGCTTTCGGTCGGCGGCTGGCGGCCGCTCTACGAGCGCTGCCGCGCGCGCGCCGACGAGGTGCAGCGCGATCTCGGCGCGTTCATCGAGAAGGAACTCACGCATCTGGAGAGCGTCTGGCCGAAATCGCTGCCGCAAGGCGTGATCCACGCCGATCTCTTTCCCGACAACGTGTTCTTTCTCGCCGAGAGGCTCTCCGGGTTGATCGACTTCTATTTCGCCTGCACCGACGCGCTCGCCTACGACGTGGCGGTCTGCCTGAACGCCTGGTGCTTCGAGACCGACCATTCCTACAACGTCACCAAGGGCCGCAACCTGCTCGCCGCCTATGCGGCGGTGCGGCCGCTGTCGGCCGCGGAGCGCGACGCGCTGCCGCTGTTGGCGCGCGGAGCGGCGCTGCGTTTCCTGCTGACGCGGCTGGTCGACTGGTTCGACGTGCCGCCGGGCGCGCTGGTGCGGCCGAAGGACCCGATCGAGTATTACCGCAAGCTGCGCTTCCACCAGACGGTGACGAGCGTGCGCGACTACGGGATTGCGGAATGAGCGAGCCGCACGTCGTCATTCACACCGACGGCGCCTGCTCGGGCAATCCGGGACCGGGCGGCTGGGGCGCGATCCTGGCCTTCGGCGAGCACAAGAAGGAACTCAAGGGCGGCGAAGCCCACACCACCAACAACCGCATGGAACTGATGGCGGCGATCGCGGCGCTCGAAGCGCTGACCAAGCCGTGCCGCGTCGACCTGCACACCGACAGCCAGTATCTGCGCAACGGCATCATGACCTGGATCAAGTCATGGAAGCGCAACGGCTGGAAGACCGCCGACAAGAAGCCGGTCAAGAACGTCGACCTCTGGCAGCGGCTCGACACGGCGATGACGCATCACAAGGTGCAGTGGCACTGGGTGAAGGGCCACGCCGGCCATGCGCTCAACGAGCGGGCGGACGAATTGGCGCGCGAGGGCCTTCACCTCGCTAAGCTGGGCCCCGGCGCCCTGCGCGCAGCGGAACATATCCGGGAAAATCGGCCGGTCACGGACGAGGGGCATGAAAAGAACTAGGAAGCCGTGGGATTCGGCAGGAATGCCCGGAAAAGGATGTAAAACTTGCCTGCACTGTTCTAGGTTCGTGGGCTGTTCGGTCGCTGAATTCGGTAGGGGCTTGCGGTGAAGCGTCGCTTTCAGCTCGTTCTGATCAAACCGTCTCACTACCACGATGACGGCTACGTCATCCGCTGGTGGCGGGCGCTGATCCCGTCCAACTCGCTGGCGGCGGTTTACGGCTTGGCGCGCGAATGCGCCGAACGCCAATCGCTCGGTCCCGACGTCGAATTCGACGTCGATCCGATCGACGAAACGAATGCGCGTGTGAACATCCCGAAGCTGATCCGCCGATTCCGCCAACACGACGGCTTCGGCCTGGTCGCGCTGGTCGGCGTGCAGTCGAACCAGTATCCGCGCGCGCTCGATATCGCGCGCCCGCTGCGCGCCGCCGGCATCCCGGTTGCGCTCGGCGGGTTCCACGTCTCCGGCTGCCTCTCCATGCTCGACGGCAAAGCGATCGACCTCGATCGCGCGCGCGAGCTTGGCGTCGCCATGTTTGCGGGTGAGGCCGAGGACCGGCTCGATCTGATCATCAAGGATGCCGCCGAAGGCACCTTGAAGCCGCTCTACAATTTCATGAAGGATCTGCCGGGCATCGGCGGCACGCCGTCGCCTTTTCTGCCCGTGGACCAGGTCAAGCGCACGCTCGGGCACAATTCCAGCTTCGACGCCGGCCGCGGCTGTCCCTTCCAGTGCTCGTTCTGCACCATCATCAACGTGCAGGGCCGTAAATCGCGCTACCGCTCCCCCGACGACATCGAGAAGATCGTCCGGGAGAATTGGGCGCAGGGCGTCTTCCGGTTCTTCATCACCGATGACAATTTCGCCCGCAACAAGGAATGGGAGCCGATCTTCGACCGGCTCGCCAGGCTGCGGGAGATCGACAAGATTCCGCTCGGGCTGGTGATCCAGGTCGATACGCTCTGCCACAAGATTCCGAATTTCATCGAAAAGGCGAAGCGCGCCGGCGTCACGCGGGTCTTCATCGGGCTGGAAAACGTCAACCCCGACAATCTCGCCGCCGCCAAGAAGAAGCAGAACAAGATCACCGAATACCGCAAGATGCTGCTGGCGTGGAAAGCGCAGGGCATCATCACGCTGGCGGGCTACATTCTCGGGTTCCCGAGCGACACGCCGGAATCGATCCGGCGCGACATCGCGATCATCCAGCGCGAACTGCCGCTCGACATATTGGAATTCTTCATCCTCACGCCGCTACCCGGCTCGGAGGATCACCAGACGCTGTGGCGACAGGGCGTCGCCATGGATGCCGATCTCAACAAATACGATCTCGAGCATGCGGTCACCGACCATTCGAGGATGACCCGCAGCGAATTGGACGCGATCTACAAGGAGGCGTGGTCGCTCTACTACACGCCGGAACACATCGAAACGCTGCTCCGGCGCGCGGTCGTGACGAAGATTTGGCCTGGCAGCCTGGTCAAGCTGCTGGTGCAGTTCAAAGCCATGATCACGATCGAGAAGATGCACCCGCTGCAAAGCGGCGTGCTCCGCGTCAAACACATGAGCGAGCGGCGGCCGGATCTGCCTCCCGTATCCGTGCTCACGTTCTATCCGCGCTACGTCTGGGAGGTGCTGGTCAGCAACCTGAAGCTGCTGGCGATGATCCGGCAGGTTCTCAAGATCAAACGCCGGGTCGAGAGCGATCCCGACCGTCATCGCTACATGGATCAAGCCCTCACGCCGGTGGCGGACGATGATGAGGAGACGCTCGATCTCCTCACCAAGACCCAGGGCGCGAAGGCCGCCGTCGCGCATCAACACAAGGTCGAAGGGTTGATCCGCGCGGCGGCCGGATGATGCGGCCTAGAGCTGCTTCAGCATCGCCTCCGCGCCGGAGACTTCCGCCTTGCCGGGCGCTTCCTCGACGTTGAGCGACTTCACCACGCCGTCCTCGACCAGCATCGAGTAGCGCTTGGAGCGGATGCCGAGCCCGTTGCCGGACGCGTCGAGCGTGAGCCCGATCGCCTTGGCGAAATCGGCATTGCCGTCGGCCAGGAACTCGACCTTGCCCTCGCCGCCGCTCGCCTTCTTCCAGGCGTCCATCACGAACTGGTCGTTGACGCCGGTCACCGCGATGGTCTGCACGCCCTTGGCCTTGATGGCGGCCTCATTGGCGATGAAGCCGGGCAGGTGATTCTTGGTGCAGGTCGGCGTGAAGGCGCCGGGCACCGCGAACAGCACCACCTTCTTGCCCTTGAAGACATCGTCGGTGGTCAACGGCTTCGGACCCTCGGCGGTTATGATGCGGAACGTGGCGGCGGGCAGTCGGTCACCGACTTTGATCATGACGCTTCATCCTTTTGCTACTTGGGGTGTTTGTTGGGTGGATTGTTTAGCAGCTTCGCCCGTGCGCGCCCATGGGGGACGCGAGGGCCGGCCGGCGCCCAAATTAACGTCCCTGGCGGATTAGTCGAGACGGGTGGCGACCTCGATCGCCTCCTCGCCGGCGATGGCTGTGAGCGTGATGGTGATGCCGTGGAGCACCGCCCCGGGCGGGGCGCCGTCGAGTTCGAAGGCGAACCGCTGCAACCCGGCGGGTGCGCCCGCCACCGGCGTGGGCAGCGGCAGCGCCCAATCGGCCGTGGGCCCTTCGGCGAGGAGATCGACGGCGGTTCCGGCCGGCGCCGCCACATCGACGAGAACGCGCGGCTTGGCGGAGCCTTCCGCCTGCTTGATCGCGAGGATGCCGAGCGCGCCGGCTTCGCCGAGCGCACGCTTCTTGGGCACGCGCGCCTCGGCGGCGGCCAGCGCCGGTTCCATCGACGATGGGCCGGCGGTCAGCGTCAGATCGGCCTTGCCCTCGGCCGGTGCGCAGAGCTTCTCGCAGACCGCGTAGTCGAGCTGGAGCCGCAGCAGCACGGGCTTGGCGGCGTCCTGCGGCACGATCGCGAGCGGCAGGGTCACGTCGCGGTCGTAGCCGATCGCCACCATGCCGGCCTCCGGCAGGCGCTTCGGTGCGGGGTAGCGCACCTCGACCGATTTGACGTTCTGCGAACCTTTGAACTCGACGCGCGGCGGTACGCCGGCGTCGCCCGGGTAGCGCCAATAAGTGTGCCAGCCGCGCGCGAGCCTGATCTCGACGCCGGCGCGTATCGGCGCGCTCGCGGATGCGCGCGAGCCGGCGATCAAGCGTACGGCGCTGCGCTGATCGCCGTCCCATGGCGACGCGCCGTCGGCCGCGGCGGCGCTGGTGATACCGGCGAGCACGGCTACGACGAGCGCCGCGGCGGTCGGTCGCAGGCGGTGAATTGTGACGATCATGACGACTCGATCTATGGGTGAATCTTTCCGGGCGCCATTGAATTCATCGTGAGTGAAAGCGTGATTCGAATTGGACCGGTTAACGAGCCCTCATGAAATTGACATATATCGTGCATCGGATACTAGCGTAGGTAAATTGTGGCACGGCGCATGCATGAGATTCTGCTGTGTGCATTCGTGTTCCGCACAGTGCTTCGTTTGCAATCCGGCGGCAATCGGGTAGCATTTCGCCATGAAGTTTGGACGTAAAACCGGCAAGGGTGAGGGCGGCGAAGCCGCCGAGTCGCGGGCGTCCAACGCGCCGGCCTCGTCCGGCAAGCCGTCGAAATCCAGGCCACGCCGGCAAGCCGTGCGCGGCAGTTATCTCGACGGCCAGATGCTGATCGCGATGCCCACCATGGGCGACGAGCGCTTCGCCCGCAGCCTGATCTACATGTGCGCGCACTCGTCGGAAGGCGCGATGGGCATCATCGTCAACCAGCCGGCATCGCACATCAGCTTCCACGACCTGCTGGTGCAGCTCAACGTGGTCGGCGAGACCGACAAGATCGAGCTGCCGGCGGCCGATCGCGTGCGCGTGCTCAAGGGCGGCCCGGTCGATACCCAGCGCGGTTTCGTGCTGCATTCGGCCGACTTCAATGTCGAGAACTCGACCTTGCAGATCGACGACGGCATCTGCCTCACCGCGACGCTCGACATCCTCAAGGCGATCGCGCACGGCGAGGGCCCGCGCAGCGCGCTGCTTGCGCTCGGCTATGCCGGCTGGGCGGCCGGCCAGCTCGAGCACGAGATCCAGCAGAACGGCTGGCTGCATTGCGCGGCCGATCCCGAGCTGATCTTCGGCACGGACGTCGAGCGCAAATACGAGAAGGCGCTGCGCAAGATCGGCATCGATCTCGGCATGCTCTCGACCGAAGCCGGCCACGCCTGACGCGCCGCGGCGCGCCCCTTCCCACGCCGCATCCCAATTTGCGATGATCCGCCCGGCCGCATTCCGGCCGTGAGGAGCTTTGCGATGATCCGTTTTGTCATGATGCTCGCGATCGGTCTGCTGGCCGCGCCGGTGAATGCGGCCGAGCTGAAGGTCATTTCCGCGGGCGCCGTGCGCACGATTTTGGGCGGCATGATCGACGATTATTCGAAGCAGACCGGTACCAAGTTCACGTTCACGGTCGGTCCGACCGGCTTCCTGCGCAAGGCCATCGCTTCGGGCGAGCCCGCCGATCTCATCATCGCATCGTCCGGACTGATGGCGGAACTGGAGAAGACCGGCAAGATGACGCCGGGCAGCCGTACCGAGCTCGGCCGCATCGGGCTCGGCCTGGTGGTGCGGGCGGGCGCGGCCGCACCGGATATCTCGACGCCGGAGGCGTTCAAGCAGGCGCTGATCAACGCGCAATCGATCGCCTATACCGATCCGGCCGCGGGCGGCGTGTCGTATCTGCATCTGATGAAAGTCGCCGAAGGGTTCGGCATCAAGGACATCGTGACGAAGAAGGGCGTGCACGCGACCGGCGGCGACGACGCGGTCGCCAAGGTGGCGGACGGCAAGGCCGAGATCGCCGTGGTGCTGATCAGCGAAATCCACCATCCGGGCGCGCGGCTCGCCGCGCCGCTGCCGGCGGCGGTGCAGAACTACACCGCCTATTCGGCGGCGATCCCCGCCGCCAGCACCGATCCGGGGGCTGCGCGCGCGTTCGTCGCGGCGCTGACGGGGCCGACGCTGGCCGATCGCTGGAAGGCGTCGGGATTCGAGCCGCCGGTGAAGTAGGCGCGGTGCGAGCGGCCGTTACGGCGCCTGCTGCACCTTCTGCTTGCGCGGCGCCGGTTCGCCCTGGTCGCGCAGGCCCGACACCAAGAGATCGCGCGCGGCGTCGGCGCTCATCGGCTCGCCGAAATACGTAGCCCTGCGCGTATTCGCAGCCGAGCTGATAGAGCTCGACCGCGTCCGAGTCGGTCTCCACGCCTTCAGCCACCACCTCCATGCCGAGATCGTGGGCGAGCGCGACGATCGAGCGCAGAATGACCGGGCGGGCGCCCTTGGCGTTGGGGCGCACGAACGACTGGTCGATCTTGATGGTGTCGAACGGAAAGCGCTGCAGGTAGGCCAGCGACGAGTGGCCGGTGCCGAAATCGTCGAGCGCCAGGCCCGCGCCCAGCTCCTTGATGCGGGTCAGCATCTGCGCGGCGTGCTCGGGGTTCTCCATCACCAGCGATTCGGTGAGCTCCAGCTTGAGCGTGCCGCGGCCGATGCCCGAGCGCGCGATCACGGTGCGCAGGTCGTGGATCAGGTCCTGCCGCAGCAACTGCTTCGACGAGACGTTGACGCTGGCGAAGATCGGATCGCGGTTGCGGACGGTGCGCTGCCAGGCGGCGAGCTGGCGCGCGGTGCGCTCCAGCACGAACATGCCGAGATCGACGATCAGGCCGATCTCCTCGGCGATGGCGATGAATTCTGACGGCGAGGTGCGGCCCATCTTGGGATGGTCCCAGCGCGCCAGCGCCTCGAAGCCCGCGATCGAGCGGTCTTCGAGCCGCACGATCGGCTGATACAGGATGGTGATCTCGTCGCGCTCGAGCGCGCGCCGCAGCTCCGATTCCAGCGTGAGCCGGTCGGTCTTGCGCGCGCGCATCGACGGCTTGAACACCTCGATGCGGTCGCCGCCGATGCGCTTGGCGTGATACATCGCGAGCTCGGCGTCCTTGAGCACCTCCTCGCCGCGATGCGGCTGGCCGTCGCTGAGCGCAATGCCGATCGAGGCGGTGAGGAAAATCTCGCGGTCGTTGAAGGTGATCGGCGCGCGCAGGCCTTTGCGCAAGGTCTCGGCGGCGGCGATGATCTTTTCGGATTCCTTCTCCGACAGCAGGATCAGCGCGAACTGGTCGCCCGACAGCCGCGCCAGCGTGTCCTGCGGCTTGAGCAGGCGGCCGAGCCGGCGCGCGAGCGTGAGCAGGATCGAGTCGCCGACCGCGATGCCGACCGAATCGTTGACCTGCTTGAAGCGGTCGAGGTCGATCACGATCACCGTCGGCTTGATCTGCGGATCGGCCTTGGCGAAGGCGAGCACGGCTTCGAGCCGGTCGATGAACAGCTCGCGGTTGGGCAGCCCGGTCAGGTTGTCGTGCACGGCGTCGTGCAGCAGCCGCTCCTCGGCGTTCTTGAACTCGGTCACGTCGGTGAGCGTGCCGACGAGGCGCACGACCTCGCCGTCCGAGCCCACCACCGGCCGCGCCTTGAGCGCGAACCAGAGATAGTGGCCGTCGGGCGTGCGCAGCCGGAAATCCTGCGTGAGACGGCCGCGGCGCTGCTCCAGCACGCTGTCGAGCGAGGTGCGGAAGCGGTCGCGGTCGAGCGGGTGCAGCACCTCGAGCCAGCGCGCCGCCGGTCCTTCGAGCGTGCCGCGCTTGAGGCCGAGCAGCGCCTCGGTCTCCGGGCTGGTGAAGACCTTGTCGGCCGACACGTCCCAGTCCCAGATCATGTCGCCCGCGCCGGTCAGCGCGAGCGCGCGCCGTTCGACGTCGGAGACGATGCCGGTGGTGATGCCGCCCGCGAAGGCGTGCTGCATCACCGTGAAGCCGATCAGCATCACGATCAGCACCAGGCCGCCGAGCAGCGCCGGGCCGACGATGTCGTTGGTGACGAAGCCCATGACGGCGAGGGCGGCGGCGATCGTCCACACCACCAGCAGAAGCCAGGTCGGGATCAGCAGGACGGCGCGGTCATAGCCGTGCAGCGACAGATAGATCACCAGCGCGAAACCCGCGAGCGCCACGCGTGAACAGCGAGATGCGCGCGATGCCCGAGGCGATCGCCGGATAGAACAGTGCGACCGCCACCAGCGCCACCAGGAACGCCAGCCAGGCGTAGGTGATGTGCGCGTAGCGCACGTGCCAGCGATTGAGATTGAGATAGGCGAACAGGAACACCACCAGCGTCGCCGCCAGGATCGCCTCGCCCGACGCGCGCCAGACCCGTTCGGCGCCCGACGACATGTCGAACACCTTGCCCCAGAATCCGAAATCGACGCCGATATAGACCAGCACCGCCCAGCCGAGCGCGGCGGCGGCCGGGAACATGATCGAGCCCTTCACCACGAACAGGATGGTCAGGAACAGCGCCAGCAGGCCGGCAATTCCGATGACGATGCCGTGGTAGAGCGTGATGCTGTTGACCTTGTCCTTGTAGGCTTCCGGCTGCCACAGATAGAGCTGCGTGAGCTTGTCGGTGCGCAGTTCCAGCACGTAGGTCATGACCGCGCCGGGATCGAGCGTGATGCGGAAGATGTCGGCGGTGGCGCTGTCCTGGCGCTCCGGCCGCTCGCCGCTCGACGTGATGGCGGCGACCCGCGACAGCCCGAGATCGGGCCACAGGATGCCCGAGCCGACCATGCGGTAATGCGGCACCACGATGATGCGCTCGATCTGCTCGTCGCCCGGATTGGCGAGCGCGAACACCGCCCAGTTGGAATTGCCCTCGCGGGCGCGCACGTCCATGCGGCGGATGATGCCGTCGGGACCGGGCGCGGCCGAAACGAGAAGGCGGCCGTCCTCGCCGCTCTTGTGCCGCTCGGCGGCGTCGGTGAGATCGATCGCCTGCGCATCGGTGCGCACGCTGATCGCCTCGACGGCGCGCGCGGGCGTCATGCCAACCATCATGACGATGGTCAGCATCGCCATGCAGCAGGCGGCGCGAACAGAACGCATGAACTCCCCAGCTCGTGCCCCGGTGACCCCCGGCTGAGAGCGGCCTCAGCGGCGTATTTTCCGCAAGGCGGACAAGGTGTTGCGACTTTACGTCGATTTCGCGACCTTTGCGACCCAGGCGAGGCGGCCAATTGCGGCTAAGATGAACGCGCCTGGGGCGTCGGAAAAGGGCCGAAAAATCAGTCATTTGCGACGGTCAGAACGATCTTGCCGAGATGTTGCTGGCGACCGTCGGGTGCGTGCGGCACTGACTTGTGCGAGCGGGACGCTGCCGTCCGTCACCGGGCGCACCTTTCCGGCCGCAGGAGCCGGCGCTAATTTGCGGTCTCGATCGGAGCGCCACGATGCCTGCAATCGACGATGACGACCGGCCCAAGAAGAAGCTCGTGCATGAGATCGGGCAGGAGCTCACGCTGATCTCGGTCAAGGAGCTGCAGGAGCGGATTGCGCTGCTCAAGGAGGAGATCGGCCGGCTCGAGGCCGATATCGCCCGCAAGCAGGCCTCGCGCAGCGCCGCCGATCAGTTCTTCAAGAAATGAGCCGACTTGGGTCGCCCGCCCCGAAGGGAAGGGCGCGTGCGCGGCGGCGTTAACCGATGCTTCCCGGCCTCCCGCCAAAATTCTTAAAACTCTTAACGTCTTATTAAGCTTTCTCGAACATTACTGTACGCGTCCATCTTCTGGACATTGAGTGGCTCCTGTCCACTCTGTTTGACGCCTCCCTGTTAAAACTTCGAGCCGCTGGCAACGGCGGCTCTTTTTTTGCCTGTCCCGATTTCGGGGCAAATCGGCCGCGTCCAGCCGCGATTCTCGTTCGCCGCCCTCGAAGTCTTGGCCGTTCCGTCTGCGTTCGTTCTCCCAATCGTGGCCGCGCGGCAACTATGTCTGAAGCTTTGTCAGACGGCGGCTGGACAGTGCGCAAAAGCCGGGCAATGCTGCCGCGCTTCGCCAGGGGGCTGGCGCGTGATTTACAATTTGTCGTGTTGCGTGAGGCGTAAGCGATGTCCGAGAAACCGGCGCAAGAGGCCGGTATCGTTCGGCGAAAGGCTTGCCAGCTCGCAGGCGTTCTCCGATCTGTTCCGCGACGGCATGGCGCTGGTCGAGGAGACCGCGGCCTATCTCGACGGTCCGGGCCGGCAGGAATCCAAGAGGCTCGAGCGCTCCGCCGCGCTCGCCTATGCCACCGAAAGCATGCGCCTCACCACGCGGCTGATGCAGCTCGCGTCCTGGCTGCTGCTGCATCGCGCCGTCAAGGAAGGCGAGATGTCGCTGGCGCAGGCCAACAAGGAAAAGGCCAAGGTCAAGCTCTCGACCAGCGAGGTCGTCGGACGAGCAGAACATCAAGCTGCTGCCGGAGCGGCTGCGCAATCTGATCGAGCGCTCGAAGGCGCTGCAAATGGCGGT
Source organism: uncultured Alphaproteobacteria bacterium (assembly GCA_963749815.1). Taxonomy (GTDB): domain Bacteria; phylum Pseudomonadota; class Alphaproteobacteria; order Rhizobiales; family Xanthobacteraceae; genus VAZQ01. The sequence continues at coordinate 37,149 of CAVVON010000012.1, read as the reverse complement.
GCGCCGGCTCGACGCGACCATGCACGCCAGCGTGGCGCGCCCGCGCCCCGACATCGGCAATCCGGTCGAGCGCCAGCTCGGCCTGCTCGCGGCCGCCTTCGAGCAGGACGGGACTGTAAGTTCCGGCTGAAAGCAAAAAGCCCCCGCGTGAGCGGGGGCTTTGCCGTCCGCGCAGATGCGCGATCGCTATTTCTTCTTGAGGCCGAGGCCCGCGAACTTCTTCTCGAAGCGCGACAGCCGCCCGCCGCGGTCGAGCAGCTGCTGCTGGCCGCCGGTCCAGGCCGGGTGCGACTTCGGGTCGATGTCGAGGTGGAGCGTATCGCCCTGCTTGCCCCAGGTGGTGCGGGTGGTGAATTCGGTGCCGTCGGTCATGAGGACCTTGACGGTGTGGTAGTCGGGATGGATGTCGGGCTTCATGGCTGCGCCTGTTGTGTTCGAAAAGTCGCGGGTCTATAACCCACGCGTCCAGCAAAAACAACCTGCAAATGCGCCGGCGCCGGGCTTGGATGATTCGCCAAGTGTCTCAAACTGCGTATGAATCCTTCCGGAGTGGAATGATTGCCAGCGGAAAGCCGAGCGGGCATTGTCGCCGCCTGCCTTGGAACGGTTCCAGCCGAGGCAAGGCCGGGTCGAAATGAACGTCGTCGAACGAGGCGCGCCGTCGAGGGTGGAGGCCGTGGCCGGAGCGCCGCCGGCGCCGGCCGCGACGCCTGCGCCCGAGGCCGCGCCGGCAGGCCGCAAGGTCAAGCTCCGGCCGCTCGTGCTGCTCATCCCTTACCTGGCGCGCTATCGCGCGCAGGCGGTCGCGGCCCTGGTGGCGCTGCTGATCGCGGCGCTCACCACGCTGGTGGTGCCGGTCGCGGTGCGCCGCATGGTCGATTTCGGCTTCGCGCACGACAGCGCGCGCCTGATCGACAGCTATTTCGCCGTCATGATCGCGGTCGCGGCCGTGCTCGCGCTGTCGAGCGCGGCGCGCTTCTATCTCGTCACCACGCTCGGCGAGCGCATCGTCGCGGATCTGCGCAGCGAGGTGTTCGGCCACCTCGACCTCGCTCTCGACCGCCTATTTCGACCAGGCCAAGACCGGCGAGATCATCTCGCGGCTCACCGCCGACACCACGCAGATCAAGGCGGCAGTCGGCTCGGCGGTGTCGGTGGCGCTGCGCAATCTCGTGCTGTTTCTCGGCGCCACCGCCATGATGGTGGTGACGAGCCCGCGGCTGTCGGCGTTCGTGCTGCTCGCGATCCCGGTGATCGTGCTGCCGCTCTACGGTTTCGGCCGCGCGGTGCGGGCGCCGCTCGCGCGCGGCGCAGGACACGCTCGCGGACGCCTCGGCCTATGCGTCCGAGCTGATCGGCGCGGTGCGCGTGCTGCAGGCCTTCACCAACGAGAAGCTGGCGCGCGGGCGCTTCGGCGCGGCGGTCGAGCGCGCCTACAACGCCGCCATCGCCTCGACGCGGGCGCGCGCGATCCTCACCGCGATTGCGATCTTCCTGGTGTTCGGGAGCGTCGTGGTCGTGCTGTGGGTCGGCGCGCAGGATGTCCTCTCCGACCGCATCACGCCCGGCCGGCTGTCGCAGTTCGTGCTGTACGCGGTGTTCGCGGCCGCGGGCCTCGGGCAACTGTCCGAAACCTGGGGCGAGCTCTCGCAGGCGTCGGGCGCGGCCGAGCGGCTGTTCGAGATTCTCGGCCGTGCAGCCGACGATCGTCGCCGCCGGCGCATCCGGTGGCCTTGCCGGAGCCGCCGCGCGGCGAGGTGGCGTTCGCCGATGTGCGCTTCGCCTATCCGAGCCGTCCGGAGACCGAGGTGCTCGACGGCGTATCGTTCGCGGTCCGGCGCGGCGAGAAGGTCGCGATCGTCGGGCCGTCGGGCGCCGGCAAGAGCACGATCTTCAACCTGATCCTGCGGCTCTACGATCCGCTCGCCGGCCGAGTGACGCTTCGACGGCGTCACGCTGACCGAGGCCGATCCGCACGCGCTGCGCCGGCACATTTCGCTGGTGCCGCAGGAGACCGTCATCTTCGCGGCGTCGATCCGCGAGAACATCCGCTTCGGCCGGCCGGAGGCGACCGACGCCGAGGTCGCGCGCGCGGCCGAGCTTGCGCTCGCGTCCGAGTTCATCGACCGGCTGCCGCAGAAGTTCGATACGCAGGTCGGCGAGCGCGGCGTCACGCTGTCGGGCGGCCAGCGCCAGCGCATCGCGATCGCGCGCGCGATCCTGCGCGATGCGCCGCTCCTGCTGCTCGACGAAGCCACGTCCTCGCTCGATGCCGAGAGCGAGACGGCTGGTGCAGGCGGCGCTGGAGCGGCTGATGGCGGAGCGCACCACCGCTGGTCATCGCGCACCGGCTGGCGACCGTGCTGTCCTGCGACCGTATCCTGGTGATGGACGGCGGGCGCATCGTCGAAGAGGGCACGCACACGCAGCTCGCGGCGGCGGGCGGCCTCTACGCGCGGCTCGCCAAGCTGCAGTTCCAGAGCGGGTAAGGCTCGCGGTTGTCATGCCCGCGCATGTCCGCGCGCGCACTTGATGCGCTCACGGATGCTTGCACGCCGTTAACACTTTTCAACTGTGGCGCGCCTGGAGTCCGATTCGAGTTCGGCACACGCGCGCCGGAATTCGGTCACCGGTTTCGAAATTCCGACATCGCCATCGCGGTTCGGTCACCGGCGCTCCCAAACGGGGCCACGGAGGCGTGAGAACGCTCGCGCCAACGTCACTCGTCATTCCAGGGAGTCATTCATGCGCTGGACGCTGCTTGCTGCGATCTCTGTTTCGCCTCTGATGATGTTCTCGTTCGCCGGTTTGGGTTCGGCGCAGTCGCCCGACATCCGCGTGTCCGAACCGTTCGTGCACGAGAATCTCGCGGTCTATTTCATTCACGGCAAATCGGCGCCCGGCAAGGTGCCGCTGACGCTCGAAGAGGCGATGGCCAAGGGTGTCGTGCGGTGCGCGAGACCAGCAACGTCAACCAGCTCGAGATCGAGAACCTCGGCGACGAAGAGGTGTTCGTGCAGTCCGGCGACATCGTGAAGGGCGGCAAGCAGGACCGCACGCTGATGGTGAGCCTGCTGCTGCCGCCGAAATCCGGGCGCGATCCCGATCGCGTCGTTCTGCGTCGAGCAGGGCCGCTGGTCGGCGCGCGGCGCGCGAGGACGTGGAGCCAGTTCTCGACCGCGTCGGCGGCGGTGCCGTCGCGCGAGATGAAGCTCGCCATGAAGGCGCCGATGCCGGTGCAGCCGGCCGCCGACCCGGCCGTGCCGCGGCCGTCGAATTCCTTTGCGGCCGAGACCGGCGAGCGCCAGCGCGAAGTCTGGGCGGGGGTGCGCCGCGCGCAGGCCAAGCTGTCGGACAATGTCGGCGGATCGGTGCGGTCCGGCCAGTCGGCGTCGAGCCTGCAGCTCGCGCTCGAGAACGAGAAGCTGATCGATGCGCAGAAGGCCTACATCGAACGCGCTCAAGGCCAAGGGCGAGGCCGGCGACGACATCGTCGGCTACGTGTTCGCCGTCAACGGCAAGCTCAACAGCGCCGACGTCTATCCGTCGAACGGGCTGTTCCGGAAGATGTGGGGCAAGCTCCTGACCGCGAGCGCGATCGAGGCGATCGGTCACCGCAATGCGCCGAACGTGGCGCCGCCCGACGTCGGACGCGGTGACGGCGTTCCTCGCCGCCGCGGAGGCGGGCAAGGCGAGCGAGAAGCCGCTGAATCGCCGGCGCCAAGCTCGAGACCCGCGACAGCGACAAGGCGTATTACTTCGAGACCGCGCGCACCAGCGCGTCGGCTTCGGCGCCGGCGTGGATCCACCGGAACTATCTGGCGAAGTAAGATGGCTTCCTCTCCCGCGTTTGCGGGGAGAAGGTGCCGCGCGAGCGCTTCGAGCGCGGCGGATGAGGCCGGAGTGAGCCGGCCCGCACGGTTGCCCCTCACCCGGCTCGCATCTTCGATGCTCGCCACCCTCCCCGCAAGTGCCGGGCGAGGGAAGCAAGCGGCGCTTTGCGAAGCTACGGCCGCCAGCTCATCTTGTGCACCGGCGCGCCGGAGCGCCAGTTGAGCGCCTCGCCGGAGATCGACGAAGCCCTGCTTCTCGTAGAAGCGGATGGCGCGGAAATTGTCCTTGTTGACGTGCAGGTCGAGGCCGTTCGGCGAGAGCCGCTTGGCCTCGGCGATCAGCGCCGCGGCGACGCCGCCGCCCCAGGCCTCCGGCGCCACCACGATCTGGTCGAGATCGAAAGTCTTCGGATCGACGGTGACGAAGCCGACCATCTTGCCGTCGGCCTCCGCGACCGTGATGGTCGGCGACCGGCACCAGCTCGGTGCGCCAGCGGTCGCGCCACCACTCGACGCGCGCGTCGAAATCGATCTGCGGATAGTGCTGCTGCCAGGTGCGGCGCCACAGCTCGATCGCCGCTTCCTCGTCGGCGGGCTCGTAGGGGCGCAGCGTGAACAGCAGCCCGCTCACCGCTCCGTCAGCTTCAGCTCGATGCGGCGGTTGCGGCTGTAGGCTTCGTCGGTCTTCTCGACGTCGATCGGCTGGAACTCGCCGAAGCCGGCGGCGACCAGCCGCTGCGGCGAGATGCCCCGGGTGATCAGATACTGCACCACCGAGATGGCGCGGGCCGCCGACAGCTCCCAGTTGATCTTGAACTGCGCGCTGTTGATCGGCGCGCATGTCGGTGTGGCCGTCGACGCGCAGCACCCAGGCGATCTCGCCGGGAATCTTGCGCTGCGAGCTCGATCAGCGCGCGCTCGCGAGCTTGTCGAGTTCGACGCGGCCCTCGGGCTTGAGCACCGCCTGGCCGGTGTCGAAGAACACTTCCGACTGGAACACGAAGCGGTCGCCGACGATGCGCACGTCCGGCCGGTTGCCGAGGATGACGCGCAGCCGCCCGAAGAAGTCGGAGCGGTAGCGCTGACAGTTCCTGCACGCGCTGCGCGAGCGCGACATTGAGCCGCTGGCCGAGATCGGCTGGATCTGGCCCTGCGCTTCCTTGTCCTTCTTCTCGGCGACGTCGAGCGCGCCTTCGAGCGCGGCGAGCTGGCGGCGCAACGCCGCGATCTGCTGGTTGAGCACCTCGACCTGCGCCAGGGCGCGGATCGTGAGCTGCTTCTCGGCGTCGAGCTGCGCCGCTGAGTTCCGTGACCTGGCCCTGCGCGTCGGCCGCGCCGCGCCGGCGCCGTCATAGAGGCCCTTGAAGCGGTCGCGCTCGCCTTCCGCGGCGGTGAGGCTCGAGCGAAGCTGCGCGAGCTGCTCCTCGAGGCTCATCTTGCCGGACTTCTCCAGCGACAGGAGCTCGGTGAGCGAGCGATCTGCGCGGTCAGGCGGCTCAGCGCGGTGTCTTTGCCGGTGACTTCCTGCGTCAGATAGAACTGCACCACCACGAACACGGTGAGCAGGAAGATGATGCCGAGGACGAGCGTCGACAGGGCGTCGACGAAGCCGGGCCAGTAATTCATTCCCGGATCGCGGCGCGCGCGGGCCATGGCCATAGGGGGCACCTACTTGTTGACGTTCTCGCGCACCAGGATTTCGAGCAGGCGGCGGATCTCGCGATGTTGCTCGGCCTGGGAGTCGACCCAGTCGCGGATCATCTGCTGCTCGGTGCGCATGTGGTGGACCAGCCCCTGAATAGCCTCCGCGAGATTGGCCATCGCGGTGGTCGCCGCCGCGGTTCGACCCGCCCTCCGAGATCGTCTCGCGCAGGCGCTCGATCGCCAGCCGCAATTCGTTCGACGGCGCGGCCGACGCGAACGCGGACGCCGGCATCGCCGGCGCGCCTTCGGGCGAGACGCCGAGATCGCGCACGGTGGTCGAGAGCCAATCTTCCAGATCGGTGTAGAAGCGGTTCTGCGCCTGGCTCGTCTGCAGGTCGAGGAAGCCCAGCACCAGCGAGCCGGCCAGGCCGAACAGCGAGGACGAGAACGAAATGCCCATGCCGGAGAGCGGCGCGGCGAGGCCATCCTTGAGCGCCTCGAACACCGCGCCGGCGTCGCCGCCCGGCTTGAGCGTGTTGATGACGTTGCCGACCGAGCCCACGGTCTCGATCAGTCCCCAGAAGGTGCCGAGCAGGCCGAGGAACACCAGCAGGCCGGTCATGTAGCGCGACATGTCGCGCGCCTCGTCGAGGCGCGCCGCGATCGAATCCAGGATGCCGCGCATCATGGTCGAGGACATCGCCATGCGGCCCATGCGGTCGCCGAGGATCGTGGCCATGGGTGCCAGCAGAACCGGCGGCCGTTCGACCGCGAGGCCGGGGTCGGCGAGCCTGAAGCCGTTGACCCAGTTGACCTCGGGGAACAGGCGGACGACCTGGCGGAACGCCAGCAGGACGCCGATCAGCAGCACCCCGATGATCAGCGCGTTGAGGCCCGGATTGGCGAGGAAGGCGGTCCAGATCTGCTTGTAGAGCACCACGACGACCAGCGCGCACAGGACCAGAAACACCACCATCCGGACCAGAAATATCCGGGGCGACGAGAGCTTGAGCGGATCGATATCCTGCGCCATCGGGTCGAGCGCCACCGGGTTGAGCATGGTGCTGTGGTCGCCTCACAATATGGCACAGGCGCGGCGGAATGTAAGGCGCGGGGTTTCGGCCCGCGCCCATTAACGAACTGTCATTAATGGGGTTTGCCTGGATAGATCCGGATCGGACCGCCGCCGCTCAGGCCTTGCCGGCGTCCTTCAGGAGACCCAGCAACTGGCTGTGGATGTGCTCGTTGCCGGCCAGGATGTCGCCGGTCGCGAGCATCGTTTCGCCGCCCTCGAGGTCGGTGATGAAGCCGCCGGCCTCGCGCACCAGGATGATTCCGGCCGCGATGTCCCACGGCGACAGGCCGCGCTCCCAGTAGGCGTCGAACCGGCCGGCCGCCACCCAGGCGAGATCGAGCGAGGCGACGCCGAACCGGCGCAGCCCCGCGACCTTGTCCTGCGCGGCCGCGTGCTCCTTGCGGATGCGCGCGACATCGCCGCGGCTCGGATGCGGCAGCGCGCAGGCGACGACCGCGTCGGCGAGGCGCTTGCGCGCCGCCACCCGCAGGCGCTGGTCGTTGACGAACGCACCCTTGCCGCGCTCGGCGGTGAACAGCTCGTCGTTGGCCGGATTGTAGACCACGCCGGCGACGATCGTGCCCTCGCGCTCGAGCGCGATCGAGATGGCGAAATGCGGCATGCCGTGCAGGAAGTTCATGGTGCCGTCGAGCGGATCGACGATCCAGCGGTGGGTCTTGTCGCTGCCCTCGCGCTCGCCGCCTTCCTCGCCGAGGAAGCCGTAGCCCGGACGCGCCTGCATCAGCTCCTCGCGCAGGATCTCCTCGGCGCGGCGGTCGGCGGCGCTGACGAAATCGGCCGGCCCCTTGAGCGACACCTGCAGGTGCTCGACTTCGCCGAAATCGCGCTTGAGCGTGCGCGCGGCCTTGCGCGCGGCCTTGATCATCACGTTGAGGAGCGCGGAGCGGAGCATGAGGCCGTGGGTCTGCCCGCCGGGCGGCGGGACGTCAAGAGCGCGGCGCCTTGATCGCGTCGATCCAGGGCTGCGCCGCCTTCCGGGCGGCGTCGCGGGCTTCCGGCGTCTGCTTCTGGGCGAACGTGTCGAGCGGGATGTCGCTCACGCCGCCGGCCTTGGCGACCATGTGCCACTTGATGGCGCCGACCGGATCGGCCGGCAGGCCGCGCCCGATCGCGAGAATGTTGGCGAGCCGGTTCTGCGCGATGGCGTTGCCCTTGCGCGCGGCCTTCTGCAGCAGCAGTGCGGCGGCCGGCTCGTTGCGGGCGACGCCGACGCCGTTGAACATGGCGATCGCGTACTCGACCTCGGCGTCGGTGTGGTCGGCGGCGGCGGCGGCGGCGAGCCAGCGGCTTGCCTCCTTCGGGTCCTTCGGAACGCCGCGCCCCTCCTTGTAGAGCGTGGCGAGGGCGTACTGCGCTTCCGGGCTGCCGGCCTGCGCGGCGGCGCGGAACAATTCCGCGGCGCGCGCGAGATCCTGCGGGAACAACTGGCCTTCGAGATAGAACAGCCCGAGATCGTAGCTCGCGGCCACATGCCCGAGCTTGGCGGCGGCGGCGAGCAGCTTCACGCCCTGCTCGCGATTGGGCTCGCCGGCGCGGCCGGCGATGTGGAACATCGCGAGCGCGAACATCGCCTCGCGGTCGCCGCGGTCGGCGGCGAGGCGATACCATTCGGCGGCCTTCTGGTCGTCCTGTCCGACGCCGTAGCCGTTGGCATAGAGTTCGCCGAGCAGCGTCATCGCCTTCGGATCTTTTTTCTGCTCGACCTGCTGCATCGCCAGGCAGAAGGCGGTGAGATAATAGCCGTGCTGAAAGGCGCCGTAGGCCTCGTCGGCATCGCGCTGCGCCGTGACGGCCGGTTGCGGCGTCTCGGCCGGCGCGGCGGGCGGCACCACGACCTGCGGTTTGACCGCCTTGCTGCGCGCGGCGGGCGGCTTCGGTGCGGCCGCAGGCGGCTTCGGCGCGGGCTGCGCCGGCGGCGGACTGAGCGGCATCGGAGCCTGCGCGAACGAACCGGCGCTCACGCCGAGCGCCAATGCCGCGACCACCAGGCCTGCTGCGCGGCGCATCGTCATCAGGCGGCTCCCTCGGTGACCGCGAGCAGCGCGGCCGCGCCGGCAACCGCCGCGGCTGCGCCGCGCGGATCGGCAAACACCCAATCGCCGAGCGCGATGAAATCGGCGCCGGCCGAAACCAGCGGCTCGACTTCGTCCGCCGAGGCGGCGTACGCGACGCAGGGTATTTCGAACACTTCCGCCCACCATTCGACCCGTTCGACGATCGCCTCGAACGACGGCCGGCGGCCGCTGTCCTCCGGCTCGCCGAACATCACATAGTCGGCGCCGGTCTCGGCCGCCGTCATGGCTTCGTGCCGGCTGTACAGACCGCCGCAGCCGGCGATGCGCTCGGGCTTGAGCGTCGCGAGCGCGGCGCTGAACTCGTCGAGCCCGGTCAGATGCGCGCCGTCGGCGCCCGCGCGCCCGACCAGCTCGGTGCGCCCGTCGACCAGGAGGGCGGCGCCGCGGGCCTGCACGAGCGAAGCCAGCATCTTGATCCGGTTCGTCAGCGTGCGCTCGTCGGCGTCGGCGAGCCGCAGCAGCACGGCCGCCACCTCGGCGGCGGCGAGCGCGCCGGCAAGCGCGTCCGTCACGGCGGCAGGGTCGCCGACCCGTGGCGTCACGAGATAGAGGCGAGGCGTCGCGCGCCGCGGTTCAGACCGGTTCCCTTGGGACGCCATGGCGGTTCGATTGCCCCCGCAATCGGGCGGTTTGGGGGCGTTTATAGACCCGTAACCCTAACGAGACCGTAAAGGCCGGCGGCGCTACTGCGAGCCGGCGAGGCCCAATTGCCGCACCAGGGTGCCCCACTTGTCGGTCTCGGCCCGGATGTAGGCCTGCATGCCCTCGACCGACGGCGACGGGTGCGGGATCAGCCCGATATTGGCGATCTTCTGCTGGGTGTCCGGCATCGCCATGATCCGCTGCATCTCGCCAGAGAGCCTGTCGACGATCGGGCGCGGGGTGTCGTGGCGGGCGAACAGGACATGCCAGGACACCGCCTCGAGGTCCGGCATGGCGACCGCCTCGGCGAGCGGCGGCACCTCGGGGATCGACGGCAGCCTGGTCAGCGACGTGACCGCGAGCGCGGTGAGCCTGCCGTCCTTGATCAGCGGCAGCGAGGCGCCGGCCTCGGCGATCGCCGCATGGACGTGGCCGGCGGCGACGTCGGCGATCGACTGCGGGCTGTTGCGGTAGGGCACGTGGGCGATGTCGAAGCCGAACTTCTGCTTGAGCAGTTCCATCGCCAGATGCGGCGCGCCGCCGATGCCGGACGAGCTGTAGCTGAGCTGGCCCGGGCGCTGCTTCACATAGGCGATGAACTCGGCGGTCGTCTTGACCGGCAGCGCGGGCGAGACCACCAGGATGAACGGCGACTTCACGTAGAGCGAGATCGGCACGAAGTCGGTCAGCGGATCGAACGGCCGCACCTTGAACAGGTCGGGCGGATCGCCATCACGGCGCTGGTCGCGACCGCGAGCGTGTAGCCGTCGGGCGGACCCTTGGCGATGGTCTCGCCGGCGACCACGCCGGCGCCGCCGGGCTTGTTCTCGATCACCATCGGCTGGCCGAGGCTCTGCGACAGCTTCTCGCCGTAGACCCGCACCAGCGTGTCCATGCCGGTGCCGGCCGCGAGCGAGACGATGATGGTGACGGGCTTGGTGGGGTAGGGCTGCTGGGCGCCGGCCGGAATGGCTGGCAGCAAGCCGGCGAGGCCGAGCGCTAACGCGGCGCGGACCAAGGACATGGCGTCCTCCCTGAATTTTATTTGTTCGTTGCCGTCATTCTTCCCACGAACGCGAAGGCTCCGCAACGCGGTGCGCTGCGGAGCCAGTCAGTTCGGTCGAATGGCGTGGAGCGTAAGCGCCGGCTACGCCGCCTTGCGCTCCAGATCCTGCTTCCACTGTCCGGTGGCGGCGAGCCCGTTCATCGCCGCACGATGCGCAAACGCGCGCTGCGCGGCGGCGACGTTCTCGTTCTTGCCGCCCCACGCCTTCTGCGGCGCGTGCTGGAGCGCGCGGCCGTAGCTGAAGGTGAGCCGCCACGGCAGGCCGCCGATCTTGTTCATGGCGTCGAGATGCGCGGTCGCCTCCTCGTCCGACTGGCCGCCGGACAGAAACGCGATGCCCGGCACCGCTGCCGGCACGCGCGCCTTCAGCACGCGCACGGTCTTTTCCGCGACCTCCTCGACGTCGGCGCGATGCTTCGCCTTCTTGCCCGAGATCACCATGTTGGGCTTGAGCACGATGCCTTCGAGTGCGACCCGCTGGTCGTAGAGTTGCTCGAACACGGTCTTGAGCACCCATTCGGTCACCGCGTAGCAGCGATCGGTGTCGTGATCGCCATCCATCAGCACCTCCGGCTCGACGATCGGCACGATGCCTTCGTCCTGGCACAGCGCCGCATAACGCGCGAGCGCGTGCGCATTGGTCATGATGGCCGCATAGCTTGGAATGTCGGTGCCGATGTCGATGACGGCGCGCCACTTGGCGAATTTTGCGCCGAGCCCGCGATATTCGACGAGGCGTTCGCGTAACCCATCCAACCCCTCGGTGATGACCTCGTTCGGGCAGAACGGCAGCGGCTTGGTGCCCTTGTCGACCTTGATGCCGGGCAGCGCGCCGGCCTTCTCGATCAGCTTGACCAGCGGCGTGCCGTCCTTGGCGTTCTGGCGGAGGGTCTCGTCGTACAGGATGACGCCGGAGATGTATTTCGACATCGCCTCGTTCGAGCGGAACAGCATCTCGCGGTAGTCGCGGCGGCTGTTCTCGGTGCACTCCGCGCCGATGGCGTCGAAGCGCTTCTTGATGGTGCCGGACGATTCGTCGGCGGCCAGGATGCCGCGGCCCGGCGCGACCATGGCCTCGGCCACCTTGTTGAGCTCTGCGAGGTTCATCGCTGTCTCCTTGAATTCCTCAGAATACCGTAACGGCGATTTTGCCGCGCCCCGCCGCCAATGGCAAAGGGCTGATCACTTCACTCTTAATATGTCCACACCCGGCAGGGGCTTGCCCTCCAGCCACTCCAGGAAGGCGCCGCCGGCGGTGGATAGGTAGGTCAGCCGCTCGGCGACGCCGGCGGCGTTGAGGGCCGCGACGGTATCGCCGCCGCCCGCCACGGTCACGAGCTTTCCGGCAGCGGTGAGGCCGGCGGCGGCCTGCGCCACCGCGACGGTCCCGGTGTCGAACGGCTTCAGCTCGAAGGCGCCGAACGGGCCGTTCCAGACCAGGGTCTTCATGCGGCCCAGGATGGATACGACCTGCGCGATGCTGCGCGGGCCGATGTCCAGGATCATGTCGTCGGCGCCGACGGCGTCGACCGCGACCACGCGGGACGGCGCATTGGCCTCGAATTTCTGCGCCACCACGGCGTCGGCCGGCAGCACGATCTCGCAGCCGGTGGATTTGGCCTTGGCCAGGATCTCGCGCGCGGTCGGCACCAGGTCGCGCTCGGCCAGCGACTTGCCGACCGTGAGGCCCTGCGCCAGCAGGAAGGTATTGGCCATGCCGCCGCCGATGATCAGCGCATCGACCTTGGCCATGAGATTGCCGAGCAGCTCCAGCTTGGTCGAGACCTTGGCGCCGCCGACGATGGCGGCGACCGGGCGCTGCGGCGCCTCCAGCGCCTTCTCCAAGGCGTCGAGCTCGGCCTGCATGCTGCGCCCGGCATAGGCAGGGCAGCAGGTGGCCTAGCCCCTCGGTCGAGGCGTGCGCGCGATGCGCGACCGAGAAGCCGTCGTTGACATAGAGGTCGCCGAGCGCCGCCAGCTCGCGCGCGAACGCCGGATCGTTCTTTTCCTCGCCGGCATGGAAGCGCGTGTTTTCGAGCAGCAGCACATCGCCCGGATTGAGCTTGGCGACCGCGGTCTTGGCGGGCTCGCCGATGCAATCGTCCGCGAACGCGACCGGGCGGCCGATGGCGCGCGCCACCTCGGCGGCGAGCGGCCTGAGCGTTTCCTTGTCGTTGCGGCCCTTCGGCCGGCCGAGATGCGAAATGAGGATCACCTTGCCGCCCTTGCCGGCGATCTCGTTGATGGTCGGCGCCATGCGCTCGATGCGGGTGACGTCGGAGACCTTGCCGTCCTGCATCGGCGCGTTGAGGTCGACGCGCAGGAGCACGCGTTTGCCGTTGACGTCGACGTCGTCGAGGGTGCGGAAGCTATGGCATTCGCTACGTCGTGTCCCGGACGCGCGTCGCAGCGCCGAAGCGCAGTTCGAGCTTACGCAACTGCGCAAGCTCGATTGCGTCTGCGGTGCACCGCTGATCCGAGACCGCCACAGGCTGGCAGATCCTCGGGTCCTAGCAGCGCACGACACTTCGTGCGTGCGTCTGCGCCCAGGACAAGGCCCGTCAGATCAATTTCCCCATCGCCACGGCCGTGTCGGCCATGCGGTTGGAGAAGCCCCACTCATTGTCGTACCAGGACATCACCCGCACGAACGTGCCGTCCATCACCTTGGTCTGGTCCATGTGGAACACCGACGAGTGCGGATCGTGGTTGAAGTCGCCCGAGACGTTCGGATCGTCGGTGTAGCCGAGGATGCCCTTGAGCTGCTGCTCGGCGGCGCGCTTGATCGCGCCATTGATCTCGTCCTTGCTGGTGGCCTTCTTGGCCACGAACTTGAAGTCGATCACCGAGACGTTCGGCGTCGGCACGCGGATCGACACGCCGTCGAGCTTGCCGTTGAGCTCGGGCAGCACCAGGCCTACGGCCTTGGCGGCGCCGGTCGAGGTCGGGATCATGTTCAGCGCCGCGGCGCGCGCGCGATAGAGGTCCTTGTGCATGGTGTCGAGCGTCGGCTGGTCGCCGGTATAGGAGTGGATGGTGGTCATGAAGCCCTTGTCGATGCCGACCGCGTTGTGCAGCACCATCGCGACCGGCGCCAGGCAGTTGGTCGTGCACGACGCGTTCGAGACGACCTTGTGATCCTTGGTGAGCTTGTCGTGGTTGACGCCATAGACCACGGTGAGGTCGGCGCCGTCGGCCGGCGCCGACACCAGCACGCGCTTGGCGCCGGCGGTCAGGTGCGCCGACGCTTTGTCCTTGGAGGTGAAGATGCCGGTGCATTCGAGCGCGATGTCGACGCCGAGATCCTTCCAGGGCAGCTTCGAGGGATCCTTCTCGGCGCTGACCTTGATCGCGCCGTTGCCGACGCTGATGGTGTCGCCCTTCACGGTCACCGTGCCGGGGAAGCGGCCGTGCACCGAGTCGTAGCGCAGCAGGTGCGCATTGGTCTCGACCGGCCCGAGATCGTTGATGCCGACGACCTCGATGTCCTTGCGCCCCGACTCGGCGATCGCCCGCAGCACGTTGCGGCCGATGCGGCCAAATCCGTTAATTCCGACCCGAACTGACATTCCCGGCTCCTCATTCAGCGCGGCAGAAAACCGCGCATTCGCTATCATAATTGGGTGTCGCGTTCACGCGATTCAATTCAATTCTTCCCGAGCTTGGCTAACGCCGCCTGCGCGATCGCCTCGGCGGTGATGCCGAAGTGCTTGTACAGGTCCTTGTAGGGCGCGCTGGCGCCGAAGCCGGTCATGCCGACGAAGGCGGCGTCCGAGCCGACGATGGCGTCCCAGCCCTGCCGCACCGCCGCCTCGACCGCGACCTTGACCCGCGCATTGCCGACGATCTCGTCGCGCTCGGCTTCCGGCAGCGCCAGGAACAGCTCGAAGCACGGCACCGAAACCACGCGTGCGGACACGCCGCGCTCGCGCAGATATTTGCGCGCCTCGACCGCGAGCGGAACTTCCGATCCGGTCGCGAACAGCGAGACCTGGGCGGTCTTCTCGGCCGGCACGATCTCGTAGGCGCCCTTGGCGCAGCGGTTCTTGTCGTCGTGCCCGAGCCGGAGCTGCGGCAGGTTCTGCCGCGTCAGCGCCAGCACGCTCGGCCGGTCGTGCGCTTCGAGCGCGAGCTGCCAGCACTCGACGGTCTCGACCACGTCGCACGGACGGAACACCAGCACGTTCGGGATCGCGCGCAGCGCCGCCAGATGCTCGACCGGCTGGTGCGTCGGGCCGTCCTCGCCGAGCCCGATCGAATCGTGCGTCATCACGTGGATGACGCGCTCGCCCATCAGCGCGGCGAGCCGGATCGCCGGCCGGCAATAGTCGGAGAACACCAGGAACGTCCCGGAATAGGGAATGACGCCGCCGTGCAGCGCCATGCCGTTCATCGCCGCCGCCATGCCGTGTTCGCGCACGCCGTAGTGGATGAAGCGCGCGCCGTAGTCGGCGGCGCTCATCGCCTTCATCGCCTTGGTGCGGGTGTTGTTCGAGCCGGTGAGGTCGGCGGAGCCGCCGACCATTTCCGGAACCGCCGCCGTCAGCACTTCGAGCGCCTGCTCGGACGCAACGCGGCTCGCGATCTCTTTCGGCTCGGCCGCGAGCTTCTCCTTGAAGCTGCGCACCACGCTGGTGAGCTTGTCCTTGGGAAGCTCGCCGCGCATGCGGCGTTCGAATTCGGCGCGCTTGTCGGCGCTCATCGCCTTCAGGCGCTGCGTCCAGGCCGCGTGCGCGGCCTGCGAGCGCGCGCCGGCCTTGCGCCAATCGTCGCGGATGTCGGCGGGCACCTCGAAGGCGGGATGGCTCCAGCCGAGCTTCTCGCGCGCGCCCTTGATCTCGTCGGCGCCGAGCGGCGAGCCGTGCGAGGACGACTTGCCGGCCTTGGTCGGTGCGCCATAGCCGATGGTGGTGCGGCAGGCGATCATGGTCGGCCGGTCGGAGGCCTGCGCCTTCTCGATGGCGCGCGCGAGCGCCTCGGGATCGTGGCCGTCGACGCGGCTCGCATGCCAGCCGGCGGCCTCGAAGCGCTTCACCTGGTCGACCGAGTCGGCCAGCGAGAGGGGACCGTCAATCGAGATGCCGTTGTCGTCGAACAGCACGATCAGCCGGTTGAGCTTGAGATGGCCGGCGAGCGCGATCGCCTCCTGGCTGATGCCCTCCATGAGGTCGCCGTCGGAAGCGAGCACGTAGGTGCGGTGATCGACCACGTCGCCGAACTCCGCCGCCAGATGGCGCTCGGCGATCGCCATGCCGACCGCATTGCCGAGACCTTGCCCGAGCGGGCCGGTGGTGGTCTCGAGGCCGGGCGTGACGAAATTCTCCGGATGGCCGGGCGTCAGCGAGCCGAGTTGCCGGAAGCGCTTGATCTCGTCGATCGTCATCGCCTTGTAGCCGAGGAGATGCAGCAGCGCGTAGATCAGCATCGAGCCGTGGCCGGCGGACAGCACGAAGCGGTCGCGGTCCGGCCATTTCGGATCGGCCGGATCGAATTTCAGGAACCGCGTGAACAGCACGGTGGCGATGTCGGCCGCGCCCATCGGCAGGCCGGGATGGCCGGACTTCGCCTGCTCGACCGCGTCCATGGCCAGCGCGCGGACCGCGTTCGCCATGCGGTCGTGCTGGGCACGCGACGGGGACGACGCAGGGGCTGCCGGCGCGGCGGCGAGAGGCGGGTTCGAACTGGTCATGGCTGGGCCGGAACGGGTTTGGTGGCTGGCTCTAGCATGCGGGAGGGGGGAGTCAAAGGCAGGGCGCCGCCTCGGCCCCGCCATGCACAGGACGGCGTTCGCGGCGGCCGCGCGCGTTGACGCGAAGTCGCCAAAGCACGTAAGGTTCTCTCTCTAACCGCTTGCCGAACCGACCGATTTTCGTGGCCATAAGGCTGACGAATCCATCAGGCATGTGCCGCGGATGACCGACACCAGCGCAATCGATCTGGCGACCCGGCGGCTGGCTTCGGCGCTCGATGCGCTGGAGGCCGCGGCCGACCGGCGGCGCGAGGGCGACCGCAGCTCGGACGGGCTCAACGCCCAGGTTCATGCCCTGGTCGACGACCGTTCGCGGCTCGCCGCCGATCTCGATGCCGCCGCCGCGAAAGCGCGCGCAATGGTCACCACCAATCGCGAAGTGGCGCGCCGGCTCGACGCCGCCATCGACACCATCCGCTCCGTGCTCGCCGCCAACGGGAACTGAGCGCTCGGCCGGGGGGCCCATGCCGCAGGTTACAGTCACCATCAACGGCCGCAACTTTCGCATGGCCTGCGACGAGGGCGAGGAGGCGCGTCTCGCCACGCTCGCCGGCGACCTCGACCAGCGCATCACGCGGTTGCGCGAGCGCTTCGGCGAGATCGGCGACACCAGGCTCACCCTGATGGCGGCGCTCACGCTCGCCGACGAGCTCGCGGAGGCGAAGGCGCAGGTGAAGGGACTGGAGCCGGAGCTGGCGACGCTGCAGGACGTTCGCGTGCAGGCGGCCGAGCGCGCGCGGGCGACGCAGGCCGCGGTTTCGGCCGCACTCAATTCGGCGGCCGAGCGGATCGAGGGCATCACCCGCAAGCTCAACGAGGCGCGGCGCGAGGACGACGTGGCGATCGGGTGAGCGTCGATTCTTCCCCCACAATGGCGGGGGAGGGCAGAACGCGCGATGGCATTCCGGCGCGCGAAGCACTACATTCCCATCCGCGGGGCTGCGCGGTTCGTCAGGAGCCATATCCCCGGGGCCTTATCGATCCTTAAGGGAGCTGTCCCTGACCGGGCTCGTGGGCCCGGACATATGGCGCCCACCTACATTCGTAGGGAACCCGGGATCGATGCTCCAACGGCCTATCGTGGCTCCGCACTTCATCTTGCGCTCGCGCAGGTCCATCGCGGGTCTGCGTCCCATCTATTCCCGGTAAATTACCAATTTGTATGAGACCCGGCGTCTATGCCGCAGGGTGTTTCGCCCTGTGCTTTTGCTATAGGATGCGCCACTTTTCTAAGGGAGATAACGCTCATGCTAAGAAATCTTTTCACGGCCGGAATTGCGCTGACCGCCGGCTTCGCCGCTAGCGGCGCTTTCGCGCAAGACAGCGTCAAGATCGGTCTGGTGCTGCCGCTCACCGGCGGCCTCGCGCCGGTCGGCAAGCAGGTGCAATGGGGCGCCAACCTCTACACCAAGCGCAACGGTCTGACGGTCGCGGGCAAGAAAGTCGAAATCATCGTCAAGGACGACGCCGGCGTTCCGGACAACTCCAAGCGCCTGGCGCAGGAACTGATCGTCAATGACAAGGTCAACGTGATCGGCTCGGCGCTGACGCCGAGCGCGATGGCGATCGGTCCGCTCTCGACCCAGGCCAAGACCGCCAACGTCGTCATGGTCTCCGGCACGTCGGGCGCGATCAACCCGAACAATCCCTACATGGTGCGCACGAGCTTCACGCTCGGCCAGCAGTCCGGCATCATTGCCGAGTGGGCCGCCAAGAACGGCAGCAAGAAGACCGTCATCGTTCAGTCCGACTGGGCGCCGGGCCACGAGGCCGCCAAGGTCTTCACCGACAGCTTCACCAAGGCCGGCGGCCAGATCGTCGACACCATCAAGGTGCCGCTGCAAAATCCGGACTTCGCGCCGTTCCTGCAGCGCGCCCGCGACCTGAACCCGGACACGTTGTTCGTGTTCGTGCCCGCCGGTCAGGCCGGCACCTTCGCCAAGCAGTTCACCGAGCGCGGCCTCGACAAGGCCGGCATCCGGCTGATCGGCCCGGGCGACATCGTCGACGACAACGACCTGCCGGGAATGGGCGACTCGATGCTGGGCGTGGTGACCGCCGGCATCTACTCGGCCGCGCACAATTCGCCGATGAACAAAGCCTATGTCGCCGATTTCAAGAAGGACAACAACATCCGGCCGAACTTCATCTCGCTCGGCGGCTATGACGGCATGCATCTGATCTACGAGGCGCTGAAGAAGACCGGCGGCAAGACCGACGGCGATTCGCTCATCGCCGCCATGAAGGGCATGAAGTGGGAAAGCCCGCGCGGCATGATCTCGATCGATCCCGAGACGCGCGACATCGTCCAGAACATCTACGTCAGCAAGATCGAGAAGAAGGACGGCGAACTCTATGCGATCGAGTTCGCGACCTTCGAGGCCGTCAAGGATCCGCTGAAGGCGAAGTGATCGGCGGCCGCCGCGCGGAGATTATCCCGGCGCGTTCGGCTGAAATATAAACTAGGCGGCGGCCGGAAGCACTTGCATCGCTTCCGGCCGCAGCCATGATAGGGTTGACCGTCGAGCCGGGGAGGGGCGACGCGGCCATGCTGACAATCCTGTTCGACGGCGTTGCCTACGGCATGCTGCTGTTCGTGCTGGCGTGCGGGCTGTCCGTCACGCTCGGCCTGATGAATTTCGTCAATCTGGCGCACGGCGCGTTCGCGATGGCGGGCGGCTATGTCACGCTCGTCCTGGTCAACCGCTGGGGGCTGCCGTTCTACGCCGGGCTGCCGATCGCCTTTCTGGTGACCGCTGCGATCGGCGCCGTCTTCGAGCGCACGCTCTATGTGCACGTCTATGGCCGGAGCGAACTCGAGCAGGTGCTGTTCAGCATCGGGCTCGTGTTCATGGCGGTGGCCGCGGTCGACAAGGTCGCGGGCTCGCAGCAGGTCTTCATCCAGGTCCCGAGTGAGCTGCAGGGCCGCTTCGACTTCTTCGGCATCGGGGTCGGCAAGTACCGGCTGCTGATCATCGTCATCTGCGGGCTCCTCACCGTCGGGCTCCAGTTCATCCTGTCGAATACGCGGTTCGGCAGCCGGCTGCGCGCCTCGGTCGACGATGCGCGGGTCGCGCGCGGGCTCGGCATCAACGTCACCGGCGTGTTTGCGATCACCTTCGCGGTCGGCTCGGGGCTCGCCGGCCTCGGCGGTGCGCTCGGCGCGGAAATTCTCGGCCTCGATCCGACCTTCCCGCTCAAATACATGGTCTACTTTTTGATCGTGGTCACGGTCGGCGGCACGTCGAGCATCACCGGGCCGTTTTTTGCCGCGCTGCTGATCGGGCTGGGCGACGTCGCCGGCAAGTACTACGTGCCCCGCCTCGGCGCCTTCATCATCTACGTCATCATGATCGTGGTCCTGATCCTGCGTCCGCAGGGTCTGTTCGCCCGCGCGTCGGGCAAATAGCGGAGAGGTCGCCGATGCCGTCTCCGCTCATCCCCGACGTCAGCCGCTTTCTGGCGCGGCGTGCGCGCTGGCAGCCGGCCGAATATGCGTTCTGGCTCGCCGCGCTGGCGAGCGTGTTCCTGATGCCGGGAAGCCATCTCATTTTGACCGAGATCGCCTGGCTCGGGCTGTTCGCGCTCTCGCTCGATCTGATCCTCGGCTATGCCGGCATCGTCTCGCTCGGCCACGCCGCCTTCTTCGGCTTCGGCGCCTATGCGGCCGGTCTGTTCGCCAAGTATCACATCATCGACGAGCCGCTGCTGGCGCTCGATGGTCTCCGGCCTTGCGGCGGCGGTGCTCGGTTTCGTGACGAGCTTCCTGGTGCTGCGCGGCACCGATCTCACCCGCCTGATGGTCACGCTGGGCGTCGCGCTGATCCTGCGCGAGGTCGCAAACCAGATCCCGGACCTCACCGGCGGCGCCGACGGTCTGCAGGGCGTCGTGGTCGGGCCGATCCTCGGCCTCTACTCCTTCGATATTTTCGGCCATGTCGGCTACGTCTACTGCCTGAGCGTTCTGTTCGTGCTGTTCCTGCTGGCGCGGCGCATCGTCTATTCGCCGTTCGGGCTGTCGCTGCGCTCGGTCAAGGGCAACGCGCTGCGCGCCGCCTCGATCGGCATTTCGGTCAACGGCCGCATGGTCGCGATCTATACCTTCGCGGCATTCTATGCGGGCGTCGCCGGCGCGCTGCTGACGCAGACCACGTCGTTCGCCTCGCTCGACGTGTTCTCGTTCGAGCGCTCCGCCGACCTTCTGCTGGTGCTGATCATCGGCGGCGCCGGCTATCTCTACGGCGGCCTGATCGGCGCGGTGATCTTCAAGCTGGTGCAGGACCGGCTCGCCACCATCGATCCGCAATACTGGCAATACTGGATCGGCCTGCTGCTGGTGATGATGGTGCTGTACGGGCGGGTCTATGGCGCGATCATCTCGCTCGCGATCTTCGGGAGCGCCTACGCGTTCGGCCTGTCGTTCTTCCAGTGCACGATCATCATGCTGCTCGTCGGGCTCGGCTACCAATACGTCCAGCGGGGCATCAAGGTGATCGACGACCGGATCGCGGTCGTCGTCGGCCGCATCAAGCGCTGGCGGCCGTTCGCGCGGCGGCAGGAGACCTGATCATGCCGGCGGTGCTCGAAACCCAGGGCCTGGAGAAGCATTTCGGCGGCATCGCCGCCGTCAACGGCGTCTCGCTGCAGGTCGAGAAGGGCGCGCGCCATGCGCTGATCGGCCCGAACGGCGCCGGCAAGACCACGGTGATCAACCTGCTGACCGGCGTGCTGCGTCCGTCCGCCGGACGCATCCTGCTGGAAGGCCAGGACATCACCACGCTCGAATCCCACAAGCGCGTCCGGCGCGGCCTTGCCCGCACCTTCCAGATCAACCAGTTGTTTCTCGATCTCACGCCGCTCGAGACCGTCGGGCTTGCGATTTCCGAGCGCATGGGCACCGGCGAGCAGTGGTGGCGGCTGGTCGGCTCCTCGGCCGGCGTGGTCGAGGAGATCGTCGAAATCCTGGAGCGATTCCGTCTCACCGACGTGATGTACGAGCGCACCGGCAACCTGCCGTACGGCAAGCAGCGCCTGCTCGAGATTGCGCTCGCCATCGCCTGCCGGCCGAACGTGCTGCTGCTCGACGAGCCGGCGGCGGGCGTGCCCGAGGCCGAGCGGCACGAAATCCTGGCGACGGTCGAGGCGCTGCCGAAGGACGTGACCGTGCTGCTGATCGAGCACGACATGGACCTGGTGTTCTCGTTCGCCGACCGCATCACGGTGCTGGTCAACGGCACGCTGTTCGTCGACGGCGCCCCCGACGACGTGGCGCGCGATCCGCGCGTGCGCGCGGTCTATCTCGGCGAGTCGCTCGATGGCTGATCTCCTCACCATCGACAAGCTGACCGCCGGCTACGGCGAGGCCGTCGTGCTCAACGAGGTGTCGCTGACGCTCGCCGAAGGCCAGGCGATCGCGCTGCTCGGCCGCAACGGCATGGGCAAGACCACCCTGATCAATTCGATCGTCGGCGTGACCCGCTATTTCGGCGGCCAGATCAAGCTCGAAGGCCGCGAGCTCAGCGCGATGCGGCCCGACCAGCGGGCGCATGCCGGCATCGGCTGGGTGCCGCAGGAGCGCAACATCTTCAAGTCGCTCACCGTCGAGGAGAATCTGTCCGCGGTCGCGCGGCCGGGCCGCTGGACGCTGGACAAGATCTACGAGCTGTTTCCGCGCCTCGCCGAACGCAAGCGCAATCTCGGCAACCAGCTTTCCGGCGGCGAGCAGCAGATGCTGGCGGTCGGGCGCGCGCTCGGCCTCAATCCGCGCGTCATCCTGCTCGACGAGCCGCTCGAAGGGCTGGCGCCGATCCTGGTCGAGGAATTGCTCGCCGCGCTCAAGCGCATCGTCCGCGACGAGGGCATGTCGGCGATCCTGGTGGAGCAGAACGCCCAGAAGGCGCTCGGCGTCACCGACCGTGCCGCGATCCTCGAGCGGGGCAGCGTCGTCTACGAGGGCGCGAGCGGCGAACTCATCGCCGACCGCTCGGTGCTCGAAGGCTATCTCGGCGTCACCGCCGCCGGCACCCGCAAGGGCTCCCGCGCGCGGCATTGACACGGCGCTCAATCTTTCTTTGGCCCGCCGCGTTCCGCCACCAGCGCGGCCATGGTCTCGTCGCCTCGCGCGCGGAAGCCGGTCACGACGCCGGCGCGGTCGGGCTTCCGGGCGGTTCTGGCTGACCTTCCACTTGCCTTCGATGCGGGCGATCGGAATCTCGATGCCGACGATGCCCTTCATCTGCGACACCACGTAATCGGCCGGCGCGTCGTCGACCTTCCACGGATCGGCCAGGCCGCCCTCGCGCGAATTCGTCAGGTCCTCGATCTGGCGCCGCAGCCAGGCGTCGTTGCCGTCCATGACGCGCGGGCGGCCCCAGACGTGCACGGTGACGTAGTTCCAGGTCGGCACGACCTTGCCGGTCTCCTGCTTGGTCGCGTACCAGGACGGCGTGACGTAGTCCTGCGGGCCCTGGAACACCGCCAGGCATTCCTCGACCTTCGCCAGCTCGCGCCACTGCGGATTGCCGCGCGCCATGTGGCAGCGCAGCGTGCCGTGCGGCGAGCCGTCGGCATCGACCAGGAACGGGATCGGATTGGCCATCAGCCCGCCCGGACCGGCGGTGATCAGCATGCCGAGCGGATGGGCGCGGATCAGGGCGTGCTGAACCTCGATCCGGTCCTCGCGAAAGGCGGGTGGTTGATACATTGGGCAGGACCATCGTTGGGCCGTGAATGGCGCGATGCTTAGCCGTTGCGAGGCCGGCTGCCTATCCCTTCGAGCAGGCATTGGGCCGCTTCCCACCGCGTCCGATGCGCGTGCCGATTTGCCGCGCGGCGGGGATTTGCATTGGTGGCGAGCGTGTTAAAAGGCAGCGCAACGACAGACCGTGGCAAAACGGCCGGTCACCGGGTAGGAGAGCGTCCATGAAAAGAACCAAGCCGCCATTCCGCGCCGATCATGTCGGCAGCTTCCTGCGCTCCGCCGCGCTCAAGGACGCGCGCGCCAAGCGCGAGGCCGGCACGATCACCGCCGCGCAGCTCAAGGAGGTCGAGGACCGCGAGATCGAGAAGGTCGTCAAGAAGCAGGAGGAGATCGGCCTTCAGCTCGCGACCGACGGCGAGTATCGCCGCTCGTGGTGGCATTTCGATTTCTTCGGCATGCTCGACGGCGTCGAGATCTACGAGCTCGACCACGGCATCCAGTTCCAGGGCGTGCAGACCAAGCCGCGCAGCGATCCGCGTCAACGGCAAGATCGGGTTTTCCAATCATCCGATGCTGGAGCATTTCAAGTTCCTGAAGGCCCACACCAAGGTCGATGCCGAAGATGACCATCCCGTCGCCGACGGTGCTGCATTTCCGCCTGGAGCCGGGCGCGGTCAGCAAGCAGCTGCCTATCCCGACCGCGACGCGATCTTCGACGATCTCGGCGCGGCCTACGCCAAGGCCGTGAAGGCGTTCTACGACGCCGGCTGCCGCTATCTGCAATTCGACGACACCGCCTGGGCCTATCTGTGCTCGCAGGAGGAGTTGAAAAAGGCCAAGGACCGCGGCCTCGACGTCGATCACCTGCAGGACACCTACACCAAGTGCATCAACGCGGCGCTGGCGGCCAAGCCCGCCGACATGACGATCACCACCCATGTCTGCCGCGGCAATTTCCGCTCGACCTTCATCTCGTCGGGCGGCTACGAGCCGGTGGCGCAGAACCTGCTCGGCCGCTGCAATTACGACGGCTATTTCCTCGAATACGACACCGAGCGCGCCGGCGGCTTCGAGCCGCTGCGCTTCCTCCCCAAGGGCAACAAGATGGTGGTGCTCGGCCTGGTCACGTCCAAGAGCGGCACGCTGGAGAAGAAGGACGCGATCAAGCGGCGCATCGAGGAGGCCGCGAAAATCGCGCCGCTCGACCAGTTCTGCCTGTCGCCGCAATGCGGCTTCGCCTCCACCGAGGAAGGCAACGTGCTCGCCGACGAGGAACAGTGGGCGAAGCTGCGCATGATCATCGAGCTCGCGGACGAGGTGTGGGGCAAATAGGCCGATGGCCGCACGCACCAAGCCGCCGTTCCGCGCCGATCACGTCGGCTCGCTGCTGCGTCCGGCGGCGCTGAAGGAGGCGCGCGCCAAGCATGCGAAGGGCGAGATCGCCGCGGCTGCGCTCGAAGCGGTCGAGGACCGCGAGATCGAGCGGGTGGTCCGGAAGCAGGAGGAGATCGGGCTCAAGCTCGCGACCGACGGCGAGTTCCGCCGCTCGTGGTGGCAGTTCGATTTCTTCAAGGGGCTCGACGGCGCCGAGCTGTACTCGACCGGGCAGGGCATCAAGTTCGCCGGCGTCGAGACCAAGGCCGAGAGCGTGCGGGTCGTCGGCAAGATCGGCTTCTCGACGCATCCCCACCTCGAGCACTTCAAGTTTCTCAAGAACCACACCCGCGTCACGCCGAAGATGACGATCCCGGCGCCGAGCACGTTTCATTTCCGGCAGGGCCGCAGTTCGATCAGCAAGGCCGTCTATCCCGATCTCGACGGCTACTTCCACGACGTCGCGCAGGCCTACCGCAAGGCGATCCGCGCCTTCTACGACGCCGGCTGCCGTTATCTGCAGCTCGACGACACCGCCTGGGCGATGATCTGCGATCCGAAGGAGCGCGAGGGCTCGCGCCAGCGCGGCGACGATCCCGATGCGCTGCCCGCCAAATATGCCCGCATGACCAACGAGGCGCTGGCGGGCCGGCCGTCCGACATGGTCATCACCATGCATTCCTGCCGCGGCAATTTCCGCTCGACCTTCATCGCGCAGGGCGGCTACGAACACGTCGCCGAACGCCTGCTCGGCGAGGTCGACATCGACGGCTGGTTCCTCGAATACGACACCGCGCGCGCCGGCGGCTTCGAGCCGCTGCGGTTCGTGCCGAAGGGCAGCAAGATCGTGGTGCTCGGGCTCGTCACCTCCAAGAGCGGGACCCTGGAGAGCAAGGACGACATCAAGCGCCGCATCGACGAGGCGGTAAAATATGTCGCACTCGATCAGCTATGCCTGTCCCCGCAATGCGGCTTTGCTTCCACCGAGGAAGGCAATATTCTGGCCGAGGATGAGCAATGGGCGAAGCTGCGCATGATCGTCGAACTCGCCGAGGAGGTTTGGGGCAAGACCTGAGCGGCAGCACACCCGTTGCGACCAAGGAACCGGCAAGAATTCCGCGGACATCCGCGGACAATAGCAAACAAGATCCAACCTGGAGGAAGACAAAATGAATAATCGACGCACATGGCGAGGCGCGGTTGCCTCGTTGTTCGCCGCCACGGCGGTGGCCGCTTTCATGGCGCCCGCGCAGGCGCAGGCGCCGGCCGGCCAGCCGATCACGATCGGGTTCTCGATGGCGCTGACCGGTCCGCTCGCCGCCAACGGCAAGCAGACACTGCTCGGCATGAAAATCTGGGAAGAGGAAACCAACGCCAAGGGCGGTCTGCTCGGCCGTCCCGTCAAGCTCATCGTCTATGACGACCAGAGCAACCCCTCGACCGTGCCCGGCATCTACACCAAGCTGCTCGACGTCGACAAGGTGAACCTGGTTGTCAGCGGCTACGCGACCAACATGGTTGCACCGGCCATTCCGGTCGTCATGCAAAAGGGCAAGACCTTCATCAGCTTGTTCGCGCTCGACGCCAACCACGAGTTCAAATACCCGAAATATTTCTCGGTGCTGCCGACCGGGCCGAAGACCAAGCCGTCGTTCACGGAAGGCTTCTTCCAGATCGCGTTGCAACAGAATCCCAAGCCCACCACCGTCGCGCTCGCGGCCGAGGACGCCGAATTCTCCAACAATGCTTGCGAGGGCGCGCGCGAGAACGCCAAGACCTTCGGCATGCAG
This sequence comes from uncultured Alphaproteobacteria bacterium, assembly GCA_963749815.1. Taxonomy (GTDB): domain Bacteria; phylum Pseudomonadota; class Alphaproteobacteria; order Rhizobiales; family Xanthobacteraceae; genus VAZQ01. The sequence continues at coordinate 11,180 of CAVVON010000012.1, read as the reverse complement.
GATCGTGTACGACAAGAGCTATCCGCCGAACACCACCGACTTCACGCCGATCGTGCGTGCGCTGCAGGCGTCCAATGCCGATATCGTCATTGTCTGCTCGTATCCGCTGAGTTCGGTCGGCATCGTCCAGGCGGTCAACGAGCTCAACTACAAGCCGAAGATGATCGGCGGCGCCATGGTCGGCCTGCAGGCCACCGTCTTCAAGCAGCGGCTTCGATCGAAGTTGAACGGCATCGTCAACTACGAGACCTGGGTGCCGTCCGAGAAGATGATGGCACCCGCGGCCGAGTTCTTCAAAGTCTATCAGGCGCGCGCCGGCGCCGAAGGCGTCGACCCGCTCGGCTACTATCTCGGCGGCTGGGGTTATTCCTACCTCAGCGTCCTCGCGCAGGCGGTCAACGGCGCCAAGAGCATCGACGACGACAAGCTCGCCGACTATCTGCGCAAGAACGAGTTCAAGACCATCATGGGCAGCTGGAGCTACGGTCCCGGCGGCGAATGGACCAAGTCGGGCATGATGCAGGTCCAGTACCATGGCATCAAGGATGGCACCGATCTCGACACCTGGCGCGGCATGGACCACCAGACGGTGCTGACCCCGGCCGACCTGAAGACCGGCAACGTGATCTACCCGTACGAGAAGGCGAAGTAGTCTTCCGACGTCCGGCGGCGTCGGGCGCCGCCGGTGCACTTCGTCATCACCGGGCCGCCGCGAAAGCGGCGTGTCCCGGTGATCCCGCTTATGGGATCCGGGTGTTGCCACCCTGATCGAGATCGCCGGGACAAGCCCGGCGATGACGCCGGTAGGAAACGTAGAGACTGACATGCTGCTCCCCACCTCGCTGGTCGGTTCCTATCCGCAGCCGGATTGGCTGATCGACCGGCCGAGGCTGTCCAAGATCGTGCCGCGGGTGCGGCTGCCCAATCTCTGGCGGGTCGCGCCCGCCGAGCTCGAGGAGGCGCAGGACGACGCCACCGTGCTGGCGATCCGCGACCAGGAGCGCGCCGGCCTCGACATCATCACCGACGGCGAGCAGCGCCGCGAAAGCTATTCCAACCGCTTCGCCACCGCGCTCGACGGCATCGACCTCGACAATCCCGGCAAGACGCCCAACCGCGTCGGCGGCTTCTCCACCGTGCCGCGCGTGGTGGGCAAGATCAGGCGCAAGCATCCGGTCGAGCTGCGCGATCTGAAATTCCTGCGCGCCAATACCGACAAGCCGGTCAAGATCACGGTGCCGGGCCCGTTCACCATGGCGGCGCAGTGCCAGGACGATTACTACGGCGACGAGGAGAAGCTCGCGCTCGATTACGCCGCCGCCGTCAACGCCGAGATCAAGGACCTGTTCGCGGCCGGCGCCGATATCGTGCAGATCGACGAGCCCTGGATGGAATCGCGGCACGAAAAGGCCAAGCGCTACGGCATCAAGGTGCTCGACCGCGCGCTCGACGGGGTGAAGGGCACGACCGCGGTCCACATCTGCTTCGGCTATGCGGCGGTGGTTGCCGACAAGCCGCCGGCCTATCACTTCCTGGCCGAATTCGAGCAGTCGAAGGCCGCCCAGATCTCGATCGAGGCGGCGCAGCCCAAACTCGACCTTTCGGTCTTGAAGCAGATGCCGTCGAAGACCATTATCGTCGGCGTGATCGACCTCGCCGACAAAGCCGTCGAGACGCCGCAGGCGGTGGCCGAGCGCATCCGCAAGGCGCTGGCGCACACCTCGCCGGAGCGGGTGGTGATCGCGCCGGACTGCGGCCTGAAGTACCTGCCGCGCGACGTCGCGTTCGGAAAGATGTGCGCCATGGTCGAAGGCGCCAGGATCGTGCGCAGCGAGATTTCAAAGAGCTGACCGAGGAGCAAGCCCATGCCCTATGTGACCGAACAGAACCTGACCGACGTGGCGCTCGAGCGCTGGAAGGACATCCCGGACCCGCGGCTGCGCCAGATCATGCAGTCGCTGATCAAGCATCTGCACGGCTTCGTGCGCGACATCGAGCCGACGCCGGCCGAGTGGTTCGCGGCGATCGACTGGCTCACCAAGACCGGGCAGATGTGCTCGCAGAAGCGCCAGGAGTTCATTTTGACCTCCGACGTGCTCGGCGTCAGCATGCTGGTCGACGCCATCAATCACCGCCAGCCGGGCGGCGCGACGCCCTCGACGGTCGAGGGCCCGTTCCACGTGCCGGACGCACCGCCGGTCGCGAACGGCGGCGACATGGCGAACGGCGCGCCCGGCATCCCGTGCTTCGTCACCGGCTCGATCCGGGACGTCGAAGGCCGGCCGGTGTCAGGCGCCGAGCTCGACCTCTGGCAGACCGACGGCGAGGGCCTGTACGAGGACCAGCGCGACACGCAGGGCCCCTACATGCGCGGGCTCTACCGCTCGCAGCCGGACGGCTCCTACGCGATCCGCACGGTCGCGCCGATCGCCTACACCATCCCGATGGACGGCACCGTCGGCGCGCTGATGAATCGCACCAACATCAGCCACATGCGGCCCGCGCACATCCACTTCGCGATCAACGCGCCCGGCCACCACGGGCTGGTCACGCATCTGTTCCAGAGGGGCGACGAGTTCATCGAGACCGACGTGGTCTACGGCGTGAAGGAGCCGCTGATCGTCGAGTTCGTGAAGAAGCCGCCCGGCAAGGCCCCGACCGGCGAGATGATGGCGACGCCGTTCTACGAGGTGCGATACGACTTCGTGCTCGCCCGCAAGGCCGCGGCGCTCGCGGCGGCGGAGTAAACGCGCCGCCATCGTCTGCCCAAGGCAGACCCTCTCCGTTCGTCCCCGCGAAAGCGGGGACCCAGGCCTTGACGCACGGAATTCCAAAAGAGCTGGGTTCCCGCTTGCGCGGGAACGAACGGAAAGACCGAGAGTGCGGCGGAAGAAAACGCGGAGGAGAGCCAGCCAATGCAACGAACCAAGCCGCCGTTCCGCGCCGACCATGTCGGCAGCCTGCTGCGCCCGGCCGCGCTCAAGGTCGCGCGTGAGAAACGCGCCAAGGGCGAGATCACGGCCGCCGAGTTGACCGCGGTCGAGGACCGCGAGATCGAGCGCGTCATCAAGAAGCAGGAGGAGGTCGGCCTCCAGGCCGTCACCGACGGCGAGTTCCGCCGCTCCTGGTGGCACCTCGATTTTCTCTGGGGCCTCGACGGCGTCGAGAAGCACGTGATGGATACCGGCATCGCGTTCGCCGCGGTCACCACCCGCAACGAAGGCGTCAAGGTCACCGGCAAGCTCGGCTCGACCCACCATCCGATGGTCGAGCATTTCAAGTTCGTGCAGGCGCACACCCGGCGCATGCCGAAGATCACGATCCCGGCGCCGTCCGCGCTCTACGGCCGGCCGTCGCCGACGCCGATCGACAAGGCGGCCTATCCCGACGCTCGAGGCGTTCTTCGCCGACCTCGGCCAGGCCTACAAGAAGGCGGTGCGCCAGTTCGCCGATGCCGGCTGCCGCTATCTCCAGCTCGACGAAGTGTTCATCGCCATGCTGTGCGATCCGAAATACCGGCAGCAGATGAAGGACCGCGGCGACAATCCCGAAACGCTCGGCGATCTCTACGGCGAGCTGATCAACGCCGCGATGTCGGACATCCCGTCCGACATGACGATCACCATGCATCTGTGCCGCGGCAACTACAAATCGACCTTCATGGGCGCGGGCGGCTACGAGGCCGAGCAGGAAGTGCTTTTCAACAAGATCAACGTGCACGGCTACTTCATGGAATACGACGACGAGCGCTCCGGCGGCTTCGAGCCGCTGCGGCTGCTGCCCAAGGGCAAGCAGGTGGTGCTGGGCCTCGTCACCACCAAGAAGGGCCAGCTCGAATCCAAGGACGAGCTCAAGCGCCGCATCGACCAGGCGGCGAAGTTCTGCTCGCTCGACCAGCTCTGCCTGTCCGGACAGTGCGGCTTCGCCTCGACCGAGGAGGGCAACGCGCTGACCGAGGACGAGCAGTGGGCGAAGCTTGCCCGCATCGTCGAGGTGGCCGAGCGAGGTGTGGGGTAAGGCATGACAGGCATGGTCGCAGGCAAGGTCGCCATCGTCACCGGCGCGGGGCGCGGCATCGGCCGCGGCATCGCGCTGCTGATGGCGGCGGAGGGCGCCAAGGTCGTGGTCTGCGACATCGGCGCGAGCCTCGAAGGCGCCGGCACGGACGCCAGCCCCGCGCACGAGGTCGTCGACGAGATCAAGCGCAAGGGCGGCCAGGCGATCGCCTCGACGCTGTCGATCGCCGAGCCGAAGAACGCCGACGAGATCGTCAAGGCCGCGCTCGACGCCTTCGGCCGCGTCGACATCCTCGTCAACAACGCCGGCATCCTGCGCGACCGCATCTTCCACCGCATGAGCTGGTCGGACTGGTCGGACGTCATCAACGTCCACCTCAACGGCTCGTTCAACATGAGCCGCGCCTGCGCGGCGCATTTCCGCGAGCAGCAGTCGGGCGCCTACGTCAACATGACCTCGACCTCGGCGCTGGTCGGCAATTTCGGCCAGGCCAACTACATGGCGGCGAAATACGGCATCGTCGGGCTGACGCGCGGCATCGCGCTCGACATGCAGCGCTTCAAGGTGCGGGCGAACTGCATCGCGCCGTTCGCCTGGACCCGCATGATCGATTCGATCCCGGCCGAGACGCCGGAGGAGAAGGCGCGGGTCGAGAAATTCCAGCAGATGACGCCGGAGAAGATCGCGCCGCTCACGGTGTTCCTCGCCTCCGACCGGGCCGACGGCATCAGCGGGCAGATCTTCGGCGTGCGCAACAACGAGATCTTCCTGTTCAGCCAGCCGCGCCCGGCGCGCACCATCCACCGCTCCGACGGCTGGACGCCGGACAAGATCGCCGCCCAGCTCAAGGGCGCGCTCGGGCCGTCGTTCACGCCGCTGGAGCGTTCGAGCGACGTGTTCTCGTGGGACCCGGTGTGACGAGAGACCTTGAATGCCCATCGTCTACGACAAGCTGCTGGCGCTGAAGATCCCCGACGTCGAGCACACCTACGGCCCGAAGGACTGCATGCTGTACGCGCTCGGCGTCGGCCTCGGCCTCGACCCGATGGACGAGCAGCAGCTCGCCTTCGTCTACGAGAAGAGCCTCAAGGCGCTGCCCACCATGGCGGTGGTGATCGGCTATCCGGGCTTCTGGGCCAAGGAGCTCGACACCGGCATCGACTGGGTCAAGGTGGTGGCGGGCGAGCATTCGCTCAAGCTGCACAGGCCGCTCAAGCCGTCCGGCACCGTGCTCAGCCGCACCCGCGTGGCCGAGATCGTCGACAAGGGCGCCGGGCAAGGGCGCGATCGTCTATTCCGAGCGCACCATCGACGACAAGGCGACCGGCGAGCGCATCGCCACCATCATGCAGACCACGTTCTGCCGCGGCGACGGCGGCTTCGGCGGTCCGCCGCGCGAGCAGCTGCCGGTGCATCCGATCCCCGAGCGTGCGCCCGACCTGGTCTGCGACCTGCCGACGCGGCCGGAGACCGCGCTGATCTACCGGCTCAGCGCCGACCCCAATCCGCTGCACGCCGAGCCGGCGGTCGCCAAGGCGGCGGGCTTCCCGCGTCCGATCCTGCACGGGCTCGCGACCTACGGGGTCGCGGGCCACGCCATCCTGAAAAGCCTGTGCGGCTACGATCCGGCGCGGCTCACGTCGATCGCCGGCCGCTTCTCGGCGCCGGTGTTTCCGGGCGAGACCATCCGCACCGAGCTGTGGCGTGACGGTACTGTGGTGAGCTTCCGCGCCCGGGTGGTCGAGCGCGACGTGGTGGCGATCAACAACGGCCGCGCCGAGATTGCTGTATGATCGCAGGGCGTGCCGCTTGAGTGGTGCGCTCCCTCTCCCCGTTGGGGAGAGGGTTGGGTGAGGGGCTCTAGATCATCGAGAGACCCTAACCCTCACCCCACCCCACTCCCTGTGGGAGAGGGAGCCGACCGCCCGAGCCGCCCGGATGTCGGTTCGGTCCTGGCGTCAATGCGTGGAGAGTTGCGTGCGTATTCATCACCGAGAACTTCCACTGCCCGGAATCCTTCATTCCATGAGCCCCAGTTCCCTCGCCGCTGCGCTCCCGATCGACGGCCGGCAGTCGCCGGCCGCACTGAAGATCGCGCGCGGCACCACGCGGCTGCTGCATTCGCTCGGTTTCTCGGTGGTGAGCGAGCTGCCGCTCGCATCCGGCCGGCGCGCCGATCTGGTGGCGCTCGCCGGCAACGGCGATCTCTGGATCGTCGAGATCAAATCGTCGGTGGCGGATTTCCGCGCCGACCAGAAATGGATGGATTATCGCGCGCACTGCGACCGGTTGTTCTTCGCCACCGCGCTCGACGTGCCGTGCGAAATTTTTCCGCCCGACACCGGGCTGATCGTCGCGGACGCCTATGGCGCCTCGATCCATTGCGAGGCGCCCGAGCATCGCCTGTACGCCGCGACCCGAAAGAGCATGATGCTCGCATTCGCGCGCGCCGCGGCGCTGCGGCTCTCGGCGCTCGCCGATCCGGAAGGGCCTTATGGCAACGAATTCTAGCATTGCGCCGGGACGGGGAGGCCGCGCGGCCGCTTGCGCTGGTCTAATCCTGGGAGCCGTCGTTATTTGCTGCCCGGTCCGCGCCTGGGCGGCCGATCCGCCCGCGCCGCAGCACGGCGACTGGGTGGTGAAGGACTTCCGCTTCTCTAATCGGCCGATTGGGGTCAAGCGCTTTCAGACTATCCACCACCACGGTGTCGATGTCGCTCACGGGCTCGTGCTTCTCTTCGGAATCGGCACCAAGGCCCTTCCATCATGGGATTCGAAGACGAGGCGGAACAATCTTTTAGGCGGCCTTGTCGTCAGTGTGACGGCAGGTCCAAGCGGACATGCGAACTCACCTCATCCATCGTCCCGCGAGGGACATCATTCCACCGCTCGGTGGAGCTCGAGTTTCCTCCTATCGGATCTGATCCTGCACGGTTGTCATGCGGCTGCTGTGGCCTGTTCTCGGGTCCAGCGGAACTCGGTGCCGTCAACCCAGATGCGGTGCATGATCACGGCCAACCGGCGTGCCAGTGCGACGATCGCCTTCTTCATTCCGCGGCGCCTGGCGATCTGCATCGCCCAGGCCTTGAGCCACGACCATTTCTTCGAGTGCACCAACATGCTCTGAGCCGCTTCGTAGAGCATCGCCCGCATCATCTCGTCTCCGCAGCGCGATATTCTGCCGCTCCAATCGACCTCGCCCGATTGATACTTGGCGCACGTCAGCCCAAACACGGCTCCGACTGACTTGGATCTGCGGAAGCGAGCGGGCACATCGACCGTGGCGCGATAGGTCAGCGCCACGACCGGGCCGACACCAGGGGTCGTCATCAAACGCCGGCATACCTCATCGTCCCGGACGATGGTCAGCAGGCGACGATGCAGGATGACGATCTGCTCGCGTAGCACCCGCCTGACAATGAGCAGCGGTTCGACCAGCGCAGCCAGGTCGGGCAAGTTCTCGACTAGCTCCCTAATGCGGGCCTCGAACCTCGTCTTTCCGGCTATCCCGACCTTGAGACCGAAGTTACGCAAAGTACCGCGCAGATCGTTCTCGATCGCGATCGCCTTCGACTGCAGCAGCTTGCGATGGGTCAGCAGCATCCGCAGTTTCTGACTGCGCAGCGTCTTCACATGCACCGGACGGTAAAGCCCAACCCGCATCATCTGCGCCATACCGCGGGCATCGTTGCGGTCCGTCTTGTTGATCTGCGCCTTCAATGCCGCCCGCATGTGCCGCGTCTCGACACAGATCACCGGCAAGCCCGCTTCGGCCAGCGCGCTGTAAAGCCATTGCGACAGCGGCCCGGCTTCCAATCCAATTCGCTTGAAGTGGTAGGCGGGGCTTCTTCAGCACCGCCAACAGCGCTTCAGGCTCGCTCGCCACCTTCACTTCGCGAATGATCTTCCCCGAGTCATCCACAATGCAGATGCTCGTCTCCTTGACCGAAACGTCCAGTCCAGCAAAATGGTCCATGCTGCGCTTCTCCTTCTGATGCTTGAGGCCGTAACCACGGACCTCGTTTCACCATCAGCCTGAAGCGCAGCACCCAAAATCTTCAGCTATCCACAAGCCGCAGGCCGATTACCCCATCTTCCAGACTGGCGAAATCCTGCCCGAACTGACCATCCACTACATGACGATCGGCGTGCCGGCGGGCGAACCGGTGCTGGTGCTGCATGGCTCGAGCGGTTCCGGCCAGACCATGCTGGGCAAGAATTTCGCCGGCGAACTGTTCGGCCCCGGCCAGCCGCTCGATGCGGCCAGGCATTTCATCATCATTCCGGACTCGATCGGCGCCGGCCGGTCGTCGAAGCCGTCGAACGGACTGCGCATGCGCTTTCCGCGCTACAACTACGACGACGTCGTGCTGGCGCAGCATCGCCTGGTCACCGAGCACCTCGGCATCCGCCACCTCAAGCTCGTCATCGGTCAGTCGATGGGCGGCATGCTCGCCTGGCTGTGGGGCACGAAATATCCCGACATGATGAGCGCGCTGGTGCCGATGGGCGCGCAGCCGGCCGCCATGTCGGGCCGGAACTGGATGCTGCGCCGCATGATGATCGAGACAATCAAGGCCGATCCGGCCTGGAACGGCGGCGACTACGTCGAGCAGCCGCCGAGCTTCAAATACGCCGCGGCCTTTTTCACGATGGCGACCAACGGCGGTACGCGCGCGTTATATCGTGCGGCGCCGACGCGGGCGCAGGCCGACAAGATCGTCGAGGATCGCCTGGCGCGGCGCTTCACCGCCGACGCCAACGACTACATCTACGCCTATGACGCCTCGCGCGACTACGATCCATCGCGCGATCTGGAGAAGATCAAGGCGCGCGTGCTGGCGATCAATGCGGCCGACGACGAACGCAATCCGGCCGAGCTCGGAATTCTCGCGCGCGAAATCAAGCGGGTGAAGAACGGCCGCTACTACGAAATTCCCGCGTCCGCCGAAACCCGCGGGCACAGCACGTCGGGCGACGCGGCATATTGGAAGCACCTGTTGCCCGAGTTCTTGAACGAGCCGGCGGTCGCGGGACGCTAGGTTTGCTTCTCACGCATTATGACGTCCGCGCACACGTTGGAGGGCGCCGAATGACGATCGGCTATACGCTTGGTCCTAACGGGGGTGAACATCTGGTCTTGCGTGGCGGAAACATTTTCATCAAAGCGGACCCTCGAAGCGGTTCGAACGGCGTCACGATGTTGACGCAACAGGTTCTCGCCGGGGCAGGAATTCCAGTTCACCGTCACTTCCAGATGGATGAGGCCTTCTACGTCCTCGAAGGTGGCGGAACGGTCATCCTGGACGACGCTCGCCATGCGATAGAAAAAGGTGAGACAATCTTTATCCCAAAGAGCACTTGGCACGGCTTTGAAAATCCCGAGCATGAGTTGGTATTGCTTGCTCTGGTGGTGCCGACAGGATTGGAAGCGTTCTTTCGGGAGATTGCCAGTCCGCCCGGTGTGCCGGAAAAGTCGCGCAGCAAAGAGCAATTGAATGAGATCGCGCGCAGATATGGCCAGGAGTTCAGGTAGACCGATCGCCCGCGGGCGGGCGACGCGGCATATTGGAAGCATCTGTTGCCCGAGTTGCTGAACGACGCGGCGCTCGCGGGCCGTTAGGCCGGGCGGCAATCTTGCGCTAATCACGGTCGAAATATTGCAGGATCCCCGCTACTATCATGACGAAGGGGTGAGACCGGCGGTCCGTGGCGGATATTTTCATCAGCTATTCCAAGGCGCATCCAATCCCGACCGAGGAGCTGGCGGCCGATCTGCAGGCGCAAGGCTTTTCCGTCTGGTGGGATACCTCGCTGGTGTCGGGCGATAGCTTTCGTGAGGTGATCCTCACCGAGCTGGGGCAGGCGCGCGCCGCCGTCGTGATCTGGACCAAGACGTCCGTCGCCTCGTTCTGGGTGATCTCGGAAGCAACACGCGCCCAGAAGCGCGGCATTCTCATTCCAGTGCGCGCCGACGACCTCGACCCTGACGACATCCCGCCGCCGTTCGACGTGCTGCATACCGATGTCGTGTCGAATCGCGCCGCCATCCTGGCCGCGCTGACAAAACGCGGCATCCTGCCGCCCGCGCCGAAAGCGCCCGAGCCGCCGCCGATGTCGGAGGCGATCGTCGCGGAAGCGGTGGCGCTGGAACACTGGCAATCGATCAAGGGCACGTCCGATCCGGACAAGCTGCAGGAATTCCTTGCCGAGTTCGGTACCTCGAAGATGGCCAAGCTGGCGCGCGACCGCTTGGCCGAGATCGAAGCCGAGGTCGCGGCCATTCGTGCCCAGAAGGAGCGCGCGGCGGCGGAGTGGCAGAAGCGGTCGGAAGCTGCGGCTGCCGATTTTGCCGCGTCAGCAGCCAAGCCACGCACGGCGAAGGTCGTCGTCAATCCAGCCGCGGGTCGGACTGGTGCCCGTGCAGCGCCCGCCGGGCAGCCTGAGCGGCCGAACTGGCCGTGGCGTAAGGGCATGCTGATCGCGCTCGCGCTCGCGGTCGTGTTCTTCGTCGGTTCGGCGGCGTTCGTGGTGTTTCAGCAAAAGCCGAAATCGGCTCCCGCCAACGATCGGACCAGCGCCGACAGATCAACTCCCGCCACCGCAGCCGCGCCAAAAGCCACGCTGTACGAGGAGGAGCCCTCAAGCCCGGACGGGAAGCATTTCGCCGGTACGGCGAGCTGGAAAACCGAAATGGTGTCGCCCGGCCCAAACCAGCCGATGGACACCGCCGTTCGTGCTGAAGTCGCAATACCCGACCGCAAGCTCAAGATGATCTTCTCGTTTCGACGCAACACCGACATCAGCTTGCCTGCGAGCCACACCAGCGAACTGACCTTTTCGGGTCCGACGGACTTTCCAGGCGGCGGCATCGCCGATGTTCCGGGTATCTTGATGAAGGCCTACGAGTCCGCGCGTGGCGAACCGCTCGCCGGCTTGAGTGTGAAAGTCACGGCGAACCGTTTCCTGTTCGGACTTGTCCGGCGCAAAGTCGATCGGGACCGCAATCTCGCTCTGCTCAAAGAGCGAGCGTGGTTCGACATTCCGATCGTCTACAACAATCAGCGCCGCGCCATCATGGCTATGGAAAAAGGCGAAGCCGGCGAGCGTGCGTTCGCCGACGCATTCAAGGCGTGGGGTCAGTAGTAAGGGGAGGCGGCGCG
>CAVVON010000011.1:0-229777 GCA_963749815.1 uncultured Alphaproteobacteria bacterium | reverse complement strand
TCGCTGTCTCAAGCATGAGATGCGGAGCACCCAACCGATCTTCGCAGCCCGGCAAGTGAGCCGGGCTGTTTTCGAGAGCGCAAATCGGTGACAGTTTGGGAAGCGCTCAGTCAGAATTTCGTTTTGATCTCGGGATTGTCGCGCAAAACCATATTCAACAAGGAATTATGGACTTCCAGTTTTCCGTTGTATTCGATAAATCCCAATTTGCGGAATTTGTTCATGAAAAAACTGACACGCGATCGGGTTGTACCGATCATCTCCGCGAGGGTTTCCTGACTGAACTTTCCCACAATCGGTTCCGGTTTGCCCTCCTTGCCGAAATTGGCAAGAAGAAGAAGAAGCCGAGCGAGGCGCTTTTCGCTTGAATTAAATAGCTGATCAATCAGGTCTTCTTCAATCCGACCGTTCCTGGACAACAGGTACGCCATAAACACTTCGGAAAAGTTCGGCTCACCGTGAATGGTGGCGATCATGGTCGCCTTCTCCAGGCGAGTGATCACGCTTTCCTCGATCGCTGTCGTGGTCGAGATGCGCAGTGGGTGGCCGTTCAGACATCCTTCGCCAAAAAAGTGACCCGGGCCTAAGATTGCAACCACCGCCTCCTTGCCCTGCTCGGAAGTGACCGTGAGCTTGATCTTGCCTTCCTGTACGTAGAAAACGGCGTCGGCGACCTGACCCTGCGAAAAAATTGTTTGATTCTTTCGATACTTGGATACCGTTTTTCCCTTGCCGACTGTGGCGAGGAACGCTTTCGGTTCGAACGAAGTCTTGCGCTTTTTCGCCACTGCCTCGTCTCTTTCGACGGTCTGAGATGATTTCGTCTCAGATAAATTCGACGTGCCGATATTGCAATAAGAGTCGGCTCCCTGATGTGAGCAATATTGAACAGACCGGCCCGTAAAGGACGGTGCAGCATCTTTATGAGGAAAAGGATCTCACCCAGTGGAGGCCGCCGATGTCGGCTACCGAGCCCCCACATGGCAAACGAGGACGCGGAGAATGAAACGGTGGCTCAGCTTAGGAATGTGCGCGGCGATGATCGGACTAATGGTTTTACCGGCTCCCGTTCTCGCTCAGCAGAAGACCGTGAAGACGTGCCAGGATGAGTGGCGAGCGGACAAGGCCGACAATCAGGCGAAGGGGATCACGGAAAAAGCGTATGTCTTCCAATGCCGCGCTGGCGGGGCGCAGCCTGCATCAACGCCCGCTGCCGCGCCTTCAGCCGATCCATCAGCGGCCAGTCCCGCGCCAGTAAAGACCGTGAAGGCCTGTCAAGACGAATGGAAGGCCAACAAGGCAGCGTACCAAACAGCGAAAATTACTGAACGGGCGTATGTGGACAAATGTCGGACAGGCGAGCCTTTAGTTCTGCCCAACACACCGGCAGCGGCACCTGCCCCAACGCCCACAGCAGCGGCACCAACGCCGACTCCGACCCCCGCTCCGTCCTCAACCCCCGTAGTAAAGCCCTCTCCGACAGTCGGGAGGCCACCAGTCGGAGCCGATGAGTTCCAGACAGAAGTCCAGGCGAAGTCTCACTGTCCTACTGATCTCGTTGTTTGGGTGAATATCACTTCCAAAATCTACCACTTCGCCGGTCATAAGAGTTACGGCACCACCAAATCCGGCGCATATATGTGTGAGAAGGAGGCAACGGGACATGGCTTCCGTGCCTCAAAGACAGAGAAGCGCCCTAGCGCGTAACGCTTTCGTCATAGGCACGGCAGCTGGGTCCCTATGACATCCCCGAGCGCACGCACGCAAAACTCCGATGATCAGCCTCCGGAGAGCCTGCGTTCGCGACTGATATAGCGCTTCCAGTTCAATCGATAAATGGTTGCGATGACTGCGTAGCCCTTGATCGGCGTCGAAGCGCCATACCGACTAAAAACTCATGTTAAGCAAATGTTCACGTTGGTCACGCCAATCTCATCGAAGGTTATGACTCCGGGTTCTTCTTTTTACCGGCTGCTTCCAGAGAGAGCCTTACCGCGTCCCTAAAAGTGGTCGCGACGGCATCGGGCTTCGCGGTGTCACGAAGCGTGCTCGTGTCAGCGTCCGCCATCCAGCATCCTAGAAATAATTTGACCTTAGAAAGTTTGCGGCGCAATCGGCGTATGGTGTAGCGCATGTGGACGGGGCTGGCATCGTCGAGATAGGAAAGCCAAATCACAACGACGCCTGCCGTTTCTAGCTGAGAGAATTTGGTAGAAGCAATTGCATCCGCGCCCTCGATCCGCGCGGTTAGCCCGTGCTTAGCTACTTTTCGGCGCAAAAATGAAGTGTGCGATTGCTGTGCGAGAATCGCTCGGGGCACGGAAAACTGCAAGGTCGGACGGATTTGGAATTGACACGGGCGACTGCGGCCTGATTCATTCTTATGAATGATTCGAGATCGAGCCCTTCGAGCACGCGAGAAGCTCCTCAGCAAACTGCCCATCACCGGCGAGTTGCTGCGCGGCTCGCTCTTGGAGCGCACCATACACCACACCAAGGACTGCCCAAAATGTGCGCGCGGTGAAGGGCACCGGGTCTTCGTTCTGACAGTCAGCTATGCGGGTGGACACACACGGCAGTTCAGCGTGCGGCGCGAGCGCGTGGCCGAGGTTCGCCGCTGGCTCGCCAATTATCAGAAGCTGAAGGAGGCGATCGAGGGCGTTTGTGAACTCAATCATGAACTGCTGCGCCCGGATGGCGCGGCGTCAAAGTCCCGGAGCAAGCAACATGATCGAGATGCGGTGCGCACAGCGCAGCTTCGGCGACGGCCTGATCACCGAAGAGGTGAGCGATCTGCGCGAAGACTGGATGCGGTATGCCGATCAGGTGCTGGCCGATGAGCAAATGGTGGCGGCCGTGTACGAGGCCCTGGGCAAGCGCCATCCCAAGAGCCGCAGCCGCGGGCGATTGGGGACGCCGGCGGAGGTGGTGTTGCGGCTGCTGATCCTCAAGCACGTCCGCAACTGGAGCTATGGCGTGCTGGAGCGCGAGGTGCGCGCCAATCTGGTGTACCGCGACTTCACTCGGGTGGGCGCCGGCAAGACCCCGGACGCCAAGACCATGGGGCGCTGGGGCGTGGCGCTGGGGGGAGACGTGATCAAACAGATCCACACAAGGATGGTGACCATGGCGCAGGCCAACGGCTTGACCGAGGGCCGCCGCATGCGCGTGGACACCACGGTGGTGGAGACCAACATCCACTATCCGACCGATTCGAGCTTGCTGGGAGATGGCGTGCGGGTGCTCATTCGCGCGATGAAGAAGATCACTCGGATCGTGGGCGGGGCCGGAACCAAACTGCGCGACCGGAGCCGCAGCGTGAAGCTGAGGGTGCTCGACATCGCGCGTGCGGCGCGCTCCAAGGCCAAGCAGGGCCAGGAGAAACTCAAGCGCGCCTACGGCCAATTGCTCAATTCCACCAGTCGGGTGGCGGGGCAGGCCAAGCGCTTCTCGCAGGAAATTGCCGCGGGTGTGAAGCGCTCGACCGACGCTCTACAGCAACTGGCGCTGGAGGGCCTGCGCGACAAGCTCGATGCCATGGCGCCGCTCGTCAGAAAGGTGATGAAACAGACCCGCGCGCGCATCCTCCGCGGCGACACGCGCAGCGACGGCAAGCTCGTGAGTCTGTTCGAGCCGGCGACGGAAATCATCCGCAAGGGCAAGGCTAGCAAGCCGACCGAATTCGGCAAGATGGTGAAGCTGCAGGAGGCGGAAAACCAGATCGTGACCGACTACGAGGTGTATGATCGGCGGCCGAACGACGCGGACCTGCTGATCGCAGCGGTCGAGACGCATCAAGCAAGGCTCGGGCGCATTCCGCGCCTGGTGGCCGCTGACGCCGCATTTTACTCAGCAAGGAACGAGGCGGCGGCGAAAGCCAAGGGCATCAAACGCGTCTGCATTCCCAATCGCTCGACCAAAAGCCCCGAGCGCAGACGCGAGCAGAAAAAGCGATGGTTCCGCCAGGGCCAGAAATGGCGCACCGGCTGCGAGGGCCGCATCAGCGTGGTCAAACGCCGACATGGCCTCAACCGCTGTCGATACAAAGGCGATGACGGGATGAAGCGCTGGGTCGGCCTTGGCGTGATCGCCGACAACCTCATCAACATCGGCCGCGCCATGGCAAAGCAGTCAGCCCCATAGGGCCCTGCGCACCTGATGATCACGCTCGCCCGACCCGCCGGCCCATCCCCAGGCGCGCGCGAAATTGACCAAAATCCTGAAACATCAATTTTGCGCCGGAAAGTAGCTAGCAACTGCGTGAGGATAATGGCTGCGGCTTCGTCGAGCGGACCCCGGCCAGCGACACAGAGAATGGGCGCTTCGGTTTGCCACTCGATTGGAAGTTTATCACTTGTAAGGACAGGAAGATCCGGGGCCGAGATCCATGTGAGGTTTCTATCGCTGCCGCGGCCTCGACGTCGTGTGTCGCTTTGCTCGCCGGGTTTCGATCTTCTTGATCGACTAGATCGTCGACGAGCTCGATAACGGCGGTTTTGATCTTTTCGCTTTGCACACGATCTAGCGCTCCCCGTGCTACGTCCTTCTGGGCAAGCTTCAAGCCAGGCAGGGCAACGGCATCATAATATGCGGATAGAGGTCTTTCCTTGAGGAACTCCTCGGCTTTATCGACGGCTTCGGCTGGATCTTCAGCCAACATCCGCTGATAGAATAGCTCGGGTGGCGATAGCGGCGGTCGATCGCCGAACATCACGTCGAGGAAGGCGAAACGCTCGACATGCCGACCCAGCACCACCAGGCATATCGTCAATGGCGTGGCCAGAACGAGGCCGACCGGCCCCCAGAGCGCTGTCCAGAACGTTGCGGACGCGACCACCGCCACCGGCGAAAGGCCGGTACTATGCCCGTACAAAACGGGTTCGATCACATGGCCCACGACTGGCTCGACCACCAGAAAGAGAGCACCCGTCCATAACAACATGGACCAGCCGGGATCCACCGCCGCGGCGAGCGCCAGCGGGAATATGGCCGAGATAACTGCACCGATATACGGCACGAAACGAAGAATCGCGGCCAGGATGCCCCACAGTATTGGATTTGGGATTCCGATGATCCACAAGCCCACGCCAATCACCACGCCGAAGGCGGTATTCAGAGCGAGTTGAATGAGAAAGAGACGGCTAAGGCGGGCCGCGGCATCATCCAGAGCGGCGGTCGTCTTTTGCAGATCATGCGAACCCGCCAGTTTTATGAAGCGATTGCGCAAATCCTCGCGCTGCAGAAGAATAAAGATTACGAATATCGCGATGATGCCGGTCGTTGTGAGCGGCCGTAGCAGCGGAGAAATCAGTGCCGTGATGCTCTCCAGAGTAGTTGGAGGAGGCTGCCTGACCTCGACCGGTATTGGTTTGGTTTCCTGTCCCGGCGGAGCGGGTTGAAGCTGAGTGACCGGACTCGTCCCGGGTTCCTTTGGCTTATTGAGTTCATTGCCGAGGTCCTTAAGCACGCCGGCAGCGCGTTCGAGTGCGCCGCTCGTAGCCGCAGTGCCACGAAGCGACCTGATCTTTTCACGCATTGTGAGTTCATAACGCGGTAAATCACCAGCGAGGTCGGTCAATTGGGTCGCAATCATGCCCCCGAGCAGGAAGATACTTATGAAGGCCAGGAGAACAACGCTGACGACGGATAGTCCACGCGGAATGTGCGCGCGCTGCAGGAGCCGCACGAGTGGCGCCAGCACGAAGCTCAAGAGTATTGCCAGCGCAATCGGGACGAACACCTCGCGCCCCAGGTAGATCGCTCCGATTATTATCGCCGCAATAACGGCCGACGCGAGACCTCTCATGGCCAACGCAGTCCTTCGGAATGAACCGTCAAATCGCTGTCTCTGAGCATCCAATTCTTTCGCCGACAGCGGTATCGGCTGTTGTGACTACAAGACAGTGTACCCTGTTGCTTCGAGCCGTTACGCGGGCGCCCATCCGGTCCGCACACCGCGTTCGGTGCAGTAGCACGAGATGGCAGCATTTCCGCCCTTACGATCCGGCTTCCGGCACCTATTTTGGCCGCGATGGCCTGCGTTATCCGTACTGCTAACGCGCAGGCTTGTCCGGCGCCGCTCAGTATTGTTCAAGGCCCGGTGGCGTGGAATCCAATCTTCACATGGAGCGCGTAACTCTCGGAACTTTTGCTTCTAAGGCTGTCCATGGCGAATTCATAAATGCTCGCATAAACGGATACGCCGGGGTAGTCCGGCCGGCCGGCCCCGTGCCGCGCCCGATTGGAACGCAGATCTAGTCGCAGCGTTCGCCACCCACAGGCCGGTGTAAGGCACTCGGCCACGTCACCCCGTTGCCGCACGGTCGCCGATTTCCAAATCGTCCTTGCCTGTTAATTCACGCAAGGCGACATCGGCTAGCCGTGCGGAGTCGCGTTCGCCAAAATCGACATGTCGAAGGATAAGCAACGCCAATAGCTCCTGGACGCTTTGGTTGCACTTGATCCCCGTGGAAAGGGATTGGCAAACCCTGTCGAACGCAGCGGTCATGATAGCAACGGTTTCGGGCGGGTAGGGGCGGTCGGTTTCGACAAGATGCAACATGGCACGTGTTCCCTGCATTGAGCGTTCCGAGAACCTTAGACCCGGTGCGGAACCCGGACTGTTCAAAACAGAACACGCGCGCGACTGGATCAAGACCAAGAGCCCTGCCGCGATCGAGGCACAGCGGGTGCGTTCGGAGAACTGGAACAATAGGGCGAAACATCGGCGACCTCATAAAACCAAAAGTCCCTCAAAACGACGAATATCCTGCTCGCGCGTGTCCGTCCCGCGAATTACTCGTTCAATGTCGCGTGATGGGCAATCAAATTGGTCGGACGACTCTCTTTGTAGTGTACGGTGATACATCACCCACAGCGGCCCTCGCGGCAGGCGTGCGGTGACTGAGAGACAATCGTGCTCCCGCCTGTTCAGGGAGCACGACCATGCCGAAGTTTTGCATTTTTCAACTTAATCCGACCGGTCGGACTTCTAGTCTGCCGCAGCTTCTTGAATGCACCGACGAACAAGAAGCCGTCGCACAGGCCCAGCAAGGTGTCGCCAAATTTGATGTCGAACTTTGGCAAGGCAAACGCCTCGTCATTCGGCTCCCGCGCAACGAATGACTAAGATCGAGATGTACCGAGCCAACGCCGCTGAGTGCCTCCGAATGGCCGGCACGATGGGAATGATGAGGTCAAGGCGACCTGGATGGGCATGGCTGACTCTTGGCTACGCATGGTCCAGGATCGCAGGGAGCAGAGCGAGCCCGTAGATACCTGACCGCGAATGCCGCTTTTAGGTGTGAATCGGCGCGGGGTCCGGACGCCGATCGGCGCTGGGGTCGTTCTCTCATCCCACAAAATCAATACGTTATGCGATGTTTGCAGGGCCGTTGGGGGTCAAAATTCGATCAGTATTCACAGGTCCCACGCCGAATGTAGTCTCGCATCGCAACGAGACGAAAATGTAGCGGGCATGACTGCGGCTACCTGCAATATTGACGACGCTGTCCTTCTCTCTCAATCTCCGTTCGCGTTTTGGAGGAAATCTCGATGAAAATTGCTCGACGGGTTGTCCTTGGGGCGGCTATCGCGCTCGCCGCTTTTGGCCAGGCGTCGGCCCAGGATTGGCCGACCCGCAGCGTCACCGTGGTGGTGCCGATCCCGGCCGGCGTCGCCAGCGACATCATCTCCCGCGTGGTGTTCGAGCAGGTTGGCAAGCAGGTCGGGCAGACCTTCGTGATCGAGAATCGGCCGGGGGCCGGTGGTACGATCGGCGCCAACATAGTTGCCAAGGCCGCGCCGGACGGCCATACCATTCTGGTGTATGGCTCGATTGCGGCGGCCAACGCTCTCTATGCGCGATTGCCCTATGACACGGTTGCTGATTTCACGCCCGTGGTTCCGTTTGGCGAGACCCCGCTTGTCGTAGTGACGGCTGTCGGGCGTTACAACACGCTGGCCGAGCTGATTGCTGCTGCGAAGGCCAAGCCCGGTGAGTTGAACTATTCGACCGTTGGCGTCGGGTCCGCGGCGCACTTTGGAGCCGTTCGGCTCGCCGTCAGTGCCGGTATCACGGCGCAGCATATTCCGTTCAAGGGTCCCGAGTGGCTGGCCGACACGATCGCGGGGCGCGTCGACTTCAGCGTTCCGCCGGTGACCACCGTCATCGGTCCCATCCGTGACGACAAGCTTAAAGCGCTCGCGGTCGGCGCAGCGAAGCGGGCCGTCTCGTTGCCTGATGTGCCGACACTGATCGAAGCCGGACTCAAGGCCGATGCGATCTATCCGTTCTATACCGGAGCGTACCTGCCAGCGAGGACGCCACGCGCCATCGTCGATAAGCTGCACGACGAGGTCGCAAAGGCGCTGGCATTGCCGTCGGTGCAGGAGCGGCTGGCGAAGATCGGTGTCGAGAAGCTGCCGATGACCGTTGCGGAATTCGACCAGTTCTTCAAGGGCGACGTTGCCGCCAATCTTGAGCTGGTGAAGGCGGCCAACATTCCGAGGCAATAGGCGGGCATTGTCACGTTGACGAAATCGCGTTCAAAACCGACGGAAACCAGCGATACGGCTGGATGAAGAACAGGCGATCACTGTCGGTAAACTCGACACGCCCGCGCAGCTTTCGCCGCAACATGATCACTTCCTGCAGCGCGCCATTTTCGGCCGGAAGCTGGCTCTTGGGCATGCAGGACAAGCACACTAGAAGTCCGACCACCGCGACTGACGGTAGGCGATTCTTTCACCAGATCAAGTCGGACGATGTTCTCGGCACGCACAGCACTCAGGCCGGTTTGTGCACGTGTGCATGGCGAATTCGTAAATCCTCGCAAAAACGGAGCGGCGCGGGCAGTCTTGTGAGATGCCGACATCGTGCTACCGTCCATGTCGATGATTCACCTGCTCATACTCGCCGTCCACCTGCTGGCCACCATTGCCAAACTCATGCGCCCGGGCGGAGTACGCGCCGTCGTGGCTGAATCCTTGTTGCTGAAGCACCAGTTGGTCATCAGCAGCCGCGCGCGGCGGCGGGCGCCGAACCTGAATTCGTTCGATCGCTTCGTTTTGGGTCTTGGATCACTGTTCGTTCCGGCAAGCCGAATTCCTAAGCTCGCCGTCATCCTGAAGCCCAGAACCTTGTTGAGATTCCACGAGGCGCTCAAGAAACGCAAATATCGGTGGCTTTTCTCGTCGGGAGGTCATCGGCGCCCCGGCCCAAAAGGGCCATCGAAGGAACTCATCGACGCGATCGTCGAGTTCAAGCGCCGCAATCCCCGTATTGGCTGTCCCCGCATCGCACAGGAGATTGCGCGTACCTTTGGCATCGATATCGACAAAGACATCGTCCGCCGCGTGCTCGCGAAACACTATCGACCCGAAGCAGGAACCGATGGCCCGTCCTGGCTGAGCTTTATCGGGCATATGAAGGACAGCCTGTGGAGCGTCGATTTGTTTCGCTGCGAATCGATACTCTTGCGCAGCCATTGGGTCATGGTGGTGATGGACGTGTTCACACGTCGGATCATTGGCTTTGGCGTTGAGCGCGCTGATCCCTGTGGCGCCTCGATTTGCCGGATGTTCAACCAGATCATCGCCGGAAAGTCGCTTCCTCAGCACCTGAGTTCCGACCACGACCCATTATTTCGTTTCCATCGTTGGCTCGCCAACTTACGCATACTCGAGGTCGAAGAGATCAAGTCGATCCCGTACGTACCCGTGTCCCATCCGTTCGTGGAACGGCTGATCGGGACGATACGACGGGAGTTTCTTGACCACGTGCTCATCTGGAACGCAGTCGACCTGGGGCGAAAGCTGGAAGAGTTCAGAAATTATTACAACGAACATCGCGTTCACCAGTCGCTCAATGGCAGCACTCCGGGAGAACGATCTGGCCAACCGCCGCCCGCCCATGCCGTCCTTGACCACTACGCTTGGCGGCACCATTGCCGCGGTCTGTTCCAGATGCCGATCGCGGCGTAATTTACGAATTCGCCATGGACAGGTCGGAGGTGTGCTTGCCCGGCAGCTATGCCGAGCTTGCCGCCTAATCGCCCAAGAAAGCCCTCGCCAGCGATGGTGTGCGCACCACCGTGGTGCTGAGCGGTGGCGTGATTGGTACCAGCTACAATCATCGGATTGACAAGTCCTAAATCGTCTAACGAATAACCGCTCTCTGAACTGGTTGTTTCGTTAGCAACGTCTAGCGTGGCGGTTTAAAGCACGATCTTCGCTTATATTATCGACCTCGCTCGATCCTGAGCTTCTTTGCAAAGTGGCAGGTCTTGCATACGAGCGAGAGTTCTTCGAATCTCCGGCTGAACAGAATTGGCGTGATGCGGACGATGACCATTTCTGTTCCGCAGCCAGGACATTCCGAGGAAGCTTTGTCGGGTCGCAATTCTTGGCGAGCCACGTGATATCCTTCCCCCACGATTGTTCGGAGCGAGACTGGTCGATGAGGGAGGCCGTTACGAGAGGGCCTTGCTCACAAAAGAGGCTGCTCTGCATTCGCAGTGCCCGTCGGATGTCTGAACATCGCCACGTGCTACGCACTGACGACGCGTAGGCCTCAAGGTCGGACCGAAGTGCGATGCCGACTTACATCCCGGAAGGAGACGAGCCGCTGCTGGCCTTCGTCCCACAGCACCAGCCGCACACATCTGAAGCTCTGAAGCAAAGTCAGTCGGCCGACACCGTCGAGGTCCGGGTGGTCGCGCAGTACGAGCGGCAGCCGGTAACAGGGGATTCGACTGCACAAATGATGGATGTGATGAACGCCAATATTGGCGGTGAACCAGCGCAACAGCCCCGGCAGCGCATAGTGCGAGCTGCCGTGAAGCGCGACCTCTTGCAGGTTCCAGGCGCCCTCGTGAGCCCACACAGTATTTTCGAATTGGTGCTGCACATAGAACAGCCAGACGCCGATCGAAGCCGCGAGCAGCATGGTCGGAAGATGCACGAGCAGGAATGGGCCGACGCCGACAAGCCATATCATCATGGCGATGAGCGCCGCGATGGCGGCATTGGTCGCCATGGTGCTGAGCCAGGGCATCCAACCCTTACGCATAAGCCCGACCGGTAGCCGGTGATCCAGGATGAACAAGTAGGCCGGGCCGATGCCAAACATGACGAACGGATGCCGATAGATCCAGTAGCGGAGCCGACCCCATCGAGAGCGTGCAAGGTATTCATGCACAGTCAGCGTATCGATATCGCCGATTCCGCGGCGCTCGAGATTGCCGGAGGTCGAGTGGTGTATGGCGTGTTTGCGACGCCAACAATCGTAGGGCGTTAGCGTCAACACACCGATCACGCGCCCGACCCAGTCATTGGTGGAGCGGCGATGGAAGAAAGCGCCATGACCACAATCGTGCTGGATCATGAAGAGCCGCACAATGAAGCCCGCGCTCGGGACTGCGAGCAACAAGCAAAGCCAGTAGCCGACGTCGAGCGTTGCCCACATCAGTGACCAGAGCAGAACAAGCGGTCCGGCCGTGATAACCAACTCGATGATGCCGCGCGCGAGGCTCGGCGTGCGATACCCGGCAAGGATCTGCGTCCAGCCACGGGCATCGGCCGGGTCAGGAGTCGATGGAGCAGGTCTGTTGCAATTCAAACGAACCTCCCCGTCGACGTGGGAGCGCCCTCCCTGAAGATTGAGGGCGACATCAGAGTTCCTTTTGCCAGCATATTTCCGAGTAAGCGCGCCGCGGACATTGGGGATGGGCTCCGGGAAAAAATAAGCTGTAGTTCGGCCACCTTGAGCGGCGGCGCGCCAAAACTAACTTGCTCTCGTTTGCGAATGGAATCTGTTCAAAATTGATCTCTTTTTGATGGGCCAATAGTATACCCAGAGCGTGGATACGAGCGGCCTAGCCGTATGATCGGGAGGCGATCGAGGCTCTAGGAGAACACGCGAGCGGCAAAGTCAAGTTGCACGAAGTCGAAGGTCATGGGCGAGTTTCGACGATTTGGCAGACTACGGCTTCATCGTGACGCCGGATGAACGCGAAATTTACTTCAATTGCAATAGCGTAGTCGACAATGCATCCGATCGATTGAGTACTGGGGTCAGAAGTTCGCTTTGGCGGAAGAAATTGGTGAAAAAGGAGTGCAAGCGAGTACGGTACACCTGATCGGGAAACATCATCTGAGCGAACAAAACCGCAGATGATGATGGAACGGGAGATGTCATCCGCGTCCAAGGAAAGGCATGCGCGCCATCACTGTGTCGCCTGGCTTCGCCAACTCGGCAAGGCTTGAAGATGTCTTCGAACCGCCGCCGTCGGACGGCACGGTTCTGGTGCGCACCTTGGCGCTCGGCGTGTGCGGCACCGACCGTGAAATAATGTCGGGTGCCTATGGCCTTGCGCCTCCAGGTAAGTCACGTCTGGTACTCGGCCATGAATTGCTGGGCGAGGTGGTGACGGCGCCGCACGGATCTGCGGCCTGACGCCCGGCGATCTCGTCGTCGGGATTGTTCGCCGGCCCGACCCGGTGCCGTGCCTCGCTTGCGCCGCCGGCGAGTGGGACATGTGCCGCAACGGGCGATATACCGAACGCGGCATCAAAGAGCGGCATGGCTACGGTGCCGAGCGCTTCCGCATCGAGCCGGAGTTCGCCGTCAAGATCGACCCGAGGCTCGGTATTCTTGGCGTCCTGCTCGAGCCCGCTAGCATCCTCGCCAAGGCCTGGGACCACACCGAGCGCATCGGCGCCCGCGCGCGCGGATGGCAGCCCAAATCACTGCTCGTCACCGGCGCGGGGCCTATCGGGCTTTTGGCCGCCCTGATGGGGGCGCAACGCGCTCTCGACGTACACGTGCTCGATCGCAACAAAGGCGGCGAGAAGGAAGCGCTGGTACGCGACCTCGGCGGGACCTATCACAGCGACACGAGCCGCCTCGAGCGGTTCGCCCCTGACATTTTGATGGAATGCACCGGAGCCCCCGCCATCATTCGCGATTGCCTCGGCGCGACAGCTGCCGCCGGCATCGTCTGTCTGACCGGAGTTGGTGAAGTTCGGGAAAGGTATTCGACCTCGATCTTGGTCGTCTCAACCGCAACATGGTGCTCAACAACGATGCCGTGTTTGGCACGGTCAATGCTAACCGACGGCATTACGAAATGGCGGCGGATGCGCTCGCCCGCGCGGACAAGCGCTGGCTCGCGCGCTTGATTACGCGCCGCGTTGCGCTGGAGTGCTGGCACGAGGCATTGGAGTTCCGGCGGGGCGATATCAAGGTCGTTGTGGATTTTGCATAGGTCGACACGTCGACTTGCATCGAGGGTTATGCACTGATTTGGGGATTGCGGGGCGGCCCCGGTGGTCGGGCGCAAAGCTCGATCGATCGGGTCGGTGGGTCGCCTCGACTCCGATGCCTGTTTCGCTGCGCTTCTCGACTTCGACGATCATGCAACCCCACCGCGACGACGGTGCGCGTCACCCGGCGATCTCGGCCAAGCACCTTGATCCTAGTACCCACTATCGCTGATGAATGAGTTGTGATTCAAGGATGCATGAAGGCATCCCTGAAGCGACGGTTATCGTTTTGACAGCGGCGGAACGCTCCGAGGTTGAAGGTTCGGCGCGGTCGACGAAGACAGAGCACCGACTTCGGCAGCGGGCTCGGATCGTGCTGTTGGCGGCGGATGGCGTTGCGAGCCGGGCGATCGGACGGGCGGTTGGGTGGACGACCGGCACGGCCTCGAAGTGGCGCGTGCGTTACGCCCAGAAGCGGCTTGCAGGTCTCGACGAAACGGGCGAGCGAGGCGCCGAACCGAATACACGACCGCGACCAACAAGCGCATTCTGGCGTTGCTGGATCAGCCGCCGCCCGCGGGCTAGCGCGCTGGACCGGGCCGTTGCTGGCAGCCGCGCTCTGCGATGTTGATGTCCAGTATGTCTGGCGCTTTCTGCGCGACAAGATTCGACCTTGCCCGGGCCAAATCCTGGTGCCCTTGTTTGCTGCCTTCGAGGTCGCCACCGGCAAGGTCACCGCCGCGCATAAGACGCGCCGTCGGCGCATCGAGTTCCTCGACTTCATGAATGAGATCGTCGCCGCTCACGCGGACGCCGCCATCCACGTCGTTCTCGACAATCTCAACACCCACAAGCCCAGGAACGATCGCTGGCTCAAGCGCCACCCGAACGTTCATTTCCACTTCACGCCGACGCGCGCCTCCTGGCTCAACCAAGTGGAAATCTGGTTCTCGATCCTGCAAGGACAGTCTCTGCACGGGGCGTCCTTCACCTCGGTCAAACAACTCAGGGAGCACATCGATGCCTTCATCAAAGCCTACAACACCAATGCCACGCCATTCGTCTGGACCAAGTCCGAAGTCCATCACTGGACGTGTTTCGAATGCAGCGAAGGCGCTGTTACGCTGGTCGATTTCATGCCGGTTCGTGGCATGCATTCGAACGTGATCCGTCTCGTGGTTGGCAAGTGGGACCGACGTCACGGCGCGCGTTCCCTGGTTCACGCAACTCGCCGACGTCGCGCCATCGCCGCCCGGATATGGTGGTGCTGCGAACGAACCCGGCATCCAAGCAGTGGGAACGACCGGCAAACAGTGCGCGCAGCCTGCGGAGGAGGACGTGTCGATCGCCGCGGGGGCTTAAGCTACGTTGGAGCGTAGCGGCAGCGTCAAGCCAAGCTGCTCGTATCGGAGCGACGAGGCGTCATCGTTCGTCAACGCCGCGAGGAAATGTTCGCCCCACGACTTGATGTCGTTGTCAGAGATCACCTGGAACAGCGCTTGGTGGCGTTTGCGCCGCTCTTCGAGCGGCATCGAGAGGCGCATGCGCGATCGAGGTCGCGACCGCCTCCGGATCGTAGGGATTGACCAGCAGCGCCGCCTTGCACTCGCCGCCGCGCCGGCAAAGCGCGACAGGATGAGCACGCCGGGATCGTCGGGATCCTGCGCGGCGACGTATTCCTTGGCGACCAGATTCATGCCGTCGCGCAACGGCGTCACCAGCGCCGACGCGCGCGGCGCGGTAGAGGCCGGCGAGCGCGGCGCGGCTGTAGGCGCGGTTGACGTAGCGGATCGGCGTCCAGGCGGCCTCGCCGTAGGTGCCGTTGATGCGGCCGGCGGCCTCGCTGATCGTCCGCTCCATGTCGGCATATTCCTGGATCTCCGAGCGGCTCTTGGGCGTGATCTGCAGATAGGTCACCTTGCCGTGCCAGTCCGGATAGACCGCGAGAAACCGCTCGAAGGCATCCATGCGCTGCGGCAAGGCCCTTGGAATAGTCGAGCCGGTCGACGCCGATCATCATGGTGCGCCCGGCGAGGCTTTCGAGCACGTTGCGCACGAGCGGCGAGCGCACCGAGCGCCGCGCCAGCCGGCTGAACTCGGCGGTCTCGATGCCGATCGGGAAAGACGCCGATGCGCACGGTGCGGTCGGCCCTGGAATGCGCAGTCGCCGCGCTTCTGCAACGCGGCATTCGTTTTCGAGATAGCGCGCGAAATTGGCCGCGTCGTTCGTCGGTCTGAAAGCCGACCAGATCGTAGGCGCTCAACTGCGGAATCAGCCATTCGTGGTTCGGCAGGGCGGTGAGGATTTCCGGCGGCGGAAACGGCACGTGCAGGAAGAAGCCGATCCGGTTGCGGTGGCCGCGGTCGCGCAGCATCTTGGCGAGCGGGATCAGATGATAGTCGTGCACCCAGATGATATCGTCGGGCTTGAGGAGTTTGTGCAACTGCGTCGCGAAATGCTCGTTGACGCGCCGATAGCCGCTGAGATCGCGGCGCGAGAATTCCGCGAGATCGAGCCGATAATGCAGGATCGGCCACAGCACGCGATTGGCGAAGCCGTTGTAATATTCCTGATAGTCCGCCTCGCGCGAGATCGGTGACGACATAGGAGAGGTCGCCGCGCTGGATGGTCTTGACGTCGCGATATCGCCCGTTCCTCGAAACCTTGCCGCTCCAGCCGAACCAGACGCCCTGGTTGCGCTTGAGCACGAGCGCACGGCGACCGCAAGCCCGCCGGCCTGGTTGCCGCCATCGCGGCTCGGGACGGCCACGCGGTTGGAGACGACGATCAGCCGCGCCAATATCGATCCTCCCAGCTTCGCGACAGCCGCATCGCGGTCAGGATCAGGCCGGCCATCGAATAGGTCTGCGGAAAATTGCCCCACAGCTCCCGGTCTGCGGATCGATATCCTCCGACAGCAAGCCATAGCGATTGCGATACGCCAAGCGCATCCACGAACAGCTCGCGCGCCTCCTCGCGCGGCCGAGCGACCACCAGGCATCGATCAGCCAGAACCGGCAGATCAGGAATGCCGTCGCCGGCAGGCCGAAATCGTCCGCCGCCGCATAGCGCATAACGTGCTTCTCGCGCAAAAGTTCGCGCTCCATGGCCGCGACGGTGCTGACGAAACGCGGATCGTCGGCTTCGATCACGCCGAGATCGGGCAGCAGCAGCACGCTGGCATCGAGATCGTCCGATCCGAACGCGGCGGTGAAGGCGCTGCGCTTTTCGTTCCAGGCGCCTTCTGCAGCAGCGCCTGGTGGATCGGATCGGCGACCGCGTTCCAATGCGCCGCGCGATCCGAAAGACCGAGCCGCGCCGCGATCGCGGCGAGCCGGCTGACAGCCGGCCCAGCACATCGCGGTCGAATGGGTATGGATGCGCTGGCGGCCGCGATATTCCCAGATTCCGTTGTCGGGCTGCAAGGCGAGTTCGCCGGCCTTGTCGCCGAGCGTTTCCAGCAGCCGGAACAGCCCTTCGTCGCCCGAGCCGCGGCAGCCGGCGGTCGTAGAACATCGGCATCGCCGCCAGAATGACGCTGCCGTAGGTGTCGTGCTGCATCTGCTCGGCCGCGGCATTGCCGATGCGCACCGGCCCGTCGCCGCGATAGCCCTTGAGCTCGGGCGCCATTCGTTCATCCATCGGATCGGTCGGCACGACGCCGTAGACCGGCCGCATCAGCTCGTCCGGATTGGACGCGATGCTCAGCGTGAAGGAGATGAAATCCTCCATCGTCTGCGTCGCGCCGATGCGGTTGAGCGCCTTCACGACGAAATAGGCATCGCGCAGCCAGCAATAGCGATAGTCCCAGGTGCGGCCGGAGCCCGGCGCTTCCGGAATCGAGGTGGTGTGGGCGGCGATGATGCCGCCGGTCTCCTCGAAATTGCTGAGCTTGAGCGTGATCGCGGCGCGGATGATCTCGTCCTGCCAGTCGTAGGAGATGGAGAGCCCGCGCACCCAGTCCATCCAATAGTCGATGGTGCGGTCGCAGAATTCGCGGCAGGTGGTTGCGAGATCGCCCTGGAACGGCTCGTCGGCGCCGAAGACGAGATGCAGCGGGCGCGTGAGGACGAATGGCGCTTCGCGCTCGATATAGGACAGCGGCGCGTCGGTGGTGAGCCGGATGACGTGTCGTCATGGATGTAGCGGATGTGGTTGCTGCCGATGGAGCGATGCGTCGAACGGATGGCCGTAATCGTGCGTCGGCCGAAAGCGGATGGTGATGCGCGGCAGGCCCGCGACCGGCTCGATGATCCGGATGAGCTGCGGCGGCCGGAAGACGCGGCCGAATTGCCGAAAGCGCGGCGCGAAATCGGTGATGCGGACCGGCCGCCCTGGCGATCGGTCAGCACCGTCGATGACGACGGCGGTGTTGCGCAGATATTCCGACTGGAAATCGACCATGCCGTCGAGCACGACATCGGAAAAGCCCTTCTCCTCGTCGCCCGCGAGCAGGCGGCAGAAGATCGGATCGCTGTCGAAGCGCGGAAAGCACCACCACACCAGGCGCGCGGTCGGATCGACCAGCGCGGCGGTGCGGCCGTTGCCGATGACCGCGAGATCGAGCCCATGATCCGTCATGATGTCGGAATGGCGTCGTTGCGGGATATTCGTTCGAGCCAGCGGCGGACGTCCGTCGGTTGCTCGAAGCAAGCATCGACGTCGGGAACTTTCCGGCCGACCGAAATGCCGATGCCGCCATAACTCCGGCATGATCTCGAACACGCATTGATCGGTCACGTCGTCGCCGATGAAGACCGGGCGGCGGCCGAGAACGGCGGATAGGTCATCAACTTCGCGCACGGCCGTCGCCTTGGTGAATCCGGTCTGCTTGATTTCCACCACCAGCTTGCCGGGCAAGAGCTCGATCGATGCTGCCTCGAGACCGGCGCAAACCTCGGCAGCGGCCTCGCGCACCACGGCTTCCTTGTCCGGTGCCAGGCGATAATGCAACGCGAGCGAGTAGCCTTTGTCCTCGAGAATAATGCCGGGGTCGGCCTCCGCGATTGTTGCAAACTGCCGTTTCACCTTGGGGTCGAGCGGCCGCCACCGCGGTGCTTCGAGCGCAGCCCCGGCCATCCTCCGCAGCTCGGCGCCGTGACCGCCGATCGTCGGCAGTTGCAACGGGGAGAAGATGAGATCGAGCTCGCTCACCGGCCGACCGCTCACGAAAGCGAGTGCGCCGCCGGTGCGCTCCCAAAGTCGTGCCAGAGTCTCCCGCAGCGCATGCGACACGAAAACCTCGCGCGGGGTGGGAGCGAGGTCGAGAATCGTTCCATCGACGTCGAGCAGGATGGCAAGCTCGCTGAGATCGGCAGGAAGCGACGGAATGACGTTCGGCATGACGTGTCCGGCAGGTCGTCCAAGTTTAATGCGAGGCGCGACGGTGAATTGACAGGAGACCCCCGTGAGCGGGCAAGCCGCGTCAATCCTCGATAGTTTTGATTCAGCGATGGTTCCGAGCGAAAAGATACGCACCCTCCGCTCGGGAATGGCACCTTAAATAGATGGTGTCCAGCATCCTAAAGCGCCATGCCGCCGCCGTTGGTAGACTGCGCGGTTGATTTAGCTAGTCTCGTTCGAAGCGAGAAGGACCGTGAGCGCGACCACCAGTAGTTCAAAAAATTGATCCTAAGGTCGAATTCCCGTGCTCCGACGCGAGAACTCCCTGTTCTTGGACAGAAAGTTCCTGATATGCCTCCAAAAACTTCTGTTTGGCCGCGTAGAAAATTTTGCTGGACGCCATTGGATTGAATGCTCGCCCCGCGAACTGACCAATCATTTCTTCAATCAGCTAACTAAGTGAGCAATTTTGCACAGACCGCTGCGACCAATGCGGGAGCTATCGCCGAATCCTGGTGACGAGCGGGGTCAGGCGGCAGCGGTTTAAGCTTGCGATCTGACGACCTCGATTCCGTCGTTGAACTTTACACCCATGATGATCTTGGGCAACTGGTTATAACCGCGACAGGCGGTGCCAGCTCGTCTCGGCTGACTGTGCGAGGAAAGTCATGGCAAGCACCGTCTTGTTCGAGAGGCACCCTTTCGACCTTGTCGTTCGATGGCGGACGGTTGCGAAGGTGCTTTCGATCGGATTGGTTGTTCGCAAGTGCTTCCAGTGCTCGGCGGGGAAGTCGTGGAAGGTGAGCAGCACGTCGCGATCCTTGGTCAGGCATTCGACCGCCATGTCGTACTTTGTGCCGTATTCCGATTACTTTACCTTGCGCGGGAGCCGGGTTCAATTAAATCAACAACTAGCCTTTCCAATAGGACGCAAAAACAAGCTCTACTCAGCTAATGTGACAGTGCCACAATCGGGTCATGTTGGATACGCGCCCACCTAAAATCATCCCGCGCGTGAGGACTAAATGCAAATTTGTATTTTTCAAGGTAACCCAACGGGTACGACATCGTACCTATTTGATAGGGTTCAAGTCGGCCGAAATATTTCGGCAGGAAGATCAGCTTGGCGCCGGCTGAGCGGATACCCGAGCAGGATGCTATCGTTCACGCGGATTCCTGGTCATCGGCGGAATATCGGATTAGAGCGATGCCGAGTGATCTCGATGCCCTCAATTTGTCGAGAGCGCATCTTGAAACTGTGCGCGACAGTTTGTGCGAACAGATTCGGTTAGGGCTCCGCGAACGCGGCCGTGATATCAAGGCGCTGCCAGCCTTTCTCGGCATCCCGGCCCCCCACCTTACAGGGCGCTCAGTCGCGCTCGATGTCGGCGGCACGCACATGCGCGCGGCCTGGATCGAGTTCGATCACGGCACTGCCAAATTGCTTGGGCCGATCCAGGAAAACGCGCTGATGGAACGTGCCACCCGCGGCGAGATAAGCGGCGACGAATTCTTTTCCGTCCAGGCCGACCTAATCTGCGCCTCCTGTCGCGAGATGGAACTGAATGTCGGTTACTGCTTTTCCTATCCCGCCACGATTACGCCGCAGCGCGAAGCGGTCCTGATCGAATGGACCAAGGGTATCCACATTACCGGCACGGTGAGCCAGCCGGTGGGTAGGCTCCTCGCCGAGGAATTGGCTCGACGCGGTCGCAAGGTCCGCACCATTCCGGTGCTCAATGACACGGTGGCGAGCCTTCTGACCGCCGCAGCGATTTCGCCGCACTCCGCCCACCATATCGGCGTCATTGTTGGCACTGGCACCAACATGGCGGGCTTCTTTCCAGTGCTCACGATAACAAAGCTCGGTGCGACTGAGCGCGGCTCATGGCACGACAATGATGTGATGGCAGTAAATCTTGAGACCGGCAATTTCACTCCAAGCCAAATTCTTACGCCCTGGGACGATGCGCTCGATACCGGCCTTCGACCCGAGCAGCGAGGAAGGCAGCGTTTCGAGAAGGCCGTGAGCGGCGCCTACCTGCCAAGGCTGCTGTGGCAGGTTGCCGGAGGCGATGCATGTCTCGAAGCGGGATTCAATATCAACGATCCACTGGTTGATGCTGGCAAGGTTGCGGCACTACGGAACGACCCTATCCTTGGCGCGGCGGCCACGGCCATTCTCAATCGATCGGCGGACTTGATCGCCGCCGGCCTCGCCGGATTGATTTGTGCCTATCGCTCCGACGGCGAAGAGATTGGCGTTCTCGTTGAGGGCAGTCTATTCCACAAAACCTCTGGCTATCCCGAGCGAGTTAGGGAGCGCCTAAATGACTTGACGCCACACGTGAAAACCCGCTTCATCGTGCCAAACGAGGCCAGCGTGCCGGTGAATTTACTCGGCGCAGCCAGCGCGGCGCTTTCATAGCGCGCGTCGGCGCCAGTGGTTGTCAAGCGTTAAACGTTGTAGTTCAGTCACGAGCAAGCGATGAAACAGCCCATTGGATCTGAAACCGGTACACCGCAAGAGCCGGAGATGAGCGGCCGTGATGGAGCCATCGATTTCATCGCCAAGACGAATACTATGGAAATCGCCGTAGATCACGATCACTTTGCCCATGTACTAGGCTACGCTCTCATCGAGGCGTGGAGTGATCTACCGCAGGAAATTCAAGAGCGCATATTTGAACGTGCAGTTGTACTCGGCCACAAGGCCGAGCGCGACGAAATGCTTAGGGAGCAGTTAGCAAAATTCTTGCACGATCATCACACCCGCACGGCGAAGTAGCTGCGCGCGGCGTTATTTGCAAATGCCAGAGAAGAGGTTGACGACGCTGTCACGATGATTTGGCGGCGCATAGAGCGTGTAAAGCTTCAGTGGAACATCGCCTGTGTTGATGATGTTGTGTTTGGCCCCAGCCGGGACGACAAACCCGTGCGGATCGCCGTCCGAACGCCATCGAGAACCGTGTGCATGGCGAATTCGTAATTCCCCAAAAAAGGGAGCGGCGCGGGCAGTCGTGTGAGCTGACATCGTGCTACCGTTCAAGTCGATGATTCACCTGCTCCTGCTCGCCATCCACGTGCTGGCCACCATTGCCAAGCTCCTGCGCCCGGGCGGAATACGCGCCGTCGTGGGTGAATCCTTGTCGCTGAAGCAACAGTTGCTCATCAGCGGCCGAGCGTGGCGGCGAGCGCGTAACCTGATTCCTTCGAACGCTTCGTCTTGGGCCTTGCATCGCTGTTCATCCCAGTGAGCCGGCTTCCCAAGCTTGCAGTCGTCCTGAAGCGCAAGACCTTGTTGCGGTTCCACGAGGCGCTCAAGAAACGCAAATTTCATCGGCTTTGTTGTTGAGCGCGCTGATCTTTGTGGCGCCTCGGTTTGCCGCATGTTCAACCAGATCGTTGCCAGACAGTCGCTTCCTCAGCACCTGAGTTCCGACCACGACCCATTATTTCGGTTTCATCGTTGGCGTGCCAACTTACGCATACTTGAGGTCGAAGATATCAAATCGATCCCGTACGTACCCGTGTCCCATCCCTTTGTGGAACGGCTGATTGGCACGATTACGACGGGAGTTTCTGGACCACATCTGATCTGGAACGCCGTCGACCTGGAGCGAAAACTGGAAGAGTTCAAACATTATTACAACGAGCATCGCGCTCACCAGTCGCTTGACGGCCGGCCTCCGGCAGAACGTTCTGGCCGACCGCCGCCCTCCCGCCGTCCTTGACTGCTATGCTTGGCAGCATCATTGCCGCGTCTATTCCAGATGCCGATCGCGGCGTGATTTACGAATTCGCCATGGACAGCCCAACGAGCGTTGGCGGTTGTTGGAAAGATGGGATTCCGCGTTCGCGATGGAATTGAAGCGACTGGCTGCGCTGCGATGACTTAGTCCGCCATTTGCCGGCGACATCCTCAGGCCGAAGAACGATCAGCGCCGAAAAGGTCTAGAACGGTCGGTGCAGCCGGCCTAGTAGCCAGCCGATCCCGACGCCGATCGCCAGGGCGGTGTAAGGCTGGTTCTCGATTAGCTCGCGCGCTGCCGTTTCAAATGAACTGGCCGTTCTGCGAGCCGCAGTGTTAGCGGCATCCGCGACGTTCGCAGCTTGTCTCTTGGCTTCTCCCATCGCGTGGTCGAAGCCTTCGTCTTTTTTCCCGTTGCTCATGGCAGGTACCTACCTGTGAGGAGAAGTTCAATCCCACCAATAACTGCGTCGTTGTTCCGGTTGGCGATGAACTGCGTAACCGATGAAGAGGCCGATACCGAGCGCTATGGCCGTGGCGGTGTGGATCGTTTTCGACGAAATTTCGAACAGTATCATGACCTTTAATGGAGGCTTCCTTCACGGATTGGACGCCTTCCATCGCGGCATCCACCGTCTTTCCGTAAGCATCTTGCACCGCGCCCGCGGCTTGATTCATCACGCCTGTCACTTCGCTCTTGGTGTCACCGGTGACTTTGCCAACACCTTCCTGCACCTTGCCGCCGATATTGCGCACTGTTCCGGCAATTCGATCATCGGTCATGAGCCTCCCCTCCTCTGGGATACTTAATCAACGACGGCGAAGTGACAAAGGTTCCACACGTCCGAAGATCGCGTTTTAGGTAGATGGAGCTGTTCAGGGATGATTGCCGCGCCAGCCGGCTTGACGCTAGGGGGAAATCGGCTGGGTCCTCGGGCGGGCATTGTCACGTTGTTGGGCTTGCCGGCGGTGATCCCCGGCGGTAAGCGTCCGATTATGACCGAGATCAGCTACGCCGGATACCGCTTTCCCAACCAACGACCTTATCAATCACTCGGGCACCTCAACGGCAACACTCGAGTAGATCCTCAAAATCTGCTGACATGCGTCGGGACCCGCGCGTCGAGAGACACTTGAGTCGACCCGCACCGCTCTGTGGTGTGGGCCACCGACAGGACCCGTGATAGCGCTTAAAGACTTGCCTCCTGTCTGCCAGGAGGTGCGCCGTGTCTGAGTCCGAGAACCAGCGAAAACTTGAGCTTGAGTGCATGCGTCTGGCATCGGATCTGATGGAACTGGCGAGCGACACTCTCAACCCACATTTGAAGGCGCATTGCATTCGGATGGCAAAGCTATGGTCTGATCGAGCAGGATCAGGAGCCGATCGGAAATATTCCGTTGTCTTGAATCATTGACGATGGACGGAACGCTCAACGATGACGCACCTATTGTTCTGGTCGTGGAGGACGACCCGCTCCTGCGGATGCTCGCCGTCGAAGTCATCGAGGTAGCGGGCTTCGTGGTGCTGGAAGCTGGCGATGCCGACGAAGCTGTTGCACTGTTAGAATCTCGTTCGGACGTTGCACTCCTGTTCACGGACATCGACATGCCCGGCAGCATGAATGGGTTAAAACTGGCCCACGCTGTGCGGAACCGCTGGCCACCCATAAAAATCGTCATGGTATCGGGCGTGGTCCGACCGCAGCCATATGAGCTGCCATCGAACAGTTGCTTTTTCGAAAAACCATACCAGCCCGCCGCGATGGTCGCCAAATTGCGTTCGCTAATCGGCTCCACTGCATCTTGAATTCAGTCGTGGCAGCTGCGCGCGGAACTGACGCTATGATCTCTTTTGCTCAGACTTGCCAGAAATAGTGCGCTCATATCCCCTTCTATTGGTAGGGCACGATTTTTAACTGATTGAACTGTCCCCGAGGCATGCCGAAATATATCGATATAACGCGATGTCCAAAGCGCATCACGATCTCAGGAGCAATAGATTGCTCGGCGCCCTCGAAGCCCGCCAGCCGCAAGCGGATAGATACCCATCTCGAGCCGGTCGAGTTCAAGCTCGCTGCGATGGTCTGCGATGCAGGCGGTCTGCTCAAGCACGCGTATTTTCCCCAAGGCTCTGTTCTGTCCCTGCTGACGGTTCTGGAGAATGGTGCCGCAATCGAAACCGCCAACATTGGTTGCGAAGGAGCATTCGGCCTCTTTGCCGCCATGTATAGCCGCGTCTCCTTCAACCGATGCATCGTTCAACTCGAGGGCCATACTGTTCGGTGCCCGATCGAACTGCTGCAATATGAATTCAGGAATAGTGAGCATGTGCGCGATCTCTTCGTAAGCTATTCGGAGACCCTGCTTTCGCAGGTTCAGCAAACTGTGGCGTGCAATTCAATGCATACGACCGAAGAGAGAATGTGCCGGTGGCTCTTGATGATGCACGATCGGGCCGGCGGTGAAGCGCTTCCGTACACGCATGAGTTTCTTTCCCACATGCTGGGCGCCAATCGAAAGACTGTGACGCTTGCGGCGCAGTCGATGCAGACGGCCGGTCTTATCAGCTACCGTCGGGGTACGATGCAGGTTCTTGACCGTGCGGGCCTCGAGAAGGCGTCGTGCGAATGTTATGCCATCGTCAATGAGCGTTTCGACGCATTCCTGACCCCGCCCTCCACTGCGGTACAGGGCGATAACAAAGGCCGGAGGATGAGCAGGCCGACCGAGAAGGTCTGACGAAACCTCAACCTTGTCGAAGTGTTGGAGCGCGTGCGGCCGGTTGAGCCGACAGGGGACAACTCAACGCGGACGTACCGCCGGGTCACATTTTGACAGAAAATAGGCATTTGAACCGAGTCGTTCGTGAAGTGTTCCAGATTTGCGATCCGCGCTGGTTCCTTTTGAATTTGAAGGTGGCGCCCTTTCGAAAGTGAGCTGTTTTGCTCAGACCGGCTCAGGGTAGTTGTCGCAGACTTCAGCGTAGGGGACTCCGCCGGGGATTTGGCCCATGACCGAACGCAAGCATCTCGATCCAGGCCACTGCTTAGCCAAAGAGGCAGAGTACCGGCGGCGTTCAGCCGATGAGCAATTGAGCCCAGAGGGTCGCGCCAGCTTTCTGAACATGGCGGCAACGTGGGCCAGCTTGGCGAAAGAATCTGAAGCCAAGTAAACCGCCTCAGTTGGCGGCCTCGTCATTCATACCAAATCGTCACGATGTAGGACGTTTCGTTGCTGTCCATGGCGAATTCGTAAATTACGCTGCGATTGGCATCTGGAACAGACCGCGGCAATGGTACCGCCAAGCGTAATGATCCAGGACGGCATGGGCTGGCGACGATTGGCCAGATCGTTCTCCCGGAGTTCTGCCACTGAGCGATTGGTGCACGCGATGTTCGTTGTAATAAATCCTGAACTCTTCCAGCTTTCGCCCCAGGTCGACTGCGTTCCAGATGAGCATGTGGTCAAGAAACTCCCGTCGAACCGTCCCGATCAGGCGTTCCACGAACGGATGAGACACGGGCACGTACGGAATCGACTTGATTTCTTCGAACTCGAGTATGCGTAAATTGGCGAGCCAACGATGGAAACGAAATAGTGGATCGTGGTCGGGGCTCAGGTGTTGGGGAAGCGACCTTCCGGCGATGATCTGGTTGAACATCCGACAAACCGACATGCCACAAAGATCAGCGCGCTCAACGCCAAAGCCAATGATCCGACGTGTGAACACATCCATCACCACCATGACCCAGTGGCTGCGCAAGAGTATCAATTCGCAGCGAAACAAATCGACACTCCATAGGCTGTGCATGGCGAATTCGTAAATCCTCGCAAAAACGGAGCGGCGCGGGCACATAGTGACATTCGTTGCGAGGAACCGACGGCGCGAAATCATGGGATTCCTCTAGATTATAGTGAGGTGCGGCGGGTTACATCCCAAGGGTTACCTCGGCCCAGCGCACCACGGTCGCGCTGTTCAAAAACGCGATGACCTCCGACTCGATTGCGGCCGGTCGATCGTGCGGCAACACGGTCGTGGCGGCGATCATGTC
Source organism: uncultured Alphaproteobacteria bacterium (assembly GCA_963749815.1). Classification (GTDB taxonomy): domain Bacteria; phylum Pseudomonadota; class Alphaproteobacteria; order Rhizobiales; family Xanthobacteraceae; genus VAZQ01. The sequence goes on along the minus strand of CAVVON010000011.1, from coordinate 203,364 downwards.
GCAGCGGTCGTTGTAGACGACCGATATCACGGTCTTGCCGGGCGGATTGCGTGCCGCAAGCGTATAGGCGCGACTGCGTCCCTTCATCGACCCGACCGCGACAGGCCGGCCGGGGCCGAGTGGCAAAACCTCGCCGCCAACGAGATCGAAGTCGCTCATGCGATCGAGGTCCTCGTCGTCTGCCACACCCGTCGTGCAATTGCAGAACCCGATCTTGGCGCGGAGATAGAGGCTGACCTCGCTGCCACAGTCAGCCGGCTTGCACCGGAACGCCTTGCCTCTGCCCCACTGGTCCGTCGGGAAAGGGCCACTGAATTTCGGTCCAAACCGGGCGGGACGCACTCGATGCCGAGCCGCCGCGGTCTGCTGGCTTGCCCACCAGCAGCGCGAACGCTCCGACGGCCCCGCCCAAGCCGAACGCGGCGGCGACGGCGAATGCGAACGTCTTCTTCATCGCAATCACTGCTCGCTGCATTCAGTCCATGGTCTAATTCTTCGCCATGAACGCCCGCGCATCCGCGACCTCGGCCCTGACTCCCATCGGCATCCTCGGCGAGCGCGACGACCTTGGCATAGTATTGTCGCGCCTTGGCGGCATCACCCGACTTTTCGGCGGCCTTCGCCGCGCCCACGTAGGCGCCAAGCCGATTCGGCTCCTTCTTCACCGTCGCTTCAAACGCCGCGAGGGCCTCCTTCGCCATGCCGTGCTCGAGCAGCATCGTCCCGTAGAGCTCACGCGCGGGCGTCGGGACACCAGGCGTCACTGGGTGCTTTTCGGTCTTGTCCTCGGCGTCCGCTGCCGCGCTCATGGTCTTCAGTGCTTCATCGTACTTGCTCTCGGCATAGAGTACCCAGGCGAGAGCGACCTGCGACTGAATGTCGACCTGTTCGGACCAGTAGGCGTCCTTGGCCTGACGCAGTTTGTCCCGCAGTTCGATCAGTTTGGCGATGTCCGCTCTGGCCGCTTCCGGATTGCCGCTGCGAGCCGCTCCGAGCGCGCGCGCGAAATGCGTCATCGCCTGCACGTGAGCCAGCTGGCTCGGACGAACCTGAAGTTCCGCTGCCGCCTTCCAGTCGTGGCGTTCGACCGTGTAGCGCGCCGGCGAAACAGCCAACGCGTATGGCCCGACAAGAATGTCTCGGTGAAGCCGCTAACCGTCGTCATCTCGTCGAGGACGGTCTTGGCCGCCTTGTCCTGCCCGAGCTGCAAATAGGCATAGATCTGGTAGTCCATGGCATGCAGCTGGTCATGGAAATCCTTGCCGTCTTTTGCCGCGCGCGCCGAGCACGGTGTTGGACGCAATCGAATCCTTCCAGTAGCCGACGCGCGTGAAGATGTGCGACGGCATGTGTTGAGCGTGCGGGGCTGCTGGCGCGATCTCGGCGTAGCGGCGGGCTGCATCGAGTCCCTTTTCCGCAAGCGCCGGCGTGTCATAGAGGTGAATCGAGTAGTGTGCCACGCCCGGATGCCGCGGCTGGCGTTTGAAGATCGGTTCCAGAATGGCCGCGCCTTTGAGCTGATTTGCATAGGTCTTGTCGTTGGGTGAGGCCGCAACGTTGAGCGTGATCGCGTAGAAAATCTGCGCCTCGTCGTCGTCAGGATAACGCCCCGCCAATGCCTCCATGGCCTTAAGATAAGCCTGCACCCGCGTGCCGTGAGGGACCTTGTCATAGTCGGCGTACATCGCGGAGAGCGCTTCGATGAAGTCGCGCTCTCGCTGGCTCTTCGCGCCAACAGTCTTTCCCTTCTGCGATTGCGGTGGCGCCTTCGGCAAGGTTCTTCGCAGGCGTCGGGACGTGGGGATTCCACAACAGGCTCAGCGCGATGCCCCAATACGCGATCCCGCATTCAGCATCGGCTTTGAGGACATCCTCAAATATCTCTTTGGATGATTGGTACCAGAACGAGTGCTGGTAGCGCATGCCGCGGTCGAACCGTCTCTGGGCCGTTTCGTTGCACGATGTCGCGAAATGCACGGTGCCGAACTGCTTCTCACTATCGTCCTGCGCATTGGCCGGAAGGGGATGCGCCGCGGTCGCCGCCGCGATTGCAATGGCTGCTGCGAGTGATGTCCTGGTCATGATAGTCCTCCTGTTTGCACGCGCCTGTTTCGGTGATCTGTTCAGTGCGTCTCCTGGCCGTCGCGGTCAGGTGAAGAGTTCCTCTCATTGTCGTGCTGCCGAAGGTCCTTGTGAGTGCGCGCAATATAGCACCGATCGAAGACCACGCGCGCCAAAAAGGGCGTCGTTGATGGAGCGCTATCTGATGTGGCTCGGCCAATGCCTCCTTTATGCTTTTCCCCGCGTGGGCCGTGTCTCCAGCACGCCATCACAGGTGATTTTGGTGAGGATCATGATACCAAGAGATGATGGTGGAGGTCGGGAACGACAAGAATGTTGCCGTTAAGTCTTCGCGATTTTTTGTGCGCTGCATGAGTTCGGAAGTGGCCCATCGCGTCATTTGCCAGTGCCTTGACCTTGAGTTCGGTTTTGGGGCGAAGCGGACATCACGCGACCATTGGCACGGACCGAACCTGTAGCGATTGACCCATCTGTATGGACCGGCCGCGCATTGCAAGCCGAAAGTGATGATCTGGAGGTTATAGGTCTTGCGCTTCTGTATCCGGCCCTTGAACGGAACGTTGTGTTCCTGGCCATCATGGATATCCGCGCGCGCTCGATCTCATTCTCGGACCGGCCCCAAAGGCCATACGGGTCACCTGATCACGAACGCGCTGGCGAGACCATTTCTCCATCTCCTCATTCCGACTCGCAGACCTCGGCGGGAAGGCCGACTATGGTTGTTGGGATCAGCCGGCGGCGACGATCCCCTTGGTGAACCAGAGCGTATTCATTTCAGGCTGCTGCCTTCGTGACGCGCGCCTCATAGCTGCGCTCTTGTGCCAACACGGTCCAAGCGATCCGTGCCAGTTTGTTGGCGAGGGCCACGGCCAAAACGTTGGGATGCAGGCGCTGAGCAGCCCGAACGAGCCAGGCGCCGAAGCCGTGCTTGGGCCAGTACGCCGGTCGCACCAGAATGACCCGGGCTGCTTGGATGAATAGCATGCGCAAGTAGCCGTTGCCGCGCTTGGAGATGCTCCTGCTCCTGACAAGCCCCCCACGCACCCTGAAGGCCGTTGGGGGCGGGAGCGCGGCCGGTCCATCCCATTCTCGGACATTCGCCTCTTTGGCGCCATTCGGGCCTGGCGGAGCTCCCTCTGGCGCTGATGTCCTGCGTTGGTTGGCCGCGAAAATCAAACGATACGAACAAATGGTCGTTCGCCGTTCGGATCAACCTCCAGCAGTGCGCCGTTCGAGATCGACTGCGTAATATCGAGATCAAAGCCGGAAATTATAGTGAAGTCGGCGAGCGCCGCGCCCTGGACCATAATTGGGTTGACTGAGTTCAATACCAAAGCAGCCGGCATGACGTGGCGCGCCTTCATTTCGTACAACATCCATGCTGTGGCAACGCCGCCCTTCGCTGCATCGAGCACAAGAACCCGACCGACATAGCTCTCACCGACAAGCTTATGCTCCGGTCGAGAAAATACGCCCCGGACACGGTCGAGGTCGTAGCGCGCTGAAAAACCATCCTTAGCGACCAGGGCGTTTCCCTGGACTTTTTGACCCATGCCGACCGTTGCGAAGAAAATCTTGTCGGTCATAAGGCGATCCTGCCGTCGGCGCATGCAGTCTCGACGCAGTCCGCCATGGACAGCAGTGCCGGCTTGTAGCCGTAACCACCGATGATGTTGGTTAATTTCGCAGAGTTCGTCGCCAACCGTTTCCAACCGTTTGCTTCGGCAATTTCCCGAGCATAGCTATTGTAGAAGCACATGCCGGAGAGCACGGTCCCGCCAGCTGCCTCGATTTGCCCAGTAAGGCCCATGCGATCCGCGTCTGGCTTCACCTGCGGGCTCGTTATAACGAGAAGTGGTATCGTCGCACGCCGTCCATCAAGCAAGGCGGCGACCTGTTGCATTTCGACGAGGCTGAGCTGAGGCGCTGAGAACACCACCAGGTCGACTTTTTCGAGCTCCTTTACGTAGCTTAGATGAAATGCACGAATGTCAGCCTCGCCGACTTGACATGTCCTCACGGTGCGTCTGGGAATGACGACATCGTCGAGCCGCTGCGCCTCGGGTGTGATACCGACCATGTGAAAGAGTGCGACCGAGCCATAGCTCGCGAGCGCCGCGCCGAAATGTTTCATTTCGTCGGACCCGGGCACGCGGTCAATGCCAATAAGCGCAGGAACCTGCCAATAATCCCCGGCGAGCCGCCCAACGATCCCGCCGAGCGCGCCCCATTCGTTGAGCTCGCGCGGAGTCCAAGTCACGTTGATGACAAGCGTGGCTTGGCGGTGCACATCGAGATGGTAACCATAGCGTGGCGTGCGGCCGGTAAGCCCTGCACTCAGCGCGGAAGGTCCGCCCTCGAAGTTCGAGCGCGCGCCGCATACACTGTTCGAGTAAATGACGACGCCGGTGTCTCCATAGGCGACGTGCTCACCGCGCACGGGCGGCATGATCGTCTGGTAGTTGATGCACGTATCCGTCATAAGGACGCCGAACGCCTCGAACGCTGCCACGGCGCGGCGTTCGAGTTCCAACATCCATGGTTGCTGCTTGAGTCGCTCCGCGGCCGCGAAGTCTGTGCCGCGTGGGTCTGTAATTGTGGGAATTCGCACGCACCGCTGATCGGTTGGCAAGTGCGTCCAACCTTCCAGCCATTCTACACCGGCGACGCCGAGGGATTCGGTGTCAGCCATGATGTGGGCTTGGCTCACCGACACGAAGTCCTCGGCGGCAAGATAGCGTCCGACCCGGATCTGATGTTCGATTGCCCATTGTCGCAATGGGCCGAACTCGCCGGCCTGCATTGCTTCTTCTTCCTCATTAAGCTTCATCGCGAGTCTCCGCGGGCGCAAGCGTCCGACGTCCTGCGCTCATTCAGCAGTTCTGTGGCGATTAGTTCTTGTACGAGCTAGCTGAACTGGCTGGGCACTCCCGGTGGCGGTGAAAATCCGAGATCGCCGCGTTTGATGACGAAGTCCTTGCCGCCGACCTCGGCGAGAAGCCGCTGCTGATCGCGCTTGGCTCTTTGGTTTACCTCGTCAGGGTCGCAGATGCGATGAAGTTCGGCCTCCAGATCGTTGAGAACCGGCCTGGCGCCAGATTTCCGCGAAAGGTCGGTCAGTTCCTCAGGATCGGACTCAGATCGAACAGCTGGGGTTCATAATCCGCGTAGTGGACAAGCTTGTAGCGACCCTTGCGCAGCATGTACGCGGCCGTCTTCGAGCCCATCGCGTGGTATTCGGAGAACACAACACGGTCTGGCTGCGAGGTCTTGAGAAAGTTGGCGATTGAACGTCCCGGATGCGAGGGCGTTACTGTCTCTGGCGACTTAGCTCCAACGGATGCCATGATGAAGGGGTAGAGATCGAGCAGGCTCACGGGGGTGACGGCGCGCTCTGCGGCAGGAAGGTCGGGACCGGCCACGATCAGGGGCACTGCGACAGACTCTTCGTACATCGTCGACTTGCCCCAGAGGCCCCGTGCGCCGAGATTGTCGCCATGATCACTCGTGTAAATGATGCGGGTGTTGTCCGTGAGGCCAGCATCCTGCAGAGTGCTAAGGACCTTGCCGATATTCTCGTCGAGGAAGCTGCATAGGCCGAGATATCCGGCCTGCGCCCGTTTCACCATCTCCGGTGTTTCGAAGAACTCATCATAAGCAAAGGACTTGCGGTAGTCCTCGAGATAGGGATGCAGCGGTTCGTGCCTGCGCTCGTAGAGCTTCGGTAATGGCAGTTTCTGGTCATAGTAGCGATAGAAATGCTCCGGCGGCGCGGTCAGCGGAAAATGCGGGCACACGAAGGACACGAACATGACCCACGGTCTGTCCTTGTGCCTGCCCGCTTCCTGGCGCAGCCAGACTTGAGCGCGCGCGGCGATCTCGCGGTCGTAGGTCGTGTACATGCTCTCGCCGGGGCCGGCCATCCGCGCCATCTTGTACGCGCCGCCTCGCTTCGGCATGTCCTCGTCGCGCACGAGGCCCAGCAGATCTCCTTCACCGTCGATGATGTGCATTCCGATTTGTTCGTCGGAGAAGCCGTTGTCGTCGTCCTTGCTGCGGAAGTGGAGCTTGCCGATCGAAACCACATGGTGACCGCGATCGCGCAATAGGTGATGCCAGCTCGGCGGGCGGCCGTCGTAGGGCATGGCGTTGTCCCACGTGCCGATCTGGTGCACGTATTGGCCGGTGGCGAACGCCGCGCGCGCGGGAACGCACACCGGGCAGGGCGTGTAGGCGCTCTCGAACAGCGCGCCGCGCTCCGCCAGCCGGTCAAGATTGGGCGTAGCAACGATCCGGTGGCCGTAGCTGCCGAGCATTCGGCGGTTATGCTGATCCGACATGATGATCAGCAAGTTGGCTGGAGTCATGGGTGGCACTTCGATCTAGCGGGGCGCCGATTGTACGGCGGTCGCGCGCGTGGACAAGAGAGGTTGCGAGACGCGGCATCATGAACGCACCTCGCCTGCGCCGTCGAATCAGTTGATCTTCAGGTCCTTCACGAGGCGCGCGTACTTCGCATAGTCCTCGCGAAACTGGCGGCTGAACTGCTCGACGCCGCCGCCAACTGTTTCCTGCGCCTGCTGCTGGAAACCCTGGCGCACCGAGGAATTGGCCAGCGCCCGGTTAATCTCGGTATTGAGCCGCGCGGCTACATCATCGGGCGTTCCCGCCGGCACGAACACGCCGATCCACTGTTCGATCACCAGATCCTTGAAGCCCTGCTCCCGATAGGTTGGCACGTCCGGTAGGGTCGGCGCGCGCTCCGCCATTGATTGCGCCAGCAGCCGCAACGTCCCGGCCTTGTGATGCGGGATGAGTGGCGTCGATCCGAGTGAGGCGATCTTTACGTGGCCGCCGATGAGGTCGTTCAAGGCCGGCGCACCCCCGCGATACGGCACGTGCGCGAGCTTGATGCCGGCAAGCGAAGCAAACCACTCGGCGGCGATATGCTGCTGCGTTCCGATCCCCGAGGTCGCAAAGCTTAAGCCCGGTTGCTGTTTGGCAAGCGCGATGAATGCGTCGAGCGTGCCAACGCCGAGCGCTGGATTTACGGCGAGTACGACCGGCTGGTGCGACAGCTGGATGACCGGTGCCAGCGCCTTCAGTGGGTCGATGCTCATCTTGAACGTGTGCGGCGCGCTGGCCACGATGTCCGTGGTGACGAGCACGGTGTAACCGTCCGGCGTGCTCTTGGCCGCGCTCTCGACTTCGATCAGGCTACCGCCCCCCGACTTGTTTTCCACGACGATGTGCTGGCCGAAAACGCGCGACAGATACTCGCCGATCACGCGCGCCGCGACATCCGTCGCACCGCCTGGTGCGTACGGCACAATGAATCGGATCGGCCGCGAGGGATAGGTTTGCGCCGACGCCATACGTGACACTGCCGGGAGCGCGGCAGCGCCCGCTGCCAGCTGCAGAAAAGCTCTGCGGGGAAGTTTCATGGCGTTCCCTCTCAGTGTTGCTGGTAACACAATGGCTTCGCGCGCCTTAGGCCACGCGATAGGCAGCAAGGTCGTCGGAGAGAAGCAAGAATATTGTACTTTATATAGTAACTATATAACGATATAGAATGATGTCAAGATACTGGACGATCGGCGCTCCAGGGACCACTATGCCGCATGACTGAGTCATCGCTTCTGCGCTTCCTGGCGCCCGATACGCTAGGCCTCGCGAAATATGCGCAGTTCCGTGATCTGATGGTGCGCGCGATCCGCGCCGGCAAATGGCGGCCCGGTGACCGCATTCCGACGGAACAGGAACTCACCACCACGCTGCCCTTCAGCCTCGGAACCATCCAGAGGGGCCTCAGGGTTCTCGTTGAGGATGGGGTGCTCACCCGCCGCGCCGGACTCGGGAGCTTCGTGGCAGATAGCTCCCGGCCAATGTCTGAGCCTTGGCATCTCCGCTTCGAGGATGGCCGCGGCAGCACGCTGCCGCTATTCCCGAAGGTGCTAAGGATCGATAACCCCGTCCGACGCGGGCGGCCCGAGCATGCCGATATCGTCGCACGCCTGAAACCCCAGGGAGCTGTCTTTGGTATCGAGCGATTGATCGGCGTAGGTGGTTTGTTCAATGTGCATGCATATCTCATTGCGGAACTTGCGTGTTTCCCCCGCTTGGCCACATGCAAGCCGGCTGATCTCCATGGACAGAACTTAAGGTTGCTTCTGTCAGAGGAGCTTGGGTTGCCAATCCACCAGGCGCGGAACTTCTTCAGGCTACGGCAGGCGGAGCCGCCCGCATCCAGACGTCTCAAACTCCCTGCCAGCAGCACGACCTTGGAGTTGTGCAGCGTCGCCCTAGCGGCTGGGGCGCCGGTCTATGCGCAACGCTTCGTAATACCTCCCGACACTCCGCCTTTGATGGGACGAAACGACGGAGCCCAATAGCACCACTACGACGCATTGGTGGAGGGATCGTGCTTCCGTTCCTGAACGACTTCCACTTCGGCTGCTGGCCCATTAACGGAAGTGGCCGAGAGCCCGGACGATGTCCGCAGTTGGTTGAACATCGGACTCGTTATGCTCACTGTGGGTTTTGTCGCTCCTAACCCTAATCGGACCTGATGGTCGACCTACGCCACCAAGTAAATTGGGCTTGACCACGCCTGATTGCCATCGGCCTGTGTCACGCGGACGTAGACTGGAAGGTCGGCTTGGCCGGAGAACGCGACAGTGTGGTCGAGCGTAACGCGCCGGCTCCAGTCGTTTTCCGGCAGCCGATAGATGCTGATCTTTCGCTCGAGACCGCCGCCTTCGAAGGTCATTCGATCGCCCGCCAACCGGCTCAAGTCCACCGCCGCCGAGACAACATTAGTTTCGATCTTGAGCGAGCCGCTATTCGCCTGATCAAGCCACAGATCGATGCCCGCAAGATTGCCAGTCGTCACTGAATCCCAAGTCAGCCCCGTAGCGGACGCGTTCTTCTTGATGGTGCGCTCCGGATTAAGAAAATTCACCGGCGCGAAGCGCGCAATGCGGTTGCCTTTTAGTTCGAGTTTTCCATGCCAGATGGTCTCACGACCGCGACCGCGATATTCCGCGCCTTGCCAGAGCACGCGCACGCGGCGACCGAGTTCCGCATCAGCATAAGGTCGCGCCGTCTGCACGACCTGCGTTCCGTGCAGTACATCGAGGCGCTCGATCGGCGCGGTGCCGATTGCTTCGACCGACATCCTCATCGGTACGGCGCCGGGTCGGATAATGTCGCCCATGCGAACCTCGCGCACCGCAAATTCCTGTGCGGAGCCCAAATTCGGGTCCTCCGAAAAGCCTGTCACTGGTTGCTCGAACGCTCCATGCAGGTCGAGAAAGATGCGGGGACCGGTCGTCCCATAATGCCGTCGCGTCCTCAGCGCCTCAAACAGCGCATTGCGGTTGAGCTCGGGCATGAAGTAGCAGGTGAGCCCGCCAACCGCCCCGAACGTCGACGCGCCGGGGCGCGTCGCGCCGGGGCGCCCCTTATGGTCATCGCTGTGGCAGACGACGCCGACGCGAAATCCTCTCTCGAAGGCGTCATGCAACAGCCATTCGAATGTGCCCCAGCTTGAATGCACCTCGACGGTGCGCTCGACCCGCCCGTCGTGAGCATATTTCAGGTCGGCGTAGCGGCCTCCGACATGCGCAATGACCCGGCAGTCCTCGGCCTCGAGCGTCTTGAACAGTTCATCCGCGGTGTAGATTGCCTCCGTTGAGGTTCGGCCCTCGACCAGGATGTGCGACGAGCGACGGATCGGCTGGCCCTCGTGTCGATAGAAGATGTTACGGTCGCCACCCATCCCGGTGTTTCCCGACCATTCGTATCCCGGTAGGCAAACAAATTTTCCGGGTTGGTCGAAATCGGCGGTGAGCTGGTTGAGCTTCTTCCAGAATGCGTCAGTGATCTGGAAATCGTTGCCCTGGTGGCCGACCATGTCGACGAACGCCGCATCACGCGCATAGCGGAAATAGGCCTCGGCGGAGCCCATGCCGATGGTCTCGCCGCTCTGGCCGTGCAGGTCGCCCCAGTACCGGCGGATGGGCGCGCTCGCCACCACTCGCATCGGGTTGGCGCGGGCAACCTCCATGTCGGCAATCGCGACGGATAGATCGAGATCGCCTGCCGATTCGACGACGAGATTGTCCAGCACGCGCGCGCCCTCGCCGTTGCGGATCGCCACGCGCCCGGGCAGGCCACGAACGCCGCGTGACGGCGTGAGCATCAACAACGCTTCGGCGTCCGCAGTCGGATTGCCCCAGCGGTCTTCCGCCACGATGGCCAATCGGAACGGCTCGCCCACGACGGCGAGCGAGGGCCAGATCGCCTTCCAGGTAGCTGCCGGACCCGGCACGAGATCGAATGCCGGCTGCTCCGGAAGCTCGCAGAATTCATAAGTCGCAAACGCGTCCACTGACGTCTTGAGCTCGACGCGCTCCTCCACGTTGGTCTGCAATCGATAACCAGGCGAGCCTTGGCGCCGGTCGCCCATGCGAATCGTCAGGGTATCGCCCTGGCGCAGGAACCCGCGGCCGACACGGATCAAAAGAGTGTTGGCATAGGGACGAATGTTCAGCTTGTCGAACCAAACTTCGAGCTTGGCGCCGTTGCTCGCTTCGACCGTGGTGAAATTCGCGGCTTGCGGATTGTCAAACTGCGGCTTGCTCATGTCGGAGGTGGTCCGCCATGAGACCTTGAGCATGCCGGTATCGTCGATGCCGAACGTGCCGGCGGTGTAGACCAGATTGAGCTCGGCGAACGAGCCCGCGACGAACGGACCCGCCGGTGCGAGCGTGATCGCACCCATATGCTCGGGGAGGTACTTCGAAAATGGCATGGGCCGTCGGGAAGCTCGCGGAACGGGCTATTCTCCCTTGATGTTAGCCGCCTTGATGACCGGCCACCACTTCTCAGCCTCCGCTTTTTGGTAAGCGCTGAGCGCCTCCGGCGTCTGCTGATCGCGTGGCGGGATTTCTTGGCCGAGGTCGATGAGCTTCTGCTGTAGGGCAGGATTTGCCAGCGCCGTCACGATGGCCGCATTCAGCTTGGCAATGATGTCTTTTGGCGTACGCTTGGGAGCCCACATCCCATGCCAAACCGACAGCGTGAAACCCGGCACGCCAGCCTCATCCATGGTCGGAATGTCCGGCGCCAGGGCGTGCCGCCTCGTGGCGGCAACAGCGAGGGCCTTGATCTTGTTATTGCGCAATTGCGCAAGCGTATTCCCGGCCTGATCGAACATGAGATCGATCTGCCCCGCGACCGGATCCGTACCGAGTGACTGAGAAGCTGCAGCGCAATCAACACCCAAGTTGAACCCCAGTCGCTCCCGCTACCCCGCGATATTTCTACAAAGTGCGGAGCTTTGCCTCACAAAAAGCGACTAAAATCAACCGCTTACGAGTTCCGTACTAAATCCGCGCAGTCGGGAGGTTTGGAGACAAACGGGCCGAGAGACAGAATTTCGGACCCCGAGGCGCTCACCGCAATGCGGAGGTTGCGGCCCGGTTTTTTGATCGATCAGTGGATACCCAAACGTTCAAGCGCGGCATGGATGCGCACAACAATCCGCGCTTCTATCGCCAACTCGGCAAAGACCCAGAGCAATTGGTGTCTGACGCGCTGGCATTGCTGGCATCAAGGTTCAGCTTGTAACGGTCTGGACCGTCCCAAAGATGCAACAGCCGTTGTCTGCCCTTGGCGTGGTTCGACATGAGCGTGCGCGGTGGCGGTACACCAAGCCGCCTACCAGTTGAAACGGCCTGCTACGGGGCACGACAAGCCCGACAAATGGTAAGTTGACCGCGATTGAGCGGCAAATCAAAATCGGAGGCACCGCAGTCGGCCTGGCGTGGCCCTACATACCGAACCTTGATAGGAACTATTGCCCGACCTAATCAAACAAGATTCCACATCTTGACTAGATTGTCTGCGCCGCCGGAAAGAGCCACTCGCCCATCGGGCGAAATCGCGACCGAGAGAACGCCACCAATACCCGAATGCGCATCGATGGTGCGAAGTTCCTGACAGGTTGATAAATCCCAAAGTTTGAGCGTCTGGTCGACGGAGCCAGAAAGTGCAATGCGCCCGTCTGGTGAAATCGCAACGCAGTTGACGGCCTTTGCGTGCCCTTGAAGCACCCCGATGGGTCGGCCATTTGGAAGCGCCCACACCCTCACTACGTTGTCTGCCCCCGCTGAAAGTGCAGAGCGTCCGTTTTTGGCGATCGCAACCGAACTGACACCATCAAGGCCTTTGTGCCCAGGCATCGTGCCCATCATGAGCCCGCTTGAGAGATCCCAGAGGCGAAGCGTTCCATCACCCCCACCTGTCAAGGCTATCCGGTTGTCGGATGTGACTGCGATAGCGTTTACTGCTTTGGTATGTCCGGGCAGTGATCGGATTTCCCCTCCGGTTGAAAGGTCCCAATGTTTGATAATTTTGTCGACACCCCCTGAAAGGGCTGTGCGGCCATCCTGAGCTACAGCAAGAGCGTTGACGCCACGAAGCCAGCCTGCATGGCCAGACAACGTGGAAACCGTCCGGCCTTGTTCAAGGTCCCAAACCTTGAGTGTCTTGTCTGCGCTGCTGGAAAGCGCCTTGCGCCCATTCGACAGGAAGGCAACGGCAGTCACTGAGCTACCATGCGCTTTCAGCTGTTGGACTTGCTCACCTGTCGACAAATTCCAGTGCCTGAGTGTCCGGTCTTCCCCTCCCGAAAGGGCATAGTTTCCATCGGCTGAAATTGCGACCGAGTTTACGCCACCAAAACGTCCACTGTGCCCCTTATAGGTAGCCACCAATTGAAGGTTGTTGGCCACGCCCACCCTAACGCCAAGCCTACCAAGCGCATCAAGAATAGCGTCGAGGTTTGTAACTAGAACGGTATGCCGATCAGCGTATGGCGACGGAATGTTCTTTAAGTCGAGATTGTCACAAGCGGGAATTAACATACGGAGCTGATCTGCCCGACCAGCTTCGTGCTGTACCCAAGCTGACTTCGCCAATTCTGCGGTCCAAATTACGATGACCGCCCGCGCCAGTTCGAGCTCCTTGATTATGGGATCTCGAAAGGACTCGCCTCCTACGATCTCTCTATCCCACCAAACTGCAAATCCTAGGGCCTCAAGCCTCCCGGCCAATTGCTCGGTGAGCGCCCGGCTTGAATGCGCATAACTGATGAAAATATCGGCCATAGGCTGCCCTGCGATGGCAATATCAGGTTATCGGCGGGGGCGTTCGTACGCCACCCCCTGAACGATCTTGTGGTCTTTTCTTCGTATAGGGCACGCCTTATTGACCATGAGAAGAATGCGGTCTAATTTCATAATAGGGAATGGCCAATTTTGGAGGTCCCGTGAAGCACCTCATTGCATTTATCGTAGCAGCACTTTTCGTGATCCCGCCTGCAACGTCTGATGCGCAAACGGGCGTCTGGGTGTGGAGAGCTGGGAAGTGGGTTTGGGAGGTCGCTGGCCCGGCAGCAAAGACGGGGGGCGCGGCCGCAGGCGGAGCCGCCGTAGGTACTTACTTGGGACAGCCCCGACCGGCCGAAGCTAATTCCCTCAATTCCTTCAATTCCCTCACGACTACTAATGGCTTGCTCAAAATCCAAAGGGAAATGGATCGTTGCAAGGCCCTCGACAAGCCGTGGCCCTGCGAACAATAGGTACGTCAGCCGGGCCGGCTTTCCGTTAGTTTCCAGCAATCGGGGCATCACAGTCGGGCTGTCGTGGCCCAGACATGCCCGTCCGTGGCCCGGCAGCCCGAGCCGCCACCCAGCGGCAAATCACACCAGACACGCCCGGCAGGGGGAGGGCGACCATTTTTGTAACCCGCGATCGCAGTTGCGAACGGCCTACCGGCCGATCGATGTCTGCTACTTGGTGCACAGCGGACAACAATTGCTCGCGGTGAGTATTTCCGTTTGTGACCGATGCTGTTGAAAAAGTATCCAAAAAGAAGCTGTGGAATTAGAATTTGAAATATTCGAATCGGAGCGAGTGAATTTTTGAATCGATCTTGCTCGTTGGGTGCTCGTCTTGAATCAATATTACTCGAGGGACCCCCTCAAAATCCTTTTTCAACAGCATCGACCCAAAGCGGCGGTTCACCACCGTCAATTGACGCAGTGCGAAAGGTTCTTTCGCCCTGGATGTTGCCCGCCGAGCGACAAAGACATATTGCATGTCAGCATTATTTTTTACTCGCCAGCGGCTTCACTACCTCGCGGGTGCACTCGATGAAAAGCTGCGCCGCGGGATTGGGTGTGCGGTTTTTCAAGACCGTGATGCCGACTGGCCAAGGCGCTACCGGTAACGTCACGGGCAGCACCTTGAGTGGTGGAAGATTGGGGCAGAACCGCAACATGGAGCCCGGAAAGATCGCTAGAAAAGCTCCGCTGGCCACCAAAGCGCATTGCAGGTGAATTAACCCCGTCGCCAAGCCTTTGCTTGGGACCTCGACACCGCTCGCTCGGAATGCATCTGCAACAAGAGAGCCGACCAGACTGTCGGGTGGAGTCAGCGTCCAAGGCTCATCCGCCAGTTCAGCCAATTCGATTTTGCGACGGCGGCTCAACTTGTTTTGCACTCCCGCCACGACAAAGAGACGCTCCTGGAACAGGATTTCCACATCAACATCCTCTTCGATCGATGGCGCGATACGGCCGAAGACGAAGTCGATTTTTCGCTCACGCAAGTCGCGATATTGCTGGGCGAATGCCGCTGCTTGGGTCACGTGGATCGCGATTCCGGGGTATCGACGACGCAGGCGTTGGAACACGGCGGGCAATACGCCGGCAATAATGGCCTCGTTGCCTCCGATCCTCACTTCACCCATCGTGGGATCGGATAGGAAGTCCATCCTCTTCACGCCTTGACGCAGTTCATCGAAAACAGCCACCCCGCAGTCGAGCAACGCGCGGCCGTGCTTGGTTGGCTCGACGCCCCGCCGACTGCGATCCAGAAGAGGCACGCCGAACGCATGTTCGAGTGCCGCAATTGATCTCGAAATGGCGGGCTGGGCGGTATTCAGGCGCTGAGCTGCCTTGCCCATGCTGCCGGCCTGTATCACAGCCATCAGAACGTGGAGGTCGTGCAGTTTGAGGCGGCGACCGACGCGGTCGGTCCAGGGCATGACAAGCACCCATAGCCATATGGATATGATTTCATCAAACAATAACATGATGTCGCCATGAACGCATTAGCTATCCTGACAGGCAGTCAGGTCAATCGGACGCGCACGACAATCAGGAGGAACACCCATGCACCGTCTTGGCGCACGGTGTTTTGCTGCCACATTGCTTTTGTGGCCAGGAGTTGTGCTTCCCGGCGTTGCCGTTGCGCAGGCTGGCGAAGGCTTGATCGGGACTTGGAAGCTCGTCGCCTTTAAAGTCTGGCCCAGCGATACCAAGGAAGAGGCGAGGGATGCGCTTGGACCCAACCCGCAAGGACGCCTGATCCTGACGGCAACCGGATACATCACTAGCTTTCGCGTGGCCGAAGGCCGCAAGCCCGCGCAGACTGATGCCGAGCGCGCCCAGCTCCTTCGTACCATGGCGGCCTGGACAGGCCGCTATCGCGTGGAGGGGAACAAGCTACTCGTGAAGATCGATGCGTCGTGGAACGAGAACGATACCGGCAAGGAGTACTTGCGGACCTTTGTGCTCGATGGCAAGCGACTCACGATCACGACGGTCACGCCGTCCAGCAACTTTTTCCCCGGCCGACCGGCCTCCGGCAATGAATTCTTTGAGCGCGAAGATTGATCCCCGCTTTAATAATCGCGAATGCTTTCTTCGCTTGAGATAGTGCGACGCTCCAAATGCACCGCTCGATGTGATGGAAGGCGGCCAGCAGGTGCCGTTGGTCAAGATTTGTTGCGGCTGCTCAAGGCGGCTCCTGGCCCGAAACGGACCTGCTGGCCTCGGCGATTGATGTCCGGTTGTCCATCCAGTTCGAGCAGATAATCCCACTCCTTCGCATCTTCTCAATTGAGAAGGCGCGCGAATTCTATGTCGGCTTTCTCGGATTTGCGGTCGATTGGGAGCACAGGGTTCGACGACAGCGCGCCGATCTACATGCAGGTGTCGCGCGGTGTCATGGTGCTGCATCTCACCGAGCACCACGGCGATTGCTGCCCGGGCTCCACGATCCATGTGGAGATGCACGGGCTTGAGGACTACCATCGCGAGGTCAATGCCAAGGGGTACGGCTTCATGCGGCCCGGCATTGAGCTGGCGCCATGGAATGCCGACCTCATGGAGGTCATCGATCCCTTCGGCAATCGCATCCGGTTCAGCCAACGCCGACCGGCAGCGAGTTCTTAGGTTCAACGCACGCCTGAACTGCCAGAAGTCGACACCGCCCGCAGCGCATGTGGAGTGCAGACCTTGCTCGGTGAACGACCGGCCAATGTCGATAAGGGTCAGGAGCGACAGAATTCAGTGAGCACAACGAGTCCGGTGGTCACCTGAAACCAGACATCGTCCGGGCTTTCGGCCACTTCCGAGACGCCCCCGAGTTGGCAACCTGCCGCTGGCGTCCTAGTATTCTTGGCGGTGTGCTGGCGTTCGGGCCGATCCCCGCCTTCGGGGAAGGTGAAATGAAATTATTGAGGTGGGCCCATTGCTGTTTCCGACAGACTTGGTTTCGTTCCTCGATCTTATACGCCAACACGGAGATGCGGCCTACAGCCTGATGTTCGGCTATGCCGCCTCACACAGTCTGCTCCTTGCGCTATTCGCCGGTTATGCTGCGCATTCGGGCGCGTTGAACTTCGGCACACTCATCGTGGTTTGCTGGTTCGGCAGTTTCACGGGCGATGCGATCCGCTTCTGGATTGGGCGCCGTTTTGGCACCCGCTGGCTCCGCTCCTTTCCAAGGCTTGAACGCGCTATCCAGACTGCGGCCCGGTTGGCAGACCGTCACTATGTCTGGATGATTCTGTTCCATCGCTATCCGCACGGCATTCGTGGCGTTGCGGGCTTTGCCTACGGGATGTCGCGGCTACCTTGGTCCACTTTCTTGGCACTCAACTTCGTTGCGGCCGGTCTGTGGTCCTGCGCGGTCGTCTCAGTTGGCTATGCCTTCGGCCAAGTCTCGGAGAAGGTTATGAGTGACGCCTCTTCGGGCCTGGGCTTGGTGATGCTGGTCGTATTCCTGGGGCTCTCCTGGATTTTGAGCAAGAAGCTCGAACGCGTCGTTGCGCGAAGTTGACGGGACCAACGACGCCGCTCGGCGCACTTTCGATAGCGGATCGAGCAGTTCTCAACGATCCACAATCGCGGCGAAGCTGGCCAAAAAGGCCGACGCGAGTTCATCACGCTTATTGACCCACGGCGGCGATACGACTGCTATCGGCGCTGGCCGCCGTCGCCGAATGAACTGGAAAGACAAAACCATGCCTTACCGTGACATGCGAGACTACTTAGCAACTGTCGAACAGCGAGGCCTTGTCAAACGCATTCATCGTGAAATCGATCATAACTGGGAAGTCGCGTGTCTTGCTAAGTGGATGTATCAGGCACTACCGATCAATCAGCGGTTTGGCCTGTATTTCCAGAATATCAAAGGCTCGAAAATTCCGGTCGTCACCGGTGCGCTTGGCGCCTGTCCAGAAAGCATCGCTGTTGCCCTACAATGTGACGTGGACCAGATTAACGAAAAGGTCGTCAGCGCGCTGCGCAATCCAATCAAGCCGAGAATTGTCGACACCGGCGCATGCCACGAAATCGTGCTAACTGGCCAGCAGGCAAGTCTCGAGCACTCTACCGATCGTGACTTGGACGCCTGGCAAGGACAAAGCGCCTTACCTCACCACCATTGTGGTTACCCGTGATCACGGCACTGGCGTAAGAAACATGGGCGTCTATCGCACGATGGTCCGCGATGACCGTAGTGTCGTCGTTAATCTCTCCCCTAACCGTCAAGGCACACGAAACGTTCGGACGTGGACCGAAAAGGGCAAAAAAGCACCGATCGCGTGGGTTATTGCAACCGAGCCGGCTGTCCATTTGGCAACCGTTGCGAATCTACCGTACGGCCGAGACGAAATAGAACTCGCTGGCGGCTTGAAGGGCGAGCCAATCGATCTGGTTCGTTGCAAGACCATTGATCTGTTGGTCCCGGCCAATGCCGAAATCATCGTCGAGGCGGAAATCGCGCCCGGCGACTTAGACGACGAAGGGCCGTTCGGAGAATTCGCCGGCTACATGGGCGTGGTGGACAAACGACCTGTAGCCCATATCACCGCAATAACTCACCGACGTGATCCGATTTTTTACGGCTACACAAGTCAAATGCCTCCGTCTGAGAGTACGACAATACAAAGTTTAATTAACGCGGGCGTTGTTCTCCAGACGCTGCGTGATCACATTGGCGAACAGTCAGTACACGATGTTTGGATCGATCAAACTTTTGGTGGCCTTCTTGCGCATTGCGTCATTGCGATGACCCCACGATTTCCCGGGCATGGAAAGCGGGTCGGTCGTACGATTGCCGATATCTCGCTCTTCAAGCGAGTGACCTTGGTAGACGCCGATGTCGATATTCGTGATCACAGCCACGTCGAATGGGCGATGAACTCTCGATTTGACCCGCACCGCGATACGGTCATTATCGACGACGTTTATGTACCACTTCAAATTGACCCGTCTGTTCGCGATGCCCATGGGGTAATCACCCAAGGGTCCAAGATCATTCTAGATGCCACCCAAAAGATCGATTCTGGATTATTCTCACTGCCGCCAAAAGAAATGATGATGAGAGCACTGAACGTTTGGAAGGAATGCGGTCTTCCGGAACTTCAGATTCCAAAACGAGCCGAACTGCGCCTCGACAACTCCTGAAACGCGCAAATTGGGCAGTCGAACCTAGTAACACCCGCTCTTGTTGACTGCGCTTCCTCCGAAGCCGCTCACCATCCATCCGATGTTCGAAGTGGGCTAAATTCGGACCTGACGCGATTTCCGCTCCAGGTCCGCTCCTACCTCAACACCCGACATCGTTCGGGCGGCTACAACCGGACCAGCGGCAATCCGGTCGGCGGCTCCAACGACCTCACCGCGCGCGCCGGCGGCTTTGCGGCCGGCATGGACTACCGGCTGATGCGCGACACCGTGGTGCTTACGAAACCGAGAAATGGGCCAAGTTTATCCGGGCCGTCAATATCAAAGCGAAATAAACTGGACCGTCGCGCGACATTCCATAAATCTCGATGTGCGATTTCGGCGAGACCGATGTCGCATACTCGAAGCCGAGCACCCTCGCCGATGGAGCGAACGCGGATGGCCAGTGTTGTGCCTCGGTACGCATCCAGCCGCGCGCCGGGGTCTATCCCGGCTGCGAGGAGCTGGCGGCAGAGTGCCAAGACTGGTGCGGTGCTGCGCGCCGTCACGCCGTTAGCCGCATTCTGTTATCGGCGGTGTTCATCGTTTACGGCTACTTGGCGCTTGCAGATATCAATGCTTGGCTTAACTTCAATCAAGCAGCACTCAAGCGGTTCTTTGACACAGTCGGGGGTGGCATCGCCCCACCGACATGGTTTGGCTATTTAATCGCAGCGATCCAACTGATCGGTGGATTTGCAATCCTGGTCGGTTTCAAGACTCGTTGGGTTGCCTATGCATTTGCCGTCTACCTTATCTTTGTAGTTTTCTTCGCCCATAACTTCTGGGACATGCAGGGAGCCGCGCGCGGCGGCAACATGGCACACTTCTACAAGAACCTTGCCATCATGGGCGGGTTCCTGTTGCTCGCACTGCAAGGGCCGGGGCGCTATTCAGCGGACGGGCAGATGTCGCGTCCATGAAGTTTTAAGAAAGCCCTCTCCGCCGGACCGTGACCGTATCGCCGATCTCAAACGACATCAGGTCCTCAGGTCCGCTCCGGGGTCACAAGCAGAAATGCTCACTGCGAGCAAAAAACTTCCGCTCTTGCTCCCATAGCGGACATCACGAGCGATAATGCAACATCGTATCCGCGACGCGCGCGCCTGCGGGCTTCAGCCCAGTGCAGCTTGGGGCGCAACGCCCGCTCCCAGGCACGCCGCTCAGCCCAGTTTGCACGATAGGCCTGACTGCCGCCGTTGCGCCTGATCTCCCGGCTTACTGTCGATGGCGGCCGTCCGAGGCCCTGGGCGATCTGCCGGATCGACTGGCCCACCGCAATGCCACGGGAAATCTCTTCGCGTTCCTCAAGCCTTAGTGCTGCCAAGGCTCTCCGGCGCGGTCCCGGCACGATCCCTCCATGCAGGACCACGATCCGCTCAACGCCGGTCTTGTTCTTCCTTTCCAGCGCCCGCGAGATGGCCGCAGCACTTTGCCCGCTCTTCCATCGCTCCCACAGCTCGGACTTCTGCGCTGCCGTGAACAAAATCCGTGAAGTCACCATGCCACACCTCCTCACCTCGTAAGATTAGAAGGTGTTGCGCTGATCCGTTGAATCCGCCGCCCGGAACGGACATTCCAGTCGCGATCACCGACGTCCGTTCATGAGGGAAGAGCGGAAGGCATTTGCTCGCTGTGAGCTTTTCAGCCTTTGATGCGATTGAGGGCGCCCACTCTGTGGCATCGAAGTTCCATATATCAACGTCGGCACCCTGTACTCTTATTGTTTAGCACGAGGATGTAGGAGATTGACCCAGGTTCCAAAAACTCAGTCGGGGTGGAATAGGAAGTCAAAATATCGAAACGTATGGTGACGACATTTCCATTCAGTGCACCATCAACATGTCGAGGGCTGATTGAGGTGCTCACAACATTTATCGGACCAACAACCGGACCGAGGCCATAGGGCATAAACATGTCCATTTTAGAGGGTGATATCGTCACCTCTACGCTTTCCAAATCCACCTCTGGAATTTCGACCTGAAAAGACTTCAGTTCAGGACTAGCGCCCGCCTTACCGAGAGCGAGCCACGAGAGGCCGCCATCAAAATTGCAGCCAATTGGAATGAGCCGGGGTCGCGGGTTTTGTTGAGCCAGCGCGCCAATACAAGTACAGAATAGAAAAATAGTGAACAGTCCCCGCATGGCTTCCTCTGGGTAGGGAGATATTGCCCCGCCGCCAACCTGAGAGCAACTTCACTCGACTGACGGTGACGGCGGTTGAACGAACACTCACGCGGCCGGCGCACCGCCACCCGCTCCGGTGAGATGATCGAATGATGGCGACGACGTCTGAGTCTGGCCCAAATCGGAAGTGACCGAGACCCCAAACGATGTCCGGTGTTGAGGTAGGAGATGGGGTAATCGGCCTGCGGCTTGTGGATAGCTGAAGATTTTGGGTGCTGCGTTTCAGGCTGATGGTGAAACGAGGTCCGTGGTTACGGCCTCAAGCATCAGAAGGAGAAGCGCAGCATGGACCATTTTGCTGGACTGGACGTTTCGGTCAAGGACACGAGCATCTGCATTGTGGATGACGCGGGCAAGATCATTCGCGAAGTGAAGGTGGCGAGCGAGCCCGACGCGCTGTTGGCGGCACTGAAGAACCCCGCCTACCATTTCAAGCGAATTGGATTGGAAGCCGGGCCGTTGTCGCAATGGCTTTACAGCGCGCTGGCCGATGCGGGCTTCCCGGTGATCTGTGTCGAGACGCGGCACATGCGGGCGGCGTTGAAGGCGCAGATTAACAAGACAGACCGCAACGATGCGCGCGGCATCGCACAGATGATGCGGGTCGGGCTTTACCGTCCGGTGCATGTGAAAACGTTGCGCAGTCAGAAACTGCGGATGCTGCTGACCCATCGCCAGTTGCTGCAGTCGAAGGCGATCGCTATCGAGAACGACCTGCGCGGCACCTTGCGCAACTTCGGCCTCAAGGTCGGCATGGCCGGGAAGATGAAGTTCGAGGCCCGCATCAGGGAGCTTGTCGAGAACCTCCCTGACTTGGCGGTTCTGGTCGAACCGCTTCTCATTGTCAGGCGGGTGCTGCGCGAGCAGATCGTCATCCTGCATCGTCGGCTGCTGGCCATCGTGCGGGACGATGAGGTGTGCCGGCGTTTGATGACGACCCCTGGCGTTGGTCCAGTGGTGTCGCTGACCTATCGTGCCACGGTCGACGTGCCCGCTCGCTTCCGCAAATCCAAGTCAGTCGGGGCGGTGTTTGGGTTGACGTGCGCCAAGTATCAATCGGGCGAGGTCGATTGGAGCGGCAGAATATCGCGCTGTGGAGATGAGATGATGCGGGCGATGCTCTACGAAGCGGCCCAAAGCATGCTGCGTTCCAAGAAATGGTCTTGGCTCAAGGCCTGGGCGATGCAGATCGCCAGGCGGCGCGGAATGAAAAAGGCGATCGTCGCACTGGCACGCCGATTGGCCGTGATCATGCATCGCATCTGGGTTGACGGCACCGAGTTCCGCTGGACCCGGGAACAAGCCGCGGCAGCAGCATAACACCGTGAAAGATCAGATCCGATAGGAGGAAACTCGAGCTCCACCGAGCGGTGGACTGATGTCCCTCGCGGGACGATGGATGAGGTGAGTTCGCATGTCCGCTTGGACCTACCGTTTGTTTGACGGCAAGGCCGCGTAAGAGATTGTTCCACCTCGTCCTCGAATCCCATGATGGAAGGGCCTTGGTGCCGATTCCGGAGAGAAGCACGAGCCCGTGAGCGACATCGACACCGTCCTGGTGGACAGTCTGAAAGTGCTTGACCCCGAACGGCCGATTAGAGAAGCGGACGTGGAGCGGAAATCGGGCCAGGTCCGAGTTTGACCCAAACCGGCGCTTTGCTACCAGAGTTCGGTGCAGCGCAGTACGGGCACCGTTCAGCCTAGGGTCTGCTTGCTGGCTGGGCGGCATCGTGACAACCGCCGCCTGCATCTTTACGCTTTGTGCTGGGGCGGTAGCTCCTTCGGGGCAGTTGTTATGTCACGCATTTTTTTGAGCCATTCGAGTGCCAACAACGCTGAAGCCATTGCGGTTCGCGACTGGATGCAAACGCAAGGCTGGGACGATGTCTTTCTTGATCTTGACCCGGAGCGGGGTTTGGCCGCGGGCGATCGGTGGCAAGCGGCATTGAAGGGAGCCGTTGATCGTTGCGAGCTTGTCATCTTTATTGTGTCGCCAGAGTGGGCCGCGTCCAGTTGGTGCAAGGCCGAGTTCCTGCTTACCAAGCATGGCAGCAACCCGAAGGCCATCCTACCCGTAGTCGTCTCCCCGACGTCCTTCTCGGCTCTGCCAGGGGAAATGACGGCTGAGTATCAGAGTGTCGATCTGACAGTCGGTGCACGCACCGTGGCTTTCACAGTGACGCTGCCTCCCGGCGATAAGACGGCCACGGTCGCCTTCTCCGAGCAAGGCTTGCTGCGCCTCAAGATCGGAATCGAGCGGTCCGGTATCGATGCCAAGCATTTCGCATGGCCACCAACTAACGATCCAAACCGTCCGCCTTACCGGGGACTCGCGGCCCTCGAAGCCGACGACGCCGGCATCTTCTTCGGCCGCGATGCGCCGGTGGTTGCTGCCCTCGATCAACTGAGGGCCTTGCGCGAGGCGGCTCCGCCACGCCTTCTCGTCATTCTGGGGGCGTCTGGGGCTGGCAAGTCGTCATTCATGCGCGCAGGTCTCCTGCCACGGCTGGTGCGCGACGACCGGCATTTCCTGCCGTTCCCGGTCGTCCGGCCGGAGCGCGCGGCCCTCTCGGGTGAAACCGGCCTGCTGCGATCGCTGGAAGGTGCCCTGCAAGCGGCGAAGCTGCCAGCCACGCGCGCTGATATAAGAGCGGCTATCGATGGCGGCGCGGCTAAGCTGCGGCCACTGCTGCAAACGCTGGTTGATAAGGTCACGCCAGCGGCTTTCGAGGCGACAACGAAGCCCAAGCCTCCGACCTTGATCCTGGCCATTGATCAGGCCGAGGAGCTGTTTCTCGCCGAGGGGCAGGAGGAGGCGCATAATTTCCTCGCTCTGCTACGCGATCTGCTGGTCAACGATGCGCCCGCGGTCGCCGCGCTGTTCACAATCCGCTCCGATAACTACGAGCGCCTCCAACTCGTCAAGGAACTGGACGGCGTCAAACAGGCCACACTCAGCCTGCCACCGATGCCGCAGGGAGCGTATGCCGAGGTCATCAATGGACCAGCAAAGCGGCTTGATGGCACGTCGCGCGCGCTCAAGATCGATGACGCGCTTGTGCAGGCTCTGCTGACCGACATCGAGGCTGGCGGCGCCAAGGATGTCGCTACCATTGCTGGCCTTTACGTTGGAGCGGCTCTACGGCGAGTACCGTGGCGGCAGTCATCTCAAGCAGGAGCACTACAATCAGCTCGGCGGTATATCGGGCTCGATCGAAGCGGCGGTTGAGCAGGCGTTCAAGGTGGCCGATAGCGATCCTACGATCCCGAGGGACCGACAGGCCCGCTTTGCTCTTTTGCGCCGAGGTTTGATCCCCTGGGTCGCCGGGATCGACCCAGACACTGGTTCGCCGCGCCGCCGCGTGGCCCGGTTGTCGGAGATCCCGGCCGAGGCAAGGCCGCTTATGAACCTCCTTGTCGACCAGCGCCTCCTATCAACCGACGTCGCCAAAGACACGGGCGAGAAGACTGTCGAACCCGCGCACGAGGCGCTGCTGCGGCAGTGGGGGCTGCTACAGGGCTGGCTCAAGGAGGATTCCGGCCTGCTCAGCGTCATGTATGGCGTCAAACGTGCATCTCGCGACTGGGCTGCGAACGCCAAGAGCCCGACGTGGCTCACGCACACGACGGATCGACTGGCAGCGGCGGAGCGGCTGCGAGAACGACCAGACCTCGCGGCAAATCTTGAGCCGACGGATCGCGAATACCTCGCGGCCTGCCGGAAAGCGGAGTCGATCGCAAGAGCCAGAACGCGACGTGTGCGAGCCCTCATTTACGTGCTGCTGGTCGGCATCATCGCCGGTCTCGTTGGGTGGATCAACCAAGCGTACGTCAAGGAGCAGACGAATTGGTACATGACGATGCGGCCCTACCGGGTCGCAAACTTCGATCCATACGTACTCAGACCTGAGGCCGAGCGTGCGCTCAAGTCGCTGGCGAGCTTCCGTGAATGCGCCAAGGACTGCCCCGAGATGATCGTCATTCCGGCGGGTGAATTCGTGATGGGGTCGCCCGCGACTGAAAAGGGCCGCTATGGCAATGAAGGCCCACAGCACAAGGTCACCATTTCCAAGCCGTTTGCGGTTTCCAAGTTCGATGTGACGTTTGCCGATTGGGATGCCTGTGTCTCGGTTGGTGGCTGCCCGCAAGTTCCCGACAGCAGCTACGGACGGGGCATCAAGCCGGTCATTAATGTCACCTGGGACGATGCCCAGCAGTACGTGGCGTGGTTCTCCAAGATGACAGGCAAACCTTACCGTCTGCTCACAGAGTCCGAATGGGAATACTCGGCGCGCGCTGGCACCACAACGACCTACTACTGGGGCGAGGAGATCGGCACGGGGAACGCCAATTGCGATGGGTGCGGCAGCGAGTGGGATAACCGGGAGACCTCACCAGTCGGATCGTTCAGGCCCAATGCGTTCGGCCTCTACAACATGTATGGCAATGTGTTGCAATGGGTGCTGGATTGCTATCACGACGACTACAAGGAAACACCCACCGACGGTTCGGCGTGGACGAGTGGGGATTGCAGTGGCCGTACCGTCCGCGGCGGTTCCTGGGTCAGCGCTTCCCGGTTCCTACGCGCGGCCGTCCGCTACAGGTTCACGGCCGTCGACCGAGGCAACTATCTGGGCTTCCGTGTCGGGAGGACGCTCGTTACTCCTTGAATCTTTCCTTATTTACATCTTGGGTCCAGGGCGAAACCCTGGCGAGTTTTTTTTAATTCCCCAAGCGCCACAAGTTCATCATTGGCGAACTGGGTGCTGCCCCAAAAAAGCACCCCGCGATTTTTCTGCAGCGCATGAGTCCGGAACTGGCCGATTGTGTTGCAAAAGTCGAAAGTTGCCAGGCTCGAAATTTCTCGCGAAAACACTGAACGGCAAGCAGTCGCCAATTCGCATAACCCCAGACGCCTCAACATGAAGACCTGTGCCATTGAATTGACGATCATCCTCGCCGTCATCGCATCTCCAGGCTTGGGCGCTGCTGAGGATTGCCCCACCGCGCAGACCGTGTCGCGCGGTTTTGTCGTTTTCGAACGCGGAAGCACCTCGAAGACCGTGCAACATGTCGACGATACCCTCGTACACACCGTCTGGCGATCCGACAGCAATGTCGTACTTGAAATCACGCAGTATCAAGGAATATTCGACTTGGAACGCCTGAACGGCGAAAATCGATCGACCTTTCGCCCGAAGACTGACCTTGCGGCATTCTTCCCGTTGCGGGTGGGCGAAGAGATAAAGGTCGAATTCGAGGTCACCCAGTCGTTCGGTCCGGTGGCCGCGACAACCAGCAACGTCCTGCTCGTGGTGAAGAGCGCCGATACGATCGATATCGGGCCTTGCAAGTACGACGTCCTAACGAACACACGCCGGGCAATGCACCCAAGGTCGATAGTTCCCGTAATGGCAAGGTGTCCATGAAACCTTGATCGGCTGGACCGCAATCTGCCTATCCCATTTGATGAGGATCAAATATCGGGCGACGCGCATTTCCGCAATCAATGGCCACCGAAGCGAAACGCTGCGTAGCGTGACCCAATGGTCGCGAAAAACGCCGGCGCGCCGAAGGTCCCCCACATCGAGGCATGCTGGTGCAAGCTTTTCGACTGTCAGCCGGGGATGTCGGAGATTACGCGTCATGCGACCTACACCAATGTGTTCTCAAGGTGCGCATAGAGCGCCTCGATGACAGCCCGTTCGTCGTTACGCGTTTCTCGCTTCAGCAATCCTTTCTCGATGAGAATATCGATTTCTTCTTCACACAATTCGATCGTGAGGCAGCGCAGCCCGTCTCGCCGTCGTTGGCGGTAGCGGCGCATGCGGGCGACGGCGAGGCTCGGCATTGGCACTACTCCGGCTGGACGTCATTGCGCGGCTTGCCGCGTGCGCTCTTTTAGATTGGAGCCCTACACGGCGCGCCCCGTTTTTCCGGTCAGCACCCATCCGTCGAGCAGCTTACACCCGAGCCAAGTACGGTGCTAGCTATCTGCTAGCTATCACGAAATA
This sequence comes from uncultured Alphaproteobacteria bacterium, assembly GCA_963749815.1. Lineage (GTDB taxonomy): Bacteria > Pseudomonadota > Alphaproteobacteria > Rhizobiales > Xanthobacteraceae > VAZQ01. The sequence goes on along the minus strand of CAVVON010000011.1, from coordinate 176,214 downwards.
TTCGATGACCCTGAGGTAAAGAAGTTCCCATATTTACTGGCGCGCCCGACAAGATTCGAACTTGTGACCTCTGCCTTCGGAGGGCAGCGCTCTATCCAGCTGAGCTACGGGCGCGTTAGAACACGTCATTAGAGCATGATCCCGAAAAGGGAAAGCCGGTTTTCGGTAACATCATGCCTCAAAGAGCCCACGCGACAATGCGGGCGACGGGAGGAATCCAGTGAACATCTCATGCCTCTGGCCGCTATCGCGTGTGTCGCGCCTTCGCCCAGCGCCGGCACAGGCGCAGACCTACCCCGACCGCACCGTGCGCATCATCGTGCCGACCGCGCCCGGCGGCTCGATCGACACCACCGCGCGGGTGGTGGCGGCGAAGCTCGCCGACATCTGGGGCAAGCCGGTGGTGATCGAGAACCGGCCCGGCGCCGCCATGATCATCGGCGCCGAGGCGGCCGCCAAGTCGCCCGCCGACGGCTACACGCTCCTGGTGGCGCACGACGGCACCATGGCGATGAACCCGGTGGTCTATCCGAACCTCGGCTACCATTCGCAGCGCGACTTCGAGCCGGTGTCGCTGCTCGCCTCGATCCCCGAAGTGGTGCTGGTCAACGGCGAATTGCCGATCAAGTCGATCAAGGAACTGATCGCGCACGCCAAGGCCCATCCGGGCGAGCTCAATCACGCCTCCGGCGGCACCGCCACGCTGCTGGCGCTGGAACTGTTCAAGGCGATGGCCGGCGTCGACATCACCAGCATCCCGTTCCGCGGCGGCGCGCCCGCCGTCACCGGCGTGATGCAGGGCGCCGCGCAGGTGATCATCGCCGACCTCGCCACCGCCAATGCCGGCATGCAGTCGGGCAAGCTGCGCACGCTGGCGGTGACCACGATCAGGCGCGCCCCGAAGCTGCCCGACGTGCCGACCGTCGATGAATCGGGCGTGCCGGGCTACGACGTCGCCACCTGGATCGGCGCGTTCGCGCCGGTCGGCACGCCCAAGTCGGTCGTCGGCAGGATCGAGGCCGACATCAAGCAGGCGCTCGCCGCGCCGGATCTGCGCGCCAAGCTCGAGGCGCTCAGCATGGAGATCAGGTCGGGCGCCAGCGACGAGATGCGCGCGCTGCTCGCCGGCGACATGGTGAAATGGGGCAATCTGGTGAAGGACAAGAACATCAAGATCGCGCAATGAGGGTTCCACCCGGGCCCGCCGCGCGATTGTCCATCGAAAAACCTGCTATCATCCGCCCCTGAGTTAAGGAGCCCCTCATGTCGCAAGCCGCACAGAAACGCGAAGGCAAGCCCGCCGCCATCAAGGATGCCGCCTTCAACTGGGAAGACCCGCTCGATCTCGAAGGCGAGCTCACCGAAGAGGAGCGCATGGTGCGCGACACCGCGCGCGACTATGCGCAGGAGAAGCTGTTCCCGCGCGTGCTCACGGCCTATCGCGAGGAGCGCTACGACGCCGAGGTGGTGCGCGAGATGGGCGAACTCGGCCTCCTTGGCCCGACCATCCCGGAGGAATACGGCGGCGCCGGCCTCGGCTACGTCGCCTACGGGCTGATCACGCGCGAGATCGAACGCGTCGATTCCGGCTACCGCTCGTCGATGTCGGTGCAGTCCTCGCTGGTGATGCACCCGATCTTCTCCTACGGCAGCGAGGCGCAGAAGAAGAAGTATCTGCCCAAGCTCGCGTCCGGCGAGTGGGTCGGCTGCTTCGGCCTGACCGAGCCCGACCACGGCTCCGATCCCGGCTCGATGGTGACGCGTGCCGAGAAGGTGCCGGGCGGCTTCAAGCTCACCGGCAACAAGATGTGGATCACCAACGCGCCGGTCGCCGACGTGGCGGTGGTCTGGGCCAAGCTCGACGGCGTCATCCGCGGCTTCATCGTCGAGCGCGGCACCAAGGGTTTCTCGACGCCGAAGATCGAGGGCAAGCTGTCGCTGCGCACCTCGATCACCGGCGAGATCGTGCTCGCAAGATGCGTTCGTGCCGGAAGACAATCTCCTGCCGAACGTGAAGGGGCTCGCCGGCCCGTTCGGCTGCCTCAACGTCGCGCGCGCCGGCATCGCCTGGGGCGCCATCGGCGCGGCGGAATTCTGCTGGCACCGCGCCCGCCAATACGTGCTCGATCGCAAGCAGTTCGACCGCCCGCTCGCCGCCAATCAGCTGGTGCAGAAGAAGCTCGCCGACATGCAGACCGAGATCACGCTCGGGCTGCACGCGGCGCTGCGGCTCGGCCGCCTGCTGGAGGAGGGCAGGGCGGCGCCGCCCGCGGTGTCGCTGCTTGAAGCGCAACAATTGCGGCAAGGCGCTGGAGATCGCGCGGCTCGCCCGCGACATGCACGGCGGCAACGGCATCGCCGACGAGTTCCACGTCATGCGCGTGATGTGCAACCTCGAAACCGTCAACACCTACGAGGGCACGCACGACATCCACGCCCTGATCCTCGGCCGCGCCCAGACCGGCATCCAGGCGTTTTTCTGACCGCACTCCGTGACCCTCGCCCCTTGCGGGAGAGGGTGCCGAGCGAAGCGAGGCGGGTGAGGGGTCAGCTCGCATCGCGACCCCTCACCCGGCTCGCATCGTCGATGCTCGCCACCCTCTCCCACAAGGGAGGGGACAGAGCAAGCGAACTTTCCCTCCGCAATGGACCCCATCCACATCGTCCTCCTGGTCGGCGCCGGCATCGTTGCCGGCGTGATCTCGTCGATGGCGGGCGGCGCGTCGCTGTTCACCTTCCCGGCGATCCTGGCGACCGGGCTGCCGCCGGTGATGGCGGTCGCCGTCACCACCACGGCGCTGACGCCGAGCCTGTTCCTCGCCGCCGCCTATGACCGCTCGCAACTGCCGCCGTTCGGCCGGCCGCTGGTCATGTCGCTTCTCGTCTCGGCGGCGGGCGGGCTGATCGGCGGCGCGCTGCTGCTGCTGACGCCGCAGCGATTGTTCGAAGTCCTGGTGCCGCCGCTGCTTGCCTTTGCGACGCTGCTGCTCGCGTTCGCGCCGCGCATCAGCACCTGGCTTGCCGCGCGCCGCGGCGCGGCCGCCGATACCAACATCGTCAATTCGCTCGCCGTGATGGTGCCGGTCTCGATCTATGGCGGCTATTTCGGCGTCGGCCTGGGCGTGCTGGTGCTGGGGCTGCTCTCGATCGGCACCGCCGGCGATTATCGCTCCGCCAACGCCGCCAAGAATCTGTGGACGGCGTTCAACAGCCTGGCGGCGGTCGTGATCTTCGCCGCGCAGGACGCGCTGTCGTGGCCGGCGGTGCTGCTGATGACGGCCGGCACGCTCACCGGCTCGCTGTTCGGCGCGAAGCTTGCGCGGATCCTGCCGAATTCCGCGGCGCGCGTGCTGGTGATCTCGGTCGGTGCGATCCTCACCGCCGTGTTCACCTGGCGCTATTGGTTCTAGGTCTTGCGCGCCAGCTCCACCAGCCGGCCGACCATCGCGCTGTTGGGATCGGTGAGCGGATCGACCACGGTGAAATGATTGGTGCCGGCGATCTCGCCGTAGCGCGTCTGCGCCCCCGCCTTGCCCCAGGCGTCTGCCACGATCTTGCTCTGCCGCAGGAATTCCGACGATTCGAGGCTGCCGACCACGGCGTCGAACGTGCGGCCCTTCGGCGCCGGCCAGAGCACCGGCGACACGTCGCGCGCCGTCTCTTCGTCGAGGCCGAGATCCTTGGCGCTGTCGACATGCAAGAGCGGCGTCAGATCGAACAGTCCGGAGATCGAGTAGCCCGCCGGCACGAAATCCGCCGGCATCTTGGGATAGAGCGTGTGCCAGTCGGTCGCCACCATCGCGCCGGCCAGATGCCCGCCGGCGGAATGGCCGTACACCATCAGGCGCTGCCCGGTGCGCTGCCAGAGGAACAGGCAGGCGTGCCGCATCTGCGTGATGATGTCGGCGATGGTCACCGTCGGGCAGAGATCGTAGCCGGCGACCGCGACCGCCACGCCGCGGGCGTTGAGGCCCTGCGCCATGTGGCTGAACATCGATGGCTCGAGCGACTTCCAGTAGCCGCCGTGGATGAACAGCGCGAGCGGCGCCTTTCGGCTCGCGTCCGGCCAGAACAGGTCGATGAACTGCCGCGGGCTCTCGCCATAGGCGAGGCCGAGATCGGCGCGCTTCTCCTCCATCGCCGCGAGCCGGTAGAGCTCGGCGTCCCGCACCCACTGCGCGAAAATCTGCGGGTGCTCCGGCACGCGCGCGCGGTTGTTGTATTCCACCTCGTAGTTGATCGCCGCCATGGCTCGCTCCCCTTTGTGCCAAGATTGGTCTAGCGGCCGACCGAGAGCAAGTCCGCTTTGCCGCTGCCCGCAATTGGCGGTATGACAGGCCGCATGAAGGTCGACGGCCGGCATTTCCGCAGCATCTGGGTCGAGCCCGACGGCGCGACCGTCGGCGTCATCGACCAGACCGCGCTGCCGCACCGGTTCGTCACGGTGCGGCTGGCGACGCTCGGCGGACGCCGCGCACGCGATCTCCTCCATGCAGATTCGCGGCGCGCCGCTGATCGGCGCGACTGCGGCCTACGGCGTGGCGCTCGCCATGCGGGAGGACGCTTCCGACGCGATGCTCGAGCGCGCCTATGCGGCGCTGCTGGCGACGCGGCCGACCGCGATCAATCTGAAATGGGCGCTCGACCAGATGATGGCGGCATTGCGCAACCGCGCCGCGCGAGGAGCGCGTGGCCGCGGCTTTCCGCCGCGCCGGCGAGATCGCCGACGAGGACGTCGCCATCAACCGGGAAATCGGCCGTCACGGCCTCAAGCTGATCGAGGCGATCGCCGCGCAGGAAGAAGCCCGGCGAGCGCGTCAACGTGCTCACCCATTGCAATGCCGGCTGGCTCGCCACCGTCGATGTCGGCACCGCCACCGCGCCGATCTATACCGCGCACGACCAGGGCGTGCCGCTCCATGTCTGGGTCGACGAGACGCGCCCGCGCAACCAGGGCGCCTCGCTCACCGCCTGGGAGCTCGGCCACCACGGCGTGCCGCACACCGTGATCCCGGACAATACCGGCGGCCACCTGATGCAGCACGGCATGGTCGACATCGCCATCGTCGGCACCGACCGCGTCACCGCCAACGGCGACGTCTGCAACAAGATCGGCACCTATCTCAAGGCGCTCGCGGCACAGGACAACGGCGTGCCGTTCTACGTGGCGCTGCCGTCGCCGACCATCGACTTCACGGTGTCGGACGGGCTCGCCGAAATTCCGATCGAGCAGCGCGCGGCCGAGGAGGTCACCAGCATGACCGGCCGCACCGCCGACGGCCGGATCGAGACGGTGCGGATCGTTCCCGACGGCTCGCCGGTCGCCAACTACGGCTTCGACGTGACGCCCGCCCGCCTCGTCACCGGGCTGATCACCGAGCGCGGCGTGATCGCGCCCGACCGCGAGGCGCTGGCGCGGGCTTTCATCGAGCGCGCGGCTGCGGCAGAATAATGTCGACTCCAGGTCGTCGCCGCGAAGCGGTGCGCTCGCCACTCACTCGGTCAGACGGAGCCCCGCTTCGCGGAGTGACGATCGAATGTCGGTGCAGTCCGGTGAGCGCAAGTGCGTCGGAGTCATCGTATGCGTGCGTCATGTCATCACCGAACTTCCACTGCCCGGAATCCTCCATTCCATGAGCCCCAGCTCCCTCGCCGCTGCGCTCCCGATCGACGGCCGCCAGTCGCCGACCGCGCTCAAGATCGCGCGCGGCACCACGCGGCTGCTGCATTCGCTCGGTTTCTCGGTGGTGAGCGAGTTGTCGCTGGCGTCCGGCCGGCGCGCCGATCTGGTGGCGCTCGGCGCCAACGGCGACCTCTGGATCGTCGAGATCAAATCGTCGGTGGCGGATTTCCGCGCCGACCAGAAATGGATGGACTACCGCGCGCACTGCGACCGGCTGTTCTTCGCCACCACGCTCGACGTGCCGTGCGAGATTTTTCCGCCCGACACCGGGCTGATCGTCGCGGACGCCTATGGCGCGTCGATCCGTCTGCGAGGCGCCCGAGCATCGCCTGCACGCCTCGACCCGCAAGAGCATGATGCTCGCCTTCGCGCGCGCCGCGGCGCTGCGGCTCTCGGCGCTCGCCGATCCGGAAGGGCCGTATGGCAGCGAATTCTAGCATTGCGTCGGGACGGCGCAGCCGCGCGGTCGCTTGCGCGGCCCTGAGCCTGGGAGCCGTCATGATTTGCGGCCCCGGCCGCGCCTGGGCGGCCGATCCGCCAGCGCCGCAGCACGGCGACTGGGTGGTGAAGGACTTCCGCTTCCAGACCGGCGAAATCCTGCCCGAACTGACCATCCACTACATGACGATCGGCGCGCCGGCCGGCGAACCGGTGCTGGTGCTGCACGGCTCGAGCGGTTCCGGCCAGACCATGCTGGGCAAGAATTTCGCCGGCGAACTGTTCGGCCCCGGTCAGCCGCTCGATGCGGCGAAGCATTTCATCATCATCCCGGACTCGATCGGCGCCGGCCGATCGTCGAAGCCGTCGAACGGACTGCGCATGCGCTTTCCGCGCTACAACTACGACGACGTCGTGCTGGCGCAGCATCGCCTGGTCACCGAGCACCTCGGCATCCGCCACCTCAAGCTCGTCATCGGCCAGTCGATGGGCGGCATGCTCGCCTGGCTGTGGGGGACGAAGTATCCCGACATGATGAGCGCGCTGGTGCCGATGGGCGCGCAGCCGGCCGCCATGTCGGGCCGGAACTGGATGCTGCGCCGCATGATGATCGAGACGATCAAGGCCGATCCGGCCTGGAACGGCGGCGACTACGTCGAGCAGCCGCCGAGCTTCAAATACGCCGCGACCTTCTTCACGATGGCGACCAACGGCGGCACGCGCGCGCTATACCGTGCGGCGCCGACGCGGGCGCAGGCCGACAAGATCGTCGAGGAGCGCCTGGCGCGGCGCTTCACCGCCGACGCCAACGACTACATCTACGCCTATGACGCGTCGCGCGACTACGATCCGTCGCCCGATCTGGAGAAGATCAAGGCGCGCGTGCTGGCGATCAATGCGGCCGACGACGAGCGCAATCCGGCCGAGCTCGGAATTCTCGCGCGCGAGATCAAGCGCGTGAAGAACGGCCGCTACTACGAAATTCCCGCGTCCGCCGACACCCGCGGGCACAGCACGTCGGGCGACGCGGCGTATTGGAAGCACCTGTTGCCAGAGCTCTTGAACGAGCCGGCGGTCGCCGGACGCTAGGTTTGCTTCTGCACGGCGGCTATTTCGAGGATAAGCTCCGGGGCGTGTACGCATTAAGACGTCCGCGCACACGTTGGAGGGCGCCAAATGACGATCGGCTATACGCTTGGTCCTAACGGGGGTGAACATCTGGTCTTGCGTGGCGGGAACATTTTCATCAAAGCGGACCCTCGAAGCGGTTCGAACGGCGTCACGATGTTGACGCAACAGGTTCTCGCCGGGGCAGGAATTCCGGTTCACCGTCACTTCCAGATGGATGAGGCCTTCTACGTCCTCGAAGGTGGCGGAACGGTCATCCTAGACGACGCTCGCCATGCGATAGAAAAAGGTGAAACAATCTTTATCCCAAAGAACACTTGGCACGGCTTTGAGAATCCTGAGCATGAGTTGGTATTGCTTGCTCTGGTGGTGCCGACAGGATTGGAAGCGTTCTTTCGGGAGATTGCCAGTCCGCCCGGTGTGCCGGAAAAGTCGCGCAGCAAAGAGCAATTGAATGAGATCGCGCGCAGATACGGCCAGGAGTTCAGGTAGACCGATCGCCCGCGGCGGCGGGCTGACTGCGTCATAAGATTGTAAAACGCAGGTGTGGTGCCCCGCCTACTTCGGCGCGCGCTTGGCCAAGATCCGCTGCAGGGTGCGCCGGTGCATGTTGAGCCGGCGCGCGGTCTCGGAGACGTTGCGGCCGCACAGTTCGTAGATGCGCTGGATGTGCTCCCAGCGCACGCGGTCGGCCGACATCGGATTCTCCGGCGGCTCGGCCTTGCGGCCGTCGAGCGCCAGCAGCGCCGCCACCACGTCGTCGGCGTCGACCGGTTTGGAGAGATAGTCGACGGCGCCGAGCTTCACCGCGTTCACCGCGGTGGCGATATTGCCGTAGCCGGTGAGGATGATGGCGCGCGCATCGGGCCTTCGCCGCTTCAAGGCCTGGATCACGTCGAGCCCGTTGCCGTCCTCGAGCCGCATGTCGACCACCGCGTAGGCGGGCGAGGCGCCTTCGAGATGCGTGAGCCCGTCGGCCACCGATTGCGCGGTCGCCACCGAGAAGCCGCGGCCCTCCATGGCGTGCGCGAGCCGCTGCAGGAACGGCTTGTCGTCCTCGACGATCAGCAGCGTCCGGTCGCCCGCGATTGCCGCGGACACTTGGTCTGCCATGGCCATCAATGCCTCCAAGAAACAATGCCGCTCGTCGGACCAGGATCGATCGACAACCGGCGAAAAATCACCCCCGTAATTTTCACGTAATATTGTAGGAATGGCCCATAAGGACCACAAGTGAATTCAAGGTAATAAGTTAAAGCGTGCCCCGCACATCAAGGCGAAGATGCCGGATTGCGGCACTGCACGCGTCGGTTCACGACGCAAACACGATCTTTTGCTCGAAATCGTTGCGGCCCCAGCGCACCCGGATGACCGCGCCGCGCTCGGGGAACCGCCGATTCTCGAAGTCGAGCGTCGCGCCCGACCGCTCCAGCAGCGTCTTGGCGATGAAGAAGCCGAGGCCCAGCCCGCTCGCCTCCGCATCCAGCCCCTGCCGGTCGCGGCGGCGGCTCGACACATAGGGCTCGCCGATCCGGTCCATGATCTCCGGCGCGAAGCCCGGCCCGTCGTCGGTGATGGTCACGGCCACGTCCTTGCCGCTCCACGAGGCCGCCACGTCGACCCGCTCGCGCGCGAAATCGACCGCGTTCTCCAGCAGGTTGCCGAGCCCGTACAGGATCGCCGGATTGCGCCCGCCGACCGGCTCGGCGGCATCGCCGGCGCTGAGCGCGACATTGATCGCGACGCCGAAATCGCGGTGCGGCGCGACCACCTCCTCGAGCAAGGTCGAAAGCTTCATGCGCTCGTACGGGTCGCCGGTCTGCGACAGCTCGGTGAGCTTCGCCAGAATCTCGCGGCAGCGGTGGGCCTGCTCGTTCAGCAGGCGCACGTCGTCGGCGTGCTTGGAGTCCGGCGGGATCGCGAGCGCGAGCTCCTTGGCGATCACCGTGATGGTGGAGAGCGGCGTGCCGAGCTCGTGGGCGGCGGCGGCGGCGAGCCCGTCGAGCTGCGAGAGATGCTGCTCGCGCTCGAGCACCAGCTCGGTCGCGGCGAGCGCGTCGGCGAGCTGGCGCGCCTCCTCGGTGACCTGCCAGGCGTGCATCCCGATGAAGCGCGATCGAGAGCAGGATCGAGAGCCAGACTCCCATCACGTAGGTCGCCGGCAGCACCAGCGGCGGCTCGGTGTCCCACGGCAGCGGATAGTGCACGAAGATCAGCACGGTGGCGCAGGCGACCGCGAAGCCGCTGAGCATCAGCGTCAGCCGCGGCGTCAGCGCGGTGGCGGAGATCAGCACCGGCCCGAGAAACAGGATCGCGAACGGGTTCTGCAAGCCGCCGGTGAAGAACAGCAGCACCGCCAGCTCGGCCACGTCGAACGCCAGCAGCCAGGCCGCCCGGTCGGGCTCGAGCCGCTGCGTGAGCGGGAAGCGCACCCGCAGCGCCACGTTGAGCCAGGCCGCGAGCGCGATCACCGCCAGGCAGGCCCAGATCGGCAGCTCGTAATCGAGCCCGAGATAGACCACCAGCACGGCCGTGGTCTGGCCGATCACCGCGAACCAGCGCAGCCGCACCAGCGTGTCGAGCCGCACGTTGCGTCCGGTCGGGCGGGTGTCGGGGGCAGCCTGGTCGGTCATGGGCTCGAATCTAGCGGTTCCCCGCGCCCGCTCAACCGTGGTGGATTGCCGTGCGGCCCCTTGCCTCCCTGGCCGCACCTTGCCACATCTGCGGCCCATGTCTGGCAGCGAGGCTCATGTCTGATATGCCCGCCATCGCCCTCGACCAGCTCGTCAAGGTCTACACCTCGGGCGGCAAGACCACCCGCGCGGTCGACGGCATCTCGTTCGCGCTCGCGGCGGGTTCCGTCACCGGCCTGCTCGGCGGCAACGGCGCCGGCAAGACCACCACCATCGCGATGATCCTCGGCCTGATCGCGCCGACCGCCGGCCACGTGCGCGTCCTCGGCGCCGAGATGCCGCGGCAGCGCTACCAGGTGCTGCACCGGATGAACTTCGAGAGCCCCTACGTCGACATGCCGCACCGCCTCACCGTGCGGCAGAACCTGACGGTGTTCGGCCGGCTCTACGACGTCGCCGATCTGCCGCAACGCATCGCGTCGCTCGCCGAGGACCTCGACCTGGTCGAGTTTCTCGACCGGCCGATCGGCAAGCTGTCGTCCGGGCAGAAGACCCGCGTCGCGCTCGCCAAGGCGCTGGTCAATTCGCCCGAGGTGCTGCTGCTCGACGAGCCGACCGCCTCGCTCGATCCCGACACCGCCGACTGGGTGCGCTCGCGGCTGGAGGATTTCCGCAAGCGCCGCGGCGCCACCGTGCTGCTCGCGTCCCACAACATGGGCGAGGTCGAGCGGCTGTGCGAGCGCGTCATCATCATGAAGCGCGGCCGCATCGAGGACGACGACACGCCGGCGCGGCTGCTGACACGCTACGGCCGCGAGAACCTCGAGGAGGTGTTCCTCGACGTGGCGCGCGGCCAGGGCGCCGCCGCGCGGGAGGCCGCGCAGTGATGGCCTCTAATCATAAGAACGCTCGGTGTGGCGGCTCTCCCTCCCCCGCGAAGCGGCGGGGAGGGTCGGCGCGTAGCGCCGGGGTGGGGGGTGTTGCCGCGCATGCAGGCGCCCCCCACCCCCGACCCCTCCCCACCATTTCGCTTCGCTCAATGGGGGGAGGGGAGTTCGCCGCCCGCGCGGAGACGCCCGCATGACCGCCCGCTCCACCAGCGCCGTCACGCTCAGCCTCCATCGCGTCGCCGCGATGGTGCTGCGCTATCTCTATCTCCTGCGCTCGTCGTGGACGCGGCTCGCCGAGCTGATCTACTGGCCGGCGGTGCAGCTGTTCGTCTGGGGCTTCCTGCAGCTCTACATCACCCAGAACGCCGGCTTCTTCGCGCGCGCCGGCGGCATGTTCATCTCCGCGGTCTTGATGTGGGACATCCTGTTCCGCGGCCAGCTCGGCTTCTCGGTCTCGTTCCTGGAAGAGATGTGGTCGCGCAACCTGTCGAACCTGATGATCTCGCCGCTGCGGCCGCTCGAGTTCGTCTGCGCGCTGATGGCGATGAGCGTGATCCGGCTTGGCGATCGGCATGGTGCCGGTGACGTTTCTCGCCTTCGCGTTCTTCGACTTCAACATCTACAGCCTGGGCTTTGCGCTCGCGGCGTTCTTCTTGAACCTGGTGCTGACCGGCTGGGCGGTCGGGATCGTGGTCGCCGGCGTCATCATGCGCAACGGCATGGGCGCCGAGAGCCTCGCCTGGACGCTGATGTTCGTGCTGATGCCGCTCACCTGCGTCTACTATCCGGTGAGCGTGCTGCCGGACTGGCTGCAGCCGGTCGCCTGGGCGTTGCCGCCGACCTACGTGTTCGAAGGCATGCGCGCGCTGGTGCTCGAGCACGTGTTCCGGCCCGAACTCATGGTGAAGGCCTTCCTGCTCAACCTGCTGTATTTCGCCGCCGCCGTGGTCGTCTTCCTCAGGCTGCTGGCGAGCGCGCGCCGCATCGGCTCGCTGCTGCAGACCGGCGAATAGGCCGGGTTCGTCCGGATGGAACATGGCGGCTGTGCTGCGGCGCAAAGGCTACAACCGGCGCCAAAACGTTCTTCCCGTGCTTAATTCGATAGCAAAGGGTCTGTGCCTATATTGACTTGTATGACAGATAGGCGACACTATGTTGCACTGCAATAAGTGCATTGAAGGCCGGGGCTATGGCTATTGGTGAGTTCGGCGGCGCGCCAGCCGCAGTGGGCGATCATGGCCCAATGTATGCGGCGCCAGCCTATTGGCTGTACGAGCTGAGCCACGCGGCGCTCAATCCGTCGCGCGCCTTCGCCGACGCCGCCAAGCTGTTCTTCAAGAATCCCGCCAATCCGATCGCCCACACGCCATTCGGCAAGACGATGGCGGCGAGCTGCGAGATGTTCGAGCGCTCGACCCGCCGCTACGGCCGGCCGGAATGGAACATCCCCACCACCGTGGTCGGCGGCGAGCACGTGCCGGTGCACATCCAGACAGTCTGGGAGCGGCCGTTCTGCCGGCTCCTGCATTTCGAGCGCGACCTTCGAGCATCCGCCGCGCCGGCCGCAGCCGCGCATGCTGATCGTCGCGCCGATGTCGGGGCATTATCCGACCTTGCTGCGCGGCACCGTGCAGGCGTTCCTGCCCAATCACGACGTCTACGTCACCGAATGGGTCGATGCGCGCATGGTTCCGGTGTCGGACGGCCGCTTCGATCTCGACGACTACATCGACTATATCGTCTCGATGCTGCACTTCCTCGGCGGCGACGCGCACGTGCTGGCGGTCTGCCAGCCTTCGGTGCCGGTGCTGGCGGCGGTGGCGCGCATGGAGGCCGACAACGATCCCTACGTCCCGCTGTCGATGGTGCTGATGGGCGGGCCGATCGACACGCGCGTCAATCCGACCGGGGTCAACAAGCTCGCCGAAGAGCGCGGCATCGACTGGTTCCGCCGCAACGTCATCACCAAGGTGCCGTTCCCCAATCCGGGATTGATGCGCGACGTCTATCCGGGCTTCCTGCAGCTCTACGGATTCATGGTGATGAATCTCGATCGCCACATGCAGGAGCATCGCCAGCTGTTCACCCACCTGGTCGCGGGCGACGGCGACTCGGCGCAGAAGCACCGCGAGTTCTACGACGAATACCTCGCCGTCATGGATCTCGCCGCCGAATTCTACCTGCAGACCTGCGAGACGGTGTTCATCCGCCACGACCTGCCGAAAGGCCAGATGATGCATCGCGGCGTGCGGATCGATCCGGCCGCCATCCGCCGCGTCGCGCTGCTGACGGTCGAAGGCGAGAACGACGACATTTCCGGCCTCGGCCAGACCGAGGCGGCGCACAAACTCTGCGTCAACATTCCGGCCGACCTCAGGGCGCATTGGATGCAGCCCGACGTCGGCCACTACGGCGTGTTCAACGGCTCGCGCTTCCGCTCCGAGATCATGCCGCGCATCTCCGATTTCGTGCTGACGAACAATTTCAGCGCGCGCCGCTCCGCCAAGCGGATCGGCACCAACGGCGCCGGCGTGGCCGCGCGGGCGAACGGCGCGGCCCATCCCGCGTCCGCCCCGGCCAGCCCGCCAGCCGACGCCGCATTGCCGGGTTCGCACGATCCCGCCACGCCAGCCGAATAAGCACATTTTCTGAGCGTGAAATTGACGGCCGGGCGCCGTCCGGCGCTTTTTTGTCTTTCGCTTCAACGAATTGAGTTTATGATTCGGCCACAACCCCGGATGCTGGGGAAGGCCGTTATTTGTCGGATCCCATTGCCGCACGCCGATCCCGCCGCGGCACATCCCGGGCAGGGCTGTTGGGTGGATTGAAGTCCATGGCGCTACGCGCGTTGCTCTATCGCCGTCCGAGCGAGCCATCGTCGATTCAGGTGGTGTTCGAGCGCGCGGTCTACCTGGTGCGGCTGCGGCGGCACCGGCAGGCGCGCCGCTATACGCTGCGCATCGATGCCGCCTCGCGCGAGGTGGTGCTGACCATGCCGCCGCGCGGCCTGGTGTACGAGGCGCGCGACTTCGCCCAGAAGCATGGCGGCTGGATTGCTGCTCGGCTCAAGCGCTTGCCGGAGGCGGCGCCGTTCGCGCACGGCATCGAGGTGCCGGTGCGCGGCGTGCCGCACCGCATCGTGCACCGGCGCGGCGCACGCGGAACCGTCGCGACCGAAACCGCCGAGGACGGCGAGCCGCTGCTGTGCGTCGCCGGCGAGGCGCCGCACGTCAACCGGCGCGTCCGCGATTTCCTCAAGCGGCAGGCCACGGCCGATCTCGACACGGCGGCACGGCGCTATGCGGGCGAACTCGGCGTCAAGATCAAGCGCATGTGCGTGCGCGATCAGTCGAGCCGCTGGGGCTCCTGCTCGAACACGGGCGTGCTGTCGTTTTCCTGGCGGCTCATTCTGGCGCCGCCGTTCGTGCTCGAATACCTCGCGGCGCACGAGGTCGCGCATCTCGTCGAGCTCAACCACTCGCCGCGATTCTGGCGGCTGGTCAAGCGCATCTATCCGGAGTTCGAGCGCGCCAAGGCCTGGCTCGACCTGCACGGCACCGACCTGCACCGCTACGGCGTTCCGGACGGTTCCGCGAACGTGGAGGCCGCGGACGATTATTGATCGTTCCGCGTGCGTCAAGGCGTCCGCACGGCAGAGCCCGCATTCCGCATCGGCCATACTCATGTCCGGCACGATCGCCTAACAACACGCCATGCTGCGCCCGAATACGTTTGCGTTGACCGCCCTGCTCGGGCTTCTGACCGCAGCCGCTCCGATCTCGGTCGACATGTACCTGCCGTCGCTGCCGGAGATCGGCCGCTCGCTTGGCGCGACGGTGCCGCAGGTGCAACTCACCCTGTCGGTGTTCCTGTTCTGCTTCGCCTTCAGCCAGATCGTCTACGGCCCGATTTCCGATCATGTCGGCCGCAAGCCGGTGCTGGTCGTGGCGCTCTCACTCTACGTCGCGGCCTCGCTCGGCTGCGCGCTGTCGGCCTCGATCGAGACGCTGATCGTGCTGCGCGGCATGCAGGCGGTCGGCGTGGCGGGCGCGCCGGTGCTGGCGCGGGCGATCGTGCGCGATTTGTACGAAGGCGCGCGGGCCGGGCGCGAACTGTCGCTGATGGGCTCGATCATGGCGTTTGCGCCGGTGCTGGCGCCGGCGGCCGGCGGCGTGCTGCAAGCGACTGTCGGCTGGCAGGCCAACTTCGTCGCGCACGCGCTGTTCGGCGCGCTGGCGCTGTACGCGGTGCTGCGCCTGATGCCCGAGACCATGCACCGCGTCACGCCCGGCGGGCTGTCGCTCGGCTCGATCGCGCGCGGCTATGCGACATTCTTCCGGCACCGCGACTTTCTGATCTACACCGCGATCGTGGCGGCGGGTTATGGCGGACTGTTCGCCTGGATCTCGGGCTCGTCGTTTGCGCTGCAGAACATCTACGGGTTCTCGGCGCTGCTGTTCGGCCTCATCTTTGCGGTCACCGCGCTCGGCTATCTGATCGGAACCCTGCTGGCGGCGAAGCTGGTGACGCGGATCGGCCTCGACCGCACCATCGTCTGCGGCGCGGCGGCGATGTGCGCCGGCGGCGCGATCATGACGGCGGCGGTGGCGCTCGACCTGACCAATCCGTTCGCGCTCGCCGCGCCGGCCGGACTGTACATCGTCGGCCTCGGCCTCACCATGCCGCAGGCGATGGCGGGCGCGCTCACGCCGTTTCCCGAACGGGCCGGCAGCGCGTCCTCGCTGCTCGGCTTCGTGCAGCAGGTGGTTGCGTCGACGGCGGGCATTCTGGCCGGCCATCTGCTGGGGGCGACCGCGCTGCCGCTGGCGGCGATCATCGCCGCGATGGGTACGCTCGCGCTGGTGCTGGCGCTGTTCAACCGGTCGCTACGCCGCGCTCGCTGAGCCGGGCGGTTCCGCCGGTCGTGTTCATTTTTTCGCAAACAGCGCACGCAGCGACTGGGTCTTTCCGTCCCGCTGCCAGGCGATATCGGCGATCCGCCAGTTCCCGCTCCGCTTGACGAGATCGAACGTGACGGTCGTCGGCTTGCCGAGATTCTGGAATGTCGCCGTGCCTTGCGCCTTGTCCGGTCCGGTGTCGCGAACCGCGATGGCGACGGTCTCGATCTGCCAGTCCTGCGCATCCACGAATGGATCGCCATCGAGCGTGCCGACTTCGCCGCGCGCCGCCGCGGCCTTCTGATCCTTGATGATGAGCGCGGCGAGGCCGGGCTCGAAATAGCGCTGGACGGTCGCGTCGGTGTCGAGCGGAATGCCCTTGCTGTCCTTGCCCTTGTAGGCGTCGTAGATCGCGGCCAGAAAATCGCGTGCGGTGGCGTCGGCCGCCCGCGCGCCGGTGGTGGCCGTCGCGGCGGCCAGAACGGCCAGGCGAATCGCGTTGCGTCGGGTCAGCATGACGGTTTCCCTCCGGGGACCCGATCACAGGCCGTGAACGTGTCGAAAGCGTGAACTGCGGGCATTTCACCGGACGCAGCAATATCGTGCGTGCCCGAATGCCGCGCCGCCCGTGAGGTCGCGCGCGCCGCTGCGCTCGGCTATGATCTCAACGAGGCCTGCGAGCTTCCGTCGAAAGGAAATTCATGATCGTTCTGTTCCGAGCCGCGGCGGTCTGCGCCGCTCTCGCGTCGGCCGCATTCGCCGTGCCGGCGGCCGCGCAGACGTTTCCGAGCAAGCCGGTCCACCTGATTGTCGCGTACGCGCCGGGCGGCACCGGCGACATCGTGGCGCGGCTCATTTCGGACAAGCTTGCGGCCGCGCTGGGCCAGACCGTGGTGGTGGAAAATCGCCCGGGCGCGACCGGCGCGATCGGCACGCAAGCCGTCGTCAATGCGCCGCCCGACGGTCACACGCTGCTGGTCGGGCAGACCGGCGAGGTGTCGATCAACCAGCACTGGATCAAGGGGCTCAGCTACGATCCCGAGAAGGATCTGCAGCCGGTCGCGCTCGTGACCGTCGTGCCGCTCGCGCTCGTCATCCCGGCGGCCGCGCCCTATTCGACCGTCGCCGATATGCTCAAAGCCTCCGAGCGCAAGGCGCTCACCTTCGCCTCCTCGGGCACGGGCACGCCTGGCCATTTCGCGGGCGAACTGCTGAAGCTGCGCTCGAACACCAACATGACGCACGTACCCTATAAGGGCGCCGGCCCGGCTTTGAACGACCTGCTCGGCAATCACGTCGACTTCTTCTTTTCGGGCTTCCCGGCCGCGGTCGCTCAGGTCAAGGCCGGCACGCTCAAGCTGCTGGCGGTTTCGACCGCACGCCGCTCGCCGGCCGCTCCCGATGTGCCGACCGTCGCGGAGGCGTCGGGCCTGACCGATTTCGATCTCAGTCTCTGGCAGGGCATTTTTGCGCCGCGCGGGACGCCGAAGGACGTGGTCGCGCGCATCAACGCCGAGATCAACAAGATCGTCATGCAGCCGGACATCGTGGAGCGCCTGCGCGGCGAGGGCGCCGACGTGCGGCCGGGGTCGGTCGATCAGTTCGCGAGCTTCGCCAAGGCGGAGAGCGACAAGTATCTCAACATCATCAGGCAATCCGGCGTGAAGCCGGAGTAAGCGCCGTCAGTATCGCGACAGCCGCTCCGCTTCGGGGAACGGTGCATAGGCCGCCTCGGCGCATTGGCCGGGCGGCGCCTCGATCAGCTGCTCGAGCCGGCCGTTGGCGAAGATCGCGACGCGCTCCTTCAATCCGGAATATTCGCCGCTGCCGGTCTTGGCGTCGAACCGCAGGCAGACCAGCTGCCGGCGTCCGCGGCCCTTGGCGTGCATGATGCCCGACACGCTGGCGCCGCGGATGCCGGTCGGATCGCGCAGATAGACGCGCAACATCGCGAGAATGTCCGACTTGTAGTTGGCCGGCAGCGCGGCGGCCGCCTCGACGCTGCTGACATCCATGACCGGCGCGAGGTTTTCGGCTTCCACCTGCTGCTCGCGCGGCGCGGCGCAGGCAGACAGCGCAAACGCAAGCACCAGCGCTGACGACGCGGCGATTTTCGGCATGCGTCCAATGACGTCTGGCCGGTTCACCCGGCCGATGATCGTCGCCCCCCGGCGGCCGGCGCAGGATGCCACGCGGCCGGGCGTTTGTCGAAGGCGTCAGTCGGAAATCGCGACGCGGCGCTGGCGCACCGCCGGCACCACCATCACCGCCAGGATCGCCACCGTCGCGAGGATGAACACGAGGCTGATCCAGCGCTTCACGAACACGGTCGGATCGCCGCCCGATTCCAGCATCGCGCGGCGCAGGTTTTCCTCCATCAGCGGGCCCAGCACGAAGCCGAGCAGCATCGGCGCCAGCGGAAATCCGAGCCGCATGGCGACGAAGCCGAAGATGCCGAAGGCCGCGGTCAGATAGATCTCGACCGGCGACGAGTTCACGCTGTAGATGCCGATCGCCGAGAACGCCATGATGGCGGGGAACAGCAGCCGGTAGGGCACCTGCAGGAGCTTCACCCACAGTCCGATCATCGGCAGGTTCAGCACCACCAGCAGCAGGTTGCCGATCCACATCGAGGCGATCAGGCCCCAGAACAATTCGGGCCGCGTCGTCATCACCTCGGGGCCCGGCTGGATGCCCTGGATCGTCATGGCGCCGAGCATCAGCGCCATCACGCCGGAGGCCGGCAGCCCGAGCGTCAGCATCGGGATGAACTTGCACTGGGCGTCGGCGTTGTTGGCGGATTCGGGCGCCGCCACGCCCTCGATCGCGCCCTGGCCGAAGCGCGAGGGATCCTTGGCGAGCTTCTTCTCCAGCATGTAGGACGCGAACGAGGCGATCGCCGGACCGGTGCCGGGCAGCACGCCGAAGAACGCGCCGACGCCGGTGCCGCGCAGGATCGGCCCGACCGAGCGTTTGAAATCCTCCTTCGAGGGAAACAGGTTCGTCACCTTCGACGTGAAGACGCGCCGCTCCTCCTTGTCGCCGAGATTGCCGATGATCTCGCCGACCGCGAACACGCCGACCGCGACCACGATGAAGCCGATGCCGTCGGACAGTTCCGTGATGCCGAAGGTGAAGCGCTGCACGCCGGTATTGACGTCCGAGCCGACGCTGCCGAACAGCAGTCCGACGATCACCATCGCGAGCGATTTCATCAGGTCGCCCTGCGCCAGCACGGCGGCGGCCACCAACCCCATCAGCATCAGCGAGAAATATTCCGCCGAGCCGAACTTGAGCGCGACCTCGGCCAGCGGCGGTCCGGCGACCGCGATCAAGCAGCGTGCCGACGGTGCCGGCGAAGAACGAGCCGATCGCCGCGATCGCCAGCGCCGGCCCGGCGCGGCCCTGCCGCGCCATCTGATAGCCGTCGATGCAGGTGACCACCGCCGAGGTCTCGCCCGGCAGGTTGACCAGGATCGCGGTGGTCGAACCGCCGTACTGTGCGCCGTAATAGATGCCCGCCAGCATGATCAGCGCGCCGACCGGCGCGATGCCGTAGGTGATTGGCATCAGGATTGCGATGGTGCCGAGCGGCCCGATCCCCGGCAGCACGCCGATCAGCGTGCCGACCGTCACGCCGATCAGGCAGTAGCCGAGATTCTGCCACGACAGCGCGACCTGGAAGCCGAAGATCAGATTGTTGAAGAGGTCCATGCCGCGCTCAGTTGAATCCGGCGAGCAGCGGGTAGGGCAGGCCGAGCGCCCACACGAACACCGCGGCCGCGACCGCCGTCAGCCCGGCCGAGAGCAGCAGTGCCTCGAGCGGCCGGAATTCGTGCGAGGCGCTGGCCGCGCCGAAGATCAGCACCATCATCGCCGGCACGAAGCCCGCGCGGTCGACCAGGAATCCGAACAGCGCAAGCGAAAGCGGCAGCACGATCAGCGCGCGCCACGGCCATGCGTCCTGAATCTTGTCGCCGCCCGCAAGCCCGGTCGCCAGGATCGCGAGCCCGAACACGATCAGCAGCGCGCCCAGCACGACCGGCAGGTAGCCCGGCCCCATCCGCAGCGCCGAGCCGAACGGATAGTTGCGCGCAATGCCCACCGCCACCGCGCCGATCGCGATCAGCAGCAGGCCGGCCCAGAGGTCTTTCTTGGTGAGGACTACGAGGTTCATTGAAGATCACTTATTTCGTGCAAGCACTCCGCCGTCATGCCCGGCCTTGGGCCGGGCATCCCGCTTAGGAGAGCACAGTGCCTCCCTAAGCGGGATGGGCCGGGACAAGCCCGGCCATGACGACACCGTTCGGTTCGGCCACGCACGCCGGCTCACTCCGCCTTGATGTTGCCTTCCTTCACCACGCGCTCCCACTTCTTCATGTCCTTCTGGATATAGGCGGTGAACTCCGCCGTGCTCATCGGCACGGTCTGCGCGCCCTCGCGCTCCAGCACCTTCTTGACCTCGTCGTTGTTCTGCACCGCGGTGATCTCCTTGTGCAGCCGCTCGACGATCGCCGGCGGCGTGCCGGCGGGCGCGACGATGCCCCACCAGTTGACCGATTCGTAGTCGGGAACGCCCGCCTCCGCGATCGCCGGAACGTCGGGCAGCACCGGATTGCGCGTCAGGCTGCCGACGCCGAGCGCGCGCAGCTTGCCGGACTTGATGTGCGGCGTGGTCTGCACCAGCGAGGAGAACATCACCTTGTTGTGGCCGCCGACCACGTCGATCATCGCCGGGCCGCCGCCCTTGAACGGCACGTGCAGGATGTTGACGCCGGCCATCAGCTTGAACAATTCGCCGCCGAGGTGCTGGAAGCTGCCGATGCCGGCCGACGCGTAGTGCAGCTCGCCCGGCTTCTTCTTCGCCTCCGCGAGCAATTCACCCACGGTGTTGATCGGCAAGCTCGGATGCACCACCAGCACGTTCGGGCCGGAGCCGAACATCGCCACCGGCGTGATCGATTTGATCGGATCGTACGGCAGCTTGTAGAGCCACGGGTTGACCGCGTAGGCGAGCGAGATGATCAGCAGGGTGTAGCCGTCGTGCGGCTGGTTGAGCGCGAACTCGGTGCCGACCACGCCGCCCGCGCCGGCACCGCGGTTGTCGACGATGATCTGCTTGCCGAGCCGCTCGCCCAGATGCGCGGCGATCAGGCGGCCGACCACGTCGTTGCTGCCGCCGGGCGGGAACGGGATGACCAGCCGCACCGGCTTGTTCGGATAGTCCTGCGCGGCGGCGCCGGCGGTGAGCGCTGGAACAAGGAATGCGACGAGCCCCAGGGCGCCGAACAAGGTGGTGCAGGTCTTTCGCATCGGGTCGTCCTCCCTACGGCCGCATTGGGCCGGCTTGTTCTGATCGTCGCCGGGCGCAAGATAACGGCCCGCACGTGCTTGTGCACCATCGGAATGTCGCGGCGCGGCTGCGCTAATTTGTCCGCCGGCAGCGCGGGAGCTATGGCACCGCAAGCGGCGCGACGCCGGCCTTGGCGGCCTCGGCCTGGAGCGCCCCCACCTCGACCGGATCGTACGGAATGCCGTCGCGCCGCCGCTTCGCTTCCTCGCGCCGCTCGGGCTCGCCCGCCACCAGCACCTCGTCGAAGCCCTCGGCGGTCGGGGATTCGCGCACCCGCCCTATCAGCGTATCCATGCGGGCGCGATAGTCGCCGTCCGGCACGAACAGGTCCGGCTTCATCGCCAGGAAGAAATGTCCGACGTCCTGTGGCCGGTCCATCGCCTTGTACTGGTCGCCGACGCCGCCCGCGTAGCCGGCGCCCGAGATGACGCCGCCGAAGATGTCCATCAGCATGGCGAGGCCGGAACCCTTGTAGCCGCCGATAGGCTGCACCACGCCGCCGAGCGCGGCCGCAGGATCGGTGGTCGGGCGGCCCTGCGCGTCGAGCGCATAGCCGAGTGGTATCTTTTCGCCGCGCCGCTCGGCCCGGCGGATCTTGCCGCGCGCCGCGACCGCGGGCGACATGTCGAGCAGGAAGGCCGGCTCGCGGCCCGCCGGGGCGCCGGCGGCGAACGGGCTGGTGCCGAGGAGCGCGGTGCGCGCGCCCCACGGCGGCATCGCCGGCGAGGCATTGCTAAACACCAGCGCGATCATGCCGGCGTCGAGTGCCTGCAGCACGTAAGACGCCGCCATGCCGAAATGGGTCGAGCGCCGCGCCGCCACGATGCCGATGCCGAACTCGCTTGCCATGGAGATGGCTTCGACCATCGCCCGCGTGCCGACCACGAAGCCAAAACCGTTCTCGCCGTCGAGCGAGGCGGCGACCGGCGTCACTCTTTTCGGGACAAGCGCGGGCCGCGGATTGATCAGGCCGCGCCGCAGCCGGTCGAGATAGATCGGCAGCCGGCAAAGCCCGTGCGTGTCGACGCCGCGCAGGTCGGCGCTGACCAGGCATCCGGCCACGATGGCGGCGTCCGCCTCGGGCACGCCATTCGCGATCAGCAACCGCCGCGCGAACGCGTCTGCTACTTCCGCGGTGACGCAGACCCGCGCCTTCTCGGCCTCCTGCGTCGCCATCAGAGCTTGATCTCGTGCACTTGCTTGGCCTTCTGCGCGCAGGCTGCGATCAAGAAGCCGATGTCGGTGCCGGTCGAGACGTAGCGCGCGCCCATGCGAACATACTCGGCCATCAGGTCGGGCCGGCTGGACAGTCCGCCAACGCCGCAATGCTTGCCGTGCTTGCGGCAGGCCGCGATCGTCTTGGCGTAGGTCTCGCGCACGCGAGGGTGGTCGTACTGCCCGGGCAGTCCCCAGTCGGCGAGCATGTCGTTGAGTCCGATCAGCGCCAGGTCGATGCCGTCGACCGCCAGAATCTCGTCGGCGCGGTCGAGCGCCTCCGCGCTCTCGAACTGCACGATCACCGTGGTGGCGTCGTTGAGCGCCGCATAGGCTTCGGGCGCCGGGAACGAGCGGTAGTGCAGATGCGGCAAGCCGGTGGCGTTGGAGCGCTCGCCGAGCGGTGCGAATTTTGCCGCCTGCACCACCGCCTTGGCCTCGGCCGCCGAGCGCACGTGCGGCGCGATAATGCCGAGCGCGCCGTTCTCCAGAACGCGCGCGATGTAGTCGGGTGTATTGGCCGGCACCCGCACGAACGGCGCGATGCCGATCTCCATCGCGGCGATGCAGATCTGCCCGCAGGTGTCGATCGACATGCTGGAATGTTCGAGGTCGACATAGAGGCTGTCGAAGCCGGCGGTCTTGGCGATGCGGGCGATCTCGATATTGCGGATGAGCCGCACCGTCATCGAGGACACGACCTCGTCGCGCGCGAGCTTGTCTTTGACGTTGTTGCGCAGAATGTCCCGGATTTGCACGGCGCCCCCCTTGGTTGGTTTGTTCGTCCGCCCACGTTATACTTGAAATGACGGGCACCGCCCTATCCCCGTCATGCCCGGCCTTGTGCCGGGCATCCACGTCGTTCTTCCTCCTTCGCAGGAAAGTAAGGCGTGGATGGCCGGGACAAGCCCGGCCATGACAATGCGGGTTGGTCGGCGCCGCGAAGCATGAGCGGAAGTCAGCAATGAACTACACCACCGACTTCAAATCGATCCGCGGCGAAGTCTCCCCCGAGGAATGGCAGGCGCGCGTCGATCTCGCCGCCTGCTACCGCCTGGTCGACAAATACGGCATGACCGACCTGATCTACAACCACATCACCGCGCGCATCCCGGGCTCGCAGGACCACCTGCTGATCAATCTCTACGGCATGCTCTACAAGGAGATCACCGCGTCGAGCCTGGTGAAGATCGGTGTCGAAGGCGACATCGTCTGGAAGCCGGAGACCGACTACGGCATCAACAAGTCGGGCTACGTGATCCACGGCGCGATCCACAAGGCGCGCCCCGAGGTACAGTGTGTGCTGCATACGCACACCCGTGCCGGCATTGCGGTCTCGGCGATGAAGTGCGGGCTCCTGCCGTTGTCGCAGACCTCGATGCGGTTCGTCGGCCATATCGGCTATCACGACTACGAGGGCCCGGCGGTCGACCTCGCCGAGCGCGAGCGTATCGTCGAGGACCTCGGGCCGCACGACGCGCTGATCATGCGAAACCACGGCCTCCTGACCTGCGGCGCCACCATCCAGCAGGCGCTCAACACCATGTACCAGCTCGAACTGTCTTGCCGCTCGCAGGTCGACGCCATGGCGGCGCGCACCGAGCTCACCATGCCGGGCGAGAACGTGCTCGCCCACACCGCGCACATGTACCAGCCGGGCACGCGGCGTCCGTACGGCGTGCTGGAATGGCCGGCGATGCTGCGGCTGCTCGACGCCGAGGACAAGAGCTCGGGCTATCCGCCGTACTGGCACTAGTTTCCCACAGTCCCTGCTGTTGCAAGATTTGACGGCTTTGCGTTCAATCGCTCCGCCTCAGCGCCGTCGGGCGCGCGTCTGCGGATGCGCGCCGACGGCGAGGCCTTTCGGCCGTCGCGGAGCGTCGGAGCCCCGCGAGTGCACCAGGAGCGCGGGTCATGTGGGCATACCTTCAGGGTCTTCTGGATTCGTCGACCCTTTCACCGCACGGAATCTGCCTGCTCTGGCGGCCGGAACTGATCTGGCTGCATGTGATCTCGGACGCGGTCATTGCAATTTCCTACTTCTCGATCCCAATCGCGTTGTCGATTTTCGTGTCCAAGCGTTCCGACGTCGAGTTTGGCTGGGTGTTCTGGGCGTTTGCGGTTTTCATCACTGCCTGCGGCCTGACGCACGTGTTTTCGATCTGGACCCTTTGGATCCCGGATTACGCCATTGAGGGTTTCGTCAAGGCGCTGACGGCGGCCGCCTCGGTGGTGACGGCGGTCATGCTCTGGCCGCTGCTGCCCAAGGTGCTCGCGCTTCCTTCGCCGGTTCAGTTGCGTGAGGCCTACGCGGCGTTGAGCGATCAGGTCACCGAACGGATGAAGACGGAAGAAATGCTCCGGCAATCGCAGAAGATGGACGCCGTGGGCCAGTTGACGGGCGGGGTGGCGCACGATTTCAACAATCTGCTCACGGTCATCATCGGCAATCTCGAGCTTGCCGAGCGTGGCGTCAACAAATGGACCGAGGGGGCGGAAGAACGGTTGCGCCGCCTGATCGGCTCAGCGATGGGCGGCGCCCAGCGGGCGGCGGCATTGACCCGGCGTCTTCTGGCTTTTTCACGCCGGCAGCCGCTCAGTCCAAAGCCCGTCAACGCCAACAAGCTCGTGCTGGGGCTGTCGGATTTCTTTCATCGCACGTTGGGAGAGAACATCGAGCTGGAAATCGTGAGCGGCGGGGGGTTGTGGCAGATCGAGGCCGATCCGAACGAGTTGGAAGCCGCGATCCTCAACCTCGCGGTGAACGCCCGCGACGCGATGCGCGACGGCGGCAAGCTCCGGCTCGAGACCAGCAACACGTACCTGGACGAAGATTATTGCCGGCACAACGACGACATCCAGCCCGGCCAATACGTCATGATAGCGGTGACCGACACCGGCACCGGGATGTCGCCCGAAGTCCTCAATCGCGCGATCGAGCCGTTCTTCACCACCAAGACGCCCGAGGCGGGCACCGGCCTCGGCCTCAGCCAGGTGTATGGCTTCATCAAGCAGTCAGGCGGTCATTTCAAGCTGTCTAGCGAGGTCGGCAAGGGCACGACGGCGAAGATCTACTTTCCCCGATTGATCGGCGCCCCCACGGAGGCGGACGCGCCGCCGTCCGAACTCGTGGGCGGGCATTCCGGCGAGGCGCTGCTGGTCGTCGAGGACGATCCTGATGTCCGGGCCTACGTGGTCGAGGTCCTGCGCGATCTGGGCTATCGGATATTGGAAGCGCAGGACGCCGAGGCGGCCTTGCAGCTCATGGCACAGCCCGATGTCCGGGTAGACCTGCTCCTGACCGACGTGATCCTGCCAGGCATGAACGGACGTCAGCTCGCCGACGAACTGAAGAAGCGTCAGCCGGGATTGAAGACATTGTTCATGACCGGCTATTCGCGCGACGCCATCGTCCATGAGGGCCGGCTCGCTCCCGGCGTCGAACTCATGCAGAAGCCGTTGACGCAGCTACTGCTGGCGACTCGGATTCGCGCGGTGCTCGACGCCACGTAGCCGGTCGCGATCAGTACTGATACTCCGTCAGTTTCAGCAGATTGAACGCGCTCAGCACGTGCGGCAGTTGCGTCGCCTGCGCGGCGTGCAGATACGAGCGGTTCAGATCGGCGAGCTTGCTGACGCCCAGCAGCCCCATCGTGCGCTGCATCTCGTCCTCCAGCAATTCGAGCAGCCGCAGCACGCCGGCTTCGCCGGCCGCGCCGAGCGCGAAGCACTGCATGCGGCCCATGCCGACCAGGTCGGCGCCGGACGCGATCGCCTTGACGATGTCGGAGCCGCGGCAGATCGAGCCGTCGACGATCACCTTGGCGCGGCCCGCGACCGCGTCCGCGACCTCCGGCAGCACGTCGACCGAGCCGCGGCCGTGGTCGAGCTGGCGGCCGCCGTGGTTCGACACGTACACCCACTCGACGCCGTGCTCGACCGCCATGCGCGCGTCCTCGGCGGTGGCGACGCCCTTGATCGCGAGCGGGATCTTGTACTTCTTCTTGATGCGCTCGACCGTCTTCCAGTCGAGGCCGGCCTGGAACGCGCGGTTCTGCGTGCGGCGGCGGCCGGCGGTGACGAAGCGCTTGGCGATGTCGCGCTCGCGCCGGCTGTAATGCGCGGTGTCGACGGTGAGCGCGAACGCCGCATAGTTGTGCTTGATCGCGCGCTCGACATGATCGTCGACCCAGTCGGCGTCGCCGCGCACATAGAGCTGGTAGAGCCGCAGCGCCTGCGGTGCGATCTCCGACAATTCCTCGAGGCCCGGATCGCAGACCGACGACAGCATGTGGCCGACGCCGAATTCGCCGGCCGCGCGCACCACCGAGGTGGCGCCGGCCGGATGGAAGCTTTCCAGCGATCCGACCGGCGCGAACACGATCGGCAGCCGCATCTTGCGCCCGAACTGCGCGGTCGAGGCATCGACGTTGCTGACGTCGCGCAGCACGCGCGGCCTAAACGCCAGCGTCTCCAGCGCCATGCGGTTGCGCCGCAGCGTGGTCTCGGATTCGGCGCCGCCGACGATGTAGTCCCAGTCGTTCTGGTTGAGGTTCTGCCGCGCCTTGGCGACGATCTCATGCAGGTTGAGAAGGTCGGAAACCTTCGCCGGCGTGTCGTGAATGGTGGTGGGGTCGAGTTTCTGGTGCTGCGTCATGGCGGCCGGCTCGCGCGTCAGGAGGGGAGGGGAATTGCGGGACGGCATGATGCTCATCCCGGCGTTCGGTCGTCAACCAGCCGCGGGCTTGCTAGGGTGAGCGCGACAGGGGCAAATCTTTCCTCCGTTCATTCCCGCGCAAGCGGGAATCCAGTCTTTCTTCACAAGCAGCCCTGGGTCCCCGCTTTCGCGGGGACGAACGGACCGAAGCAGGGAGCCGAGCCGTGAATGCAACGCCGAATTCGCCGGTCAATCTCGTGGTCATGGAGGGCGACGGCATCGGCCCGGAGATCACCGCGGCGACCCTTGCGGTCATGCGGGCCGCCGACCGCAAGTTCGCCCTCGGCCTGGTCTACACGCCGGTGACCATCGGGCTTGCGAGCCTGCGCGAGAACGGCACCACGCTCACGGAAGCCGCGGTCGAGGCGGCGAAGGCGGCCGACGGCGTCATCCTCGGCCCGGTCGACCACAACGCCTATCCGCCGGTCGCGGAAGGCGGCATCAACCCCTCGGGCGCGCTGCGCAAACGCCTCGACCTCTACGCCAACATCCGGCCCGCCAAGAGCCGCGCGCGGCTTCCCGCCGCGCTGCGGTGCGAGCGTCGATCTCGTCATCGCGCGCGAGAACACCGAGGGCTTCTACGCCGACCGCAACATGTTCCTGGGCAACGGCGAGTTCATGCCGACGCAAGATCTTGCGCTGTCGGTGCGCAAGATCACCCGCGAGGGCTCGACCCGCATCGTCGAGTCCGCCTACGCGCTGGCGCTGCGCCGGCGCAAGAAGGTGACGGCGGTGCACAAGGCCAACGTGTTCCGGGTGTCGGACGGCCTGTTCCTCGAATGCGCGCGCGCCGTGGCGGCGCGCCATCCGGACGTCGAATACGAGGAGAAGATCGTCGACGCCATGGCGGCGCTGCTGGTGCGCGACGCCGGCCAGTTCGACGTCGTCGTCACCACCAACATGTTCGGCGACATCCTCTCCGATCTCGCCTCCGAGATTTCCGGCAGCCTCGGGCTTGCCGCCTCGATCAATGCCGGCACGCGCTACGCGCTGGCGCAGGCCCAGCACGGCGCGGCGCCCGACATCGCCGGCAAGGATCTCGCCAACCCGGCTTCGCTGATCGGCTCGGCCGCGATGCTGCTGGCCTGGATGGGAGAACGCCGCAGCGATGCGCGCTTCGTCCGCGCCGCGGACGCGATCGAAGCCGCGCTCGATCAGGCGATCGCCACGCCGCAATACCGCACCGCCGATCTCGGCGGCCGCCTCGGCACCAGGGCGTTCGGCGACTGTGTGGCGGAGCTTGGTGCGCGATGGCGCGGGCAAGCATTCATAAATGTCCATTCATCTGCCTTGATATTAATTAACTTGCGCGCCTATCGACGCGATGATTGTCTCCGCGTGCGGCGTTTCTATTGCGCAACGACGAGGAAGACAGACATGGCACGGGGTGGTTTTTTCTTTGCGTCGGTGACCGGCGTTTTGCTGATGGTTTCTGTGAATACGGCTTCGGCCGCGCAGCCGAGCTGGTGCCACCAGCAGTCCAGCTTCACTCCGGCGGAACGGGCGATCTGCGCGCACGCATCGCTGTGGGAGCTCGACGCGCTGCTCAACGACACGTTCCAGGGCGCGTTGTACATGCTGGGGCGCTCGGGCCAGGCGCAGCAGCAACAGGCGCTGCGGACCAGCGAAGCCAATTGGCTGCACAATGTGCGCAATCCGTGCGGCGACAATGTCGGCTGTCTCACCAATGCCTACAACGCCCGCATCCAGGTGCTCGAAGCGATCCGCGACGGCCGCCGCGGCGTGTGATGCTTTCCGCCGATCGCCCCCGCGAAGCGGGGACGAACGGAACGATTAGTCGGCTGCAGATCGCCCCGGTCGCGGCCGGCCCGCCCTGCGGGCGGTGGCGCTTCACCGCATCCAGGTTGGTCGAGTTGACGCCCATATAGATGCCGCGCTCCCACTTGCGTTTGAGCGGATCGGCGACCTTGAGCGACATCCTGCCGATCTTCTGAATCTCGATCTCCACCGTCTCGCCGTCCTGCAGCGCGCCGAGCCCCTCGTGGTTGGTGCCGCAGGCGATCAGGTCGCCCGAGTTCATCGTCATCACCGTGGTGGCGAACTCGACCAGCGCCGGCACCCGGTGCTCCATGTCGTCGGTGTTGTAGTTGTGGCGCAATTGCCCGTCGTTCCAGAACCGCACGATCAGGTCGTTCGGCTCCTCGATCTCGTCCGCGGTCGTGATGCACGGCCCGATCGGCGCGAACGTGTCGAACGACTTGCCGAGCCAGCTGGTCAGCGGCGTCGCCGGCCAGGTGCGGCGGCCCTGCTCGCGCGCCGACACGTCGATCATCGCGGTGTAGCCGAACACGGCGCTGCGCCAGTCCTTGGCCTTCACCATCTTCGACGGCCCCTTCATCACCAGCGCGAGCTCCGCCTCGTGCATGAAGATCCACGGCACCGTGAATTCCGGCAGCATGATCGTGTCGCCCGGACCGACCACGGCGTCCGGGTTCTTCATGAACATGTTGAGCGGCCGCGCCTCGCGCTGCGCGTGCTCCCAGTAGTTGGCGATGCAGGCGAGGATCTTTCCCGGCCGCGGCAGCGGCGGCCGCAGCCGCACGCGCGTCGAGCGCGATCGCGGCGCCTTCGGCGGCGAGCCGCTCCAGGCCCGGCCGCAGCCGCTCGAAGTCGTCGATGATGCCCTGCATGGTGAGCTGCGGCGTGTAGCTCGCCTTCACGTGCCCGGCGATGCTGACCACGCCGCGGCCGGTCAGCAATCCCGGCAGCACCGCGCCTTCGCCGGCCGCCTGAAACAACACGAGCTTCACGGTTCGTCCTCCCCCTCACCAATGCTTTCCGGCATCGGACCATATTACATGCCGCTGTGCTACTGCGGACAGTGCAATGCAAATTGCGGAGAAGTTGAGTTTACAAACGGTGCGGCATCCTCGGTGCACACCCTCTCCCACAAGGGGAGAGGGATTAGCGGACGCAAGTGGCGCGAAGATGTCCGGCGCTACAACACCCGCCCGCTCGCATCCTCGATCAGATGCATGTGGTCGAGCTGCGCCGCGAGCTTCAGCCGCGCGCCCTCGCGCGCGCCCGCGGTCGGGCTCACCCGGCCGCACAGTTCCTTGCCGGCGATGCTGAAGTAGACCAGCGTCTCGTTGCCCATCGGTTCGGCCACCTCGATCGCCGCGTCGATCAGGCCCGGCTGCGGCGCGCCGTTCGGCTTGGCTTCCGGCAGGTGCTCGGGCCGCAGCCCGAAGGTCAGGCCGTCGCGCCCGGCATGCGGCTTGTAGCGCGCCACCCGCGCCGCCGGCACCGGCAGCGCGACGTCGTCGCTCATGCGGACGGTCAGGCCGCCGCCCGCTTCTTCCAACCGGCACGGCACGAAATTCATCGCCGGCGAGCCGATGAAGCCCGCGACGAAGCGCGTCGCCGGCGAATGATAGAGATCGTTCGGCGCGCCGATCTGCTCGATGGTGCCGCGGTTCATCACCACCACGCGGTCGGCGAGCGTCATCGCCTCGACCTGGTCGTGGGTGACGTAGACCGTGGTGGTGCGCACCTTCTGGTGCACGCGCTTGATCTCGGTGCGCATCTGCACGCGGAGCTTGGCGTCGAGATTGGACAGCGGCTCGTCGAACAGGAACACCTTGGGATTGCGCACGATCGCGCGGCCCATGGCGACGCGCTGGCGCTGGCCGCCGGACAATTGCCGCGGCTTGCGGTCGAGCAGTTCGGTGATGTCGAGGATGCGCGCGGCTTCCTCGACCCGCCGTGTGATCTCGGGCTTCGGATAGTGCTTCAGCCGCAGCCCGAACGACATGTTCTCGTACACCGTCATGTGCGGATAGAGCGCGTAGTTCTGGAACACCATCGCCATGTCGCGGTCCTTCGGCGGCACGTCGTTGACGACGGTGCCGTCGACCGCGATGTCGCCGTCGCTCACGTCCTCGAGCCCGGCGATCATGCGCAGCGTCGTCGACTTGCCGCAGCCCGACGGCCCGACCAGCACGACGAATTCCTTGTCGGCGATGTCGAGATCGATGCCGCGCACGGCGTCGACCGCGCCGAAACGCTTGACCACCTTGCGGAGCGATACTTGCGCCATGCGTCTGTCTCCGACTCCGTAGGGTGGGCAAAGCGAAGCGTGCCCACCGCAACCACTCGTGGGCACGGCGCTTCGCGCCTTTGCCCACCCTACGTTCGTTCCGCTCACCCCTTGGTCGCGCCGGCGGTCAGGCCGGCGATGTAGTAGTCCATCAGGAACGCGTAGATGATCAGCGGCGGCGCGGCGCCGAGCAGCGCGCCGGTCATGATCTGCCCCCAGTTGAACACGTCGCCCTTGATCAGCGTGGTGATGATGCCGACCGGCAGCACCAGCTGGTCCGCCGAGGTGGTGAAGGCGAGCGGATAGAGGAACTGCGCCCAGCTCACCGTGAAGGCGAAGATGGTCGCGGCGATGAGGCCGGGCAGCGCCACCGGGATGAACACCTTGAGCAGGATCTGCCGGTAGTTGGCGCCGTCCATCAGCGCCGCCTCGTCGAGCTCCTTCGGGATCGAGGCGAAATAGCCGATCATGATCCAGGTGCAGAACGGCACCGTCAGCGTCGGGTAGATCAGCAGCAGCACCCACCATTTGTTGATGAGCTGGATGTCGGTCCACTCGTTGAACACCGCGAACATCTTGAACAGCGGGATGAACAGCAGCGTCTCCGGCACCAGGTAGGTCAGAAAGATGCCGGTCGCGAGCGTGGCCGAGCCCCAGAACTTCATCCGCGACAGCGCGAACGCCGCCGGCACGCTGATCAGCATGGTGATCGCGACCACGAACACCGAGACCAGCGCGGAGTTGCGGAAGAAGGTGAGATATTGCGACGAGGTCAACAGCTCGACGTAGTTGCCGAGCGTCGGATTGTAGACCCACCAGGGATTGGTCGCCGCCGAGATCTCCGCGCTGGTCTTGAGCGAGGTGATCAGCATGTAGATCGGCGGGATCAGGAAGAAGATCGCGAACAGCGTCAGAAAGAAATACGACCAGCGCAGCGCCCAGCGCCGGTCGGCGCTCATGCTGCCGTATTTGCGCCGCGCGGGCCTTACGTCGTTTGCGATCGATGTAGCGGTCATCACATCTCGCTGGTTCTGCGGTGGATGTCGCGCAGGATGAAGATCGCCGCCACGCTCAGGATCGGCACCATGAACAGCGATACGCTGGCGCCGAGCGGGATGTCGTTGCCCTGGATGCCGAGCCAGAACGACCAGGTGGCGAACACGTGCGTCTTGTCGATCGGGCCGCCGGCCGTGATGATGCGCACGATGTCGAAGTTGGCGAACGTCACGATCAGCGAGAACAGCGCGGTGATCGCCATGATGTTGCGCATCATCGGCAGGGTCACGTACCAGATGCGCTGCCACCAGTTGGCGCCGTCGATCTGCGCCGCCTCGTAGAGCTCCTCGGGCACCGATTTGAGCGCGGCGAGATACATGATCATGAAGAACGGCGCGCCGATCCAGACATTGACCAGGATCACCGAGAACCGCGCCCAATAGGCGTCGCCGGTCCAATGCACCGGCTCGATGCCGAACAGCGCCAGCACCCAGTTGAACGCGCTGTAGGACGGATCGAACAGCCACAGCCAGGCGAGGCAGCTCATCGCCGGCGGGATCACCCACGGCACCAGCAGCATGCCGCGCCACTTGCGCTGGCCCTTCGACGGGATGTTGTGGACGAAATGCGCGACGATGAAGCCGATCAGCGCTTTGAAGATGACGGCGGTGATGGCGAAGATGCAGGACTGCTGCACCACCATCCAGAACGTCTCGCGCTTGAACAGGAACAGAAAGTTGCCGAACCCGACGAACCGCTCCATCGACTTGTTCAGGGTCGCGAGATGGATCGAGTAGAAGGCCGGGTAGATCACCAGCAGCGCGATCAACAGGATCAGCGGCAGCGTCATCAGGAACGCGATGGTCGACTTGCGCTGCATCGCGCGGCGCAGCGCCGACGGACGCGCCGGGCGGGCTAACGCGGTTGCTTCAAGGGCGGTATCGACCATGCGCTAACTCGATGTGAGGCACTTTCGTCGAAACGCACTCTGCCCGTTCGTCCCCGCGGAGGCGGGGACCCAGCGCTTGTCAGGAACTGGATGCCCGCCTTCGCGGGCATGAGCGGAGAGAGCGATTGCACGTCACCGTCACCTCGCCGCTTTGCGAAACGGCGTGCCGCCGCCCGGCGCGGCGGCACGCCACGCGCCAGCTCAGGTCCGCATGTAGCCTTCGACTTCGCTCTCGGCCCAGGCCAGCGTCTTCTCCATCGCCTCGCCCTGCATGAAGCGCACGATCATCTTGGTCTGGATCGCCTGCGTGTAGATCTGCACCGCGATCTTCGGCGGCGCCGGCTGCGCCGCGACCGACAGGACCTGGTGATTGTGCGGGTTCGGATAGTGGTAGAGCGTGCCCTTCGGCGGGCCTTCGTTCGCCCAGACCTTGAGCGTGGTCAGGTTCTCGAACGCCGGCAGGTCGTAGCCCTGGCTCGCCTCCACCATCTTCTCGATTGCCGCCGGCTGCGACAGATACGAGAGCAGGCTCTTGGCGGCGGACTGGTTCTTGCTGAAGTTCCAGATGCCGTAGAAGTACGGCAGGAACGGCGCGTAGCGGCCCTTGGGCCCGGACGGCATGCCGTGCGTCCACAACTGCTCGGCGACCTTCGGCGCATCGCGCTTGGCGACCGCCCAGGCGCTCGGCGGGTTCATGATCAGCGAGCCCTTGCCGGCGATCAGGTACTTGTTGTTCGACGCATTGTCCCAGGCCGGCGCGTCCGGCGGCAGGAACTGGGCGAGCTTCTTGTAGTATTCGAGCGTCTGGCGCACCGCGTCGGTCTTGACCGAGATGTTGCCCTTGGCGTCGACCAGGTCGGCGCCGAACGACTGGAAGATCGCGCCGGCGGTGTCGACGTTGTCCTCGGTCTGGCCGAGGCCGATGCCGAACGGGAAGCCGGCCTTGTGGCAGGCCTCGGCGGCCTTGAGCATGGCGTCGAGCGTCCAGGCCTCGGCCTTGGGCGGCGCGCCCGCCGGGTACATCGCCTGCACGTCGATACCGGCATGCGCCTTCATCAGATCGATGCGCGAGCAGGGGCCCTTGATCTGGCTGCCGACCGCGGCCGGCACCGCGACCCAGCGTCCGCCCGTCTTGGCGAGATATTCGCAGGTCGGGTTGACCTTGCCGTTGATCTTGATCAGGTCGGCCATGATGTCGTCGACCGGCACCAGCCGGTTGGCGTGGTCGGCGGGCTGCCAGGTCGGGAACTGGAAGATGTCATGGCCGGAGCGGGCCTGCGCCTCGGCCGCGATCGTGAGCAGGTTCTTGTTGCCCTGCGAGGTGATGTAGTCGATCGAGACGTCGACCTTGTTCTTGGCGCCCCACTCCTTGCACAGCTCTTCCGACGCCTTGTTGGCGCCCGGCACCCAATGGTCCCAGAAGCCGACCGAGAGCTTGCCGGCCGCCTGCGAGTGGCTGACGTGAGGCATGGCGATGGCGGCCGTCGAGGCCGCCGTGGTCGCGAGAAAGCGGCGCCGCGTCAGATTGCCTTTCAGCATGACGTTGGTCTCCTATGGGTTCCCTCTCGGACGCCGCCGGATTTTGTCGCAACGGCCGCACGCAGGCGGCCTCGTCGGCTTCACGTCCGTGATGGCCGCAAGCTTAGATCAAGTCCGCGGGCTTTGTCAGGAGAGATTTAGGTCTAATGCGGCCGCACCGACGTCCGGCGGTCATTCCCGCGCAAGCGGGAATCCAGTTCTTGCTTGGTCCAGGCTGGGTCCCCGCTTTCGCGGGGACGACGGCCTTGCCTACGCCGCCACGGCCTGCCGGGCGGTTGCGCGCACCGGCACCGACTGCCGGTCGAGCCGCAGCGTGAGGCAGAATGCCGCGCCGCCGCTCTTGAGGAACGAGCGCAGCGGCGTCACCGACACCTCGTAGCCGCGCTCGGCCAAGGTGGCGCGCAGCGGCTCGCTCGCGCCCGCCATCACCAGCGTGTTGCCGATCGCGACCGCGTTGGCGGAAAGCTTCATCGCATCCTCGAGCTCGATCGCGATGCGCTTGTCCTTCGGCACCCGCTCGCGGATCGCCGCCCGGCCGGCGAACGTGAACGCGTCCGGGAAATACAGCACCTCGCCGCGCGGCAGCGGGCAGAGCGCGGTGTCCATGTGGTAGAAGCTCGGGTCGGCGAGTTCGAGCGCCACCACCTCGCGGCCGAACGTATCCTTCACGGCGTGCTGCGCCGCCTGGTCGGAGCGCTGGCCGTAACCCAGCCAGAACAAATTGCGCGTGCTGTCCCACACGCAGTCGCCGGCGCCTTCGAGCACGTGGCCTTGCGGCATCCGCTCGACGCTGTCGATCAGGCCGCGCGCCTTCAGCCGCTCGAACGCGGCGGCGAAATGCGGCTCCTCCTTCTGCCGCTCCGGATGACGGAAGCGCGCCAGCAGCGCCTTCCTATCGAGCACCACCGCCGCGTTGGCGGTGAACACGAGATCGGGCACGCCCGCGCGCCGGCGGCACCAGCTCGATCGCGCCGCCGCGCTCCTTCAGGCGGCGGCAGAGCTGCGTCCACTCGGCGCGGGCGCGGCTCGCATGCGCGTCGCCCTCGCGCGCCCAGCCGGCCGGGTCCATCCACGGATTGATGGCGTAGCTGACCGCGAAGTGCTCCGGCCGGCACATCAGAAACCGCGCGGCGGGTTTGATCGGGATCATCGTCGTTCTCTCTTCGGTCTTGATCGTTGCTTCATTCTGCTCCGCGCACGCGGTGCGCTCCCTCTCCCCGCTTTGCGGGGAGAGGGTCGGGGTGAGGGGCCGGAGTGGAGCGTGCCGCACGACTTGGCCCCTCACCCGGCTCGCATTCGCTCGCCACCCTCTCCCCGCTCGCGGGGAGAGGGGACTCGCGGCTGCGTGCGTTGCACATATCGACATCGTCCTTCAGCCGCCCGCCGCCTTGTGCCGTCGATCTCGCCCAGCACCTCCTCGAACCGGTCGAGCGCGAAATCCAGATCCGCGCGCGCGATCATCAGCGGCGGCGCAAGCCGCACCACCGTGCCGTGCGTGTCCTTGCTCAGCACGCCCTTGTCGATCAGCCGCTCGCAGACCTCGCGCGCGCTCGCCGCCTCGCGCTCGATCTCGGCGCCGGCCCACAGCCCGCGCCCGCGCACCGCCTTCAGCGCCGGGCTGGTCATCGCGCGCAGCCGCGCCAGCATGTGCTCGCCGTCGATCCGGCTCTTCTCGATCAGCCCCTCGTCGCGCAGCACGTTGAGCGCCTCGAGCCCGACCGCCGCCGCCAGCGGATTGCCGCCGAAGGTCGAGCCGTGCGAGCCCGGCGTGAACACGTCCATCAGTTCGCGCGTGCCCACCAGCGCCGACACCGGCAGCACGCCGCCGCCCAGCGCCTTGCCGAGGATCACGCCGTCCGGGCGGATGTTCTCGTGGCTGTACGCGAACCACGCGCCGGTGCGGCCGAGCCCCGACTGCACCTCGTCCAAGATCAGCAGCACGCCCTTCGTATCGCACAGCCGCCGCAACCCGATCAGGTAGCCCGCCGGCGGCACCACGATGCCGGCCTCGCCCTGGATCGGCTCGATCAGCACCGCCGCGGTGTCGGGCGTGATCGCCCGCTCGATCGCGGCGAGATCGCCGAACGGCACCGCCTTGAAGCCCGGCGTGAACGGCCCGAAGCCCGCGCGATAGTCGCTCTCGGTCGAAAACGACGTCACGGTGGTGGTGCGGCCGTGGAAATTGCCGGCCGCGACGATGATCTCCGCGCGGTCGCGCTCGATCCACTTGTGCGCATAGCCCCAGCGCCGCGCCGCCTTGATGGCGGTCTCGACCGCCTCGGCGCCGGTGTTCATCGGCAGCGCGCGGTCAAGCCCGGTGACGGCGCAAAGCTCCTCGAGGAACGGCCCGAGCCGCTCGCTGTAATAGGCGCGCGAGGGCACCGCCAGGCGGCGCGCCTGCTCGTCGAGCGCCTTGAGGATGCGCGGATGCGCGTGGCCGAGGCTCACGGCCGAATAGGCGCTCATCATGTCGACGTAGCGCTTGCCCGCGGTGTCCCACAGATGCGCGCCTTGCCCGCGCGCCAGCACCACCGGCAGCGGCGCGTAGTTGGGCGCGGCATGGCGGGTCTCGCGCTCGATCGCGTCGGCGGCGCGCAGCGCCGCGGCCGCATCGGTCTTGACGTGGATGGTCATGGCGCGTCTCCGCCGGACGGATATCCGGCCTGGCCATGAATCTAGGCAGCGCGCGCGACCGCGGCGGCGGAAGGGACGGGCGGCGACGGCGGAAACGGCGGCGGGGCGGGGGCGGGACGGCGGAAACGGCGGTTATGGATTTATCCGACCCGTGTGAGAGCCGCTACACAAGCTCTAAAACGCTTGTCTTTCAGCGCGGACGACTCAGCATTCCATGCAAATATCGCACCCCAGCATCAGTGATCTTATAGGTCTTTCTGGCCTGCCTTGATTGCCCGCTCTTCGTGAGTTGGATTACTAAGCTTGGCTTGTCGTTGATGAGTTGACCAAGCGCGTCCGTAATATTTGTTACCCGGTATCCGATATTCTTCAATTCAGCATTGACTTGTTGGGATGCAAATTGGTCGACGCCGCTTGACCGTTGTATCCAGAACGCGGCCGTCAAAGCTTTTTCTTTTTCCAGCTTGGGCTCTGCCGCATGAAATAACTCGGCGTGCTTCGGATTGGTTTCGCAGACCAGTCCGCTTGGCGCGCGCCGCGCAGCAATGCGCGGCATTGGTTGGATGCGCCTTTCGGCGCTCCGCTCCCCTCGTTTTTTCGCGGGGAGCCAGACGAAAGGGCACGCCCGGCGCCCGAAACTGCAAACGGCCGGGCGGCGGAGCGTTGGCTAGTGCACAATGTCTCCGTTCGTCCCCGCGAAGGCGGGGATCCAGCACTTCAAGAAAAAAGGCTTCTTGCTAAGAACTGGGTCCCCGCCTTCGCGGGGACGAACGGAAAAACCGCGCTACGTCTTCCCCGTCAGCAAGCTCTCCGGATAGCCCGAAAACCGCCGCACCGGCCGCAGCGCCACATGGCTGACGATGCGCGCGACGCCGAGATTGGGATCGTCGATCAGCGCGGCGGAAAGCTCCTCGTAGGCCGCGAGATCGGCGCAGACGAAGCGCGCGACGTAGTCGACATTGCCGCTGACCTCCCAGCACTCGACCGCCTCGTCGATGGTCGCCAGCCGCTTCTCGAACCGGCCGCGGTTGGCCTGCTTCTCCATGAAGATTTCGGCGAACACGTTGACCGGCCGCGCGATGGTCTTGAGCTCGACCACCGCCTGGTAGCCGGCGATGATGCCGGCGGCCTCGAGCCTCCGCACGCGCTCCAGGCAGGCGCGCGCCGACAGCGCCACCAGCGCGGCGAGCTTCTCGTTGGTCATGCGGCCGTCGCGCTGCAGCGCGGCCAGAATCTTGATGTCGATGCGGTCGAGTGCGGGCGGGCGCTTCGCGGCCATGGCGGGAAGCTTATCCGAGTCGCGTTTGCGGCGTCACCGCCGGCCGAAAATCCGGTCGAGGAACCAGCCGTCCATGCCGCGGTCGATCTGCTGCGGCCGGCCGGCTTGCCCGGTGGTCGAGGGCGGCGGCGCGGCGGGGGACGCCGGCCGCTCGCCGAACGACGGCAGGTTGAACGACGGCAGCGCCGAGGCAAACGACGGCGCCGGCGCGAGCCCCGGCAATTGTGCGACCGGCACGCCCTGGTGCGCGGCCTTCATCACCTTGTTCCAGATCTCGACCGGCAGCCCGCCGCCGGTCGCCTTGCGGGTCGGCGTCGAGTCGTCGTTGCCGAGCCAGACTCCCGTGACCAGATGCGCGGTGAAGCCGATGAACCAGGCGTCGCGGTAGTCCTGGCTGGTGCCGGTCTTGCCGGCGGCCGGCCAGCCGGGCAGCGAAGCTTTCTGCGCGGTGCCGATCTGCAGGGTTTCGCGCATCATCGCGTTCATCATGCCGACGTGGACGTTCTCCACCACCCGGCCGTAGTTCTGCTGCGCGCGCACGTAGAGCGGCTTGCCGGCGGCGGTCCGCACCTTCTCGATCACGTGCGGCGCGACCGCGTCGCCGCCGTTCGAAAACGGCGCATAGGCGGCCACCAGCTCGATCAGCGACACCTCGGAGGTGCCGAGCGCGATCGACGCATTCGCCTCGAGCTTCGACGAGATGCCGAGCCGATACGCGGTCTTGGCGACCGCGACCGGGCCGAATTCCTGCGTGAGCCGCACCGACACCGTATTG
Organism: uncultured Alphaproteobacteria bacterium; assembly: GCA_963749815.1. Lineage (GTDB taxonomy): Bacteria > Pseudomonadota > Alphaproteobacteria > Rhizobiales > Xanthobacteraceae > VAZQ01. The sequence goes on along the minus strand of CAVVON010000011.1, from coordinate 137,027 downwards.
AGCGACATCGCCAGCGCCTGCGTCAGCGTCACCGAGCCGTAGTACTGGTGGGTGTAGTTCTCGGGCTTCCAGCCCTTGATCTGGATCGGCTTGTCCTCGCGCACGCTGTTCGGCACCAGCCCGCCCTCGATCGCGGTCAGATAGACGAACGGCTTGAATGCCGAGCCCGGCTGCCGCTTGGCGGCGACCGCGCGGTTGTACTGGCTCTCGGCGTAGTTCTTGCCGCCGATCAGCGCGCGCACCGCGCCGTCCGGCGTCATCGCGACCAGCGCGCCCTGCTGCACGTCGAACTTCGCGCCCTTGGCGGCGAGCTCGTCGACCAGCGCCTTCTCGGCCACCGCCTGCAAGGCGGTGTCGATCGAGGTCTCGACCACCAGATCCTGCTCGACCCGCCCGACCAGGTCGTCGAGCACGTCCATGATCCAGTCGGCGACGTAATTGACCGAGCCCGCCCCCGCGGGCTTCACCGCGTGCGCCGGCTGCGACAGCGCCGCCGTCGCCATCGTCTCGGTGACGAAGCCCTGCTCGGCCATGGCGGCGAGCACGGTCTGCGCGCGGCGCTCGGCGCCGTTCGGGTTGCGGCTCGGCGCCAGCCGCGACGGCGATTTCACCAGGCCCGCCAGCATCGCCGCCTCGGCGATCTTCACCTGCTTCGCCGGCTTGCCGAAATAGCGCTGCGCCGCGGCTTCGACGCCGTAGGCGCCGGCGCCGAAATAGACCCGGTTGAGATAGAGCTCGAGAATCTCGTTCTTCGACAGTTTGCGTTCGAGCCAGACCGCGAACACCACCTCCTGCAGCTTGCGATAGAACGTGCGCTCCTGGGTGAGGAACAGGTTCTTGGCGAGCTGCTGGGTGATGGTCGAGCCGCCCTGCGACACCCCGCGGTGCAGCACGTTGGCGACCGCGGCGCGCAGCGTCCCGATCGGGTCGATGCCGTAGTGGTGGAAGAACCGGCGGTCCTCGATCGCGACGAACGCCTTGGGCAGATAGGGCGGCAGGTCCTTGATCGAGACGTCGGCGCCGGCCATCTCGCCGCGCACCGCCAGGATGCGGCCGTCGAGCCCGGCGATCTCGATCTTGGGCGGGCGCTTGGGCACTTCGAGCGACTGCATCGCCGGCAGCGTCGACGCCACCCAGGCGATGGTCCCGATGGCGGCGATCACGCCCCACACGGCGAGCACGAGACACCAGTAGACCAGGCGCCGGATCAGCGAGCGCCCCCGTGCCGCCTTGCGCTTCTTCTTACGCGGCGACGCGCGGCGTCCGGACGGCGCCGTGGACGGGCTGTCCCCGCTGGCAGGAGCCTCGCCGTCGGACGTCATGACCCTCCCCCGAGGATGGACCTCGGGCACCGTAGAGAGGGCGATTTAAGAGGGCGTTACCGGGCCGGAAGATGCGCTAATGGCCTAGAAAATCGCGGGAAACCGTCAGCTCCCGGCCGCGGCCCTGACCGGTTTGGCGGCCGCCTTGGCGCCCGAGTTGTCGACCGCGAACAGCCCGATCAGGGCGCGCTTGATCGCCGCCTGCCGGGTCGCCGAGGTGATCTTCGCCCCGAACAGGTCGGTGACATAGAACACGTCGACGGCGCGCTCGCCGAACGTCGCGACATGCGCGGAGCCGATGTTGAGGCTGAGCTTGGAGAGCGTGGTGGTCAGCTCGAACAGGAGGCCCGGCCGGTCGAGCCCGCTCACCTCGACCATGGTGTAGCGGTTCGACCACTGATTGTTGATCATCACGGTCGGCTCGATCGCGAACGCCTTGAGGCGGCCCTTGGCGGCGCGCCTGGCCACCACTTCGGGGAGCTTCACGTCGCCGCGCAGCGCCTGCTCGATGGTATTGGCGATGCGCGAGGCGCGCCGCGCCTCGTCGTCCTCGCGTTCGAACTCGCGGGTCAGTGCGATGGTGTCGAGCGCGCGCCCGTCGGTGGTGGTGAAGATCTGCGCGTCGACGATGTTGGAACCGGCCGTCGCGCAGGCGCCGGCGATGATCGACAACAGCCACGGATGATCCGGCGCGAGCACGGTCAGCTCGGTCACGCCGCGCGCCGCCGGGAACGCCACCGTGGTGGCGAGCGACTTCTTGTCCTGCGCGACCGTGCGCATGAACCTGGCATGGGCGAGCTTCTGGGCCACATCGACCTTGAGCCAATAGGCCGGATAATGGAGCGCGACGTAGGCGTCGATCTCCGCCGGCGCCCAATCCTTGAGCTCGGCCCGGAATTCGGCCTGCGCCAGCGCAACGCGGCGCGCGCGATCGACCTCGGAGAAGCCGCCGGTGAGCACCGGTTCGGTCTCATAATAAAGCGTGCGCAGGAGCTGCGCCTTCCAGCCGTTCCAGACGCCCGGGCCGACCGCCTTGATGTCGGCGGTGGTCAGGATGGTCAGAAGCTTCATGCGCTCGACCGACTGCACGACCTTGGCGAAGTTCTCGATCGTCACCCGGTCGGAGAGATCGCGCGACTGCGCGACGCTCGACATCACGAGATGCACCTCGATCAGCCATGCCATCGTCTCGGTGTCGGCGGCCGAGAAGCCGAGCCGCGGCCCGAACGCACGCGCGATGCGCGCGCCGGCGATCGAATGATCCTCGATGCGGCCCTTGGCGATGTCGTGCAGGAACAGCGCGACGTATAGCAGCGAGCGGTGCTGCGGCTGGATCGTGCGCATCAGCTCGGTGGCGAACTTGGTGTCCTCGGTGCGGCCGGCCTCGATATCGGACAGAACGCCGATGCAGCGCAGCAGGTGCTCGTCCACCGTGTAGTGGTGGTACATGTTGAACTGCATCATCGCGACGATGCGGCCGAACGCCGGCACGAATTGGCCGAGCACGCCGGCTTCGTTCATGCGCCGCAGCACGGTTTCGGCGTCGTTCTTGGAGGTCAGGATCTCCAGAAAAAGCCGGTTCGCCTCCGGATCGTCGCGCAGCTTTCCGTCGATCAGCTTGAGCGAGCGCGTGGCGACATGCATCGCCTCGGGGTGCAGCGCGAGATTGTATCGCTGCGCCAGATCGAAAATGCGGATCAGATTGACCGGATCGCGCTTGAACACCTGCTCGTCGACCAGGTCGATGCGGTTGTAGTCGACCATGAAGTCGTCGGTTTCGCTCAGCGTGCGGCGGCTGCGCGGGCGGAACTTGTCCATCAGCCGGCTGAGCACCGGCATCGCCTTGGCCTGGCTGTCCTCCAGTTTGGCGCACAGGATCGCGGTCAGGTCGCCGACATCCTTGGCGATCAAAAAGTAGTGCTTCATGAAGCGTTCGACATCGCGCAACCCCGGATGCTCGGTGTAGCCGAGCCGGACCGCGATCTCGCGCTGGATGTCGAACGACAACCGCTCCTCCGCGCGCCCGGTCAGGAAGTGCATGTGGCAGCGCACCGCCCACAGGAAATCGCCGCAGCGGCGGAAGCGCCGGTACTCGGTGCGGTCGTAGACGCCCTTCTCGATCAGCTCTTCGCGCTCGCGCACCCGATAGACGTATTTGGCGATCCAGTAGAGCGTGTGCAGGTCGCGCAAGCCGCCCTTGCCGTCCTTGATGTTGGGCTCGACCAGGTAGCGCGACTGGCCGGCGCGGCGATGGCGCTCCTCGCGCTCGGCGAGCTTGGCGGCGACGAACTCGGCGGCGGTGCCCTGCACGACCTCCTTGTCGAAGCGCGCCATCAACTCGTCATAGAGCTTCCGGTCGCCGAGCAGATAGCGCGCCTCCAGCACGGCGGTCCGGATCGTCATGTCCGCCTTGGCCTGCCGGATGCATTCGCTGACCGTGCGGGTGGCGTGCCCGACCTTGAGCCCCATGTCCCACAGGCAATAGAGCGTCGCCTCGGCGACGGATTCGCCCCAGGCGGTCTGCTTGTAGGGCAACAGGAACAGGAGATCGATGTCGGAGCCGGGCGCCAGCACGCCGCGGCCGTAGCCGCCGGTGGCGACGATCGTCATCCGTTCGGCTTCGGTCGGATTCTGCGCCGGGTAGAGATATTTCGCCGCGAACTCGAACACCACGCGGATGATCTCGTCCTGCATCAGGCAGAGACGCTCCGCGCAGCGGCGGCCGTGCCGGTCCTTGATCAGCAGCCGCTCGGCGACCGCGCGGCCTTCCAGAAGCGCCGCCTTGAGCCGCTTGGAAACCGCAAGCCGCAGTTCGCGTTCGCTGCCGCCATGGGCCTCCGCGAGCTTCTGCAGTTCGGCGTAGACCGCTTCCGCGTCGAACAGTTCGGCGGCGCCGCGCGGCGGTTGGTCGATCGTGGTCAGCATGGCGCACCGGGATAGCGGACGGGGGACGGCGTGTCACCGTTCCGGCCGGAAGAGTGCGGGCAAAACCGGCAAGAAGCGGGACGAAAGCAAGTCCTGCGCGCTAGAGAAGATGTTTCTCTGTTTTGGCCGATAGGTGATGATAACTTTCTCGTTGACGCTCCGCGTGCCAGCCGTATAGAAGAATTTTAGCGCCGATTTGAGCCAAGCAGCTTGCTGGGCGCTTAATAAATGCAGCTAAAGCGCGGGGCCCGCCCCTCGCCAGGCTGACGGCGGGCCCAAAACCCGCCTCCATCAACCGGCCTTCGGCGCGCGACCCGCGTCCGGGCCCCACACGTGTGGAGGTCAGTATGACTTTGCGTTTCCGGCAATCCCTGTTCGCTTCCGCGCTCGCCGTCGGCCTGCTGCCGAGCGCGGCGCTGTTCGCGGCCGACAAGCCGAAGACCATCAATATCGATTGGGCCACCTACAACCCGGTCTCGATGGTGCTCAAGGACAAGGGCCTTCTCGAGAAGGAGTTCGCCAAGGACGGCATCGGCATCCGCTGGGTGCAGACGCTCGGCTCCAACAAGGCGCTCGAGTTCCTCAACGCCGGTTCGATCGACCTCGGCTCGACCGCGGGCTCGGCGGCTCTGCTCGCCAAGGTCAACGGCAATCCGATCAAGTCGATCTACGTCTATTCGCGGCCGGAATGGACCGCGCTCGTCACCCGCAAGGATACCGCGATCAACAAGATCGAGGACCTCAAGGGCAAGCGTGTGGCGGTGACGCGCGGCACCGATCCGCACATCTTCCTGGTGCGGGCGCTGCAATCGGTGAAGCTGACCGAGAAGGACACCACGACGGTTCTGCTCCAGCATCCCGATGGCAAGACCGCGCTCATCCGCGGCGACGTCGATGCCTGGGCGGGCCTTGATCCGATGATGGCGCAGGCCGAGGTCGAGGACGGCGCGCGGTTGTTCTACCGCAACAAGGACGCCAACACCTGGGGCATCCTCAATGTGCGCGAGGAGTTCCTGAAGGATCATCCCGACCTGGTGCAGCGCGTGCTCGCGGTCTACGAGGAGGCGCGCAAGTTCTCGCTCGCCAACTACGATGAAGAGAAGCGTGTGTTCACGGCGGTCACCAAGCTGCCGAGCGCCGTGGTCGACAAGCAGCTCAAGGAGCGCACCGAGCTGACCCACAGCAAGATCGGCGCACCGCAGCGGGAGTCGATCCTGGCCGCCGGCATCGCCTTGCAGCAGGCCGGCGTGATCCCGGCGAATGTCGACGTCACCAAGACTGTCGATTCGCTGATCGACGGCAGCGTCCCGTTGACGAACTGAGCGGCTCGATCCGAACGCAGGCGCGCTCGCTCCGATCTCCGGTCTGGCAACTCGCTCCGTGACCCTTCTCCCCTTGCGGGAGAGGGTCACGGCGCAAGCGGGTTGCTCGGCGTTCCTTCAATCAACGCGCCTTTCGGCGCATTGCATTTGCCGGGCGTGCGATGTCTCTTGTGCAAATGTCGATCACGGCACCATCCCAGGCAACCGCCGCTCCGGCGGCGCAGCCGGAACAGCGCACGCGCTGGCTCCGTCCAGTGCTCGGGCTGGCCTTGCCGGTCGGACTCGCGGTCGCCTGGGAACTCGTGGTTCGCGCCGGCTGGGCGCAAGGCCGTCTGGTGCCGCCGCCGTCGGTCATCTTCGACACGTTCGTGGAGCTCGCTCGCGCCGGCGAACTGCAACGCCACGTCTTCGTTACGGCGTGGCGTGTCGCATGCGGCTTCGGCATTGGCGTCGTCGCCGGCACGTTGATCGGTGCGGTCTGCGGCTATTTCGCGCTGACGCGCCGGCTGCTCGACCCGACCTTGCAGGCGCTGCGCGCCATTCCGTCGATCGCCTGGGTACCGCTGTTCGTGCTGTGGTTCGGCATCTTCGAGGGCTCGAAGATCACGCTGATCTCGGTCGGCGTGTTCTTCCCGGTCTATCTCGGCGTCATGGGCGCGATCATGTCGGTCGACCGCAAGCTGGTGGAGGTCGGCCGGGCGTTCCGGCTTTCGAACGCAGCCATGATCCGGCGCATCCTGTTGCCGGCGGTCCTGCCGGCTTATGTGCTGTCGCTGCGGTCCGGCCTCGGGCTCGGCTGGATGTTCGTGGTCGCCGCCGAACTGCTCGGGGCCTCGGAAGGGCTCGGCTATCTGCTGATCGACGGCCAGCAACTCGGCAAGCCCGCGCAGATCGTCGCGGCGATCGTGGCCTTCGCGATCATCGGCAAATCGACCGACTGGCTGATCGTGCTCGTCTCGGCGCCGTTCCTGCGCTGGGAAGACGTGGTCGCGCGGCGATAGGAGACGCTCGGATGCTCGTTCTCGACCGTGTCGGCAAGACCTATCCCAACGGTACGCGCGCGCTCGACGGCGTATCGCTCGAGGTTTCGCCCGGCGAGATCCTGGTCGTCATCGGCGGCTCCGGTTGCGGCAAGTCGACCATGCTGCGCGCGATCTCCGGCCTCGATACGCCGACGCAGGGGCGCGTCGTGCTCGACGGCACCACGATCACGGCGCCGCACGAAGAGATCGGCATCATCTTCCAGGAGCCGCGGCTCTTGCCGTGGCTGCGGGTCGCCGACAATGTCGGCTTCGGGCTGGAGGACCGCCCGAAGGCGGAGCGGCGCGAACGCGTCGCCAATGCGCTCGAACGCGTCGGTCTCACCGACAAGGCGCGGGTATGGCCGCGCGAACTGTCCGGCGGCCAGGCGCAGCGGGTCGCGATTCTCCGCGCGCTGGTGCCGCGTCCGCAAGTCCTGCTGCTCGACGAGCCGTTCTCCGCGCTCGACGCGTTCACCCGCGCCGACCTGCAGGCCCATCTGCTCGACCTGTGGGCCGACCTCAAGCCGACGCTGGTCATGGTGACGCACGACGTCGAGGAGGCGATCGTGCTGGCCGACCGCATCATGGTGATGCGGCCGCACCCCGGCCGCGTCTACGAGGAGATCGCCTGCGATCTGCCGCGGCCGCGCGACCGGCAGTCGGCGGCCTTCGACTTCGTCAAGCGCCGGGTGCTCGCCTCGCTCGACCGCTCGCTCGACCGCGAGGCAACGGTCGACGACGGCGAGACCAAGGCCGCCGCCGGCGCGGCGATGTGGTGGTAGGCTCGCCGCGCGGGCACGTCCTTATGTCTGGACTATAACCCTCCGAGGTGGCATCGCTCTTTCCGTTCGTGCCCGCGAAAGCGGGCACCCAGTTCTTTGCGCCGCACGTTTTGCGCTGGGTCTCCGCTTTCGCGGGGACGAGCGGAAGCAAGAGGCCGCAATCCCGGGAGGGCCATCCATGCGAAGCTTCCAAGTCGTTCAGGCCGGCAAGCCCTTGCAACTCGCCGAGCAGGCGACGCCGCAGCCGGCCGGCACCGAGGTGCTGCTGAAAATCCTCGCGACCGGCGTCTGCCACAGCGACCTGCATCTCTCCGACGGTTATTTCGATCTTGGCGGCGGCAAGCGGCTGAGCCTCACCGACCGCGGCATGAAGCTGCCGGTCACGCTCGGGCACGAGAATGTCGGCGAGGTGGTGGCGTTCGGGCCGCAGGCCTTGGGCGTCAAGCCGGGCGACCGGGCGCTGGTCGATCCGTGGATGGGCTGCGGCGAATGCGGCGTCTGCAAGCGTGGCGACGAGCAGCTTTGCACCAAGCCCGGCAGCATCGGCGTGTTCCGCAACGGCGGCTACAGCGATTTCCTGATGGTGCCGCACCCGCGCTACCTGTTCGACATCGGCGACCTGCCGCCCGCCAAGGTCGCGCCGCTCGCGTGCTCGGGCGTGACCACGTTCAGCGCGCTGAAGAAGGTCGGCCCGACGCTGACCACCGATCCGGTCGTGATCATCGGCGCCGGCGGGCTCGGCCTGATGTGCATCGGCCTGCATAAGGCGATGGGCGGCCACAGCTCGATCGTGGTCGACATCGACGCGGGCAAGCGCGCGGCTGCGCTCGAGGCCGGCGCCAGCGCGGTGATCGACGGCAGCGCGCCGGACGCCGCGCAGCAGATCGTGCAGGCCAGCAAGGGCGGCGCCTGGGCGGTGATCGACCTCGTCGGCTCGTCCGCCACCGTGCGGCTCGGGCTCGACAGCCTGATCAAGGGCGGCAAGCTCATCATTGTCGGGCTCTATGGCGGCGACATCACGGTGTCGCTGCCGCCGTTCCCGATGCGCGCCATCACGGTGCAGGGGTCGTATACCGGCAGCCTCAACGACATGGCCGAGATGCTCGATCTCGTCCGCCGCAAGGGGCTACCGCCGATCCCGGTCGCCACCCGCCCGCTCGCCGACGTGAATGCGGCGCTTGCCGACCTGCGTGCCGGCAAGGTGGTCGGCCGCGTGGTGCTGACGCCTTCCGACTGAGCGCGAACAATCATATCTATGACGGCCCGAACGATCCCCGGCCGCCGTTCCGGGACACCGGTCTGCATCATTTGCACTGGTGGTCAGCCCTGGAATGACGCACGGATAGACAAGGAGATAACAAATGGATGCCACCGCGTTGCGCGCCATGCAGGCGCCGATCAAGGAGCGCTACAAGGGCGACGCCAAGGCCGCCTTCATCACGCTCAAGGCCAAGGGCACGCTCGACGACACCAACATCGCCTGCAAGGTCGAGACCGGGCGCGCGCTCGCGGTGGCGGGACTGCATCCGGCGACCGGCGGCTCCGGAATGGAACTCTGCTCCGGCGACATGCTGCTGGAAGCGCTGGTCGCCTGCGCCGGCGTGACCTTGAAGGCGGTCGCGACCGCGCTCGACATTCCGCTGAAGTCCGGCGCGGTCTCGGCCGAGGGTGACCTCGACTTCCGCGGCACGCTCGGCGTCGCCAAGGACGCGCCGGTCGGCTTCGCGCAAATCCGGCTGCGCTTCGATGTCGATACCGACGCCCCGCAGGACAAGCTCGACCAGTTGCTCAAGCTCACCGAGCGCTACTGCGTGGTCTACCAGACGATCAAGAGCGGCCCGCCGATCGAGGTGAAGATGGCACGCGGGTAGCACCGCTGCCGTCTCGTGCACGCGGCCGGGCCAGTCCCGGCCGCCGATCGTTCGAGCACCCGCTTCCTGAAGAACAATCTCAAGAATGACGATGACTCCCGATCTGCTGTTCTGGCTGGCGCTCGCGCTCAAGATGGCTATCACGGCGGGTTTCGTCCTGCTCGCGACCTATGCGGCGGAGCGCGCCGGTCCCGTGGTCGGCGGCATGATTGCGACGCTGCCGATCGCCGCCGGGCCGGCCTACCTGTTCATCGCGCTCGATCACACGCCGCAGTTCATCGCCGAGAGCGCGCTCAGCAGTCTGGCCATGACGGTCATCAACACGCTGTTCGCGTTGGTCTACGCGGCGCTGGCGCAGCGGCATAGCCGTGCCGCCAGCATCCTGCCAGCGCTGGCGGTCTGGGTGGTCACCGCGTTCCTGCTGAGCATGGCTCGGTGGACCACCTGGAGCGGTATCGCCTTCAACGCGGTCGGCATGACCATCCTGATCCTGCTCGGCAACCGCTTCCGGCACGTCCGGGTGCCGCCGCCGAAGCAGTATTGGACCGACATGGTGCTGCGTGCCGGTATGGTCGCGGTGCTGGTCGCGGTGGTCGTGAACGTCAGCTCCATCGTCGGACCGACCGTCACCGGCATCCTTGCGGTGTTCCCGATGGTGCTGTTCAGCCTGATGCTGATCCTGCACGAGCGCATCGGCGGACGCGCATCGGCCGCGGTGCAGGCGAACAGCCTGCTCGGCATGGCAGGATTCTCGGCGAGCTGCCTGACCGCGCATCTGCTGGTCGAGCCGCTCGGCACGCCCGCCGGATTGGCGGTCGCGCTGCTGGTGTCCGTCGTCTGCAATTTTGCGTTCTGGTGGCTGCGGCGCCGGTCGGCGCCACTGGCCACGCCGGTCGCGGTAGACTAAATACGTCGGCGCGCCGGGAATCAGCTAACATCCTCATTCCGTCCTCCGAATCCCCAGCGCTCGTTCATGCCCGCCGACATGTCGTTCTGGTACGAGCTCGCGCTCAAGATGGCGATGACCGCGGCCATCGTCGTCACTGCGTCGGTTGCGGTCGAGCGCAGCGGTCCGTTCATCGGCGCGCTGATCGCTTCGCTGCCGACTGCGGCCGGCGCCGCCTACATTCTTCTCGGTCTGGAGCATCCAGCGCCGTTCATTTCAGGCAGCGCGATCGGCAGCCTCGTGGCGAATGCGGCCGTTATTCTGTTTGCGCTCTGCTATTCGATCATGGCCCAGCGGCATGGGATCGTCGCCAGCATCAGTGCAGCCACGCTCGTTTGGTTCGCAGCCGCATTCGCATTGCGCTTGGTGGATTGGACGCCGCTGACCGCGGTGATCCTCAATGTCGTCGTGTTCGGCATCACGATTCCGGCCAGTGCGCCCTATCGGAACGTCACGGCGCCGCCGCAAGCGGGCAGGCGAACCGCCTATGACATCCCGTTACGCGCGCTGACCGCGGCGCTCGTGGTCGCGGTCGTGACGACGGCCAGCCACCGCATCGGCTCGTTCATGTCGGGCATGTTTGCGGTGTTCCCCATCGTGATGGGAAGCTTCGTCGTGGTTCTGCATCCGCGCATCGGTGGCCCCGCGGCTGCGGCCGTCCTGGCGCATGTGCAGGTGCCGATGATCGGCCTGAGCCTCGGCTTTCTTGCCGTTCACTTTTTGGCGGAGCCGATCGGCATCTGGTGGTCGTACACGGTCGCGCTGGCGATCTGCCTCGCCTGGAACGCGATCCTGTGGCTCGTTCAGCATCGGCGGCAGCGGGCCGCCTAGCTCACTCAAGCTTCAGATTGCCGTCGCGGATCACCTTGGCCCATTTCGCGGTCTCCGCCTGGATGAAGTCGGCGAACTGCTCGGGCGAGGCGCCCATCGGCTCGAACAACTGCGGCGCCAGCACCTTCTCGCGGAAGTCCGGCTCATCGAGGATGCGCCGCACTTCGGCATTGATCTTCAGGACGATCTCGCGCGGCGTGCCGGCGCGCGCATGCATGCCGAACCAGGCCGACGCCTCGTAGCCGGGCAGGCTTTCCGCGATGGTCGGTATGTCGGGCGCCTGCGGCAGGCGCTGTCCGCTGCCGATGCCGAACATGTGACCATGGCCGGCGCGGAACGGCGGCAACGCGAGGCTGACAGAGACCGACAGCAGATTGACGTGACCGGCGATCACGTCGGTGAGCGCCGGCACCGCGCCGCGATAGTGGATCGGCATGAACTTGGCGCCCGTCATGCTTTCCAGCAGCAGGATGTTCATGTGCAGCGCGGAGCCGATGCCGGCGGTGCTGTAGGTCAGTTGGCCGGGCTTCGCCTTGGCAAGCGCGATCAGCTCGCTCACGGTCTTGGCGGGCAGTGACGGATGGCCGAGCAGCGCCTGGTTGATGCGCACGAGGCCGGTGATCGGCGTGAAGTCCTTCTCGTCATAGGGCAGCTTGCCCCGGTAGAGGACGGGGTTGATCGTGAACGTGCCGGAATCCGAGACCAGAAGCGTGTAGCCGTCGGGTGCGGACTTCGCGACCGCGGCGGCAGCCAGCGTGTGTGCCGCGCCGCCCTTGTTCTCGATCACGATCTGCTGGCCCCACCGCTCCGAAAGCCGCTGGCCGACCGCGCGGGCGACCACATCGGTGACGCCGCCGGGCGCTGCCGTCACCATGAAGGTGATCGGCCGCGATGGATAGCTCTGCGCGTGGGCGACGGCCGTGCCGGCCAGCGATCCGGCGAGAACCAGCGCGCAAAGCGGTTCACGCATGGGTCTGCTCCCTAGCCGTTCTTATCCGCCGCCTTGGCCTTGAGTGCGTACAGCGTCTCGAGCGCCTCGCGCGGCGACATCTCGTCGGGATGCAGCGCGGAGAGCGCGGCGATGACGGCCGCCAACGCAGCCTCGCGTTCCGAACTGGGCGCGGCCTGCGGCGTCGCGGCGAACAGCGGCAGGTCCTCGAAGCCGCGCACCGGCGAGGCGCGGTCCTCCGCTTCGAGCTTGGCCAGCACCACCTTGGCGCGCTCGATCACGCTCGAGGGCAGGCCCGCGAGCTTCGCCACCTGGATGCCGTAGCTGCGGTCGGCCGCGCCCGGCGACCACCTCGTGCAGGAACACGACTTCGCCCTGCCATTCCTTGACCCGCACCGTGGCGTTGTGCAGCCGCGGCAGCTTGGCGGCGAGCGCGGTGAGTTCGTGGAAGTGCGTGGCGAACAGCGCGCGGCACTTGTTGGTCTCGTGCAGGTGCTCGATCGTCGCCCAGGCGATCGAGAGGCCGTCGAAGGTCGCGGTGCCGCGGCCGATCTCGTCGAGGATGACGAGCGCGCGCTCGCCCGCCTGATTGAGGATCGCGGCGGTCTCCACCATCTCGACCATGAAGGTCGAGCGTCCGCGCGCGAGATCGTCGGCGGCGCCGACGCGCGAGAACAGCCGGTCGACCGTGCCGATCCTGGCGTGCTTGCGCCGGCACGAAGCTGCCCATCTGCGCGAGGATCGCGATCAGCGCGTTCTGGCGCAGGAAGGTCGACTTGCCGGCCATGTTCGGACCGGTGAGCAGCCAGATGCGGCCGGCTTCGCGCCGGTTGGCGGCGAGAGATCGCAATCGTTGGCGACGAACGGCCCGCCGTCGGTGGCGAGCGCCTGCTCGACCACCGGATGACGCCCGCCCTCGATGACGAAATCGAGGCTGGCGTCGACCTCGGGCCGCGCGTAGTCGCGCTCGGCCGCAAGCTGCGCCAGCGCGGTCGAGACATCGAGCATCGCGAGCGCTTCGGCCGCCTGCTTGATGGCGTCGCTGGCGGCGGTCACGGTGGCGGCGAGCGTGTCGAAGGTTTCGAGCTCGATGCCGAGCGCGCGGTCGGCGGCGCTGGCGATCTTGGCTTCGAGCGCGCCCAGCTCGGTGGTGGTGAAGCGCACCTGGCCGGCGAGCGTCTGGCGATGGATGAAGGTCGCGTTGAGCGGCGCGGCGCAGAAGCTTTTCGCCGTGCTGCGCGGTCACCTCGACGAAATAGCCGAGCACGTTGTTGTGCCGGATCTTGAGCGCGCGCACGCCGGTCTCGTCGGCGTAGCGCGCCTGCAGGGCGGCGATCACGCGGCGCGATTCATCGCGCAGCGCGCGCGCCTCGTCGAGCGCCGGCGTCGTAGCCCTCGCGCACGAAGCCGCCGTCGCGCTTGAACAGCGGCAGCTCGTCGGCGAGCGCGGCCGAAAGCGTCGCGGCGATCGCCGGATCGGGCCGCCGCAACGCGGCGGCGACCTGCGCCAGCTCGGCGGGAATGGCCTGCTGCCGCTCCAGATCGGCGGCGAGGCTCGCGGCCGCGACGATGCCGTCGCGGATGGCGGCGAGGTCGCGCGGCCCGCCGCGCGCCACCACCAGCCGCGCCAGCGCGCGGGCGAGGTCGGGCGCTGCCTTGAGCCGCTCGCGCGTTTCGCCGCGGGCGGCTGGCGTCGTCGACGAAGAACGCCACCGCGTCATGGCGCGCGCCGATCGCGGCCGGGTCGGTGAGCGGCGCCGCGAGCCGCTGGGCCAGCAGCCGCGAGCCCGCCGCCGTCACGGTGCGGTCGATCGCCGCGAGCAGCGATCCGGTGCGTTCGCCGGAGAGCGTGCGGACCAGCTCCAGGTTCGCCCGCGTCGCCTGGTCGATCAGCAGCGTCGCGCCTTGCGCCTCGCGCACCGGCGGCGACAGCGGCGGGCGCTTGCCGAGCTGGGTGCGCTCCACATAGGTGATGCAGGCGGCGGCGGCAGTCAGCTCGAGCCGCGACAGCGTGCCGAACGCCTCGGTGGTGGCGACGGCGAAATAGCCGGCGAGGCGGCGCTCGGCGGTGGCGCCGTCGAACACGTCGCGGGTGAGCGGCGTCACCGCCGGCAGCGAGCGCAGATAGGGCGCGAGCTCGGTGTCGCCATAGAGCGCGTCCGAGACGATGATCTCGCCGGGCTCGAGCCGCGCGATGTCGGCGGCGAGCGCCGTGCGGTCGGCTTCGGCAATACGGAACTCGCCCGTCGAAATGTCGATCCAGGCCAGCGCGAAGCGGCCTTCCTCGTCCGGCGAAGAGGTGCGCGCCCGCACGATGGCGAGCAGATAATTGTTGCGCCGCGCATCGAGCAGCGTGTCCTCGGTGAGCGTGCCGGGCGTCACCAGCCGCACCACGTCGCGCCGCACCACGCTCTTGCCGCCGCGCTTCTTCGCCTCGGCCGGGTCTTCGAGCTGCTCGCAGACCGCGACGCGGTGGCCGAGCGCGATCAGGCGGTGCAGGTATTCGTCGGAGCGGTGGATCGGCACGCCGCACATCGGGATGTCGCGGCCGAGATGCTTGCCGCGCTTGGTCAGCACGATGCCGAGCGCGCGCGAGGCGACCTCGGCGTCCTCGAAGAACAGCTCGTAGAAGTCGCCCATCCGGTAGAACAGCAGGCAATCCGGATTGGCGGCCTTGATCTCGATGTACTGCTCCATCACCGGCGTGGCGCGCGCGGCTTCCGCGGGCGCTGCGCGCGCGGAATCGTCCGGCGGCGGGCCGGACTCGAAGCCGGATGGTGTCAGCGGGCGGGCGGCATCCATGGTGCCGCGACGCTAGCAGATGATGTGGCGCAATTCATGGGGCGTTGCGGCACAAGCCACAGCCAAGCGCGGCTATTGGCTGTCTTGCCGAGCGGGCAGGCTGTCCCTTCTCCCGCAAGCGGGGAGAGGGGACGCGCCGAGCAAGCAGACTGTCGGCTACTTGACGAACTTGTGGCCGGTGATGCGCTCCAGGTTCTTGAAGTAGATCGTGTCCTGGTCGGCCTTGGAGAGATTGAGCGACTCGAGAATCTCCAAGGTCACGCGCGGATACATGGTGCCGCCTTCCGGGTCGAACGGGCAGTCGGAGGCGAAGATGATCTTGTCGATCGGGAAGAACTCCATGCCGGCCTTGGTCGCCGGCACCGCCGTAAACGCCGCGGTATCGGCGTAGAAGTCCTGCTTGAAGTAATCGAGCGGGCGCTTCTTCAGGCTCTTGCGCAGGCCGACATAGTCCTCGTCGGTGGTGCGCTGGCCCATCACGTCGTTGCCCGGCCCGAGGCGGCCTTCCAGCATCGGGATGATGCCGCCGAAATGGTGGGTGATGATCTTCAGGTTCGGGTGGTTGTCCATGATCTTGGAATAGACCAGGCGCATCATCGCGCAGCCGGTCTCGTACGACCAGCCGAGCGTCCACCAGATCTCGTAGAGCGACTTCTTCTCGTCGAGATAGTCCGGCGTCTCGGCGCCGCGCGCGGGGTGCAGCCAGATCGGCTTGCCGAGCTCGTTCATCTTCTTCCAGAACGGCAGGTATTCCGGGCGGTCGATCGGCTTGCCGGCGACGTTGGTGTAGATCTGCACGCCGAGCGCGCCGTTCTTGATGGCGCGCTCCGCTTCGGCGACGCCGGCGTCGGGCGAAGCGAGCGAGACTTGCGCGACCCAGCCGGGGAAATGGTCCTTTTCCTTGGCGCACAGCTCGGCGAAGCCATCGTTGAGCATGCGGATCAGCTCATCGATGTCCTTCGGGTTCTTGGCGAACCGCTCGATCGGCGGCTGCGGATAGGACAGGATCTGCTGGTAGTCCTTGTGGCCGTCGACGATCTTCTTGCGCACGTCGACATCGAACAGCGCGGGCAGCGAGCGGATGCGCTTGCCCATGTCCTTGTAGTCGCCGGCGAGCTCATTGAGCTTGTCGAAGAATTTCTTCGGGAAGAAGTGCGTATAGGCGTCGATCCGCATCTGCGGTCCTCCAGCGTTTCTTGCGTCACGGGCTGCGCGCCAGGTCGGGCGCGGTGGCGGGTCAGTTCGGGAGTTTGTTACCCGCTTGGGGAACGAGAGTCCATTGCGGGGCAGGCGCCCGGGCCCGCCGGGCGGGCATGGCGAGGCCGGCCCTATTCGGCGGCGATGCGGTGCGCGGTCTGCTGGCCGATTTCGGCGAGGCAGCGCGTCAGCGCGTCGCCGTCCGGATCGGCCAGCGCCGCGACGCGCGCGCTCGCGATCGCATCGACGGCCTGGGCGAGCGGGAGGCTGCCCATCAGGGCCGGGCGGATGACGCGGGCTTCGATCAGGGCGTAATTGGCGGTGCCGCGCTTGTGGGTGTCGCCATAGCCCTTGATCAGCCGCGCGCACTCGGCGATCTCGAGCGCCAGCTCGGCCGACTTCGGCGCCGCCTCGGCGATCAGCGCGAGCCAGGTGCCGATCGCGCGCTGCTCGATCTCGTAGCGGTACGACTTCGGCCGCCAGCGCCGGAGCTTGGCGAGCAGCCAGAAGCGCAGGTAGCCGGTCACGGAGGCGGTGTTGACCTCCATTCCCCAATGCACCCGGTCGAGCCAACCGCGGCGCTCGGCCATGGCGAGAATTCGCCGCGCGAGCCCGGGCGGCAGAATCGAGCACATCTCCTCGATGCCGGGCTTGAGGAATTCGGTGACGGTGAACGGGTCGTCCGGCTTGGCGCCGATCTCGGCCGCGATGCGCGCCATGCGGGCGGGATCGATCTTGGCTTCGGCGACGCGGATCACGTCCTCGTACGACATCCGCACGGCGAGATGGCGCGCAACCTCGGAGAGAAGGTGGCCGCCGGCGCGGGCGTGCTCGTCGGCGCGCGCGATCGGTGCGAGGCGGTCGAGATAGAGCTGGGCGTAGGCGGTGTCCTGATAGCGGGCGAGGCGGCGCGCGCCCTCGAGGACCATCCCGCGCGCCTGCGGCGGCATGGTCGCGGCGATGGCGCGTTCGAGCTCCGCCAGCGGCGGCTGCGCGCCTTGTCCGCGCCCGGTGACGGCCGGGTCGATGCGCGCCTGGCCGGCGTGCCGCGCGGCCTCGAGGCCGGCGCGGAAGCCCCTGAGGTTCAACTCCACCGCCTTGCCGTCGGCGCGGATCGCCGCCTCGTAGGCCTCGGCCGGCATCGGCAGCCGCCCGCAGCCCGCGATCAGGCCGAGCATCACGGCGTTGATCATCGCGCCGGTCTGCTCCGGCGAGCGCTTCCATGTCGATGAGGAGATGCGCCTGCGAATGCAGCGCGATCGCCTTGGCGATGCGCTCGCTGTCGTAGCGGCCGTCGCCCATCGCCATCTTCTCGGTCACCAGGTAGGAGCGGCTGGTCGACGCGATCATCATGGTGCGGTCGGCGGTGACGAAGCCCGCGCCGATCGCGCGCCCGGCCTCCAGGAGCTCGCTCGCAAGCACGACGTCGACGTCGCCGATGCCGGGCGCCAGCGCCAGCACCGGCCGGCCCTTCAGGCGCTCGGGCGAGGGGACGATCTCGATGTAATAGGTGGTGGCGCCGGTGCGCTGCGCGACCCCCGGGATCGAGGTCGACTGCACCGCAAAGCCGCTTTGCGTGGCGGCCGCGACCAGCCAGTCGGTGAGCACGCCGCCGCCTTCGCCGCCGAGCGCGGCGATCAGGATGGTGATCGGCCTTGCCGCCGTCACGCGTGTGCCTCCGCGCGCGGTGACAGCCAGCCGATGACGGTCCGGCGCACGCGATGGAGCAGGCGGTCCCACCAGTTGGGGTTGCGAACGAGCTCGGCGCGGTAGAACGACGGGCAGAGCACGGCGGCATGCGCGACCTCGCCGCACAATCCGCAGCCGACGCAGCTTTCGATCACGGCCGCGACCGGATCGGTGCGCAGCGGATCGGGATTGGGCTTCACGGTGAGCGACGGGCAGCCGGACAGCCGGATGCAGGAATGGTCGCCGGTGCAGATCTCGTCGTCGACGCCGAATTTCACGCGCACCACGCGCTCGCCGCGCTTGAGCTTGCCGGCGTCCTCGGCGCGCACGCGGCGCTGGCGCGCGAGCTGGCATTCGCCGTCGGCGATGATCACCTTCAGCCCGCGCTCGGCGGTGCGCATCGCCTCCTTCAGCGTCTTGACCATCTGGGCAACGCCGTAGGTGCGCACCGTGCGCAGCCATTTGACGCCGAACGAGCGCAGCGTCTGCTCGATCGTCATGCCGGTCGGCGATCCGCTGCGGTTCTTCTCGCTCGACGGCAGGTACTGCTGGCCGGTCGCGGAGGCGTAGCCGTTCTGCATCACGATCAGCACGCCGTCGCCCTTGTTGAACAGGTTCGAGGCGACGCCGGTGATCAGGCCGTTGTGCCAGAAGCCGCCGTCGCCCATCACGGCGATCGGGCGGCGTTCCATGTTGGGCGTGACGGCGGCGGCGCTGGCGAGCGACATGCCGTAGCCGAGAATGGAGTTGCCGAGCGAGAACGGCGCAAAGGTCGCGAACGAGTGGCAGCCGATGTCGGCCGAGATGTGGGTGGGGCCGAGTTCGCGCTGCATCAGCTTGATGGCGGTGAACACCGGCCGTTCGGGGCAGCCGGTGCAGAAGTTCGGCGGCCGCGGCGGAATCTCGCCGACCGCCGCCATCGCGCCGGGCCTGTGGGCGAGCATGTTCTTCGCGCGCGCCGCGATCGCTTCGGCATCGATGCCGGCTGGGCGCGCTTCGGCGACGAAGGCGGCGAGGCCCTTGATCAGCGGCTCGGACTGGTATTCGCCGGAGCGCGGCAGCATGCCCTTTGCCGAAGACCTTGGTCTGGATGTCGGCGCGGCGCAGTTCGACGTTGACCTGCTGCTCGATGTAGTCGGGCGAGCCTTCCTCGACCACCAGCACGGCGCGCTTGCCGGCGCAGAACTCGCGCAGTTCCTCCGGCACCAGCGGATAGGCGACGTTGAGCACGTAGATCGGGATGCGCGAGGCGCCGTAGAGATCCGCAAGATCGAGCCGCGACAGCGCGCGCAGCACGCTGTTGGTCAGCCCGCCCATGACGATGATGCCGACGTCGGCGAGATCGCCCGGGATGACTTCGTTGAGCTTGCGCTCGCGGATGAACTTCTGCGCCGCCGGCAGCCGCTCCTCGATCTTGAGCCGTTCCTGCGTGAAGATGACGGGCGGATGCGCCAGCCGCCCGTATTCGAAGCGCGGCGGGCCGGCGAGGCGGTCCTTGCCGGACTTGACGCCGCGGCGGTTGGCCTTGGTCTTGAACTCGCCGGTGACGTGACAGGCGCGGATGCGCAGCTCCAGCATCACCGGCGCGTGCGTCGCTTCGGACAGCTCGAAGCCTTCCTCGACCATGCGCACGATGGTGGGCAGGTCCGGCCGCGGATCGAGCAGCCACATCGACGACTTCATCGCATAGGCGTACGAGCGCTCCTGGATCACGCTCGCGCCCTCGCCGTAGTCCTCGCCGAGGATGATCATGGCGCCGCCGATGACGCCGGGGGAGGAGAGGTTGGAGAGCGCGTCGGCCGCCACGTTGGTGCCGACGATCGACTTCCAGGTCACGGCGCCGCGCAGCGGATAGTTGATCGAGGCGCCGAGCATGGCGGCGGCGGAGGCCTCGTTGGTGCAGGTCTCCAGGTGCACGCCGAGATCGCCGATGATGTCCTCGGCGTCGACCAGCACGTCGAGCAGGTGCGAGACCGGCGCGCCCTGATAGCCGCCGACATAGCTCACGCCGGATTGCAGCAGCGCCTTGGTGACCGCGAGAATGCCCTCGCCATGGAAGGTCTCGCCGTCGCCGAGCTTGAGCGCCTGCACCTCTTTCTTGAACGAGCGTTCCATCCATCCACCCGTGAACGGCTACATCTATATCGGTCCGCGCAGGAATGCTACCGCCGCCGGCAACAGGGCGGTAACGCTCCCCGACGATGGGGTGCGCTTGCGGTTGCACGCGCGTTTATAGTGGATCAGGCTCGGCCAAGGCCCGGCAGCCGGATGATGGAGAGCCCTTCATGAACAAGACCGCACGCGCGATGGTCCGGGGATCGCTGCTTGCCCTCCTCATGAGCGTCGCGGTGGGCGCGTCCGCGGCCCTGGCGAAGGACAAGCTGCTCGAGGAAGCGGTCGACTTCAACGGCACGATTCTCTTCCTGGAGTTCGAAGGTCCCGGGCCTGGTGATCGGCGCGGTGCGCAACGGCGAGACCGCGGTGGCCGGATTCGGCAAGATGAGGGCCGGCGACAGCGGCGCGCCCGACGGCAAGACGCTGCTGCGCATCGGCTCGATCACCAAGGTGTTTACCGGGGCGGTGCTGGCAAGCCTGGTTGCGGACCGCACCGTCAATTTCACCGACACGCTGCAATCGCGGCTGGGCTGGCCGGTGAAAGTTCCGGTCAAGGATGGCCGGAGCATCCGGCTGATCGATCTGGTGACGCACACCAGCGGTCTGCCGCGCGAGATCGATCGCCCGGACTCGCCGCCCGACAATCCGTTCCAGACCATCACCAAGGAAGCATTCATTCGCAATCTGGAGGCCGATCCGCTGCTGTTCGCGCCGGGCACCGGCGCCATGTATTCGAACTTCGCCTTCGACCTGCTGGCGCAGGCGCTCGCGAATGCGGCCGGCAAGCCCTATGAGCAACTGCTGGACGAGCGGGTGCTCAAGCCGGCCGGTCTGGCCTCGACGGTGTTCACGCCGACGGCGGAACAGCGTGGCCGCGTCATGCAAGGCCACAACTTCGACGGCGCGCCGATGCCCGAGGCGCCGACGGTGCCGATGATCGTCGGCTCGGGCGGGCTCTATTCGACGGCCGAGGACATCCTGCGCTGGATCGCATGGCATCTCGACCGCACCTCCACGGCGAACGCAGAGATGCGCTTTCTCGATCATGCCGCCTACGTGCAGCGCGACGGCCTCAATCCCGCGCTGGGACTCGACGAGTCCGGGCACATGGACGCGATGGGGCTCGGCTGGATCGTAATGATGCCGAAAGGCGATCGGCCGCTGATCCTGCAGAAGGCGGGCGGGCTGCAGGGCGTCTTCAGCTACATGGCATTTGCGCCGGCGCGCCGCATCGGCGTGTTCGTCGCGATCAACCAGTTCAATCTCGGCGCCGGACTGGAGATGGCCAAAGTAGCGAACGAGCTGATCGCGACGCTGGCGCCGCGGTAAGGACGGCGCGGGCGAGCCTCACATCTTCGACGGCAGCCACAGCGCGATGATCGGGAACGCGATCAGGATGATGAGGCGCAGGATGTCGGTGAAGATGAACGGCAGCACGCCGTAGAAGATCGTCGAGATCTTCGCGTCCTCGACCACGCTCTTGATCACGAAGATGTTCATGCCGACCGGCGGGTGGATCAGCCCGAGCTCGACCGTCATCACGATAATCACGCCGAACCAGATCGGGTCGAAGCCCAGCTCTCTGATGACCGGAAAAATGATCGGCACCGTCAGGATGATCATGGCGAGCGCGTCCATCAGGCAGCCGAGCACCAGGTACATCACCATGATGAGCGCGAGCACGCCGTACTTGCCGACGCCGAGTTGCGTCAGGAACGCCGTCACCTGCTGCGGCGTCTGCGTCACGGTCAGGAAATAGCCGAACAGGATCGCGCCGATCAGCACGGTGAAAACGGCCGCGGTGGTGCGGGTGGTCTCGAGCAGTGAGCGCAGGATTTCCGGCCAGCCGAGCCGCCCGCGCAGCACGCCGATGACGAAGGCGCCGCCGGCGCCGGCGCCGGCCGCCTCGGTCGCGGTGAACAAGCCGCCATAGATGCCGCCGATCACGAACAGGAAGAGCAGCAGCGTCGCCCAGATGTCCTTGAGCGCGTCGAGGCGCTCCGACCAGGGTGCGCGCGGACCGGCCGGCAGGAATCCCGGCCGCACATGGCCGATGATCGTGATGGTGATCATGTACATGAAGACCGCGAGGATGCCGGGCAGGATCCCCGCGATGAACAGCTTGCCGACGTCCTGATCGGTGATCAGGCCGTAGACCGCAAACACGGTCGACGGCGGGATCATGATGCCGAGCGTTCCGCCGGCCGCGATCACGCCGGTGGCGAACGATTGCGGATAGCCGTAGCGCCGCATTTCCGGATAGGCGACGCGCGAGAACGTCGCCGCGGTCGCGACCGAGGAGCCGCAGATCGCCGCGAAGCCGCCGCAGGCGGCGATGGTGGCGATGCCGAGCCCGCCGCGCAGGTGCCCGAGGAACGCGTTGGCGCCGCGGAACAACTCGCGGCTCATGCCCGACGTGGTGGCGAACGAACCCATCAGCAGGAACAGCGGCACGACCGCGAAGTTCCAGTCGGTCACCGTGCGCATCGAGGTGTGGCCGACCTGCTTGAGCGCGGGCCCGCCGCCGACCAGGTAGCCGAAGCCGGTCACGCCGACGAGGCCCATCGCCATGCCGACCGGCACGCGCAGCAGCATCAGCACGAACAGCGCAGACGAAGCCGATGACCGCGACCGCCTCGGTGCTCATGCGGGTGCCTTACTCGACCGGCTTGATCTGATAGACGCCGCCGGCCAGCATTTCCGGGTGGAAGATGAGGCGGTAGGTGCGCACGGCGATCAGCAGCACCGCGGAAATGTCGCCGATCCAGGCGACCGCGTAGAACGGCCACACCGGCAGGCGCAGGTCCGGGGTCTGCAGATTGGAATAGAAAGTCGATTCCACCTTGTCGAACAGCGTCCAGGTCTGCACCGCGACCACGAACAGCAGCACCAGCGTGGCGAACACGTCGATGACGCGCTGCCAGCGCGGGCCGACATTGGCCCAGATCAGATCGACGGTGATGTGAGTGCCGCGATAGGAGGTCGCGGCGATGCCCCAGAAGATCAGGACGCCCAGCAGCAATTGCCCGAACGTGTAGCTGTCGGGAATCTCGATGCCGAAGTAGCGCAGGAACACCGAGATGAACACGTCGGCGGCAACGATGCCGACGAAAAACGCGGCCAGCAACTCGATGCCATCGATGAAGCGATCCATCCAGTTGCGCTGCACCGCTTATGCTCCGATCCGCCGCAATGAACGGTTTTCCCGTTCGTGCCCGCGAAGGCGGGCACCCAGTCTCAATGATCTTTCAACTGGAGAGAAAGAACTGGGTCCCCGCCTTCGCGGGGACGAACGGAGGCGATTGCAGGGCCAGGTTATGCACGGTCAGTTGGTCAGCGACTTGTATTTCGCCAGCGATTGCTTGAGCTCGTTGAGCGCGGCGTCCGGATTGCCGCCGGCCTTGCGCACCTGATCGCCCCAGGCCTTGATCACCGGCTCGGACGCCTGCCGCCATTCGTTGAGCTGCGCCGGCGAGATCTGATAGACGTCGTGGCCGGGCTCGGCGGCGATCTTGGCGATGCCGTCGTGCTCGAAATCGGCCCACGGCGACGCCAGCCGCACCGCCCATTGCGCGTTGCAGTGGTCGTCGATGACCTTCTTCTGGCTCGCCGACATCTGGTTGTACTTCGCCTGGTTCATGATCCAGACGAAGGTCGTCACGTAGAGCGGCGCCTCCATGTGATACTTGGTCACCTTGTCGACGCCGAACAGCACGACCGAGCCCCACGGGAACGTCACCGCATCCGCGACGCCCTTCTCGATCAGGTCGCGCACTTCGGGCGCGGCCGACGGCACGTTGGTGCCGCCAAGCTGGGTGACGAGCGTTGCGATCGTCGCATGCGCGGGCCGGATCTTCATGCCCTTGATGTCGGCGGGCGTCATGATCTTCTTGGTGCGCGAGTGGAAGCCGCCCGGATCGTGCAGGAACGCGAAGCAGAACTTCACGTCCTTCATCTCGGTGCCGGCATATTTGCGGTACCAGTCGTCGACCGCCGCGGTGCCCTCCTTGGCGTTGTTGGCCATGAACGGCAGGTTCGAGGCATCGATGATCGGGAAGCGGCCGGGCTGATAGCCGGGGCTCACATAGGTGACGTCGGCGATGCCGTCCTTCGCCATGTCGAAGTGGTCCATGGCTTTGCCGAGTTGCTGTGACGGATAGACCTTGTACTTGATCGTGCCGCCCGACGCCTTCTCGACCGAGGCGCCCCATTCCTCGAGCATCTTGTGCAGCGGATGCGCCGGCGGAACCCAGTGCGAGAGCTTGAGCTCGAACGTCTTGTCCTGCGCGATGGCCGCGGTCGCGCCCGTCAGCATGGCGAGGCCGGCTGCGGCCGCGATCAACGTTCCGACCGGGCGTGAGGCATGGCGTGATGACATCGTTTCCTCCGGTTTATTGGTTTGCCTTGATAAGGCTTGCGCTCATTCAGCCCCAAGTCGGGATGGCTGTAAAGGCACGTTGCCCGCGGCATCCTGGGACAATTCCGGCCGGAAACGACTGCGGGATCAACCCCGCGTCATGCGCTCGATGACGTCGTGCGGCACCGGTTCGCCTTTCAGCCGTCCGCTTGCCGGATCGACCTTCGCCCAGACGCGGGTGTCGGCGCCTTCCACCGCCAGCTTGCCATGCTTGAGCAGGCGGTGGCGCACATCGAAGCTCGAGCGGCGGAATTCGACGATGGTCGATTCGATCGTCACGTCATCGCCGAACGTGGTCGGGATCAGGAAGCGCACATGCGTGTTGGCGAGCGGGTGCCCGTCGAATCGATAGGCCTTGAGATAGTCCTGCTTGGTCATGCCGAGCGCGCGCTCGAACAGCGCCGACGTGCAGGCGTCGAAGAAGGCGAGGTAGCGCGGATAGTAGACGATCCCGGCCGGGTCGCAGTCGCCCCACTCGATGCGGACGAGGCGCGTATTGACGAGCATGCGGTGCAATCCCCCCGATCAGTCCAAGTCAGCGCGGCGCCATGCGCAGCGCGCCGTCGAGGCGGATCACCTCGCCGTTGAGGTAGGTGTTCTCGACGATGTGCCGCACCAGCGAGGCGAACTGCTCGGGCCTGCCGAGCAGCTTCGGGAACGGCACCGAGGCGGCGAGGCTCTTCTGGGCTTCTTCCGGGAGGGCAAACAGCATCGGCGTATGGAAGATGCCGGGCGCGATCGAATTGACCCGGATGCCGAACTGCGCGAACTCGCGCGCGGCCGGCATGGTGAGGGCGGCCACGCCGCCCTTCGACGACGCATAGGCGGCCTGGCCGATCTGTCCTTCGAAGGCCGCGACCGACGCGGTGGTGACGATGACGCCGCGCTCGCCGTCGGCAAGCGGCTCGACCTTCTGCATCGCGGTGGCTGCGAGCCGCATGATGTTGAAGGTGCCGATCAGGTTGATGGTGACGACGCGGGTAAAGTCCTCGAGCGGCATCGGGCCGTCGCGGCCGACGATGCGCTTGGCCGGCCCGACGCCGGCGCAGTTGATCACGATGCGCGCGATGCCCTGTTTGCCGTTCGCCTCGGCGAGCGCGGCGGCGGCTTGGTCCGCGCTGGTGACGTCGCAGCGCACCGCGATGCCGCCGATCTTCTTGGCGACCGCCTGCGCGCCGTCGAGATTGACGTCGAGGCAGGCGACCTTGGCGCCGGCGCCCGCCAGCATCTCGGCGGTCGCGGCGCCGAGGCCGGAGGCCCCGCCGGTGACGATCGCGCTGTGTCCCTTGATGTCCATGGTCAGTTCTTCCGGTTTGCGGCGGCGTCCGTATTCTCGATCAGCAGCGCGATGCCCTGGCCGCCGCCGATGCAGGCCGACGCGATACCATAGCGCAGGCCCGAGCGCTGCAATTCGCGCGCCAGCGTCAGCGACAGCCGCACGCCGGTTGCCCCGAGCGGGTGGCCGATGGCGATCGCGCCGCCGTTGACGTTGAGCTTGGCCTCGTCGAGGCCGAGCTCGCGGGCGCAGGCCATCACCTGCGCGCCGAACGCCTCGTTGATCTCGAAGCGGTCGATGTCGGCAAGCTTGAGGCCGGCGCGTTCCAGCACCGACCGGATCGCCGGCACCGGGCCGATCCCCATGATCTCGGGCGGCACGCCGACCACGGCGCCCGCGACGATGCGGGCGAGCGGCGGACTTGCCGCGCTTCTTGGCGTAATCCGCCGAGGCGACCAGCACGGCGGCGGCGCCGTCGACGATGGCCGAAGAGTTGC
Source organism: uncultured Alphaproteobacteria bacterium (assembly GCA_963749815.1). Lineage (GTDB taxonomy): Bacteria > Pseudomonadota > Alphaproteobacteria > Rhizobiales > Xanthobacteraceae > VAZQ01. The sequence continues at coordinate 111,064 of CAVVON010000011.1, read as the reverse complement.
CGCCGGTCTGCACGCCGCCGAACGCCGGCCGGATGCCGGCGAGCGACTCGGCCGGCGAGGGCCGCACATGCGTGTCGGCGGCGAGCTCCTTCTCGCCCTTGAGCTTGAGCCCGCGCGGATTGTAGCCCGCAAGCTCGAAGGTCTCGTTCGTCACCGGCGCGATCTCGCCGGCGAGGAATCCGGACTTCTGCGCCGCGACGGCGCGCTCGAAGCTGCGTGCGGCATAAGCGTCGACCTCGGGCCGCGTGATCTGATACTGCCGCGCCAGGTTCTCGGCCGTGTCGCCCATGGAGGTGCTGGCGGCCGGGTCCATCAGCGCCTCCCAGAGGAAGTCCTTGAACTCGATCTGCCCGAGGCGGAAGCCGCCGCGATGGGTGTAGGCGGCGATCGGGTTGCGGCTCATGGACTCGGTGCCGACGCAGAGCGCCAAATCGGTGCGCTTCTGCGAGACCGCGTCCGACGCCTTCATGATGACCTCGATGCCGGTGCCGCAGACGCGCTGCACCATCTCGGCCGGCGTCTCGATCGGCACGCCGGAATAGAGCCCGATGTGGCGCGGCAGCAGGAAGGCGTCGAAGCTCGCCTGCGCCATGTTGCCGGCGATCACGGTGCCGACGTCCTTCGGCGAGACGCCGGTGCGGGCGAACGCCGCGCGCGCCGCCTTGATGCCGAGGTCGATCGGCGAAACGTTCGACAGCGCGCCGTTGTAATCGGCGAACGGCGTGCGTGCGCCGTCGATGAGCCAAGCGTCGGAGAAGGTGGCGGAGAGGCCGGTCATCGGGTTCTCATGTGTGCTGGTCGACAATAACGACATGCGGCATCGGCGGCTCGCCGTAAAGCTCCTCGACCGCGTCGGCGCGGTGGCGCAGCACCATGCGCTGGTTGAGCGAGCCCTTGTCGGTGATCTCGCCGGCGTCGAGCGACGGTGGCTCGGTCAGCATCAATGCCCGGCAGACGCGGTTGGAGCCGCCGGTCGCCTGCCTGGCGAGCGCGTCGAGCCGCGCGTGCAATTCGGCCGTCACGCGCGGATGATGAGCCGCGTCGCCGGGCGGCGCGTCCGGCGGCAGACCCGCCAGGCGGCGGCAGGCGTCGAGATCGGGAAAAATGAGAATGCCGATCTCGTCGCGATCGGCGCCGGCGATCACGACGTCTCTGGCAAGCGGCGCAAGCTGCTCGACCACCCGCGCGCGCAACGGGCCGACGCTGACCCAGGTGCCGCTGGCGAGCTTGAAGTCCTCGGCGATGCGGCCGTCGAACAGCAGACCCTGCTCGGGCCTTGCCGGATCCTCGAACTTGAGCGCGTCGCCGAGGCGGTAGAAGCCCTCCTCGTCGAACGCCTTGGCGGTCAGTTCCGGCTGACGCCAATAGCCGGGCGTGATGTGCGGCCCGCGCAGCCGCGCGTCGAGCTTGCCGTCCATCGGCACGAGCTTGAGTTCGGAGCCGGGCGGCGGCAGCCCCATATTGGTCGAGTTGGCGCTCTCCCAGATGCGCGCCAGCGCGAACGGCGCGGTCTCGGTCGAGCCGAGCCCGGTGAGAAACTGGATGCGCTCGCCGCAGGTCTTGATCGCCAATTCCTTCATCTCGTCGAACACCGGCTGGCTCAGCGCCGCGCCCGCGAACCACAGCACCTTCAGCCGGCTGAAGAAGTTTCGGCGCAATTCGGCGTCGGCGCGCAAGTAGGGCAGCAGCGCCTCGTAGCCCTTCGGCACGGTGAAGTACCAGGTCGGCGCGACATCGCGCAGGTTCTTCACCGTGGTCTCGATCAGGCCCGGCAGCGGCTTGCCTTCGTCGATATACATCGTGCCGCCGTTCATCAGCACGAGGCCGACGTCGTGATTGCCGCCGGCGGTGTGGTGCCAGGGCGCCCAGTCGACCAGCACCGGCGGCTCGTCCTGGAAGAAGGCGAGCGAGGTGTGCAGCATCACCTGGTTGGCGCACCACATCCGTTGGGTGTTGATCACGCCTTTCGGGCTGCCGGTCGAGCCGGAGGTGAACAGGACCTTGGCGACGGTGTCGGGCGTCACCGCCGCGTGCGCGGCGTCGACGGCGCTGTCGACGGGCGTGCTCGCAAGATCGGCAAACAGGGTCGACGCGCGAGTCGCGCGGCGGATTGCGGGTGACCACCACCTCGATGTCGGACGGCACAGCCGCTTCGATAGCGCGCGCGAAGACGTTGCCGTCGCTCGCGAACACGAGACCGGGCGTCAGCAGATCGAGAATGTGCTTGAGCTTGGCGAAATCGCTCGAGATCAGCGAATAGGGCGGCGAGATCGGCGCATGAGGAACGCCGACATACATCGCCGCCAGGCCGAGCAGCGCATGCTCGATGTCGTTCCCCGACAGGATGACGATCGGCCGTTCGGCCGAGGGATTGCGCCGCAACAGCGCGCTCCCGATGCGCCGGACCTGATCGAGGGTCTGCGCATAAGTCACGTGGCGCCAGCCGCCGCGCGCTGTCGCGCTGCGCCAGGAACGGCGCGGTCGGGCGCTGCGTCCGCCCAATGCTCCAGCCGCTCGGTGAGCTTCGCGGGGTAGGGCGCGAGCGCGTGCGGCGAGCGGACATAGATGGTGCCGTCCGGCCGGCGGTCGAAGGCGACCTCGCGCGGCCCGAGCCGGACCGGGCGAACGGGCGCAGCAGCGGGATCGGATCGTCGTTCGGTGAGCGATATCGCCATCGTCTCGATCGCGCAGAACTCTAGTGGCGGCCCACCTTCGGGCCGCGCTTCTCCAGAAATGCCTTGAGCCGCGCCTTGGCCTCGTCGTCGCCCTGCGCGATCGCGGCCATCAGCGATTCCATCAACAGGCCGCTCGCCGGATCGATCTCGCCGATGCGCGGCAGCACCTGCGTGACGGCGAAATTGGTGAGCGGCGCATTGCCGGCGATGCGCGTGGCAAGCTCGATGCCCTTGGCGAGGCCTTCGCCGGGCGCGGTCAGATAGTGCGTGATCCCGATCGCCTGGCCTTCCTCGGCATTGTAGGTGCGCCCGGTCAGCATCATGTCCATCATGCGCGACGTGCCGATCAGGCGGGAAATCCGCACCGAGCCGCCGCCGCCGACGAAGATGCCGCGGCTTCCCTCCGGCAGCGCGTAGTAGGCCGAGCGCTCCGCCACGCGGATGTGCGCCGAAGCCGCGATCTCGAGGCCGCCGCCCAGCACCGCGCCGTGCAGCACGGCGACCACCGGCACCTTGCCGAATTCGATCAGGTCGAAGACGCGGTGCCAGGAGCGCGAATGCGCGATGCCCTTGGCGATATTGAGCTCGGTCAGCTCGGAGAGATCGAGGCCGGCGGAAAAATGCTCGCCTTCGCCGGCCAGCACCGCAGCCTTGATGTCGTCCGGCAGCGCCGCGAAGAACGCCTCGATGCCGAACACGGTGGTGTCGTCGAGCGCGTTGCGCTTGTGCGGCCGTGCGATGGTGAGTATGGCGACGTCCTTGCGGCGCTCGGCCTTGAGCGACGGCGGCAGCTTGACGTCGAAGCCGGTCTTGGCGGCGCTCACGGGCATCCTCGCAGCGCTTCGGTCATGCCCCGTTCGGTGACATTTCTCCCCGGCGGGGTCAAGCGAGCCGGCGCCGGCCGGCGGCAGCAAAAAGAACGCCCGCCCGGAGAAACCCCGGGCGGGCTGCTCGAAGCGTCGGGCTTCGAGCGGGCGCGCACGCCACTCGTTATGGTCTTGGGCGGCTTTTTTCTATTTTTTGTTCGAGTGCGCGACTGTTCGTTAGCCGTCAGTCGCGGCGGCGTGCCGAATAGTTCACCGGTGAAACCAGATTGCGCGGCGTTACCGGCGATGAAACCGGATTGGAACAGAAAAGCGGTCGCCCGATCCGGTTGCGGTCTCAGAGCACCTCGAAGACCTCGAGCCGCACCGCGTTCCTGTCGCGTGCGCCGCGGCCGATCGCGATGATGCGGTTGAGCCAGTCGAGCGACGGGTCGGAGGCCTCGAACCGCAGCACGGTGCGGAAATAATAGCGCGCCGGATCGACCGGTTCGCCGCGCGCCAGCGCCGCCAGCACCTCGGGCGGGCCGTGGCGCAGGCCGTCGCTCTTGACCAGGACGCGGGCGCCGCGTCTCGGTCTCGATGCCGTAGCGCGCCGTGAGGTCGGCGGTCCCGTCGGGACAGATGATCTGCCAGTCGGCGCCGGGCAGGATGCGGCCGTTGAGCCGCGGCCCCTCGACCCGGCCGCCGAGAATGTCGATGACGCGCCGCTCGCCGTAGGGCGTCTTGCCGAACAGGCGTGGCTCGGCGACTTCCACGTGTGCGCGGAACATGGGCTCGGCCGCGATCAGGGTCATGGTGCGCTCGCAGAGGAGAGGTGGGCTCGCTGCATTTGACCCTAGCGATGGGGCCTCGTAAATAACCCTGCGAACCACGCTGGGACCTCGATGAATGGCGCGTTTTCTCTCGCTCGCCGAAGCGGTTGAAGAAACCATCCGGGATGGCGATACGGTGGCGGTGGAGGGATTCACTCACCTCATCCCGCACGCCGCCGGTCACGAGATCATCCGCCAGAAGCGCCGCCGCCTCACGCTGATCCGCATGACGCCCGATCTGATCTACGACCAGATGATCGGCATGGGCTGCGCCGACAGGCTGGTATTCTCCTGGGTCGGCAATCCGGGGGTCGGCTCGCTGCACCGCTTCCGCGACGCCTTCGAAAACGGCTGGCCGACGCCGATCGCGATCGAGGAGCACTCGCACGCCGCCATGGCCAACGCCTACGAGGCGGGCGCGGCCGGGCTGCCGTGCGCGATCTTCCGCGGCTATCTCGGCGTCGACCTGCCGAAGGTCAACCCGAACATCAAGCGCGTCACCTGCCCGTTCACCGGCGAGCAGCTTGCCGCCGTGCCGGCGATCCGGCCGGACGTCGCCGTCATCCACGCGCTGAAGGCCGACCGGGCCGGCAACGTGCTGATCGAGGGCATCGTCGGCGTGCAGAAGGAAGCGGTGCTGGCGGCCAAGCGCTCGATGGTCACCGTCGAGGAGATCGTCGACGAGTTCGGCGCGCGCAGCGCCAACGCGGTGATCCTGCCGAACTGGACCGTCAGCGCGATCGCCTGCGTGCCGGGCGGCGCGCATCCGTCCTATGCGCACGGCTACTACACGCGCGACAACGCCTTCTATCTCGCCTGGGACAAGATCGCGCGCGACCGCGAGACGTTCCTGGCCTGGATGAAGGCGAACGTGCTCGACAAGCGGCCGGAGGCGTTCGCGGTGCATGCTCGCAAGCGTCTGAGCGTCGCGGCGGAGTGAACACGATGACCCACACCGCCAACGAGATGATGATGATCGCGGCGTCGCGGGCGCTGCGCAACACCGACATCTGCTTCGTCGGCATCGGCATGCCGTCGGCGGCCTGCAACCTCGCGCGGCTCACGCACGCGCCGGACATCACGCTGATCTACGAATCCGGCACCATCGGCACCAAGCCCGACGTGCTGCCGCTGTCGATCGGCGACGGCGAATTGTGCGACACCGCGCTCACCACCGTGTCGGTGCCGGAGATGTTCCGCTACTGGCTGCAGGGCGGCCGCATCACGGTCGGCTTCCTCGGCGGCGCGCAGATCGACCGCTTCGCCAACCTCAACACCACGGTGATCGGCCCCTACGCCAAGCCGAAGATGCGCCTGCCCGGCGGCGGCGGCGCGCCCGAGATCGCGGTCGCGTGCGGCGAGATCTTCATCATCATGCGGCAGGCGACCCGCAGCTTCGTCGACAAGCTCGATTTCTTCACCTCGTTCGGTCACGGCCAGGGCGGCGACGAGCGCGCCCGGATCGGCGTCAAGACCAAGGGCCCGACCAAGCTGGTCACCGATCTCGCGGTGTACGAGCCCGAGCCCGGGACCAAGGAGATGATCGTCACCTCGATCCATCCCGGCGTGACGCGCGAGCAGATCCAGGGCAGTGCCGGCTGGCCGGTGCGCTATTCGCCGAACGTCATCGAAACGCCGCCGCCGACCGCGCTCGAGCTCGAGGTCCTGCGCGAGCTCAATGCCCGCACCGCGCGCGCCCACGGCGAAGCGGCGTGAGGGCAGAAAACGATTCGATGACAGCAGCCGCGCCGCACACTCCGCCCTCATCCTGAGGAGCCCGCCGAAGCGCAGCGAAGGTGGGCGTCTCGAAGGATGGTCACGAGTTCGGGCCCTCGCCCTTCGAGACGCGTGCTCCGCACGCTCCTCAGGGTGAGGGAGATAGATTTGTGTTCGCGGGCAGATAAGGTCCGCGGATAGAGGAGAAGAACAATGCCCGAAGCCTTCATCTGCGACGGACTGCGCACCGCCGATCGGCCGCTACGGCGGATCGCTGTCGAAGGTGCGCGCCGACGATCTCGCCGCGGTGCCGATCAAGGCGCTGATGGCGCGCCATCCGAAGGCCGACTGGTCCAGGCTGGACGATGTCTATTTCGGCTGCGCCAACCAGGCCGGCGAGGACAACCGCAACGTCGCCCGCATGGCGCTCTTGCTCGCGGGCCTGCCCGACAGCATCCCGGGCATCACCGTCAACCGCCTGTGCGCGTCCGGCCTCAACGCGGTCGGCGCGGCGGCGCAGGCGATCCGCGCCGGCGAGATCGACTTCGCGCTCGCGGGCGGCGTCGAATCGATGTCGCGCGCGCCGTTCGTGATGGGCAAGGCGACCGAGGCGTTCCAGCGCAGCAATGATATCTACGACACCACCATCGGCTGGCGCTTCATCAACCCGCTGATGAAGCAGCAGTACGGCGTCGACGCGATGCCGGAGACCGCCGAGAACGTCGCCGAGGAGTTCCAGGTCGCGCGCAAGGACCAGGACGCGTTCGCCTGGCGCTCGCAGCAGCGCGCCGGCAAGGCGCAGGCGTCGGGCTTCTTCGTGTCGGAGATCGCGCCGGTCACGGTGCCGGGCGGCAAGGCCGGGCCGATCACCGTCGACAAGGACGAGCACCTGCGCCCCGACACCACGCTCGACGGCCTCGCCAAGCTGAAACCCTTCGTGCGCAATCCCGGCACCATCACGGCCGGCAATGCGTCGGGCGTGAACGACGGCGCCGCCGCCATGATCATCGCGTCCGAGCAGGCCGCCAAGGAGCACGGGCTCACGCCGATTGCGCGCATCGTCGGGATGGCGTCGGCCGGCGTGGCGCCGCGCATCATGGGCATCGGGCCGGTGCCGTCGACCCGCAAGCTGATGGAGCGGCACGGCCTGAAGATCGGCGACTTCGACTGGATCGAGCTCAACGAGGCGTTCGCCTCGCAGGGTCTCGCCTGCCTGCGCCAGCTCGGCGTGCCGGACGATTCCGAGCGCGTCAATCCGAACGGCGGCGCCATTGCGCTCGGCCATCCGCTCGGCATGTCGGGCACGCGGCTCGCGCTGACGGCGACGCACCAGCTCACGGCGCATGGCGGCAAGCGCGCGCTCGCCACCATGTGCGTCGGCGTCGGGCAGGGCGTGTCGCTGGCGATCGAGCGGGTGTGACGCGGCGCCGGCGCGCGAAGCGCGACCGAACCATATCGCCGCTGCGAGTGTGATTCCGGTCCGCGCTTCGCGCGTCCCGAATGACGAGACGACGGAGAAAATTTCTCGTGCCGATGAGTCGCCGGCTACATTCCCTTTCATCCCAACCCGTCGAAGCCGACATACAAGGCTCCGCCCGGCGCGGTCTGCGCGCATTGCCACGTGTTCGGGCCGGAGGCGACGTTCCCGTTCGCGCCGAAGCGCAAGTACACGCCGTGCGATGCCCCGAAGGAGAAGCTGTTCGCGCTGCGCGACTTCCTCGGTCTCGACAAGAACGTGATCGTGCAGGCGACCTGCCACGACACCGACAACCGCGCGCTGGTCGATGCGCTGGTCAGCTCCAACGGGCGCGCCAAGGGCGTGGCGTTCGTCGGCGAGGACATCACCGACGACGAGTTGAAGGCGCTCGACCGCGCGGGCGTCAAGGGCGTGCGCTTCAACTTCATCAAGCGGCTGGTCAATTCGACGCCCAGGGACGTGATGCAGCGGATCGCGACGCGCATCGCCAAGCTCGGCTGGCACATCGTGATCTATTTCGAGCACGCGGATCTGGACGAAATGGGTCCGTTCCTGAAATCGCTGCCGACCACGCTGGTGTTCGACCACATGGCCTGCCCGAACGTGAAGGAAGGCGTCGACGGCAAGGCCTTCCAGAACTGGCTCAAGGCGCTCGATCAGAACAAGACCTGGATCACCAAGGTGACCTGTCCGGAGCGGTTCACGATCGCCGGGCCGCCCTATGACGACGTGGTGCCGTTTGCGCGCGCCATCGTCGAGCGGTTTCCCGACCGGGTGATCTGGGGCACCGACTGGCCGCATCCGAACATGCCGAAGGAGGCGCCCGACGACGGCGTGCTGGTCGACATGATTCCGAAGATCGCGCCGACGGCGGCGCAGCAGCAGGCGCTGCTCGTCGACAATCCGATGCGGCTATACTGGAGCTGAGTTGGCTTTCTTGAATTCGTGAACGCGTGGCGCCGCTGTGAGCCTCGGCCTCACTGCGCCTTGATCTTGGCTTCCGTCACGATCTTGGCGTTGGTCGCCGCATCCTCGCGCATCAGCCTGGCGAGGTCCTCGGCCGAGCCGCCCTTGACCTCGAAGGTCTGCAATTCCAGCCGCTGCTGCACCTTCGGGTCGCGCAGGATCTTGCCGATCTCGCCGTTGAGGCGCGCCACCAGCTCGGGCGGCGTGCCGCCGGTGGTCAGCACCGCGAACCACGACGTCACCGGCGGCATGTCGATGCCGGATTCGCGCAGCGTCGGGATGTTCGGCAGATACCTGGTGCGCGCCGCGTCGGTGAGCGCGATGCCGTAAAGCTGCTGGTTGTTGACGAATTGCAGGACCGCATTGAGCGGCGCCATGCTCACCGGCATCTGACCCGACACGAGGTCGGTGATCGCCGGCTGCGTGCCGCGATACGGCACATGCACCATCGGGACATTGGCGGCGCGCGAAAACAACTCGCCGGCGAGATGCGGCGGCGACGCGATGCCGGGCGAGTTGTAGTTGACGCCGTCCTTCTTCTCCCTCGCGTAGGCGATGAACTGCTTGAGATCGCGCGCCGGGATCGACGGATGCACCGTCAGCAAGGTCGGCGTGCCGCCGAGCTCGATCACCGGCGCGAAGTTCTTGACGATGTCGAACGGCAGGCTGTCGAGCATCGCCGGCAGCGTCACGAACGTGTTCGAGACGATCACCAGCGTCGAGCCGTCGGCCGGTGCGCGCGCCACGACGTCGGCGCCGAGCACGCCCGAGGCGCCGGGGCGGTTCTCGACCACGATGGTGGCGCCGAGCGCCGGGGCGAGGTCGTTGCTGACCGTGCGCGCGAGCACGTCGAGCGTGCCGCCCGCCGGGAACGGCACGATGAACCTCATCTGCTTGCCGGCGAACGGCGACGGTGTTTGCGCTGCGGCCGGCGCCGCGCATAGCGCCAGCAGGCCCGCAACCAGAACGCTCTTCATCGGCATGCTCGATCCTTGCACAAAGCTAGCCGGCGATCGGCGCGGCGGTGCCTTCGATCTGCACGCGGAAACCGGAACGCACATTCGGCCAATAGTCCCAGACCGCCTTGTGGTGGGTGCAGCGGTTGTCCCAGAACGCAATCGCGTGCGGCGTCCAGCGGAAGCGGGTGGTCCATTCCGCCTTGTCGCAATGGTCGATCAGCAACTGCAAAATGCGCTGGCCTTCGAGCCGCGGCAGCTCGTTGATGTGCGAGGTGAAGTCCTGGTTGACGAAGATCACCTTCTTGCCGGTCACCGGGTGCCGCGTGACGACCGGATGCACCGAGACCGGCGTGCCCGGCCCGAAGACGCGCGTGCCGTCATGGGTCGCGGTCAGGCCTTCGAGATACGTCTTCATCCGGTCCGACAGCGCGTCGTAGGCCGCATACATGCTGGCGAACATGGTATCGCCGCCGCCGTCCGGCGGGAGGGTGTGGTTGTACAGCATGCTGCCGAGCGGCGGCATCGCCGCGCAGGACTGGTCGCTGTGGAAGTTCTCGCCCGAGATCTGCTTCGACGTCTCGTCGTAGTGGAATTTGCGCACCGCCGGGTTGTCGGTGCCCTTGCTGATGGTCGACTTGCCGACGTGCTTGCCGAGCGGACCGAAATAGCCGGCGAGGCGGATCTGGTCGTCGAAGCTGATCTTCTGGTCGCGGAAGAAGATCACCAGGTAGCGCGCAAACGCATCGTGCAGCTCCTCGACCTGCTTGTTGCTCAACGGGCGCGTCAGGTCGATCTTGCCGATCTCGGCGCCGATATGCGGGCTGGTCGGCGTCACCGAGATGGTCTCGTAGTGCACCGACTGCGGAATCGAGGCGATCTTGGCGATCTGGGGCAGGTGGGCGGTACCGCTCATGGTGCCATCTCTCTTCAGGAAGCGGGGCTCTCTTGGGGGCCGCGGCGAAGCGCCGCGCCGCGCGAACGACTTGCGCGGCCTCGTGCTTGGCCTTGAAATAAAGCACAGGCGATCTTGCCCTGTCGACAACCGGCGGCGCATATGGCCGATGCAAGCGTTGGCCGGCGCCGCCGCGCGATGATAGGCTCGGACAACAATCCGCAACGGGGAGTCGTGCTGCATGTCGCCGGTCAGGTTCTCGCTCGCCCTCCTTGCAGCGCTCTCGCTGCTGCCGGCCGCGGCGACGGCGCAGGGATATCCAAACCGTTCCATCCGGATGATCGTGCCGTTCCCCGCCGGCGGGGCGACCGACGTGTTCGCGCGGCAATACGCGATCCGCATGTCGACGCTGCTCGGCCAGCAGATCTTCGTCGACAACAAGACCGGCGCGGCCGGTTCGATCGGCGCGGCCGAGGCGGCCCGTGCCGAGCCGAACGGCTACACGATGCTGTTTGCCACGGCGTCGATCTGGGCGCTGTACAATCTGATGTCGAAGAAGCAGCAGTTCGACACGCTGAAGGATTTCGCGCCGATCGCCGAGGTCGGCGCCTCGCCGGTGATCTTCGCCGTGCATCCGTCGGTGCCGGGCGACCTGAAGCAGGTCATCGCCTACGCCAAGGCCAATCCCGGCAAGCTGCAATATGGCTCGCCGGGTACCGGAACGTACCTGCATCTCTCGATGGAGATGCTCAAGCTCGAGGCCGGCGGCGTCGACATCACGCATATTCCCTATCGCGGCGGCGCGCCCGCGATCGCCGACACGGTCGCCGGCAACGTCTCGATGCTGGTCGACGCGGTCAGCACGTCGCTGGAGCATCATCGCGCCGGGCGGATGCGGATCCTGGCGGTCGCGCTGCCGAAGCGCTCGCCTCTGGCCCCTGATATTCCCACGGTCGACGAGGCGCTCGGCACCAAGGGCTTCGCCGCCGCGCTCTGGAACGCGGTGGCCGTGCCGGCGGCGTCGCCGCCCGAGGTGGTGGAGAAGCTCTATGCCGCCACCGCGCAGGTGATGACCGACAAATCGTTCGAGGAGCAGCTTCTCAAGATGGGGATCGAGCCGACCGTCGGCGCGACGCCGCAGTCGACCCGGGAATTCATCCTGAAGGAGCGGGCGCGCTGGAAGCCGGTGGTCGAGGCGACCGGCGTCAGCTCGGACTGAGCGCTTCTACGCAAATTAAAATCAATCCAGTGTCGGGAGCCATGCCGGCAGGGAGCCGGCGAGGGCGCCTCGCTGACGGCTTTCGTTGCAAAGCGCGCTCAACCGCTATATGTCAGGCCGAAATTGAAGCCGCACGGCATCCCGGCGGCGGCCCCGCCCAGGGAGTAGTTTCATGGCCCGCAAGGAACAAGCCTACGACGACATCCCCGGCACCTTCGTGTTCGACGCCGAGCGCTCGCGCCAGGGCTACGGCATCAACATGTTCTGCATGTCCTTGATGAAGGACGAGAACCGCAAGGCCTTCAAGGCGAACGAGGCGGAATACCTCAAGCGGTTCAAGCTCACGCCCGACCAGGAACAGGCCATCCTCAAGCGCGACTACAACCGCATGCTGGAACTCGGCGGCAACATCTATTTTACCGCCAAGCTCGGCGCGACCGACGGACACTCGTTCCAGCATCTCGCGGCGGTGATGACCGGCTCGTCGCAGCCGGACTATGCGGCGATGATGCTCGCCGGCGGCCGCTCGGTCGAAGGCAACCGGAGCAGGTCCGGCAAGGACAAGCCCGGCAAGCCGAAATCGAAATCGTCGAAAACCAAGCCTTCGAAAGCGAAGGCGTCTTCGGCAAAGAGGAAGTAAACCGTGGCCAAGATCGTCGCAGGGATCGGATCGTCGCACGTGCCGGCCATCGGCGCGGCGCTCGACAACAACAAGACCGAGGAGCCGTACTGGAAGCGGGTGTTCTCGGGCTTCGAGAAATCGCAGGCGTGGCTGCGCGACCTCAAGCCGGACGTCGCGATCGTGGTCTACAACGACCACGCTTCGGCATTTTCCGTCGATCTGATCCCGACCTTTGCGCTCGGCTGCGCGGCCGAATTTCCGCCTGCCGACGAAGGCTGGGGTCCGCGCCCGGTGCCGGTGGTGCAGGGTCACCCCGAACTCGCCGCCCACATCGCGCAGTCGGTCATTCTGGATGAGTTCGATCTCACCATCGTCAACAAGATGGAGGTCGATCACGGCCTGACGGTGCCGCTCAATCTCCTGTGCGGCAAGATTCCGCCGAGCGGCGAATGGCCGTTCAAGGTCATTCCGCTCGCCGTCAACGTGGTGATGTATCCGCCGCCGACCGGCCACCGCTGCTACATGCTCGGCAAGGCGCTTAGGAAGGCGGTCGAGTTGTTCCCGCAGGACCTGAATGTCGTGATCTTCGGCACCGGCGGGCTCTCGCATCAGATCTCCGGGCCGCGCGCCGGCCTGATCAACAGCAAGTGGGACAAGGCCTTCCTCGACAACCTGTCGAAGGATCCGATCAAGCTCACCAAGATCCCGCATCTCGACTACATGCGCGAAGCCGGCGCCGAAGGCATCGAGATGGTGATGTGGCTGATCATGCGCGGCGCGCTCGGCGACAAGGTCGACGAGGTCTACCGCTTCTACACCGTGCCGGCGTCCAACACCGCGGTCGGGCACATCATCTTGCAGAACAAGAAGCAGGCGGCCGGCAAGGGGAAGAAGCCTGCCGCCAAGGTTGCCACCAAGATCAAACGCGCCGCCGCGCGCGCCAAGATTGAAGTCCGCAGGGGAGTTCGATGAAAATCTGTGTCGCCGGCCAGGGCGCGTTCGGCCAGAAGCATCTCGATGCCTTGAAGCGCATTCAGGGCGTGGAAGTCACCTCGCTGGTGGGCGGCAATCAGGACGCCACCGCTCAGGTCGCGCAGAAATACGGCATCAAGCACTGGACCGGCGATCTCTCGGAAGGCATCAAGCGCGCCGACGCGGTGATCCTGACCACGCCGACCAAGATGCATTTCCGCCAGGGCGAGCAGGTGATGCGCGCCGGCAAGCACGTGCTGGTCGAGATTCCCGTCACCGACAGCGTCGAGGACGCCGAGAATCTGGTGAAGATCGCCAAGGAGACCGGCGTCATCGCGATGGGCGGGCACGTGCGGCGCTTCAACCCGAGCCATCAGTACATTCACAAGAAGATCGTGAAGGGCGAGCTGAAGATCCAGCAGATGGACGTGCAGACCTATTTCTTCCGGCGCAAGAATATCAACGCCGCCGGCAATCCGCGCAGCTGGACCGACCATCTGCTGTGGCACCACGCCGCCCACACCATCGATCTGTTCCAGTACCAGTGCGGCGAGACCATCTCGGACTGTTACGCGGTGCAGGGGCCGATCCATCCGCAGCTCAACATCGCGATGGACATGGGCATCGTGGCGCGCACGCCGTCGGGCTCGATCCTGACGCTGTCGCTGTCGTTCAACAACGACGGGCCGCTCGGCTCGTTCTTCCGCTACATCTGCGACAACGGCACCTACAAGGCGTTCTACGACGACCTCTCCGACGGCAAGGACAACAAGATCGACGTCTCCAAGGTCGACGTCTCGATGGACGGCATCGAGCTCGAGGATCGCGAGTTCATCGCCGCCATCAGGGAGAAGCGCGAGCCGAACGGCAGCCTCGCCCAGGTCCTGCCGTGCATGCACGTGCTCGGCAAGCTCGAGAAGATCATCGACCCGCAGCGCAAGGCGCATGCGTAGATCGGCGACAAATGAATTTCGTCATGGCCGGGCTTGTCCCGGCCATCCCGCTCAGGGACGCACCATGCCCGCTTAAGCGGGATGCCCGGCACGAGGCCGGGCATGACGTGGAGAGATGCCAGAACCGATCACGATTGAAGAAGCCAAGGCCGCATTGCGCCGCGAGGCCTTGGCGCGGCGTGAGCAACTTCCGGCCGACCTCCGCGCCGCCGCCGCGCAGACAATTGCCGCACGCGCGTTCCCGGTCGCACTGCCGCCGGGCGCGATCGTGTCGGGCTTCATGCCGATGAAGAGCGAGGTCAATCCGGTGCCGCTGATGCGTGCGCTCGCGGACGCCGGCGCCAAGCTCGCGTTGCCAGTGGTCGCTGGCCGCGGCAAGCCGCTCGTCATGCGCGCCTATGCGTTCGGCGACACCCTCGCCGCCGGGCAGTGGGGCATCCGCGAGCCCAGGGCGGACGCGCCGGAAGTCTTCCCCGATCTGCTGCTCGTGCCGCTGCTGGCCTTCGACCGCAGCGGCCACCGCATCGGCTACGGCGCCGGCTACTACGACATGACGATCGCGGCGCTGCGGGCGAAAAAGCCCGTCACCGCTGTCGGCATCGCCTTTGCGGCCCAGGAAGGCGCTGCCGTGCCCACCACCCCCCGCGACGCCCGCCTCGATCTCGTGCTAACCGAGGCCGAGGTCATCGACTGCCGGGCGGCTTAACGCATGCGCATTCTGTTCATCGGCGACATCGTGGGACGAAGCGGTCGCACCGCCGTGACCGCGCGCCTGCCCAGGCTGATCGCCGACTGGAAGCTTGATTTCGTCGCGCTCAACGGCGAGAACGCGGCCGGCGGCTTCGGCATCACCGAGGCGATCTACCAGGAATTTCTCGACGCCGGCGCCGACGTCGTCACTGGCGGCAATCACTCCTGGGACCAGAAGGAGGCGCTGGTCTTCATCGAGCGGGCGCCGAAACTGCTGCGTCCGATCAATTATCCGCCCGGCACGCCGGGCCGCGGTGTGGCGCTCATCGACGCGAAGAACGGCGCGCGCGTGCTGATCGTTAACGTCATGGGCCGCGCTTTCATGGACCCGCTCGACGATCCGTTCGCGGCGGTCGAGCGCGAACTGGCGGCTTGCGCGCTCAAGCACGCGGCCGACGCCATCATCGTTGACATGCACTGCGAGGCGACCAGCGAGAAACAGGCGATGGGCCATTTCTGCGATGGCCGCGTCAGCCTTGTGGTCGGCACCCACACCCACACGCCGACCGCCGACCATCAGGTTCTTTCCGCCGGTACCGCGTTCATCTCCGACGTCGGCATGACCGGCGACTACGACTCGGTGATCGGCATGGCCAAGGATGAGCCATTGCAACGCTTCCTGCGCAAGATTCCGACGGCGCGGTTCGAGCCGGCGCTGGGCGAGGCGACCTTGTGCGGGGTCGCGGTCGAGACCGACGATGCGACCGGGCTCGCCCGCCGCATTGCTGCGGTGCGGATCGGCGGCCGCCTGGAGCAGGCGCGGCCGGCTTTTTGGAATTGACTGTCCTTCCGGCGGCGTCAGAATCTCCCAAAAATCTCATGGGAGGACGAAATGCTTTCATCAACCAGATTGTTGTCAAGTCTTGCATTGTTGGCTGGCGCGTCGGTTGCCGTGCAAGCCGAGACGATGGATGAGCTCTACGCCAAGGCCAGGAACGAAAAATCGCTGGTGATCTATGCCGGCGGGCCGGTGACGAATTACGAGCCGCTGGCGCGCGAATTCGAGCGCAAGTTTCTGGGCCTATCCGTGTCGATTGCCGGCGGCTTCTCGAACGTGCTCAATCAGAAGATCGAGCAGCAGCTCAAGGACGGCAAGCTCGAAGCCGACATGGTGCTGTTCCAGACCGCGCAGGACTTCGTGCGCTGGAAGGGCGAGGGCAAGATGCTGGCCTTCAAGCCGCAGAGCTTCGACGCCATCCATCCGTCGTTCCGCGATCCCGACGGCGCATTCATCGTCTGGTACGTCGGCACGCTGTCCTATGCGTACAACACCCGCGAGGTGAAGAACCCGCCGCAATCGGCGCTAGATTTTCTGAAACCAGAATTCCGCGGCAAGATGATCGCCTGCTATCCGCACGACGACGACGCGACGCTCTACCTATTCTACACGATCGCGCAGAAATACGGCGCGGACTACGTCGACAGATACGTCGCCAATCAGCCGAACTGGGTGCAGGGGCATCTGGGTGTGTCGCGCTCGGTCGCCGCCGGCAAAGACCTGGTCACGGTCGACGCCACGACCTCGACGATCCTCAATCTCAAGAAAGCCGGGCAGCCGATCGACTACGCGTTTTCCAATACCGACCCGGTCCCGATCTACTATTCCACCGCCGGCATCCTGAAGGATGCGCCGCATCCCAACGTCGCCAAGCTCTACCTGAGCTGGATCCTCGAGCGCGAGCAGCAGAGCCGCATCGGCACCTATTCGTCGCGCACCGACGTGCCGCCGCCATTGCCCGAGCTCAAGCCGCTGTTTTCGATGAATGTCGCCAATGGCTATCGCGATTTCGTCACCAACGCAGCGCTGCTTGCCGAATGGCGCAAGCGCTTCGAGACCGCCGTCGGGCCGATCGTCAACGCCGGCGGCGTGCGCTGACCACGGGCGGCGCGGCGGCAATGGCCACTCGTGGCCGCTCCGGCTTTGGGATAGTCTTGGCGCGGGCGGACAGAGTTCGCCCCCAGAACATCAAGCAGGGAGTGGACGACATGGAAGAGCTGAACCTGTCTCGCCGTCAGTTGCTCGCTGGAGTGACCGCCGCTGCCGCGGCCGGAACGGTCGCGGGCGTCTCGCCCGCCATCGCCAAGGCGCCGCTGCAAAATACCGCCGCGCCGTCGTTCTATCGCTTCAAGGTCGGCAGCATCGAGGCCACCGTCGTGTCCGACGGCCCGCTCTCGATCGGCGCGCCGATGCGCACATTCCGTGGCCCGACCGAGGCCGAAATCGCCAACATGCTGGCCGAGCGCTTTCTGCCGACCGACAACGTCGTGCTCGACCAGAACTCGCTCGTCATCAACACCGGCGACAAGCTCATCCTGTTCGATACCGGCATGAGCTCGATCAAGCCGCCGAACACCAAGGTCGGCATGCTGCCGCAGAGCCTCAAGCAGGCCGGCATCGACCCCGCCGACATCGACGCGATCGTGCTGACGCATCCGCACATCGACCACAGCGGCGGGATGGTCGCTGCTGACGGCAGCCGCCTGTTCCCCAACGCGCAGGTCTACCTGACGCAGGCCGACCACGAGTTCTGGCTGGACGACAAGCGCCTGGGCACCCCGGCGGAGGGCTCCGCCAAGACCGCGCGCAAGAACCTTCCCGCCTATCGCGACCGCACGATCTTCATCAAGGACGGCCAGGAGGTGGTGCCCGGGGTGCAGGCGATGCTCACTCCCGGCCACACCGTCGGCCACACCGTGTTCCTGATCACGTCGGGCGGCAGCACGCTCGTCAACATCGGCGACGTGGCGCACCACACCGTGCTGATCGAGAAGCCGCGCATCGAGGTGAACTTCGATACCGACTCCAAGCAGGGCGCCGAGTCGCGCGTCAAGCTGCTCGACATGCTGGCGGCGCAGAAGATCCCGATGCTCGGCTATCACATGCCGTGGCCCGGCATCGGCCACGTCGCCAAGCAGGGTGACGGCTTCCGCTGGGCCCCGTCGCCGATGCAACTGGTGATCTGAGTCCGGCCGCAGGTCCGGTCGCCGGCAAGGAGGGGAGGGGCTGCTGCCCCTTCCTTTATTTCTTCGCCGGGCCGGACTATAAGGCGCGCAAATCAACGCATTCGGACGTATTGCCGATCGCCCCGCGCTTTTAGCGGGGCGTGCGAGGAGCAAGGTCGATGGCCGGCCATTCCCAGTTCAAGAACATCATGCACCGCAAGGGGCGGCAGGACGCCATCAAGTCCAAGCTGTTCGGCAAGCTCGCGCGCGAAATCACCGTCGCGGCCAAGCTCGGGCATGCCCGATCCGGCGATGAATCCGCGCCTGCGCGCCGCCGATCATCGCGGCGCGCGCGGAGAACATGCCAAGGACAACATCGAGCGCGCGATCAAGAAGGCGCACCGGCGGCGACGCCGAGAACTACGACGAAATCCGCTACGAGGGCTACGGGCCGGGCGGCGTCGCCGTCATCGTCGAGGTGCTGACCGACAACCGCAACCGCACCGCCGCCGACGTGCGCGCGACCTTCACCAAGTCGGGCGGCAACCTCGCGGAAACCGGCGCGGTGTCGTTCATGTTCGATCATGTCGGCGTGATCGAGTTCGACGCCAAGGTCGCGCAGCGCCGACGCGATGCTGGAAGCCGCGATCGAGGCCGGCGCCGACGACGTCGTGTCGAGCGAGAGCGGCCACGAGATCTACGCCGCGGACGACACGCTGCGCGACGTCGCCAAGGCGCTGGAAGCGAAGTTCGGCGAGCCGCGCAAGGCCGCGCTGATCTGGAAGCCGCAGAACACCGTGGCGGTCGACGACGAGCAGGGCGAGAAGCTGCTGAAGCTGATCGAAGCGCTCAACGACCACGACGACGTGCAGAACGTCTACGCCAATTTCGAGGTATCGGACGCGCTGATGGCGAAGATGGCGCGTAGGCTTTCAACGCAGCCAGGCGATCGAACAGCGGCAGGCTGACCACGCGCGGCCGCCACGATGATCGCATAGGCGACGCGGCGGTAGAGCTGGTCCGACGCGCCGCGGAAGAAATAGGCGCCGCCGCGGTCGCGATGCAGAACGGCGGCGCCGAGCAGCAGCGAGAGCGCAGAGATCCGCGCGTCGAACACGCCCTGCACAGACGTAGGACGACGATCAGACGACTCGCGTCAGCATGGAAATAGACCAGCAGATTGGCGCGCACCGTCGCCGCGGCGATTGCCGCTGCTCAGCCAGTAGATGATCACGGCCGGCCCCGCGATCTGTACCGCGCCGCCGCCGACGCCGGCGAAGAGGCCGACGCCGATGCGTCAGCGGCAATCGTCGGCTGGCCGCGATAGCGCCAGCCCGACATCAGCACCGCGAGCAGCGCCGAGCACCACCAGCGCCATGACCCAGCGCAGGATGGTCGGATCGACGATGGAGCAGCGCGATGTGCGCCGAACGGGATCGCGACCGACGGCGGCGATAGCGATCGGCAACACCTCCCGCCAGGTGCAGTGCCTGAGCGCCCCGAGCGCATGAGGGCGCGTGCTGCACGAAATCGATCAGCAGCAGCGTCCGGCGGCCACGCGCGGCTCGTAGACCGCCGCCATCAGCGGCATGTAGATCAACGCCGAGCCGAAACCGGAAAAGCCGCGCACCACCCCGGACAGCACCGCGATGCGCGACGGCCGGAGGAAGCGGCGGTCCGCGATGGCGGCCGCGAACAGGTCGAGGTGTCCGGAAGGATCACGTTGGCAAGACCCGGTTGACGCGCTGCATAGCAGGTCGGGGCGCCGAGGTCGCGATCCTTGTGCGCGCGGGCTCGCCTCTGCGCTAGGCGCTTACCCGCCCCGGCGCTATCAAGGAACCCTGATGCGCACGACCGATTCGCATTCTCGGCATCGATCCGGGGCTCCGCCGCACCGGCTGGGGCGTGGTGACGATCGAAGGCAACCGCCTGAGCTTCCTCGCCTGCGGCTCGCTCGAGACCGACGACAAGGCGGCGCTGGCGATGCGGCTCGTCGCCATCCACGACGGCCTGCGCAAGGTGGTCGCCGACTTCGCGCCGGACGAGGCCGCGGTCGAGGCGACCTTCGTCAACAAGGATGCGGCCGCGACGCTCAAGCTCGGCCAGGCGCGCGGCATCGCCATGCTGGTGCCGGCGGCGGCGGGGCTTCTGGTCGCCGAATACGCGCCCAACCTGGTGAAGAAGACGATCGTCGGCGCCGGCCACGGCGAGAAGGCGCAGATCCGCATGATGATCGGCGTGCTGCTGCCCAAGGCCGACCCGCAGACGCACGATGCGGCCGACGCGCTCGCGATCGCGGTCTGCCACGCGCATCACCGGCAGAGCGCGGTGCTGAGGGTGGCGGCGCGATGATCGGCAAGCTCAAGGGCATCGTCGACAGCTACGGCGAGGACAACATCATCGCTCGACGTCAACGGCGTCGGCTACCTGGTGCATTGCTCGGCGCGCACCTTGCAGGAACTGCCCGGCACCGGCCAGCCGGCGACGCTGGCGATCGAGACGCATGTACGCGAGGATCAGATTCGCCTGTTCGGATTTCTGACCGAGGTCGAGCGCGAATGGTTCCGGCTGCTGCAGACCGTGCAGGGCGTCGGCGCCAAGGTCGCGCTCGCGATCCTGTCGACGCTCAAGCCGGCCGAGCTCGCTTCCGCCATCGCGATGCGCGACAGCGCCATGGTGGCGCGCACGCCCGGCGTCGGCCCGAAGGTCGCCGAGCGCATCGTGACCGAACTCAAGGACAAGGCGCCGGCCTACGCCGACCTCGATCCGGCGGTGGTGCGGCTTTCGGGCGCGGTCGAGGACAAGCGCGCGCCGCGCCGATCGCCGATGCGGTGTCCGCGCTGGTCAATCTCGGCTACGGCCAGCCGCAGGCGGCGGCCGCGATCGCCGCCGCGACGCGCAGCGCCGGCGAGGATGCGGACGCGCGGCAATTGATCCGGCTCGGCCTGAAGGAACTGGCGAAGTGACGAGCATGATGCTGAGCAAGCAGGACAAGGAACTGATCGAGGCGGCGCGCGCGGCGATCAAGCCGCGCTACCGCAACGACTGGCAGGAGGTCGGCGCCGCCATGCGCACGCGCGACGGCCGCATTGTCACCGGCGTCAATCTCGACGCCTATCTCGGCCGCATGGCGGTGTGCGCGGAAGCGGTGGCGCTCGGGCGTGCGATCACCGACAGCGGCGAGACCGGCATCGAGACCATCGTCGCGGTGCGCCATCCCAAGCCGGGTGAGAAGGATCGGACCATTGCTGTCGTATCGCCGTGTGGAGCGTGCCGGGAACTGATCTTCGACTATGATCGCGATGCGCGCGTGATCGTGCCGGGCAAGAATAGCCCGGCGGTCGTCGCCATCGGCGATCTGTTGCCGAACAAGTACAGCCGGGAGCGAACGTAGTGAGCACGGCACCCCGCCGCCTGGTCACACCGGAGCGCCGCGAGGAGGACGTCGCGGAAACCTCGCTGCGCCCGCAGCGGCTCAGCGAATTCATCGGCCAGCAGCAGGCGCGCTCGAACCTGTCGGTGTTCATCGAGGCCGCGCGCACGCGCAAGGAAGCGCTCGACCATGTGCTGTTCGTCGGCCCGCCGGGGCTCGGCAAGACCACGCTGGCGCAGATCGTCTCGCGCGAACTGGGCGTCAACTTCCGCGCCACCTCCGGCCCGGTGATCGCCAAGGCCGGCGACCTCGCGGCGCTGCTCACCAATCTCGAAGACCGCGACGTGCTGTTCATCGACGAGATCCACCGGCTCAATCCGGCGGTCGAGGAAATCCTCTATCCGGCGATGGAGGACTTCCAGCTCGACCTGATCATCGGCGAGGGGCCGGCGGCGCGCTCGGTCAAGATCGACCTGTCGAAGTTCACGCTGGTCGGCGCGACCACGCGCGCGGGGCTGCTCACCAATCCGCTGCGCGACCGCTTCGGCATCCCGGTGCGCCTCAACTTCTACACCGAGGCCGAACTGGAAGAGATCGTCAACCGCGGCGCGCGCGTGCTCGGCATCGGCATGACGCCCGACGGCGCGAACGAGATCGCGCGCCGCGCCCGCGGCACGCCGCGCATCGCCGGACGGCTGCTGCGCCGGGTGCGCGACTTCGCGCTGGTCGCGGGCGCGACCTCGATCGACCGCGAGGCCGCCGACCGCGCGCTGACCGAGCTCGAGGTCGACGCCGCCGGCCTCGACGCCATGGACCGGCGCTACCTCACGATGATCGCCGAGAACTACGGCGGCGGCCCGGTCGGGATCGAGACCATCGCGGCCGGGCTGTCGGAGCCGCGCGACGCCATCGAGGAGATCATCGAGCCGTTCCTGATTCAGAAGGGCTTCATCCAGCGCACCCCGCGCGGGCGGCTGCTGACCGGGCATGCGTTCCGGCACCTGGGCCTGGCGGAACCGGCGCGCGATCCGGCGCAGTTCGGGCTGTTCGGGCAGGGCGAGGACGAGTAGCGGCGTCCGCTACTTGGAATGCTTCTGAACCAGGGCCGCGATCTGCTTCACCCGTTCGATCGTGATGCCGTTGCGCTGTTCGATCGCAAGCGGGTGGTCTGCCGGCTCGATCTTGATCGACGGACGCCTGCCGGCGTTTTGCAGATACAGTTTGCACCTGAGCCTGCCAGTGGGAGGATAGATCGGGATATCGCTGCAAAGTTCGCCGGATATCGGTAGCTCATGCTCGCGTATCTGAACGTCCCACAGCTCTCCGATGCGGTCGTAGCTCGCCTTGGATATGGAAGCCCAGACACCCCAGATGAACATATCCTTGCTGCCAATCACTGGAATTTCGATGCGACCGCGGATGCAATACTCCGTGGCGTCGATCACGCATTGGTCGCTGCCGAGAATCCCGCGCTGCGTGCGCTCCGCCTCGGGGATCGCCCGCCAAGGGTCGGGCTCATCGAGCGCATAGGCGAACGGCAGCGAATTGTACTGCTTGCCGCAGCATTCGCAGGTCCAGACCAGGTCCATGGCAAGCTACTCGGGCGGGTGGGCGTTCAGCGCCGTCGATGCGTCATCTGCCGCAGCGTGTCAACGACGCAGAGCCCGCATGAGTCGCCCGTCATTTGGACAGTTCTAATTCGCAACGTTCACAGTTCGCTCATGGTTTCGTCGTTCACTGCCGGCGCCATGATCACCCGCCGCCAGTTCTTCCGTTTGTTCGCCGCCTTCGGCGCGGCCGGCGTGGCCACGGCCGCCTACGGCATGTTCGAGACGTTCTGGCGGCCGAAGATCACCCGCTACGACGTGCAATCCGAACGCTGGCCCGCGGGCTTCGAGCTCACCATGGCGGTGCTCGCCGACATCCATGCCTGTCACCCCTGGATGCCGCCCGACCGCATCGCCGCGATCGTCGAGACCACGAACGGCCTCGGCGCCGACGTGATCCTGCTGCTCGGCGACTACATGGCCGGGCACCGCTTCGTCACCGACTATGTGCGCGCGCCCGAATGGGCCGCCGTGCTCGCCGGATTGCGCGCGCCGCTCGGCGTGCATGCCATCCTCGGCAATCACGAATGGTGGTCGGACCAGACCGTGCAGCAGACCTGGAAGGGTCCGCCGTTCAGCACGCCCGCGCTCGAGAAGGTCGGCATCCCGGTCTACGACAACGACGTGGTGCGGCTCGCCAAGGACGGGCATCCGTTCTGGCTCGCCGGGCTTGGCGATCAGGTCGCGTTCCTGCCGTCGCGGCGGCTGCATCCCGGCCGGCGGATTGGCGTCGACGATCTCGACGGTACCTTGGCGAAGATCACCGACGACGCGCCGGTGATCCTGCTGGCGCACGAGCCCGACATCGTCATGCGGGTGCCCGAGCGTGTCGCGCTGACGTTGAGCGGCCACACCCACGGCGGGCAGTTGCGCCTGTTCGGCTGGTCGCCGGTGGTGCCGTCGCGCTACGGCAACCGCTTTGCCTATGGCCACATGCGCGAGCCGCGCGACCTGATCGTGTCGGGGGGCCTGGGTTGCAGCTATCTGCCGCTGCGCATCGGCGTGCCGCCGGAGATCGTGGTGGTGACGATGCGGGGCCGGAATTCGGCTTGAGTCGATCGGGCATCGCGGACCATGATCGCGGCGGAGGATTGCCCATGAATCCGCTCGACGGTGAAATCCGCGACGGCCGCCACGTCATGCCGGTCCGGGTCTACTACGAGGACACCGACTTCACCGGCATCGTCTATCATGCCAACTATCTGCGCTTCATGGAGCGCGGGCGCTCGAACCATCTGCGGCTTCTGGGCGCCGATCAGCGCGCGCTGTTCGAGGAAACCGCCAAGGAGGCGCCGGGCTTCTCGTTCGTGGTGCGCTCGATGCAGATCGAGTTTCTCAAACCCGCGCGCATGGATGACGTGCTCGAGGTCGTCACCGAATACGAGGAGGTCAAAGGCGCCTCGATCACGCTCCAGCAGCAGGTCCGCCGCGGCGAGGACCTGCTGGTCGAGGCGCACGTGCGCGTCGCCTTCGTCGCGGGCGGCCGGGCGCGGCCGATCCCGAAGCCGCTGCGGCTCCTCATGCAGGCCGAGCGCGACCGCCTCGGGTCCTGACCGCGGTCGCACTCGCCTGACGTCATCGACGGCGGCCCGCGAGTCATGTAAACACCCTTCACATGAGCTGGTCGAAGCAAGGCCGCGGCGAGCGCGGCTATCACCACGGCGATCTGAGAGAGACGCTGCTCCGGGCGGCCCTCGACCTGATTGCCAAGAAGGGGCCGGCGGGCTTCACCTTCGCGGAAGCCGCGCGCTGGGCGGGCGTCAGCCCGGCGGCGCCCTACCGGCACTTCCGCGACCGTGACGAACTGCTGGCGAGCGTGGCGCTGCGCGGTTTCGAACTGTTCACGACCGCGCTCGCGACGGCCTGGGACGACGGCCGGCCGGAGCCGTTCGCGGCGTTCGAGCGCCTCGGCAGGGCCTATCTGCAGTTCGCGCGCGTGGAGCCGGCCTACTATTCGGCGATGTTCGAAGCGGGCATCCCGCTCGAAAACAACCCCGAACTGAAGGATGCGGGCGAGCGCGCCTTCGCGGTGCTGCGCGACGCCACCGAGCGGCTGGTCGCCGCCATGCCGGCCAAGAGCCGGCCGCCGGTGCTGATGATGGCGCTGCACATCTGGGCGGTCTCGCACGGCATCGCCTCGCTGTTCGGCCGCGGCGATGCGGCGCGGCGCTCGCTGCCGATGTCGGCGGACGAGCTTCTGGAGGCGGCGGTGCTGATTTATTTGCGCGGCCTGGGCCTTGCGGACGGATCATCTGCCACTAGCTCCGTGCGGCCTTGAGCCAGCGACGCCTTGACAATCCCGGTGACTGGCTCTAGGTATGTAAATGTTATTAACATTCACGGCGAGGCTAAGATGCCAATCGTTGCAAAGCTGGACGAGATGGGAAAACCCGCCTGGATCGCGTTGATGATCCTAGGCTTCTGCATCTGGTGGCCGCTCGGTCTCGCGAGCTTGGCCTTCATCATCGGGAGCGGACGAATGAGTTGCTGGAAAGGTGGCGGCATGAGCCGCTGGCATGGCGGACAGCCGATGCGTGACGCCGGCACCTGGTGGCAGCCCTCGCGCAGCGGCAACCGGGCGTTCGACGAGTATCGCGAGGAGACGTTGCGGCGCCTCGAAGAGGAGCAGCGCGAGTTCCGCGAGTTCCTCGGCCGGCTGCGGCAGGCGAAGGACAAGGCCGAGTTCGACCAGTTCATGGCCGAGCGGCGCACGCAGAGCGGAACATCGCAGAGCGGAACATCTCCGCAAAGCTGACGGTTCGCCGATCCAATCCATCAATGTCGGGCCGTCCTCGCAAGAGGGCGGCCCGCTTCGCGTCAAGGCGGCGCGGACTCGGCTTTTGTCTTCGCCTTCAGCCACGCCGCGTGCAGCGCGTTGCCGCCGATTTGCAGCGCTACGTCGATCGCGGTCTTGATAGCGATCAGGAAAATGTAGGCGCCGGCCGTGCCGATCAGGAGCGCGAACCAGGCGCCGAAGATGATGGTCACCTGCATCACCACGATGCGGGCATAGAGCCCGGACAGCAGCGTTTCCGAAGGGCTGAGCAGGCCGCGCTCGTCCGCGCGCGCGGGCGCGATCCGGAACCTGCGCCGCAACCATGGCTCGATGCTGTCGAACATCATCAGCGCGCCGCGCACGACGAACAGCACGGCGAGCGGCAGCCACAGTCCGGTATCGATGACGATCAGTTCGATGAAGCTACGCGGGCCGTGAATCTTCTGCGACCAGTCGCCCGAGAAGAGCGTCCACAGGAACACGAAGTGCACGCCCATGAAGATGCCGGCGTGCACCGTGAAGAAGGCTGCGAGCGCGAGCGGCGCCGCCGGCTTGTCGGAGCCATCGAACTTGATGTCGCCGAGCGCGTCGCGCGGCATGGTGGCGATGCGCACGATGGTCCAGAACGCGATCACCGCGGTCTCGAGCCAATAGAGCATCAGCAGGATGAACGCGTCCCAGCCCCACAGGATCACGCCGACGATCGGAACGAGATTGGCGGCGATCAGGATCAGCGTTGCGGGCCGCAGCAGCAGACGGGCCATGGAGGCAACTCTGATTGGGGACGCGCCGCCACGTCCTGGCGGCGCACTCGGGTTCGCGCGCCTCATTACACGAAATGACCTCAGTTTTGTAACCCGGCCTTAACCACCACAGGCCTGTGATCGGCCGGCAAAGAGCGGGTCGGGTGCCCTTGTTTTGACACCTTTGGCGCGGAATCCGTAGCCCCAGAACCGGTGGGGGTCGGCTCGATTTTTCGCGCAATTTGGGTCTGCGGCGCCGCTCGCCGGCGCCGTCGGGCATGCGCGCCGCATCGCTTTGACGGCCCATTGCTCCGATCCCGATCGGTGGGGTCGTGGCACCGCCCGAGGAAACCGCATGCTCTCCTTCCGGGAACTCATTCCCACCGATCCGGTCATGATCGTTGTCATGATCGGATTGGCGGTGGCGTCGATGTGGGTTTGGGCGATCGCGGTCGAGAAGGTCTTGCTCTACCGGCGCACCCGGCGCGCCATGGACAACTTCGAGCAGGCGTTCTGGTCGGGGCAGTCGCTGGACGAACTCTACAAGACGTTGTCGTCGCGTCCGACCCACTCGATGGCGGCGCTGTTCGTGGCGGCGATGCGGGAGTGGAAGCGCAGCATCGAAGGCCAGCCGCGCTCGTTCGCGGGCCTGCAGATGCGGATCGAAAAGGTCATGGACGTGACCATCCAGCGCGAGATCGAGCGGCTGGAGAGCCGCCTCCTGGTGCTCGCGACCGTCGGTTCGGCGGGACCCTTCGTCGGCCTGTTCGGAACCGTCTGGGGCATCATGTCCAGTTTCCGGGCCATTGCCGGCCAGCAGACCACCTCCCTGTCGGTGGTCGCCCCCGGCATCGCGGAGGCCCTATTTGCCACGGCCATCGGCCTTATCGCCGCCATACCGGCGACCATTTTCTACAATAAATTCATATCAGACGTGAACAAACAGGCGCACCGCCTGGAAGGGTTCGCCGACGAGTTCGCCGCGATCCTGTCGCGGCAGATCGACGAACGGGGATAGGGGTCGGAAATGGCGATGAACGCAGGCACAGCTGCGGTCGCTGGCAGGCGGCGTCATCGCCGCCGTCCGGTCATGTCCGAAATCAACGTGACGCCGATGGTCGACGTCATGCTGGTGCTGCTCATCATCTTCATGGTTTCGGCGCCGCTGATGGTGAACCTCATTCCCATCAATCTCGCGGAGGCGCGCTCGGGCAGCCCCGCCACCACCACCGAACAGCAACTGATCCTCAGCCTGAAGAAATCCGGCGGCACCTGCACCGGCACGTCGGAACTCTACTTCCGCGACAACCCGCAGGGCGCCGACGCGACCATCGCGCTCGCCGATCTCGAGGACAAGCTCGCGCAGTTGAAGTCCTCGGCCACCACGCCGCTCGCCAAGAATGTGCGGGTGCGGGCCGACAAGGAAACCTGCCAGTCCGATTACAGCCTGGTGCTTGGGCGAATCCGCAAGGCCGGGTTCGGCGCCGACATCGAGGTCCTGCCGGAACGGGGGGGTCCGTAAGTGCTGCGTAAGGATTGGACCATATCGGCGATCGCCCACATCGTAGCCGTCGGCATTGGTTTCGTGAGCTTCACCACCAAGCCGCCGGCGCGCGATGCGACGGATTGGATGCCGGTCAGCATCGTGTCGGACTCCGACGCGAGCCAGATGACGCGTGGCGAGAAGAACGCCAAGCCGGCCGAGACGCCCAAGCCTCTGGTCGAGAAGGTCGCTGAGCTGCCCAAGCCGGTCGAAGATACGTCCGTGAAGGTCGCCGAGAAGGAAGTCAAAGCCGCGCGCGAGACGCCGCCTGAGCCGCCCGTGCAGCAGCCGGCCGAGAAGCCGAAGACCGAGGTCAAGCCCGACCCGATTGCCGAGACGCTCGCCAAGGAGGAGAAGCGGCCCGAGCCGAAGCAGGCCGCGAAGCCTCCGACGCCGCCGAAGAAGCCCGCGCCGCCGGCTCCGAAATACGATCCGAAGCAGATCGAGACTCTGCTGAACAAGCGCGACGCCACGCGCGTCGCGGCGGCCGGCGACATGCCGAACCAGGCGCCGTCGCTCGGCCTGCCGACCGCGACCGCCGCACAGATGTCGCAGAACGAGTTGCAGGCGCTGATTGGGCGCCTGGCGCAGCTCTGGATGCCGCCGGCCGGTGCCAAGAATCCCGACGAGCTTGTGGTCAAGGTCCGCATCCAGTTGCGCAAGGACGGCACGCTCGCCGGTCCGCCGATGGTGCTGACCAGCGGGACGAGTCCGCTGTTCAACGCTTCGCGCGACAGCGCGATCCGGGCGGTGTTCCGCGGCCAGCCCTACGACATGCTCAAGCCCGAACATTATGAGCAATGGAAAGACATCGAGATCAATTTCGATCCGCGCGACATGATCCGCGGATGATGCCCGCTGCGACCGCCTCACCAGGTTTGAGCCGGCGCCGGCTGCTTGCGCTTGGCGGCGGCTTTGCGGTCGGCGCGGCGATCGGGCTTTCGCCGCGACAGGCCGGCGCGGTGCTGCGGCTCGACGTCACCCAGGGCAACGTCCAGCCGATTCCGATCGCGCTGCCCGATTTCGTCGGCCTCGGCCTGCCGGATCCCGCCGTCGCGCGTGCGATCACGCAGGTCATCACCGCGGACCTGCAGCGTTCCGGCCTGTTCGTTCCGATCGAACAGACCGCCTTTCTCGAGAAAATCTCGAACATCGACAACGTGCCGCGCTTCCCCGACTGGCGTCAGATCAACGCGCAGGCGCTGGTCACCGGCCGCATGAGCCAGACCGACGGCCGCCTCAGGGCCGAGTTCCGGCTGTGGGACGTATTCGCCGGCCAGCAACTGCACGGTCAGCAGTATTCCACCACGCCCGACAACTGGCGCCGCATCGCCCACATCATTTCGGATGCGATCTATGAGCGGCTCACCGGCGAGAAGGGCTACTTCGACAGCCGCATCGTGTTCGTCGACGAGTCCGGACCCAAGAACCGGCGCGTCAAGCGCCTGGCGCTGATGGATCAGGACGGCGCCAACGTGCGCTATCTCACGCGCGGCGACGATCTTGTGCTGACGCCGCGCTTCTCGTCGTCGGCCGACACCATCACCTACATGTCGTATGGCACTCAGGGCGATCCCAAGGTCTTCCTGATGAACGTCGAGACCGGTCAGCGCGAGATCGTCACCAATTTTCCGGGCATGAGCTTCAGCCCGCGCTTCTCGCCGGACGGCCAGCGCGTGATCTTCAGCCTGCAGCGCGGCGCCAACTCCAATCTGTTCGTGATGGACCTGCGTTCCAAATCCATCATGCGGCTGACCGACACCTCGGTGATCGATACCGCGCCGTCGTATTCGCCCGACGGTGCGCAGGTCTGCTTCGAATCCGACCGCGGCGGCAAGCAGCAGGTCTACGTCATGGCGGCGAGCGGCGGCACCGCGCAGCGCATCAGCTTCGGCGACGGCGCCTATTCGACGCCGGTGTGGTCGCCGCGCGGCGATTACATTGCGTTCACCAAGCAGACGGCCGGCCGCTTTGCGATCGGCATCATGAAGCCGGATGGAACCGGCGAGCGTCTGCTCACCGAGGGCTACCACAACGAAGGACCGACCTGGTCGCCGAACGGCCGCGTCATCATGTTCTTCCGCGATCCGGGCGGCGAGGGCGGGCCCGCGCTCTATACCGTCGATGTGACGGGGCGCAACGAGTTGCGCGTGCCGACGCCGAGCTACGCATCCGATCCGGCGTGGTCGCCGCTGCTGAAGTAAGATCGCACTTCCGCGCCGGCGGAACTTTCGTGACACCAAGCCGCCCGATTCACGGGCCATTAACCACCGAAGATAGTTTCTGCGTTTTCATCGCATTTGAGTGGTTGGAGCAACACCCGCGCAAGGTTGACAAACCTTCGCTTAACCAGCCGCCTGTTAGCGTTCGGTCATGTCCGGCAACGAGGATGAGAACGGAGGCACCGGAACGGCGATGATGACGCGTCTTTTCCGCGCCGCGAGTTTCGCAGGTTTGCTGATCGCAGCGCTCGCGGTCGCAGGCTGCGCCAGCAAGCCGAACGAGGCCAACCAGGCGGGCAACAACGCCGCGCCCGGCAGCCAGCAGGATTTCGTCGTCAACGTCGGCGACCGCGTGTTCTTCGAGAACGAGTTCATCCGAGTTGACGTCGCAATCGCTCGCCACGCTGGAGAAGCAGGCGCAGTGGCTGCAGGCGTACAGCCAGTATTCCTTCACCATCGAAGGCCACGCCGACGAGCGCGGCACGCGCGAATACAACATCGCGCTCGGCGCGCGGCGCGCGCAGGCCGTGCGCGAATATCTCGCCTCGCGCGGGATCCAGCCGCAGCGCATGCGGACGATTTCCTACGGCAAAGAGCGCCCGGTGGCGGTGTGCAACGATATTTCGTGCTGGTCGCAGAACCGGCGCGCCGTGACGGTGCTCAATACCAGCTCCTGAGTGGGGGATACGCGGGGGAAGGGGACAGCCGGCGCCTTCGGGCGCCGGTTGTATTTTGGGCGCTTGCCGCGCTTGCCATCCGGCCGAAAACACAGGATCGTAACGCGCGATGCGGCGCCCCTCGGCGTCCGGCTGTTCGATCGGATTGGGCGAGAGTCGCTATGACATTGACGACGCGGGCGCTTCGTATGGCTGCCATCCTTGCGCCGCTTGCGGGCCTGCTGCTCGCAGGTTGCGGCGAGGAGAACAAATACGTGGCGCCGCCGCCGCCGACCGTCACGGTCATGACACCGGTGAAGCAGACGGTGACGCGCTATCTCGAGGCGACCGGCAGCATGGCGGCGATCAACACCGTCAACCTGGTCGCGCGCGTGTCGGGCTTCATCCAGTCGATCAACTACAAGGACGGCGACCAGGTGAAGGCGGGCACGACGCTGTTCGTGATCGAGCCCGAACCCTACAAGCTCAAGCTCGAGCAGGCGCAAGCCTCGCAGGCGAGCGCGGAAGCGTCGCTGCGCCAGCTGGAGGCCGAATACAAACGCCAGACCGATCTCGCGCAGCGCCAGATCGCGTCGCAGGCGACGCTGGAGACGGCGCTCGCCAACCGCGACGGCGGCAAGGCCAAGCTCGACTCGGCCAAGGCGGACACCGCGCAGGCCGAGATCAACCTCGGCTATACCGAGGTGAAGGCGCCGTTCGACGGCGTCGTCAGCGCGCGGCAGGTTTCGCTCGGCGATCTGGTCGGTGCGAGTGGGCCGACGCAACTCGCGACCATCGTCCAGACCGACCCGATCTACGTCAATTTCAATCTCAACGAACGCGACGTGCTGCGCGTACGCGAGGAAATCCGCCGCCTCGGCCTCACCCAGGCCGATCTCAAGAAGGTGCCGGTCGAGGTCGGGTTGCAGACCGACACCGGCTATCCGCACAAGGGCACGCTCGACTACGCGGCGCCCACCATCAACGCATCGACCGGCACGCTGGCGGTGCGCGGCATCCTGCAGAATCCGACCCGCGTGCTGCTGCCGGGCTATTTCGTGCGCGTGCGCGTGCCGGAGGACGAGGAGAAGGACGCATTGCTGGTGCCCGATGCGGCGCTCGGCAGCGATCAGTCCGGGCGATACGTGCTCGTTGTCAACAAGGACAACGTGGTCGAGCAGCGCAAGGTCGAGATCGGGCCGCTGGTCAACGAACTGCGGGTGATCGAGAAAGGGCTCAACCCCGACGACCGGGTGATCGTCGCGGGGTTGCTGCGTGCGATCCCGGGCCAGAAAGTCGATCCGCACACCCAGGCGGCCGATGCGCGTCCCGCCGGCGCGAAATAGCCGCCCATGATCTCGAAATTCTTCATCGAGCGGCCGGTCCTCGCCAACGTGCTGGCGATCCTGATGGTCGTCATTGGCGCGGTTTCGCGTCTATCGGCTGCCGATCGCGCAATATCCCGACGTGGTGCCCCCGACCGTCCAGGTGACCACGCGCTATCCCGGCGCCAGCGCGCGCACCGTCATCGACACGGTGGCGCTGCCGATCGAGCAGCAGGTCAACGGCGTGGAAGGCATGATCTACATGCAGTCCTACGCCGCCGCCGACGGCAGCTATACGCTGACGGTCACCTTCAACATCGGCGTCGATCTCAACTTTGCGCAGGTCCTGGTCCAGAACCGGGTCCAGAGTGCGGTCTCCCAGCTGCCGCAGGCGGTGCAGCAGCAGGGCGTGGTCGTGCAGAAGAAATCGACCGCGATCCTGCAGATCGTGACGTTGTCGTCGCCCGACGGCCGCTACGACAGCCTGTATCTGAGCAATTACGCGACCATCAATCTCAAGGACGAGATTTCGCGCCTGCCCGGCGTCGGCAACGTGTTCGTGTTCGGCGCCGGCCAATATTCGATGCGGATCTGGCTCGACCCCAACAAGATGCAGGCGCGCGGCCTCAATCCGCAGGACGTGATCCAGGCGTTGCAGCAGCAGAGCTCGCAGGTCTCCGCGGGCCAGCTCGGCGCGCCGCCGGCGCCTCCCGACCAGGCGTTCCAGCTCACCCTCAACGTTCTGGGGCGGCTCGACGACGCGCAGCAGTTCGCCGACGTGATCGTCAAGTCCGGCAACGCCGGCGAGCTCACGCGCGTCAGCGACGTCGGCCGGGTCGAACTCGGCGCGCAGACCTACGGGCAAATCTTCAACCTCGACGGCAAGCCGTCCGCCGGCATGGCGGTGTTCCAGTCGCCGGGAGCGAATGCGCTCAATGTCGGGACCGAGGTGAAAGCCAGAATGACGGCGCTGGCGAAGGATTTCCCGGAATCCCTCGTCTACGACATTCCGTTCGACACCACGACGTTCGTCAACGAGTCGATCCACGAGGTCTACAAGACGCTGTACGAGGCCGCGATTCTGGTGCTGATCGTCATCCTCGTGTTCCTGCAGGACTGGCGCGCCATGCTGGTCCCGGCGACCACCGTGCCGGTCACGATCATCGGGGCCTTCGCCGCGATGGCGGCGCTCGGCTTCACCATCAATTTCTCGACCCTGTTTGCGATCGTGCTGGCGATCGGCATCGTGGTCGACGACGCCATCGTGGTGGTCGAGGGCGCGGCCCACAATATCGAGCAGGGCATGAGCGGCCACGACGCGGCGATCCGCGCCATGGACCTGCTGTTCGGCCCGATCATCGGCATCACGCTGGTGCTGATGTCGGTGTTCCTGCCGGCCGCCGGGCTGCCGGGACTGACCGGGCGCATGTATTCCCAGTTCGCGCTGGTGATCGCCGCCACCGCGCTGCTCAGTGCCATCAATGCCGTCACCCTCAAGCCGACGCAGAGCGCGATGTGGCTGCGCCGGCCGGTGCCGCCCGAACAGCGCAACGTCTTCTATCGCGCATTCAACAAGGTCTATGGACGTGCCGAGCACGCCTATGCCGGCCTGATGGCGCGCATGGTCGCGCGCAGCGGCCTGATGGCGCTGATCGCGCTCGCGATCATCGCCGGCTCGGTCTACGGGTTCTCGCGCGTGCCGACCGGATTCCTGCCGGTCGAAGACCAGGGCTATCTGGTCGGTATCGTGCAGCTGCCGGACGGCGCCTCGCTCGGGCGCACCCAGCAGGTGCTCGACCGCGCCTACGAGATCACGCGCAAGACGCCGGGTGTCGACAAGGTCATCACCATCGCGGGCATGTCGGCGCTCGACAACAACGTGACGCTGGCCAATGCCGGTGTCCTCTACATCATCCTCAAGGAGTGGGGCGAGCGCGGCAAGCACAAGGATCAGGATCTGCTGTCGCTGTACACGAACATCAACACCGCGCTGGGCGTAATCGAGGAGGCGCGCATCCTGATCATGCCGCCGCCCGCGATCCAGGGCATCGGCAACGCCGCCGGCTTCACCATGCAGATCGAGCTGCGCGACGGCAGCTTCGATCTCGCCAAGCTGCAAAACGCGGTCGACGCCCTGGTGGCGAATGCGCGCACGCAGTCCTCGCTGGGGCTGGTGATGGCGTCGTTCCGCGCCTCGGTGCCGCAGTTCACGATCGAGGTCGACCGGGTCAAGACCCAGGCCGTGCACCTGACGACCGACCAGGTGTTCTCGACGCTGTCGAGCTACCTCGGTTCGAGCTATGTCGACCAGTTCACCAAGTTCGGCCGCACCTTCCAGATCTACGTGCAGGGCGATTCGCAATTCCGGCAGCGCGTCGACGACATCAAGAACCTGACCGTCCGCAACAAGGACGGCAACATGATCCCGCTCGGCACGCTGCTCGAGATCACCCAGACGGTCGGCGCATCGCTGATCAGCCTCTACAATCTCTATCCGTCGGCGACCGTGATCGGGATTCCGGCGACCGGCTTCTCGTCCGGCGAGACGCTCACGCTGATGGAGCAGGTGGCCGCCAAGACCTTGCCGCCGGGCATGGGTTACGAATGGACCGCGCTGTCCTATCAGGAGAAGATCGTCGGCAACCAGATGTACCTGGTGTTCGCGCTCGGCATGCTGCTGGTCTATCTCGTGCTGGCGGGCCAGTACGAGAGCTGGTACGCGCCGGTGTCGGTGATCGTCGCCGTGCCGCTCTCGCTGATCGGGCCGGTGGTGGCGTTGTCCCTGCTGGTGAGCAAGGGGCTGAGCAACAATCTCTACGTCCAGATCGGGCTGGTGCTGTTGATCGCGCTGTCGGCGAAGAACGCCATCCTGATCGTCGAGTTCGCGCGCGATCTGCGCCATCAGGGCAAGGGGATCGCCGAGGCGGCGGTCGAAGCCGCGCGCGCCCGCTTCCGGCCGATCCTGATGACCTCCTTCGCGTTCATTCTCGGCGTGGTGCCGCTGGTGCTGGCGAGCGGCGCCGGCGCCAGCGCGCGCAAGTCGATCGGCATCACGGTGTTCTCCGGCATGGTCGCCTCGACCTGCCTGGCGGTGCTGTTCGTGCCGGCGTTCTTCGTGGTGGTGCAGCACTTCGAAGAGTGGCTGAAGGACCGCAAGAAGCGCCCGGCGGAGAGCGTGCCGGCCGAATGAGCCGCCGTCGCGGCTGGATCGGCGACCGGGTCGAGGCGGCCGTCGAGAGCGACCAAAGTCACAATTTGGACGCAGGGTTTCGTATGCTAAAAGCGGTTCTTCTCAGAAAAAACCGCGGGCTCATGGCAGTTTCCAGACTTGCTGCGACCAGGACTTCGGCGTTCGCCGTCGCGTTCATGGCGGCGGCCGTTGGCGCCGGGCCGTTCGCGGCGGCGCAGGAAAGCTCGCCGAACCTGCTCGACCGGCTGTTCGGTCAAAGCGACCAGCGCCCGCCGGCTACCGTCGGCCCGGACCGGTCGGCGTCGCAGAATCCATCCGAGCTCACCCTGCGGATCGACCGTCTCGAAGCGCAGATCCGGCAGCTCACCGGCACGATCGAGCAATTGCAGTTCCGCAACCAGCAACTCGAGGGGCAGTTGCGGCGCATGCAGGACGATCCGCGGACCGCCCAGAGCCGGCCGCCGGGAGCGCAGACGCCGCCGGTCGCCGCCGCGCAGGGCCGGCGCGACGTCTTCGACCCGACGCAGAATCCGAACGCGCCTGGCGCGCCGCAAACGCTCGGCACGGTCGCGGCCGGTCAGGACGATGGCCCCGGCGGCCGCGGCGCTGGCGCGCCGCTCGATCTCGCCAACACGCCGGGCGGGACGCCGAATACGGTCGTCGCCAACGCGCCCGCCACGCAGATGCCGAAAGACGAGTTCGACGTCGCCTACAGCTTCGTGGTGCGCAAGGACTATGCGATGGCCGAGGACGGCTTCCGCAATTTCATCAAGCGCAATCCGAGCGACCGCATGATCCCGGAGGCGACCTACTGGTTCGGCGAGAGCCTGTTCCAGCGCCAGCGCTATCGCGATGCGGCGGAAGCCTTCCTCAACGTCTCGACCAAGTACGAATCGTCCGCCAAGGCGCCTGACGCGCTGTTCCGGCTCGGCCAGTCGCTCGCGGCGCTTGGCGAGAAGG
This sequence comes from uncultured Alphaproteobacteria bacterium, assembly GCA_963749815.1. Taxonomy (GTDB): domain Bacteria; phylum Pseudomonadota; class Alphaproteobacteria; order Rhizobiales; family Xanthobacteraceae; genus VAZQ01. Next base: position 74,889 of record CAVVON010000011.1, on the reverse strand, counting down.
AGGCGGCCTGCGCGTCGCTCGGCGAGATCGCGCGCAAGTTTCCCAAGGCATCGGCCGCTTTGAAGCAGAGCGTCGAGCGGGAACAGAAGCGTGTCCGCTGCTGACGCAGCGGCGCCGATCTCGGCTGCGCACGCCAAGGCGCTGTTTGCCCCGCTCGCTCACGTCCCCTCGCTGATCCTCGCCGTTTCCGGAGGTCCCGACTCGACCGCGCTGCTCGTGCTGGCGGCGCGCTGGCGCGCGGCGTTGCCGCGCGGGCCCGAACTGCTTGCCGTCACGGTCGATCATGGGTTGCGGCGCGAATCCGCGGCGGAAGCGCGCGCGGTGGCGCGGCTTGCGCGAATGCTCGGCGTGCGCCACCGCACCTTGCGCTGGCGCGGGAAGAAGCCTGCGAGCGGTTTGCAGCAGGCGGCGCGCAACGAGCGCTACCGGCTGATCGCGCAGGCGGCGCGCGCGGCCAAGGCGCGGCACGTCCTCACGGCGCACACGCTCGACGACCAGGCCGAGACGGTGCTGATCCGGATGACGCGGGGCAGCGGGCTGACCGGGCTGGGCGCCATGGCGCCGGTTGCGGCGCTGCCCGGCGATCGAGGGTGAGGGCGTGTTCCTGGTGCGCCCGTTCCTCGACATTCCGAAAGCGCGGCTGATCGCCACGCTGGCGCGGGCGAATGTTCCGTTCGCCGAGGACCCGTCCAATCGCGATCCGCGGTTCACGCGGCCGCGGCTGCGCGGCGTGATGCCGGCGCTGGCCGGCGAGGGTCTCGATGCCGCGCGGCTCGCGCTGCTGGCACGGCGGCTGCGCCGCGCCGACGCGGCGATCGAGATGGCGGTCGATGTCGCAACCGCGGCGCTGTCGCGAGGGGCGTTGGTCCCGCCAGGGGCCGGTCACCTTCGATGCGCAGAAATTTGCCGAACTGCCCGCCGAATTGGCATTGCGCCTGCTCGGCCGTGCCGTCGCCCATACCGGCGACGAGGGACCCGTCGAACTCGGCAAGCTCGAGGCGCTGTTCGAGGACCTTCGAGGGGTACTTCGACGCCGAAAACCCGTCGAATTGAGGCGCACGCTCGCCGGCGCCATGGTGACCCTGGCCCAGGGCCGGATCAGGGTCGAGCGTGCGCCCCCGCGCGGACGCTTAACCACAGCCCGACATCGCCGGCGCAAGCCCTCCAAACGGCGGTAGATATAAGAGAAATTGCGCTGTTCCCTTGGCAGGAGCGGTCCCGAGACTTAAATTGAGCGCGGACGGACGTGAATTGGCCGCAACTGCACGGCCTATAATGGGGCTGCCGGGCTTCCTGCGGCCATTAAGGACCTGAGGATGAACGCCAACCTGCGCAACTTCGCCCTCTGGGTGATCATTGTTCTGCTGCTGCTGGCGCTGTTCACGCTGTTCCAGAACCCGAGCACCCGCACCACCACCCAGGACATCTCGTTCTCCCAGCTTCTGTCCGAGGTCGATGCCGGCCGCGTGCGCGACGTTCTGATCCAGGGGCCGGAAATCCACGGCAACTTCATCGACGGGCGCGCCTTCAACACCTATGCGCCGAGCGATCCGGGCCTGGTGCAGCGGCTCTATGACAAGAAGGTCCAGATCACCGCCCGGCCGCAGCAGAACGACGTGCCCTGGTTCGTGTCGCTGCTGGTGTCGTGGCTGCCGTTCATCGCGCTCATCGGCGTGTGGATCTTCCTGTCCCGGCAGATGCAGGGGGCGGGCGGCAAGGCGCTCGGCTTCGGCAAGAGCCGCGCCAAGCTGCTGACCGAGGCGCACGGCCGCGTCACGTTCGAGGACGTCGCCGGCGTCGACGAGGCCAAGCAGGACCTGCAGGAGATCGTCGAGTTCCTGCGCGATCCCGGCAAATTCCAGCGCCTCGGCGGCAAGATCCCGCGCGGCGTGCTGCTGGTCGGCCCGCCCGGCACCGGCAAGACGCTGATCGCGCGCGCCGTCGCCGGCGAAGCCAACGTGCCGTTCTTCACCATTTCGGGCTCCGACTTCGTCGAGATGTTCGTCGGCGTCGGCGCGAGCCGCGTGCGCGACATGTTCGAGCAGGCCAAGAAGAACGCGCCCTGCATCATCTTCATCGACGAAATCGACGCGGTCGGCCGCCATCGCGGCGCCGGCCTCGGCGGCGGCAACGACGAGCGCGAGCAGACCCTCAACCAGTTGCTGGTCGAGATGGACGGCTTCGAGGCCAACGAAGGCATCATCCTGATCGCCGCCACCAACCGGCCCGACGTGCTCGATCCGGCGCTGCTGCGCCCCGGCCGCTTCGACCGCCAGGTCGTGGTGCCGAATCCGGACGTGGTCGGCCGCGAGCAGATCCTCAAGGTGCACGTGCGCAAGGTGCCGCTGGCGCCGGACGTCAACCTCAAGACCATCGCGCGCGGCACGCCCGGCTTCTCGGGCGCCGATCTCGCCAACCTGATCAACGAGGCCGCCCTGATGGCCGCGCGCCGCAACAAGCGCATGGTCACGCAGAGCGAGTTCGAGGACGCCAAGGACAAGGTGATGATGGGCGCCGAACGGAAGTCGCTCGTCATGACCGAGGAGGAGAAGCTCCTCACCGCCTATCACGAGGGCGGCCACGCCATCGTGGCGCTGAACGTCAAGGCCACCGATCCGGTGCACAAGGCGACCATCATTCCGCGCGGCCGCGCGCTCGGCATGGTGATGCAGTTGCCGGAGCGCGACAAGCTGTCCATGTCGCTCGAACAGATGACCTCGCGGCTCGCCATCATGATGGGCGGCCGCGTCGCGGAGGAACTGGTGTTCGGCAAGGACAAGGTCACCTCCGGCGCCGCCTCCGACATCGAGCAGGCGACCAAGCTGGCGCGCATGATGGTGACGCGCTGGGGCCTGTCCGACGAGCTCGGGACGGTCGCCTACGGCGAGAACCAGGACGAGGTGTTCCTCGGCTATCAGGTGTCGCGCCAGCAGAACATCTCCGAGGAGACGAGCCGCAAGATCGACACCGAGATCAAGCGTCTGGTCGAGGCCGGCCTGACGGATGCCCAGCGCATCCTGACCGAGAAGCGCGGCGACCTCGAAACGCTGGCCAAGGGGCTGCTCGAATTCGAGACGCTGTCCGGCGACGAGATCAAGGATCTGCTGGCCGGGCGGCGCCCGTCGCGGGAATCCGTGATCGAGCCGACCACGCCGCGCTCGTCGGCGGTGCCGCCTGCCGGCAAGCCGCGCCCGCGCCCGGACGCCGGCATCGGCGGGATCGAACCGCAGCCGCAGTCGTAATAGCCCTGTCGCTTCGCACGATTTGCGACAACGCCCGCCTTCCGGCGGGCGTTGTTGTTTGGAGACTCTCCAAAGACGGAATTGACATAGATCAGTATTGCAGCGCGATGCCGGGTTCACGGATAGATTTATGGTGATCCCCGCTGCCCTTGCGCGCCGCCGTAACTACGACGGGCCGGCGCTGTTTTCCTACGGATTCCGGCCGTTCTTCCTCGGCGGAGCGCTCTGGGCGATGCTTGGCGTGCTGCTGTGGCTCCCGCAGTTTTTAGGCGAAATCACTGTGCCGACGGCGCTCAGTCCGCTCGACTGGCACATCCACGAGATGCTGTATGGCTACGCCGCCGCGGTGATCGCGGGCTTTCTGCTCACCGCGATTCCGAACTGGACCGGCCGCCTGCCGGTGACTGGCCTGCCGCTTGCGGCGCTCGCGCTGCTCTGGCTTGCCGGCCGCGTCGCAATGCTCGTGTCCGCCGAGATTGGCGCCGCCCCAGCGGCCGTCATCGACGGCGCATTCCTGGTCGTGCTCGCCGCCACCGCAGCGCAGGAGATCGTCGCCGGCCGCAACTGGCGCAACCTCCGTATTCTCGCCGGCATCGGCGTGCTGATCGTCGGCAACATCACCTTCCACTGGGAGGCGATCCACGATGGCAGCGCGGCTTACGGCACGCGCCTTGGCATCGCGGCAGTCATCGCGCTCATCACGTTGGTCGGCGGCCGCATCGTGCCGAGCTTCACTCATAACTGGTTGGTGCGCGAGAATCCCGGACGGCTGCCGTCGCCATTCTCCCGCTATGACGCCGTCACTGTCGTCGCGACCGTGCTGTCGCTCGCGCTCTGGGTTGCGCTGCCGCACGCTCCGCTCGTCGGCGTCGTGCTGCTGACCGCCGGCGCGATGCAGACGGCGCGGCTGATGCGCTGGGCCGGGGACCGCACGTTGCGCAACTCGCTCGTGCTGATCCTTCATATCGGCTACGCGTTCGTGCCGGCGGGCTTCCTGCTGCTCGGTGCGGCGCTGCTGTGGCCGGCAACCTGGCCGTTGAGTGCGGCGCTGCACGCCTGGACCATGGGCGCAATCGGCATCATGACGCTCGCGGTGATGACACGCGCCTCGCTCGGCCACACTGGCCGCCCGCTCGCCGCCTCCGGCGGCACCCAGGCGATCTACGCGCTCGCCGGACTCGCGGTGCTGGCACGGCTGGCCGCAGCGTTCGAGCCGTCGATCTTGCTGTTGCATGTCGCGGCCATCGCCTGGGTCGCGGCGTTCGGCGGATTCGTGATTGTTTTCGGGCCGTTGCTGGTCCGGCGCCCGCCATCCTCGGTCACCGCGGCCTGAGCCCCCGCGCGGCATTTCCGTACCACCCGCTATTCCCCGACTTGGCACGGTCCTTGTACTCTGTCCACGAGAGCGGCCGTTGGGGCCGCCGTCCGGCCGATACGGCGGGCCGCAGAAGGGGGTTGAGATGTCCAGCGCTGCCGCTTCCACGACCGTCCATCCCGTCGACGAATTGCTGCCGTATCCGCGCCTGTTCGCGCTCGGCCTGCAGCATGTCCTGGTCATGTATGCGGGCGCGGTGGCGGTGCCGCTGATCATCGGCCGCGCGCTCAAGCTGCCGCCCGAGCAGATCGCCGTCCTGATCAACGCCGACCTGTTCGCCTGCGGGATCGCGACCTTGATCCAGTCGATCGGCTTTCCCGGCGTCGGCATCCGGCTGCCGGTGATGATGGGCGTGACCTTCGCCTCGGTCGGCGCCGATGCTGGCGATGGCGGGCAGCCCCGAGATCGGCCTGCTCGGCATCTACGGCGCGGTGATCGTGGCCGGGGTGTTCGGCTTCCTGGTGGCGCCGTTCATCAGCCGGCTGCTGCCGCTGTTCCCGCCGGTCGTCACCGGCACGATCATCATCGTCATCGGCATTTCGCTGATGCGGGTCGGCATCAACTGGGCGGGCGGCGGGCTGCCGACGCTCGGCCGCATGGTCGACGGCCAGATGGGCCAGTTTCCCAATCCGAGCTACGGCGCGCTCGACGGGCTCGGCATCGCGCTGTTCGTGTTGGTGGTCATCCTGCTGATCACCCGATTCGCCAAGGGCTTCCTCGCCAACGTCGCGGTGCTGCTCGGCATCGTCGCCGGCGCCGTCGTGGCCGGCGCGCTCGGCAAGATGCATTTCGACAAGGTCGCCAGCGCGTCCTGGTTCGGCGTGGTCTATCCGTTCCAGTTCGGCCTGCCGACGTTCGATCTGGTGGCGTCGGTCACGATGTGTCTGGTCATGATCGTCGTCATGATCGAGTCGACCGGCATGTTCCTCGCGCTCGGCGAAATGACCGGCAAGACCATCGACCAGAAGGCGCTGACCAAGGGCCTGCGCGCCGACGGCCTCGGCACCCTGATCGGCGGCATCTTCAACACCTTTCCCTACACGTCGTTCTCGCAGAACGTCGGCCTGGTCGGCGTCACCGGCATCCGCTCGCGCTGGGTGTGCGCCGCGGGCGGCGTCATCATGCTGGCGCTCGGGCTCATTCCGAAGATGGCGGCGCTGGTCGAGGCGGTGCCGCTGGTGGTGCTGGGCGGCGCCGGCCTCGTCATGTTCGGCATGGTGGCGGCGACCGGCGCGCGCATCCTCACCAATGTCGACTTCAAGACCAACCGCAACAACCTGTTCGTGGTGGCGATCGCGATCGGCTTCGGCATGATCCCGCTGGTGGCGCCGAACTTCTTCCGGCAGCTGCCGCACGCGCTGCACCCGCTGCTGGAGTTCGGGCATTCTGCTGGCGGCGATCGTGTCGGTGGCGCTCAACGCGTTCTTCAACGGGCTGGGCAGCGCCGAAGCCGCCAAGGCGGAAGCCTCGGCCGGCGCGCAGGCGGCGGAGCACGCGTGAGGAAGAGACGACCGTAGTCAGTCGCGGCGGCGCACCGCCGCCATCGCTTCGCTTGTCAGGCGCGGCGGCTCAGTGGTCGCGGGAGGTCGGGCCGCGCTTTTCTTGGCCGCCCTGGTCGTGGCCGCTTTCTGCGCCGGCTCGATCTTGCCTTCGGCGAGTGCAACCAGGTGAACACGGCGCTCGCCTGCATTGGCGTGCTTGATCAACGGACTGTGCTTGTCGCTCCTGGTCAGCACGGATTTGACCTCGGAGTCGGTCAGCCCGTCGACGAACAGGCTGAACGATCCACCGCCGAGGATGTCGGCCACGTCGCGCAAGGACTTCAGGGGCGTGGCGCTTTTTGCCTTGATGCGTTTGAGGAGCAGCGCATGCGCGGCCTTGTTGACGTCGGCCGTGATGTGGCCGAAGCAATCCGCATTCTTGCCGATGCGGCGGAGCACTTTGAATCCATCAAGAGCGAGCGCCATTGAGCGCCTCCGTGGTCTCGGTTGCCAGGCTCTCCAGGATCGGCGCGGCCTGCTGCCACTTTCCGGAGAACGACGGGAACTGGTCGATCTTGCTGAGCGCTGTCGGGATCGCGATCATCTCGGGGATTTCAGTTTGAAAGAGCTTGAACGCGGGATTTTTCGCGCGGCTCTCGTTCTGCATCTTCTCGACGGTTTCGGAATGCTCCCTGACCTGGCGCCGCCGCGTGATCAGGACGTGCGGCGGCTGCTTCGGCGCGCCGAGCGGGCTGCGCCGCGCCAGCTCGCCGTCCCAGACGTTGCGGCAGAAGGCTTGCAGCCCGTATGTCGACAGGAAGTCGGGTATGGTCGGGACCACCACGATGTCGGCGAGCCGCAAGCTGACATCCGTCAGCGCGGAAATTCCGGGCGGGCAGTCGATCACGACGTACTCGTAGTTCTTTCGCGTTCGCTTGAGCTGCTCCTTCATCAGGTCCCACAGCCGGTTGACGATATCTTCCAGACTGTATCTCTGCTTGGTCAGGCGGTGGACCAGCGCCTGCTCGAACAGGCGCAGTTCGGGGCTCGAGGCCAGGAGCGCGATCGGCAAGCGCGTGCCGCGATACGAGACGTTGCTGACGGATTCGCTGATGCAGTCGTTGAATTTGGTCTTCCTGCCGACCATCAGATAGTCGTCCAGAAAGGCATCGATGGTCTTCCCGTCGCGGATCAGCGAGGCGAGCGCGGCGTCGCCCGCCAGGCATATCGATGCGTTGGCCTGCGCATCGAGGTCGATCACCAGCACGTCGGAACCGCTGCTTGCGGCCAAGGCTTCGGCCAGCCCAACGACGACGGTCGTCTTGCCAACTCCGCCCTTCATATTGGCGACGGCAATGACTTTTCCGCTCACCGCTCGACTCCCTTGGATGGCGCGCTGGTGGTCGTACGTCCCGCCCCAACGCGCGACTATAACGGGCGCGGGCTCCGAGTTCGAGGCGCTGAGCGGTTTCCGCTCGCGGATATGGCGCGCTCATGACAGGCGGTTGTGCCGCTGTGTCCGTTCAACGATAATTGCCCGCCATGTCTCTTCCCTTCCGCGAAAAGCTCACCCTGCTGATGCCGCCGTCGTGGTTCTACCGGCGGCGGATCGCGCATGAGATCACCGCCGGCGAGCCGGAGCTGGCGATGCTCGCGCAGCTCCTGCCGCGCGGCGGCACCGCGCTCGACGTCGGCGCCAACCAGGGCATCTTCGCCTTTGCGCTCGCCGACATCGCCGGCCAGGTCGCGGCGTTCGAGCCCAATCCGGACTACGCGGCGTTCGCGCGCTGGATGCTGCGCGGGCGCGCCGAGGTGCACGAGGTCGCCCTCTCCAATGCGCCCGGGCGAGCGACCTTCCACGTGCCGCTCGCCGACGACGGCATGGTGCTGCACTACGCCGGCAACCTGAAGAACACGCACGCGCAGTTCCGCAACGAGCGTACCTACGACGTCGCGGTGCGCACGCTCGACAGCTTCGGCTTCACGCGACGTGCATTTCATCAAGGTCGATGTCGAAGGCAGCGAGCGCGATGTGCTCGAAGGCGGCCGTGCCACCATCGCGCGCGATAAGCCGATCCTGCTGATGGAGCTCCTGTCCGGCACCTACCAGGACCCCGGCGCCGAGACCGCGGCGATCTGCGCGGACTTCGGCTACCAGGCGTTCGTCGTCCACAACGGCGAAAAGCTGCCGGCCTTGCCGACCATCGCCAAGCTCGGCAAGAACACGACCTGGGGCACCGAGATCGAGACCCGCAACGTGCTGTTCCTGCCGGCGTGAGGGTCACGCCATGCCGCTCCAAAATCGCGTCGATCCGTTCGGCTCGCTGTTCGCCGATCCGGCGCGCGGCCTGTTGTTCGGCAATCGCGGCGGGCGGTTTCACCGCGACGACCGCACGCTCGGGCTGCGGCGTCATGTGTCGCGCGCCTGGATCTGCTGCCGGCTCGAATTCAAAGGCCGCCAGCGAACCGTCTGGGGCAGGGGCTATACCGAACTGTTCTTCCTCGACGAGGTGACGGCGCTCGCGGCCGGCCACCGCCCCTGCTTCGAGTGCCGGCGCGCCGATGCCCGCGCATTCGCTGCGGCCTTCGCCGAGGGCCTGGGCTTGCCGGCGCCGCCGCGCGCCGCCGCGATGGATCGCGTGCTGCATGCCGAGCGCGCTCGACGGGCGTGCCAAGCGCAGCCATCGCATGCCGATCGACGGCCTGCCGGATGGCGCGTGCATCGTCCTGAGCGAGACGCCCGGCCGCGCCTTTGCGGTGCGCGGCGCGTGGCTGCTGGAGTGGGCTCCGGCCGGCTACCGTGCACGCCGCAAGCGCCCGGGTGGGCTCACGGTCGACGTGCTCACGCCGCCGGCAGTGGTGGGGGCGTTGCGGGCCGGATATCGGCCGGTTTGGCATCCGAGCGCCGGCAAGTAACGGCGGGACCAAGCGAATCCGGCCCGCCTCCATCAGCCGGCCACATTTTGGCGGGATGTTTTGGCCGTCCGCCCGCGTCGCTCTGGGGGTTGGCGGGCGCGCGTAATGAACTGAAAAGACAGGCATTTTCGATATTCCGGCGGTCGGGGTGGCTGGCCGGAATCGAGGATGCGATGAGGGGGACAGCCTTGCACGCAATCATCCGGATCGCTCCGGTCACGCTCCTATTGGCAGGCATCGTGGCGGCGCCGGCGTTCGCGCAGACCGCGACGCCACCCAAGTCGCGGCCGCAAACGGCAGCCAAGCCACCCGCTGCAGCCGCCAGGTCCGTGGTCTCGACCTCGGCGCAGCCGACCTTCGACGAGGGCACCAGCCAGCGCATGGCGGCGGCGATGCTGAGTTACTCGGCGATCGAAGTGCGCGGCGGCTGGCCCACGATCCCGGCGAGCACCAAGATGGCGCCTGGCGCCAAGGGCGCCGACATCGCGCTCTTGCGCGAGCGGTTGGCGATCACCGACGACCTGCCGGCCGACAAGGCGCAGGGCGACACCTATGACGAAGCGCTGGTCGCGGCGGTGAAACGCTTCCAGGGCCGGCATGGGCTCGAGGAAACCGGCAGCATCGGTCCGAAGACGCTTGCCGCGCTCAATGTGCCGGTCACCAAGCGCCTGCGCCAGCTTGCCGCGTCGTTCGACCGGCTGGCGGCGGTGGATTTCGCGTTCGGCCAGCGCTACGTCGTGGTCAACCTGCCGGCCGCCTTCGCCGAGGCGGTGGTCGGCGACAAGGTCGTGCGGCGCTATGTCGTGCAGGTCGGACGCGCCGATCGTCCTTCGCCGCAGCTCACCACCCACATCACCACCGTCAACCTCAATCCGACCTGGACCGTGCCGCTCGGCATCCTCAAGAAGGACGTGATCCCGAAGATGCGCAAGGATCCGGGCTACGCCGCGCGCATGCACATGAAGGTGCTGGACGGCTCGGGCCACGAGGTCGATCCGCATGCGGTCGACTGGAATTCGGACAAGGCGCCGAACTTCACGATCCGGCAGGACTCGGGCAACTGGAACGCGCTCGGCTCGGTGCGCATCGACATGCCCAATTCGCATTCGGTCTACATGCACGACACCAATCACAAAGAGTTCTTCAGCGCCGACTACCGCTTCCAGTCGTCGGGCTGCACCCGCGTCGAAGACCCGCGCGCGCTCGCGACCTGGCTGCTCGAAGACAATCCGGGCTGGGACCGCGCCAAGATCGACGCCGGCATCGCCAAGGGCGAGCGCATGGACATCAAGCTCGCGCACAAGGTTCCGGTGGCGTGGATCTATCTGACCGGCTGGGCGACGCGTGACGGCACGATTCATTTCCGCGACGACGTCTACGGTCACGACGAGAAGCCGACGCTGGTTGCGGATGCGCGGCCCAGGGTTGCTTCGGCCGGGCGTGCGTCGGGCTTTGTGCTGCAATCGGCCGATACGACGCCGGCGCCGGTCCAGCAGGTGTCCTATCTCGACAGCCAGTAGGCGCGACGCGGCTGCCGGGTTCTGGGTGAGAGTGACGTATGCCGAAGCTCGCGACCGCGCTGTTTGCCGCGGCCATCGCTGCCACGCCGGCCCTCGCCAACGACACGTCCGCCGAGCTGACGACCGGCGGGCTCATCTTCGTGCGCAATCCGGATGTCGAGATGCGTTCGGAGGATTTGCACATCTCCACGCAGGAGATCCGGGTCCGCTACAGCTTCTTCAACAAATCGACCCGCAACGTCACGGTGCTGGTGGCGTTCCCGATGCCCGATATGAAAATCGACGGTCCGGACGACAACATCTCGTTCCCGACCAACGATCCCGTCAACCTTCTCGACTTCAGCACCAGCGTCAACGGCAAGCCGACCGAGATCAAGGTCGAGCAGCGCGTGATTGCGGTCGGCATCGATCGTACGCAGTACTTGCGGTCGCTCGGTCTGCCGCTTGCACCGCATCTGTCGAGCACCAACGAAGCGCTCGACCGGCTGCCGCCGGAAAAATGGGACGAACTGCTGCGGCTCGGGCTCGCCGAGACCGAGGAATACGACTTGGGCCGCGGCATGCAACGGCATCTCGCGGCGCGCTGGACGCTGCAGACGACCTATTACTGGGAGCAGACCTTTCCGGCGATGGCCGAGACGCTGATCGAGCATCGCTACAAGCCGAGCGTCGGCGGCTCGGTACAGACTTCGCTCGGCGCGCCGAACGAGGCCAGCGAGCATTGGTACAAGGATTATCACGACCGCTATTGCCTTGACGCCGAGTTCAGCGCTGCCGTCCAGAGCGCCCGCACCGCCGCCGGCAGCAAGTTCAGCGCGCCCTTCAGCGAGCAGCGCATCGATTACGTCCTCAAGACCGGAGCCAACTGGTCCGGGCCGATCAAGCAGTTCCGCCTGGTGGTCGACAAAGGCGATGCCGACAGCCTGGTGAGCTTTTGCGGCCAGGGCGTGAAGAAGATCGGCGACACCCAGTTCGAGATGACGCAAGGTCGACTTCGTGCCGGAAGGCAATCTGGCGATCCTGATCCTCAAGAAGCTGCCGCCGCAGTAGCGGGCGCAGCTTCTATAGGTCTCTTCGGCAAGCGAGATGGATGCGCGGGTCATGCCGCGCATGACCGGCGTCGCTCTTATCCCTTCATCGCCGCCTTGATCGCCGCGACGCCGCCGCCCGATTTGGCCGCCCCGATGATGCGCGCCTCGGTCGCGGCGAGCTTCTCGTTCGCGGTCTTCATGGCGTCGATCTTGTCGACCGGCACGATGCAGGCGCCGTGGCGGTCGGCGTGGATCAGGTCGCCGCTCTTGGTCGCCATGCCCGCGACATTCACGTCGGTGCCGTAGTCGACCACGTGCACGTAGGCGTGCGACGGCACGATCATCGCCGCGAGCATCTGGAAGCCCGGCGCGATCATCGGGATGTCCCGGATGCTGCCGTCGGTCACGACGCCGAGCGCGCCCAGCGCCTTGTGCACGTTCGACTGCACCTCGCCCCAGAACGCGCCATAGCCGGCGTGCCCGCTATCGCCGTCGAGGTCGTGCATCACCATGACGACGGGCTGCGGGGCGGAGGCGACGTAGTCGAGATAGTCGAGCCGCTTCTGCATGTAGCCCGATTCCCCGAGCGGCACCTTGTCCTTGGCCTTGAAGGTCACCGTGCGGGCGAAGCCGACGATCGGCGGCAGGTCGGGAAACGGGCAATGCAGATGCTTGACCGTATAGCCGTGCCCGCGCCGCTCCGGCGCGACGATCTCGACCAGATTGCAGACGGTCGGCGTGTCGATCGAGCGCAGGAATTCGAACTGTTCTTTGGTGGGCGTCATGCCGTCTCCCTGGGAGTTTCTTTCCGCAAGTCTGGCCACACTAAACGGTCGTACGGCGATAGGCGAGGGCGGCGATCAGCGCCATCACCGCCTGCACGGCGATCACCAGCGCGATGCAGGCCGGCCAGCCGCCCTTGGTCCAGGCGAGCCCGGCCAGGAGCACGCCCATGCTGCCGCCGGTATAGAACGAGGTGACATAGAGCCCGACCGCCGAGGAGCGGCCGTCCTTGGCGATGGCGGTGACGTAGCCGGTCGAGACCGTCTGGCACAGCATGCCGCAGCACGCGCACAGCACCAGGCCGAGAACGATCGCGGAGACCGGCGGGAACAGCAGCAGCAGCAGCCCCACGATCCACACCGCGTTCACCGCCAGCAGGAACGGCTGCCGGCCGAGCCTCCCGATCGCCCAGCCGGCCATCGGCGAGACGATCGCGCCGAGCAGGTAGGTCGTGAAGATCAGCCCGAGCAGGGTCGGGGTGAAATTGTACGGCGGCGCCGCAAGGTGAAAGTTGACGAAGGTGAACACCGCGAGAAACGAGAACAGCACGCCGAAGCCGATCGCATAGGTCGCGATCAATTGCGGATTGCGCAGGTGCCGAAGCATCTGCCGCGCCGAGGCGGCGAGCCCTTCGGAGCGCACGAAGTTCTTTTCGCGCGGCAGCAGCAGCGCCACCACGACCGCACCGAGCAGCGACAGCGCCGCCAGCGCCAGGAATGCGCCGCGCCAGCCGATCAGATCGGTCAGCACGCCCGGGATGAAGCGGCCGCCGAACCCGCCGATGCTCGACCCGGTGACATAGATGCCGGCGACGCCGGGCACCTCCTTGAGCGGCCACTCGTCGCCGATATAGGCGACCGTGACCGCAAAAATCGGCGGCAGCAGCAATCCCTGGATGAAGCGCCAGAAGATGAGCACGTGCACGTCGGACGCCATCGCCACGCCCAGGAGCGGGATCGCCACCGCGAACATCGCCGCGGTGATGACGCGCTTGCGCCCGAGCACGTCGGCGAGCGCGCCGGTGAACGGTGCGGTCAGCGCGATGGCGAGCGTGCTCGCGGTCATGATGGTGCTGATCTCGGCCGCGCCGCTGCCGAACTCGCGCGAGAGCTCCGGCAGCAGCGCCTGCGGCGCATAGAGATGCAGGAAGGCGGAACAGCCGGCGGTCGCGATGGCGAATTTGCGGGCGTCGAACGGCATTCTACGGCGCGCCCAACCGCAAGCTGGTGCGCGCGCGTTCCAATGTCTGCGCCGGCGTTCCGGAGGCATCGACGCGGGCCCAGTCGATCGTGCCGAGCTCGTAGCGCTCCTGCGCTTCGGCCACCGCCGCATCGGCGTCGCTGGCGTCGCCGCGGCGGCCGGCCACGCGCGCCGACCGGGTCGTGAGATCGGCGGTGAGGAACAGGCCGTGGAACGGCATCCCCAGGACAGCGGCCGACTGCTCGACACTCTCGCGCTCATGCGGTTTTGCGAACACCGCATCGACGATCGCCGAATGTCCGGCGGCAAGCGTGCGGCGGGCTTTGTCGAAGAGAGTGGCGTAGACGCGCGCGGTCACGTCCGGCGCGTAGGCCTCGGGCGGCAGCGTCTCGTGCTCGGCCTTGCCGAAGATCTGCTTCCGCTCGACGTCCGAGCGCAGCACGACTGCGCCGGGCGCGGGCAGGAGGTCCGGCGCCAGCGCGCGCGCCAGCAGCGACTTGCCGGTGCCGGACAGCCCGCCGACCGCGATCAGCCGGGGCGGCGCGGGCGCAATGAAGCGCCGGGCAAAATCGAAATACTTGCGGGCGCTTTGCGCGATCGCGCTCCTTTCCGCGGCGTCCGCCCGTTCGAGCCGCGCCGCCGTCACCTTGGCGCGGATCGCGGCGCGCAGCGACAGGAACAGCGGCAGGGCTGCCAGCGTATCGAGATCGCCGATGCGGCCGGTCTCGGCAAGATAGCGGTTGAACGCGATGTTGGCGGGCCCTGCGAGACCGCGCTCGGTCAAATCCATCAGCAGGAAGGCCAGGTCGTAGAGCACGTCGCCGGATGCGACCAGCGGATCGAACTCGATGGCGTCGAACAGCACCGGCCGGCCGCCGATCAGCACGATGTTGCCGAGGTGCAGGTCGCCGTGTCCACGCCGGATGAGCCCGAGCCTGCCGCGCTCCATCAACAGCGGCGCAACGCGCGCGTGCGCGGCCCGGCTTGCGCTCGTCAGCGCATCGACGTCGGCGGGCGGGAACAATTCGGGCAGGGCGCGCATCTCGGCGTCGTTCTGCGCAATGTAGTCGGCGAGCGCCGCAATCCACGGCGCGGGCGCGGCCGGCGGGGTGGCGGCATGCGCCGCCGCGACCATGCGGCCGAGCGCATCCGCCAGTGCGGTATCGATCCGGCCTGCGCCTGCGAGATGGTCGAGCGTCGCGGTCTCGTCGAAGCGCCGCATCTCGACCGCCCATTCGACCGGCGTGCCGCCGCCGTCGAGCGCAAGCCTGCCGTCGTCCGCACGCGTGACCGGGACGACGCGCCGGTAGAGCTCGCCTGCGAAAGTCCGGTTGACCTCGAGTTCCGCCTCGCAGGCGGCCTTGCGCTTGTCCAGCGTTGAATAGTCGAGAAAGGGAAAGCGAACGGCCCGCTTGACCTTGAATGCGCGCTCGCCCGCCAGGAACACCGACGCCGCGTGGGTGTCGATCCGCTTCACCGCCGCTCCGCCGTGCGTCGCGGGATCCGCGAGAAAGACGAAGACCGGTTCCTGGGATTCGGAGTTCATCATGAATGCTCGTGGAGCAATATCTAGACCAACCGGAGCGCCAGTCATACCGTCACGGCCGAAGCGAATACCCGCGTGCCGTGCATGTCTTTGACGCGCTCCGGTGCCAGCAAAATCGCCGCAGGGTTAACGCCAAGGCTGGCGTCCGCGGTCGAGATCGCGCTATCATTTCGAAGATGCGGCGAACGTCAGTGGTAGAGTTGGCGAGATGCGTATTCGGACGTTTGCAACGTGCTGCTTCGCTTTTGTGTTGATCGCGTGGATGTTCAAACCGGTCGAGGCTGACGCCAGAGGCGGGGGCTTCCGCGGCGGCGGGGCGTTCGCATTCAAGGGCGGCGTGCCCGGCTTCCGCGGCGGTTGGCGGTTTCGCGGATACCGCTACGGGCTGCTGCGTTACGGCGCCGGCGCGGGCTACGGCGTGATCGCGAGCGGCGGCGGCGCTGCGGCCGACACTCCGGTCACCTATGTCCAGGTCAACAATCAGATTCCGCGTGACGGATTCGACCGGACCGTGCAGCGCGTCTGCCGCGCGGAAACGTACACCGTGCCGTCCGAGTCCGGCGGCACGCGCGACGTCACGGTCACGCGCTGCTTCAAGGAATAGGCCGGCTGCTCATCGCGTCGGCTGGGTGCCCAGCGCCTTGGCGATGTTGGCGATCTGCGCGCGCTGGCGCGCGATATCCGCGGCGAACTCCTTGGCGCCGCCGCGCGACGGCGTCTGCGCGGTGGCGTTGAGCTTCTCCTCGATCTCCTTGTCGTCCGAAACCGCGACGATGTCGGCGCCGAGCTTTTCCCGCAACTCGGCCGGCACCGCCGGACTGCCGAACAGGCCGACCAGGCCCTCCATTTCCAATGAGGGGAAGCCCTGCTCGGCGCTGGTCGGGATGTCGGGCAGGCTCGGCGCGCGCTTGTTGCCCATCTGCGCGACCACCACCAGCTTGCCGGCCTGCCGCTGCGGCCGCTGGATCGCATAGGACGACGAATAGACCTGCAGCCGGTTCTCCGCGAGATCATTCACCGCCAGCACGATGTCGCGGTAGGGCACCTTGGTCACCGACAGGCCGACCGTCTTCACGAAATAGTCGAACGCGAATTCGGTGATGCCCGGAACGGCGGCCGAATTGAGCTTGCCCGGCTCGGCCTGCGCGCGCTTCACGAAGTCGGCGAGATTGGCGGCTTTCAAATCCGTCGGCACCGCGACCGACAAGATCGTCGACG
The DNA here is from genome assembly GCA_963749815.1 of uncultured Alphaproteobacteria bacterium. Taxonomy (GTDB): domain Bacteria; phylum Pseudomonadota; class Alphaproteobacteria; order Rhizobiales; family Xanthobacteraceae; genus VAZQ01. The sequence goes on along the minus strand of CAVVON010000011.1, from coordinate 58,577 downwards.
AGAAGCGCGCGATCGGGATGATGTCGTCGCGGATTGTACGGCAGCTTCTGATAGAGATAGGGATGGACCGTAAAGTTCCCGGCCGGTCCCCAGAGAAAAGTGTGGTCGTCGTTGGCCGACAGCACCGCCTGGATCGCGATGATGCTGTCGCCGCCCGGCCGGTTCTCGATCACCACCGGCTTGCCCCAGCGCTGCGTCAGCCGCTCCTGGATCAGGCGCGCGCCGATGTCGGCGCCCGCGCCCGGACCGAACGGGATGATGAGCCGGATCGGCCGCTGCGGCCACTGCGTCTGGGCCTGCGTCGGTACGGCGGCGGCGATCGGCGTGGCGCAGATGAGCGCGCCAAGGATCAATGAGCGGAGCAATTTGCGCGGCATGGCGTTCCTCCCGGGCAGCTTTTTATGACCGCCAAACTAGGTGCTCCGCCGTTGCAGCACAACTGCGGCGGTTTGGCGCTTGGAAGGCGCGCTGCTTAGGTGAAGCGAACCGACACGCCGCCGACCGGATCGACCTCGAACGCGATAGCGTCCTCGCCCGGTTCGAGCGCGATCGGCGGCACCACCGAGCCCGTGATGATGAACTCGCCGGCCCTGAGGCCGCCGCCGAACGCCGCCAGCATGTCGGCGACGTGGCGCACGATGTTGATCCAATCGCCGGTATTGGCTTGCGGGTCGGTGGTGCGCGCAAATTCGGCGCCGCGGCGGATGATGCGGCAGGTGAGGCCATCGGCGCTGTTGCCGGCGCGCGCCGGAACCGGCCCGCCGATCACGACATGACGCTGATAGATGTCGTGGCCGAGAATCCGCTCGGGGTCCTCGGCCGGTTCGTAGAAATCGACGATCTCGAGCGCCGGCGAGATGCCCGCAATGGCGGCCTTGGCGGTATCGCGGTCGGCGCCGGCGAACACGTCGCGGCCGATGTGGACGGCGATCTCGGGCTCGATCACCGGCTTCGTCCAGCCGGCGAGCGATATGCTGCCGCCCGGCGGCACGTGCGCGTTCTGTGTGAGGAAGCCAACCAGTGGGCCGGCGATCTTCATGCGCTCGAGCATGACCGGCGCGCCGAAGCCGACCTTCCAGCCGATCAGCCGGTCGCCGCCCGCAAGCCGCTTGCGGCAGAGTTCGGTCTGCGCCGCCATGCCGCGAACGATGCGCGGGTCCTCCCACATCTTCATCGCGGTCTATCCCTTGTGACTCGCCGGATCGACCTCGTAGCCGGAATCCTCGATCGAGCCCGCCCCCATCCAGCCCCAGACCAGCACCACGTCCTCGCTCGACGTGTTGTTGAAGCCGTGCCAGCAGCCGCGCGGTGAATAGACCACGTCGCCTTGCGCGGACGGCTCGAGCCCCTTCTCCGAGATGATATGGCCCTGGCCTTTGAGCACGATGAAGAACTCGTCGCAGTTCCTATGCAAATGCCGCTCGTGGCTGGCGCCGGGCTTGAGCACGGTCCAGCCGACGACGTGATCGGCGCCGGCCGTTTTCTTGTCGATCAGGAACTGCACCTGCATGTCGATCCAGCCGTCGTCGCGCTTGAGGCCCTCGACCCTCGGCACGTCGCGGATGTTGGTGCGGTACATCATCCCGCCAAGCTTGGCGCTGGTGATACCGGTGGTCGCCTTGATGGCCTTTGCCAGAGCGGCGCCGAATTTTTCTGCCTTCGATGTCACGATTGCCCTCCGAGCCGGCGGTAGACTTCGTGTGCGGTGACGAAGTCGCGATGGTCGATACCCAGTCCGCGGCAGGCGTTCATCATCTCGTTCGCCGCCGCTGCGAGCGGCACCGGGCTGCCGAGCTTGCGGCCGAGTTCCAGCGCCAGCAGCATGTCCTTCTGTTGCAGCGTCACGTCGGCGAGCGGCACGGCGGGCATCTTGCCCTCCAGGATGAACGGCCCGCGATAGCCCAGCACCGGCGAAGCCGCAACGCTCTTGAGCACGGCGTCGACCGCGACGTCGCGCGCGACGCCGCCCTTTTCGGCCAATGCGATCGCCTCGCCGAACGCGATCACCTCGACCATGAGCAGCAGGTTGACGGCGATCTTCATCTGCACCGCAAGGCCGGAGGCGCCGATATGCGTCACCTTGGGGCCGATCGCGCGCAGCACCGGCTCGGCCCGCTCGAACGCGGCCTTGTCGCCGGCCGCCATGATCGACGCATTGCCCTGGTTGAGCGTGACCGGACTGCCGGAGATCGGCGCGTCCAGCATCGCCAGACCCTTCTTGGCGAACTCGGCCGAGATCGCGCGGCTGTCGTCGGGCGCGATCGTGCTCATGTCGATATAGATGCCGGGAGGCTTCAGGCCCGCGATGATGCCGTCCTCGCCGAACGCGACCGCCCGCACGGCCGGCGCGTCGGTCACGATCGAGAACACGATGTCGGCGCCGGCGGCCGCCTGCGCCGGCGTCGCGGCGAAGCGCATCCCCTTGTCGATCAGAGGCTGCGCCTTGTCCTTGCTGCGGTTGAAGCCGGTCACCGCATGTCCGGCCGCCATCAGGCGGGGCACGATGCCCGCGCCCATGGCGCCGAGGCCGACGAAGCCGATCTGCATTAAAGTTTCCCCCGCTGTTTTCATCCGGGCGCGTGCGATGGCCGGCACGCGAACTTCCCGAAAGCAACGCTCCGGCAATAATGCCGACGAACGCCCGCTCGCGCTAGGTGGCGGCCATTGACCCGGGTTTTGGGAGTTGGTCGGAAGAGGGAGGTGGGCGGAGGCCCGCACGTTCAAGCGGTTGGCCGGATCCGTCGATAGAGCCTTTTCCAGAACGTTTATGGTTAATCAGCAACGCGACGTTTTGAGCGATCCAATAATTAAATCTTGAGACATCAGCTTTATTTTGGCCTCGATCGGCGATTGCGGCTGCAGTCGCGGACGATCCAATCGATCAACCCGAGGCTGTTCGATGCTGCGAGAAATTGGGATGATGTGTGCTCGGCTTCTGCCGGCGATGTTGTTCGCACTGTGTGCAGGGTCGGGAGCGATGGCGCAGGATTTGACCTGGCGCATCAGCAGGGCGTCCGGCGATGTCTGGGTTGCCGCACCCGGCGCGCAGCCGGTCGCACTCACCGGCGACGCTGTCCTGAAATCCGGCGACACCATCCGCACCGGCCAAAACGGCCGCGTGCTGCTGGCGCGCGGCGGCGAGACCATCCTGGTCTCGGCCAATTCGGTCGTCGGCATCCCCGCCGACCGGCAAGATGGAATGACCACCATCGCCCAGCAGGCGGGCTCGATCCTGCTCGATATCGAAAAGCGGAACGTTCCGCACTTCGAAGTCGCGACGCCCTACCTCGCTGCGGTCGTGAAGGGCACGCAGTTCCGCGTCACCGTCAATACCAGCGGAAGCAATGTGGACGTGGTCAAAGGCCAGGTTCAAGTCATCGACTACAAGACCGGACAGCATGCGCTGGTGAACCCAGGCCAGGCGGCCGTCGTTGCGGCGCAAGGGACGAGCGGTCTTTCGCTCAGCGGTTCCGGCGCTCTGAGCCCGATCCAGCAGGGCACGCCTCGCAGTCCAATCGTCACTCCCGCCACGCCGGCCGAGCCCGTGCAGCGCCGTGCGCAGGCGGTGGAGCCTGAGCGTCCGGCGCAGCGCATCTCGTCTTCATCGGATAGCCGGTCGGGTGACAGCGGCTGGGTCGCCGACCTTGTCGCCTGGGGCAAGGGCGTCATCGGCCTGGGCGGCAAGGGCCGCAATGAGGGTATTCCGCTCGTGCTTGCAGTGCCGGCGTTCATCGGGTTCTCGGTGGCGGTCGGTGCCGGCGTGCTGCGGCGCAGGAAGAAGAGCAGCAAGTAACGCTTCCGGGGTGGCCGCCGCTCTCGGTTGCGGCGGAAGGTGGCGGGGGCGGAGGTGTGAAGCAGTATCGACCGCATATCCTCGTCGTTTGCGTCCTCGCGATCATTCTGCTGAGCGGGACGCAATCGGCGTTGCAGAACGCCCTCAACGACAAGCGCTTCCTCTGGTTTCCCCGGCAGGCTACCGGCGACATCGTCCTGGTCGCGATCGACTCTCCGTCGATCGAAAAGATGGGAGTCTGGCCGTGGCCGCGCCAGCACCATGCCGACTTGATCGGCAAGCTTGCGCGCGCTGGCGCCAGCGAGATCGTCTTCGACGTCGATTTCAGTTCGCCGTCAAATCCTGAATCCGATCAATCCCTGGTCGACGCGCTTCGGGCGGCCGGCGGATCGGTGGTGCTGCCGGCATTCAAGCAATGGGTGAACGGCAAGACGATTCACGTCAACCGGCCGCTGCCGCAATTCGACGCGCATGCCTGGTCGGCGATCGTGAATGTCGTGCTCGAGCCGGACGGGCTGGTGCGGCGGTATTCGTTCGGCGAGGCGCTGGACGGCCAGTTGCTGCCCTCGCTCGGCGCGCTGCTCGCGGGCAAGCAGCAGATCACGAACGAGCCGCTGCGAATCGACTTCAGCATTCGCGCCGAGACGCTGCCGGTGGTCTCCTATGTGGACGTCCTGCGCGGCGATCCGGCGGCGACCGCGAAACTCAAGAACAAGAAGGTCATCATCGGCGCGACCGCGATCGAGCTTGGCGACCGGTTCAGCGTGCCGAATGGCCGTATCGTGTCCGGACCGCAATTGCAGATGCTGGCGGCCGAATTGATCATGCAGGGCCGCGAACTGCAGACCACCTCCAGCCTCGTCACGTTCGGCGGGCTCGGCTTGATCGTGCTGTTGATGGCGCTGCTATGGCGCCGCACGTCCGCGATGGCGCGCGTTGCCGCCGCGATTGCGGGCGCGGTCGCCATCGAAGCGGGTGCGCTGTTATTGCAGGCCAAGTTTGCGATCGTGGTCGATACCGCGCTCTGGCAGGTGGCGATCGCGGCCTACCTCGTCGCCATCGCGCTCGACGAGATCGATTTTCGCAGCCTGCTGGGCGGCATCGCGGAACGGCGATTTCAGCGCATCGCGATGTCGCTGGGCGACGGGCTGGTGTGCGCCGACCGCGATGGCCTGATCACCGTTTGGAACCCGGGCGCACAGGCGATCTTCGGGTACGCCTCGGCGGAGATGATCGGCAAGCCGATTGCGCAGATTTGCTCCCCGGCGGGCGATGCTGCGCAAGGCGCTCCGTTCTCGGCCTCCGCGCTCTCGTGGGAGGGGCCGCAGGACGCACGCGGCAAGGTGATGGAGCTCGAGGGCCGGCGAAAGAACGGCGAGCGGTTTCCGCTCGAGGCCTGCTTCTCGAAATGGGAGGGCGTCGACGGGTCCCAGTTCGGCGCGATCATGCGCGACATTTCCGACCGCAAGCGCGAAGCCGAGCGGATACGGTATCTGGCCGAGCATGATTCGCTGACCGGTCTCGCCAACCGGCATGCCCTGTACGAGCACTTGAATGCGAGGCTGGCGGCGGCGAAGGCGGAAGGGAGCGAGATGGCGCTCCTCATGCTCGATGTCGACAAGTTCAAGCAGGTCAACGACACCCACGGTCACGCCTGCGGCGACCAGTTGCTCTGCGCGATTGCGCAGCGGTTGAGCACCCTGGTCGAGGATATGGGGCTGGTGGCTCGTCTGAGCGGCGACGAGTTCGCCATCGTGATCGGCGGCAACGATGTCGCCGAGCGGGCACGCAAGCTTGCGGAGCGCATATGCCTGGTGTTCCGCAAGATGGCGTATTTCATCGGCGATCGCGATTTCAGCATCAACGCCAGCATCGGCGTCGTGATCCATCCGCACTGCGGCACGACTGCCGACGAGTTGTTCGGCAATGCCGACCTTGCGCTCTACCGGGCGAAGGCCACCGGCCGCGGCCGGTATGTGTTTTTCGAGCGGGCCATTCGCGACGAGCTTGAAGCTCGTATGTCATTGGAAGCCGAGCTGGCGAACGCGGTGGAGCGAAACGAGCTGGAGCTGTTCTATCAGCCGCAGGTCGGATTGAAGGACGGACGGCTCATCGGTGCGGAAGCATTGATCCGCTGGCGGCATCCGTTGCGGGGTCTCGTGTCCCCGGCCGAATTCATGCCGATCGTGAATACGTCCGCAATCTCGGGCCGGATCGCGCAATGGGTTCTTGAAACCGCTTGCGGGCAGGGGCGGCGATGGCAGGAAGCGGGCTGCGACGTCCGGCTCGGGGTCAACCTGTCGCCGTCGCAGTTGCAGTCCGGCGATCTGGCGGCGACGGTCGGCCGGGTGCTCTCGGATACCGGGTTTTCGCCGGCCCTGCTCGAGCTCGAGGTCACCGAAAATATCCTGCTGGAAGAGAACGATGTTGTCGCCGAAACCTTTCGCCGCATCCGCGGTTTGGGCGTCCACGTCGTATTCGACGACTTCGGCACCGGCTATGCCAGTCTGACCTACCTGAAGCGGTTTTCGCTCGACGGACTCAAGATCGATCAGTCCTTCGTGCGGGATCTGCGCGCCGGCTCGGACGATGGCGCCATCGTGAGCTGCACCATCAGCCTCGGCAAGCTGCTCGGTCTGCGCGTGATCGCGGAAGGCATCGAAACCGCGGCGACCGTCGACCTGCTCATGCGGATGGGGTGTGAGGCGGGACAGGGCTATTTCTTCGGCGCTCCGATGCCGGCCGCCGAATTCGAGCGGAAGTTTCTTGCCGGCCGACCCGTGTCCGGCGAAAGCCACGCGAAGGAGCCTGCGGCCGACGCCGCGTGAGTGGCTCCTGGAGCGACGCCGTCGTCGCCCGCTATTTCGTGATCATCTTGGTGACCGGAGGCGGCGGCGCTGCCGGCGTGATCGCCATCGTGAGCCACACGTTCCAGCCCGAGGGTCGGTTCTCCGCGCCGAATTCCTTGTAGCCCTTCACGTTGAAGTAGGCCTGGTCCTTGCCGAGCGGAACGATATAGCCGATCTGCGGCCCAACGCCGAACACGCGCGATTCGAAGCAGCCGACCCGGTCGCCGGTGCCGCTGTCGCAGGAGAGCTGCTGGTAGGCGTAGCCGACCAGGCCGAGCTGCAACTGCTTGGTGACGAACTGCGACGCGCCCATGTCCAGATGCATGTCGATGCCGTTCTGGTACTGGGTGTGGGTGTTGGTGAAGTTATAGGTGAAGCCGAGCGTGGCCGAGAACTCCTGGCCGGTCTGCGGGTTGAAGTAGCTGTAGCTGCCGCCGGCGTCCATCGCATTGTGGCCGATGCCGAGGTTGGCAAGACTGTTCTGGTCGTAGACGCCGACCGTCAGGTTGCCGGTAACGTAGGTCATGAAGTTGTGAACGCCGGCGTTCCAGCGCACGTTGAACATCGGAACAATGTCGCCGAATCCGGTCGCTTCGTCGGTGCGCGAGCCGCCGACGGTGAAGCCCGGTCCGCCCAAGTTCAAATTGCCCGTCAGGGTCGCATCGACGCCGACGCGCGAGCGGCCCATGGGCACCAGCGCGAGGACCGTCGCTTGTCCGCCCAGGAACGGCTGCATGAATGTGTAGCTCGGAACTGCGATCAGCAGGTCCGCGTCGGCGTTCAGATTGGCGTTCACATTGCCGCTGAAGTTGGTGCTGATGTTGCCACGCGACACCTGGCGCGCGAAGGCGACGGCGCCGGAGGCGCTGACGGACGTATGGTAGTAGACGGTCGTCATCGAGAAGCCCGGCACCAGCGGCGTCGCCGAGAGACTGCCGAAGAATCCCGGTATCCAGAAGCTCACGCCGCCCTCATCGGCCAGCGACTTGCCCGAAGCCGAGACTGTCACCGCGAGTGCAAGTGCGCAGCACGCAAGACGCGCTCGGATCGAGCCGCCCGGCTTCCGGTTTGCGCGTGACAGTAACGACGCGTGGATTGAATGACTCATGGCGACCCCCCGCCCCAAGAACACAAGATCACGGTGCCAATCTAGGGGACGAATGTCGGCGATACTACGAAGCGGAATCGGAATTGCCGCGAGTGTGACCGCGGCGCCTCGCTTTGGGCAAACGCGCACGATTCGCTCCGGAACTCGGCAGCAAAGCGCGATGACGCGAATTGAAAGCGTGAATTTCCGTGCATTGCGTGAGGTGAAATTGGGGCCCGAGCTGGAACCCTCGGGCGCCCGTCGCGATTACTCGACCGCGATCTTGACCTGGTCGCCGGGATTGAGGCGGTCGCCGGCGGCCAGCCCGTTCATGACTCTGAACCGCTCGACCGGCCGGTCCGACATCGCCATCTGGCTCGCCAGCTTCTCGACGGTGTCGCCGGCTGCGACGGTGACCACCCGGACGCGGAACGGCTTGGCGGCCTTGCTCTCGGCGATGGTCATGCGCCGGAACGTGCCGATCGCCTCGCGGAAGCCGCGGTCGATCTCCGGGCTGAGCTTCTTGCTGGCGAAGATGAAGCGATAGACGTCGCTGCCGAAGCGCACGACGTAGAGGCGGAACGCCCACTGATCGCCCTTGGCGGTCGCGGTGGCGGTCGGGAGGCCGTTGATCGCCTGCTCCTCGACGCTCTTGGGATCGATGTTCTCGATCCAGCCGGAGGTCAGATATTCCTTCAGCGACTGTTCGGCCGGAACGCTCACGACGTCGAAGCGCAAAGCCTGTCCGCCGCCTTCCCGCACGCCCAGCACCGCCTGTGCGGTGTTGTCGAGCACGAAGCCCTCCGGCGCCAGGAACGTAAAGCCGAGCTTGGGGTGCTGGAAGCGCCGGCCGCGCACGAAGCCTTCGCTCGGATCCTCGCCATAGACCATGCCGTCGAGCGCGGCGAGATAGGCGGCGCGGTCGCGCTCGCCGGAGGCGTGGCTCGGTGCACTGAACTGGCGTGCGGTGCCCTGCACATTCTTGATGCGTTCGGGCGTGGCCGGGTGCGAGGAGAGGAAGTCCGGCGAGCGCGGGTCGATTTGACTCTGGCCGGTATTGGACTTGATCTCGGCATTGCGGCCCATCGAGGTGAGGAAGCGTATCGCTCCATAGGGATCATAACCGGCCCGCGACGCGATCCCGACGCCGATGCCGTCGGCCTCGAACTCCTGCGCGCGCGAGAAGCTCGCAAGCTTGATCTTGGATTTGGCGAGCGCGAGCGCGCCGGTTTCCGGATCGCTCAGCACGTCGTTCACGACCCGGTCGACCAGCGAGGCCTGCTTGGCCTGCTCCTCGCGGATCACCGCGTGCTGGGCGACCACGTGCGAGATCTCGTGCGCCAGCACCGAGGCGAGCTCGGAGGTATCGTTCGCGAGCGCGATCAGGCCGCGGGTGACGTAAAGCTGGCCGTTCTGCAACGCGAACGCGTTGACGGAGGGCGAATTGAGGATGACCACGCGATAGTTCATTTCCGGCCGGTCGGAGGCTGCCACCAGCTTGGCGATGGTCTGGTTGATCAGGCCTTCGAGCTTCGGATCGGAATAGGCGCCGTTGTAGGCGGCGAGGATGCGCTGATGCTCGCGGTCGGACGCGGTGACCGGCTGCCGCTGCGCGGGCTTCTGCTGCTCGGTCGGGAGGGCGGTCTGCGGCGTCGGGCCGAGGTTGATGGAACTGCAGCCGGCGAGCGCGAAACCCGCCACAGCCGCGAGCGCAAGCATTCGGCTTGCCTCACGCCAGTTCGGTCGGCTCGACGTCCTGTTGACGGCCATTCCGTCAGTTCCGCTCGGCGATCTCGATCTGCTCCGGACGCAGGGCCTCGATTCGCGGCCCATTGCGCTCCTCAACCCACCCACGCACCCGCACCACGCGGTTTTCCAGCTGCTTCGGCGCCACCCCCGCGGCCGCGAAGGTGCGCTCATGGCGTTTCAGAATGGTAACGGTGAGCGCTTCCGACCACCGCCGCCCGAAATTTATGTAGATGGTGCCCCCGCTGTCGCGGACCGACGCCACCTTACCCTCAACAAGCGTGAATTGGCCCCGTTCCGCCAGCAGCGCCTCGGCGCTTTCGGCCCCCAGCAACCCATAATACGGTTCGCCCCAAAGGCCAAGCTTGGCCTCCCGGGCGGCCCGTTCCTGCCCCCAGAGGGCCGCCGCGCAGGCCCGCTCGCCCGCCTGGGTTCCGACCCGGGCGAGCCCCTGGGCGAGCATGTCGTGGACCACGGAGCGCTCGGCCTGGTCGCGGGTGAGGTAGGCATAAACCAGCGTCCGGCCGTACCGGTCGGTGGCGGCCGGGCCATGCCGGCGCAGCGCGACCTCCTGGCCCAAAAGCATCGATTCCAGCGCGGTTCGGGCCGCAATCCCGGCCGCAGCCTGATGTCCGGTCTCGCCGGGGGCGGGCAGCGGCGGCACCTCGAGCGCGGCGAGGCGGAGGGCGCGGCCGTCATCGAGCGCGAAGCTGCGGCCGTCGCTGACGGCGGTCACTTTTCCCGTGCCCAGAGGCTCGAACTGGCAGCCGGGAGCCGCCCAAACAGGGCCACAGGCGGCCGCTCCGGCCACCGTTCCGGCGACGATCAGGGTTCCCCAGCCCATGCCGCAGCGAAGGGCGGGAATCGGGCGTTACTGCGGCGATTCGGCCGGTTTCGCCGCTAATTTACACGTCAAATCGGCCTCGAACTGCCCTCGCCTCGATGCCGAAACGCCGTCGAGCAGGCGTCTCGGAGACGTCGAGTTCGCGCTATGGTGTCGAACAACAATTCGACGGAGGAAAACCATGCGACGCATGACGACGCTCGCCCTGCTGATCGCCGCGGCCGGCGCAAGCGTGACGGCGGCTGCGCCTTCGTCCGCGCAGACCATCATCGAGGAGTGGGGCAGCGCGAAATTTCCAGCCCCGCCGCAGCTCAAGCCGGCGACCATCGTGCCGAAGGAGACCGCGGTGCTGGCGATGGACTTCACGCGGCAGACCTGCACGGTCGAGCGGCGCAAGCGCTGCGCCGACTCGGTGCCGAAGGTGCTCAAGCTGATCGCCGAGGCGCGCGGCAAGGGCGCGCTGATCGTCTACAGCGTCGCGGTGCCGAACTCGGTGCCGGGCGACATCCTGCCGGAGCTCACGCCCGCCGCCGGCGAGCAGGTGCTGCCGCCGCTCGGGCCCGACAAGTTCATCGGCAGCGAGCTGGAGAAGACGCTCAAGGACAAGGGCATCAAGACCGTGATCGCGATCGGCACGCAGGCGCAGACGTCGGTGCTGCACACCGGCGCGGCCGCGGCGCTGCGCGGCTTCAAGGTGGTGGTGCCGGTCGACGGCATGTCGGCGGACGACGCGTTTCCCGAGCTGTACACGGCGTGGCATCTGGCGACGGCGGCGCGCATCAGCGCCAACGTGACGCTGACCCGGATGGATATGGTGGGGTATTGAGGGCGGGAGCGCGTTTGCGCTCAGCCGCGGTTCAATGCGCCTTGCCTGCAATGTCCGCTTTCAGCCCAACAGCGACCATACTGCGGATACGCCGGCAGGTCCGAGATGGGCCACTTTCGGACTCATGCACTGCACAAACGACGATGGCGGCCCCTTCCGCAAGCTTGGGCACTTCATGTAGCATTTCCCTCTAGCAGCCAGCGGGACGTGCCGAAACCCGATCATTGCAACGGCGGCAAGGGTGCCATCGGCCGGCCCAGTTACCCATTCAGATATTGAGCATCCAAGTGCGCATTGCGAGACGATGCTGGGAGAGATTTATGAAACTTCCCCGCCGAAACTTTCTTCGTCTAGCAGTATGCGCGGCCGCCTTCGGGAATGTTTCACACATCGCAGGGGCGCAAACGTATCCGACGCGGCCGATCACGCTGATCGTTCCCTTCGCAGCTGGCGGACCAACTGATGTCGTTGCGCGCATTGTGGCAGAACGGATGTCTCGGACCCTCGGGCGTCCGCTCGTGGCCGAGAACGTCGCAGGTGCCGGCGGCACCACCGGTTCAACGCGGACGGTGCGCGCTAGGCCCGACGGTTACACGATCCAGATTGGGCACATGGGTACGCATGCTACCGCAACTGCATTCTATCCAAACCTGCCTTACAGACCGGAAGTCGATTTCGCGCCAATCGGCCTCGTCGGGATAACCGCGTTTCTGATCTCGACGACCAAGAACTTCCCAGCCGGAAGTCTCAATGAATTTATTGCTCACACCAAGGCCAACGATGCCCGGCTGAATATGGGGCACGCCGGCGTCGGCTCAACCACGCACCTGACTGGTCTTCTACTCAATGCAATCCTAGCCGTGAAGCCAACGATGGTGCCTTACAATAGCGGTTCGGCTGCCATGAATGCTTTGGTAGCCGGTCACGTCGATTATATGAGCGCCCCAATCCCGGATGTTGTGCCGCAGTTTCAAGGCGGCACGATCAAGGTCTTTGCCATTGCCTCGCCTGTGCGCAATCCGGCGCTGCCGCAAGTGCCGACCACACGAGAAGCCGGTCTACCGAAATTTCAGGTGCTCTCATGGAGCGGGTTGTTTGCGCCCAAGGAGACGCCCAAGCCAATCCTCGACAAGCTCGCCAATGCGCTCAATGAGGCGCTCGACGACGAATCGACCACTAAGCGCATGTTCGATCTCGGCACCGACGTCCCAGCCAGGGCGCAACGTGGCTCAGCGGCGCTCGCCGAGTTGGTGAAGAGCGATATTGCGCGATGGTCGCCGATAATCAGGGCCGCGAACGTCAAGCCGGAATGACCACGCATCGGGCGAACTATTCCGCAAACACGTTCCGCGAACATTTCAGGAGTGGGCCATGAAACTTCCCCGCCGTCGATTCCTGCGTCTGGCCGCGGGCGCTGCCGCGCTGCCGGCGATGTCGCGCATTGCATGGGCGCAAGCCTATCCGACGCGGCCGGTGCGCTTGATCGTCGGCTTTCCTCCGGCGGCGGCAATGACATCGTCGCACGCTTGATCGGCCAATGGCTGTCGGAACGGCTCGGTCAGCCATTCGTCATCGAAAACCGACCGGGCGCCGGCACCAATATCGCTACTGAGGCTGTCGTTCGTGCGCCACCGGATGGCTACACGCTTCTCCTGGTCGGCTGCGTCGAGCGCAATCAACGCGACGCTCTACGACAAGCTCAATTTCAATTTCATCCGCGACATCGTGCCGATCGCGGGCGTTAATCCGCGTCCCGAATGTCATGGAGGTGAACCCGTCGGTTCCAGCCAAAACGGTTCCCGGAGTTCATCGCCTACGCCAAGGCCAATCCGGGCAAGATCAACATGGCGTCTGCCGGGCGTCGGTAGCCTCAGTTCACTTGTCCGGCGAGCTGTTCAAGATGATGGCCGGCGTCAACATGCTTCACGTGCCTTATCGCGGCGCCGCGCCTGCGCTAAACCGATTTGCATGAGCGGACAGGTGCAGGTGATGTTCGAGCACGATGCCCGCGATCGATTGAGTTCATCAGGACGAACAAAGTTCGGGCTTTGGCCGTGACCAGCGCGATGCGCTCAGAAGCAGCTACCCGAGGTGCCGACCGTGGCTGAATTCGTGCCGGGCTATGAGGCCAGCACGTGGTATGGTATCGGCGCACCCAAAAACACTGCCACCGAAATCATCAACAAGCTCAACAAAGAGATCAATGCCGCTCTCGCCGATCCCAAGTTCAAGGCGCGACTTGCCGACCTGGCCGGCACGGCTAATGCCGGGCTCGCCCGCCGACTTTCGGAAAGTTCATCGCCGACGAGACCGAGAAATGGGGCAAAGTGATCCGGACTGCTCAACGTCAAGCCCGAGTACGCCTGCCCAGCGCCGAATTCCATAACGTTCGATATCGGAATGCCGATGCGATGAGCGAAAAAACTTCCAGGCGCTGTGATGGCGAGCACAGCGGCCGCGGCGATAGGAAGGCAGTCTCTCGATCAGAAGGGCGATTGGCGCTCTTCAGAGCGGAGGAGAGCTGAAATGGAAAAGGCGATCAATAGAGCGGCGCCAGCCGTTTGCGGCGAGGCTCAGAGGTATCCTCTCGGTGCGGGCGGAATGTATTTGGGGCCTCTTCATTTCGAGCCGGGGCCGGGACCATTCGATCTCGGAGGCTACGTATGGTCCGCCAGTCGTTGCGCCGGGTCACCCGCGGCTCGCTCGTAGATTGCGTTTATCGGGCGCCCTCGGCCAAAAAATTCCAAGCGAGATGGGCCATGTGTGGACGGCTCCGAGTTGGCAAGAGCTTTCTTCACGTCTGCAGCATTGGTCGGTGCGGCCATGTGTTCGGCCTATCAGTGCGGTTCACATGACCGCTGGCCATAATGCCCTCCGCGGATCAGGTCCCGGTCAAAAACCCGCATTCGACAATGCTGTGGCCCATGTGGGTTGTCCTGATCGCCGGATCGACCGGCTCTGCATTACGTGCTGTTCGCCCTCCCAACCTTCACATCACCCCGGATGGTGCCGGTGTGATCTCGTTCACGCCGCGAGAGCGGCGGGTTCCTTGTAGCGCTCACCCTTGGCCATCATAGCCCACGCCATCCTGGCGAGCTTGTTGGCGAGTGCGATGGCCGCGACCTTGGTAGGTCGCCGCGCCAGCAATGCCGTGAGCCAAGGCCGATGTTTGGTGCCGTGGATCTTGGCATAGCGGATCACGGCCAAAGCGCCGGTCGTGAACAGGCTGCGTAGATAGCGATCGCCTCGCTTGCTGATACTGCCGAGCCGCTCCTTGCCGCCGCTCGAGTTCTGCTTCGGCACGAGCCCAATCCAGGCTGAGAAGTCCCGCCCCGACCGGAAGGCTCTCGGATCGGCAACGCTGGCAACCAGAGCGGTGGCCAATATCGGGCCGACGCCAGGAACCTGGTCCAGCCGCTTGCTCACCTCATTGGATTGATGCCAAGCCCTGATCATTCGGTCGAACTCAAGAATCTGCACCTTCAGCATCCGCAGTTGGGCACCGAGAGCCGCCACACACACCCGGGCAACCTCAGGTAACCGCTTGTCACTCGGATCAGCGACGACGCCAAGCAGTTGCTCCACACCATGGCGGCCGACCGGCGCCACGATGCCAAACTCCGCAAGATGAGCGCGGATCGCATTGATCACCGAGGTCTGCTGCCGGATGAACAAATGGCGGGTACGGTGAAGGCTCAGGCAGCTCTGCTGCTCGGGCGTCTTGGTCGCGACGAACCGCATGTTCGCCCTGGTGACTGCCTCGCAGATCGCCTCGGCATCGGCGGCATCGTTCTTGTGCCGTTTGACGTAGGGCTTCACGTAGGCCGGCGGCATCAGCTTCACGGTGTGGCCCAGAGCCTGGAGCTCGCGCGACCAATAATGCGACGAGGCGCAAGCCTCGATGCCAACCAGGCACGGCGGCAGCTTCTCAAAGAACGCCAGCACATAGCGACGCTTCAACTGGCGGCGGATCACCACCTGTCCAGCAGCATCAACGCCGTGTACCTGAAACACCGACTTCGCGATATCGAGACCGATTGTCGTTATCGATTGCATATCTGGCTCCTCCGAATCATGGGGGCTTTAACAGCACCCACTTCCGTGGCGCTCACGCGCCGGTGGAGGAGCCGTCCACAGCATCAAAACCGGACCCTCTCACCGGTCTCCAGGTGTGCTCTGAACCTAGGTCAAACCCGCTGACTGGGACTTGTCATTTGGGTAGGATGCAAACGCGATCCTCGCGCCGGGGGCGTCAAATGGCCGATCCGACTTTTATCGAATCGACCTCAAAAGAGTCGGACGCTGGCGGGCATTGATTACGAAGATTTCAACGACGGTGAATTGGGATAGTTCATGGACCGCCCGCCGCTTCCACCTTTTACCGCCGAGACCGCCGCGCAGAAGGCGCGGATGGCCGAGGACGCATGGAATACACGCGACCCTGCTCGGGTTTCGCTCGCCTACACGATTGATAGCCGCTGGCGGAACCGCGCGGAATCATTCCAAGGTCGCGAAGCGATCGAAGCCTTTTTAACTCGCAAATGGAGCAAGGAGCTCGACTATCGCCTGATCAAGGAAGTCTGGGCCTTTCGCGACAACCGCATTGCGGTGCGCTTCGCCTACGAATGGCGCGACGATAGCGGGAATTGGTTCCGCAGCTACGGCAACGAGAACTGGGAGTTCGACGAGCACGGCCTGATGCGGCTGCGCATCGCCAGTATCAATGATCTTCCGATTAAGGAGAATGAGCGCAAGTATCACTGGCCACTCGGCCGCCGTCCGGATGATCACCCGTCGTTGAGCGAACTCGGTCTGTAAGGGTCAACCTCATCTTCTCATCGCAATTTGTCATACTCACGTTGAAAAGCGTCGTCCATGATCTTTTCGGCTTCTTCGCCCAACGATCTTGCACCGCAATTGTAGCAGATCCCCGTCGGGACCATGACCCGGCAGAGAACGTAGCCTTTGTCGCTCGATTGACGGAAAGTCAGCACTTTCATCCCAGTGACGACGTTGCCCTTATTACAAAGAAGACAAATAATCGTCGGATCGCTTGCCGGCATACCTCGCCCCCTAGCGATGGATTGCCAGCTTGCGTCGAGTTTTTTTTGTCCCTCTGTGAGCTAGTTCACACTGGAGCGAAAAGTTTATTCCAGTGATTGGGAGCCCGGCGAGGCGCAGACGCGGAACTGCTCACGACGAGCGATTGATGTCCGTAGCGTGTCGGGAGGCTCACAAATCCAGCGGTGCGGAATCCGGAGGGTGTGGTGAAAGGTATTCATGTAGAGAACGAACCTCAGGTCGCCTGAGGGCCTCCGCTCCAGAATCCAATCCTCGCCGACGACCGCCTTGATCACATTGGGCACTGGTCGCCCCGCAAACTCTGCCTCCCAATAGACGGTGCCCGTGGCCCGTACACGTTCGGGTGATGCATTCAACGGCGTCAACTCGAAGTGGCCGAATCGGTGAAGCTCATTGATCCACTGGGCGTGCAGTTTCTGGTGCTCATCGAAGTCAATAGTCGTGCCGTTCCACAGGACATTTATCCGCGAGTGCCTGTCGAGGAAAAACGCTGCCTGATCACCTGCCGAACCTCCATTCATGACTGTGTTGAACCACCTGTCGCCAAAATCATGCACTTCGTCCAGCGTGATCATCGATTTCGCCTCGGAGTTACGGTTAGCCTTTGGAGTCTGCTGCGCGCGCGCCACGAGCGGCCACGCAGCTGCCGCCATACCGCCCAGAAGGGTGATGAACTGGCGCCGCCTCATAAGTTTTTGTCCTCAGGCCAAGGACCACACTCAGCACATCGCGGATCGAGAACTGTGCTTCGCCTCGCAGCAAAACAACCCGACGCCGGGGCTGCGCAATCCCGGTCCTGAAATCCGCCGGCGAGAAGCCGGCGATTGGCCATCGCCCGCCGGCTGATAGAAAACGCTGTAGCGGCGAATGGCTTCCGCGAATGCCGCGGCATCCGAAGACTTCGTCAGTTCGAACGCGTCGAAGCCGGCGCGATAGAGGAACAGGAACTGGTCGCGCAGCACCTGGCCGGTGGCGCGCAACTCGCCGCGGAAACGGTAGCGCTCGCGCAGGATGCGGGCCTGGCTGTAGGCGCGGCCGTCGCGGAAATTCGGGAACGTCAAGACCACCAGCGCGAGGCGATCGAGAAATGGCGCAAGCTCCGACACGTTGCGGTCGTTGGGCCACAGCACGCCGGTCGCTCCGCCGCGCTGCACGAACTCGCCGGCGTCCGCGAGGAGGCGCGCGGCCGGGACGATGACGCTTGCGTCATCCGGGACCGCCGCCTCGTCCAGAATGCGGATGTAGCGGATCGGCAACGACCTGGCCGTCCTTAACGAGTGGCATAGACGCGCTCCTTGAACGGCTCGACGCCGACGCGCTTCACGGTGTCGACGAACAGCTCGTTCGGCCGTTCGCGCAGCTCGACATAGGCCGCGACCACATCTTCGACGACGTCGGCGACTTCGGCATAGGGCACCGCGGGGCCGAGCAGCGCGCCAAGCTCGGCATTCTCGTCGGCCCGGCCGCCGAGCGTGATCTGGAAGAACTCCTGGCCGTTCTTCTCGACGCCGAGAATGCCGATGTGGCCGACATGGTGATGGCCGCAGGCGTTGATGCAGCCGGAAATATTGATGTGCAGCCGGCCGATTTCCCGCTGGGTATCGAGACTGCGGAAGCGCCGGCTCAGCTCCTGGGCGACCGGAATCGAGCGGGTGTTCGCCAGGCTGCAATAGTCGAGCCCGGGGCAGGCGATGATGTCCGACACCAGCCCGATATTCGGCGTCGCCAGCGCCGATCTTGTCGAGCGCCTGCCAGAGGGCCGGCAGGTCGCGCTGCGCGACGTGCGGCAGAACCAGGTTCTGCTCGTGCGCGACCCGGATTTCGCCCGAAGCTGTAGCGATCGGCGAGGTCGGCGATCGCGTCCATCTGCTCCGACGTGGCGTCGCCGGGCGGCGCTCCCTCCGGCTTGAGCGAGAGCGTCACGATCGCATAGCCGGCGGCCTTGTGCGGCGACACGGCATTCTTGAACCAGGCCTCGAAGCGCGCATCGCCGTTGCGAGCAGCCTTGAGTTCGGCCGGCTCGTCGCCAAGCTTTTCGTAGGCGGGATAGCGGAATCGAGCCGCGACGTCGGCGATGAACGCCGGACTGATGGCGAGCGCGCCATCCTTGATGGTCTGCCATTCGGCATCGACCTCGGCGGCGAATTTCTCGGCGCCGAGATCGTGAACGAGAATCTTGATGCGCGCCTTGTAGATATTGTCGCGGCGGCCGTACTGATTGTAGACGCGCAGGATCGCCTCGACGTAGCTCAGAATGTCCCGCTTGTGCAGGAACGGCTTGATCGTCTTGCCGATGAACGGGGTGCGGCCCAGCCCGCCGCCGACGATGACCTCGAAGCCGGTCTCGCCCGCGCCATTCCGGTGCAGCCGCAGGCCGATATCGTGCACGCGCACGACGGCGCGATCGTGCGATGCAGCCGTGATCGCGATCTTGAACTTGCGCGGCAGGAACGAGAATTCCGGATGCATGGTCGTGTGCTGCCGGAGGATTTCGGCCCAGATGCGCGGGTCTTCGATCTCGTCGGGCGCGACGCCCGCCCACTGGTCGGTCGTGATGTTGCGCACGCAGTTGCCGCTGGTCTGCATCCCATGCAGCCCGGCGCGCGCGAGGTCCGCCATCACGTCCGGCAGGTCGGACAACTTGATCCAGTTGAACTGGAGGTTCTGCCGCGTGGTGAAGTGGCCGTAGTTGCGGTCGTAGCGCCGGGCGATGTGCGCGAGCGTGCGCATCTGGTCCGACGACAGCGTGCCGTACGGAATGGCGATGCGCAGCATGTAGGCGTGAAGCTGCAGATAGACGCCGTTCATCAGCCGCAGCGGCTTGAATTCCTCCTCGGTCAGTTCGCCGGAGAGCCGGCGTGCGACCTGGTCGCGGAATTCGCTCACGCGCTCGGCAACGAGGGTGCGGTCGAAATCGTCATAGCGATACATGGCGCTTGGTTCCGCTCAGATTCCGAACGTGATCGGCAGATCGAATGTCGGTCCGCCGACCCGAATGAGCTCGCGAAGATTGCCGGGCTCGATCCGGTCACCGACGATTTCGACCGGCGCGACATAGGCGCCGACCGCTTCGATGTCGTCGAGGTTGGCTGCGGCGAGAAGGTCCTTCGCGGCTTGCGCCGTGGTGACGACTGCGGCGGCTTCGAGCCGCGTGGTCCAGCCGCCGACCGCGGCGCGATAGATCACGGCGCCGTCGCTGAGCCGGTTCGCCGTCACCACGACCGGGCCGTGGACCTTGAGCTTCTGCTGGCTGGGCGCGGTCATGCGGCCACCTTGACCGGCTGCGACTGCGCCGATTTCCATGGCAGCGACCGCGCGACGACGTCTCCGATCACCAGCAGCGCCGGTCCGTCGCCGACCGAAGCGGCAAGCGTTTCCAACTCGTCCAGCCGCCCGACCGCCGCCTGCGAGTCCGATCGCGTGCCGCGTGCGAGCACGGCGACCGGCGTCTGCGGGCCGCGACCGGCCGCGATCAGTCCGGCACTGACGCGCGCGGCCGAGGACAGGCCCATATAGACGACGACGGTGGTCTGCGGATCGGCAAGGCCCGACCAGTCGATCGTGTCCGCGCCCTCGGCGGTATTCGCCGTGACGAAGCTCAGGCGCGACGCCTCGTTGCGAAAGGTCAGCGGCAGTCCCGCCTCCGCGGCGCAGCCGAGCGCCGCCGTGATGCCCGGCACCACAAAGACCGGCACGCCGGCCTGCTGCAGATAATCGAGTTCCTCGCCGCCGCGGCCGAAGATGAACGGATCGCCGCCCTTGAGGCGGACGACGCTTTGGCCCGGCTTTCGCGGCCTCGACCAGCTCCGGTTGATCTCGCTCTGGCCGATGCCCGGCTCGCCCTTGCGCTTGCCGACAAAGACCAGCTTGGCATCGCGCCGCGCCCGACCGAGAATGTCCGGGCCGACGAGGTCGTCGTAGAAGATGACATCGGCGGCCTGCAGAGCGTGCAGCGCGCGCAGCGTCAGGAGATCGGGATCGCCGGGGCCGGCGCCAACCAGATGCACCGCGCCCCGTTCGCCCTGTCCGAGCGAGCCGGCATTCTCGATCGCCCGCAGCAGGGCGGCTTCCGCCTCCCGCGTCCGGCCCGCCAGGAAGGCCGCTCCGATCGGCCCGTCGATCACTCGTTCCCAAAATCGCCGCGCCGAAAAGCCGGACCTCTTCACGGCTGGATAGCCGGTCGCGATAGCGCTTCATCAGATTGGCGAATTCGCCGATGCGCGCGGGCAGAACGGCTTCGATCCGTTCGCGCAGCCGGCGTGCCAGGACCGGCGATGCCCCGCCGGTGCCGATCGCCACCACGACGTCGCCGCGATCGACCACGGCGGGAAAGATGAAGGTGGAAAGGTCCGGGCGGTCGACGACATTGACCGGAACGCTCGCTGCGCGCGCCCATGCGGCCAGTCCTTCGTCGAGTTCGCGTCCCGCCGCGCTCACGAGCGCAAGCGCACCGGCGATGTCGCTCTCGGCCGGCTCGCCAATCTTGATTTCGATACGCCCCGAGGTGTGGCTCGCGACAACGAGTTCTTCGGCAACGTCGGGACGCGGCGAAAACCACCGCACATTCGCCCCGGCCGCGCGCAGCAAACCCAGCTTCGCGATTGCCTGCGGACCGGAGCCGGCGAGGATCACGTGGCCGGCGGAAAGGTCGAGAAAGACCGGAAGGAAACGCATCGGAGCGAAACTCCAGTTGGCCAGAATTATTTTCTATATAAGACTATAATTACGCTTATGAATAGAAAAATCTTCTACCAAGAGGTTGGCTGATTTTGGAATGCCGCATGCGCGGGTCAGCGGAAAACGAGACGGTTCTTGTCTTGATCACCGCGGCGCGCGGCAAGGCCGCGCCGATCGTCGAGAGCGTCGCGGCGCCGAACTCGGGCCGCTGCTGCGAGCTGTGGTGAGGAAGTCACACACGGAATGCTTCGGCAATCATGGCGGCGTTGTCATTTTTGGGTCACCAAAATTTCGTCGGGTTCGCTGGGGCGGTGTCGAATGAAGAAGAGTTTTTTTGCTGGCGTTTCGCTGGTGGCGTTCGTTTTGAACAGCCCGGCGTGGGCTGCCGATTCGGCGGTCAGGATGCCGGTCAAGGCGCCGGCCGCCGCGGCCCCGTACGATTGGACCGGAGCCTATGTCGGCTTCCAGTTCGGCTATGGCGGAGGCAGCTTCGGCCCGGGCACCAATCCGCTGCCGTCGCAGGGCGTGTTCTTTCCGCACACCATCACGGGTCTCGTCGGCGGCTATCAGGCCGGATACAACGTTCAATTCGGCAACGGTCTCGTGCTGGGCATCGGCGCGGACGTGACGTTCACGAGCCCGCTCGACCGGCCCGCGCTGGCGATTGCGCCGTTCAATACCACGTTCGATTATCTCGCCACCGTCCAGGCCCGCGCCGGCCGGGCGTTCGGACCGCTCCTTCCGTACGTCACGGGCGGCCTCGCCTGGAGCCAGACCCGCGTCATCACTCAATGACCCGAACGGCGACCCGGTCGGAGCGCGATCCTTGACGCATGTCGGTTGGACCGCCGGCGCCGGCATCGAATATGCGCTGACGGGCAGTTGGACCGGCAAGATCGAATACAACTACATCGATCTCGGAACGAAGACATACGGACTGGATATTCCCGCGCAGGCCACGCTCGCGGTCGATCCTCATGTCCACGTCGTCAAGCTCGGACTCAACTACCGGGTCTGGGACCCGTCATTGCCGCAAACGTCCTCGTTCGTGACCAAGGCGCGCGCGGCGGCCGGCGCGGTCGCCGAATCCGCCGACTGGAGCATCCACGGTCAGACCACGTTCCTTCAGCAAGCCTATCCGAGCTTCCGCTCGCCCTATCAGGGCACGCAACAGTCTTCCCGGCACCGGCCAGGGCCGCGAGACCTGGACCGCGACCGCGTTCATCGGGCGGCGGCTGTGGGAGGGCGGCGAGTTCTATTTCAATCCCGAGCTCGACCAGGGATTTGGCGTCAACAGCACGTTGGGACTGGCCGGCTTCTCGAACGGCGAGGCCCAGAAGGGCGGCGCGCCGTTCCCGAGAGTTCGTCCGATGCGTTATTTTGTCCGCCAGACCTTCGGCCTCGGCGGCGGGGAGGAGACCGTCGAGGACGGCCCCAATCAGCTCGCGGGCAAGCGTGATGTCGACCGCATCACGCTGACGGTCGGACGCTTCGCGGTCGGCGACTTCTTCGACAACAATAGCTATGCGCACGATCCGCGCGCGGACTTCTTGAATTGGTCGATGTGGGCCTCGGCCGCCTACGATTTCCCGGCCGACCTGCCTGGCTTCACGCGCGGCGCGGTCGTCGAGCTCAATCGCAAGGACTGGGCGCTGCGCGCTGGGGTGTTCCAGGTGCCCACAGGTCAGAACAGCGATGTGCTCGTGTTCCAGGTGGGTGGCGCTGTCGTCGAGTGGGAGGGGCGCTACGCCATCCTCAGTCAGCCGGGCAAAGTGCGCATCGGCGCGTTCGCCAACAAGGGCAACACCGGCAACTACCGGGAGGCGCTGGCGATCGTGGCGGCCGATCCGACGATCGACATCAACGACGCCATGACCAGCATCCTCCGTCAGCGGCCGAAGCAGGGCGTCTATGCCAACCTGGAGCAGGCGCTCAGCAAGGACGTCGGCGTCTTTGCCCGCGCCAGCTGGAACGACGGCAAGAACGAGATTCTGTCGTTCACCGACATCGACCGCAGCGTGTCGGGCGGCGTCTCGATCATGGGGACCTCCTGGGGCCGCGCCAGCGACAAGATCGGACTGGGCGGCGCGATCAACGGACTGTCCGGCGGGCATCGCGACTTTCTCGCCGCCGGGGGCTTGGGCCTGCTGATCGGCGATGGCGCGCTGAACTACCGCGAGGAGAAGATCCTCGAGGCGTTCTATGCCCTGAACGTCAACAAGTGGTCGACGGTGAGCTTCGACTATCAGTTCATCGCCAATCCCGCCTACAACGCCGATCGCGGCCCGGTGTCGCTGTTTGCCGCGCGCCTGCACGGCGAATTCTGAACCGCCCGGCGTCCGGCGGCGGCTGAATTGCCGCGCCGCAGCATGCGGCACGAACGGCCGATCGCGTCGCTTTCGCGCCGCGCCGGGCTGGCGTAAAGTCCCCCGTGATAACGTAAATTGCAAAGCAGCAATTTTGCGGGGCAGGCGACAATGTCGAAAAGCTCTCTGAGTACGCTGACGGAGCGCTACCAACGCGGCAAGGAGCTGCGAAAGAAGGCGCCGCTCGAAAAGCATGCCGATCTGCTCGGACCCGACAAACGCGATCCGGTCGCGATCCTCGCGGCGGGCGATCGTACCCGGGTGCCCGAGCTCGTGCCCATTCGCTATGAGCGGATGCTGGTCAGTCCGTTCACCTTCCTGCGCGGTGCGGCCGCCGTGATGGCCGAGGACCTCAAGCATCAGGTGACGGCCGGCATTCAGGTGCAAGGTTGCGGCGACTGCCATCTCTTGAATTTCGGCGCATTCGGGACCCAAGAGGGCAACATCCTGTTCGACATCAACGATTTCGACGAGACCTTGCCGGGCGTCGATTTCTCGGTGGATCTCAAGCGGCTGGCCGCGAGCGTCGCGGTCGCGGCGCTGGCGGCAAAATTTTCAAAAAGCCGCGCGCGGGCGACGGCCGCCATCGCCGTCGAGTTGTACCGGACCAGGCTGCGCGCGCTCGCGAAGATGTCGCCGCTGGAGGTTTGGCACAGCAGGATCGAGCTGGCGCGCGAAATCAAGCGCATCGACGATCGCGCGGTGCGACGGCAATTGCACGAGATCATCACCAAGGCCGGCAAGAAGCTGGTCGAGGACGACAACTTTCCGCATCTGGTGAAAGGCAAGATGCCGCACATCGAAGACCGGCCGCCGCTGATCTATCATTTCACCAAGAAGAGCGATGCGCGGCACCGCGTCGACGCCGAGCGCGTGTTCAGCCAGTACCAGCGCCGGCTGCCGCCCGAGCGGTTGTGCCTGTTCGATCGGTATCATCTCCAAGACATCGCCTTCAAGGTGGTCGGTGTCGGCAGCGTCGGGACCTTTTGCGCGGTCGGTCTGTTCATGAGCGGCGACGGCGCGCCGCTGTTCCTGCAGATCAAGGAGGCGCGCAATTCCGTCCTCGAATGTCTCGGTCCGAAATACAAGGGCCACCCGGGACGGCGGGTCGTCGAGGGACAGCGGACCATGCAGGCGGCGAGCGATACGTTCCTGGGCTGGACCGAGGACGAGGCGTCGGCCCGGCACTTCTACGTGCGGCAACTGAAGAACCGCCGGCTTGGATCGGTCAGCGAACTGGTCGAGGAGAGGGCGCTCACCAGTTATGCGCGCCTTTGCGGAAGCACGCTTGCCCGCGCCCACGCCCGCTCGGCCGACGCGGCGATTCTGTCGGGCTACATGGGAAAGAGCGGCAAATTCGACGATGCGCTGGCCTCGTTCGCGATGGCCTACGCGGACCGCACGAAGAAAGACTACGACAAGCTTGCGAAAGCAAAGGGCGTTGCCAAGAAGAAGGGCGGCGACAAGAAGCGCTAGGGCGTGGACAAGGGCCGAAGACAAACTTTTGAGAAGAATTAGAAGGCGGACCGGCAGTCCAAGCTGGTGTCCAACAGGAGTGCTCAGCGGCGGGGGCTGGGCATTTCATACTCGGGTGAAAAATGTCATGCATCGAGTGCTTCGACGACAGGCTCGATGATGTTGAAAGTGATTTGGTTTTCTTTGGCTCTCACTGGACTGTTTTCTGTAACAATCGGTGTCACGCTTTGGATGCTTGCCACTGATAGGGAGCCGGGTGCTCGGCGATCAATCGCAGTGACAACTGCTCCGCCATTATCCGCTGCGACAGCTACTCCGTCATTAACCGCCGCGACATCTGCTCCGTCATCAACCGCTGCGACAGCTGCCCCATCGTCAAACTTGGCAGCACCTGCTCCATCATCGAACGTGGCGATGCCGGTAGCGGTGCCAGCTGCCTCGGTATCGGAAGTTGAAAAGAAAGGTTTTGAATACGCCGCTAAGCGAGAGACTTCGTGGAGGTTGTTCACGAAAAAAAGTGAATTGACCGACAAAACCGAGGTTGCGGTTCGGTCACTTCAGAAGAACGAACAAGGCGCATTCGCCGAAGTGGAGGGTGCTTGCAAAAATGGATACGTGGTTTTTGCCGCCGGCATTTTTGATTCGCAGTCACGCGGAACCGTGACGTTTCCCTGGAGCAGTGATTCCTCCGGCACTTTATTCGTTGTGACCACGGCGCGCATCAATGACAATCAGCCTACGACTTCGATTGCGATGGCGTCACCCACGTCGCATCGAAACCGGATTACCCTCGCGATATTGTTTTGGATGAAGTTCGACCCAATAGAGTTGCTACGATCCAACCCGACCATGAATATCGAGCCGCTCGCGACGACTTGGCGGGCGCTTATCCAATTTGAGACTTCAATGGGGAAAATGCTGGTGAAGATTCCAGTCTACGATGAGAACATACAGAGCTGGATCAAGTCGTGCTCTTCGGGGCAAGCAAATTGACGATTGCCGGCGGGTTTGACGTGTCGTATTCGGCTTTGAATTGTTTTACTACTTCGGCGATCGTCTCATGCAGCACATTATTCGCCATCCGAATAACCGGTAGAGCGGCTGGCATGCGCTTCAGTTGGACCGGCCTGCTTGTTGCGCCATTGCTCGTGCCGGCGATCGGCGCGGCGTTCATGAGTGCATTGCTGGGGAACCACCCGGTGTTCACGTTTTTGCTCCTGCTGGCGGGAGGCAGCATCGTGTCCTACGGCGTCTCCATATTCCTTTTCCTGCCCTGCCTGTTTCTGCTCTCCAGGTGGCGACCGTTGACGGGCTTCAACGTCTGCCTGCTCGGACTGGTGCTGGGCGCCGCGGCGTTCGTGCCGGTGACGTGGATCGAGTGGAAGAGCAGCGGCCCCGATTCCGGCCCGCCGACGGAGAGCTTCCTGACGTTCCTCGTGCGCTGGAGCGCGGATCCATTGACGGCGATCTATCCGTTGGCCGGACTGATAACGGCGGCGTTCTACTGGTGGCTGGTGACGCGGCAGCCCGGCCGGTCCGTCGCCGGGCGGGAATAGTCAGTGCCGAATGCCGGTGGCGTTCCGGGCCCCGCGCGCTACTTCTGCTCGCCGATCGACTTCAGCAATGGCGCAAGCCGCGCCATGTCGTTGCGGATGTGCGCGTCGAACTTGTCGAGCCCGATCTCGCGCGGGTCGATGCCCTGGGCGCGGATTTTCGCCTGCAGCTCGGGGTCCTGGCTGGCCTCGGCGATCGCCTGGTGGAGAACAGCGAGGATCGGCGCCGGCGTTTTTGCGGGCGCCAGAATGCCGTACCAGGTCGCGTTCTGGTAATCGATGCCCTGCGACAGCGCGGTCGGTATCTTGATCGGGTCCGTCACCGGCTCCTTGGCCGACACCGCGAGCGCGCGCAGCCTGCCGTCCATCAGCAGCTGCAGCACGAAGGCCATCGGCACGAACGAGGACTGGATGCGCCCGCCCAGCATGTCGGCGATGATGGTCGCGCTCACCGTATAGGGGACGTGCACCAGCTCGGTGCCGGTCAGCATCGCGAAATAGGCGCCGGCAAGATGGGTCGCGGTGCCGATCCCGGCCGAGCCGTAATTGACGGCGCCGGGCTTCGCCTTCGCGAGTTCGATGAATTCCTTGAGGTTCGCGACGCCGAGCGACGGCGGCACCGTGATGATGGTGGGCGCTTCGCCCACCAGCGAAACCCCGGCGAAATCGCGGACCGGATCGAACGGCAGATTCTTGTTGAGCGTGCCGAGAATGGCGTGTCCCGAATTGGCGAAGATCACCGTGTAGCCGTCGGCGGGCGCGTTCGCCACCGCCTGCGCGGCGATCAGGCCGCCGGCGCCCGGACGGTTCGCGACCACGACCTGCTGGCCGAACTTCTTGGCGAGCTTGTCGGCGTAAAGGCGCGCCAGGATGTCGATGGTGGTGCCGGGGGTGATCGGCACGACGATGGTGATCAGCCGGGACGGGTATTGGTCCTGGGCGCGCGCCGGCGCGCCAAGGATGAGGCATCGCTGCCAGCGCGACCGCCGCCAAGCTCGAGAAATTCATGGCACGCTCTTTGTCATGGACCCGCACGTTGTCATGGACCGGCACGCTCACACCAACGCGACCGCGCGCACCGGCGACGCCTCGGCGCCGACCAGCTTGAGCGGAAGGCCGACCAGCGTGAAGCGGTCCTTGTCGATGCGGTCCAGGTTCTTGAGATAAGGCATGGTGATGATGCCGTGCTCGCTCAGCGTGCGCGAATTGTGAAACACGCGCGGCGCGCCGGGCTCGTCGTTGCCGTGATAGAAATCGTAGCCGACGATCACCACCTGTTTCTCGATGCACCACATCGTGGCGCCGATGGTCAGGTAGGGGGACTCCTTCATCCACTTTTCCGAGCCGCCGTCATAGGTGTTGTTGTGGTCGGTCCGCAGCAGCAGGCGGTCGCCCTTCCGGATGCGGTTGCCCAGCGAATTCTCCATGTCCTTTTCGGTGATCGCCTTGCCGGGCAGCTTGTGGCGGAAATCCGCGATCAGGGCGTCGCCGAAAAATATGTCCAGCGGCAGGTCGTGAATCTGCTTGCCGCCCTGCACGTTGTGCTCCGGCGCGTCGACGTGGCTGCCGGCGTGCAGACGCATGTGCACGCCGCGCACGATCTGGCCGGCCCCGCCGGGCGCATCGTGCTCCTTGATGACTTCCATCTCGAACTGCATGTCCTTCTTGAAGCCCGCCGGCGTGCGCATGGCGAAATTCTTCGGATCGAGTTCGAGGCTGATGTCGATGATGGTCGGGGATGCGGGCAGCATGGCGTTTCCCTTTGTTCTTGCCGGCGGCGGGTGCGGCAACATAGCAGGGCCGCTGGCCCGTCATGAAACGGGGTCGGCGCCGATGCGCGCCGAAGTCCGTTCGAATTGCCTCAGAACAAGTCGAAATCTCCGACGATCCGGTTGCGCGACAGCCACGGCGTCTGCCGTCCCTCGCTCGCGCGCACCACCGACGATTTTAGGCCGCGATAAAGCTCGCTGATGCTGATGGCGCCGTTGCGGTCCACGTCGTTGGCGATGCGGTCGGTCGTGAGAGTCCGCTCGAAGGCGCTGGAGAACAGGCCGCCGGCTGCCTTCGGGGTCTCTTCGCTGTACTGGCGGCCCTTGGAGGCCGAGAGCACCACCATCGAGGCGCCCGAATTGGTGACGAGCTGGCTCACCGCCGCGTCATTGGTGCCCCCCGCCGCACGATCGACGACGCCGGCGTGGCACACGTCGAGCAGCACGACGACGCGCGCCTTGGATTCGCGCAGCCGCGCCGAGATCGCATCGAAGCCGAGCGACGTGGCCTCGACGCGATCGAGCCGCGTGGCCGAAAGCGCGAGCTGCAGCGTGTTGTTGTCGTCGAGCCCGTGGCCCGCGAACGAGACCACGACGGTGTCCTGCGGCGCGGCCGCGGCCACGATGCGGTCGAGCTCGGCGAGGATCGCGGCCTTGTTGGCTTGAGCGTCGGACAGCACCTTGGTCTCGATCCGGGTATAGAGCCGCGACTGGCCGGCCGCGGCCGCCACGCGTTTCGCGTCGGACACCGCATAGGCGAGATTGCACGGCTCGATGCCGCCGTTGCCGCAGGATTTTATCTCCGGATACTTGTCGATGCCGACCGCCAGCACGAACAACCGGCCGGACGGTTTGCGCGCGCCGGCGGGCTGCGCGACGGTCAGCGGCGCGCTGACCAGGCCGTCCTTGTCGACGGCGATGGCGGTCAGCGTGCCGATCGCGGCGCGTTCCTGCGCGGTGATCGCGAGCGTGCCCGATGTGCCGGCGATGTCCGCCTGCTTGTGCAACCGGCCGTCGGCGAACAGGCTGATCCGGGCGAGGCCCTCGGCGCTGAAGGCGTCGAGACGCAGCGCGTTGCCCTGCGCGGTCGCGCGCAACGCCGGCGGTGCGGTGATCGCGGGCGGCGGCAGTTCGCGGCCCGCCAGCACGTCGGTGGCGACGCCGGGCCGCCACAGGATCTTCGCGAATTGCGACAGCAGATGCCGGCCCGGCAGGCCTGGCACCAGAACGTCGACATAGCCGGTGGCGTCTTCCGAGCCGTCGAAATAGCCGTTGCGGTCCATGACAACGAGCTCGTCGTCGACATAGGAGCCGTTGAGCACGTTCTTGCCCGACGGACAGGCATAGACATGCACGGCGCCGTCCCGGTTGGTCTGCGACACGTGGCTCGCGTTGGCGTGGACCGCCGCCGATACCGCGTCGATGCCGTCGATCGGGGTGGGCACGCCGCAGATGAAGCGCCAGGTCTGCAGGTCGAACACCATCAGCCGCGTGACCGGCTTGGTCAGCACCGTCAGGTAACGCCCGCCGGACACCGTCACGACGGAAGGATCGACGAACGACTTGCCGAGGTCGGTGCGAAAATCCCCGAGCGAGGACTGGTCGTAAGGGCCGTCCGGTACGACGTTGGCCAACCCCTCGCGCAGGCGCCAGTCGTCGTCACTGCTGTCGCCGCTCGGCTTGTAGACGAATTTATTGTCGGGATCGTTGGCTGCGCGGATCAGGTTGACGTGCCGCACTTTTCCGGCGGCGTCGCGGGCCAGCATCGACAAGGAGAAAGAGTATTGCAGGTGGCTGCTGTCGGCGCCTTGCGTCAGCCAATAGGTGACGCCGTTGTCGGTCCAGCGCCACAAGTCGCGGCCGTCGTCGACGAGGTTCATCTCGACCGGTTGCTTGGGCGGCGCTTCGTTGGGATCGGGGAAGGGCGGTCTGCCGTAGTGGCCTGCCGCTTCCTTGACGCCAAAGCGCACGATCGCGGGCGAATACAGCTTTGCAAGCTCCTGCTCGACGACGAGCAAAGCCGCGTCATCGCGGCCGGCGCGCAGCGTCGTGGGGCCCACGCTCGGCAGGTGGTCGAGCTTGGCGCCGATGATGCCCTTTGACGCCACCACGCGCGGGTCGGTCGGATCGCGCGAGATGCCGGCGTGCACCGCCGCGACAATGGCGTCGGGCGGAGTAACGGGGACGCTTGCGGGATTGATGACCCGGCCGGTGACGGCGAGCCGCTTTTTTTCCGCATCGTCCGCATAGGCGATCATCGTGGTCTGGAGCCGGTCGCCGATGTCCCAGCCGCGCATCGCCGGAAAATCGACGCCGAACATGCGTTTGTAGGCGGCCTTGTCCTGCGCAGTATTGGCGAACAGCACGTTCTCGCGCTTGGCGCCGAGGTCGTAGACCAGGATCTGCGGCGGAATCTTCTCGTGGTGCGGCGATGCGTCGAGGAACGTCACCATGCCGTGATCGAGCGACAGATTGATCCGCCAATGTTCGTTGGCATAGCAACCGCGCGCGCAGGTCGTGCCTTCCGGCTCGATGTCGACCGTCGGCGGCCGCGGCCGTCGGTCTTCGGCCTGTTCGTCCATATCCTTGATGAGCCCCGCCAGCAGCCTGGCGTATTTCGCCTCGCGGCGCGTCGGCACGCGCGTCGTCAGATCGTCGCGGCGGCCGTGCAGGGTGCGGACGATCTGCATCTTCGAGACGTGCTCGTCCTCGTACCAGAAGAACGAGTCGGCGTGGCTCCAGTGGAGCTGGTTGGCTTCGTAGCGGCCGAGGATGCGGCCGGCGAGCAGGTCGAGCGCCTCGTAGGTTTCGCCGATCGAGGTCTTCAGGGTCAGGAAGCGGCCGGTGGGCGAGAACACCGGTTCGGTGCCTTCGCGCCGCAGCACGATGGCGCCGCTGGCGTCGTCCAGCACCTCGAAGCGGTCCTTGAACACGTGGAGCTTGTAGGGTCCCTTGAGGGCGCGGATGATCTGGTCCGGGCGCTGCGCCGAAAATTCGTCGCGCAGCACGATCTGCGGCGCGCCGGCGGTGATCGCGAGCGCCTCGGACTTGCCGCGCGCGGCGATCCACTCGCAGCCGGCGGTGCCGACGACTGCCCATTCGATCGCCAGCGGGCCGGCCGCATAGGGCAGGATCTGCATCTCGCCGGAGGTGTCGGAAAATTTTGTATGGAGCGGCGCGACAAGCCGCGTGCGGTCGCGTGCGAACGTCACGCCCTTCGGGTTCGGCGCGCCCGCCGCGAGCGCGAAGAAGCCCTCGCCGTCGACGCGCACCGCGTCCGGCACCACCACGACCAGATAGGCCGGCCTGGCGGCGTCCTTGGGCAGCGCCGGCAGCGACCACGACAGCGTGACCGGCTCGCCGACGCGGCTCGCGCCGGATTTGACCGCGACCTGCAATTGCGCGGCCGCGGCCGGCGCCGCGCATCCGGCCTTGGGCGCGGGCCGCGGCGGGGTCTGCGCGGACGCGCAGGCCACTGCGGCGAGAAGCCCGAACACGACGGCGACAGGCGCTTTCATGCGGTCTCCGGAAATGGCTTCGTCAGCGTGGCGCGCCGGAAGATTAGCACGGACCCGCGCGGCCGGTCATCGGGGCGGCGCGCGGCCGCTATCCCTTGAATGCCGCCGCGGCGGCATCGAACTGCGCCAACGCCGCCATGCGCTCGGGCTCCGGCATGATCGCGGCCGTAAAGCTGTTGCGCGCGATCGCAACGACCTCGTTCCGGCTCAGTTGCAACGCATCCCGCACGGCTCGGTAGTTGTCGTTGACGTAGCCGCCGAAATAGGCCGGGTCGTCCGAATTCAGCGTGACCAGCAGGTCGGCCTCCATCATGTGCCGCAGCGGATGACGGCTGAGATCGTCGACCACATGCAGCTTGAGGTTGGACAGCGGGCAGACCGTGAGCGGAATACGGTCGCGGGCGAGCCGGGCGACGAGCGAAGCGTCCTCCAGCGAGCGGTTGCCGTGATCGACCCGCCGGACGCCGAGCACGTCGAGCGCCTCCCAGACATAGGCCGGCGGGCCTTCTTCACCGGCATGGGCGAACAGCTGATAGCCGGCGGTGCGCGCTCGCGCGAACACGTGGCGGAACTTGCTCGGCGGATGGCCCTGCTCGGACGAGTCGAGCCCGACGCCGATGATCTTGTCGCGGTGCGCGAGCGAGGCTTCGAGCGTGCGCTCGGCGTCGGCTTCGTCGAGATGGCGCAGAAAGCACATGATGAGGCTCGCGCCGATGCCGAGCGTCTCGCGGGCGTGGACGCAGGCGCGATGCAGGCCGCCGACCACGGTTTCGAACGCGATCCCGCGGCTGGTGTGCCCCTGCGGATCGAAGAACATCTCGACGTGCCGGACGTTGTCGGCCTTGGCGCGCGCCAGATAGGCGGAGGCGAGATCGAAGAAGTCCTGCTCATGGATCAGGACCGACATGCCGCGGTAGTAGAGGTCGAGGAAATCCTGGAGGTTGGCGAAGCGATAGGCCCGGTGACAGGCCTCGATCGATTCGTAGGGCAGGGGGACGTTGTTGCGCGCCGCGAGCGCGAACAGCAGTTCGGGTTCGAGCGTGCCTTCGATGTGGACATGAAGCTCGCATTTCGGCAGGGCGCCGACCAGATCGTGGGCGTTCATTCTGGTTCCTTGGCAACCCGGCAAGAAAGCGCGACCCCAGCAGGATTCGAACCTGCGACCCCCGCTTTAGGAAAGCGGTGCTCTATCCAGCTGAGCTATGGGGCCAGCGCAGCGATGTCTTAGCCGATCGTGCGGCGAATTTCCATCAGTCAAGATTGCACCGAAGTTTGTCACTCCCGGAACTGCGCGGCGCGCCATTCCAGCGCGGCCTTGAGGCCCTGGTCGCCGACGATGCGGCCGAATTCGGCGCCGACCTCGGTCTTGGTCGCATAGAGCGAGACGAAGGCGTCGGCGCCGGTCTCGATCGCGGCGCGGAAGCCCGCGATCTCGGCGCCGCGGTTGATGACGCGCTTGCCCCAGCGCAGCGCCTCCGGCGAGATCAGCGCCAGCCGCTTGGCATATTTCAGCGTGGCGGATTTCAGTTCTGCCGCCGGCACGATGCGGTTGATCATGCCGAACGAGAGCGCGGTCTTGGCGTCGATCATGTCGCCGAAGAACAGAAGCTCGCGCGCGCGCTTGAGGCCGATGAACCACGGCATCACCATCAGCGGGCCGAGGTGGGAGAAGCGCACCTCGGGCTCGCCGAATTTGGCGTCGTCGGCCGCGATGGTGAGGTCGCACATCATCGCCAGCTCGCAGCCGCCGCCGAGCGTGTGGCCCTGCACCGAGGCGATCACCGGCTTCAACGTCGACCACGGCGCCATGCCGAAGTCGAAGCTCTTGTGCAGGATGGTGTCCCAGGTATTCGGGTCGGCGGCGCCGGTATCCTTGCCGCGGTCGGGCGACATGCCGATGTCGAAGCCGGCGGAGAAGCTGCGGCCCTCGGCGCGCAGCACGATCACCGAGGTGGCCGGATCCTTGTCGGCCTGCGCGAAGGCGGCGATGATCTGGTCCTTCATCGCCGCGTTGATGGCGTTGAGCTTGCCGGCGCGGTCGAGCGTGATCAGGCCGACCTTGCCGTCGGTCTCGTAGCGCACCAGTTTCTCTGGCGTCGATGACATGGGATTTTCTCCTGGGGTTTCTTGGAATGGTGGTGCCGCGACGGCGGTGGGCTCCCTCTCCCCATTGGGGAAGAGGTTTGAAGGTGAGGGGGTTACTACTCTATCGATAGCGCAGGAACCCCCTCACCCGCCACGCTTCGCGTGGCGACCTCTCCCCTCCGGGGAGAGGTGGAGGAATGGCCGACGCTCGAGGAATGATCACGTCGTCAGCCAGCGGGTCCAGCGCTCGCGCAGTTGCGGAAGCCGCGGCGCGATCCAGGCGGCATCGTGCTGGAACGACACCTTCTGATTGTCGGGCCAGGCCGGTGTCTGCCTGAGACGCCACTCGGGCAGCAGGGCGCGGGCGCCGGGATTGGCGGGTCCGTAGGGCAGGAGCATCGCGAAATCGGCCTGCGCCTTCGCCTGCGCGACAAAATTGCAGAACTCCCATGCGAGCTTGGCACGCGGATCGCCCTTCGGAACCACCAGCGTGACGAAGTAGGTCTCGGCGCCGTTCCAGACCAGTTCGACCGGCACCTTGTCGTCGATCAGGTCGATGGCGCGCGCGCTCCACATCGCGGTCATGTCGACCTCGCCGTCGCGGATCAGTTGCTGCGACTGCGAGCCCTCGCGCCACCACGTCTTGATGTGCGGCTTGAGCTCGTCGAGCTTGCGGAAGGCGCGGTCGACATCCATCGGGTAGAGCTGGTCGGGCGGGACGCCGTCGGCGAGCAGCGCGAATGCGAGACAGCTGAAGGAGCGGTCGTACAGGCAGCGCGGGCCGGGGAATTTCCTGACGTCCCAGAAGTCGGCCCAGCCCTGCGGCCCACCGTTCGGGAACTTGTCCTTGCGGTAGACGATGTTGGTGCCGAGCGAATAGCTGACGATGCCGTGGTCCTTGACCTGGTGCGGCGGGATGGTGCCGGTGCTGGCGGCGGCGTGGTCGACCGGCTCGAGCAGGCCCTCGAGCACGGCCTGCGCGTATTCGACGTCGCCGATATTGACGACATCCCAGTCGTAGTTCCGGGTCTGCACCTGCGCCTTCAACTTGGCGAACGAGACGCCGGGAACGGTCCTGACCTGGATGCCGGTCTGGGCGGTGAACGGTTCGAAGAACGCCTTGCGCCAGGACGTTTCCCACACGCCGCCGTAGGAATTGACGTAGAGGGTGCGCGCCTGCGCGTCCGACCGCCGGATGAAAGGCGCTGCCAGCGCGCCGGCACCGGCCCAGCGCCAGCGCCTTGCGGCGGGAGATCGGAACGAGACGGGCCATGGCGGCACCCTTTCACCGGCGTCGGCCGGCGTTGCGTTCAACTCGTCAGCCAACGCGTCCAGCGCTCGCGGATCTGCGCCAGCCGCGGCGCAATCCAGGCGGCGTCGTGCTGGAACATCACCTTCTCGTTGCCGGGCCAGGCCGGCGTCTGCTTGAGGCGCGCCTCGTTCATCAGCGCGCGCGCGCCGGGCGTGGCGGGCCCGTAGGGCAGGAGCGCCGCGAAGTCGGCCTGCGGCTTTGCCTGCACCACGAAATTGCAGAATTCCCAGGCCAGCTTGGCGCGCGGATTGCCCTTCGGCACCATCAGGTTGGCGTTGTAGAGCTCGGCGCCGTTCCAGACCAGCTCGAGCGGGACCTTGTCCTCGATCAGGTCGATGGCGCGTGCGCTCCACATGCCGATCATGTCGACCTCGCCGTCGCGGATCAGCTGCTGCGACTGCGACCCTTCCTTCCACCACACTTTGATGTGCGGCTTGATCTCGTCCATCTTGCGAAACGCCCGGTCGAGATCCATCGGGTAGAGCTTGTCGATCGGCACGCCGTCCGCGAGCAGCGCGAAGGCGAGGCAGCTGAACGAGCGGTCGTACAGGCAGCGCGGCCCGGGGAATTTCTTGACGTCCCAGAAGTCCGCCCAGTTCTGCGGCCCGCCGTTCGGGAACTTATCCTTGCGGTAGACGATATTGGTGCCGAGCGAATAGCTGGTGATGGCGAATTCGCGCAGGATGTTCGGCGGCAGTTCGCTGGTTTTCGCCGCCACCGGGTCGACCTTCTCGACCAGCCCCTCGAGCACGGCCTGGCCGTATTCGACGTCGCCCAGGTTGATCACGTCCCACTCGAAGTTCCTGGTCTGCACCTGCGCCTTCAGCTTGGCGAACGAGACGCCGGGCACGGTCTTGATCTGGATGCCGGTCTGGGCGGTGAACGGGTCGAAGAAGGCCTTCTTCCAGGAGGTCTCCCAGACGCCGCCGTAGGAATTGACGTAGACGGTGCGGGTCTGCGCGCCCGCCGGCCGGACGA
Source organism: uncultured Alphaproteobacteria bacterium (assembly GCA_963749815.1). Classification (GTDB taxonomy): domain Bacteria; phylum Pseudomonadota; class Alphaproteobacteria; order Rhizobiales; family Xanthobacteraceae; genus VAZQ01. The sequence goes on along the minus strand of CAVVON010000011.1, from coordinate 22,616 downwards.
ACGGCGCGGCGACGAGCGAGCCGGCGCCGAGCGCCAGCGCTCCGCGGCGGGATATCGGGTGGGTCATTGCGTCTCCCATTTGCGAACACCGGGCATGGCAGCGTCCCGGTTGTGGCAAGCTTGAAACCGTGGCCTCGACTGGTTGCGCATGTTACAAAATCTACGCGATGGCCTGCAAACAGGCCACGTGCCGCGGGTTGAGGGGACGTGCGATGGGACCGGGCGGGGCCGCGACAAAGCAGCGCTATCCATGACGAATGCGCAGGGCGCGACGAGCGCGGCGCTCGTGGGCCGCGCAGCCGGGACGGCATGGCAGGGCGAGGAGCTGACCGCCTGGCTGCTGGTGGCGCCGGCCGTGCTGACCATCGTGGTGCTGTTCATCGTCCCGATCGGCTATGTGCTGGTGCTCAGCGTGACCGACCCGTCGGTATCGCTCGAGCACTACCGGCGCCTGTTCACGGTGCCGCTCTATGCCGGGGTGATGCTCAACACCTTCAAGACCTCGCTGATCGTCACCGTCGCGGCGCTCCTGATTGCCTATCCGCTCGCCTATGTGATGGCGCGGCGCAACGACTGGGTGGCGATCGTGTTCCTGATCGCGGTCGGCATGAGCTTCTGGACCGGCTTCGTGGTGCGCACCTATGCCTGGCTGGTGATCCTCGGCAACAAGGGACCGGTGTCGGCGATCTATGGACTCGCCGGCTGGGGCAGGCCGCCGCAGCTTCTATTCACGTCGTTCTCATCGACGCTCGGCATGACGCACGTGCTGCTGCCCTACATGGTGCTCGCGCTCTATGGCGTGATGCGCAAGATCGACCCGTCCTACATGCGTGCGGCCGAGAGCCTCGGCGCGCGGCCGTTCCGCGCCTTCAGTCACGTGTTCCTGCCGCTGAGCCTGCCCGGGGTGGTGAACGGCTGCGTGCTGGTGTTCACCATGTGCCTCGGCTTCTACATCACGCCGATCCTGCTCGGCACGCCGAAGGACATGATGATTTCGCAGCTCATCAGCCAGCAGATCGAGGACCTGCTGGCCTGGGGATTCGCATCGGCGATCGCGGTGGCGCTGCTCGCGATCACGCTGATGCTGCTCGGCATCTACAACCGCTTCGCCGGCCTCGACCGGCTGTGGGGGTGAGAGCGATGACACGCTTCGTCCCGCTCACGCTCGCATGGCTGGCCGCGCTGTTCCTGGTGGCGCCGATGGCGATCATCGTGCCGATGTCGTTCTCCAAGGCGGTGTCGTTCGAGTTCCCGCCGCCCGGCTACTGGACCGGCTACTACGCGCAGTTCTTCGCCAACGAGTCCTGGCACGAGGCGCTGGTGAACTCGTTCGTCATCGCCGCCGGCTCGATGGTGTTCACGCTCCTGGTGGCGCTGCCGGCCGCGTTCGGCTTCGTGCGCTACCGCTTCTTCGGCAAGAGCACGCTCAACCTCGTCATGATGGTGCCGCTGATCGTGCCGGCGGTGGTGAGCGCGCTCGGCTATTACGGCTTTCTGAGTGCGCTCGGCCTGGTCGGCACCCATGCCGGCATGATCATCGCGCACAGCGTGCTGTCGATCCCGGTCGCGTTCCTGGCGATCGCCGCGTCGCTCAAGGGCTTCGACCGCAACCTCGAGCGCGCCGCGATGAGCGCGGGCGCGGGTCCGCTGCGCACCGCGCTCTGGGTGACGCTGCCGGTGCTCAAGCCCGGCATCCTGGTCGGCGCGCTGTTTGCCTTCCTGCATTCGTTCAACGAGGCGGTGGTGGCGATCTTCATCGCCGGCCGCGACGCCTCGACCCTGCCGAAGAAGATGTTCGAGTCGATCAGGCTCGAATCCGACCCCGTCATCGCCGTGGTATCGACGCTGCTCACCGGCGCGGTGCTGATCGGCGCGCTCGTCTCCCTGTTCTTCCGACAAAGGCCAAGCCATGCAAATTGATGCGCTCGTCAAACCCCGTTCGGTCGCGATCGTGGGGGCGACCGACCGGCCGAGCCCGGCGCGGATGATCATCGAATCGCTCGGCGCGATCGGCTTCACCGGTCCGATCTATCCGGTGAACCCGAAATACCAGACCGTGCTCAATCTCGTCTGCTACCCGACCTTGATGGACTTGCCGGAAGCGCCGGACGTGGTGGTGTTCAGCATCCGCAATCCGCTGATCCCCGAGCAGGTGCGGCTCGCGGTCAAGCGCGGCGCGCGCGCCGCGGTGATCTACGACAGCGGCTTTGCCGAGCTCGGCGAGGACGGCGCCAAGCTGCAGGCGGAGATCGCGGGGCTCTGCCGCGAGGCCAACATGGCGGTGTGCGGGCCGAACTGCATGGGCATCCTCAATCCGACCGCGCGTGTCACCACCTACAAGCAGAGCATCATGCGGCTCGACGGGCTCGCCGGCAACGTCGGGATCGTGTCGCAGAGCGGCTCGGTCTGCATCGCGATGGTGTCGGACCTGCGCCGCTTCGGCATCAGCCTGTCGGTGTCGGCCGGCAACGAAGCCGTCACCCGCACGGTCGACTATCTCGAATATCTGATCGACGATCCGGCGACCAAAGTGATCGGCACCTTTACCGAGACCGTGCGCGAGCCCGAGCGCTACGTCGCGGCGCTCGACCGCGCCGCGGCGGTGGGCAAGCCGGTGGTCGTGCTCAAGGTCGGCAAGACCGAGCGCACGCAGCGCGCCATCACCAGCCATACCGGCGGGCTCGCCGGCTCGTCGCGCGTGTTCTCCGAACTCCTGCGCGCGCACCGCGCCATCGAGGTGAACGACCTCGAGGAGCTGACCGAGGTACTGGCGGTCTGCCAGGGCAAGCGCTGGCCGCAGGGCAGGGGCATCTCGGTCGTCACCGGCTCGGGCGGGCTCGCCGAGATGATCCTCGACAACGCCACCGCCGCCGGCCTCGACATGCCGCCGCTCTCGCCCGACGAGCGCAAGGAGGCCGAGCGCGTGATCGGCCGCATCACCGGCGACGGCAATCCGTTCGATGCCTGGGGCAACGGCAACTACGCGGTCAACCTGCCGCACGCCATGGGCGTCGCGGCATCGAGCCCGAAGATCCATTCGATCTGCTACGGCGCCGATACCGGGCTCGAACCCAATCTCGGCGATCCGAACCGGCTCTACGACAACGTCAACATGGTGGTGAAGGCCGACGCGGCCTCGTCCAAGCCGCACTACCTGCTGGCGTCGCGCACCGGCTACATGAACTCGCAGCAGGTCAAGGCGATGCGCGAGGCGGGGCTGGTGCAGATCACCGGCGTGCGCCAGGGGCTCGGCGCGCTCGACCGTGTCGGCCGCTACATGATGCCGCGGCCGGCGGTGCGGCTGCCCGCGGTGCGGCTGCGCGGCGGCCTTGCCGAGCTGCTCGCCGAGCGGCCGGGACGCAAGACAGTGAACGAGTTCGATGCCAAGCGTCTGCTGGTCGGTTACGGCGTGCCGGTGACGCGCGAGCGGCGGGTCGGGACGCTGATGGAGGGCATCGCGACCGCGCGCGATTTCGGCTATCCGCTAGTGCTCAAGGCCGTGTCGGACGACATCCCGCACAAGACCGAGCTCGGCCTGGTTGCGATCAACCTCAAGAGCGACGACGACCTCGCGCGCGCCTTTGCGCAATTGTCCGAGCGGATGTCCAAGCTCGATCCTCGCCCGGACGACTGCGCCTTCCTGGTGCAGGAATTCGTCGCGGAGGGGGTGGAGGTGTTCGCCGGCATCTCGCGCGATCCCGACTTCGGCCTGACGCTGGCCTTCGGCATGGGCGGCACCGCGATCGAGGTCACGCGCGATTTCGCGCTGCGCATGCTTCCATTGCGAGAAGGCGACGCCGAGGCGATGATCGCGGAGACGCGTGGGGCGGCGATGCTGGGGTCGGTGCGCGGCCGGCCGGCAGCCGACGCCGCAAGCCTCGCCGCCTGCCTCTATGCGCTCGCCGATTTCGCCAACGCCAATGCCGACATCATCGAAGAAGTCGACCTCAATCCGATCAAGGCGCTGCCGCAGGGCCGCGGCTGCCTGGTGGTCGATGCGCTGATCGTTCCCAGGCGGGCGGGATGAGCTATCTGAGCCTCCGCAATGTCGTGAAGTCGTACGACGGCAAGAGCAACGCCGTCGACGACATCTCGATCGACATCGCGCGCGGCGAGTTCGTCACCTTCCTCGGCCCGAGCGGCTCCGGCAAGACCACCACGCTGATGATGATCGCCGGGTTCGAATATCCGTCGGGCGGCTCGATCATGCTCGACGGGCGCGATCTGGCGCTGAGCAAGCCCTACGAGCGCAACATCGGCATGGTGTTCCAGAGCTACGCGCTGTTCCCGCACATGACGGCGCTGAAGAACGTGGTGTTCCCGCTGCGCATGCGCAAATTTCCGCGCGCCGAGATGCAGGACCGCGCCGGGAAGATGCTGGAGCTGGTGGGGCTGCGCACGTTCGCCGGCCGCTACCCGCGCGAATTGTCCGGCGGCCAGCAGCAGCGCGTCGCGCTGGCGCGCGCCCTCGTGTTCAATCCCGGCGTGCTGCTGCTCGACGAGCCGCTCGGCGCGCTCGACAAGAACTTGCGCGAGCAGATGCAGGTCGAGATCAAGCGCATCCACCGCGAGATCGGCATCACCATGATCTACGTGACGCACGACCAGACCGAGGCGATGACGATGTCGGATCGGATCGCGGTGTTCTCCAACGGGCGGCTCGAGCAGGTCGGCTCGCCGCTCGAGGTCTACAACCGGCCGGCCAACCGCTTCGTCGGCGAGTTCGTCGGCGACAGCAATTTCTTCGCCGGCCGGGCCGACCCGGTGCGTCCGGGCACGGTCGAGCTTGCCGGTCTCGGTCCGGTGCGGGTGGCGCAGGCGAACCTGCCGGCCGGCGCGGTGACGCTGATGATCCGGCCGGAGCGGCTGCGCCTCGCGCGGGCGGGCGAGCGCCACGACAACACGTTCGAAATGACGGTCGAGGACGTGATCAATTACGGCGATTCGATTCTGGCGATCGGCAACACGCGCGGGCTGCCGCTGCGGCTGCGCGTGGCGGGCGCGGGGCCGGATGCGGTTGCGCGCGGGACCAGCGTGACGGTCGGCTGGGCGGCCGCCGACGCGCACGTGCTGGCGGGGTGACTAAAGCGTGATCCGGTCGATCTCCGCCAGATCCGCCGCCGTCAGCGTCCAGCCGCCGGCGCGGACGTTGGCCTCGACCTGCGCCGGCGCTGGTGGCGCCGGCGATCACGCTCGACACCGCCGGATTGGCGAGCAGCCAGCTGAAGGCGAGTTCGACCAGCGAGCGGTTGCGCTGACGGCAGAATTCCGTGAGCGCCTCGACGATGCGCCAATTGCGCTCGGTGATGAAGTCGGTGGCGTGGCTGGCATTGCGCGACAGCCGCGAGCCCGGCGGCATCGGCTTGCCGCGCGCGTATTTGCCGGTGAGCAGGCCGGACGCCAGCGGGAAGTAGGGCAGCAGGCCCATGTGGTGCCGCTTGATGACCGGGATCAGCTCGCGCTCGATGCCGCGCACCAGCAGGCTGTATTCGTCCTGGCAACAGATGAACGGCGTGAGCTTGAGGCGGGCCGCGGTGTCCTGGGCCTCGATCACCTGCGGCGCGGAGAGATTCGAGCAGCCGATGTGCCGCACCTTGCCCTGCCGCACCAGATCGTCGAGCGCGCGCAAGGTTTCCTCGATCGGCGTCTGCGCGTCGGGGCGATGGAGCTGATAGAGATCGATCCAGTCGGTGCGCAGGCGCTTCAGGCTCGCCTCGACGGCGCTCATGATGTAGCGGCGCGACGCGCCCCGCAGCTTGCCGGCGTCGTCCATCGGCATGCCGAACTTGGTGGCGAGCACGATGTCCTTGCGGCGAGCGCCGAGGATTTTTCCGAGCTCTTCCTCCGAGCCGCCGCGGTTGCCGTAGCTGTCGGCGGTGTCGATCAGCGTGATGCCGAGATCGAGCGCCTTGTGCACGACGGCCTGCGTCGCGGCGAAATCGATGCGGCCGCCGAAATTGTTGGCGCCGAGTCCTATGCTGGAGACGGTGAGACTAGAATTTCCGATGGTGCGAGTTTGCATCGTTAGTTACCGACAGTGCCGCAGCGTCGCCTCGCCCCGCGAAGCGCGCCGAGGGTGGCGAGCGAACGCGAGCCGGGTGAGGGGCGGCCGTGCGGCACTTTCGCACTCCGGCCGCCTCACCTCGTACCCTCTCCCCGCAAGGGCGGGGAGAGGGAGCGCACCGCCTGATTAGCGCGCATCACTGCGGGCGCTGCAATCCTAAAATCTTCCGTGCTTCGTCCGGCGTAGCGACCTCGCGGCCGAGCCCGCGCGCGATGCCGACCATGCGCTCGACCAGCACGGCGTTGTTCTTGGCGAACTCGCCCGGCGCGATGTAGGGGTTGTCCTCGTAGCCGACCCGCACATGGCCGCCGAGCGCGACCGCGAGCGCCAGGATCGACCACTGCTTCTCCGGGTTCATCACGCTGACGTTCCAGATGCAGTCCGGCGGCAGGTTGTCGACGAAGAACTGCAGCGCGCGCTCGGTCGGCGGCATCCAGGTGCCGCCCGGCCAGCCGATGAACAGCGTGACGTAGGTCTGCTTCTTCAGGTAGCCGGCCTTGCGGACGAAATCGAGATGCCAGAACGCGCCGGTCTGGAAGCACTCGCATTCGAGCTTGACCTTGTGCTCCTCGGCGGCCTTGGCGTAGGCGATCAGTTCCTCGACCGGATGGATCGCCATCATGCGCTTGGGCGGCAATGACGGCACCGGCTGGAAATATTCGTCGTGCGCGTTGAAGGCGACCGCCATCATGTCGGGGCCGAGCTTCATCAGCTCGATCTTCTCCTCGATGCGGGCGGAGGCGACGCCGTACTGCATGATCGGATCGACCTTGTCCGTGATCATGTGGTGCAGCTTCTTCCAGTCGGCGTGATGGATGCGCGACACCATCTTGCCGTCGGCCTGGATCGATTCTTCGAGCGTGCGGCGGCCGTGGATGTGGGCGATCGCGGCGCCGGCATTGACCGCGTCGATGTATTGCTGCGCGCAGCCGGCGATGTCCTCCTGCGGCGGGCACAGATTGTTGTGCGGATAGGATGTGCGCGAGTCGCCCGCGACGGTGATGATGAGCTTTTCCATTTTGTTTCCTCAGCCTACGGGTTCGATTGTTCCGCTCTTGCCCGACTTCACGATGGCGTCGAACACCGCCATGCCGTGCAGCACCTGGTCGATCGACACCGGATAGGGCGTCTTGTGCTCGATCGCGCGCGCGAAGGCCACCAGCTCGGCATTGAGCATGTCGAAGGCCGGGCTGTCGACGATCTCGTCGGGCGGCGCGGTGATCGGGCCGGTCGGCGCCACCGTCGAGGTCGGCACGAAGCGCACCCGCGAGAGGTCGGTCTTCGAGATTTCGGCGAGGCCTTTTGTACCGAATACGGTAAAGCTGAAGGTGGTGGCGGTCGCGACCGAGCAGAACAGCAGGCCCGTCGCCCCGCCTACGAAGCGCAGCATGATGCAGGTGGTGTCGTCCGAGGGGCTGCCCGGAATATAGCGGCCGGTGGTGCACAGCACGTCGCGCACCGGCCCGCCGAACTCGATCATGTGATCGATCGAATGCACGCCGACCGCGGTGATCGCGCCGCCCGGCGCTTCGTCGGGCTGCGCGCGCCAGTTGTCGTGCGCGATGAACTGGCCGGTCGAGGTGGTGTGCTGGCCGACCATCGCCATGACGTTGCCGAGCCGGCCGTCGGCGAGGCGCTTGCGTACCTCCGCCACCGAAGGATGGAAGCGGCGGTTGAAGCCGACGGCGAGCACGATGCCGGCGTTCTTCGCGGCGGCCACGGCCGCTTCGGCGCTCGGGCGGTCGAGGGTGAGCGGCTTCTCGACGTGGATGTGCTTGCCGGCCTTCGCGGCCGCGATCACCTGCTCGGCGTGGCTGCTGTGCGGGGTCGCGAGCACGACGGCGTCGATATTCGGATCGGCGAGGATCGCCTCGTAGCTGTCGGCGAGCGGGATGTTGCGCTCGCGGCAGAACGGCTCGGCGCTGGCGCGGGTGCGGCTGTAGGCGCGGGTGAACTTGATCGCGTCGGTCTTGCCGTGGACGGCGTTGACGAGGGAGCGGCCCCACCGGCCGAGCCCGATGATGGCGGCGCGGATCATCGTTGGGCACCGTCGTGCAGCACGGGCGGCTCGGCTCCCCTCTCCCATGTGGGAGAGGGGTAGGGGTGAGGGGTTACGGTCTATCGAGAGCGCGTGAAGACCCCCTCACCCCAACCCTCCCCCACAAGGGGAGAGGGAGCCTACCGAGTGTGCGGCGCGGATGTGCATCCAAGAGTCGATCATGCGTACTCACTTCATCTCACTTCGCCGGAATCACCGGCAGCAGCACGTACGGCATCTTACCCGATGCAAAATGCAGTGTGTTGGTGCCGCCGAAGATCGCCCGCGGTCGGTCCTGCGGATTGGTGTGCGTGAACGGCCCGACGCCCTTCATCGGGTAGGGCGCGTGCGGCAGCGCCGCGTCGGTGCCGTCGTATTCGTAGTCCTTGCCGCGCACGCTCAGCGCCGAGGCGATAGCCCTTCGGCACCACGATCGAGGTCGGCCAGATCTCGACGTCGAGTTCGACCGGCACGCCGGGCGTGAGCGGCCACTCCTCGTCGTGGGTGTGCCAGGGCCGCCAGGGCTTGCTCTCGTCCGGATCGAGCTTGCGGTGCGAGGCGCGCAGCCAGCCCAAGCCCACCGGCACGCGCGGATCGTTCGAGCCGACGAACACGACCTCCTTGCCGGCCGGATCGTAGACGCGCAGCACCAGGAAGATGTCGGCGTCGGTGGTGTCGGAGGCGACGAACAGCTTTGCCGCCACCGGCCCGGTGATCTCGATCTCCTGCTCGAGCGGCGGGTCGAGAAGGTGAGGCCGTCGCTCGCGGTCCGGTAGGCGAGGGCGGCGTCGCCGGTCGGCGCGCTGCGTGCTCAGGCCGAGGTCGGGGTGCAGATAGAATTTCGTCCACTGCGTGCGCGCGAGCGGCCATTCGGTCTCGGCGCGCGGCACGAATTTCTCGCCGGGATGGCGGACATTGACCAGCACCTTCGGCTGCTTGTCCCAGCCGTTGTCGAGACCTTTGAGGAAATGATCGAAGAACTTGCGCTGCAGGTCCTGGCCGTACTTGGCGTAGAACAGCGTGAAGTGCGTGTCGCCGTGGATCTCCAGCCATTTCTGCTTGGAGCCGGCGCGCAGATAGCCCTCGAAATTGCCGCGCGGATGCAGCCCCATGCCGCCCCAGTTGGCGGCCGACAGCAGCGGCACCTCGATGTCCTCGAATTTCGGCAGCCGGGCGCGGTAGTAGTCGTCGATCAGGCGGTGGCGCAGCGCGTTGCCGTCGCAATCGGCGCGGTTCTGCTTCAGCTCGTCGTCGGTGAGGTTGAGCGGCCCGGCCACCGGCTCGCCGGTGACGGCGCTGTTTGCGCCGCGATCGCCGACGCCGTGCTGCACGGCGGTCACCTGGCGCGGATACCAGCTCGAGAAGAAGTCGGACAGAATGCCGCCGTGCCGGCACAGCTCGCGGTAGTAGTCGGACGAGCCTTCCCAGATCGAGAGCGCGGCGAGGTGCTTCGGCCTGAGCGGCGCCGCCTGCCACTGGTTCATCGAATAGTACGAGATGCCGTGCAGGCCGACCTTGCCGTTCGACCAGATCTGCACGCCGGCCCAATCGACGCAGGCGGCGATGTCTTGCGCCTCGCGCGGCGACCACACGTCGAGATGGCCGGGCGAGCGGCCGGCGCCGCGGGAATCCACCCGCACCAGCACGTAGCCGTGCGGCACCCACTTCTCGGGGTCGAACAGCTCCCAGTTCTGGTACTTGTTGGTCGAGCCTTCGAGCACCTCGGGGGCGGCGCCGACGATGCGCAGCCACTGGCTCTTGTAGCCCTCCTGCATGGCGAGGCCCTTGGCGTAGGGCCCGTAGCTCAGGATCACCGGATATTTGCCGGCGGCGAGCGGCCGGAACACGTCGGCGCGCAGCACGATGCCGTCGTCCATCGGGATCGGGGCATCCCAGTCGACGATCATGCCGTCGCGGATTTCGGATTTCATTCGCTGCAAGGCGGGCACACGTCCAGGCGGGAAACGACACGCTAACATCGCAGGCGCTTCCTCTCAACGCATGCGCAGTCCATATTCGGTCATGGCCGGCCTCGTGCAGGGCATGGCATGGAGCAAGCATGTTCAACAACGCCGCCATCATCGGCGTCGGCCAGTCGGCCTATAAGCGCCACCCGGAACCCGGCGAGACCACGCACACCTTCATCCGCGATGCGGTGGTGGCGGCGCTCAAGGACGCCGAGGTCGCGGCCAAGGACGTGCGGGGCATGGCGGTGGCGTCGTTCTCGCTCGCGCCCGACACCGCGGTCGATCTGGCCTGGAAGCTCGGGCTGTCGCTCAACTGGCTGTTGCAGGACACCAACGGCGGCTCCTCGGCGATGAACATGCTGGGGCACGCGCTGCGCGCGGTCGAAGCGGGCGCCGCCGCGCCGATCCTGGTGGTCGGCGGCGATGCCACCGGGCTCGCGGGCTACGGCAAGATCGCCGCGAACTACAACATCGCCACCCGCGACAATCTGGCGCCGCTCGGGCATGGCGGGCCGAACGGCGTCTACGCGCTGGTCACGGCGCGGCAGATGAAGAAATACGGCCTGGAGAAATCCGACTACGGTCACCTCGCGATCGCGCAGCGCGAATGGGCGGGCAAGAACCGGTACGCGGTCTACCGCAAGGCCATGACCATGGACGAATATCTCGCCGCGCCGATGGTGGCCGATCCGCTCGGGCGCTACGACTGCGTGCCGGTGGTCGCGGGCGCGCAGGCGATCGTGGTGGCGCCGCCGGATCGCGCGCCGCGCGGCCGCAAGGGCGTGCGCGTGCGCGCGCATCGCGCGAGCTTCAACTACGACAACCAGGCCGGCGACGGCCTGCAGACCGGCATCAGCACGTTCGCGCGGGAACTCTGGCAGACGGCGGGCGTGCGTGCCGAGGACATCGACCTCGCCTCGATCTACGACGACTATCCGACCATGGTGCTGGCGCAGGCCAACGATCTCGGCTTCTGTCCCGGCGGCGACCTGCAGCGCTTCGCGCGCCACACCATCGGCGAGCGCAGGTTTCCGGTGAATACCTGGGGCGGCATGCTGTCCGCCGGCCAGCCGGGCGGGCCGGCCGGCGGGCTCAACGGCATCTCGGAGGCGGTGCTGCAACTCCAGCACCGTGCCGGCGAGCGCCAGGTGCCGAAGGCCAGGCTCGCGGTCGCGACCGGCTACGGCATGACCATGTACCGCTACGGCGGCACCGCGGCGGCGGCAATTCTCGAGAGGGTGGAATGAGGCCGGGGGTCGGGACGTGGCGTTGCGTGACATGCCACGAGCACGTCTATCCGCAGCGGCTCCTCTGCCCCGCCTGCCACGGCGGCGAGTTCGCGGCGGAGCGCGTCCACAAGGCGGTGGTCGAGGAAGTCTCGGTGATCCGCCACATGATCGGCCAGACCGACTGGCAGCCGAAGCGGATCGCCAATGTCCGCATCGCCGACGGCCTGCGCTTCACGATCGGGCTGCTCGACCAGTCCGGCCCCGGCGCGGTGGTCGACCTGATCGAGGAGGACGGCGCGCCGTTCGGATTTCACAGGCGGGGCGAGTGAACGGGATGCTCACACTCTACGATTTCGGCAACTCGGTCTGTTGTCAGAAGGTCCGCATCACGCTGCGCGCCAAGGGGCTCGCCTGGGAGGCCGTCAGGGTCGATCTGTTCCGCGCCGAGCAGTACGATCCGAATTATCTCAAGCTCAACCCGAAAGGCGTGGTGCCGACGCTCGTTCACGACGGCAAGCCGGTGATCGAGTCGACGCTGATCTGCGAATATCTCGATGAGACGTTCCCGGACCCGCCGCTGATCCCGGCCGACCCCTGGTTGCGCACGCGCATGCGGCTGTGGAGCAAGATGGTCGACGAGGGCCTGTTTGACGGCGTCACCGAGATCAGCTTCTCCGCGATGTTCCGCGAACGCATGCGGACGATGCCGGAGGAGATCCGCCAACGGCGGTTCCGAAATGTCGGCGATCCACGCCGGCGCGACCGGTTCGTGTCGACTTACGAATTCGGCGCGCGTTCGCCGTTCGTGCTGCATGGTGTCGCTGCCTACGAGCGGGCGTTCAAGCTGCTGGAGGAAACGCTGGCCGAGGGCGGTCCGTGGATCGTCGGCGGCCAGCCGACGCTCGCCGACATCAACCTGATGCCGTTCGCGGCGCGCCTCGATTATCTCGGCTTGCTCGATCTCTGGACCCGTGGCCGGCCGCACGTCGAGGCCTGGTGGGCGCTGGCGCGCGAATGGCCGCATTTCAGGACTGGCCTTGCCGATCTGATCTCAGAGGCGGAATTCGTCGAGATGCGCACGCACGGGCCGACGATCCGCGACGACGTCGCCGGGCTGATCGCGGGATTGCGTGTGGCGGCGTGAGCGCGAGTTCCGATGTCCAAGCCTGGCTCTCGCGTGCGGCCGCGGCCCGTATTATCATCGCGCCAAATCGAGGAACATCATGAAGCACATTCCGGTCATCGATCTGACGGCGGCGCGCACCGGCAATCTCGCCGCGCGGCAGGCCACCGCGCGCGAGATCGACCAAGCCTGCCGCGAGATCGGCTTTTTCACCATCAGCGGTCACGGCGTGCCGCCGGCGATCATGGATACGCTGCGCGAGAAGGCGCACACGTTCTTCGCGCTGCCGCTCGAGCAAAAGCTCAAGTCGATCCCGCCCGGCGCGGGCAATCCGCGCGGCTACCGCGCGATGGGGCTGGAGGCGCTGGCGCAGGGCAACAACAATGCGGCGACGCCGCCCGACCTGAAGGAATTCTACCACATCGGCCGCGACAGCTGGCCGGACGACGCCTATCACACCAGCGAGGAGGGCCACCGCTACTTCATCCCGAACATCTGGCCGGGCGAGCCGAAAGGCTTTCGCGAGGCGGCGGCGGCCTATTACGCCGAGATGGAGAAGGTGGTCGGGCTCCTCATGCGGCTCACCGCGCTGGCGCTGAACCGCGACGAGCATTTCTTCGTCGACAAGATCGACAAGCACATCACCGCGGTGCGGCTCAACTTCTATCCCGAGCAGACGACGGCGCCGAAGCCCGGCCAGTTGCGCGCCGGGGCGCACACGGATTTCGGCGTGTTCACGATCCTCAACGGCGAGAACGTGCCGGGCGGGTTGCAGGTCGCGACCCGGTCGGGCGAGTGGATCGACGTCGAGACCGACCCGAACACGTTCGTGGTCAATATCGGCGACCTCTTGATGCGCTGGACCAACGACCGCTGGCTCTCGAATTCGCACCGGGTGGTCAATCCGCCGGCGACGGTCGCGTCGCGGGCGAAGCGGCTGTCGACGGCATTTTTCTTCCAGCCGAACTACGACGCGCTGATCGAGTGCATCGCGCCGCCCGGCCAGGCGAAATATCCGCCGGTGCGCTCGGGCGAATACCGGGACTACAAGTACAAGGTCACCGCGGTGGCGTAAGGCTTGCCAGGGCGTCCCACATGCAGTTGGCGGTCGTCATTGTGCTGATGGGCGTGATGCCCGTCGTATCGATCCTCGCCGAATACCTTTGGTCTTCCGGCGCCCCGGGTCTGGTCGCGCTGATCGGCAAGTGGTTCGTGTTCCGGGGCGTCGGCTTGCGGCTGCTGCTCGCGGGCATCAAGCAGATCGTCGATCCGGCGTACACCGCCGGGACGATCTTTCGCATCGGCGACAAGTCCGCCGAGAAAATCGTCACGGAGTTGGGCTTCGGCAATGTCGCGATCGGAACGCTCGCGACGCTCTCGATCCTCAATGGGGCGTGGGTGGTGCCGGCGGCGATCGCGGGCTTTCTGTTCTTTGGTCTCGCCGGCGTGAAGCACGTCTTCAACAAGGACCGGACCAGTTCCGAGAACGTTGCGCTGGTGTCGGACATCGTCATCGCGCTTGTACTGGCCGGCTATCTGGCGGCGACGTGGCGGCATGGCTAGCCGGCCGCTCGGCACTCGGTCTGCCTCGTCCGGCACGCTCATACGGCAGTATTTTATAATAAAATGGAAGTTTTTAGAAATAAAATTCAACAATTCCATTGTCTTCTGAAGAATAATTCCCAGATGTATAAAGTACCTGAAAAGATGTTTTTTCGGTATTTTGAAAGGATTTACTTATGTCGAATCCCCAGAGCACTCCGAATGAAGCCCCGAAGACCCCCGTCCCGGGCGTTGCCAGCCCCGCCCCCCAGCAGAACCAGGGCGATAAGCCGGCGAGCAAGCCGGGCGAGCAGCAGAAGTAAGCTGTTCGTATTCACCGAATCAGGAAGCCCGGCATTTTGCCGGGCTTTTTCTTGTGACGGGCACTGACGCTATCGACTCCTGAGCGCCGCTGACCCGGTTCGAAGGCGTTCCGGCCGCCTCGCCATCGTCAGTTCCGCACGGAAAGCGGATAGCGCTCGGCCAAATCGTCGAGATACGCGGCGACATCGATCCCGCTGAACGGCTACGCCGCGCGAAAACACGATGCCCGGTTCCATGCGCACGCCGGCGACCGCGACTTCCTTGAGCGGCGTCCAGGTTCCGTTGCTGTTGTGTCTGAAGCTTTGCAGGATGTCGTGTTCGTTCATGGCGCTACCTGCTGTCGTTCCTGGACATGCGCTTGCGCGATCGCTGCGGCTCGCCGCGGGCGATCTCTTCGTCGTGCGCCAGCCCCTTGTGAGCGGCTGCGGTCGTCGTGAGCGAATCGCGGATCGGGGCGTAATCGCTCCGCCGGCTCTGCTTGAGCAGCCTGGCCGCTGAGTTACGGTGCTCTTTCGATCGCGAGGGACGTTTCGCCATCGCGCGACAGTGCGCCGTTTCGTGCCGCGATACGAGCGATATTATTCGGATCGCGCGCAGGCAGGAGACGGCTCAACCCTTTTCCGCCAGCGCCTTGTCGCGGATCGCGGAAAGCGACATCGCCGGGGTGAGTGCCTCGGGATCGACCTTGACGTGGATGATCGCGGGCTTGCCGGATTTCTGCGCTGCGTCGAACGCGGCGGCGAAATCGGCGGTCTTCTCCACGGTCGCGCCGTAGCCGCCGAACGCGCGCGCATAAGCCGCGAAGTCCGGGTTCTTCAGCGCGGTGCCGACCACGCGGCCGGGATAGTGCCGCTCCTGGTGCATGCGGATGGTGCCGTACATGCCGTTGTCGACCACCACGATGATCACCGGCAGGTCGTACTGGACGGCGGTGGCGAATTCCTGTCCGGTCATCAGGAAGTCGCCGTCGCCCGCGAAGCAGACGACGGTTCGCTTCGGGTGCAAGACGTTTCATGCCGATCGCGGCCGGCACGCCGTAGCCCATCGAGCCGGAGATCGGCGCAAGCTGCGTGCCGAAGCGGCGGTAGCGCGTGTAGCGGTGCACCCAGACCGAGAAATTGCCGGCGCCGTTGGTGACGACCGCGTCGGGCGGCAGCTTGTCGCGGAGCCCCAGAACGATTTCGCCCATGTTGACCGCGCCCGGCACGCTGGTCGGTTTGTCGGTCCAAGCCAGGAAATCGGCGTGTGCGATCGGGGTCTGGTCGGCCCAGCGCAGATCGTTGGGCGGTTGCAGGCCTTCGAGCGCCGCCGCGAACGCGGTCGGCGCGGCGTTGATCGCAAGCTGCGCGTGATAGACGCGGCCCAGTTCCTCGATGCCGGGAAAGACGTGCACCAGCGTCTGCTTCGGTCCGGGAATGTCGAGCAGCGTGTAGGCCTGCGACGGCATCTCGCCGAGACGGCCGCCGATCAGAATGAGCAAGTCGGCGTTCTTGACGCGCGCGAGCAGTTTCGGGTTCGGGCCGATGCCGAGGTCGCCCATGTAGCAGGCGTGTTCGGGATCGAACAGACTTGCGCGGCGGAACGAGGTCGCGACCGGCAGCGCAAAGCGCTCGGCGAAGCGCTGCACCGACGCGCGCGCGGCCTCCGACCAGCGGCTGCCGCCCAGCACGACCACCGGTCGCTCGGCCGCCCAGATCATCTTCTGCAGCCGGCTCATGTCGGTGAGGCCGGGCCAGGTCTCGACCGGCTCGAACGCCGGCGCGTCCTCGACGGCGACGCGCTCGGTCAGCATGTCCTCAGGGAGCGCGATCACCACCGGGCCGGGGCGGCCGTTGCAGGCGGTGTAGAACGCGCGCGAGACGATCTCGGGGATGCGCGCGGGATCGTCGATCTCGGTCGCCCACTTCGCCATGGTGCCGAACACCGCGCGGTAGTCGAGCTCCTGGAACGCCTCGCGCTCGCGCATTTCGCGGCCGACCTGGCCGACGAACAGGATCATCGGGGTCGAGTCCTGGCGAGCAATATGGACGCCGGCCGACGCGTTGGTGGCGCCGGGGCCGCGGGTGACGAAGCAGATGCCGGGCCGGCCGGTGGCCTTGCCGACCGCCTCCGCCATGATGGCGGCGCCGCCTTCCTGGCGGCAGATGGTGACGGCGACCTTGCTGTCGTGGAACGCGTCGAGCGCGGCGATGAAGCTCTCGCCCGGCACGCAGAACATGTGCTGCACGCCGTGGATGACGAGCTGGTCGATCAGGATCTGGCCGCCGCTCCGCAGGCCGTCATTGGCGCGCATTCTGGATCTCCGAACGTTTCTTCACTGTTGTAGCAAGTTGCGCCGCTGGCCGTCACCGTCACGCGGGCATTCGTTCGCAGCCCTCCCCCTTGTGGGGAGGGGTCGGGGGTGGGGCCTTCCATCGAAAGAATGAAAGACCCCACCCCGCTCGCTTCGCTCGCGACCCTCCCCACAAGGGGGAGGGTGACCCGCGGCGCGGTAGCGCTTTCAAATATCAACAGCAGTTGCGGAGCGGAGCAGATCACCGCTTGATCGGGCAGAACTTGGCCGGGATCATCAGCGAGTTCTTCTGCTCGACCAGGTAGCCCGAACTCGTTGAGCTTGCCGATATAGGTGAGCCACTCCGGGTCCTTCCACATGGCGGCGCGGCGGGCGGTGCGGTCGGCAGCGTCGGTGTAGGCCCACTGGTGGACGATCGTGTTCACCTCGCCGGACTCGGCAAACATGTAGGCGATCGGGGGCCCGAGATGGCGCGACTGCGCGGCCAGCCCCCACTTCTCGTAGATGTCGAGATGGGCCGATGTCATGCCGGGCTTGATGCGATAGGTGCGATGATCGACGAGCACGCTGTCCTCCATGTTTGGGATGTGGTCGCGGCGGACTGTTCCGGCCTATCGCGGCGGGGTCAATAGCCTTGCAGAGTTTGAGCCGCGCAGGAGCAGGCTAGCGCGTGCACTGCACGTGGACCGAGAACGCCATGGCGCGCTCGACCACGTCCGGCACCGGCAGCTCCTTGCCGGCCTGGGCGGCCGCATATTTGATGCCGCTGGCGTCGAGGAAATTGGCCGCCACCGACGCCTTGATGGCGAAGTTGATGTTCTGCGGGATGTCCTTGATGGCGCGCGCGACCTTCAGCGCGTCGAGCTTGCTGAAGATCACGCCGACCACGTTGCCGGTCATGTCGACGAGCGGCCCGCCGCTGTTGCCGGGCTGGACCGGCGCGGAGATCTGCAGGTGGCGCGCATCGTTGCGCAGTCCCGCCAGCGCCGAGATGCTGCCGGTCGTGGCGTTGCCGGTGGAGCTCAAGATCCCAGACAGCGGGAAGCCGTAGGCGACCACCGCCTCGCCGGCGCGCGGCGCGGGCGCGGTGCGCAGCGGCGCGACCTGCGGCGCCTGGGCGTCGGATTTGAGCACGGCGAGATCGTCCTGCTCGTTCTGCGCCAGCACTGTCGCGGGTCGGGTCGTGCCTTGCGCGGTGCGGATGGCGAGCGTGTTGCAGCCGTCGGACGACGTGCGCATTGGTCACGCGATGCCATCACGGGAGATGAAGAAGCCCGATCCGCTGGCGTTGCCGCGTTCCGTCTTGGGCTTCGGCGCCGGTGCGTCGGGCGTTGCCGCATTGGCGCTCTTGCCGCGCGGCGCTGCGGCAAGCGCCGGGGCCGGCTTGGTGTCGGACGGCGGAAACACCGCGCCGAGCTGGCGGCCGGCGTCGGTGTGCCGGACGTAATCGTGCATCAGGCGGCCGAGGTCCCGCTCGACATTGTCGGCGAGATGGTTGGCAAGCGGCTTGAGCTCGAGGCAATTCGGCTGCGGCGGCAGGCCCATGATGCCGTCGTCGATGCGTTTCGGCCGCCTCAAGCACGATGGTGGCACGGTGCTTGTCGTATTCTTGCAGCTTGGCGAAGAACGTCGCGAACGCCTTCTGCAGCGCGGGCGGCGCGTTGGGCCTTCAGTCGCGGCGTCGGTGGTGATGATCCGAACCTTGACCGTGACGGCCTTCATCATGCAGCCGCGCGCGGTCGGTCCGAATCGGTACTCCCAGACGAATGCCCAGCCGACTGCGGAATCGTAACGCTTGCCGTCGACCGTCCAGGTCGGGCCGATGCGATCCATGTTGGCGCGGATTTCCTGCGCGGTCGTGCCGGTGACGTCGTAGTAGTCGATCGCCTGCACGACCTGCACTTCGGCGACGGCAGCGCGCGGGCCGGGTAACGCGGCCACCAGCACCGCCATACGCAATATGCAACCGATACACGCATACCGTGCATGATGCGGCGGGACGCGCCGTGAGGCAAGGGCCGATCCGTCTGTCATTCCGGCCCGGAATAACGGCGCTGCTACGTAATACTGTCCGGGATACCCTCGTCCTCGAACACCGAGATCGCCGGCGGCTTGCCGGAGAGGCCGAGCTCCTGCCAGCGCGCCACCACGTTGTCGTAGGTCTCCTTCGACAGCTTGGTGCGCTTGGAGAACGACTTGATGAATTTGTATTCCATGCAGGCGTTGATCAGCGCCTTGCTATCCCCACGGCCTGATCTCCGGCGGGTTCTGGCTCGGATCGAGGAACGTGCTCCAGGTCTCGCGCAGAATGTCGATCGACTGCGACGGCCGCGAGCGCGTCGCCATCGCCCACAGCACCTGGCCGACGTTCGACGGATCGATATCGTCGTCGACCACGATCACGTATTTGCCGAAATAGGCGCCGGCGGTGCATTGCGCGGCGAGCGCCATCACCTGCGGCGCGTGGCCGGCATACATCTGCTTGATCGACACCACCGTGATGCCCCAGCCGGCGGCTTCCGGGATCGACCACACGCCCTGGATGCCCGGGATGCCGAGCTTCTGCAGGTCGGCCCAGATGCCGGCCGAACGCAGCGCCGCCCAGAACAGCCCGCACTCGTTCGACGGCCCGTCGGCCATCAGCGCGCAGGTCAGCGTCGGATTGGTGCGGTAGCGCACGCGCTCGACCCGCATGTAGGGCGTCGCGCCGCGACGGGCGGCCGTAATAGCCGGTGAACTCGCCGAACGGTCCCTCGGCGAAGGTCTCGTCGGGATAGACGTGGCCTTCGAGAATGATCTCGGCGCGCGCAGGCAGCGGCAGCCCGGTGAGATCGGAGGTGAACAGTTCGATCGGCGCACCGGCGATGCCGGAATAATAATCGTACTCGCATTCGGTCTTCGGCAGGCTCGTTGCCGCGACCAGAAACAGCAGCGGGTCGATGCCGTAGCAGGCGGCGATCGGCATCGGCTTGCCCATCTTCCACCATTTCTCGCGATCGAGCGTCGCGTCCTTGCCGGGCGAGGTGTAGACGCCGATCTCGCGCGGGCCTTTGATCATCATGCGATAGGTGCCGACATTGATGCGGCCGGTCTCCGGGCACTTGGTGACGACCGCGTCGCCGGTGCCGAGATATTTGCCGCCGTCGAGCGGCCACATGCGCTGCGCCGGGAACATGCGGATGTCGATCGCGTCGCCGTCGACGATGTTCTGGTTGCAGATCGCGGCCGAGGCCGGGACTTCCTTGGGCGGCATCTTGCGGCCCATCTTCTGCTGCAGGATCTGCACCGCCTTGAGCGGATGATCGACCGGCGCCTCGCCGATCATCAGGCAGAAGCGCGACAGGTTGCAGCCGATCATGTTGTAGAGCGCCTTGTGGCCGGGATGGCCCTTGACGTTCTCGAACAGCAGCGCCGGCGATTTTCTCCAGGCCGACCAGATAGGTGATGGTGGCGGCTTCGAGATCGGGATCGACCTCGGCGGTGATGCGCTTGAGTTCGCCCATGGCCTCGACTTTTTCGAGCCAGACGTCGAGGTCGCTCGAATTGCCGCCGCGCGCGGGCGAGGCCGCCTGCGGCGTGGCGCTCTGCTCGCCGGGCTTGATGGTGACGCTCATGTCCATGGATCGCGCTCCCGCGTTGCTCTTGTTGTTCTCGCTGCTCAATCTACCGCATTCAATCGCCCATACCAGCCAGCGAGTTGTGCGTGAATTGCGCGCTCGCGCCGCGAGTTACCCTCCCCCTTGTGGGGAGGGTCCGAACGCCGAGCGAAGCGAAGGCGGTCGGGGTGGGGCTTCGACTCCGTTTGCAAAGGCCCCACCCCGCTCGCATCTCCGCTTCGCGTCGATGCGCGCGACCCTCCCCACAAGGGGGAGGGTGAAGCGCTGCGGCGCGCGGTTGTGGTCGTTGCATCGCATGATTGCGGTCCTCCTGAATTAGGGTTTTCGTTTCATTTCGGATTTTGCGGAAGCCAACGCTCCGCCGCCCGTATTGTTGGCGGCGCCGGGTACGCCGTAGTCCTGCCCCGCCGCGCGGGGCCTTCCGTCTCCCCCTCGGATAAGCCGAGGGGGGCGGAGCGCCGGGAGGCGCACCACTTTCACGCCGTGAAGGCGCGGCGCGCTGTGCGAAGCGCGCTCGCCTCTCGGCGCTCCACCGCGGCGCTCGCCACCGGCGCTCATGGCGCGCGTGTGGCTCAGCTCCGGGCCGGGCTTCCTGGGACGAGGGCATTGGCGCCCGATCCCAGTCCAGCAGGCTCCCTGCGGAACGGTCCTAGTGCCGTCCGGCCGGGGCCCCGGAGCCGCCCGGGTGCGTGGTTACGAGCCACGCCCGCGGGCACCGCACCCCGCTCCGCTCTCAAGACGTCTCATGACAACGCCCTCGAATGAGTGGGGATGTCATGGAATAAAATCCTAGATCGCGGCGAGATTATGACGTCAACTTCAAATCCGATATTTTCAGACCTCTACTCATAAAGCGCGGTAATTCTTTCGGATCTCGTCGATCTGATCCGCTGCTTCCGTCGCGTTAGCGGCACGCAGCGTATTGGCCAGTACACGAAGATATTCGTCGTCACTCGTAACCGCTTCGTGACCGCCGTGCCGCCAACCCCAGAAGGAGTAAAGTCTGACCTGTCCAGGTCGATTGTTCGGAGACTCGGTGTCGTTGGGGTCATGATAATTGACCCCGCAACCGGAATTGTCGCTGGCAATGCCGTGATGATCTCTTGCAGCTTTGACTAACCACTCCGGCGAGAGCGAATGGACCAAATAATGGACTAGGCTTTCAACGCTGTCGTCGATCTTCATCATCCACGCTCACTGTTGCGCGCTTTGTGGGCAGAAGCGATGCGTGCCCACCAAATTACCTGAATCACGACCACGTCAGAAACATCATGTTATCTATTGTCGCCATTCGAGACTGAACCACGCGTGGGCACGGCGCGTTCCGCGCCTTTGCCCACCCTACGCGTTTACAATGAGGCGACTGCGAAGATCAATCCTACTCCGCAGTCACCTTGTTGTCGGCGATCAGCTTGCCCCACTTCGCCTGCTCGGCCTTGACGTAATCGCGTGAACTGCTCGACCGAGCCCAAGAATCGGCTCGAAGAACGCCGGCGTCAGAAATTTCTCCTGGAAGTCCGGGTCGGTGAGGATGTGCTGCACGTCGGCGTTGATCTTGCGACGATCGCGGGCGGCGTTCCGGCCGGCGCGAACAAGCCGAACCACGACACCGCCTGGTAGCCGGGCAGGCCGCTCTCGGCCACCGTCGGCAGATCGGGAAACTGCGGCACGCGCTTTGACCCGCCGACGCCGAGCGCCTTGAGCTGGCCGGCCTGCCACGGCTGGTTCATCAGCGTGACGGAGATGAACAGCACCTGGGTGTGGCCGCCGATCACGTCGGTGAGCGCGGGCGCGCCGCCGCGATAGTGCACCGGCGTGAGCTTGATGCCGGCCTGGGTCTCGAAGCTCACGGTGTTGAGATGGCTCGACGAGCCGATGCCGAGCGTGCCGTAGTTCAGTTCGCCGGGCTTGGCCTTGGCGAGCGCGATCAGTTCCTTGACGCTGTTCGCCGGCACCGACGGATGCACGACCAGCGCCTGCGTGATCAGGCCGAGCCCGCTGACCGGGATCAGATCCTTCGGATCGTAGGCGAGCTTGCGATAAAGGAACGGATTGACCGCGAGCGTCGACTCGGAGGTCGCCAGCAGCGTGTATCCGTCGGGCGCCGCCTTCGCGACCGCCTCGGCGCCGATCTGGGTGTTGGCGCCGCCCTTGTTCTCGATGACGATCTGCTGGCCCCAGGTCTCGCTCAATCGCTGCGCCACGGCGCGCGTGATCACGTCGGTTGCGCCGCCGGCCGGCAGCGGCACCACGACGCGAACGGGCTTTGACGGATAGTTCTGTGCCTGCGCGTGCGGAGTTCCGAACAATGACGCCAGCAGCACACATGCCAGCAGCTTCGCGACGCGCGTGGTCATGACAGCTTCTCCGCTTTGGGCCAGCGTAGCAGAGCGAAATTGTCTGTTAACCGTGGCGTCAG